>CAVPXX010000010.1:0-320754 GCA_963709855.1 uncultured Alphaproteobacteria bacterium | reverse complement strand
TTCATCGGCGTAGATGATGGCGGGCACGCGCATGCCGCCCTGCGGCTCGACGCGCCAGGTCGTCTCATCGACACGGGTGAAACGGGCAGGGTCCATCGCCGATCTCGCTTACACGTCCACGATACAGCCCGCCGACCAGAGCCCCTTGGTGTCGGCGGCAACTTTGAGTGCCGTGTAGGTTGCGCCTTTTGGCTCGCAAGCTGGGCCATGTCGCTCGACATCGACCGGCTCACCCCACAGGGTTCCGTTAAGTCGTGTGCCCTCGATCCGTACCGCGAAACGCCCGAACAGCATTCGTCGCACTGCCATCTCGTAGATAATGGCATTGAGCCATTCAACGAACAGAAGCTCTAGATCCGGGGCTTCGCAATTCACCTCGACCCGAAATCTTGGCTCAACCTCGGTGCGCGTCACCACCGCTGTCAGCGCTTGCGCGCCTTGTTCAAACGCTTCGGCTGCGGTCGCGCCAAATCCTCGCACCCCGACATCTGCATCGTGCGGGAAATGCTCCCACTTTGCCCTGCCGGAGGCCAAGGTGGCGGCTTGGCTCATGCGCGCAGACTGTGTTTCCCCATCAGCTTTACCGTGCTCGCCTGCGGCCCTTTCTCGCCCATTTCCTCGGCATAAGTCACGCGAGAGCCCACGGCCAAGCGCGAATAGCCATCGTCGAGCACGCTGTTGCGATGGAAGTAAATTTCCTGGCCATCGCTGGATTCGAGAAGGCCAAATTCGCCTAACGGGTCGAGTTGCACCACGGTCCCAATCGGCGGGCCTTCGTGATGCTTCACCTGTCCCTGCAGCTCGCGAGCATGATCCTGAAGTTGCCGACGCGCCCTTTTGAACGCATCGTTAATCGCGAAATCCAGATCGGAATGGCGCTCATCGGCCTGCGCGGTGCGGTCGACATTGACTTCCCGACCGTCTGGAAGCGCTAGACGGATGTTGACCTCGTAGAGACCGCCTGTCCGGTGATGACCGCCGGGTGCCTTCAACACCACCCGGCATGCGGTCACGCGACCAAACCGCTGCTCAAGGTCAGCGACGTGCTTGGCGAGGGCGGCCTGGATTTGCGGCCTGGCTTGCATGCCTTGATATTCAATTTCGACCGGCGTCTGCATGGTCTCACTCCGATATGTTCACCGAAAAATGCGCGCAGCGCGCTACATTGCCATTTCCGGTTCTGGGTTACGTTCCTTGTTGACCTCGGGGATTTCCGTCATCGTGGCTTCCGTCAGCAACAGGATGCTGGCGACTGAGACGGCATTTTCGAGCGCAATGCGAACGACCTTGGTCGGATCGATAATTCCAGCTTCGATCAGATCGACGTATTCTTTACGTCCGGCATCGAAGCCTTCATTGCCGGTCCCGCTTAGCATGCGCGCGACCACAACGCCGCCATCCACGGCGGAATTCTCCGCGATTTGCCGGGCGGGCAATTCAAGCGCCCGTTTCAGAATTTGAACGCCGGTTTTCTCGTCGCCTTCACATTTGGCTTCTTCTTCCGCGACGGCCTTGACGCAACGCAGCAAGGCCAGCCCGCCACCGGGCACGATTCCCTCGGCGACGGCCGCCTTGGTGGCGCTGATAGCATCATCGAGCGCTTCCTTCTTCGACTTCATCTCGGATTCGGCGGGTGCGCCAACACGGATCACGGCGACGCCGCCGGAGAGTTTCGCCAGCCGTTCCTGCAGTTTTTCGCGATCGTAATCGCTGGTCGTTTTTTCGATTTCTCGGCAAATCTGTTCGATGCGCGCGTCAATCTGCTTGCGATTGCCAGCACCGCCGACGATCGTAGTGTTATCCTTGTCGACAACGATGCGCTTGGCGCGACCGAGTTGCTCGATGGCCACATGCTCGAGTTTGACGCCTAGATCTTCGGAGACGACCTGTCCGCCCGTCAGCACCGCAATGTCCTCAAGCATTGCTTTGCGACGATCGCCGAAGCCGGGGGCTTTGACCGCGCAGCTCTTGAGCGCACTGCGAACTTGATTGACGATCAGCGTGGCGAGAGCCTCACCCTCGACATCCTCAGCCACGACCAGCAGAGGGCGTGCCGATTTCGCGACCTGCTCCAGCAATGGAATCAGATCCTTGAGGATGCTGATCTTGCGATCCGAGATGAGGACCAGCGCATCCTCCATGACGGCCTCCATCTTCTCGGGGTTTGTGATGAAGTACGGAGAGATAAAGCCGCGGTCAAACTGCATGCCTTCGACGACATCGAGCGCGGTCTCAGTGGTCTTGGATTCCTCGACCGTAATCACGCCCTCGCCACCGACCTTGTCCATGGCGCCAGCCACGAGTTCGCCAATGACGGGATCGTTATGCGCGGAAAGGGCACCGACCTGAGCCTTTTCTTTGTGCGTCTTGACCGGGCGCGACATGGCCCGCAAAGCGTCGATTACGCGCTTCGCGGCACGATCGAGGCCGCGCTTGATGTCGATCGCGCTCGCGCCGGCCACGACGTTGCGTACGCCGTCGGCAAATATGGCGTGCGCTAAAATTGTTGCGGTGCTGGTTCCGTCGCCGACCATGTCCCCAGTCTTTTCCGCAGCCTGTCGGAGCATGCGGGCACCAAGATTCTCCTCCGGATCTTTGAGGTCGAATTCCTTGGCGATGGTGACGCCATCGTTGCACACGATCGGCGCACCCCACTTCTTTTCGATCAGCACCGACTTCGATCGAGGTCCCAAGGTCACGCGCACCGCATCGGCGAGCTGGGTTGCGCCGCGCAGGACCTTTTCGCGAGCAGCGGAGCGGAACAGGATTTGTTTGTGTGCCATTAATGCTACCTCATTGGAGTCTCGCGATCTGAATTAAAGAAGTTGCTGGGCAATAAAACGCCTTCCTCCCGTGCATTGAGGATCGCAGCCCTCAAATGCTTATCAATTAATTTCTGCTTGCATTTGATGCATATCAACGTGGGGATTACGTGTGGGCTTAATCGGATCAATTCAAGCGCGTCTCTCGCCTTCGGTGCGCGCCGGTTGTTTAAATTCGCTGCCTGAAACACTGCCGGCGGCCGTCACAATTGACAGCGCGGCGCCGGTGGCCTTTGCAAGCTGGGCTGCGGCAATACGGCGCGGTTGCCACCACGGGACCCATTGGTTGCCACCAGGATCATCTGCATTGCGCTCTCAAGAGTCATCAAAAGTAAATTCTCGATTTCCATTCAGATTGGTTGATCAGCCTGCGCCTTAGCGAACGCGCATAAGACTTTGCTGATCTTCTTAGCCGGTTGATGTTGCTCATAAGCTATCGATAAGCGGTCGCATCCAATAGGAAGATCGCATTCAATACGAGCATCCCGACAAATACGACCGTCAAAGCCAAACCGAATACCTGTGTAGTTGCACGCTCGCCCATAATGTTAGCCCTCTCAACTTCGATGACCTGGTGGATCGCTTTAAAAGCAAAATAGTTGGAAATCAGAAACCGGCCTATTGCACGTTAGGGCAGGGTACCCGATCGTGGCTAGAACCGCGCCGAATCGCCGATTGGCTCTCGCCAGTCTTGCAATGCAACTTCCGTGGCCAGGCGGTTGAGCCCCTAGATCGTCGCGTGGAGGAGTTTGGTGGCTGGTTAGTCGCCTCATAGTGTTTCACGCGGAGGCAATGCAGCACGTCGAACAAATCTTTATGCTGGTGTCTACTTCTCAATCGCTTCAATCAACGAGCGGGCGGAAAACGGCTTGTGCAAATATGCACTGCAGCCGGCATTGATTGCTTTTGCCTCATTCGCTTCAATATCTATCCCAGTCATCAGAATAACATTGTGAAAACGGCCGGAAGCCGTCAGATGTTTGCATAGTTCAATACCTGAAAGACCGCCGAGGTGAATATCAATAAGGGCGCTGTCTGCCTTAGTTGCGGCCAACCGTTCCAAGAACTCCTCGGCTGACCCGTAAGTTTCACAAAGATATCCGGATGCGTGCAAAACACGCGTAACTGAAATCCGCATACTAGGATCGTCGTCGATAACCGCCACGACCTGCATAAAAGTCTCTGCTTTTGAGATCGATATCGTCTCACAGAATCTATATTTTTCCTAAAAGAATTTTCAGATAATTATTGCCCTTTGGTGCATGTTTCCGTCCCAGCGCGTCACGCGACCAGGTGGCCAATCTTTACAGCAATTGAGACCAGTTCCGCGACGGATCTGGCTCCAAGTTTTTGCATAACGCTATGGCGGTGTGCCTTGACCGTGCGCTCTGCAGTACCGAGTTGGTGAGCGATCTGCTTGTTGAGACAGCCAAGAACGACCAGACCAAAGACTTCATGCTCCCTCCTAAATGTGCAAATCCGCGCGCGAAGCGAATTAAATGTTCGTGTCCTCGTCATACACGATGGGTAACGCGTTTCCCGCGTTTTCGAGGCGCTCCTGTAGTTCAATCCCATTTAGGCCGGACATCTGCACATCGAGCAATATATAACCACGATCACCATTCGAGATAGTTTCTAGAGCCTGAACCCCCGATTCATGCAAAACCACGCGGTAGCCCGATGCGTGCAGCAGTCGATACATCGCTTTGCGGAAGGATGCATCGTCATCAACAAAATGAATTACGTTTTGTCGCGAGTTCATGACGGATGCGCTTTCATTAGCGGCAAAATAAGCCGAAAAGTGGCGCCGTGCGAAGGTCGGTTTTCTGCCCAGATCCGGCCGCCATACGATTCGATAATCGTTCGTACAATGGATAAACCCAGTCCTGTGCCTTGTGACTTGGTTGTAAAGAACGGTTCAAAAATACGTTTTATTTTGTCGTGTGGAATGCCAATGCCAGCATCTGAAACTGAAACCTCGACTTCACAGTCTCCTACCAATGCCGTTTTGATTTCGATATTACGGTCTTCCCGCGAAACCGTCTGCGCCGCATCCATCGCATCCATTGCATTCATTGTTAGATTTATGAAGACTTGTTGCAGGTGCACGTCATCTGCGTAGATGGGTAGCGCGGATTTCTCTGCATGGCACGTTAGGCTAACACCTCGCTTTTTCGCCTCCGGTCCAATAATAGAGACAGTCGAGCGGACCGCGTCATTAAGGTCAAATGTCTTTAATTCGCCTTCGTTTTTCTCCTTAAGAAGCGCTCGCAGATGCCTAATGATATCTGCCGCTCGCTTATCGTCGCGTTCAACGTCGACGAGAATCTCTTGAAGAAGATTGAGATCAATTCGGTCTGCCTTAAGTAGAATCTGTGCGGCCTCGCAATTTGCAAGAATTGCCCCCAGTGGTTGATTAAGTTCGTGCGCAATCGAGGCTGACATTGCACCTGCGATTAGTGTCCGATCCATAAGTAAGATTTGTCGAAGACGATCTTTTGATTCAGCCTCAGCAATGTGACGGCGGCGATGTTCAAAGAGCAACCAAGCAACCATCACGATGAGAAAAGAAACAAAAATGACGATAGAAATTATTTGCCATTGATACAGATCCCACGCATTCAGTGGACGGAAGCGGACTTCGCTTCCGGGCGGCAAATCGCTGGCGTTGACGTTCCATTTCTGGAGCTCGCGCCAATTGAAAATTGGTTTAACATTGTTTCCGCGGGTAATGGGAATTTGTGAGGCGTTTTCACCGTCAAGAATGCGACCGGCGAGCAGGCCCACTTCACGGCCGGCCACTTGCGGCATTAGAACAAACCCGCCGCTACCGCCATTTTCGATCTGGGACTCTGTATCGATAACGATGGGCCCTTTGGCCACTTCTGCAATTTCCGCCAATGCTTCCTCGGGAAAATACTGTTTCCCGCTCGGATCATTGAACATTGCCGTATAAAAAAGCGCGGTGTGGTCTGGGAGCTTACTCGCGCGTGTTTTCATCTCGGTCATTGGCAAGTTTGTATAATCGATAATCTCTAGTTGAGGGTCAGCATAGGGCAGTTCCCAATCGTATTGGCGCCGATTGATGTCGTCAGCGAACGGAGCACCAACTAATGCGATACGTTTGAGCTCCGGCACGAGAACCTTTGCGGCATCGACAACCATTTGGAAGCTGCGATGCACCGTAATTCCGGTTGTATCGGGAGGCAGCGTCAAGTTGGGAATGACCGTATCATCGACAAGGCCAAAGACAATCGGGGTCGATGGCCAGAGAGACGAACGATACGCCGAAATAAAGTTAAGTGCCGTTGGTCCGAGGGCGACTACGAGATCAATTCGTTTGTCGCGATATTTTTCTTTGAGATAGTTGTAATTGATGTCCCAGTAACGTGCGCCATTGAACCGTCGAGTGTTGAGCGGTTCTAAATAGATTGTGCGCGCGACGGCAGGATTTGAGTTTAGAACTGAACGAAAAGCGTTACGCACAGGACGACTAATTGGAGAGTTGGGATCAGATTGATCAATGACCAAAATCGATTGTACTCGTGGCTCCGCGGCCCAGACGTCTTCAACTGCAAAGCAGACGAATAGACAGACCAGAATCCACGTGAAGCGCTTGATCATGCAAACCTTCACATCGCTCGGTGAACTATTATATCTCTTCTTTAATATCGCACGGTGGGCGAAGATTTGTTGATTTGCCGCAAAGCGTGTGACTACGCGGAATTCGAAAAATGCCTCCTTTTTCGGCACTTTCCTTCTCGTGTTTTCTGACCGGCGCTCGGAATGCTGCAGGCACTACAGCGATTTCTCTTGGAAAAAAGCGTTTCGGAAATCAACGCCGTCTGCCCCGGCGGCTTAATTAACCATTATAAAACAAAGCGTTATGGTGGCTTTCCAAAAGTGGGCAAGAGGCGAAGCAATTTTCGACCGCCCTTAGGTGGTCCAAACCAGCGTTCCGCTGAGAGGTAAAGTAGATGTACCACCAAATGGCCGTTTCTGAGGTAAACCGGCCGTGATGGGACGTCGGGAAATTGACGCTGATGATCCGAATGGAAGTGCGCGGCGCAGCCACTGAGCAAGCAACCCCGGACGACGCCGGGGCTTCTAATTTGATTTGGCCGAGATCGTTTTAATGCTCGCCAAAAACAAACGGGAAGAGCACCGCCATGATGAGGAAGACTAAAAGTGATAGCAACGGGAGCATGGCTCATGTCCCTTTTGCTCGTCAGTAAGAGCCGACCGGTTTCAATGCGCTGTATGTGCCGCTATTTGGAAATCAATCGGATGTGACTATCGCTCATATACGCCGACCAGAGCCGCTTCGGCGAGAGCATGTTTTCGTGCTTCGCGTGCGACGTCGCGACAGGACGGGTTCTTGCCCGTCGCCAGACGGTCGACCGAGAGCGCTAGCAGCCGGAAATGATAATGGTGCAGGCCATGGTGGCGTGGCGGGCACGGACCACCGTAACCAGCCCGCTGGAAGTCATTGATCGCTTGTTTGAAGCCGTGCTTTTCGGCGTGCTGAGTGGCGCCCTGCGCGAGTGACGTCAGACTGGCCAGGACGTCGTAGGCCGCCCAATGATGCCATGTGCCACCCGGAGCATCCGGATCGTCGCAGAGCAGAACGAAGCTGCGGGTCTCCGCCGGCGGGTCGCGCCATTCCAGGGGAGGGGAGAAGTCTTCGCCGTCGCAGGTAAAGCGGCGGGGGATCGCCGATCCGTCGGAAAAGGCGGTTGAGCTCAGCTGCATGACTTTTCTCCCTGCGGCTCAGGCCCACAAGAGACTGCCCCTCCTTCGGCCCAAATGGATTGATCCCGGTCAATGGTCCTCAGAAGCGCCCGAGAGAAGCTGCCCCAGTCGCGACTTCGCCAGTTACTGAATTTCTAGCAGCTGCCGAGACCGTGATTTGGCGCAAAGTCTGTAGGCTCGAAAAGGGCTAGCTATTTTGCATGCGGCCGCTTCTGCACCCAAACCTCGTCAACGGGCGATCCGGAGATCCCGCCCTCTACGTCGAAACGCTGTTCGAAAAACGCGCAATCCTGTTCGACTTGGGCGACATCTCGAATTTGTCGCCGCGAAAGATCCAACGGCTTGAGCATGTCTTTGTCTCGCACACGCATATCGATCATTTCATCGGCTTTGATCGCCTGCTCAGGGTGTTGGTCGGGCGAGAGAAGACAATAAACATTTATGGGCCAACCGGCTTTATCGACCACGTCCGGCACAAGCTCCATGGCTATCGTTGGAATCTTGTCGCTCGTTACGTGAGCGACCTCGTCTTCGTCGTGACCGAAATCGATTCTTCTCTTGCGACCGACACTGCGCGGTTTCGACTCAAAAATGCGTTTTCCGGTGAAGTAGTCGGCAGGGGCTTGAGCATTGAGGGCGCACTCTACAGCGAGCCGACTTTCCGGGTGTCGACGGCGGTTCTGGAACACCGCACGCCGTGTTTGGGCTTTGCGATCGAGGAAGCCGCGCATATCAACGTCTGGAAAAACCGGCTTGCCGAACTGGGATTGCCGCTTGGCCCCTGGCTGCGTGAACTGAAGCGCGCGGTCATCGAGAACAGGCCGAACGACCACCTGATCCGGGTCAGCTCCCGGCCGACATCACCGGATGTGCGCGAACTGCCGCTCGGCACACTGCGCAGCGTCCTGACGGTCATGCCCGGTCAGAAGGTGGCCTATGTGACGGACGCTGCCGACACGCCTGCAAATCGCGCGGCCATTATCAAGCTCGCACAGAACGCCGATCTGCTGTTCATCGAAGCCGCTTTTGCGCAAGCGGATACGGCACTGGCGACAGAGCGCGCACATTTAACGACGGCCGCCGCCGGACGCCTTGCGCGCGAGGCGCGGGTGCGGCGGGTTGAGTCGTTTCATTTTTCTCCGCGCTATAACGGGCAAGAGGCGCGCATGTTGGACGAGGTCATGACGGCCTTTGCCGGCCAAGGTGCCGAGGGAGCAGGCTCGTGAAGGACTGGAACGTCGTCGTCAGCGTTTTCCAGGACGGTTATAGGCGGGCGCTCCGAGCCTTGCAGAAGCTTGGGGTGGCCGAGCGCAGCCCATACCACAACGTCTTGGTAATAAAAGTCGAAGATCCGGTCGCCCTGCTCGAAGCAGTCGAAAAGAGAACCGAAGAGAACCCGGCGCTTTACGACGCGATCTCACGGGTGGCCCCGGCCATGCGAGACTTCGACTTCCTGTCGGAAGCGGAGTTCGTCGAGAAAGCAAAATCCATCATTCGCGAATGGCTGCCGCGCTTGGCTGGACGGTCATTTCACGTGCGGTTGCGTCGGCGTGGTACAAAACACGATCTGCGAACGCAGCACACCGAGCGATTGTTCAATGATGCGATCGTCGACGCGCTGAAGCAATCGGCGACACCAAGCAAGATATCGTTCACGGATCCGGACGTGGTAATCGCGATCGATACTATCGATAACCGGGCCGGGCTCGCGCTGTGGACGCGCGAGGAACTCGGCCGCTATCACGTGTTACGGCCGGACTAGTCTCAGGTTCGCCGCCATCAACGCGAGCCGCGCGGCTCCACCCGCATTTGCAAATAGCCTGCCGCATGCCGAACTCTTACTGCTTAGCGTACAATTCGTCTATTTCCCTGGCGAATAACGGGACGACAACGTCACGCTTGAAGCGTCGGCGTCAGCAACCCCGCGTCGACCGTCCATGGTTCTAATGCCAGATGGACAGCGCGAACTTGCGCGTACCGCGGCAGCGCAACGAGAAGCGATGTGATTCTTGCAAGTACTTCAATCTTGCTGGCCGCGTGATTTGGTTGCTGCGGGTCAAGGCCTTTGCTGGCAGCGAAAAGTCTCCATGCCGCGGTTTGATCAGTATCAATATGGCTCGCTCCCGGAATTCTATTCTTTGGCCATGTCGGAGCGGCTTGATCAGGCGGCAGCGCCTGCCGCATTGGCTGAGCAGGCGTTGCGCGAACGCGATGTGATCGCGCTTGTCTCGGCGCTAGTGCACGAACTGCATCCCCAGCGCATCAAATTCATCGATGTTGGCCTCGCCAGTCGGATCGAGCGCGATTTAGGGATCGACAGCTTAGCTCGAACCGAGCTGATTCTGCGGATCGAGCGCGCATTCCGCGTGCGGCTCCCTGCCCAAACCATCGGCGAGGCGGAGACCATCCATGATCTAGTGCGGGCATTGGAACAGGCCGGACCTGCACTGCGGCGGGCCGCTCTGGAAACGCCGTCCGCTCCTGCCCTCCCATCTGTGCCGGCTGCGAGCGAAGCGCGGACCCTGATCGAGGTTCTCGAGTGGCATGCGGCGCGGCATCCCGATCGTCTGCACCTGACCGTGCTGCAGGACGAGGCGACGGTTCTTGGAAGGCTGACATATACCGAACTCGCAACCAGAGCGCGCGCGGTTGCGCGCGGCTTGCTTGCGGGTGACGTTACGCCCGGCGATCGCGTTGCCCTGATGCTTCCGACCAGTATCGATTATTTCATCGCATTTTTCGGTATCCTTTATGCCGGCGCTGTTCCAGTGCCGATCTATCCACCAATGCGGCTCTCGCAGATCGAGGATCATCTGCTTCGCCAGATCGGCATTCTGCGTAACGCCGGCGCTTGCCTGCTGATCACGATGCCCGAGGGACGGCGGGTTGCCGGATTGCTGCGCGCACAAGTGGAAACATTGAAAGCCATCGAGAGTGTCGCAAATCTCGAGGCGTCGCCGGCGCCCGTCAATCTGCCTCAGCCCAGCAACGCCGATTCCGTCGCACTCATCCAATACACTTCCGGCAGCACTGGCGATCCAAAGGGCGTGGTGCTCAGTCACTCCAACCTGCTTGCCAATATCCGGGCTATGGGGAGGGTCATGGAAGCGAGCTCGGCCGATGTCTTCGTCAGCTGGCTGCCGCTCTATCACGATATGGGTCTCATCGGGGCCTGGCTGGGGTGCCTGCATTTTGCAGCGCCGCTTTACGCCATGTCGCCGTTGAGCTTCCTCGTGCGGCCGGAGAGTTGGCTATGGGCAATTCACCGCTTTCGCGCCACTTTTTCGGCGTCTCCCAATTTCGGGTTCGAGTTGTGCCTCGACAAGGTCGCTGATGTTGACCTTGAGGGGTTGGATCTCAGTTCGTTGCGCATGGTCGCGAATGGCGCAGAACCAGTCAGCGTACAGACTTTGCGGCGATTTATCGATCGATTTGGCCGTTATGGATTTCCCGCGCAGGCGATGGCGCCGGTTTATGGTCTCGCGGAGTGCTCAGTGGGACTGGCGTTTCCGCCACTCGGTCGCCCACCAATAATTGATCGCGTAAACCGGGATCGGCTGAGCACTGACGGAGTGGCCGAGCCGGCAAGGTCGGACGACCCAAAGCCGCTTGAAATCGTGCCGTGCGGCCAGCCGCTACCCGGCCATGAAATTCGCATCGTCGACGAAGCGGGTTATGAAGTCGGCGAACGGCGGGAAGGAAGGCTCGAGTTCCGGGGACCTTCAGCGACACACGGCTATTTCCGCAATGAGACCAAAACCCGCGAACTCTTTCGCGACGGTTGGCTCGACAGTGGCGACCGCGCGTATATGGCGGGTGGCGACGTCTATATCACCGGTCGAATCAAAGACATCATTATTCGCGCTGGCCGCCATATTTATCCGCAGGAAGTCGAAGACGCCGTCGCTGAGATTCCGGGCATCCGTAAGGGCTGCGTCGCGGTATTCGGCATCACCGATCGCGCATCCGGAACGGAACGTGTGGTCGTACTGGCCGAGACGCGTGAGACCGATCCTGCCGTTCGCGCGGAACTGCAAGCGCGCGCGCAGGAGGTTGCGGGCGACACCGCCGGGACACCACCCGATGAGATTGTCCTTGCCCCACCGCGGACGGTGCCCAAGACATCAAGCGGCAAGATCCGCCGGAGCGCCGCCAAGGAGCTTTACGAGAGCGGGCGTATCGGTGCTCCGCAGCGGGCGCTGTGGCGGCAAATCCTGCGTTTATCGCTTGCGGGCATTGGTCCGCAACTCGTGCGGCGGAGCAGGCTGCTTCGCGAGACATTCTACGCAGCTTGGTGGTGGACCATCGTGGCGTTGAGTTTTACACTCGCATGGTTCGCCGTCATGATACTGCCAGGCCTGGTTTGGCGCTGGCGGGCGATTCGGGCCACCGCCCGCGCCGCTTTGACCGCCATTGGGGTTCCGGTTGCTGTCGCGGGTCTCGACCGCGTCCCGCGCGGCAATGCGATGCTGGTGTTCAATCATTCGAGTTACATGGATGCGCTGGTTCTCAGTGCGGTTTTGCCGGGCGAACCGTTGTATGTGGTTAAGAGAGAACTAGGCGGCGAGATTTTCGCGGGACCGTTCCTGCGGCGGCTGGGGGCGTTGTTTGTCGAGCGTTACGACGTCAGCGGGAGCCTCGCCGACACGGAGGCCGTCATCGTCGCCGCGCGACAAGGCCGCAATATCGTGTACTTTCCAGAAGGCACATTCACCCGCAGACCAGGGCTTTCCGGTTTCTATCTTGGTGCTTTCAAGGTAGCCGCGGAAGCTGGCCTGCCAATCGTGCCCGGCATTATTCGCGGAACGCGGTCGATGCTGCGCGGTGAGCAATGGTTCCCGCGGTGGACGCCCCTCAGCATCCAGATTGAGGTTGCGGTTAAGCCTTCCGGAACGGACTTCGCATCGCTTCTGCACTTGCGAGACTCGGTCCGCAGGGTGATCTTGGCCTACTGTGATGAGCCGGATCTCGGCGAGCTGGTAAAACCTGCCGCTTCGCCGGACGCCATATGAAGAGGTGCTTATCAAACGCCGTTCAAGTGGTTGGTCTACTAGGCCGAGAGCGCAAGCCGCCCCGGCGATATCACCGCAATGCTTGTCCCAAACTTACGGCTTTCCCGGTCCAGCATTTGCCGAATCCAATCGATATCCGGGCCGGAAGGACGAACAAGGCTGAACTTCCAAATCTGGAGCGGAGCAATTTCGACCGCGGCTAGATTCCTGTTCGCAAGTTCGATATCGACGAAATACATCAAGGCGAGATCGCCGCGATAGTCTTCGTAGCCTTGAATACCCTCATAATCGTTCAAAAAATCGCCGCAGCCATAGAGGATTAATCGATCGCGGTAGACCTCAATGCCCTTCGCATGATGCGAGGAATGGCCGTGAATAACGGAAACATCAGCGCGCTCGATAAGAGTATGGGCAAAGTGGCGTTGTTCTTCCCGAATGTCATAACCCCAATTAGGTCCCCAATGAATTGAGATGACAATCACATCACGCGGTTGTCTATGGCTCGCGATCTGGTCGGAGATCCGGATAGCAGTTGCTTCTGATAGGTTGTTGAGAAGACTTACACCCGGTGCATTTTGCTTTGCGGCCCAGTTCCGCGGCGTCCCACTCGTCGCCGCCGCTAATGAAAAAACAAGCAGGCGGCCCTTGCCGGCAATTTGCAAAGCTGCCGGGGCGCTGGCCTCATCAGAATTGCGGCCAGCGCCTGCAGATTTGATTTGTAGACGTTCCAGTGTCGTCAAGGTATCGAGCAATCCCGCGCGTCCCCAATCGAGGACGTGGTTGTTGGCGAGCACGCAGCAGTCGATACCGGCGGCGGTGAGACAGTCCGCATTCTCCGGGCTTATTCGGTAATTGATGCCCTTCGGGGCAAAATCATCACTACGCGTAACGGCCGTCTCGAGATTGATGATGCGGGCATCCGGCTGGACACGGCTCAATTCGTCGAGGGCCGCCCCCCAAATATACAATAGCGCGACAGGCCGCGGGATTGGCCCATTTGCCTCCTCGGCGAGACGCACGTAGTCCAATGCAGAGTGAACATAGTCCTCGTAGAGGATTGGGTTGCATGGACGCGGCAGCACTTGATCGATGCCTCGCCCTATCATGACATCGCCGCACAGAAAAAGCCGCATTGTTTGCTGCCCCCGCGGTTCGATTGAACGCAATTGCGCGGCGGCGCTCATGAGCTAGGCATTCTCCTAGCTTGGCCAAAGGTTGTGCAGCACGCTTGGCGTGGCGGCCTTGGCATCCTCAATCTCAGCCGCAGGCAATCGTGCCGCGAGTAAGGCAAATACGGCGCGCGCGACCTGTTCCGCGTCTACGCCAAGGTCGCGGTTCATGCCGTCATGGATCCGCTCCAGAAACGCGCTCCGACTTCGCGTTGTTGGCCGCGTGCTGGGGTGCCACCCTTCGTAATAGAGACCGCGCAATAGCGTCGGCAGTTGTGCGCCGATATAGATGGCTTCGTCCCGGGCCAGACAGTCACGTAGGGCATGCAAGCTTGCGAGCAACGCTCGATAGACACGCTCTCGATCCTGCCAGCCCAGACGCCGCATAAGATCGTTGATCCAATCTTCGGCCGCGGCCACCACGGCATTGAAGTCCGAAATCGTTGTCATGGCGATATCCCCAGGGATGGAGTGTAATCAGTCGCCACCATTTTCGGGAAATTTAGGCAGAATATCGTCAAGGATCACGCCAATCGCGCCCTTAACGGGCGCCGTGTAGTCGTGCGGTCCGAGATCGTTCGCGGCTTTGGTCAGGAGGGCGCGGACATCGGTGTTCGAGACGACGTCCTTATCGACCAGAGTTTGCAATAATGAAATGAGCACAGCGCTCGTCGCATTGCCAATTTCAAGTTCGCGTCCCTGTCCGTACATATAGTCTCTCCACATTGAGACCTTGCGTACACTTAGATCCGGGTTGCATTTTCAAACGCAACCCGGATGCTTCAACTACATGCATGAGCCGGACGTTCAAGCGGCTTTGACCTCAATCTTCTTCGCGGGCTTTTGTGCCTCAGGTTTCTTCGGAAGCATCACAGTGAGGATGCCTTTCTTGAAGCTTGCCTCGATCTTATCCGCGTCGACGCCCTCCGGCATCACGAAGCTGCGTTCGAAGGAGCCAAAGTGGCGCTCATGCAGATAATAGTCCTTTTTCTTCTCCTCCTTTTCCTCCTGCTTCTCGCCTTTGATGGTCAGGTTACCGTTGGCGACCTTCACCTCGATATTCTTCTCGTCCATCCCGGGCAGTTCGGCCGTGATCTCGTAGGCCTTTTCACCCTCGACGACGTCGACAGCTGGGGCAGCTTCCCATATCGCTTCGCGCCGCCACAGCGGCTCAAAACCGAATATTGAGCGGCTAGTAGGGAGCTGCCAGAGGTTTTGACCGAAATCGTCGAAAAGTTGCTCGACTTCACGACGTAAGGCGTGGAAAGGGCGCCACGCTTCCATCGCGGATGCGCGCGCCAATGTCTTTTCCTCTTTCACGGGTAGCTTGGTCGCAGTTTCAGCCATGGCAAAATCCTCCATTTAAAATAAATACTAGATCCCTCACAATAAAATGCATTGACTCACGTCAACGTCGCCGCGCGAATTTACACGAAGGTGGCGCGCTTCGCTCAGTCCGCTTCGCGCTCAAGGGCGCAGCAGTGCGGGGCCTCGTCGCCAGAAGCCGCTTCGCTCAGGACGATCCCCGTCACCGGATTGGGCCGGAACGTAGCGCAGCCCTTCAGATGCATGTCATAGGCCAAATCATAGATCCGTTTGAAATCGTCGAACGGACAATTCTCAGGAACGTTGATGGTCTTCGATATCGAATTGTCGACGAATGGCTGCAAAGTTGCCTGCATATCGAGATGGGCGCGGACTGGGAGGTCGGCAGTCGTGATGAATCCATCTGGAGCCGTTGTCGGCGCTCCGGTCGTTGTGCGCCACAGTTCAAACGCATAATCGGTAAGCAGGAATTCTTTCGGCGTTCCATCTGCTGTAAGTACTTTACGCACATAGGAAGCGGCGAAGATCGGCTCCAGCCCGCTCGATACGTTGCCGGCCAGGAGACTTATCGTGCCAGTCGGCGCGATCGCAATCAGGTGGCTATTTCGGATCCCGTGCGCTGCAATTCCATTCTGAATGTCTTCAGGCAGGTTACGGATAAAGACGCTCTGTAGATATTTATCGCGTTCAAAATATGGAAAGCTTCCTTTTTCCCGAGCGAGGTCGATGGAAGCCCGATAGGCGGCGTGACAGATCTGGCGCATAAGGTCCGCCGCGACGGTCAACGAGCGATCGCTGCCGTATGTTAGTCCGAGCATGACGAAAGCATCGGCGAGCCCAGTGATTCCAAGGCCAATGCGGCGCGTGCCATGCGCATTCTCTGCCTGTTGGGGAAGCGGGAACCGAGATGCGTCAATTACGTTGTCGAGCAGCCGCGCGGCAATCCGCATCGTATCTGCAAGGCAGCTGAAATCGATCCGCGCCAGCGGTGTGAACGGCGACAATACGAAGCGCGTCAAATTGAGCGAACCCAGATCGCAGGCCCCATAAGGCGGCAGTGGAATCTCGCCGCATGGGTTAGTGGCGCTGATCTGCTCCCGGTACTGGAGATTATTGAATTGGTTGATACGGTCGATGAACAGTACACCGGGTTCGGCATAGTCGTACGTTCCATGCAGGATGAGGTCCCACAAGTAGCGGGCACGGATGTGTCGTACCACACGACATGAGACCGGTCCGGCTGACCCCGGCCATTCACGCGACACCGTCTCGCCTTCTCCTTCGAACGCCGCGGCCGGAAACACCAGCGCCCAATCAGCATCGCTGCGCACCGCCGCCATGAACGCATCGGTCACAAGGACCGACAGGTTGAATCGGCGTAGGCGTCCGGCCTGCTGTTTGGCGCCGACGAACTCCTCAATGTCGGGATGATCGCAGCGCAGCGTCGCCATCATGGCCCCGCGGCGGGCGCCGGTCGACAGAATAGTGCCACACATCGCGTCCCAGACCTGCATGAAGGAAACAGGGCCGGATGCGATGCTGCCGGCACCTTTCGCGTGGGTGCCGCGCGGCCTCAGGGTAGAGAAGTCAATCCCGATGCCACCGCCTTGTTGCATCGTAACCGCGCCTTCCTGCAGGGCTCGGAAGATGCCTGGGATCGAGTCATCGATCATCCCCATGACAAAGCAGTTGAACAGCGTGACTTTGCGTGCAGTTCCTGCGCCTGCTTGAATCCGGCCGCCGGGAAGGAATTTGAAATCCTGCAGGATGCTGAAGAAGCGGTCCTCCCAGAGCGCATTGTCCTTAGGCTCGATCATCGCAAGCGCGCGCGCGATCCGACACCAACTGTCCGAAATTCTATGTTCGCTCGCCGTGCGATCGACGTACCGGTACTTGGTTCGCCATACGTGGCGGGAGATTTCGCTTGCAAACTCGTTCATGGCTTTACGTCTGCCACTGCAGCCAAGCCGGCGGTAATCGAGAATCCGCGGCGCGCGATGGCAATTTCTAACCCGAATGCCACGAAACGTCACCTGAGCGGGAGTGTTATTGTCGCCACAGGGCACATTTAGGCAACGCGCGGCGGCTCTTCTTCTTCATTCTCGGTCAAGATTCTGCCAATGTCGCGAGAGCGACCAACAATCAGGTTAACGAATGCATAGGCACATTTTGATTCCTACCGACGGCTCGGAGCTGTCACAGAAAGCAGTCGACTACGGCATGGCCTTGGCGAAGTCTGTCAATGCGAAAGTCACTGTAATGACCGTATTGAGGCCATTCTACACGTTAGCGGTCGAGCCGGGTATGATCACCGATACGCCGGGACAATACGGGAAACGCATGGCGGCTCTTGCTGCGAAATACCTCAACGTCGCGACCGAGGCCGCATTGGCAGCCGGTGTGAGCTGCGACACGATACACGTCGAACACGAACAGCCGTACTTGGCCATCATCGATATGGCAACACGCAAATCATGTGATCTGATTGTTATGGCTTCGCATGGCCGGCGTGGGATTTCCGCGATCGTGCTCGGGAGCGAAACCATCAAGGTGCTGACACACAGCACCATTCCGGTTCTTGTCTTTCGCGCGCCGCACCCGCCATTCTTCATCGCATCCTAGCCGCGGTCTTATTGTTCTACGCCTGCCAATTACGTAACCCGCCGGGCCGACTGGCAGAATTGTTCAACTCCCGCGAATCACCAAGACCGGTTTGACCGCGAGGCGGATGACGCCTTCCGCTACGCTGCCAAGCAACAGATGATTAAATCCATGCCGCCCGTGGGTACCGATAACGATAAGATCCGCCGGCCAACCCTTTGCCTCTTCATTGATTACATCGCAAATACGTCGTGCTAGGACTTCGAGAATGACGAATTTTGTATCGACTTCAACTCCAGCTTGGCGGGCGGTCGCGGCACAAGTCGCCAACAACTTTTGGCCCGCCTCGCGCATTGCCTTTTGAAAGTCGGGCAGCGCATATGCGATATCCATCGTCATATAGACTGGGGTTTCGTCGACAACGTGAATAAGCCGGAGCGCGGCCTGCTGTTCTTTAGCCAGCTTCATCGCCTCCTGGAGCGCAAGATTTGAGGTGTCGCTTCCATCGACCGCAACAAGAATATGTTTATACATCTTCAGCCTCCTAAAGCCATATTTCTAACCGGTAGTTTAGCTTAAGGTCTCAACGGACCTGACCTGCGCCGTGGCGGTTGGTCTCAATCGCTTGAATGACGCGGGCGAGACGCTCTTTGGCCGCAGGGCCTGCTACTTCGGCAGTCACGGTCGCGTTGCCGCGTCCCGGACGAATAAATTCTTTGTAAAATGTCCCAAGATCGATTTGTCGTTCTGTTTCATCACCCGTGCCTCCACTGGAAACACGAGGGCCAACTTCATCTTCGACGACGACGCTGAGCAGCCAACCATCACCGGCGTGGACGGGCGCGATTTCGAGTGTGGCGATGGTCGCGATTTCGGTCAAATCCTCGTGCTCCTCATCGCCGAGGTGATTTTCCGCCCGAATGGGGATATCTCGCGCTTCCTGTCTGCGCGTCGCCGATATTTTGAAAGTATCCGGCGCAATTTCACATTCCGTCTTTACCCAACGGGCCACTTGCCCGGGGTCGATATCGACAGGATAGGCTTCCATTGAGATCCTCCGAAACTGCCTAGGATCCGGAAAGGGCGTGGCTCGAATACAAAGCGCGAGACCCGTGCCACCAGCCCATCGGGCCGGAGTCTCCCTCCGGTGTCTTCGGGCAGGCAAGCGACGGGTCCCTCCGCCATGCTTCATCGGTAGACTGGTTTATCGCGTAGATAGATCCGCACCCGTAGACGTTTCACTATCGTGCTTCGCCAATCTTGCCTCTGCGCGACGGTTTTTTCACTAACCATAGATGCTGGCAGTGCGCTTTGATATCGATCAAAAAGGGCTGGCCGAATGTCGCTTTTCTCAAGCTCGTGCAGCTGGGAGCGCTAGGCCGGTTTGAGCTGTCTCAATGACCGGCTGGCGACAGTCGCTTATTAATGAATAAGGACGTAACTCTAATAGTCGAGGTACGCATATGCAAAAGGGAATGAGCCCACCGGCAATGCCGACAGACGAAGATGCGGCAACCCTCACGATATCGCCTGAGAAAGTCTGCTTCATCATCATCAAGGCGCGGGAATTCGACGCTAAGGAAGAAGCGAACGAACCCGCTCCTGGATCGAATCCTTCGGACGACAAGGAGGCTGCGGTTCTCGAAGACCAGGAAGACGATCCGGTCGTCGAGGAGCTTACGTCTCTCATCAATTCCTTGTCGGAGGACGAGCAGATCGACCTCGTGACCTTGGCATGGCTGGGTCGGGAAGACTATTCCGCCGGCGATTGGGCCGAAGTCCGCGAAGAGGCGGCCCGCGCTCACAATGAACGCACGGCCAGCTATCTTCTTGGCATGCCAATGCTGGGTGACTTCTTGGAGGAGGGACTTTCGACGCTCGGTTATTCCTGTGAGGAGTTCGAAATTGAACGGCTCTGACGGGGTTCCACGCGACTAATTCGGGCGCCAGGTTCACGCTAACGCGGTGCCACGCTTTAGGATTGGCTCATTTGGTAATGGCGCCATGCAGCAAGAGCACATGATGTGGCGGCAGTTCGACGACAGCGTCCGCGCCATGGTGTCGCTGTTCGAGACCGAAGTGCGCGGAGTGCCGATGCTGCAGCGCCTCTGCGACGCGATCTATGCGGCCGACGGTGCGAAACCAGCGGTCGGTGCTGGCGCCGGGCGGCCGCAGCAAGTCGAAGCGCGAACGTGATCACTTGGAGCGCGGCCCGCGCGTGGTTCGAATTAGTCCGAGGTTGGCTATGGAATGGGAGCGAATCCGAAAACATGCTGGTGCGTGCGTCGGCGCCAATCTGCTTGACTACGATGAGTATGCCAAGGGGTTTTCCTGGACGCAGGCGCGGGCGCTGCTTGATGGTCTTCCCGGCGGCGGCCTCAATATTGCCTACGAGGCGATCGACCGGCATGTGAAGGCCGGGCGCGGCGACAGGCTTGCTCTGCGCTGGATCGGCCGCGACGACGGTATCCGCGATTTCACCTATGCAGCACTTGGCGTGGCGATAAATCGCTTCGCCAATGTTCTGGCGCAACGCGGCATAGCGAAGGGCGACCGCGTGTTCTCGCTGCTCGGTCGCGTGCCGGAGCTCTACATTGCCGCGCTCGGCACGCTGAAGAATGGCAGCGTCTTCGCGCCGCTGTTTTCGGCTTTTGGACCGGAGCCGATCAAGGCCCGTATGACCATCGGCGATGCCCGGGCGCTTATCACTACCGAAGCTTTCTACCGCCGTAAAATCGAGCCCTGGCGGACCGAGCTTGCGAACTTGAAACATGTTTTCTTGGCTGAATGTTCGGCCAGTCTTCCGCCGGACACAATCGATCTGTCCGCGGCTTTGGCGCTAGCTTCGGATTCGTTCGAGGTCGTGCGGACGGTCCCCGAAGACATGGCTCTGCTGCACTTCACCAGCGGCACCACCGGAAAGCCGAAGGGTGCCGTGCATGTGCACGAAGCCGTCGTCGCCCACCATATTACAGGCAGGCTCGTGCTCGACCTGCATCCCGACGATATCTTCTGGTGCACCGCCGATCCCGGATGGATAACCGGGACCTCCTATGGGATCGTATCGCCGCTGACAAACGGCGCTACAATGATCGTTGACCAGGCGGAGTTCGATGCCGAACGGTGGTATCGCATTCTGCAACAGCAGAAGATCACGGTCTGGTACACGGCGCCGACCGCCATCCGGATGCTGATGAAAGCAGGCGCCGAGTTTGCCAAGCGGTTCGACCTCTCGAAATTGCGCCTCATGGCGAGTGTCGGGGAGCCACTCAATCCGGAAGCCGTGGTGTGGGGCGTCGAAGCCTTCGGCAGACCATTCCACGACAATTGGTGGCAGACCGAGACCGGCGGCATCATGATCACGAATTTTTTGTCGATGGATGTGAAACCGGGATCGATGGGTCGTCCATTGCCCGGCATTGTCGCCGGTATCGTCGAGCACCTTGAGGGCGGCGACGTGCGCGAAGTCACCAAGCCGATGGCCATGGGGGAGCTAGCGTTGCGGCCGGGCTGGCCGTCGATGATGCGTGCCTATCTCAACGAAGAGCAACGTTATCGCAAGTGCTTCGTGGGCGGTTGGTATCTCACCGGTGACCTCGCGATGCGCGATGACGACGGCTACTACTGGTTCGTTGGCCGTGGAGATGACGTCATCAAAAGCGCTGGCCATCTCATCGGTCCGTTCGAAGTGGAAAGTGCGCTGATGGAGCACGCGGCCGTTGCGGAGGCGGGCGTGATCGGCATTCCCGAACCGACCGCCGGCGAGGTGGTGAAGGCTTACGTCGCGCTCAAGAGCGGTTTCGAGCCGAGCGAGGCGCTGCGCAAGGAATTGCTCGGTCACGCGCGGCAGCGTCTCGGGCCGGCAGTGGCGCCGAAAGATATCGCATTCCGGCAGAACTTGCCGAAAACGCGCAGCGGCAAGATCATGCGCCGCTTGCTCAAGACACGCGAACTCGGCCTGCCTGAGGGCGATATCTCGACGCTTGAAAGCGAGGAACGATGACCACACGAGCCGACAAACCGCATTTGTCGCACGAGCACATGTTGGATCTTCTAAAGCAGATGATCCGTATCCGCCGCTTCGAGGACAAGTGCGCCGAACTGTACACCCAGGAGAAGATCCGCGGCTTCCTGCATCTTTACGACGGCGAGGAGGCAATCGCGGTCGGCGTTATTCCGGTGCTGGAAAAGCGTGACCGTATTGTCGCGACCTATCGTGAGCACGGACATGCGCTGGCGCGTGGAGTCCCGATGACAACGGTCATGGCCGAGATGTACGGGAAACAGGAAGGCTGCAGCCGCGGACGTGGCGGCTCAATGCACTTGTTTGACCGCGCCACCAATTTCTATGGCGGCAACGCCATCGTCGGCGGTGGCTTGCCGCTGGCGGTTGGTCTCGCGCTTGCCGACCATATGCAGGGCAATGACCTCGTCATTGCCTGCTTTTTTGGCGAAGGCGCCGTAGCCGAAGGCGAATTTCACGAGAGCATGAATTTGGCGGCATTGTGGGGACTGCCGGTGCTGTTCGTATGCGAGAATAATCTCTACGCCATGGGAACTGCATTGGCGCTTTCCGAATCGGAAACGGATATCCAGCGCAAGGCCTCGTGCTACCGGATCGCCTCCGAAGCTGTCGATGGCATGGACGTGGTTGCCGTCGAGGCGGCCGCCCGTCGGGCGGTTCATGCGGTGCGCGAGAGCCACAAGCCCTATTTTCTGGAATGCCGGACTTATCGACTGCGCGCGCATTCGATGTTTGATCCCCAGCTCTATCGCGACAAGGCCGAGGTCGAAGTTCGGCGCCAGAACGAGCCGATCGTGCGTTTCCAAGGATGGCTGCAGGCTAATCACATGATGCATCCGGAAGAACTGCCCCGGATCGAAGCCGAGATCGATACCGAGATCGCCGAGGCGGTCGCCTTCGCCGAAGCGGGGACCTGGGAACCCGTCGAGCAACTTACCCGCTTCGCTTATGCGGAAAGTGCCGCACTGCCGATCGGTGAAACGGCATGAAACAAGAGACGATCCGAACCGGAACGATCGAGATCACCTACCGCGAGGCGGTGCGCGAGGCTCTGCGCGATGCGATCAAGCGCGACAAGCGCGTTTTTCTGATGGGTGAGGACGTCGGCCGCTATGGCGGCTGCTACGCGGTGAGCCACGGGCTGCTCGCCGAATTCGGCCCCGAGCGGATTCGCGATACGCCTCTCTCGGAATCCGGATTTACTGGCGCCGGCATCGGGGCGGCAATGGCCGGCATGCGTCCGATTGTCGAGCTAATGACGGTGAATTTCAGCCTACTGGCCCTCGATCAAATCCTTAACACCGCGGCAACCGTGCGCCACATGTCAGGAAACCAGTTCGGTGTGCCATTGGTGATCCGGATGGCGACCGGAGCCGGGCGCCAGCTTGCCGCCCAGCATTCGCACAGCCTCGAAGGCTGGTATGCGCACATTCCGGGCATCAAAGTGTTGGCACCAGCGACGCTCGAGGATGCCCGCGGTATGCTTTGGACCGCGTTGCAGGACCCCGATCCGGTTCTGATTTTCGAGAACGTCATGCTCTACAACATGAACGGCAAACTTGCCGCCGATGCCGGTCCGGTCGATATCGAGAAAGCAGCCGTTCGCCGGCCGGGGCGCGACATTTCGCTCATCACGTATGGCGGCTCGCTTTGGAAGACGCTCGAGGCGGCAACCGCGCTTGCGGCCGATAGCATCGAGGCGGAAGTGATCGATTTACGCAGCCTGCGGCCGCTCGACGACGCGACCATCATGGCCTCGGTTGCCAAGACCCGGCATGCGGTCATTATCGATGAAGGCTGGCGCAGCGGCAGCTTGGCGGCAGAAGTCGGCATGCGCATCGCCGAACAGGCATTCTGGGCGCTCGACGCTCCGATCGGCCGTGTCTGCAGCGAAGAGGTGCCAATTCCCTATCCTCGCCATCTCGAAAACGCGGCAATCCCGCAACACCCCAGGATTGTCGCGGCCGCAAAGGCCGCCTTTGGGCGAGCATAAAGAGGGTGCCGTGGTCGACTTCCGCATGCCTTCCCTTGGCGCCGACATGGAAGCCGGCACGTTGGTTGAATGGCTGGTCAAGCCCGGCGATTGGGTCAAGCGCGGCGATGTTGTCGCGGTGGTCGAGACGCAGAAGGGTGCCATCGAGATCGAAACATTTCAGCCCGGCCAAATCGAAAAAATCCTGGTCGATCTCAACACCAAAGTGCCGGTTGGGACGCCATTGGCGCAGATCCGAACGGAAGCGGAAGTCAAAGCCCCTGCGGTTGCGCCACCCGCCGCGCCGCCGCCCACGGTCCCTCCTGCGCCGCTGGTCGCGCCCGCAGTGACGGCGCCTGTTCGAGCGCCAGCGCCGCCGCCCGTCGCGCCCGCTGCCGCCGTCGGCGCACGGGCCTCGCCCGCAGCGCGGCGGCTCGCGCAAGAGCGCAGGATCGATCTTTCAACAGTCACAGGCAGCGGGCCGGCGGGAACGATCACTTTTGCCGACGTCGAGCATCGTCTCGGCGAGGCCGCCGCTCCGCCGGAAAAGAAGCGGGCGATCGGGCTCGATCTGACGGCCATGCGAATAGCCATCGCGGCCGCGATGGCACGATCGAAGAGGGAAATCCCGCACTATTATTTGGAGCATCAGGTCGACGTCACGGCCTGCGAGCATTGGCTGGCAGAAAAGAATGCCGCGCTACCGCCCGACAACCGAGTGTTGATGGGCGCGGTTGCCATCAAAGCGGTCGCCTTAGCGGCGCGCGGCTTTCCTGCTTTCAACGGATTTTACCGCGACGGCAAGTTCGAGCCAGCGCCGGCGGTGCATGTCGGCGTCGCGATTGCCATCCGCGGTGGCGGGCTGGCGTCGCCGGCCTTGCATGATGCCGATCAGCTATCGCTCGACGAGCTGATGAACCGCATGCGCGACCTGGTGCAACGCACGCGCGCCGGACACATCCGCGGTTCTGAGATGTCCGATTCGACCATTACGGTTTCCAGCCTTGGCGAGCGCGGTGTTGAAGCGCTGTACGGAATCATCTACCCGCCGCAAGTGGCGATCGTCGGCGTCGGCAAAATGGTGATGCGGCCGTGGGTTGTCGACGGCGCCATCGGGCCGCGCTCGGTGGTCACCATCACACTATCCGCTGACCACCGGGTGAGCGACGGACACGCGGGCGGTTTGTTTTTGGCCGAGATCGGCAGGCTCTTGCAGGAGCCGGACAAGCTATGACCGACATCGACATACGCAAAGTGGTGCAGGAAGAACTCAATAACATCGCGCCTGAATTCGATATGGCGACCGTTGATCCGGCCGCGGATCTGCGTGAAGTTATCGACATCGACTCGATGGACTTCTTGAACTTCATTACCGCTATTCATCACCGGCTTAGCATTGATATCCCTGAGATCGATTATCCGAAGCTCGTCACTCTTAACGGGGCGGTCGCCTACATCACGGCCCATCTCAGGACGAACAAGAGTTGAAGTTTTGCGTGGCTAGCTTATAGGGACTTTGATTGGGGTATTGGACGCAATGGGCAGAAACAAGCAAAAACGGCCGTTAATTGGACGCCTATAAAAACAGGGTAAATGACTGACATTCAAGGGAAAACGAGTAAGACCGGTTCCCAGCGATTTTGTATTGCGCCGATGATGGAATGGACCGACCGGCATTGCCGGTTCTTCCATCGTTTGCTCACGCGCCGCGCCCTGATCTATACGGAAATGCTCACCACCGGCGCAGTGTTGCGCGGCGACCGCGCCCGGCTGCTCGGCTTCGATGCGTTCGAGCATCCGGTGGCGCTTCAGCTCGGCGGCAGCGATCCGGCCGCGCTTGCGCAATCAGCGCGCATCGGCGAAGACTTTCGCTACGACGAGATCAATCTCAATGTCGGCTGTCCGTCCGACCGGGTGCAGGAAGGCCGCTTCGGCGCCTGCTTGATGGGCGAGCCGGCGCTGGTCGCCGATTGCGTCGCCGCCATGAAAGCGGCGGTCAAGATTCCGGTGACGGTGAAATGCCGGCTCGGAGTTGACGAGCAGGATCCCGATCAGGCGCTGTTCTTATTCGCCGAAGCGGTCAAGGCGGCGGGCGCGGATGCGCTGATCGTGCATGCGCGCAAGGCCTGGCTTAAAGGTTTATCGCCGCGAGAAAATCGCGAGTTGCCGCCGCTCGATTATTCTATCGTGCATCGGCTTAAGACCGCCCATCCCGATTTCGCGATCGTGCTCAACGGAGGCATCGCCAGCCTGGAGCAGGCGCAAGCGCAGTTCGCGTATGTGGACGGCGTGATGATGGGCCGCGCCGCCTATCAGGAGCCCTGGCGGCTCCTCGACGTCGATCCGTTGCTCTACGGCGAGCCGGCGCCGTTCGCGTCACCGAAAGAGGCGGCGTTGGCGCTCATCCCCTATATCGAGCGCGAACTGGCCAAGGGCGTGCGGCTGCCTTCGATCACCCGCCATGTCCTCGGCCTGTTCCACGCGGTGCCGGGCGCGCGCGCCTTCCGGCGTCATCTGGCGACCGAGGCGGTGAAACCGGGTGCCAGCGCGGCCGTTATGGCTGATGCGCTGGCGGAGGTGCTGGACAACGCGAAAGATTTGTCGAACATCGCCGCGTAGTTTTAGCGCACGTCTGCCGCACCATCCGGGGAATCATGCTGTTGGCATATCCGATCGGCGAGATCGTTTTGCTCGCGCTCTGGATCGCAGGCGCCGGCATCCTGGTCGGCATCCTCGCCGGTCTGTTCGGTATCGGGGGCGGCGCCATCATTGTGCCGGTGCTGTACGAAGTGTTTCGCGCGCTGCATGTGCCGGATGATTTGCGCATGCAGATGTGCATCGGCACCTCGCTCGCCATCATTATTCCGACCACGGTTCGCTCGTATATCGGACACATGAAGAAGGGCGCAGTGATCCCGCAGGTGGTGCGCCTATGGGCGCTGCCGGCGGTGATCGGGGTGGCGATTGGCTCGGTCACCGCCTCGTTCGCGCCCGCGGCGGTGTTCAAGATCGCCTTCGTTGTCTTCGCAAGCTTCATTAGCACCAAAATGCTGTTCGGCAGCGACCGCTGGAACCTTGGTAGCGAATTGCCTGGTCGCACGGCACTGACAGCCTACGGATTCATCACCGGATTGTTTTCGTCGCTGGTCGGCGTGAGCGGCGGCGCAGTGTCGAACGCGGTGCTCACGCTTTACGGCCAGCCGATGCAGCGCGCGGTGGCGACCTCGGCCGGCATCGGCGTGCCGATCACCGTTGCCGGCACGATCGGCTACATGTTAGCCGGCTGGCCGCACATGGCGCAGTTGCCGCCGCTCTCGATCGGTTTCGTATCGGCGATCGGCTTTGTGCTGATGGCGCCGGTGTCGAGCTACACGGCGAGCTATGGTGTGCGGCTCGCGCATTGGTTGCCGCGGCGCAAGCTGGAAATCGCGTTCGGCTGTTTCCTACTGCTGGTGGGTGCGCGGTTTATCGTCAGCCTGATATAGCCGCGGCTACGGATTGCCGCGCATGCGCAGCGTGTCGCCGCGCACCTCCCAGCTTTCCAGCCGGTTGAGAAAGGTCATGCCGAGCAGATTGTTCTTGAGCTGGCCCGGCTGTACTACCAACGCCGGCACCGAACGCTCGATCAGCCCGCCGACGGCGAGCCGGTCGAGCGTCACCGGCGCCGCGCGGGTGCGGCCGTTGGCGGTGTCTAAGTTGACGTTATATTCGAGCACTTCGAGCGGCAGGCCGGCCGCCTTGGCCGCTTGTTGCGTGAGCACCACCGAGCTCGCGCCGGTATCGAGCACCATCGGCACACGTGCGCCGTTGATGTGCGCGCCGACCGAGAAATCGCCGCCGTGGCCGCGCACGACTTCGACGCGGCGGCCATGGCCCGCGACGTGGCCCGGCACCAATTCTGCGATCACGCGGTCGCCGACGTCGCGCAATTCGAAACGGTAGCTGTAGCCGATCACCAGCAGCAGCCCGAGCACCGCCCAGAACGCCATGGGTTCCAGCACTTGCGACAGTCGTTCGCGGAACAAGGTGAAGGCTAGGCCGACGGCGAAAATCACAAGCGCGAGCTTGAGCGTCAGCGAGCCGATGTCGTGGCTCAGCAGATTGGTAATGGCGTCCTGATCGTTGCTGGCGATCAGCGCCGCCAGCGACAGCGCCATGCCAAAGACGAAGGTCCAGGTAAGACGGCGGCTCACGGCGTCATCCTGTCGTAGCGGGTTCGGCGCGCCGGCCGGCGGCGAGGCGACTCGGCAGTTCGCACATCACCCGGGCGCGCTCGGCCGCGCTCATGACGCTCCAGCGCGCAATCTCATCGATGGTGCGGCCGCAACCAAGGCATAGCCCGGAATGGGCATCGAGCGTGCAGATTTTGACGCAAGGGGTCTCGATCATCGTCGATCTCGGGGCCAAATCCGCTGCGACCATAGTCACCGCCGGCGGGAGCGCAATCGTTGCGATTGTCGCGAGCGGCATTAGGTCCCCGCGCGGAACAGCGGGCGGCGGCTGATGCGGCGCTTTTCTTCGGGCGTGAGGATGGGCTCGCCTGGCGCAGGCGCGATCGGGGGCGCGTGATCCATCATTGATGGCATCGGCGCCATCGCCGCTACCACGCGCTCAGGCGGGAAGGTAACCACCACCTCAGTGCCGATGCGCAGCTTCGATTTGAGTACGAACGAGCCGCCATGCAGATCGACCAGGCTCTTGGCGATCGGCAGGCCGAGACCGGCGCCCTGTTCGGAGGATTTGATCGAATTGGAGCCCTGGCCGAAGGAAGGGAGCACGATCGGGATTTCCTCTTCAGGAATGCCCGGCCCAGTATCCTTGACGCTCATGTATTCGCCGCCCGAGGCGGTCCAGCCGACTTTCAGCCAGATCTCACCGCCCTGCGGCGTGAACTTGATCGCGTTCGACAGCAGATTGAGGCAGATCTGGCGGACCGCGCGCTCATCGGCCCATAGCCGCGGCAAGTCGGCCTCGAACATCTCGTGGATGGTGATGCCGCGGTTGGTCGCGCGTAGCTTCAGAAGATGGTGGCAATCCTCGACGATGCCGACCAACGAAATGGATTCCTCGTTTAGCTCATAACGGCCGGCTTCGATGCGTGACAGGTCGAGAATCTCGTTGATCCGCCCGAGCAGGTGTACGCCGGAATTATGGATCTCGGCGGAATATTCCTTATAGGCCGGTACCGCGTGCTCGCCGAACACTTCCCTCTTCATCACTTCGGAGAACCCAAGGATGGCATTGAGCGGCGTGCGTAATTCGTGGCTCATTTGCGCGAGGAAGCGCGACTTCGAGATGTTGCCGGCCTCCGCGCGCTGCCGCGCTTCATCGGATATCAACTTGGCCTGTTCCAGCTCGCCGATCAACGCATCTTTTTCGGCGCGCGCTTGTAGCGTCGCCAATGTGGTCGAATAAAGCCGGTAGGCCAGCACGGCGAAGTAGCCCTGCGCGGTGACCACCATGATGGCAAGGACGTAGTTGCGTAGCGAGCCTTGTAGGATGAAGTCTAGCGCGATCGCCGCGGTCACCGGGAAAGTGGCGGCGAACACCGCCATCGGCAGACTGGAGGCTAGCATGCTGGACACCGCCACCACCAGCAGCATGACGAAAAGCATGAAGGTGCCCGAGCTTTCGCCGGTGCCGACCGGATGAATCAAAATGAACATCCAGGCCAGACCGTAGAAAAGGTCGAGCATGATGAAGCGCAACCGCCAGGAATGCGCCGCCGTTTCGGCCATCGGTGATTTAAGGAACTGCCGGCATTTGCTGATCATGACGGCATGGATGACCAAAGCCGAGGCGGTCCAGGCGCCGGCGATGACGGCGCCGGTCCAGAGGCTCGACAGGAAGCCGATAGTTGCCACCAGCAGCAGGATCACCAGTGACGCCGACAACCGGTTTTGCGCGTATTGCCGGAGCAGCTCGTAATCGAAGGCCGGGCGGGTGCCGCTCGACGAGGTCAGCCGGTCGCGCGCCTCGCGCACATATTGCGCGGAAAGACGGCGCTTCACCGGCGAGGCAACCGTTGGCAACGCAGAGAGATCGGGCTGTTCGCTTGGAATTGGCATGAAATCGATGCGGGCACGCAGTAACGCTGGCGCTAGCCTCGCCCAAATTCCTTAAGACCAAACTTAAAAGTGCGCTAAAGACACTGGTTAACGCTTTGTTACCGGCCCGTTTGACAGGGCTTTTTGCCCATGTTCGGCTGCTGCCGAGGGAAAAAATGGACCGGAGTTAAGGAAATGAAGCTCTATGACAGCAGGCAGGCGCCGAACCCCCGGCGTGCGCGGATTTTTCTCAGCGAGAAGGGTATCACGCTGCCGACAGAACAGATCGATATCATGGCCATGCAGCACAAGACGCCGGAATACACCGCCATCAACCCCTTGCAGCGGATGCCGGCGCTGGTGCTCGACGACGGCACCATCATCACCGAGTTCGATTGCCATCTGCCGCTATTTCGAGGTGCTGCAGCCGGAGCCGCCACTGTTCGGCGTCGGCGCGAAAGAGATCGCGCTGGTGGAAATGTGGAACCGGCGTGCCGAGATCAATTTCTTCGCCAATGTCGCCGCCGTATTCCGCCATCTGCATCCAGCGATGAAGGAGCTGGAGGTTCCTCAGATCGCGGCCTTTGCCGAGGCCAACAAGCCGCGGGTGCTCTGGTTCCTCGAACTGCTCGACGGTGAATTGGCCAAGCGCGAATTCATCGCCGGTGACCGCTACTCGGTTGCCGACATTACCGCATTGGTTGCCGTCGATTTCATGAAGCCAGCGCGGCTCACCATGCCCGAGGCAGCCAGCAACGTGAAACGCTGGCACGCCGCGGTGTCGGCGCGGCCGAGCGCGCGTGCATGATCCCGACAGGGGTCTGCCCGGACTTGCTCCGGGGTGGGTACCGGTTTTCGGGAAAGATCATGCGCAGGAAAACAGCGTGATGCGGCTTACGATCGTCGGTTCCGGTGATGCCTTCGGCTCCGGCGGGCGAGGCAACACATGTTTCTATCTTGAAACCGCGAAGGCCGTGATGCTGATCGATTGCGGCGCCTCCGCCTTCCCGGCGTTGAAAGCACTTGCGCTCGAACCGAACCGCATCGATACGATTGTCTTGTCACATCTGCACGGCGATCATTTCGGCGGGCTTCCGTTCCTTTTGCTCGATGGACAATTTCTATCGCGCCGCGAGAAGCCGCTGCTCATCGCGGGTCCGCCCGGCACGCGCGCGCGGCTGGATGCGGCGCTCGAAGCCTTTTTCCCGAAGGCCACCGGATCGAAGTGGCGATTTACGTGGCAGGTGATGGAAATCGTACCCGGGCGTGACGCCGATGTGCTCGGGCACGCGTTGCTGACCGCGGAGGTGATCCACCAATCCGGCGCGCCGTCGACCGCGCTACGCCTGTCGGATGGCGAGAAGGTACTCGCCTATTCCGGCGATACTGAATGGACCGATGCCTTGCTGCCGATTGCGGCCGAAGCCGATCTGTTCATCAGCGAATGCTACGCCTATTCGGGCAAGATAACCGGCCACATGAGCTGGGAAATTCTCAAGGCGCGGTTGCCCGATCTGCGTGCGCGGCAAGTCATGGTCACGCACATGAATCCGAGCGTGCTGGTGCGATTGGACGACATCAAAGCCGCCGGCGTGTTGATCGCCGACGACGGACTGCAGATCGAGTTCTAGTTCTAACGATCTAACAGCGCGATCAGGCTAGAACTATCCCAGCGCTTACCGCCCATCTTCTGCACCTGCGAATAGAACTGATCGACCAATGCCGTGACCGGCAGATGCGCGCCATTTCGCCGCGCCTCGCCGAGGCAAATCGACAAGTCCTTGCGGATCCAATCGACTGCGAAGCCGAAATCGAACTTGCCCGCCGCCATGGTCTTGTAGCGGTTCTCCATCTGCCAGGATTGCGCGGCGCCCTTGGAGATGGTGGCGATCAGTTTCTCAATATCGAGACCGGATTTCTTGGCGAAATGAATGCCTTCGGCCAGGCCCTGCACCAGGCCGGCGATGCAGATCTGGTTGACCATCTTGGCGAGCTGACCGGAGCCGGGCGAGCCCAGCAGGTTGCAGGCGCGGGCGTAGGCCGCGATCACCTTCTCGGCACGCGCGAAGGGTTCGGCTTCGCCGCCGCACATCACGGTGAGGACGCCATTCTCGGCGCCAGCCTGACCTCCGGATACCGGCGCGTCGATGCAATCGAAGCCGGCCTTTTGACCCCCCGCGTAAAGTTCGCGCGCGATCTCCGCCGACGCGGTGGTGTGATCGACGAAGACCTTGCCCTTGCCCATGCCGGCGAAGGCGCCGTTAGCCCCGAGCGTGACCTCGCGCAGGTCGTTGTCGTTGCCCACGCAAGTCATCACGAAATCCTGACCCTCGGCGGCGGCCTTCGGCGTGGGGGCGGACTTGCCGCCATACTGCTTGACCCACTGTTCGGCTTTGGCGGCGGTGCGGTTGTAGACCGTCAGCGCGTGCCCACCTTTGTTCTTTAGATGCCCGGCCATGGGGTAGCCCATGACGCCCAAGCCGATAAACGCCACCTTCGCCATCGTGTTCCTCCTTCATCTTGGCCTCAATTCGCGAGTCCTTTGCTCACAATAGGTCATTGCAGGCGTGGCCGCGTCAACCACTCTTGATAGCACGCCGCATTGACCGTCCCGCCGCCACGCCTATGGTGTCGGCGCAAAGGGGCAGTCTGGCGAGTTAAGGAATAACGACTATGGCGGTGAGCAAGGAACAGATTCTGGCGGCCTTGGCGAAAGTGCCGTCGCCCGGCGGCGCTGCGCTCACCGATGCGCGCGTGCTGTCGGACATCGTTGTCACCGACAGTAAGGTGTTTTTCTCCCTTACGGTCGATGCCGCTGCGGTGAAGGCTTGGGAGCCGGCGCGCAACGCGGCGGAAGCGGCGGTGCGTGCGGTTCCGGGCGTGCAATCCGCGCTGGTGGCGCTCACCGCCGAACGAGCCGCCGGCAGCAACACGTCGCGTGGTCCGCAGCCGGCCCATGTCGCCACCCAGCCGCGCGCGGCGGGAGCACCACAGGGCCATGCGCACGCCCATCCCGCAGACAAGGTGCAGCCCGGCATTCCCGGCGTTGACGCGGTGATCGCGGTCGCCTCCGGCAAGGGTGGCGTCGGCAAATCCACCACCGCGGTCAACCTCGCACTCGGCCTGCGCGACCTCGGGCTGAAGGTCGGCATGCTGGATGCGGATATCTACGGGCCCTCGCTGCCCAAACTGCTCGCCATAAAGGAGAAGCCGCAGACCATCGGCGGCACCCGGCTGAAGCCGATTGACCGCTACGGTCTCTCGGTGATGTCGATCGGGTTCCTGATCGACGAAGAGACGCCGATGATCTGGCGTGGACCGATGGTGATGTCGGCGATCACGCAGATGCTGCGCGAGGTGGAATGGGGCAAGCTCGATGTCATGGTGGTCGACATGCCGCCCGGCACCGGCGACGCGCAGCTCACCATGGCGCAGCAGGTACCACTGAAGGGCGCGGTCATCGTGTCGACGCCGCAGGACCTCGCCTTGATCGACGCGCGGCGCGGCGTCGCGATGTTCAAACGCGTCAACGTGCCGGTGCTCGGTATCGTCGAGAACATGAGCTATTTCCTGTGCCCGAGCTGCGGCACACGCTCGGATATTTTCGGCTATGGCGGTGCGCGAAAGGAAGCCGAGCGCCAAGGCGTTCCATTTCTCGGCGAAGTCCCGCTGCACATGACCATCCGCGAGAAATCGGATTCTGGTCTGCCAGTTGTCGCCACCGAGCCGGATGGCCCGCACGCCAAGATATATCGCGAGATCGCTGGCAAGGTGCTCGAACAGATCAGGGGTGGCGCCGCCGCCGGACGCGCGGCGCCGAAGATCGTGATCGAGACTTGAGAGGCGCGGATCGCGGTGCGGCGGGAACAAATACTGCGACCCCTGGACTACTCTGATGCCGCCAAGATCGTTTCGTGCCAAATCCGCTGGATTTCCGCCGCGCAAAAGCCCATCCTTCACGAGGGCGAGTACTTGAAATCGCACTGCTAATTGAAAAAGCCAACGACTAAAGGGAGGTAACCGCAATGAAACGTCGTCAATTCATAAAGACCGCTGGCCTTGGCATTGCTGCCAGCGCGGTCGCCGCGCCAGCTATCGCGCAGTCGATGCCGGAGCTCAAATGGCGGCTAACGTCAAGCTTCCCGAAATCGCTCGACACCGCCTATGGTGCTGCGGAAACGCTATCGAAATACGTGGGCGAATCCACCGACAACAAATTCCAGATTCAATGCTTCGCCGGTGGCGAGATCGTTCCGGCGTTCCAGGCTGTCGACGCGGTGGGCAACCAGACCGTCGAGATGTGCCACACCGCCGCTTATTATTTCATCGGTAAGGATCCGACCTTCGCACTGTGCAATTCGCTTCCCTTCGGGCTGAATTCGCGCCAGCAAAACGCCTGGTTCCAGGATCACGGCGGCCAGGACATGCTCAATGAGTTTACCAAGAAGTTCAACCTCTACGGCATTTCCGGCGGCAACACCGGCACCCAGATGGGCGGCTGGTTCCGCAAGGAGATCAACACCGTTGCCGATCTCAAGGGCCTCAAAATCCGCATCGGTGGCTGGGCCGGCAAGACCATGCAGAAGCTTGGAGCCATTCCCCAGCAGATTGCCGGCGGCGACATCTATCCGGCGCTGGAGAAGGGCACCATCGACGCTGCCGAGTGGGTCGGCCCCTATGACGATGAGAAGCTCGGCTTCTACAAGGTCGCTAAGTACTACTATTACCCGGGCTGGTGGGAAGGCGGCACCGCGCTGCATTTCTACATTAATACCGAAAAGTGGGCCGCACTGCCGAAGGCGTATCAATCACTGCTCACAGCGGCGGCCGGCTACACCAATATGGACGTGCAGGCCAAATACGATGCTCGCAATCCGCTGGCGTTGAAGCGCCTTGTGGCGGCCGGCACGCAGCTCAAACCGTTCAGCCTGGAAATCATGGAAGCCTCTCTCAAAGCGTCGAACGAGGTCAACCACGAGACGTCCGCGGTCAATGCCGACTTCAAGAAAATCTATGAATTGCAGATGGCCTTCCGCGAGGACGAGAACCTGTGGTGGCAGGTTGCGGAATACACCTACGAGTCCTTTATGATCCGTCATCGCGGTAAGAGCTGATCGGCGCAAAACCTATCGACTATTGGATAGATCGGATCGGGGCCGGCTCATAAAGCCGGCCCCGATGCTTTTTGGGCCCATCACGGGCGGTTTGCCCCATTTTCAACTTTCATCGAACCTGTGCAGACTGGATTTGACGAACTTGCTCCGTCATGATTTGAGCCAAGCCCCGGAGGGTCAAATAACGGGGCACGCTGGTGGCGGGCTTCCGCAACCAAAAAATAACAAAGAAAGTAACAAAGTGAAACGTCGTCAAACCTTGAAGACTGCGGGCGTCAGCGTTGCCACGGCCGTCATTGCCTCGGCGGCCATCGCGCAGTCGATGCCGGAAATAAAATAGCGGATGACCTGGATGATCGCCAAGTATGACGAACTCAATCCGGCCGCGCTCAAGCGGCTGCTCGCAAACGGCGTGATGCTGCACGACTTCTCGCCAGCGATTATGGAAGCCTGCTTCAATGCGACGAAAGAGCTGCACGCAGAGATCGCCAAGGATAACGCGAGTTTCAAAAAGGTGGAGGATTCGATGAACGCCTTCACCAACAATGGCTATCAAATGGCTATCAGTGGTTCCAGGTGGCCAAACTGAACTACGATGTCTTCATGGTCCGTCACTCGCGCGGCTAAATGCGCGCGAAACAGCGACCCCGGAGCTGCGGTTCCGGGGTTATTTTGTGTGCAACGCCGGCGGTTAATTCTTCGATGGCGCGTTGAAATCCAGCGGCGGCGGCAAATCGATCTGCGGGATTTCTATCCTCACCTTGTTGGGGTCGATTGTCGACGCGGCGCCCTTGTAGTGCATGACCATTGCCGGGAACAGGATCACCAGCAGCACCATGATCAACTGGATCACTACGAACGGCACGGCGCCCCAGTAGATCTGGCCCGTGGTGATGCCGTTGGTGCGTTTGCCAGTGACGCGGTCGTTGTATGGTTCGCGGGGCGCCACCGAGCGGAGGTAGAACAACGCGAAGCCAAATGGCGGGTGCATGAACGAGGTCTGCATATTGACGCCGAGGATGACCCCGAACCAAATCAGGTCGATCCCGAGATGCTCGGCGGCCGGTCCCAGCAATGGGATGACAATGAAGGCGAGTTCGAAAAAATCGAGGAAGAAGGCGAGGACGAATACGAAGGCATTGACGAAGACCAAGAAGCCGAATTGGCCGCCAGGCAAAGAAGTCAGCAGGCTTTCAACCCAGATATGGCCGCTGACACCGTAGAAGGTGAGCGAGAACACGCGCGCGCCGATCAAGATAAAGAGCACGAAGGCTGACAATTTGGCGGTGGATTCGACCGCCTGACGCACTAGGTCCCAGCTTAGCCGCCGCTTGAGCGCGCCGAGGATGAGCGCGCCGCTCGCCCCCATGGCGCCGCCCTCGGTCGGGGTGGCGACGCCGATGAAAATGGTTCCGAGCACCAGGAAAATCAGGAACAACGGCGGGACCATTACGAAGGTGGTCTGCTGCGCCATGTGCGACAGGAAGCGGAATCCCGTCAGCCGGGCGATGACCCAGTTGATTACGGCTACGCCAAACGCGAACATGATCCCAAAAAACATAGACAGCACGACAAAATCGGCGCCGTGCGTTTCGGAATGCCGCATTATCAACCAGCCGAACACGCCGCTGACCACCGTCAGCATGCCAAGGGAGATCAAGCCACGGCTGCCATCCGCTTCACGAAAGCCGACGGCTTCGGGCGGCAAACCCGGCGTTGCCTTCGGGAAGGCAATTGTGACCATGAAGATATAGACGGCGTAGAGCGCAGCGAGCGTGATGCCGGGAATGAAGGCGCCCTCGTACATGTCGCCGACCGATTTGCCGAGTTGGTCGGCCATTACGATGAGCACTAGTGAGGGCGGAATGATTTGCGCCAGCGTACCGGACGCCGCAATGACGCCGGAGGCCACGCGCCGGTCATAGCCGTAGCGCATCATGATCGGCAGTGAGATCAGCCCCATGGAAATCACCGACGCCGCCACCACGCCGGTGGTGGCGGCGAGCAACGCGCCGACGAAAATAACGGCGTAGGCAAGGCCGCCGCGCACGGTGCCGAACAATTGCCCAATGGTGTCGAGCAGGTCTTCCGCCATGCCGGATCGCTCGAGCACTAATCCCATGAACGTGAAGAACGGAATCGCCAGTAGCGTGTCGTTGCTCATCACGCCATAGACGCGCTCGGGCAGGGCTTGCAGGAAATCTGGCACGAACAGGCCGAGCTCGATGCCGAGAAGCGCGAAGATCAGGCCGACCGCGCCGAGCGAGAATGCTGCCGGATAACCGAGCAGCAGAAAGAACACCAGGGAGCCGAACATGATCGGCGCCATGTTGTCGGTGAGGACGGCTTGCATGCGAGACCCCGGATCCCTTGCGGAAAGCTAGTGTTTTTCAATTGCGCTAATGATTTCTTCGGCCTCGACTTCGAGCGAGCTTCGTTGGCTCGCATGGGGATCAGGGATGAGGCCGCGCATCACGGCGATCCGTTTCGCGAGCTCAGAAACCCCCTGAATGAACAGTAGCGCGAACGCGACCATGATCAGCGCCTTGGACGGCCATTGCGGCAGACCGCCGGCATTTCCTGACTGCTCGTTGATCTCGATCGAGCGCAGGAAGAAAGGAATCCCGGTCACAACCATGATGATGGTCAGCGGCAGCAGGAAGAACGCATGGCCAATCGCGTCGATGGTGCTGCGCAACCATTTCGGCAACATGTTGTTCACGATGTCGATGCGGATATGTTCGTTGGCGAGCAGCGTCCAGGGCGAGCACAGCAGGAATACGATGCTGAACAGCACCCACTGCAGTTCAAGCCAGGAATTCGACGAGGTATCGAAAATCTTGCGAACGGTGGCGTTGGCCGCCGACACTACCACGGCCGCCAGGATCAGCCACGCCACGCGCCGGCCGATCCAAGTGGTGATTGCGTCGACCACGCGCGTCGCCGGTAGCAACGCCTTCAGAACTGCGTCGAGAGCGCCCACTTGCATCTCCCCTCTATCCGGCCCGATGTGCGGCAGCCCCGCCCGGCATTGTTATTCTTGCTTTATATCCCCATGGCTTGGTCACGAGGCCAAGCCCGTCACCTTAATCCGATGCCGCCATAAGGCGTCAATGGCGAATTTGGTAGCCAGATTGAGGGGTGTGAAGCCGCTTCAGGGTCTTTGCTGGATGGGCGGGGCAGGCTCTTGACCCTGGGCAGCGCCGAAACCGATGGTTAACGAGCTCTATATCCTCGGATAACCAGCGACCCGCTACAAAGGTACTGTCCTGCCCTTCGGGGGGTGGCGGCCGTGTCTATTCCGACCGTCGGTCGAAATCGGGTGCGGTGCGCGGGGAAAGTGCATGCGGCAGCTAACAATCGCCGAGCGGCATGTTGCGGCCGTCTTGCTGCCGCTGGCCGCTATGGTGTCGGTTCAATTCTTGACCGCAGCGCTGATGGCATTTCTCGACGAAGCCAATGCCACCTTTGCTGAGATTTTCACTGCGTTCGTCATCACCAACGTGGCGGGTGTCGTGGTTCTGTTGATGGCACGTGGCACCATGCGCCCGCTGGCCCAGGTGGCCGACACGCTCGATGCGATCGCCTATGCCGAGCTGGTTTCTGTGACGCCATTGCAGCCGGCCCGAGGCGAAATAGCGCGCCTGGAACGCGACGACGAGGTCGTCGAGGTGACCATGCTCGACATCGGCGAGGGCGGCGCGCTTATCGATATCGTGGAAAACGTCGCGATCGGCGATCATGTCGTTTTGACGTTCCCGGGCGTGAAGGCGATCGCCGCCGAAGCCGTGCGCAGCGGTGGCGACGGTTTTGGAATATGTTTCAAACCGGCCTGTCTGCGGCTCGAGGACTTGCGCGATCTGGTGACGTCGCAGGAGCGGGCGGCGTAATCATGAACTAGCCGCCGGTTACACTCATGTGGCGCGACAGCGCCGCGCGCCGGTGGCGGCGATCGATCACGAAATCATGCCCCTTGGGCTTGCGGGTGATAGCCTCGTCGATTGCGGCTTGCACCAGATCGTCGCTTTCGGAAGCGCGCAGAGGGCTACGCAGATCGGCGGCATCGTCCTGACCGAGGCACATATAGAGCGTGCCGGTGCAGGTGATGCGCACGCGGTTGCAGGACTCGCAGAAATTATGGGTCATCGGCGTGATGAAGCCGAGCCTTCCGCCGGTTTCCTTGACGCGCATATAGCGCGCCGGCCCGCCGGTCCGATAGTCGATGTCTTCGAGCGTGTAGCGTTCGGCCAGGCCCGCCCTCACCATCGACAAGGGCATGTACTGGTCGAGCCGATCCTCGTCGATATCGCCCAGCGGCATCACTTCGATTACCGTGAGATCCATGCCGCGCCCGTGCGCCCAAGCGAGCAGGGCGCCGATCTCGTCCTCGTTGATCCCCTTGAGCGCGACGGTGTTGATCTTCACCTGTAGGCCGGCAGCTTGCGCGGCATCGATGCCGGCCAGGACTTTGGCGAGATCGCCCCAGCGCGTGATGGCGCGGAACTTGTCGGCATCCAGCGTGTCGAGCGAAACATTGATGCGTTCGACGCCGTGCGCCTTGAGTTCGGTAGCGTATTTTTCCAATTGCGAGGCGTTAGTGGTGAGTGTGAGCTCTTTCAGCGCGCCGTTTTCAAGATGGCGAGACAGCGAGGACACCAGCGTCATGATGCCCCGCCGCACCAGCGGCTCCCCGCCGGTCAGGCGGAGCTTAGTTACGCCTTTAGCAATGAACGCGCTGCACAAGCGGTCGAGTTCCTCGAGGCTGAGCAAGTCGGCCTTCGGCAGGAACGTCATGTGTTCCGACATGCAGTACACACAGCGGAAATCGCAGCGGTCGGTCACCGAGACGCGCAAATAGGTGATAGCGCGACGAAACGAATCGATCAGCGCGCGCGGCCGGGTGCCGGCGCGATCGAGATCAAGTGTGGATGTACCATTGGTCGCAGCCATATTTTGTCCCCGCGCGGCGATCGGTGCGCTCTAGATATAGGAATTGTGGCCGATAATGGCCATAGCGTCCAGCCGACGCCATGGGCGCAATCATGTCCCGCCAATGGCTCGCGGCGCGATCAATCCGAATGCTGAAACGGCCTTACTGCTTTGGCGGCGGTGTGGCTGGCCAGGGTGCGGGCGCTTGCTGCTGCGGCGCTGCCTCTGTCGCAGCAGGGGTGGGCGCTGTCGATGTCTGCGGCTTAGGCTTAGCCGGCAGCTTGGCGGGAGACTTCTTTTTAGCTACCGGTTTCTTGACCGGCTGGGGCGGGGGCGCCGCAGGCGTCAACTCGACCTGCACCGGGTTAGGCTGGAATCCGGGCGTACCGAAGCCGGACGAAACTGGCTCGATATTTTCCGACTCCGGCTGGTAGCCGTTGAGCGTGAAGGTAACGGACATCGGCGCATTGGTCGGCAACGCCAGAGCGCAAGGTGTGCGGCAGGTTTGCCCGTTGGACGTTCTGGCGTCGGCGCCCGGCGGCTCGGACTCGAATCGGACGGTGTCCATTGCCGGCGCCGGCTTCAGCGCATCCGTCCAGTCCGATGTGGATGAACATGCCGCAAGAGCGAGTCCACCACTCACGATCGCGATTACTCGGTACATTATTTAACCCGTCCGCTCGAGCGATGGAAACCGCCGGCCCATTAGAAGAATACGGTTGTGGTCATCGATGTGCAACCGCTAGCACACCATTAACCTTACCGCATTAACCATCGCGACTGCCAGTCGCATCAAATCGCGGGCGAAATTGCGGCTATAGCCGACCGTAATTGCGCAAAATGGCTGATTATGCGGTCAGGTCCGAGCTCGGAGACCGGGCGTTCGCTGTAGCCGAAATCGACAGCAATGACAGGGATACCGGCTGCGCGTGCGGTGCGGATATCAGTTAAGGAATTGCCGATCATGATCGCATGCGTCAGGCTTCCGCCAGCTGCCGCGACCGTGCGGCGCAGCACCTCCGGGTCGGGCTTCTGCATCCCGAAAGTATCCTGTCCGCAGATCACCGCGAACCGATCGGCGAGTTTGAGCCGCTTGAGCAACAGCAACGATAGTCGTTCGAGTTTGTTGGTGCAGACGGCGAACCGGCAACCAGCTGACGCGAGTGTATCGAGTGCATCGGACAGCCCCGGAAAGGGCCGCGAGCGGTCGGCGATATGCTCGGTATAATGCGCGATGAAATCCGCGAATAGTTGCTCCACCTTTTCCGGTGCCACGGAGATACCATCCGCCGCGATCCCGCGAGCGATCATTCCTCGCGCGCCGCCCCCGATCAGGTTGCGCGCGGTCTCATAGGGCACCGGCCGCCATCCTTCCCGCGCGAACACCACGTTGAGGGTGTCAACGAGATCGGGCGCGGTATCGATGAGTGTACCGTCGAGGTCGAAAACGATGGTCGGAACGGCCATGGCGGATCGCTAGCGCATGATCCCGCCCAGTGGAAGCCTCGGGAGAGCGATTTTCAGCTACCCAGGCAGGGCGATCGGGGCTAGATAGGCGTGCCATTTTGTCCTTAATCCACGTGCGAATCTTCAACCGGTCACGATGAACGCCGATGCCCAAAAACGCGCAGCCGCTGCTCGCGCCGTCGAATTCGTGCGTCCCGGCATGCGGCTCGGGCTCGGTACCGGCTCGACCGCGAAGCATTTCGTGGAGCTGATCGGGGAACGCGTGCGGGCCGGTCTCGACATCGTTGCGGTGCCGACGTCGCAAACCACCCGCGCCGACGCCGAGCGCTGCGGCATTGTGCTGACGACACTCGACGAAACGCCGGAGCTCGACTTGACCGTGGACGGTGCCGACGAGATCGCGCCCGACCTCAGCCTGATCAAGGGTGGCGGCGGCGCGCTGCTGAGGGAAAAGATCGTTGCCGCAGCCTCCGCGCGCATGATCGTAATCGCCGACCAAAGCAAATGGGTTGCGATCCTTGGACGATTTCCGCTGCCGATCGAAGTGGCACCGTTCGGCTTGGGTGCGACGTTGAGGGCGATCGAGAAAACCATTACGGCGATCCAGGGGACCGCATCCCTGACGGTTCGGCAGGGCAAGGACGGCCATGCTTTCGTCACGGATGGCGCTCACTGGATCATCGATGCTGCTATTGGCCGGATTGACGATCCGAAAGCGATGGCGGACGCGCTTTCGGGCATACCCGGGGTCATGGAGCATGGTCTGTTTATCGGTCTCGCGCAGACGGCCATTCTGGCCGGACCGGACGGCGTTACGGTCGTCGAGCGCCCGTGATTTCTCGAGCAAAACGGAGTTAGGAAGATGAGCATCATTCAGGCCATTAGAAGCACCAGCCGGGCGGCTGCGGTCGCCGTCGTGCTGGTCGCATTTGGCCCGGCCGCGCACAGCCAGCAGCCATCCGCGGCTGCCATGGCCACCGCTAGGCAGCTCATCGCTGCGACCGGCGCGACGACCGTGTTCAACCCATTGATCGCCGGCGTGGTCGAGCAGGCGAAACTCCTGTACCTCCAGCAAAACCCGGCCTTGGCCAAGGATCTCAACGAGATCGCAGACAAGATGCGCACCGATCTGGCGCCGCGTTTTGCCGAGCTGAGCGAAGAGATGGCGCGGCTTTACGCGACGCACTTTACCGACCAGGAGCTCAAGGCCATCTTGGTGTTCTACCAGTCCCAGGCGGGCAAGAAATTGCTCGACCAGCAGCCGACCGTGGTCGATGACAGCATGAAATTCGCGCAGGAATGGGCGAACAAGCTTTCCGACCAAGTGATCGGGACGATGCGCGAGGAATTGAAGAAAAGAGGACACGCCCTTTGAGCAGCGGTGGCCGGCAAGTTATCCGGCCGACTTGGCGAATAGGGCGATAGCGGCTGATGTCGGACCACGACGTCGATCTGTTCGTGATCGGAGCCGGCTCTGGCGGCGTGCGTGCCGCGCGCGTCGCGTCCGGCTATGGCGCGCGCGTGATGATCGCGGAAGAACACCGGGTCGGCGGCACCTGCGTTATCCGCGGCTGCGTGCCGAAGAAGCTGCTGGTCTATGCCTCGCGGTTCGCCGAAGAATTCGTAGACGCCGCCGGCTACGGCTGGACCGTGCCGGAACCCACATTTCACTGGCCGTCGCTGATCGCCAACGTCGATCGCGAAGTAACGCGGCTGGAAGCCGCCTATACCGCGACGCTCGAACGCGTCAACGTCGCGCTGGTCAAGAGTTCGCGCCGTGCTGGAAGACGCCCACACCGTGCGCTTAGCAAGCGGCGCACGCGTGCGCGCCGAGACGATCCTGATCTCGACCGGCGCCTGGCCGCATTACGGGCCGAAAATTCGAGGGATCGAACACGCGGTCTCATCGAACGAGGCCTTTCACCTGAAAGACCTGCCCAAACGCATCGTCGTCCAGGGCGGCGGCTATATCGCAGTGGAATTCGCCTGCATCTTCGCGGGTCTCGGTAGCCAGGTGACGCTGGTCTATCGCGGCGAGAATATCCTGCGCGGCTTCGACGACGACATTCGCGAACATCTGCGTAATGAGATGCGCGGCCGCGGCATTACGGTTACCTGCGGCCGCACCGTCGCAGCGATCGAACGCTCGGGCGATGAATTCGTGACGCGGCTGTCCGACGACAGCACAATTACGGCCGACAAGGTGATGTTCGCGATTGGGCGGCGTCCGAACGTCATGCGGCTGGGGATCGAAAACTTGAACGTCAAAATCCATGAGCATGGCGGCATCGACGTCGATGAGTATTCGCGCACGTCGGTGCCGAATATTTATGCCGTCGGTGATGTTACGAACCGCGTCAATCTTACGCCCGTGGCGATCCGCGAAGGCCATGCTTTTGCGGACACGGTCTATGGCGGCAAGCTGACGCCGGTCGATCATTCCAATGTGCCGACCGCGGTGTTCTCGGACCCCGAGCTCGGCGTCATCGGCCTGACCGAGCATCAGGCGCGCGAGCGGCTCAACAAAGTCGACATCTACAAGACCAGTTTCCGGCCGATGAAGGCGACATTGTCCGGGCGCGACACCAAGGTGTTCATGAAACTGGTGGTAGACGGCGCCACCGACCAGGTGGTCGGCTGCCATATCGCCGGCCCCGACGCCGGCGAGCTAATCCAAGTGATAGGCATCGCCGTGAAGATGCGCGCCACCAAGGCCCACTTTGACGCCACCATCTCGGTGCATCCAACCGCGGCCGAGGAACTGGTCACTATGCGCGAGAAGGCCGTCAGTTACGGCCGCGCGGCGGCGGAATAGCCTTAAACTAAACGACTTTCGCGAATATCTGGTCTGCGCGGGGCAGCTTCGTGTATAACCCACGCAAGTCATTGGAGTAATTGTTGATGCCCGAGCGTTGGACGCCTGATAGCTGGCGCAAGAAGCCTATTCAGCAGGTCCCGGATTATCCGGACCGGCAGGTATTGGCCGATACCGAAAAGCAGCTCTCGACCTTCCCGCCGCTGGTGTTCGCCGGCGAGGCGCGCAGCCTGAAGAAGCAGCTTGCACGCGTCGCCAATGGCCAGGCTTTCCTGCTGCAAGGTGGCGACTGCGCGGAAAGCTTCGCAGAGCATGGTGCCAACAATATCCGCGACTTCTTCCGCATGTTCCTGCAGATGGCGGTGGTGCTCACTTATGCCGCCGCTTCGCCGGTGGTGAAGGTCGGCCGCATCGCCGGCCAGTTTGCGAAGCCGCGTTCCTCGCCGACGGAAAAACGCAACGGCAAAGAACTGCCGAGCTACCGCGGCGACATCATCAACGACATCGCCTTCACCGAGGATGCGCGCCGCCCCGATCCGCGCCGTCAGATAGAGGCCTATCGCCAGTCGGCCGCGACGCTCAATCTATTGCGCGCATTTGCGCAAGGCGGCTACGCCAATCTGGCGAGCGTGCGGCAGTGGATGCTCGGCTTCGTCAAGGACTCACCGCAGTCGCGGCGCTATGTCGAACTGTCGGATCGCATTTCCGAGGCGCTCGGCTTCATGCAGGCCTGCGGTCTCGATCTGGAAAGCCATCCCGAGCTGCGCACCACCGAATTCTACACCAGCCACGAGGCGCTGCTGCTCGGCTTCGAGGAGGCGCTCACCCGCGTCGACTCGACCACCGGCGACTGGTACGCGACCTCCGGCCACATGCTGTGGATCGGCGACCGCACGCGGCAATACGATCACGCCCATATCGAATATGCGCGCGGCATCAAGAATCCGCTCGGGCTCAAATGCGGAGCGTCGCTCAAAGCCGACGATCTGCTGCGCCTGATCGACATCCTTAATCCCGATAACGAGGCGGGCCGTCTCACGCTGATCGGCCGCTTCGGCGCCGAGAAAGTCGGCGAAAATCTTCCCGCGCTGGTGCGCGCGGTCAAGCGCGAGGGCAAAGTGGTACTTTGGTCGTGCGACCCGATGCACGGCAACACCATCACCTCGGCGAGCGGCTACAAAACCAGGCCGTTCGATCTGATCTTAAAAGAGGTGCGAGGGTTCTTCGACGTGCACGCGGCGGAGGGCACTTATGCCGGCGGCGTGCATCTAGAGATGACCGGGCAGAACGTCACCGAATGCACCGGCGGCGCCCGTGCCATTTCCGATGCCGATCTCAACGACCGCTATCACACCGCCTGCGATCCGCGGCTCAATGCCGAACAGGCGATCGACCTCGCCTTCCTGCTAGCCGAACTGCTCAAGAAAGTGCGTTCCGCGCAGGCCAAGCCGATGTCGGCGGTTGCCGGGTTGTGAGCCCTGGAAGCTCTGCATTTTTCGCTGGCCAGACAGCTGATTGCGGCGCGGAAGCGCAGGCGCTAGATCATCCGTATGAACGGGCGTCCTGCCGATAAGCTCGCGATTGCGGTCGCGCAGCTCAACTCGACCGTCGGCGATACCGCTGGCAATGCCGAGAAAGTGCGTCGCGCGCGCGGGACCGCCGCTGCTCAAGGCGCCGATCTGGTCGTTTTCCCCGAACTTTTCATTGCCGGCTATCCGCCCGAGGACCTGGTGCTTAAGCCGGCGTTCCAGGCCGCCTGCCGCGCGGCGATCGAGGCGCTGGCCCGGGAAACCGCGTCGGGTGGCCCGGCGCTGCTGGTGGGCACGCCCTGGCTCGACGGCGACAAACTCTACAACGCGGTGGCGCTGCTCGAAGGTGGCGCGATCGCGGCGCTGCGCTTCAAGGTCGATCTGCCGAATTACGGCGTGTTCGACGAAAAGCGGGTGTTCGCGCCGGGGCCGATGCCGGGTCCGGTGAGTTTCCGCGGCGTGCGGCTGGGGCTGCCAATCTGCGAAGACATCTGGGGCGAGGAAATTGTCGAGTGCCTGGCCGAGACCGGCGCCGAATTGCTGGTGGTGCCGAACGGCTCGCCCTATTGGCGGCAGAAAGGCGACGTACGGCTCAACATAGCGGTGGCGCGTGTCACGGAGCAGGGGTTGCCGACCGTGTACGTTAACCAAGTCGGGGCCCAGGATGAGCTGGTGTTCGACGGCGTATCCTTCGGGCTGCACGCCGATTGTTCGCTGGCATTCCAGCTCGCGGCATTTCAGGAAGCCGTCGTCACCACCCACTGGCAGCGGCGCGGCACGACCTGGCGCTGCGAGGATGGTCCGAAGATCGCCGCCGTCGAAGCCGATCACGCCGACTACGCAGCTTGCGTGCTGGGCTTGCGCGACTACGTCAAAAAGAACGGCTTCCCCGGCGTCGTGCTCGGCCTGTCGGGCGGGATCGATTCAGCGCTATGCGCGGCGATGGCGGTCGATGCGCTCGGGTCCGAGCGCGTCCGCTGCATCATGATGCCCTACAAATTCACCGCGCAGGAATCGCTCGACGACGCCGAAGCCTGCGCCAAGGCGCTGGGCGTGAAATATCAATTGCTGCCGATCGCGAAAGCGGTCGAAGGCCTGGAGGCTGCGCTTGCTCCGGCCTTAACCGGCTTGCCGCGCGACGTCACCGAGGAAAACCTGCAAGCGCGCGCGCGCGGCACGATTTTGATGGCGATCTCCAACAAGTTCAACGTTATGGTGGTAACCACCGGTAACAAGTCGGAAATGTCGGTCGGTTACGCCACACTCTATGGCGACATGAACGGCGGATTCAATCCGATCAAGGATCTCTACAAGACCGAGGTATTCCGTCTTTCGCGGTTGCGCAACGGCTGGAAGCCGGAGGGAGCCATGGGTCCCGACGGCGTGGTGATCCCGGAGAACATCATCACGCGGCCGCCGACCGCGGAATTGCGCGAGAACCAGAAGGACGAGGACTCGCTGCCGCCTTATGCGGTGCTCGACCCGATCCTCGAACGGTTAGTGGAGCGCGAGGAGCCGATCTCGGCGATCGTAGTCGCCGGATTTCGACCGCGACACCGTGATGCGCGTCGAGCGCATGCTCAACATCGCTGAATATAAGCGCCGGCAAGCGGCGCCGGGCGTGAAGGTGACATTGAAAAATTTCGGCCGCGACCGCCGCTATCCGATTACTAACCGCTTCCGCGATCCAGGGACGCCGTTGCCGGCGGTGGACGTGTCGCTGGTCACCGGCATACTGGCAAAAACCGAGGCTTTCGATTTCTAGAAATGAGTTTAGCGAACCGGCAAAAACGTCGGTCCGACCGTGCGCACTTTCCGCTTGGCTGGATCAGTTTCGCCTGGCGCGTCGGCAATCGATGCCGGTTGCGGGGCCGCCGGTGGCGTCACGCGCGGGTCGGGGCGGATCGGCTTGCCATCGGCGCCGATCCGCGGCTGCGACAGCCGCTTGGCGTTCTGCTCGGTGACGATGACGTCGCCCGGCACTACCGTTTCGTCTGCTCCGGTGCCCTTGAGCGCCTCGGCCCAACTTTCGCCCGCCCGGCGGCAACTACACGCCGGATTAAGCGCCTTGCGGTAGCTAAACGCGGTCGGCAGTTCGGAGTAGAGCCGGCCGTTGAGCGAGACCGCCTGCGCCACTTCCTCGCCGGGATTGTGATAGGTATACAGCGAAACTTCCGCCGCCGGGCACATTCGTTGGCAGGTCTGCTCGTCGTCGCGGAAGCGATCCGGCGCGGTCGCGAATGAAATCGGGAAATAAAAGCCATCGCAGGTGCGCACGCAGATGGTGCGGAACGTGCCGCTGATTTGGCCAGACGGCGCCGAAAACATGCCGCCACGATCGCCGAACAGGCGATCGAAGAATCCGCCCTGCTGGCCTGCGAGCGCGGCCGAACGGTATTGCGCGCCGCAGCCGTTGTCGCCGAGTGCGATTAACAGCGACTGCCGCTGGGCGGCGCGTTGGGTGGTGCCGCCACTGAGCTGCTCGAGCTGATTTTGCAGACGCTCGAGCGCGTTGCGCTGCTGGTCTATCTGCCGGCTCAGCCCGCCGCATTGCGGCGGCGGATTGCTGAAAATCGAGAAGAAGCCGGAACTTTCACACCCCATGCGGCGCGATTGCGAGACCAGCCGGTCGACCTCGAATTGCTGGCGGTTGACTGCATCCTCGGCGCGGCGGATTTGGTCGGCGCGCGCCGGATCATTATTGCCGCGGTCGAGCGAAGCCAACTGCGCTTCCAGCCGCTGGCAGGTCAAATTCGGCGATTGCGAGAGCGCGCCGGCGCATGACGCGAGCGTCGTCACCGCCACGGCTGCAAGCTTGAAAACGTATCCCTTCATGGTCGGCACTCTAACGGTAAAATCATGGCGGTGCGAGCCTCGTGCTCAATGTGGCCGTGCGGCTTCTGCGCGCAGATTCCACAACACGCCAGCGACGATGATCAAAGCGCCGAGCAGCACGAAAACGTCGAGCGGCTCGCCGTAAAACGCCCAGCCGACAACCGCGATCAGCGGAATGCGCATGAAATCGAGCGGAACCACCAGCGTGGCATCGCCAGCGCGGAACGCATTGCTCAGGCAATAGTGCGACGTCAAGCCGGCAGTGCCGACCCCAAGTGCGGGCAAAATGTGGCGCGTTTCAAGATGGAAAAACACCATCGGATCGCCGCCGCCGATCAGCGAGAGTGGAAGCTGGATCACCGCCATCCAAAACACGATCCCGAAGGTGGTTTCGGTCATGGTCAGCTGCTTCGTGGTGATCATGGTGATGGCGTAGCCGAATGCGGCCGCCAGCACGAGAAACGCCGCCGGGTTGAAACTGGCGATGCCGGGCCGCAGGATCACTAGCACACCGATCAGGCCGAGCACGACCACGCCGATTCGGCTCGGCGTGAGCCGCTCATGCAGCAGCCAGACCGCGAGCAGCGCGGTCCAGCCCGGCATGGTGAATTCGAGCGCGAACACCATGGCAAGCGGCAGCATGGTGATGCTCAGCGCCCAGGCATATTGCGAGGCGTAGTGTACGGAGTTGCGCAGCAGGTTCAGTTTTATGCGGCGCGGTAGCGCGTGCACGCGCAAATCCGGGCGCACCGCCAAGAGGACGAGCAGCACTAGCAGGGCGACACCGCTGCGAATGGCGAGGATTTCGAAAATACTCAAGCCTGCCGTGGCGAGTTCGCGGATCGACACCGCCATGACCGAAAACGAGAGCAACGTGCCGACCATCCAGAGGACGACGCGGGCAAGCTTGTTTATGGCCACGGATTTGTTCGCCAAGAGGTGAGGGGAGAAGCAGTCGCGCGCCGTGGTCTAGCAGGCCACCGGCTTGCCGTCACTCCGCATCCGGTTGATTCTCGGGCCGCGCCTTGTCGAAGGCCGGCAGCTTCAAACAGGCGGTCTCGACCGCGACGATTTTCGGGAATTTGTCGAGCGGCACCTTCAACCGCCGCGCATTGAACACCTGCGGTACCAGGCAGATATCGGCGAGCATCACGTGCGCGCCGCACGCATAAGGCCCGGGTGCGATCATCGCCTCGATCGCTGAGAAGCCCTCGATCACCCAATGATGATACCAGGCGTCGATCTCCGGCTGCTCGTGCTTGAGCTGTCGCTTGATGTACTGGAGCGCGACCAGATTGTTGAGCGGGTGAATGTCGCAGGCGACCATTTGCGCGATGGCGCGCACCTTGGCGCGTGCAAGCGCATCAGCCGGCAACAGCGGCGGCTCGGGGTGAATGTCGTCGAGGTATTCGATGATCGCGAGCGATTGCGTCAGTACGTCGCCGCTGGAGAGTTCGAGCGCCGGTACCCGCATCTGCGGATTGATGGCGCGGAATTCGGCTGTGCGTTGGCGACCGCCCTCCTTGGTCAAATGAATGGATACCATCTCATAGGGTAGGCCCTTGAGATTGAGCGCTATACGCACCCGATAGGCGGCGGAGGAGCGGAAATAGGTATATAGTTTCACGGACATCACCCGGCTGGCAGAACCTACGTTGCAGGCAATCTACCTGGGGCTGGGCCGGTTGGCGATATCGGCGGCAAGCTTCGCCGAGCGTTTGCTGAGCTTCTTCAGGGTGCGGTCTAGCGCGGCGCGGTCGGCTGCGTCCACCGCCTCCAGCGATCGCCGCGCGAATTTGAGCGCCATCGGGGCGAGCTCGCTGTAGACCTCGCGGTCGTTAACGGCCCAACCGCCTTCAATCGCGTGCCGGGAACTTTGGCTGAAGTTACGACCGCGTGCAACTAGATTAGAAATATCTTAATTTAGCGGCTGCATTGACGTTTCCCGCATGTTGCGCAGGCCCGTACGCTGTTCGCGCTGAAGTGGGCGAGGATGACCATGCAACAGCAGCCGCGTCTGTTCATTCCGGGTCTCGGTGACATTTATCGCACTTTCGCGCCGATCACCGAGCCGTTGATTCGCGTGCTGGCTGGCGGTTCGCTCGCCATGCAAGGCTTTCCGATCTTGTTCGGCAATATCGGTGCCGCCGCCAAATTCCTCGAAGGCACCGGTTTCCAAAACGGCTTGTTCTGGGCGTATGTGGTCGGCGCGGTGGAGTTCGTGTGCGGGTTGTTTTTGGCGCTCGGGTTTCTTACCCGCGTGGTGGCCGCGCCGATCATCGGCTTTCTCGTCATCGCCATCGTCACCTATCATTGGCAGTTCGGATTCGCATGGGAGAACCGCGGGATCGAATATCCGCTGTTCTGGTCGATCGTGGTATTGTATTTCCTGGTGCGCGGCGACGGTCCACGGTCGCTCGACGCGCTGATTGGCCGGGAGCTTTGATGGCATGACCGCCAAGGGTTTTGCATCCACCGAAGACACGGCCGAGAAGAAAGTCTCGTTCGACCAGATTGGCTCCGGGCTGTACGCCTACACCGCCGAGAGCGATCCCAATTCTGGTATCATCGTTGGCGACGACGGTGTAATGGTCATCGATGCGCAGCCGACGCCGGCGATGGCTAATGAGCTGATCACGCACGTTGCCAAGGTGACCGACAAGCCGATCAAATATGTCCTGCTCACGCACTATCACGCGGTGCGCGTGCTCGGCGCCTCAGCTTTTCAGGGCGCCGAGATTCTTGCCTCCGACACGACGCGCGGCCTGATCGCCGAGCGTGGCAAGCAGGACATGGCGTCCGAGATAGGCCGCTTCCCGCGCCTGTTTCGCGCCGCGGAATCAATTCCCGGTCTGATCTGGCCAACGGTTACATTTCCCGACCAGATCTCAGTCTGGCTCGGCCAGCGCGAGGTACGCATCATGCATGTCGGGCGCGGTCACACCGCCGGCGACGCAATAGCGGTGGTGCCCGACGCGGGCGTGGTGTTTGCCGGCGATCTGGTCGAATACAAATCCGCCTGCTATTGCGGTGATGCACATTTTACCGATTGGCTGGCGACGCTCGACAATCTCGCCGAAATGCAGGCCGTTGCGCTGGTGCCCGGGCGCGGCGTCGCGCTCACCACACCGGAGATGGTGGCGGAAGGCATCGCGCTCACCAGCAACTTCATCTCGACGCTATATGGCTCGGTGAGCGAGAGCGTCGCCAAGGGCCGGGCGCTGAAAGATGCGTTCGACTTCGTGCGCCTGGCCATGGACCCGAAGTTCAAGACTTTCGCGCTCTATGAGCACTGCCTGCCGTTTAACGTCGTGCGCGCCTATGACGAGGCGCGCGGCATCGAATGGCCGGTGATCTGGACCGCCGAGCGCGACCGCGAAATGTGGGCTGCGCTGCAGGGCTGAGGATTTAGCGCGAGCAGACGATGGCGATGATGTCGCAGTGGCTGTTGCCGCAGCCGCCGGAGCCGCCGGTCGGGATCGCGCCGGTGATGTTGTCGCGGTCGACCTTGCGGTAGAACGCTGCCGAGGCGAATTGATGCGTCTTGCAATAGGCGTTGGCCGCCGCGGCGCCGCACTTGTCGCCGGACGCCAGGCAGCGGTCGATGCCGTAGCCGTCGCCGTCAGCGATGATGAACATGCGCCGCTCCGCCTGTGCGGAATCCGCAAGGCAGATGCAAAAAATGACGGTGAGGCCGCCCAGTAGTGTACGCATGATATCGCCCGCTTTACTGAAGGCGCCGTTCGGCACCTTTGGCAAGAATGCGAGCAAAATCGTTAAGGTCCGCTTAACCATAGCGGTATCGGCCAAGCGGGCCCTTGACGGTCTCGGCGCAACGCATCATTGTGCGCTCGTGATGAACGGCCTTAACCATATCTGTGGCATTTGCCGCGAGATTATTAGCTAGCGCACCACGCTGGCTGCGGCCGTCTTTTCTCCATCGAGATAAAGCAACGCCCGGGCCAGCAGGCGCCGGGGAACGCTGCGTGATGGGGCTCAGGCTCTACGATACGCTGACGCGCGAGAAGCGGGTGTTCACCCCGCTCGATCCCACACGCGTGCGCATGTATGTGTGCGGACCGACGGTCTACGACTTTGCCCATATCGGCAATGCGCGTCCAGTCATCGTGTTCGACTTGCTGTTTCGCTTGCTGCGCCAAATCTACGGCGAAAGCCATGTCACTTACGTGCGCAACGTCACCGACGTGGACGACAAAATAAATGCGCGCGCGGCCGAACGCGGCGTTTCAATCCGCGATCTGACGGAAGAGACCTACCGCAATTTCAAGCAGGACGTGGAGGCGCTCGGCTGCCTGCGGCCGACGGTCGAGCCGCGCGCGACCGAGCATATCGAGCAGATGAAGGTGCTGATCGACCGGCTGGTCGCGGGCGGTCAGGCCTATGTGGCCGAAGACAACGTGCTGTTCCATGTGCCGTCGATGCCGGACTACGGCAGACTGTCGAACCGGCCCGTCGATGAGATGATCGCCGGCGCGCGGGTCGAAGTCGCGCCCTATAAGAAGGACCCGCAGGACTTCGTGCTGTGGAAACCGTCGAAGCCGGGCGAGCCGGACTGGCCGTCGCCCGCCGGCATCAAGGTGGCGGGCCGGCCGGGCTGGCACATCGAATGCTCGGCCATGGCCTGGAAGCATCTCGGCGAAATTTTCGACATCCACGGCGGTGGCATCGATCTGGTGTTTCCGCATCACGAGAATGAGATTGCGCAGTCGCGCTGTGCGTTCCACACGCCTGTGATGGCGAATTACTGGATGCACAACGGATTCCTGCAGGTCGAAGGCGAGAAGATGTCGAAGAGTCTCGGCAACTTCGTGACCATCCATGAGTTGTTGAAGGATTGGCCGGGGGAGGTGGTGCGGTTCACCATGCTGCAAACCCATTACCGGCAACCGATCAATTGGACGGTCGCGGGTCTGCGCGAAGCGCAGAAGAACCTCGACCATTGGTATGCGCTGACCGCCGATGTACAGCCAGGCTATTTGTGCGCTGATGCGCTCAACGCGCTGCTCGACGATCTCAATACCCCGAAGGCCTTCGCAGCATTGCACGAATTGCGCAGCGAAGCGGCAAAGGGCGCCATCCCCGCGGCCTCCTGCCTGAAGGCAAGCGCGCAGTTGATCGGCTTGCTGCATATGCCGGCCGCGGCTTGGGCGGCATTCCGCCCGGCTTCGCTGGCGATCGATGAGAGCAAGATCGTAAACCTGATCGACTCGCGCAATGCGGCGCGGAAGGCCAAGAATTTCAAGGAAGCCGATCGTATCCGCAACGAGCTCAACGCCATGGGCGTTGAGATCGAGGATATCCAAAGATGGTACGACCATATGGAAGGTCGCGCGATGATGGCGCGCGCGCACCCAAAACTCGCGCTTCGGCCGTTTCTGTCGGCCGATACCGCGCTGCTGCGCGAAATCTTCCGCGCCAGCATCGAGCAACTGACCGCCGACGACTACAGCGAAGCGCAGCAGGAGGCCTGGGCCTCCGCCGCCGATGACGAAGCCGCTTTCGGCAAGAAGCTCGGCAGCCAGCTGACGCTGGTCGCGACGCTTGGCGGCTCTCCGGTCGGCTTTGCCGCGCTCGCCGGCGGTAATAGGATCGACATGCTTTATGTGCATCCGGCCGCCGTCGGGCAGGGCGTCGGCGCGATGCTGGTCAACGCGCTAGAAAAGCTCGCCGGTTCGCGCGGCGCCGTGAAGCTCATCGTCGACGCCAGCGACAGTGCGCGCGGCTTCTTTGAGAAGCGTGGCTATGTCGCCCAGCAGCGCAACACCATTTCCGTCGGCGATGAATGGCTCGCCAACACCACACTGCACAAACAACTTGCCGCCAAGCGGGAGGCCTCATGACAAAGCCCGACACCCCGTTCCCGCGCCATTGGCTCTATTACATCGTGCTCAAATACACGGTGATCGCCGCGGCGGTGCTGCTCGCCTTCTACGTTGTGTACAAGTTGACCTGAGCTTCGCCATGGCCCGAGAACGCCTCTATCTGTTCGACACCACGCTGCGCGACGGCGCGCAGACCAATGGCGTCGACTTCACGCTTGCTGACAAGCTGGCGATCGCGAGCATGCTCGACGGGCTCGGGATCGATTATGTTGAGGGCGGGTATCCGGGCGCCAATCCGACCGACACCGAGCTGTTCGGCGAGAACCGTAATTTTCACACAACCTTCACCGCCTTTGGCATGACGCGCCGGCCGGGCCGCTCGGCCTCGAACGATCCGGGGCTCGCCGCGCTGCTCGGTGCCAGGGCCGACGCCATCTGCTTTGTCGCCAAGGCCTGGGACTATCATGTGCGGGTCGCGCTGGAGACGACGGAGGAGGAAAACCTTGCCTCGATCCGTGACAGTGTGCGCGCGGCCAAGGCCAAGGGCCGCGAAGTGCTGCTCGACTGCGAACATTTCTTCGACGGCTACAAGGCCAATCCGACATACGCGCTGGCCTGCGCCAAGGCGGCTTACGAGGAAGGCGCGCGCTGGGTCGTACTGTGCGACACCAATGGCGGCACGCTGCCGCATGAGATCGAAACGATCGTGGCTGAGGTCTGCGAGGCCATTCCCGGCGATCATGTCGGCATCCACGCCCATAACGACACCGAGCAGGCGGTCGCCAATTCGCTCGCCGCCGTGCGCGCCGGCGCGCGGCAGATCCAGGGCACGCTCAATGGGCTGGGCGAGCGCTGCGGCAACGCCAATCTGGTGTCGATCATCCCGACGCTCAAGCTCAAGCCAGAGTTTTCGGAAAGTTTCGACATCGGTGTCTCCGATGCCGCGATGAAAAGGCTGGCGCAGGTCTCGCACGCGCTCGACGAGCGGCTTAACCGCGGCTCCAACCGGCACGCGCCCTATGTGGGTGAGAGCGCCTTTGCGACCAAGGCCGGCATCCACGCCTCCGCGATAGCCAAAGACCCGGCGACCTATGAGCACGTGGCGCCGGATAGCGTCGGCAACAAGCGCAAGGTGCTGGTGTCGGAGCAGGCCGGCAAATCCAACATTCTGGCCGAGCTCGATCGCATCGGCATTAAGGCCGACAAGAACGATCCGCGCATCGGCCGTCTCTTGGAGATCGTCAAGGAGCGCGAGACCATCGGCTACGCCTACGAGGCGGCGGATGCGTCGTTCGAAATGCTGGCGCGCCGCACACTCGGCACGGTGCCGAATTATTTCGACGTCACACAGTTTGATATCAATGTCGAGCAGCGCATCAACGCCAAAGGCGAGCGCGTCACCGTGACCATGGCGGTGGTGAAAGTGAAGATCGGAAATGACGCCATGATTTCGGCGGCGGAAGGCAACGGCCCGGTCAATGCGCTCGACCTCGCCTTGCGCAAGGATCTCGGGAAGTATCAGAAATACATTGATGACCTGAAGCTGACCGACTATCGCGTGCGCATCCTCGACGGCGGCACCGAGGCGGTCACCCGCGTGCTAATCGAGAGCGAAGACACGAGCGGCGACCGCTGGACCACGATCGGTGTGTCGCCCAATATCATCGACGCCTCATTCCAGGCGTTGATGGATTCGATCATTTATAAGCTGGTGAAATCCGGCGCCCCGGCGTGAGATAATCCCGCATGATCGACCACGTCTCTTTCGCGGTGCGCGATCTGGCGGTAGCGACGCGTTTCTACGAAGCCGTGCTCGCGACGCTCGGCTTTGCCAAGTTGGAGGCGCGCCCGGCTACCGTCGGATTCGGCAAGACTTATCCGGAATTTTGGATCAACCTGCGCCGCGATTTGACGCCGGCCGCCGTCGGTAACGGCACGCATGTCTGCTTTCGCGCGCGCACCACGGATATGGTCGATGCTTTTCACGCCGCTGCGCTCGCGGCCGGCGGAGCCGATGATGGCGAGCCGTGCCTGCGGCCCCAGTACGGCGACGGCTATTACGCCGCCTTCATCCGCGATCCCGACGGCAACCGCGTGGAGGCGGTGACCTTTGGCGCCAAGAAATAGGCTACAGACGGGCGACGTCGGCGGTGGTCGTCGTCTCGGCCGCCTCGGGCGTCGCGTCCGCCGCCTTGCGCAGCATCGGCAGAATATCCTCGACCTTGCCGGCCACTAGCAAGTCGAAGTTCAGGTCACCGCGGATGAATTCCAGCGTCTTCATGTGATCAAGCAGGGCGCACAGCGGCTCCCAAAAACCTTCGATATTGGCGAGCAGGATCGGCTTCTTATGGCGCCCGAGTTGCGCCCAGGTCATTTGCTCGACGATCTCTTCCAGCGTTCCGACCCCGCCGGGCAGCGCCACGAAGGCGTCCGCCATTTCGAACATCTTGCGTTTGCGCTCGTGCATGTCGCGGGTGAGGATCAACTCGTGCGCGCCTTTGATGGCGTGCTCCCGCGCCACCAGGAATTCAGGGATGATGCCGGTGACCTCTCCGCCGCGATGGAGCATGGCTTCCGCTAGCTCGCCCATCATGCCAACGGTGCCGCCGCCAAAGACCAGGCCGATGCCGTTCTTGGCTAGGATGGTACCGAAATCGCGCGCCGCTTGGGCGAAGGCCGGGTCAGTGCCCGGGCCGGAGCCGCAATAGACGCAGATTTTCCGGATTTTGCCGGGGTTTTCTCGTTCGTTCATGGCCTGCATGTGCATGGCGTCTGCGGCAGCGTCAAGGCGGCGGCCGAAAATCCCTAATCGGCCGTGCGATACCTGCGGGCAGGGTGATTGTGGTGGAGAATCCTCCTATATGAAGGCCCTGAATGAGCGACCATCACCACCACCGGCGATCCCCCGAGCAACCTGCCGTCTCCGCCAGTCGCGGCGCGCTGCTCACCACCGTGATCCACCTATGGCCCTATATCTGGCCGGCGGACCGCCGCGACCTAAAGCTGCGGGTGCTCGGCGCCATGGTGTTGCTGCTCTTCGCGAAGCTCGCGACCATCGCGGTGCCCTTCACCTTCAAATGGGCGACCGACGGGCTCGCCGGCCATGGCAGCGCCCCGGCCGCGACGTCCGAATGGCTGCTCTGGGCGCTGGCTGCGCCGGTCGCCATGACGATTGCGTACGGCGGCATGCGCATCCTGATGGCGGCGCTGACGCAACTGCGCGACGGGCTGTTCGCCAAAGTGGCGATGCATGCCGTGCGCCGGCTCGCCTACCGCACCTTCGTGCACATGCACGAGCTGTCGCTGCGCTTCCATCTTGAGCGCAAGACGGGCGGGCTCACCCGCGTGCTGGAGCGCGGCCGAAACGGGATCGAGACCATCGTACGGATGGTGATCCTGCAACTCTCGCCCACCATCATCGAGCTGGCCCTGATCGTCGGCGTACTGATGTGGAAGTTCGACTGGCGCTATGTGTTGTCGATTATAATCACCGTCGCCGTCTATATGACCTACACTTATCGCGCCACCGAATGGCGTATCGGCATCCGCCGTAAGATGAACGACAGCGATACCGACGCCAACGTCAAGGCGATCGAACTCGCTGCTCAATTACGAGACGGTGAAATATTTCAGCGCCGAACAACGCGAAGCCGAACGCTATGACAAGTCAATGGCGCGCTACGAGGAGGCCAGCACCAGGGCCTATACCTCGCTCGCCGTGCTCAACGCCGGGCAGGCGGTGATCTTCACTTTCGGGCTCGCGGCCGCCATGGTGATGTGCGCCTACGAGATTCAGGCCGGCACCAAGACGGTGGGCGATTTCGTGCTGATCAATGCCATGATGATCCAGCTCTACCAGCCGCTCAATTTCATGGGCATGGTCTATCGCGAGATCAAGCAGGCGGTGACAGACATCGAACTCATGTTTTCGATTCTGGCGCGCGAGCCGGAAATCAAGGACATCCCGGGCGCAGCCCCGCTGAAGGTGACGAGCGGCACCATCCGTTTCGAGGAAGTGCGCTTCGCCTACGATCCGGAGCGGCGCATTTTGAATGGCATCAGCTTCGAGGTTCCGGCCGGCAAGACGGTGGCGGTGGTGGGCCCGTCCGGCGCCGGCAAGTCGACCATTTCCCGGCTATTATTCCGTTTTTACGATCTGGCTGGCGGCCGCATCCTGATCGACGGTCAGGACATCGCCAGAATCACGCAAGCTTCGCTGCGCCAAGCGATCGGCATGGTGCCGCAGGACACCGTGCTGTTCAACGACACGATCCGCTACAATATCCGCTACGGCCGCTGGGGAGCGAGCAATACCGAGGTGGAGGAGGCGGCGCGGCTCGCGCAGATCGACGGTCTGATCCAGCTTGCGCCGAAAGGCTACGAAACCGAGGTCGGCGAGCGCGGCTTGAAACTATCGGGCGGCGAGAAGCAGCGCGTGGCGATCGCCCGCACCATCCTGAAGGCGCCGCCGATCCTGGTGCTCGACGAAGCGACTTCGGCGCTCGATAGCCACACCGAAAAGGAAATCCAGGACGCTCTGGAGCGGGTGTCCAAGGGCCGCACCACGCTGGTGATTGCGCACCGTCTCTCCACCATCGTCGGCGCCGACGAGATAATTGTGCTCGATCAGGGCGGGATCGTCGAGCGCGGCACGCATTTCGCGCTGCTCGATGCGAACGGGCTTTATGCCAGCATGTGGAACCGCCAGCGCGAGGCGGAAGAAGCGCGCGAGAAGCTCGCCCGCGTGGCCGAAGAAGACGTCGCCCCCAATCGCAATCCGCCGCCGGTCGAGGACGTCATTTCGGCCGCTGCTGCGGCGCCGGTCGAGGCGCCCGCCGATGCCGCGGAGTAGGATAGGGCATGTCGATCTACGATTCGATTCGCGCGCAAATTGTGCCGATCACGTCGGAAGGCTATCCGTTCATCGGCGCCTTCGCGCTCACCAGCCTGGTGCTGTTCTGGCTGTGGAGCCCGCTCGGCTGGCTCGGCACTCTGGCGACCTTGTGGTGCGCCTATTTCTTCCGCGATCCGCCGCGCGTGACCCCGGTGCGCGAGGGGCTGGTGCTGGCGCCGGCCGACGGCCGCGTCAGCCAGATCACCACGGCGCCGCCGCCGCATGAACTCGGGTTGGGCGACAAGCCGCTGCCCCGCATCTCGATTTTCATGAGCGTGTTTGACTGCCACGTGAACCGTAGTCCGATAGCTGGCCGGATAGAGAAAATCGTCTACCAGCCGGGCAAATTCTTTAATGCCGACCTCGACAAGGCAAGCGCCGACAACGAGCGCAATTCTCTGGTGATTGTCACCGCCGTCGCCCGCGTGGCGGTGGTGCAAATCGCCGGCCTGGTGGCGCGCCGCATCGTCTGCTTCGTGCGCGAGGGCCAACCGGTCGGCGCCGGCGAGCGTTTTGGCATGATCCGTTTTGGCTCGCGCCTTGATGTGTATCTCCCCGACGGCACGCCACCGATAGTCGCCGTCGGACAGACCTCCATTGCCGGCGAGACCGTGCTCGCCGATCTGCGTGCAACAGGAGAGGCGAGGGCCTACCGTGCGGGCTAGCGCCGGCAGGCCTCGTCCTTTGTCATTTTCGCTGCGTAGCTTTTCCGTAGCGGTTTGAGCGCGATAAGCGCGAGAATGCCGGTCGACGCATGGTGATGATGATGGCGAATACCGGCAGCCAGCTGCCGGTTTTGTCATGCAACAGCGCCGCCAGCGGCCCGCCGAGGACCGAAGCGACGCCCTGCGCCATATAGAGAAAGCCGTAATTGGTGGTGGCGAATTTGGTGCCGAAGGTGTCGGTCAGCGTTGACGGGAATAGCGAGAAAATTTCGCCCCAGCCGAAGAACACAACGCCCGAAAGCAGCACGAGCAGCAGCGTGTTGTCGCGCAACATCACCATTGGCGTGACCGCCTCTGCGTCCATCAGGAACGCAAAGGCCATCGTATTTTCTCGGCCGATGCGGTCGGATACCCAGCCGAAAAACGGCCGAGTCAGGCCATTAGTGATACGGTCGATGGTCAGGGCCAGCGGCAGGGCGGCGAAGCCGAAAAGCACGAACTTGGTAACGCCGAAGTCGCGTGAGAACGAAGCGAACTGAGAAATGATCATCAGTCCGCCAGTCGACATCATGGCCATCATGAAGAATATCAGCCGGAACACATTCGTGCGCAGCATATCGTCGCGTGGCGTGACATCTTTCGCCGATGCCATGACGGGAGCTGGCGGCAGCTTCTCGTCCGTCCCGCCAGCGCCGCCAGTGCACCGATGATGCCGAGAATGAATCCGAATACCACCAGCGTGTGCTGGTAGCCGTCGCTCTTGAGCATTGAATTGATCGGCAACGTAGTGAGAATGGCGCCGAAGCCGTAGCCGGCGGCGACCATGCCGATGGCAAAGCCGCGCCGGTCCGGGAACCAGCGCACCATCAGACCGATGATGCCGATATAGACGATGCCCGTCCCGACGCCGCAGGACAAACCATAGGTCAGATAAAGCCCGATCAGGCTCTTGATGTAGGCCGATGCGATCCATCCGGCGCCGGACAGAGCGCAGCCGAAGGCAATGAGCACACGTGGCCCAAACTTATCGACCAGACAGCCTTGCAGCGGCGAGAGCCAAGTCTGCAGGACGATCAAAATCGAAAAGGTGACTTGCAGGCGAGGCAAATTGCAGACCAACCGAAGCAAGCTACTATCGCCTTGAAATTGCATTGATAATTGCGTTGGTGCGGCATTGGAAACCGGCATCGCACTGGCTGCTGCGGCAATTTGGAGCCATTGCACAATCTTTTAGCGGCAATAAATATTCACCATCGGTGCAGTACCGCCGCCCCGGGAAGCGCATACCGCGCTATAATGAATTTATGGTCTTTCCGCCGTTCGATCCCGCTCCGCCGCCCCGGCGGCGCCGCTTCAAGGCGATCCCGGTGCGTACGCTGCTGCCCAATCTGATCACGCTGTTGGCGCTGTGCGCTGGGCTGACCGCGATCCGCATGGCGGTCGAGAACCGGCTCGATCTGGCGCTAGCGGCGATCGTGCTCGCGGTGTTGCTTGACGGCATCGACGGACGCATCGCGCGCATGCTCAAGGGCACTTCGCGCTTCGGCGCCGAGCTCGACAGCCTCGCCGATTTCGTGAATTTCGGCGTGGCGCCGGCGCTGATCCTATATTTCTGGGGCCTGAACGAGCTCAAATCGGCGGGCTGGATTGCCGCGTTGGTGTTCGCGATCTGTGCAGGACTTCGGCTCGCGCGCTTTAACGTGATGATCGACGACCCTGACCAACCAGCCTGGGCGGGAAATTTTTTCATCGGCATTCCGGCGCCGGCCGGCGCGATTACCGTGCTGCTGCCGATCTACCTAAATTTCCTTGGCGTCTCCAACAGCCTGGTCACGGTATGGCTCACGTTTTTCTACACGCTGGTGATCGCGCTCTTGATGGTCTCGCGCCTGCCGGTGTTCTCGGGCAAACGCGTGGGCAAGCGCGTGCCGCCGGACCTGGTGCTGCCGGTATTCGTGGTGGTCGTGTTGTTCTTCGCGTTGCTGATCAGCTATCCATGGGCAGTCCTCACCATCGGCACGCTCGCCTATCTCGGCTGGCTCCCGCTTGGCTGGCTGTCCTATCGCGAATATCAGCGCAAGGATGAGGTCGCCGCCGCCACAGCAGCCGCTTCTGCGACCGCTGCCGATGCGCCAATAACGCCAGCCCATCTCCCGGCAAGCGATTCCGATCACGAGCGCCCGCCGCACCTGAACTGATCGACGGCGACCCTCCAGCCCATGCCGCGCGCTACCAGCATCCTTGTCGCCGCCGACCGCCATGATCGGCCTGTCATCGATACTGTCATCCTCGATTACGCCCAGCGGAGCGCGCAGAAGATCACGATCACCGGCGTTAAAGGCGGCACCTTCGAGATCGATCTGCACCAGCCGGCGCGCTTGCGGACCGATGATCTGCTCCTGCTCGACGACGGCAGCCTGCTGGAAGTCGTGGCCGCGCCCGAGCCGCTGATCGAAGCGCGCGCGGCGGACGTGGTCACGCTGTCGCGGCTGGCCTGGCACCTCGGCGACCGCCACGTGCCGGTGCAGGTGCTGCCCAACCGCATTCGCGCTCGGCGCGACGCGGCGGTTGAAGCCCTGCTCAAGTCACGCGGTGCAAAAGTGACGATAATCGAAGCACCGTTCGAACCGGAAGGCGGTGCCTATGCCTCATCGCAGGAGCACGGTCACGTGCATCATGATCGCGATCATGCGCATGATCATGGCGGCCATTCGCACGGCCATCATCACGGTCACTGATTGCGATCTCCCTGCGTGCCGAATGGATAGCCTGGCATCAAGTCATAAGGATGCTTCCAGGCGGGCAATGCTTTCATGCGATCGAGCCATGCGCCGATCGCAGGATGATCCTTGGCGATGTCGAAGCCGAACTCCTCGGCCGGATAGTAGAGATAGCCGGTCATCGAAATGTCGGCGATGGTCGGCTTGTCGCTCACCAGGAATTGCCGCCCCGTCAGCCGCTTGTTGACGATCGCGAGATTTGCTTCGGCACGCCCCTTCAAGAACGCAATCACCGCTGGATCGCCAGCCGGCTTGGCGAAATTCTTCAGGAAGCGGAACGGCCCGAGGAAGCCATTGACCTTCTGATTGTCGAAGATGATCCAGCGCAGCGATTCCAGCTCTTCATCGTCGCCCTGCGGCTTGAACTTCCCGGAAAGTTTGGCGAGGTAAGTGAGGATCACGCCCGATTGGGTAAGCTTTTTGTTGCCGTGCACCAGCACGGGCACTTCGCCCATCTCGTTGACGCCCGCGCGATAATCGGGCGTGCGCTGGACCCCGGCGCCGAAGAAATCGATCCAGACCGGCTCCCACTTGGCGCCGATCAGATTGAGCATCAGCGCAGCGCGATAGGCATTGCCGGACTGGGCGAAACAGTAAAGTTGGAAATCCGCCATCGGGTTTCTGTTTGGTGAGGGGGCTAGCGCGACAGTGTCACCGGCATGCCGGCGGTGGCTTGGCCTTCGAATGCGCCGTCGGCGAGGGTTAGATGTGCCAGCGGCTGGTTTTCGTGGTCGTTGATCGTGAGCGCGTTCTGATCGAGCATCCAGTGGCGGCTGGTGAAGAATTTGCCCGGGCAGCCGCCCTCTGGCGCGACGGTGCCTTCACGCGCGCCTGGCGCACCGGCGAAATTCATGCCGCAGGACGGCGCATTGGGAGCCGCGAGGATCCAACGGCCGGTCATGTCGACCGTTAACGACGGCGCAGCCGGCGGTGTCGCGCCGCCGAATGGGCTGCCCGCGCAGCCCACGAGCATCGATGCAACGAGAACGCCGCCAGCGACCCTAATTATCGGCATTTCGGCGCGTGTCTTCACTTCATGGTTGGGATCACGAATTCTGCGCCTTCCTTGGTGCCGGTCGGCCAGCGCGAAGTGACGGTCTTGGTCTTGGTGTAGAAGCGGACCGAATCCGGTCCGTGCTGGTTGAGGTCGCCGAAGCCGGAGCGTTTCCAGCCGCCGAAAGTGTAATAGGCCAGCGGCACTGGAATGGCGAAGTTGACGCCCACCATGCCGACCTGCACGCGGTTGACGAAATCGCGGGCGGTGTCGCCGTCGCGGGTGAAGATGGCGACGCCGTTGCCGTATTCATGCTCGGAGGGAAGCCGCACCGCTTCCTCGTAGTCTTTTGCGCGCACCACCGAGAGCACCGGTCCGAAGATCTCCTCTTTGTAGATCTTCATGTTCGGCTTCACCTCGTCGAACAGGCAGCCACCGATGAAATTACCGTTCTCGTAGCCCTGCAATTTGAACCCGCGCCCGTCCACCAAAAGCTTGGCGCCTTCCTTGATGCCGGTGTCGATATAGCCGCGCACTTTGCCAAGAAGTTCCTTGGTGACCATCGGGCCGTAGTCGGCTTGCGCATCACTGGAGGGGCCGATCTTTAGGCTCTCCACGCGCGGGATCAGTTTCTCGACCAGGATGTCGGCGGTCTTCTTGCCGACCGGAATTGCCACGGACACCGCCATACAGCGTTCGCCGGCCGAGCCATAGCCGGCGCCGATCAGCGCATCGACCGCCTGGTCCATGTCGGCATCGGGCATTACGATCATGTGGTTCTTGGCGCCGCCGAAGCACTGCACGCGCTTTCCGTTGGCGCAGCCGGTCGAATAAATATATTCCGCGATCGCCGACGAGCCGACAAAGCCGATCGCCTTGATGCGGTGATCGGTGAGCAGCGTATCCACCGCTTCCTTATCGCCATTGACCACGTTGAGCACGCCTTCCGGCAAGCCGGCCTCGATGAACAGCTCGGCAATCCGCATCGGCACCGACGGATCGCGCTCCGATGGCTTGAGGATGAAGGCGTTGCCACAGGCGATCGCGGGCGCAGCCTTCCACAGCGGAATCATCGCCGGGAAATTGAACGGCGTGATGCCGGCGACCACGCCGAGCGCCTGCCGAACGGAATAAAGGTCGATACCGGGGCCGGCGCCTTCGGTGTAGTCGCCCTTCAGCAAATGCGGAATACCGCAGGCGAATTCCACCACCTCGAGCCCGCGCTGGATGTCCCCGCGCGCGTCAGGCAGGGTCTTGCCGTGCTCAGAAGAGAGCAGCTTGGCGAGGCTGTCGTATTCCTTCTGCACCAGCTCGAGAAATTTGAACATCACGCGGGCGCGCCGCTGCGGATTGGTCGCGGCCCAAGCCGGCTGGGCGGCTTGCGCGTTGGCGATGGCGTGCTCGACCTCGGAATGCTTGGCCAGCGCCACCTTGGCCTGAATTTCGCCGGTGTTGGGATCGAAGACGTCGCCGAAGCGTCCGGAAGACCCTTTAACGGCCTTGCCGCCGATGAAATGGCCGATCTCACGCATGGCTTGCTCTCCTCCGGTTCTTGATGGGTCCTGGGACGGGACCTTAGGGCTTCGGAGCCCATTTGCCGCAATTTTTGCAGCATCTTTTTGGCCGGTCAGCGGTAGATCCGGCCCAGGTGGCGTTTTTCTTTCACCAACGGTTAGCCTTTACCGCCTCCTAACAGCGCCAGTCTAGGGTCGTTTGTGGAGGTGCTGGACAAGCCGGGCTATGGACCCTGGGAACTTTCCGCCGACCGTGCCAACGCGGTGCGCGAAATACTAGCCGGCGAAGAAGTGTCGTCCGGGCACTTCTTTATGGTGGCCGGCGAGGCCGATACCGATCCGCTGTTCCCGGACAATCCGTACATGTCGCCGAACCGCCGCGTTACCATTACCTTGATGCGGGAAGAGGCGCCGATCCCGGCAGATTTGAACCTAAGTACGATGCCTGCCGTCTTGATCCGGGTCAAGCGGCTCTGGAAAATCGTCGGTATTCTCCAAAGCTTGGCAATGATATAAGGCCCGCCTTTCCAGCGGCGGACCGAAACAACCTCGATGAGTGAAGGCGTGAACGAGAGCGCGGCTTCCGCCGAGGCCGGTATCCTCGATGGCGGTAGAGAGGCGCCACAAAGCTTTGTGGCGCTGGCGCTGGGGAGCGTCGGGGTTGTCTACGGCAACATAGGCACTAGTCCGCTTCTCTAATCGGCCGATTGGGGTCAAGCACTTTCAGACTGTCCACGGCTACGGTGTAGATGTCGCTCACGGGCTCGTGCTTCTCTGACTCGGCACCAGGCCCTTCCATCAATCAGAACGAGTACAATCTTGCGCCTTTTGGCGGCCTACCGTCAGTGTAACGGCAGGTCCAGCGCTATCGAACTTACCTCATCCATCGTCCCGCGAGGGACATCATTCCACCGCTGGGTGGAGCTCGAGTGTTCTCTATCGTATTTGATCCTGCATGGCTCTCATGCCGCGCGATTCCCGGGTCCACTGGAACTCGGTGCCTCGACCCACGGTGCTGATCACGGCCAGTCGGCGCGCTCAGGCGGCGTACCGCATTCGTCTTCATCGTCGGTGTTATCGGCGCGGCGATGTTTCTCGGCGACAGCGTGATCACGCCGGCGATATCGGTGCTTTCGGCGGTGGAAGGGCTGAAACTCGCAAGTCCAGCCTTCAGCGACTATGTGGCGCCGCTCGCGGTCGCCATCCTGATCGGGCTATTCGCCGCGCAAAGCCGCGGCACGATATCCTCGACGCACCCGCATGTGCTGGCCGCGATCAATCCGTTCTATGGTATCGGATTCCTGTTCGATCACGGCCAAATCGGACTGGTCACGCTGGCGGCGTTCCTCGTGGTTACCGGCGGCGAGGCCCTCTATGCCGATCACCAGCGATCCGGATTTTGCGCCGACCGCCTTATTGCACAATCTCAAGCACAACAAGGTACTGCACGAGCACAACGTGGTCCTCACCATCATCACTGCCGACACCCCGCGTGTCGGCAAGGATGAGCGGGTGCGGATCACGCCGCTGTCGAAGCACTTTTCGCGCGTGGCCTTCAAGTTTGGCTATATGGAGCAGCCCAACGTGCCGAAGGCGCTGGCGATTGCGCGCAAGCACGGCTGGCAATTCGACATTATGTCGACCTCGTTCTTCTTGTCGCGGCGTGAGGTCGGTACCCAGGTGACGGTCTGAGTAACCCGCCGCCGGTTGGGCTTGCCAACTAACTAATTGATAAATTGATATAAATTTATGCTCGCGGTCTGCGCTTCGCGCATGGCTTGCTGCCCCGTATTGCGCAAATGGCGGTGCAGGTTGCCCGCTGCGGCGTTATAAGCCGCGGCTTGATTTTTTTGCATCGCACCAGGCGCAGGCCAATCCCGCATGACTAAAAGTATTGCCGCCGCCCGCGGCGGCTCAGTCGCGGTCAATGGCGATGGCGATCATTCGCCAGCCAAGACCGGCTTCTGGGCGCTCACGCTCGGCTGCATCGGCGTCGTTTACGGGGACATCGGCACCAGCCCGCTCTACGCGATGCGCGAGTCGGTGCTGGCTGCGGCCGGCCCCAGCCACGAGGTGAGCGAGGCGGCGGTGCTCGGCATCCTGTCGCTGATCATCTGGGCGCTGCTTTTGGTGGTCACCGCCAAATACGTGCTGATCCTGCTGCGCGCCGACAACAATGGCGAGGGCGGTACGCTGGCGCTAATGGCGCTGGCCTCGCGCGCGCTCGGCGGCAGTCGCGGCGGCGGGATCGTGGTCCTGCTCGGCATCATCAGCGGCGCGTTGTTCTATGGCGATGCCATCATCACGCCGGCGCTGTCGGTTTTATCGGCGATCGAAGGCTTGAAAATCGCGACTCCGGCATTCGACGAATTTGTGGTGCCGATCACGGTGGTGATCTTGATCGCGCTGTTTTCGGTGCAGTCGCGCGGCACCGCAAAAGTAGCGGCGTTCTTCGGCCCGATCATGTTGTTCTGGTTCGCGGTCATAGCCGCCGCCGGCCTCTGGCATGTCGGGCAAAATCCAGTTGTGCTGTTCGCCTTCAATCCCTGGTACGGCCTCGATTTCCTGCTGCATCATGGCGTCATCGCTTTCGTGACGCTCGGCGCGGTCTTCCTCTGTGTGACCGGTTGCGAAGCGCTTTACGCCGATCTCGGGCATTTCGGCCGCGGCCCGATCCGCGCTGCTTGGCTGGTGTCGGTGCTCCCTGCGCTCTTGATTAACTACCTCGGGCAGGGCGCATTGGTACTCGCCAATCCGAAATCGATCGAGAATCCGTTTTTCCTGCTCTATCCCGACTGGGCGCTCTTGCCGATGGTGGTGCTGGCGACCGCCGCCACTGTTATCGCGAGTCAGGCAGTTATCACCGGCGCCTATTCGCTCACCCAACAAGCGATCCAGCTCGGCCTACTGCCGCGCCTGGAAACCCGCCACACCTCAGAGGCGCTGTTCGGGCAAATCTTTATGCCCCGGGTCAATACTTTGCTGCTGACTGGCGTCTTGCTGCTGGTCGCGCTGTTCCGCTCGTCGAGTGCGCTCGCCTCCGCCTACGGCATCGCTGTCACGGGCACCATGGCGGTGACGGCCATGATGGCGATCGTGGTGATCTGGCGGGTATGGCACTGGCATTTGGTCTGGTCGTTGGCCTTGATGCTGCCGTTCCTATTTATCGATTTCACCTTCCTCGCCGCCAACCTGCTCAAGATCGTGGAGGGAGGCTGGATGCCGCTCGCACTCGGCGCCGCGGTGATGACGCTGATGTACACCTGGAAGCGCGGGAGCCGGTTGCTGTTCGAGAAGACGCGGCGCCAGGAAACGCCACTCGAATTCCTGGTCGCCAGCCTGGAAAAGAAACCGCCGGTGCGCGTGCCCGGCACCGCCGTGTTCCTCACTAGCGATCCCTTGAGCGCGCCGACCGCGCTGATGCACAGTCTCAAGCACTACAAGGTGCTGCACGAAAAAAACGTCATCCTCACCGTCGAGACGGCGGATACGCCGCGCGTTAGTGCAGCAGAACGGGTCCGCATCGAGCCGGTGGGCAAGACGTTCTCGCGGGTGGTGCTTCGCTTTGGTTTCATGGAGACGCCGAACGTACCGAAGGCGTTGGTAATCGCGCGCAAGCTTGGCTGGCAGTTCGACATCATGTCGACGTCGTTCTTCCTGTCGCGCCGTCTGCTCAAGCCAGCCGCCCATTCCGGCATGCCGCGCTGGCAGGACCGGCTATTCATCGGGCTCACGCGCGTCGCTAATGACGCCACCGACTATTTTCAGATCCCGACCGGGCGCGTGGTGGAGGTGGGAACCCAAGTGACGGTCTAAAAGACTGATGCAGGGGCCATCGATTCCAGCTAAAACCGCGCACTGGGTAACCCACCGGAGTTGCGTCATGGCCGACGAAATACCGCGCGCCGACGAGGTGCAAAATCTGACACCCGAACAGGTGGCACGCGGGCTCACCGAAGGCCGCATGTTGCTGGTCGATGTGCGCGAGCCGAACGAGACGTCGGTTGAGAGTTACCCCGACGCGGTGATCGTGCCGCTCTCCGCCTTCGACCCGGCCGCCATCCCCGATCCGCAAGGCAAGCAAGTGGTGTTCGCCTGCCGCTCCGGCCGCCGTTCGGTGACGGCCTCGCTCGCCGCCCAGGACCGGGGCTATCCCTACAAGTCGCACCTTGCCGGCGGCATCATCGCATGGAAGGCGGCCGGGCTTCCGATTAAGACTTGATCGCCATTGCAGGTCGGTGCTTAGGCGGTCTTCGCGTCCTCCGGCCGCCAGCGGCGGTGCTGCCAGAGCCACTGCTCAGGATTCTCGCGGATCCAGCCTTCGACCACGCTGGTGATGATCTGCATGGTGCCGGCGATGTCGATCTTGCCCTGCGCGTCGCGCGCCGGCGCGATCTGCTCGGTCATTTCGCCGCGGAACGTCTGGTCCGGCAGCCGCACGATGCGAACGCCATGAATCGGGCAATCGAAATGCTGGGCGAGCCGCGCCAGCAGCGGATTGGCCATGGTGCGGCGGCCGAAGAATGTCACCTCGACACCGCGCAAATAGTACTGATCGACCAGCATGCCGACATGAGCCCCGCGCTGCAGCGCCTCGGCAAGCTTGAGCGGCGCTTCCAGGCTGGTCGAAATCAACTCGCCCATGCTGGAGGTCCGCGTCTCGCGCAGCCAGCGGTCGATGCGGGCGATATTGGGCTTTCGATAAAGCACCGCGCTGTCTAGCCCGTAGGCCGCCGCCGAGATGGCCGGCAATTCCCAATTGCCGAGATGGGCGGCGAAGATTAGCGCCGGCTTTCCATCGTGCGCGAGTTGCAGGAAGCGTTCGACGTTCACTTGGCTGCTCTTGACGCGTCCGCGCTCGGGATGCTCACGGTCGAAATGCCACAGCCGGTCAAGATTGACGAATTCGGCACCCATGCGGCCGAGATTGTCCCAGCTCGCGCGCAGAATTCTTTCAATCTCCGCATCGGATTTCTCCGGGAAGGCCGCCCTGAGGTTTTCGCGTGCGATGCGCTGCTCCGGCAGCAGCGGGCCGATTGTGCGCATCAGCCAGCCGGCGAAATCGCCCATCCGTTTCAAATCGGAGTGCCTCAGGCCCTTGAGCAGCCCGACCGCCAGCGCCCCGACGATCGCGTCGCCGGCACGCTTTGCGCTGCGGCGCGTCCGCCGGATCATTCGCCTGTACGAATTAGGCATCAGAAATTCACGATCACCTTGCCGAACACCTGCCGGCTCTCGAGTCGCGCCAGGCCAAGTTCGAAATCGGCGAGCGCCACCTCGGTGTCAATGATCGGCCCCATGCCAGCGGCGATCTTGGACAGGCAGTCGCGGATATTGCGCTTCGTGCAGCCGAACGATGCCAAAATCTTATACTGCTGCTGGAACAGCTGCATCAGATTGATGGTGACGGTCGGTCCCGCGGTCGAGCCGCAGGTCACCAGCCGGCCGCCGCGCTTGAGGCAGAGCAGGGAGGCATTGAAACCCTCGCCCCCGACATGCTCGAACACCACGTCGACACCCTTTTTGGCGGTGAGCTTGCGGGTGACTCCCTCGAAGCGCTCAGTCTTGTAGTTGATGACGTGATCGGCACCGAGCGCTTTGGCTTTCTCCGCCTTGGCGTCATCACCGACCGTGGTGATGACGGTGCAGCCGATCGCCTTCGCCATCTTGATGGCGACCGAGCCGATGCCGGAGCCGCCGGCATGCACGAGAATAGTCTCGCCCGGCTTGAGCTTGGCATTGTCGAACAGCATGTGCTCGGTGGTGCCGAAGGCGATCGGCGCGCAAGCGGCATCGCGCAGCGACACGCCCGGTGGCACCGGAATGACCAGCCGCGCCGGCAGATCGATCAGCTCGCGCGCGAAGCCATCGATGTGGAAGCCCATGATGCCGCCGACGTTCTCGCACAAGTTATCGCGGCCCTCGCGGCAGGCGGCGCAGTTGCCGCAGGTCATGGCGCCGTACATCACCACCTTGTCGCCCGGCGCGAAGCCGGCGACGCCGGGTCCGGCGACCGCGATCTCGCCGGAAGCCTCGGCGCCGACTACCAAAGGCAATTTCCGTTTGGCGAAGGCCATACCGCGGAAACCCCACAGGTCGAGGTGGTTGAGCGCGACCGCCTTGATGCGGATTTGCACTTCTCCTTCGCCGGGCGGTGGCGGGGCCGGCACGTCGGCAAGTTCGAGCTTGCGATCGGCGATGAGTTGTAAGGAGCGCATGAGAGGATTGAGCGGGCGCTTTCAGGCCGGCTCTAGGCCCATCACCAGCGAGACGTTTTGTCCGCCGAAGCCGAATGAATTCGAAATGGCGTGCGTGACCCGTGCGTCGCGTGCCTTGTTCGGCACCACGTCAAGCGGGATCGCCGGATCCGGTATGTTATAATTAATGGTAGGCGGAATGCGCTGATGTTGCAGCGTGAGCAGCGTGAACACCGCCTCGACCGCGCCGGCCGCTGAAAGTGTATGGCCGATCATGGATTTGTTGGAGGAGATCGGAATGCTCTTCATACGCTCGCCGAACACCGTAGAACAACCAAGATATTCCATCTTGTCGTTTTCCGGCGTGCTGGTGCCGTGCGCGTTGACATAATCGATGTCGTCGGGTGTCAGGCCGGCATCCTTGATCGCGTTGGCAATGCAGCCGATGATCGGCTTGCCGTCGGGGCTTGAACGCGTGCGGTGGAACGCATCTGTCATCTCGCCGCAGCCTTCCAGCACGCCGAGGATCGTGGCGCCGCGCGCCTTGGCCGAGTCGTAGCTCTCGAGCACTAGAGCGCCGGCGCCTTCGGCCATGACAAAGCCATCGCGATTCTTGGAGAACGGTTTGACCGCCGCTTGCGGCACGTCGTTGCTGGTGGATAGGGCCGAGAGCAAGGAAAACCTGATGACCGCTTCCGGGCTGATTGAGCCGTCAGTGCCTACACAAAGCGCGGCATCGGTTTCGCCGCGCCGGATCGCTTCGACACCGAGCTGGATGGCGGTGGCGCCCGACGCGCAGGCGGTGGATAGCGTGATCGGCGAGCCTTTGCTGCCGAACTTGTCGGCCAGATGGTCGGCGACCGAACCTATCAGGAAACGTTCGTGGTAGCCGGGGAAGTCAGTGCATGCGCGCAGCAGGTCGTCGTAAGACACCTTGTCATTGGCGCCCGATTTCGCTGCGACTTCGATCCGCTGTGTCCACTCGACCTCGATTGGAGGCACCGCCACAAACAGCGGCCCGGGAAAATCGCCATTCGCACCAATGCTGGATTCGGCAATCGCCTCCTCGGCGGCGAGCTCGGCGAACCGTTCCGTCAATGCCGCCGTGCAGCTTTGCGGCGGCAGATAATCGATGGTGCCGGCAATGCGGGTGCGCAGGCCATCGGTCGCAAAACGGGTGATTGCGCGAATGCCGGATTCGCCGTCGGTGAGCTTGGCCCAGTTGTCGGCTTTGCCGGCGCCGAGCGAAGTGATCACGCCATACCCGGTCACTACCACGGTCGGCCGGCCTTGTCTGTCCTTCGACGACGGCATTTTTCGCCCTCTCTCAGCCAACCCGTTCGACCAGAGCGAGGCCTTCGCCCCGCCAATGCCCGACCCCAGTCACCACGACCTGCTGCAAGTCGCCACTCATCCGCTTCTCCAGCCCGGTCGAGTCGCAGGGCGGGAACAGACTACCATGATCGAGCGCGATGGCCGCCAGCGCCACGTTCATGACGAATTGCGGCTCTGTCGCATGTCCGAGATAGGAACCGGTGGCGCGGATGGCAAGGTCGGAATGCGCAGCCAGAAAGTGCCGTTCGCCAGAGGTCGCGGCCGCGGCGCCGCTTGCTCCGGAGAGCGCCGCCGTATGACCGGATTTGATCCTGTCCTTAATTTTGTCCCACAGCCGCTCGAGCGTCGCGGCGACATCGCCGGGCGCGCGTTTGGAGCGGTCGGAGTAGACGGCTGAGAGTCGTGCCAATGGCCTGGCACCGCGCGCCTCGGCATGGCCGCGCTCTTCGATCACAACGAAGGCGCCGAGCGAACCGAGCGCGACGCCACCCTTTTCGCCACGCTCCCATATCGGCGCAAAACTATCTTTCAGGGCGAAACCAGCAAATTGGTAGAGCAGCAGCAGGTCCGGCCGTTCGCCGTTGTAGGAGCCGCCGACCAGCGCGATGTCGCTCTGTCCCGCGGCGATGCGCGCGAGCGCGACGCGCACGGCGTCCACGCCGGATAATTCCTCGCCCATGAAGGTGCGCGAGGAGCCGGTCACGCCGTGCACGATGGAAATATTGCCGGCGAGCAGATTGGACAGCTGTGCCAGGAATAAGGTCGGCCGCAGGTCGCTCATCAGCCGCTCGTTCAGGAAAGCGGCTGGATTTTTCGCCTGCGGCAGGCCGGAAAGGATCGCGCTGTCGACCGTAAGATCGCGTTCGCCGCCACCGGCCGCGACGATCATGTCCATGCGCGAGAGAATGTCTGTCTTGCCCTTGACGCCGGCAGAGTCGAGCGCAAGGCCGGCGGCATAAGTGCCGATGCGCTGCCAATTCTCCATCTGGCGCTGATCGCCCTTCTTTGGAATCTGCGCGTCGAAATTCACCGGCGCCAAGGGATGTACAATGTAGGGCGCAAACGTCGTCGTGTCGGCGCTGGGATGCGCTTCCATCAATTTCTGCCAATGCGCCTGCGGCCCTTCGCCAAGGCAGGAGACGACGCCGACGCCAGTGATCCAGGCTTCGCGGGCGGCCTCAGCCATCAGCGGGTGCCTCGAGCGCAAGGCCGACCCTTGTCGCGAATTTGCGCATCTGCATTGCTACTTCGGCGTTGGGAAATTCGAGCACGCGCAGCGTCAACACGGCGTCGCAAACATGTTTGCCCTCGGCCGTGATTTTCGCTTTGGTCACCGCATAGCCCGACCCCTCATGGGTCACGTGGGCATCGATCGACAGATCCTGGCCGGGCCGCACGAAGGTGCGCAGCTTGGCCTCTTTGACCGAGGCCAGGAATGCCATCCGTTCGAATCGGTTCGTCGCCACGACCAGCCAGCCAGCGGTCTGCGCCATCGCCTCGATCAGCAGCACGCCCGGCATCAGCGGATAGCCCGGGAAATGGCCCTCGAATATCGTGCTTGCCACCGGAACCGTCGCCTCACCGCGAATCTTGCGGTCTGCGAGATTGAGGTCGACGATCCGGTCGATTAGCTGAAAATACTCAATACGCATATGGCTTGGCGCGGATTAGGCTCCCTTGGCAGCGACGAGTTCGTCGATGCGGGCGCTCAGATTTTTGAGCACGAAATACTGGTCGGTGGTGGCCTTGCCGTCGTTGACTTCCTGCGTCCACTGCTCGAGCGGCAGCTTGATCCCGAACGCCTTGTCGATGGCAAATGCGATGTCGAGGAAATCCAGGCTGTCGATACCGAGATCATTGATCGCGTGACTCTCGGGCGTGATGGAGTCGCGCGGAATATCGCAGGTCTCGGCGATAATATTGGCGATGGTTTCAAATGTCGAAGACATCGGTAACTCTCTGATTGATTTGGGGTTCTGGCGATCGGACGGCCAAGGTGTCCGGTTCCGCGCGCTAGCCCCCGGCACGGCCATTCACCGGCATACGGTTGGCAGCCCGTATAGCGAAGCGTCAGGTTAAGTTCAATGGCGGCGGGCATTTGACCGGAAAAGAGGCAACCGGTCATGATGCGTGCCGGCTAGCGGCACGTTGGCGCGCGCGGGCCTCACCAGCGGTCCTTGGTCACCTCAACCGGCGTGCAACCGCGCCGCCCCGAAAGCACGCAATCCTGGTTCTTGCGCATCTGCGCCATAGTGGTGGCCAGCCAAAGGCCGGCGCCAATCAGGGCGAGGACGACCACGAAGGCAGCGATATTGACCGTCATGCGGTGGCGATAGTCGTCAGTGCCTTCGCCGCGTTCGAATTTGGCAAGATCGTTGATGGGGGAGGGAACCGTCGCCGGCCTACGCGCGGCGGCCCGGCCGCCGGGGAACCTGACGACCCGCGGCTCGCTGTCGGACGAAGACGTTCGATCGCGCATGATTGATAAGTGTATCACGGCCCGCACCGCGGTTCGATCCTGTGGGGGCGGGCCGTTGCCTATGTAGACGCTCATACGGCATCTCCCTAGACTGACGATAATGAGCGAATCCACCCGAACCCGGCGGGTCATCGCGCTGATCGCGGCCTATGTGGTCACGTTGCAGGCGCTGCTATTGCCGCTGTCGGTCGCGGCCGGCCCCTTCAAGTCGAGCCTGTGCACCGCGGCCACGTCAGTCAATGGTTCACCGTCGCCGGCCGGTCACGATAGCGGCTGCGCCTGCGCCGCCGGCTGCGGGACGCAATGCTGCGTGCAGATCCTGGCCGGCCCGGCGGTAGTGGCGGTCACGCTCGACTTGACGCGCGCCATCGCGGTGACGCCGACGCCGGCGATTGAGCCGATTGTCCGAGTGGCTGATCGAAGCCCGCAAATCCCGCGCGCGCCGCCCGCTATCTGACCTTCCATTTCTATCCCTGTCACAGCGTTCATCTGAACGCCGCGCCTCACGCAAGCGCGCGCTGCATCGTCAGGAAACCAAACCATGACCCGTAATGCACTCATAATCGCCGCCGTTCTCGCCGCCTGGGCAGCCATGCCGGCGCAGGCCGAAGACGTCACCGTCGGCGGCTTGAAAATCTCCGCGCCCTGGGCGCGCGCGACGGCGAAAGGCGCCAGTGTCGGTGGCGGCTATATGAAGATCACCAATACTGGAACCGCGCCTGACCGTCTGGTCGGCGGTTCCACGGACATCTCGCGCAGTTTCGAAGTCCATGAGATGATGATGGAGGGCGGCGTGATGAAGATGCGGCCAGTGGCCGACGGTCTCGAGATCAAGCCGGGGCAGACTGTCACGCTCGAGCCGAGCAGCTATCATGTGATGTTCATCGGCCTGAAGGACCAGCTCAAGCAAGGCGGTCATTTCAAGGCGACGCTGCAATTCGCCATGGCTGGTAAGGTCGACGTCGACTTCACGGTCGAGGGCATCGGCGCGAAGACCGGCGGCGGCGACCACGCCATGCCGGGTATAGGCGGCATGCCGAAATGACGATTGTCATTTCGGCTCGGCGAACGCCAATTCGGCGTCCGCCGGCGGCATCATGCGGAACACGTTGAGCGTCATCGAGATCAACGCGTAATAGCCGAGGATGCCGACCAGCTCGACCATGCCGGCATCGCTGAGGAAGGCATGCACGCGCTTGTAAGCGCGGTCGCTGACGCGGTTGGTCTTGTAGAGCTCGCGGACGAAGGCAAAGATCGCGCGCTCGTCCTTGGGCGCGGATTTTGGCTCGCGCCCCGCGCGCAGCTCCTGGATGGTTTTCGGCTTGACGCCAGCCTTCTCGGCCATCGGCGCATGCGCGAACCATTCGTATTGCGCGCGCCACAGCCTGGCCGTGCATAAAATCGCAAATTCCGAAAGCCGCGGCCGCAGCACGGTCCGGTAACGGCAATGGCCGCCCAACGCCTGCGCCAGGTGGCCGAACTCCGGCGCGTGCAGCCAGACCGCGAACGGGCCGCGCGGGGTGATCGATTTTCCGCGCGGCCCGGAGCGGATCGCCTCCAGCAGTCTGCTTTGGGCTTCGTTCATGTGCGCTTCGTCGATAATGGGAAGGCGTGGCGCCGGGCGCTTGGCGGGCATAGGATTTTCCTCGTGAGGCAGGCGGCGAAAGGGGCAGGGGATGACGTAGGAGGTAAGCTTTGCGTAATATAGCGCAAAATGCGTTCGGCGTTCACAACGCGCCGGCGGCGCGCATCATGGGCCATCGGCTTAAAATTCTTATCGCGGCACTTGGACTGGCGCTGCTCGCTGGCCCCGCTTTCGCCGACGCCATCGACGGCAACTGGTGCCACAGCGACGGCCGCCGGTTTACGATCCACGGCCCGGAAATCGTCACGCCCGGCGGCAAGCGCATGGAAGGAAATTACAACCGCCACTATTTCTCCTACACGGCGCCGGCGCCGGAACCGGGTGCCGGCCAAACGATTTTCATGACGCTGGCCGATGAAAATACGGTGCATCTGCGGCTGGGCGAGCCGACATCCGCGGCGGAAACCTGGGTGCGCTGTTCGCCGTCGATCAGCTCGCTGAGGCTATTTCCGCTGGCGTAGTCCCGGCGGGCTACTCCACCGCCGCGGTCACGCGGATGATGCCGCGTCCCGGCATGTGCAGTGCCTTGGCGGCGGCGAGCGAGAGATCGAGCACGCGGCCTTTGGTGAATGGCCCGCGGTCGTTGACGGTCACCACCACGCTACGGTGGGTTATGTTATCGGTGACGCGCAGGCGCGTTCCGAATGGCAAGGTGCGGTGGGCGGCCGTGAATTTGCTGGGATCGTAACGCTCGCCGCCGGCGGTCCGGCCCGAGTAATGCGTGTCGTAGTAGGCAGCGACGCCGGAGAATGTCTTTTGGCTGTGCGCCTCGGCCGGCGCGCCGGCCAAGCAGCAAGCGACCGCAACGCCGACTGTGACCCAAATCCCCCAACCCATCATCATTCCTCACACAGGCACTGCTCGCCCTAACCACCGATCGTGTCACGGATATGGCACGCCGGCGCCGTCCCGAATCGAGGTCCGCGGCCGTTGCTTTCAATAAGCGATTCGGGGAACAAAAGTTTCTAACGCTGCCTCGCCAGTGCGGTTACCGACTACCGCTATTTGAGCTTTGGCAGCTTCTGTTTGGAGCGCCCGATATTGGCCCATGGGTTCTTGCGCAAGCGGCCAAGGCGCGCCGGCAGATTGAGCACCGTGTATTGGCTGGCGCTCTTGAGTGTTCCGAGCTCGGACCATTCGATCGGCACCGACACCGGCGCGCCCGGCCGCGCCCGGGTGGAGTAGGGTGCCACCGCCGTCGCCTCCCGGCTATTGCGTAGGTAATCGACGAAAATACGCTTGTTGCGTTTGCTCTTGCTCGCGGTCGCCGTGTAGCACTCGGGCTCGTCCGCGGCCATGCTGACGGCGACGGCGTTGCAGAAATCCTTGGCCTCGTCCCAGGGCGTCGGCTTGATCGGCAGCACCACGTGTAGCCCTTTGCCGCCCGAAGTTTTGAGGAAGCTCTTGAGTTTCACGCGCGCGAGCCGCGCGCGCACCTCGCGCGCCGCCGCCACGACCTCCTTCCAGCCGGCGCCCGGCCCCGGATCGAGATCGAATACCAGCCGGTCGGCCTCCTCGCGATGATCGACGGTGGTGCCGCGGGTATGGAACTCCAAGACGCCGGCCTGCACCAGCGAAATTAGCCCGGTGAGATCGTCGATCGAGATGATCTTGTCGCCCCTCTCGGGGATCAGATGCAAGTGCTCGGTGGCGATGCCGGCGGCGGCATGCTTCTGGAAGAAACATTGCCCAGCCACGCCCTCCGGGCACCGCAACAGCGCGATTGGGCGCTCGACCACGTGCGGGCGCATCCATTTCCAAATCTGCGTATAGAACTCGGCGAGATCGCGCTTGGTCACTCCGGCGTCGTCCCAATAGACGCGGGTGGGGTGCGACAGCGTCACGCCGCTGATCGTCACCTTCGCATTGTGCGCCGGCACGGGCGCGCTGGGTATTGCCGCCATCTTGGTTGGCGCCGTCATCGCCTTGACCTCGCGCACGACCTGTTCGGCCGGCTTGTCTTCGCGCAGGCCCTGGAACGAGGCCTGCCGCACCCGGTCGCCATGGGTCCAGCCGTGGAAATCGACTTCCGCCACTAGTTTGGGCTCGACCCAAATGGGGCCGCGCACGCCGCGCTCTTCCTTGGGCACCGTGTCGAAAGCCGGCTTGTCGAGTTTGAGCGCATTGAGTTTGCGGTAGAGCGCGCGCGCGCTCGCATGAGTGAAGCCGGTGCCGGCGCGTCCCGCATAGTGCAGCTTGCCGCGGTCGTAATAGCCCAGCACCAGCGCGCCGATCGCGTGTGCATCCGCACTCGACGGTACGAAGCCAGCGACCACGAGCTCCTGCCGGTCCGAGCATTTGGTCTTGATCCAGTCGTGCCCGCGCCCGGAATGATAGGTCGCGTCGGACCGCTTCGAGACGATGCCTTCCAGCCCCATCTTGCAGGCGTGTTTGAGCAATATCGGTCCGCGCTCGGCGATGGATTCGCTTAGCCGCAGCGGACCGCGCTTGGATGCTTTGCCCAGTAGCCGTGCCAGCGCCGCCTTTCGCGTTTGCAGCGGCTGTGGCTTCAGGTCGGCACCGTCGAGGTGCATGAGGTCGAAGACATAGAACACCATGCGGTCATTGCGGCCGTTTTTGAGGTCTTCCTGCAGCAGCGAGAAACTGGAAATGCCGTCATTGCCTTCCACCACCAACTCGCCGTCGATCAGCGCGGTTCGTGCCGGCAGCCTGCCGATCGCTTCCGCGATGATGGAAAACATCTTGGTCCAGTCGAGGCCGCGCCGCGTCAGCAGCTTGACCTTGCCGCCGTCGAGCCGGGCCTGGATGCGATAGCCGTCGAATTTGATCTCGTGGATCCACTTGTCGCTGTCGGGCGCTTTGTCCGCCAGCGTAGCAAGACAGGGCTCGACAAAAGCGGGTAGCGCGCTGTGCGGTGTCGCCGGCTTTGAAAGCTTACTCTGTTCGCTCACTGCCTTTGTGGTCCGGCGCAAAATGGCGCCCATCGCCGCCTCGCTGCGCTTACGCGATCTTTTGGTTGCCGATGATTTCTTCTTTTTCGATCTCTTCTTCGGCACGCCCTCGGCGATCTCGTCCATCGAGCGGCCGCTGGCGACGGAGAGCGGTTTCGCGTCCAAAATGTCCTTGTCCCGCGCCAACCGCTCGGCGCTATCGTGTTGCTTGATCAGGAGCCAGTTGTTGCGCTTTTCGCCCGATCGGCGATGCATGCGCACGAGGTGCCAGCCGCCGCGAAGTTTCTCGCCATCCAGCATGAATGACAGGTGACCTTTTTTCAGTCCCTTGTGCGGATCGTCCTCCGGCAGCCAACGCCCGCGGTCCCAGATCATCACCGTGCCGCCACCATATTCGCCTTGCGGGATGATGCCTTCGAATTTGTTGTATTCGATCGGATGGTCCTCGACCTCGACCGCAAGACGCTTCTCGCCCGGCACCAGGCTCGGACCGCGCGTCACCGCCCAGCTTTTCATCACGCCGTCGAGTTCGAGCCGCAGGTCGTAATGCAGCCGCCGCGCCGCGTGCTTCTGGATGACGAAGGCGTGGCCGCTCTTGCGCACAATCTTGCCCATCGGTTCGGCAGTGACGCCGAACTTGCGTTTGGCGTGATAGGATTTCAGCCGCGTCATTCAGTCTGTCCGTCTAACACGCCCGCTTGACCTTCCGTCGTGCCGTGGCTGGTGCTGGTGGCCGGATAGAGCGCGACCGCGCAGGAACCAGATTAGCCCTTCGAATTCGGCCGCGGTGCCCTGGACGCAACTCCGTACGCGACAAACGATGGATTACCCCGCTTTACTGAACGCAGTAGAAATTGAACCGGTTCCCTTGACTAAGCGCCTTGATTTATCACGAGCGGCTGAAATCGCGTTGTTTTTCACGGCGGTGCCGGCCGCATAGGGCCTCGCTCCGGAACTATCGGCCTTAATTCGCGTTGCCTAGGTACGCGACTTCAATTCGCAACCAGTGATAGGGGATTGCCGTCATGTTGGGTTGGGCCGTTACATTTCTCATCGTCGCTTTGATCGCCGCCGTACTCGGCTTCGGAGGGATCGCGGGCGTGGCGATCGAAGCCGCCAAGCTGGTGTTCTTCGTGGCGATCATCCTGTTCGCCATTGCGGCGGTTGTCGGCTTGGTACGAGGTCGCGCGCCGCCTGTCCCCTAGCGTAGCGTTGCGCATCAGCGTTCGGCCGAGAGGCCCCGTGCGACAGTCGTCGCGCAAGGCTTTGTTTATTGTACGCGGTCGTTCAATAGCGCGGGTCGTACATTTGCGACTGCACGTAGGCGAGCAGGTCATTCGGCGCCGCACCGGCGGCAAGCCCGCGTTTATAAGCAACCTCGGCAACCGCCGCCCCGATCTTGGCCGAAACCTCGCGTATGCGCGGCAGCGCCGGATAGAGGCTTCCCTGCTTGAGGTCCGCCTCGCTGACCATCTGCGCCAGCGTATGGGCGGCCGCCATGAACATCTCGTCGGTCACCAGCCGCGTGGCGGTGGCGATTGCGCCGAGCCCTACGCCGGGGAAGATGTAGGAATTGTTGCCCTGGCGCGGCACGAAAGTTTTGCCGTCGATCGTCACCGGATCGTAGGGACTGCCGCAAGCGAACAGCGCGCGTCCGCCGGTGTGGCGGTAGGCTTCTTCGGCGGAGCATTCCGCCTTCGAGGTTGGGTTGGAGAGCGCGAAAATGATCGGCTGCTTGTTGATTTGCGCCATCGTGCGCAGCACATCGGGCGTGAACGTTCCGCCGACCGCCGCGACGCCGATGATCGCCGTCGGCTTGAGCGCGTTGATCGCCGACAGGAAAGCGCCGACCGGCGCATGCGCGTGGGCATAACGAATTTTTTGGACGTTGAGGCCGGCGCGATCCTTGACCACCAGACCGCGTGAATCCATCAGCCAGATTCGTTCGCGCGCTTCAGCTTCGCTCGCCCCTTCCGCCACCATGGCCGACACGACAAGGTCGGCGATGCCGGTCGCGGCTTCGCCGGCGCCGAGGAACAACAGCTTCTGCTCTTTGAGTTTGCCTCCGGTCACGCGTAACGCCGAGAACAAGCCGGCGAGCGCGACCGCGGCCGTGCCCTGGATGTCATCGTTGAACGTCGGGATTTTGTCGCGATATCGTTGCAGCAGATGGAACGCCGAATGATTGGCGAAATCCTCGAACTGGATGAGCACGCCGGGAAACACCTGACGCGCGGCGGTGATGAATTCGTCCACCAGTTCGTCATAGGCCGGACCGGTGAGCCGCTTGTGGCGCAGGCCTACGTAATAGGGATCGTTCAGCAGGCTCTCGTTATTGGTGCCGACGTCCAGCATCACCGGCAGGCAGAGCTTCGGGTGAATGCCGGCGCAGGCCGAGTATAGCGAGAGCTTGCCGACCGGAATGCCCATGCCATTGGCGCCGAGATCGCCGAGGCCGAGGATGCGCTCGCCGTCGGTCACCACAATAAGCTTGGCGGCATAAGGCCAGTTGCGCAAAATCGCTGCGATCCGTCCGCGATCGTTGGCGCCGACGAACAGGCCGCGCGGGCGCTGGAAGATGTGGCCGAACCTTTGGCAGGCGAGCCCCACCGTGGGGGTGTAGATGAGCGGCTGAATCTCGTCGATGTTGTCGACCACGACGCGGAAGAACAGCGCCTCGTTGCGGTCGTGCAGCGCGTTCAGCGCGACATATTTTTCGAGGTCATTGGGCAGCTGGCGCAGATTTGTCAGCACGCGCTCGGCCTGTGCCCGCATCGAAAGGATATGGGCCGGCAAGAGTCCGCGCAGACCGAATGAATTGCGTTCCTGATCGGTGAAGGCTGTGCCCTTGTTGATAAGCGGATCGCGCAGCAGTGCCATCCCGTGCGGGTGATCGGTATCGGCCGACTGTGCGCTCGCCCGGTTGAGCGTGTTCATGGAAAAATCTCCGGAAATTCAACTATGACGACCAGCGCGATCAGTCTCAGGCAGACCGGCGGGTCCATGGTTAAACGTTAGTGCAAACGCCATGATTTTCATGGAGCTTAGCGCTGTCCGACTCGCGTACCCAGCGGCTGATGACGGCCGAAACCTCGCACGAAGCCGTAGGTGGGTTGTTGAGCTAGGTCAAATGTTTACGGCCCGGAATATCAGGCATGTTTGCCTTGCCGCACGGCAATGACCGCATCGGCAGCCGATGCTCCGGTGTTAAAGCCGCCATGCGCGGTCGAGAATTCGTCTTTCGAGCAGGCCTCGCCGGCGAAGAACAGCCGGTCGTCGACCGGTGCGGCCAACGCGGTGCGGCAATGCGCCATGCCCGGCAACGCATACGAATATGAGCCGCGCGCAAACGGATCGACGCCCCAGCGATGCATATGGATTGGTTTCACTCGGTGGGCGAAATCGCTGCCGAACACGGCGACGAGTTCCGACACCGCGAAGTCGAAAAACGCCTGCTCGCCCTCGGCTTCCAGCGCGGCTGCATGGCTGCCGCCGAAATACGCCTCGATTTGTGGCCTGCCGAACGGCCGCAGATGATAAGCGGCCGTCGCGGTGCGATCGTGGGCGCCGAACAGGCGGCTATCGGCGTCGAATTCCTCTGCACGGTCGAGCGACAGGAATAATTTGTCGGCAAGGCCGAGCGGCAGGCTGCGTGCGGCCTGCGTCTTGTCCGGCAGCGCCGGCGTGAACAGCTGCTCGGCATCGGCGATCACAGCGCTCGGCAAGGTTACGATCGCCTGATCGGCCGTGATGATGCCTTTCGCCGTTTCGATTTTCAATTTTACGCCGCTGTGGTCGATGCGACGCACAGGACACCCGAGCGCGACGGCCAAATGCTCGCCGTATGCGACAATCGTTGCTCCATAACCTTCGACCACACGCCAGTTCACGCCGTCGTCGGCGTAATTGGCGAAATCTCGGGCGGAAACACGATCGAGTTCGGCGCCGCTGATATAAGTGCCGACCGCGTTAATCAGATTGTTCCAACGGTCGCCGAGGTCGAGCGCGCTCGCTGCCGCGACGTCGGGTGTCTTGGCGGCGGCCCTTTCGACGCGCTCATTAAATCTCTCCATGGCGTTGCTGAAGGCGTGTTGCTCGGCCGGTGAAAACCGGGTCGGCAGCGCCGGCTTCCTCCAGGGTGGCGCCGACCTATCGATCGTGCGGCCTTGGCGCTCGGCAATTTTCGTCCACGGATTGCGATCGGCGGAATGCAGCCAGCCGCAACCGAGGTCGAGCGCAAAACCCGATGCATCGGCAATAGTCCAGGCTCGCCCGCCCAGCCGTCCGCGCGCTTCGATCACCAGGCAATCGATGCCCGCCTCGCGCAGCCGCCGGCCGGCCACAATGCCGGCCACCCCGCCGCCGATGATCGCGACCTTGGTTCCGCTACTCGTCATGGAAGAACTTCATGTAGTGACTGATGCCGTCTGCGCAATGTCGGCGCGAACGGTACCAACCGTCCCACGCGAAAAACTCAGCGCAACTCGCGGTTGACGATTATTGTCGCTGGACGAATTGCCAGATTGTGCCGGGCGGCAGAACAGCGGTGATGTTTCGCCAAAAACCGACCTCAGCGTCCAGCTCATAAGCAACGAATTTATGCTTGGCCAAAGCCGCAGCGGTAATCCGCTTTTGCGCGGCCGGCGGATGGTCTTGGTGGACGACGAGGCAGAAGCGCTGGAGGGCAAGACCGAATGCCGTGATCCCGACAGGGTACGAAAACATGCGCAGCATGAATCCGATATCGACGGTGCCGGAAGTGATGGCCTTAATTTGCGGAGGCATTTCCATCCTCTGGATGTGCATAGTCACGTTCGGCGCAGCGGCACGCGCGACCTCGATGGTTTTTTAACGTCGTCCGATGTCGCCGCCGAAACCAACGTAACCCAGCCTGAAATCGCCGACTTCGCCACGCGCGGCTTCGCGGGCGAAACGCTCGGCCTGTTCGAAGCTCTAGATGGCGGCCAAGGCTCGCTTTTGAAATTGCTGGCCGGCAAACGTCAGCTCGACCCTCTTCTTCGTTCTGCGAACGAAAAGCGTGACGCCGAGATGCGTTTCGAGCCATCGATTTGTTGGCTGAGCGTCGGGGGCGAGATGTTCAAGCGCTCGGCCGCGCGCGCGAAATGCAGTTCCGACGCGACAGCCGCGAAGTAACGGAGGTGCCGAATTTCCATCTGAAAAATATGTGGCAGGGCCTCATAAATGGCCAGGGCCTTTTCGCGCTATGGTAGCAAGCTATTCCCCGCCGCTGGCCATCACCGCTCGGATCTGCTCGTCCGGCCCGAAATCGTCGGCGGCTTCAATCGACATCAACTCGGCCAGCCGCGTGCGCGCGCGGTTGACGCGCGATTTAATGGTGCCGACCGCGCATCCGCAAATGTGGGCAGCTTCCTCGTAGGAAAATCCTGACGCGCCGACCAGGACGAGCGCCTCGCGCTGGTCGGCCGGCAATTGCGTCAGCGCCTGACGGAATTCTCGAAACTCAACGTGGCCGTATTGCTCCGGTTGCGATTTCAGCGTTTCGGCATAGCGGCCTTCGCTGTCCTCGACCTCGCGTCGGCGCTTGCGATATTCCGAGCGGAAATGATTGCGCAGGATGGTGAACAGCCAGGCCGACATGTTGGTGCCGGGCTGGAAGGAGTCGATATTAGCTATCGCGCGCAACAGGGCTTCCTGCACGAGGTCGTCCGCGCGATCCACGTTCCCGCATAGCGAGATCGCGAATGCGCGAAGGCTTGGCACCGCGCCAAGAACAGCTTTGCGGACCGACTCGTCCATGCGTTATTGCCTGTCCTTGTTTCCGTTGCCATTGAGGCGGTTGATCAACTCGGTGAACCGGTCGGGTACGCCCTGGTTCACCACGTCGTCGTACATGGAACGGAGTTGCTGACCGAGACGCGCCTGCACCTCGCGGCTAAGCTTGGCTGGCTTGAAACTCGCCTTTCGGTTACGGGGTTCCGCGGTTTCCATTGGTTTTTCTTGTCCCACGGGTTTGCGTTCAGTCATCGATCAACCCCAAATCCCTTGCCCTAAAACGAGCGCAGGGCCCTTACTTCGTCCAAGCGAAACCCCTGAATTGGCGGATGGTTCCACAGATCGGGAACTTTTTTCGACGGACCACGTTAGCAGAGCTAAGTAGGCTCAATCAGGTATTCGAGGGCGGTGCCCATTTAGCCCAGGGGCGCATTCGTTCGGGAGGGATTTTTGTCGACATCTCAAACAGTTGCACAGCATCTGCCTTATCTCCGCCGCTATGCCCGGGCGCTTTCGGGCAGCCAGGCCTCGGGCGATGCCTATGTGGCGGCGACCCTGGAGGCCCTGATCCAGGACCCCAAGGTTTTGGAGTCCACCGCGTCGACCCGGATCGCGCTCTACAAACTGTTCACCAAGATCTGGAATTCGATTGCGCTTAACGGCAAGTCGGGCGGCGTTCCGTCTAACCAGCCGGTGGAAAAGCATCTCGCGCAGATCGCGCCGATGCCGCGCCAGGCCTTTTTGCTGGTAGCGCTGGAAGGGCTGTCGGAAGATGACGCCGCCAAGGTGCTGGATATCGACGTGCCGGCTTTGCGCGAATTGGTGGAGGATTCTGGTCGCGAGCTTGCCGCCGAGATTGCCACCGACGTCCTGATCATTGAGGACGAAACATTCATCGCGCTAGATCTCGAAGGCCTGGTGGAAGGTCTCGGTCACCGCGTGCTCGGTGTCGCCCGGACCCATGGCGAGGCCGTGGCGTTGGCCAAAGCTAAGCGGCCTGGAATTATTCTCGCCGACATTCAATTGGCGGATGGCAGCTCGGGGCTCGACGCGGTCAACGAGATGCTGCGCACCTTCGAGGTGCCGGTGATCTTTATCACCGCCTATCCGGAGCGTTTCCTCACCGGCGAGCGGCCAGAGCCGGCGTTCCTGATCGCTAAGCCGTTTCAGCCGGCGACGGTGTCGGCAGTGCTCAGCCAGGCTTTGTTCTTCGAGCGAAATGCCAAGCGGCGCGAACGCAAGGCAAGCTAGCCGAACAACATCGAAGAAGAAGATTGAATTCTGTTCAGAACAGGCGGAATTCTAGCTTGCTCGGGGACCTTTTCGCGCCAGTGCGTAGCCGAGCATCACGGCTTCGACGAGCAGGGCGATCTGCATGTCGCGCTGGTTGCTCAGCACCGGCGTGCTAAAATTAGCGGACTTGCCTTGCACTGCCCACCATATCGCGATGATGATGGCGACCGCCGTATAAATTATGCCTACGATTAGACGCGCGTTCAGCGTTCCGTATTGCGTTTCCAATGCAACCGTTCCGGCCACAGTAAAATAGTAAATCGCCACAATGCCAAGTGCCGCAACAGCCAACGCCATCAGCGCGCGCCGTATCAGCCGGCCGAACAAATGATCGGCTGCGATTTCTGTTATTTGATCGAGTCTCATTTTTTTTGCTTTAGCGCCGGTTAGCCAGCCCAGCGAGAAACCCAACCCCGGCGGCGGCGGCCAGCATGAGCAGGGGGCGCTGCTCGACCTCATCGGTCAGAGTCTTGACCGCGCCGCCACCCAATCGCATCGCTTCGTCGGCAATCGATTGGCCTGCATCGGAGGCGCTTTCCCGTACGCGGTTCGTGATGCGCTCCAGCGCTTCGCTCACAAAATCGCTAACCTCGCCGGACGCCCCCAATGCCTCGCGTCGTGCACTTCCGGACAGACGGCGTAGCCGCTTTTCAAGATCATTCATCAAGTCTTCGATGGCCGCTATTTCTTCGGCGGTAGCGGACTTAGCTGCACGCGTAGTCATTGCTGTTCTCTCTTGTCAGGGTTCGCGGCACCCTCCGAGAGAAAACGTGAGCGCGCAACAATGGTTCCAGCGCGTGATCGCTCGAGGCTATATCCGCGGGGAGCCGGCGCGCTGAACAGGAACAGTTCGTCCAAATCGACGTTAACATATTCTGGCGCCGAAATCACCGATCCGCGAGCGCTGCGCGAAACGAGGTACCACGTGGCCTCAACCATTGACAGAGCGTGCGGCCTCCGTCTTCATTGGAATTCCCGATTCAGTGCCCGCCAGTCCCGCCGCTTACGCCGGACGAAAGCAGGCGAGGCAATGTGAACGAATGACCGTCATGGCACGCGACATGTCGGCGGACACGGAACTGGCTGAACTGCGACAAGAGTGCCAGCGGCTGGAAGCGCAGGTGAAGGCGCAAGGTTGGGAGCTCCGCCTGTTGCGGGCTCGATTCGTGCGCTATGAAACGGCGCTACGCAGTTCTCAGGTCACCGTGTACACACAGGATCGCGATCTGCGTTATACCTCAATCAGCAATCCCATGCTGGGACGCGCGATCGAGAATATCCTCGGCCATACCGATGAGGAAATCTTGCCGCCGAAGGGCGGCGCGGCCGTCATCGCCCTGAAACGCGAGGCGCTCACTAGCGGTCAGCCGAAACGCGCGGAAGTCACGCTCGAGGAAGGGCGCGGCCTACGCTGGAACGATCTTCATATTGAACCGCTGCGTAATGAAGCCGGTGACATTGTTGGTTTAACCTGCGCATCGATTGACGTCACCGAACGCAAGGAGGGCGAGGCGCATTTGCTATTGCTGATGCGCGAGTTGACGCATCGTTCGAAAAACTTGCTGGCGGTGATTCAGGCAATGGCGCGCCAGACAGCCCGTCATGCTGGGTCGATCGGTGGATTTCTCGATCAATTCTCCGCGCGATTGCAGGCTCTGGCTGCCTCGCATGACCTGCTGGTGCGCGAGAGCTGGCACGGGGTATCCTTGCGTGAGCTTATCCAATCGCAATTGGCAGCCTTTAAGGGAGGCGACGAAGCGAAGGTCGCTGTCGACGGTGCGCCGGTCGCACTCAAGCCGGAGGCAGCGCAAACTCTTGGGCTCGCATTGCATGAACTGGCGGTTAATGCGGCGAAATTCGGAGCGCTGTCGGTCCCCAATGGGCGCGTGACGATCACTTGGGCGATACGCGACAATACGATTGAGCTCGAGTGGCGCGAGCAAAATGGGCCGACGGTGAAGATGAGGCGCAAGAGAGGATTCGGCAGCATGGTGATCGAGCGCAACCTCGCTAGCGCGCTCGATGCCACGGTTAATTTGAAATTCGATCCCGATGGGTTGCGCTGCTACATCGTGATACCGGCGAGCCAAATTCTCGCCGCGCGCTAAGCGCGAACCGGAACATAATTCTTCACCCGCCGTTTCTATCCGTCACTCGCGCGGCCCATCGCGGCCGCCGGCGAGGGACGCTGGAGATCGCTGATGCGCGGCATCGCTTCATATCTGCTGGCAGGCATCCTGGCGGTGCTGGTGACGGACTTTGTTGTGCTGCCGGTAGGTTTCGGCTTGGAAGTCCGCGCTAGGTCCGTGGGGGAGCGTAGCGCAACGACGCAATTTGTCGATCGGACCCATAAGGGTGACCGCTTGAGCCCGCCTACGTCCGGCGGCATGCAGCAGACACCGGCGGCGATGATCGGATGCGATCCGCCGTTCAGCCTGTTAATGGGCGCGGCGCACGCCAATACTCTCGGCCGCTGTGTCGCAGATACAGCGCATCCGCTGGCCGCATAAGATAAACAGCCATACCTACGCCGCTGGGCGCCGATGGAACCTTTCGCGGTGCGTCACGTTGTCGGACAATATTAATCAAAATGGGAGTTTGGCATGCACAAGCGTCTCAGCGCTCTCGCCGTCTTGGCGGTTGTCGCGGCGGTGGCATCGCCGGCGCCGTCCATGGCCCAAAGTCGGGAGCGGACAAAAGCCGGCACTTTGACATGCGATATTTCAGCCGGCATCGGTCTGATCATCACGTCGAAAAAGGAAGTGACCTGCATGTTCACGCCATCCCAGCCGGGACCGCGTGAGGTCTACACCGGATCGATCACCAAATTCGGCCTCGACCTCGGCGCTACCGCTGGTGGCGAGATGGTTTGGGCGGTTTATGCCCCGACCAACCGCCGGTTCGGCGCGCTGGCCGGCCACTACGGCGGTGCGAGTGCCGAAGCGACGGTAGGCGCCGGTCTCGGCGCCAACCTACTTGTCGGGGGCAACAATCGGACCGTAACCTTGCAGCCGGTGTCGGTGCAGGGTCAGGCGGGCCTTAACGTGGCAGCAGGCGTGGCGGGTCTTGATCTGCACCCGGCGCGCTAACGCGTCCGTCGCATCGTTACCGAAAATCTGCGGTCGCCCTCGAGAGGGCGGCCGTAATTTTTTTGCGCCGCGGTTTTCAGCCGAACGTGAAGGCGTCGTGATAGGCGCCCTGTACCTGGCCGCCAGGCACCGGCCCGCCGCCTGGCACATGCACCATGTTCCCGATCACCGCGCAGGTCGCGCCATGCAGTCCGTGGCGCGGGATCGCCATCGGCGTGAGCGCTTCCCAGCTGTCGGTCTTGGGATCGTAGGCCTCGTTGGTACCGAACACCTTGCCGGTGGCTTCGCCGCCGAACACTACGATCTTGCCGCTGATATAGACGCAAGAAGGACCGCTGCGCGCCGTCGGCAGGGGAGCCCGGAACGACCAGCCATCGGTCTTCGGATCGTAAACCGCATTCAGGCTGGTGTTGAAATCGTAGCTGTCCATGCGGCCGGCGATGGCGTGGATTTTCCCATCCACCACCGCGACACCCATATGGTCGCGCTGGCCGACGAACGGCTGCGTGCCGGTCGAGCCGCGCATGCCGGCGAGGAACGTGTATTTATCCGTTGAAGGGTCATAGATCTCGTGCCATTCCACCGAGCGCACGTCGCGTCCGCCGAGCAGGTGGATCTTGCCGTCGAGCACGATCGCGGAGATCGCACCGCGCGGCCGCGCCAGGCCAGCGATCGGCGCCCATTGGTCCGTGGCGGTGTCGTAGACGAAGCATTTTGAATGCGGGCAGCGGTTCTGCTCAATGAATCCGCCGAAGGTATAAATTTTGGTGCCGATCGAGACACCCGCCACGTGATTGCAGGGCAGCGGGAAGGGCGCCTTCAGCGACCAGGATTTGCTCGCCGGAGCGTAGACCTGATGGAAATCTTGATCGACGCGATGCTTCGCGTAACCGGCGATAACATGGATTTTGCCCTGACATTCGATAACGGCATGCTCGCCGGTCGGAATCGGCAAGCGCGGCTGCTCGACCCAATTTCCGGGATTGGCGGCCTTGGGCGCGACGCTGGTCATGTAGCGCTGCTTTTCGACCGTGGCCGGAATAGCGGTGATCGCCTTGTCGTTCAGGCCGAGAAAAAGCGGAAGTTCTTGTTCTGCTGCCATGGTGATCCTTAACTGACATAACTCGGGACGGCGTCCCGCAATAATTTGCGCGTGAGCTCGACGCCCTCGCGCGCGACGTCGTAGGGCGAGCGCGCCCATTGCTTGGGATTGGGCGCCTCGTAGCTCAGATAGCCGGTGTAGCCCTTTTCCGCCAGCAAGCCGAGCATTTCGCGCCATTTGACGACGCCCTTGCCGGGCGGCAGCCGGTCGGTCGGCCGCCGCACGCCGGTGACCGGGTTGGGCGAGAGGTCGCTGTATTGGAAGCAGTAAATCTTGTCGGCCGGTACGCTCTCGAACCCGCGGCCGCCGGCGCCGCTGCGCGTGAAGTGATAGGCGTCGATTAGGTAGCCGCAATTCGGCTTGTTCGCGCCCTCGATCAGTTCGGTCAGCACGCCAAGGCTGTAGAGCACGTCGTGCTGTGAGTTGAACTCGATTGCCAGCCGCAATTTGTATTCGGCCGCGATGTCGCCGGCATCGCGCAGATATTTGATGGCGTCCCTGATCGGGCCCTGCACCTGTCCAGGCGCGCTCATCAGCATGTTGCAGCCGAGCGCGACTGCGTTCTCGCAGAACTCGCGGAATACCTTGAACAGCCGCTTGCTTTCCTCGCCGGTGGCAAACAGCCAGCCATATTCGACGCCCAAGACGCCGACCGGAATACCGCCTTTGCGGATCAGGTCAAGTACTTGCGCGTTGCTCATGCCGGCGTCAAAGCAGCGCTTGAAATCGGTGCGGCGCAGCTCGACCGCGTCGAAGCCGCCTTGTTTTGCCGCATCGAGCGCGGTGGCGAGCGGCGTGGTGTCGATGGTCCACATATGCAGGGCAAGACGCCCGAACTTTTCCGTCATGATCGCTCAGTGTCCTTCATATTGCAGGATGTAAAGGCCAGCATTGGTGTCGGTGAGGTACATCAATCCTTCTTTATCGACGTAGACGTCGCAGGACTGGATCACCTTGGCGGGGTTTGGCCGCTGATCGACGATCTTTTCCGGCGACGGCGGAACAAAATAGGCGAGTTGCTTCGGCTGGAACGGGTCGCGCACATCATAAATCCGCAAGCCGGCATTGTGATAGGTGGCGAAGATAATATCCTCGGTTTGCATGGAACCCGGCCGGTTCTCATGCAGATTGTGCGGCCCGAACTTCGCACCCCTGGCGCAGAAATCCTCTTCCGCCGGCGTCGGCAGCGTCGCAATCGAAACCGGGTTCGACAGGTCACGCACGTCGATCAACCAGGTGTACGCCAGCCCGTTGGCGCAATTTGCCGAGGTTGCCTCGTCGGCGAGCACGAGCAGCTTGCGGTTCGGCAGGGGCAGGGGCGTGTGGGCGCCTCCGCCGAAAGGCGGCGCATAATTGCGGTGGCTGATGAGTTTTGGATTTGTTGGATCGTTCAAATCATGAATGGTGAAACCGCCGTCGCGCCATGCGGCAAAGCCAAGGTTTCCCGCGCTGATGAGATGATGCAGCGCGGTGCGCTTGCCGAACAACGCGGGCGGGGTCTCGCCGCCGGCGCGGTTCATGCCCGGCAGCCACCAGCGGCCGGCTAGCGTCGGCTTGGTCGGGTCCGAGACATCGATCACCGCCAAGACGTGATCGATGAAGCCCTCGAAATGCACCGAGACATAGGCGTAGCGGCCGCCGACCCACCATATGCGATGAGCGCCGAAGCCGGGCATGTCGAGGAACGCAATTTCGCGCGGTGCTGCCGGCGTCGAAACGTCGAATATGCGCAAGCCCGCCGCAAACGGTTGTTCGGTCTGCACCAAATCGATCAGCGACCTGGCGTAGTAGTCCTGTTGGCTGGCGTATTGTTGCATCGCCCAGATGTTTGGCCCGTTGACGGCGAGCAGGATATCGCCGTGGATTTGCAAATGGTGCGAGCGGGTGTTTTTCGGCGCTGCGACGAAAGCGACGGTCTTGGGGTGGAGTGGGTCGCGCACGTCGACGACGGAATATCCGTCGCTGAACATATGCCCGATAAAGGCGTGTCGTTTGTGCAAGATGACCTGTACGCCGTCCGGCCGCCCGCCCTGGTCGCAACGCGCCATGAAGCGAATATTTTTGGCGCTTGCGCCGGGAAGGGGAGTAGTCATGCGGGTCACATTATCAAATTGCCGGGCTGGATTGCCGAGGCCCGGCCCAGCGTCGCGCTGAACCGGGCCTCGCAGCTTTTTACTGGACGTGGATCAGCCCGTCGGCGGGGCGATTTCGTCGAGGCCCCTTTGCCTGGCTTCCGGACCCAACTGGGTGACCGAGAACGCTGCGATTATCAGAACGGTGGCCAAGCACACAAACACCGTGGTGAGGCCGTAGCCGGTTTGGACCCACAATATGGTCGGAACGATGAAGGCGGTAGCAAGACGGCCGACGCCGGCGGCCCAGCCAAACCCGGAAGCTCGCGCATTCGTGGGGAACACCTCCGACGCGAAGATCTGCATCGAGTTGCCGGCGACCTGGATGAAGAAGATCATCACAAAGCCCGCGACCAGCAACTGCGTATCGGAGACTGCATTCGCGAACACGATCGCCATTAGGCCTGCGCAAACGAACGCGCATACCGATGTGATCTTGCGGCCGAATTTATCGAGGGCATACATCATGAACAGGCTCGCGCACGGCACCGCCAGCGTCATGCCGAAGGTGTAGGTGAGCGACTTGGTGATGGTGAAGCCCTTGGAAGTCATGATGTTGGGCAGCCAGGTGCCGAGACCGATGGCGACGCCGAAGAACGCCGAGAAGCAGATCATGCCGGCGATAACGCGCAACGGGAACTTCGTGAACACGACGGCGAACGGATCGCTCTTGGTGTTGCTCGCGGCGTCTGTCGTGAGCGGCTCCTTCGGTCCGGCAATTCCCATCCGTGCCATAACATCGAGTGCTTCCTTGCCTCGGCCGTGGGTTGCCAGATAACGCGGCGATTCCGGGAGCCAGAAGCGGAAAATCCAGACGACGAGCGCGCCAATGCCGATCACGATCCAAACGCCGCGCCAGCCAATCTGATCGCGGAAGGTGAGCGTGAACAGCGAAGCAATGGGCCACACGCAGGCGCCGCCGATAAAGTGGACGATTGCCAGGATGCGGCCGCGAATGCGCTTGGGCGAATATTCGCCGGCATAGGAGAAGGCGAGCGGCTGTTCCGCGCCGATGCCGATGCCGGCAATGAAACGCGCCGCGATGAGCCATGTGACGGTCGGCGCGAACGCGCCCAGGATCGTGAACGTGCCAAACAGCAGCAGGTTGAATTGATAGATGGTTTTGCGGCCCCAGCGGTCGCTAAATTCACCCTGACCGGCCGTGCCGATGAACATTCCGAAGATCGTCGCGCTGCCAATCAGGGCGGCCTCGGGTCCGGTGGCGAACTTGGATGCGAGCATGTCCGGGATGAGCGAGCCAAACACGATCACATCGATGACGTCGAAGAAATATCCGGCTGCGATCAGCGCGATCACTTTGACATGGAGCGGCGTTATTTTCGCATCGTCCAGTGCGGTACCTACGAATCCCTCAATTGTTTGAGCCACGGCGTTGTCCCCCTATTCCGTTTATAATTCGTGCTTATGAGGCACCCCATCAGAATGACCCACAATCGGATCATTGCCTAGCCCAATTCCAGCCGAGCGGCCCAATCGCAGTTGATAGGTCGAGGCGCTTTCGATTGGTAAAAACTTAAGGAAATGCCCGCGTGGCCGCGAGTGCCGATGCTTGCTTATGCAGGGCAGCGCTCGCCGATCTCGGTTCGGCCTTGAGCCGGCATCGCGCGGCCCAGCCAAGTCTTGCCGCGTATGAGAATAGAAGTCTTTAGCTTCGGCACCACCCGATCGCGAAATTCCGCAAACTGGGGTACATCGACTACAACGGGAACATCGAAGTACAAAACTCCCTTTGAATTTAATTCTGCATGATAACGCGTAAGGCGATAGCGCATAACATGGCCCTGCGTTGTTGATCCAATCGGAAACGAGGCGCGTATTGGCGGGTCGATCGGTTACCGCTGTCGCCGACCGTCATAAGCGCAGCCTCAATCTCCCTTGCATCCAGTGCGCAGTTCGGCACATCCTTGTCGCGAGCAAAAAGGTGCTCGGGAGAACCGCAATGCTTAAGAAAGCCCAAAGTTCATCGCAATCGCGCACGCGCCCATTGCGCTCGCAGCTTTGGTTCGACAATCCCGAGAACCCTGGCATGACGGCGCTTTATCTCGAGCGCTATCTTAACTATGGCCTGACAAGCAAAGAGTTGCGCTCCGGCAAACCGATCGTCGGCATCGCGCAAACCGGCTCCGATCTCTCACCCTGCAACCGCCATCACATCGAGCTGGCCCAACGCGTCCGCGAGGGAATCCGAACCGCCGGGGGCATTGCTTTCGAATTCCCCGTCCACCCAATCCAAGAGACCGGAAAACGACCGACGGCTGCGCTCGACCGCAATCTCGCTTATTTGGGCCTCGTTGAAGTGCTCTATGGGTATCCGCTCGATGGCGTCGTGCTGCTCACTGGCTGCGACAAAACAACTCCGGCCTGTCTGATGGCGGCCGCCACCGTGAATACGCCGGCGATCGTTCTGTGCGGCGGACCGATGCTCAACGGCTGGTGGGAAGGCGAGCGCTGCGGCTCCGGCATGGCGGTGTGGAAAGCGCGCGAGGAATTGGCCGCGGGCCGGATCGACGATAACGCGTTCATGAATATCGCAGCGGCCAGCGCGCCCTCGGCTGGACATTGCAACACCATGGGCACGGCCTCGACGATGAACGCGCTGGCTGAAGCCCTCGGCATGACGCTGTCAGGCTGTGCAGCGATTCCGGCGCCTTATCGGGAGCGCGGACAGATCGCATATGAGACCGGCGTGCGCGCGGTCGAGATCATTCATGAAAATCTCAGGCCATCCGATATTCTCACTCGCAAGGCTTTCGAAAACGCCATTTTGGCGTGTTCGGCGATCGGCGGGTCGACCAATGCTCCGATCCACATCAATGCCATCGCGCGCCATATCGGGGTGAAGCTTTCAATCGAGGATTGGGAGACGATCGGCTACGACGCGCCACTGCTGGTCAACATGCAGCCGGCCGGCAAATATCTGGGCGAGGAGTATTTCCGCGCCGGCGGCCTGCCGGCCGTGATGCGCGAATTGCTTAGGGCCGGCCGCGGGCATGCCGACGCGCTCACGATCAACGGAAAGACCATGGGTGACAACGTTAAGCGCGCTGCTATTCAGGACAGTGACGTGATCCGAACCTACAAGAAACCCTTAAGGCAAAAGGCGGGATTCAAAATCTTGTCGGGCAATCTGTTCGATTCCGCGATCATGAAGACGAGCGTAATCTCCGACGAATTCCGTCAACGCTATCTCGACAATCCAAAGGACCCGAATGCCTTCGAGGGCCGCGCCGTGGTGTTCGACGGTCCGGAGGACTACCACCACCGCATCGACGATCGCGCGCTCAAGATCGACGAACAAACCATTCTATTCATCCGCGGCGTCGGCGCGATCGGCTATCCCGGTTCCGCTGAGGTAGTGAACATGCAGCCGCCGGCCGCCTTGATAAAAAGAGGGGTCAAAGCATTGCCGTGCATTGGCGACGGGCGGCAGTCCGGGACATCGGGCTCGCCCTCGATCCTGAACGCCTCGCCGGAAGCGGCGGTCGGTGGCGGACTAGCGCTCTTGAAAACCGGCGACCGGGTCCGTATCGATCTGAACAAAGGTAGCGCTAATATTTTGATTTCGAAGGCCGAATTGACCAGGCGGCGGGCGGCGCTGCAAAGGCGCGGCGGCTATAAATATCCGGCGAGCCAGACACCGTGGCAGGAGATCCAACGCGGCATGGTTGATCAGCTCGCCGACGGCATGGTGCTCAAGCCGGCGGTCAAATTTCAACGCGTGGCGCAAAACGGCGGAATTCCGCGCGACAATCACTGAACGGTGCCTCGATGGCCGGACGCATGCAGGGCAAAGTCGCGCTGGTGACCGCCGCCGGACAGGGCATCGGTCGCGCCATCGCCGAGGCTTTCATTGCGGAAGGCGCGAGTGTGATCGCAACGGATGTGGAAGCGAGCAAGCTTGATGGGCTTGAAGCCAAAAAATCTGTCAAGCTGGATGTACTGTCGAACGCGGCGGTTGAGGAATTAGCGAAGTCCGTCGACAAGGAGTTCGGCGGGCTCGACGTGCTCGCCAATGTCGCCGGCTACGTGCATCAGGGCACGGTGTTCGATTGTAGCGACCGCGACTGGGATTTTTCCTTCGATCTCAACGTCAAATCCATGCACCACACGATCAAAGCGTTTCTCCCGGCGATGCTGAGGAAAGGCGGCGGCTCGATCATCAATATGTCGTCGGGCGTGTCCTCGCTGAAAGGCCTGCCCAACCGCTATGTCTATGGCGCCACCAAAGCGGCGGTGATCGGCCTGACCAAGGCGGTTGCGGCGGATTTCATCACCAAAGGCATTCGCTGCAACGCGATCTGCCCAGGCACCATCAAATCGCCCTCGCTTGAGGACCGGGTCGAGACCGTGTCGAAAGTGACCGGAAAATCAGTTGAGGACGTTTGGAACGATTTCATAGTGCGGCAGCCGATGCGCCGGCTCGGTACCACCGCGGAGGTTGCGGCGCTTGCGGTGTTCCTCGCGAGCGATGAATCGAGCTACATCACCGGCCAGTCGCATTTGGTGGACGGCGGATTGGCGCTCTAGCGCGCGGATCAAAGAACGGCGTTGGTCGCCGGATCGATGAGATGCATGTGGTCAAGGTTGGCGCGCAACTGCATCGGCTCGCCTGCGCCCTTGGCGGCGGAAGGCTCGGCGCGTCCGCAGACTTCGGTGCCATCGACAGTGAAAAACACCATCGTTTCCATACCCATTGGCTCAACCACGTCGAGCGTGATCGCAAACTCCTGACCAACGCCGTTCTCGCGGCCGCGCGTCTCGGTGATGTGTTCCGGACGCAAGCCGAACAACAAGTCTTTGCCGGTATGGCCACTGTATCGCGCGGTACGGCTTTCCGGCACCTGGAATGACAACTTGTCGGAGAGCCTGATTTTCAGGCCCCTGCCGTTGCTCTCCAATTTAGCCGGGATGAGATTCATCGCCGGCGAGCCGATGAAGCCGGCGACGAACCGCGTCTTCGGATGATGGTAAAGGTCGTTCGGTGTGCCGATCTGTTCGATCCGCCCGCCGTTCATGACCACCACACGGTCGGCCAACGTCATGGCTTCGACCTGATCATGCGTCACATAGACGGTCGTCGTTTTGACCTTCTGATGCACGCGCTTGATCTCGGTGCGCATCTGCACGCGCAGCTTGGCGTCGAGATTCGATAGCGGCTCGTCGAATAGGAACACCTTGGGATTGCGCACGATGGCGCGGCCCATGGCGACGCGCTGGCGCTGGCCGCCGGAGAGCTGCTTCGGGCGGCGGGTGAGGAGCTCGGTGATGTCGAGAATACGGGCCGCATTATCGACCCGTTGCTTGATCTCGGCCTTGGGGAATTTCCTCAACTTCAGGCCGAACGACATGTTCTCGGCGACGGTCATATGCGGATAAAGCGCGTAGTTCTGAAACACCATCGCGATGTCGCGATCCTTCGGCGGAAGGTCGTTCACTACCTCGCCGCCGATGGAAATCTCACCGTCGGTGATTTCTTCCAGCCCCGCGATCATCCGCAAGGTCGTACTCTTGCCGCAGCCCGACGGCCCGACCAGCACGACGAATTCTTGATTGGGTATATCGAGATTGACGTTGCTGACGGCAACGACATCGTCGTAGCGCTTGCCCACGTTCCGCAATGTAACTTCAGCCATCCGCGTTTCCCCGCCTTGGTGTGCCGCTTTGTCTAGCCTTTGGTCGCCCCGGCCGTGAGTCCAGCGATGTAGTAGTCCATCAGGAACGCGTAGATCACCAGTGGCGGCGCCGCGGCAACCAGCGCGCCGGCCATCAGCATGCCCCACTTGTAGACGTCCCCGCGGATCAGGCTGGTTACGGTGCCGACCGTAAGCACCTGCTGATCCGCCGAATACAGGAATGTCATTGGATAGACGAACGCCGCCCACGACACGGTGAAAGCGAAAATCATCGCAGCGATGATGCCGGGCAGCGCCACCGGAATGAAGATTTTCGTCAGCATCTGGATGTGCCCGGCGCCGTCGATCAGCGCCGCTTCGTCGAGTTCCTTCGGAATCGACTGGAAATAGCCGATCATGATCCAGGTGCAGAACGGCACTGTCAGCGTCGGATAGACCAGCACCATGCCCCAATAGGAATTAAGCAGCCCGACCGATTTGACGATTTGAAACAACGGAATGAACAGCAGCGTGTCGGGCACCAGATAAGTGAGGAAGATGCCGGTGGCCAGGATGCTGGAGCCCCAGAATTTCATCCGACCGAGCGAAAACGCAGCGAGCACGCTTACCACCATCGTGATTGCCACGACGCACACTGTCACGATAACCGTGTTCTTGAAGAAGATCAGGAAGTCGGTCTGCGTGAGCAGGATCCTGAACTGATCGAATGTGATGCCGTCCGCGATGATCCACGGATTTGTCGCCATACGCGCGACCTCGGCATCGCTCTTGAGCGCGGTCACGACCATGTAAAACGGCGGCATCAGGAAGAAGATCGCGAACATTATCAGGAACACGTAGGAGGTGATCAGCGCCCAGCGGCGGTCGCGCCGCAGGCTGGAGCCCACGCGGGCCGCACGCGAGGCGGGAGTTGGGAGGGCAGCAGTGCTCATCCGATTTCCCTTCCCCGCTTGCGTACGCCACGCAGAATGAACACCGCGGCGACCGCCAAGATCGGGAACATGAACAGCGATGCCGCCGCACCAAGCGGCAGGTCGCCGGAACGGATGCCGAGCAGGAACGAGTAGGTCGCGAACACATGCGTCATATTGCGGGGACCGCCCGCGGTCATGATCTGCACGATGTCGAAATTGGCGAAGGTGACGATCAGCGAAAAAAGCACAGTGATGGCGATGATGTTGTGCATCATCGGCAGCGTGATGTGAACGAATTTCTGCCAGGCGCTGGCGCCATCGATCGAGGCAGCTTCATAAAGCTGCTCGGGGACCGACTTGAGCGCGGCCAGATACATGATCAGGAAGAACGGCGCGCCGAACCATACATTGACCAGGATCACCGAGAAACGCGCCCAATAGGGATTGCCCAACCAGGCGACTTCATCGAAGCCCAGGCCTTCAAGGATATAGTTGAATGCCGAATGGGTGGGATCGAATAGCCACCACCATCCGAGCGTCGAGAGCGCCAGCGGGATCACCCACGGCACCAGCAGCATGCCGCGCCATTTGCGCTGGCCTTTGACCGGCAGGTTGTTGACGAGATGCGCGGTGATCAGTCCAATTAACGCCTTAAAGAATACGGCAGAGAGCGCAAAAATCGCTGATTGCTGCACCACCATCCAGAACGTGTCGCGCGACAGCAGGAAGGTGAAATTCGACAGGCCGATAAAGCGCGTTTGCGCCTTGTTCAGCATCGAGAGATAGATCGAATAAAAGGCCGGATAGATGATGAGCCCGGCAACGATGAGGATCAACGGCGTGCACATCAGCAACGCAATCGTCGAACGCCGTCGCATGAAGATATGGAGGCTGCTTTTTCTGACCGGCGCCGTAGCAATGCCTGGCAGCGTCGCCGCATTCCATGGTTGGACGGTATCGGCCATGTTTTCGATCTCTTGGCTTTTGATAAGGCAGTGCATGCCGGCCACTGCGGCCGGCATGCGCTCAATGTTGGTCGCCTTGACGAACGCTTAAGCGCGCAAGGTGCCTTCGAGTTCCTTCTCGGCCCACTTGATCACGTCGTCGAGCTTCTCTTTGCCCTGGCTGAACTTCGAGATCATCACGGTGTTGATCGCCTGATTGTAAATCTGGGCGCCAACTTCCGAACGCGCCGGCGCGCCGGCGATCGAAGTCAGTTCGTCACCGCGCGGCGGGTAGCTGTAAACGGTGCCGACCGGCGGCTCGACCTTCTTCCAAGTGTCGAGATCGTACATGCTCTTGAACGAGGGCAGGTCGTACCCGAATGAAGCTTCGACCAATTGGGCGATCGATTCTTTCTGCGAAATATAAATGAGCAGGTCTTTAGCAGCCGCCTTGTTCTTGGAGAACTTCCACAGCCCGTAGAACTGCGGCAACTGGCCGACGAAGCGGCCTTTCGGGCCCTTCGGCACTCCATGGGTCCAGCAATTCTCCGCCACTTTCGGATTGTCGCGCTTGGCGACCGCCCAGGCGCTCGGCGGATTCATGATGCCAGAACCTTTGCCGGAAATCAGCCAGCGATTGTTGCCGGCGTCGTCCCAGGCATAAACCTCGGGCGGATTGACCTCCATGATTTTGCGGGCCATTTCCATCGCCTGCCGCGTCTGGTCGGAATTGATCTTGATGTTGTCCTTGGCGTCGACGAACACGACGCCATAGGAATTGAACAACCCGCCGACCCAATCGACGGCGTCGCTGCTCTGTCCCATCGGCAAGCCGACCGGGAAGCCCGCCTTGTGCAGCTTCTGCGCCGACTCAAGATAAAGGTCCCAAGTCCATTTGTCGGTCTTGGCTTTGTCGTATTTCGACACGTCCGCCGGGAACATGTCGCGCAGATCAAGACCGGCGTGCTCTTTGTAGAGATCCAAGCGAGAACAGCACGGCTTGACCTGGCTGCCGACGGCGGTCGGAACGCCGAGCCAGTTGCCTTTGATCCTGGCGAGATATTCGGCGACCGGGCTGATCGGACCGTATTTCTTGATCAGTGCATCGATGACATCGTCGAGCGGTTCAAGTACCGCCTGGTGGATGCGGATGTTCCAGTCGCGATGCGACATGATGTCGTGACCGGTGCCGGCCTGCGCTTCAGCCGCGGCGGTGAGCTTGTCCTTCTCGCCTTGCGAGGTGATAAAGTCGATGTGCACGTCGACTTTGTTTTTCTCACCCCATTCATTGCAGAGTTTGATCAGCGCCTTGTTGGCGCCAGGGACCCAGTGGTCCCAGCAGCCGAGCGAGAGCGAGCCCGCCGCGTAAGCGCCCCGCAAATACGGGGCTGTGATGACCGCTGCCGACGCGAGGGCCGCGGTTTTCAACACGGTTCGTCGAGACGTTCCTGAACGCATTGAGGCATTCCTCCCTGTTGCTATTGAATTGTTGTTATTTTGCATGAAGGCTATACCCAAACCGAATTAGTGCCTAGCCGGACTGTGACATTTCGCAGCGCAACACGAACGCTCAATTTAAGTGCTTCTACCCTCCTAAAGTCGCAACAATTGCGCCATCACCTAGAAGCAGCACTATAATTGTGGAGTGCCCTTCCGAGCTTCGAGGGGCGGACCCTCGAACAACATCGCGTGAGCGGCAATGGTGGCAACCACAAATGCAGACACCTTCGACTTTATCGTCGTCGGCGCCGGCTCGGCCGGCTGCGTCTTGGCCAACCGGCTGACCGCTTCCGGCCGCCACCGCGTGCTCCTATTGGAGGCTGGCGGACGCGACCGCAACATCTGGATTCACATTCCGCTCGGCTACGGCAAGCTGTTCAACGACGCCAAGGTCAATTGGCTCTATTCCTCGGAACCGGAACCCGCTCTCAACAATCGCAAACTTATCCAGCCGCGCGGGAAAGTCCTGGGCGGATCGAGTTCCATTAATGGTCTGCTCTACATCCGCGGCCAGGTGGAGGATTTCGACCGCTGGCGACAGCTCGGGAACGCCGGCTGGAGCTTCGAGGATGTGCTTCCCTATTTCCGGTGCGCCGAGGACCAGGAGCGCGGCGCGGATGCGTTGCACGGGACGGGCGGGCCGCTCGCGGTCTCCAATGTGAGCGAGCCGCACCCGTTGTGCGAAGCCTTCATAGAGGCCGCGCAACAGGCCGGCTTTCCGCGCAATGACGATTTCAACGGACCGACCCAGGAAGGCGTCGGCTATTTCCAGCTCACGGCGCGCAATGGGCGCCGCTGTTCGACCGCGGTCGGCTACCTGCGCGAGGCGCGGCGGCGGCCTAATCTGGCAATCGCAACCAAAGCGCTGGCCACCCGCATTCTATTTTCAGGGCGGCGCGCCACTGGCGTCAAATACCGGCAGGGCGACACGATGCACATCGCTCACGCCAGCGGCGAAGTGATTGTTGCTGGCGGTGCGTTCAATTCACCGCAACTGCTTCAGCTTTCCGGGCTGGGACCGGCGACACTGCTGCAATCGCTGGGCATCCCCGTGGTGGCAGACATGCCGGGCGTCGGCGCCGATCTGCAGGACCACCTTCAGGTCCGCATGCAATACCGCTGCACCGAGCCGATCACGATGAACGACGTCATCAACAGTTGGCGCCGACGCATCGGCGCCGGTCTGCGCTACATCGTGTCGAGAAAGGGATTGCTGACCATCGGCGCCGGCTATGCCGGAGGCTTCTTCCGTACCCATGCGGAAGCGATGACGCCCGATGTGCAGGTCCACTTCATCATTTTCAGCGGCGATGCATCGGGCGCCGCGCTGCATCCATTCCCAGGTTTCATCGCGTCGGTCTGCCAGTTGCGGCCGGAGAGCCGCGGCTTCGTGCGCATCAAGTCGGCGGACCCGAGCGCGCCGCCCGCGATTCAGCCGTGCTACCTTTCGAGCCGGCACGACTGCGATACGGTCGTCGCCGGGATGAAGTTACTGCGGCAAATCATGAACCAGCCGGCAATACGCCACTACATCGCCCAGGAGCGCGCCCCCGCACCCGATTGCACGAGCGATGCGGATCTATTGGCTTTTGCGCGGGCCACCGGTTCGACCGTCTTTCACCCCACCAGCACCTGCCGCATGGGCTCGGATCCTGCCGCTGTCGTCGACGACCGCTTGCGCGTGCGCGGCATCGAGCGACTACGTGTGATTGACGGTTCGATCATGCCTGCCGTCGTCTCCGGCAATACCAATGCGGCGGTCGTGATGATCGGCGAAAAGGGTGCCGGCCTGATCTTGCAGGACGCGGCAAAGCTTTGAACTAAATCATTGATTTGATTGGCTGGAGACCTGGAGATTTTTGCGGGGGGCGCTAAGTCCTTGATCCTGGCCGGCCAAAAGTCCTATTGCGAGTCCGAGTGCGTTAGTATTTACCGTGCATGGCAAGTGCGAAATCAGGTGCGCGTTCTTGCGCAGCTCGTCGAACTTCCTCATGGCCCGCCTGCGGCCCGACGAAATTTCGCAATAAACGCAAAAGGTACGGCAGGGTTCCGCGGCGGGTATGTGCTCGGGGAACGGTGCCTACAGGATTACAATTATGTCTAGCGCCCAGCTTTGTGTCCGCGGCCCAGCAATTTCCCAATGTTCGTCCTGAAACAAATTGAGAACATGACCAAAGCTCAAATCGCAGGAATGCAGATAATGAGGTACAATGTTTTGAGGTTCTGTAGCGTTGGAGTTGATCATGGCGCCGCGTCCCTACTGGAAGGGCTATCTGAAGCTTTCCCTCGTTTCGTGTCCGGTTGCGCTTTATCCCGCGACCTCAGAGCGTGAGAAAATTCGCTTTAATCAGATCAATAAGAAGAGCGGTCATCGCATCAAATATCTCAAAGTCGATGCGGAGACTGGTCACGAGGTCGCGGCTGACGACATCATAAAGGGCTACGAGGTCGACAAAGGACGCTACATCGAACTTGAGCCCGATGAGCTTGAAGCGATTGCAATTGAGAGCAGGCGCACGATCGACATCGACCAGTTTGTGCCGAGAAACGAAATCGACGATCTCTATTTCAATAATCCATACTACATCATCCCTAACGGGGAAGTCGGGCGACAGGCGTTTGCTGTTATCCGCGAGGCGATCAAGATCAAAGGGATGGTTGCGATAGGCACGGTGGTGTTCACAACACGGGAGCACATCATCGCGCTTGAAGCGCGGGGAAAGGGCCTAGTGGGTGTCACGCTGCGATACCCATACGAAATACGGAATGAAGCGGAGTATTTCGATGAAATTCCCGACGAGAAGGTCCCGAAGGATATGCTCGAGCTTGCGACCCACATTGTGGAAACAAAAATGCGGCGCTTTGAGCCAGAGAAATTCGAGGATCATTACGAGAATGCATTGACCGAACTGCTGAAGAAAAAACAGGCGGGGCAGAAAGTTGGCCGGGGGGCGGGCCGCGAACCTCCAAGGGTCATCAACCTGATGGAAGCGCTCCGCAAAAGCGTACAATCCAAGAAGGGGGCGTCAGTGCGTCCCAAGCGAGGCGGCAATCGAATTGCGGGTCAGACCGAAATGCTGTTTCCAATACAGGGCAAGAAATCATCCCAGGCGGCGTCGAAGAAAGCCGCGCGACCGAGGGCGCGTAAGAGGGCTGGATAGACAGGCCATCTTTAGGACGATTTCATTTCGCCTTTGTTCGGGAGCGGATCAGGTCGAGCAGCGGCAGCGACCTTTAGTCTCCGCTTGTTGAAGTCGGGGCGAGGGCTGCTTCGGAGCAACTGAAATTACAAATGGGACCCGCAGCAAAGCCGAGCGCTTAGGCTGTCTGAGCCACGTCGCCACTTGAAGATCCAGGCCCAACTAGTGTCTTCAAGAGGTCGCGAAGCTGAACCGGCGAGAATGGCTTTTGCAGTACAGGTATTTTCTCGTGGCGTGGTTCAACAAGGTAGTCGTAGCCGGTCACGAAGGCGAACGGGATACCTTTCGCCACCAGACGGTCTGCACTTTCTGGGTACCGTTTGCCGCCCATACTTATGTCAAGAAGAACAGCATCGAAATTTCGCTTGGCAAGTTCGTCCCGAGCCATCTTGACCGTGTGCGCAACTCCCGAAACCCGGTAACCTGCCTCCCGGCACATTTCGTCGATCATTAATGCGATCAGAAGCTCGTCTTCGATAATAAGAATACGCGGCGGCGGGCTGGCGTCCGAAGTTTGAGGCGTCAGCTCAAGCCCGATAGCAGCAGTTCTCAAGACCGTTTGTGGATAATAGTGCAGCATGGCGGGCACCGTCGCGGTTGGCGTGTCCCATTGCGAGAGAACGCAACGCTCCACGTAAAGTTCCAAGCCGCCTGGGTATTGATTCACTGGTCGTAAAAGGGGCGAATTTTAGCCCGCGATGGTTTGTCCGCTTTTACAGCCAGCTCAACCGGTCGCCGCAACACGTGGAGCTGCAACCATCGCCAAATCAGGAGAACGCGCGTGAACCTGCTTATTCTCGTGGTCGACGATGAGCCGGATGTCGAGGTGCTATTCCGCCAGCAGTTCCGGCATGACCTGCGCGCCGGCCGCTTCACGATGGAGTTTGCGCCGTCAGCTCCCGCTGCGCTTCATCGCCATAAGCAGTAATCATGATGATCGGAACATCCGGCCGCATGGCCTTCGCCTTGGGCAGGAGTTCAAGCGATCGACTTTGTGATGCTTCGCAGCGAGATCGACACAAGGGTCGAACGGGCCGCATGCCCGCGCGGCTGAGGTCTTTGAGTTTCAAGATTAGATTAGATTAGATTAGGATTAGATTAGCCAGCCCGGCAGCGTTTTCGGGTTGTGATTTTTCGCACTCGAGGGGGACCGGGAATATTTCGCTCGCACGGCCGATCCAATAGTCAAGACCGCTGGCATACTTGGCCAACGCTCTCTGGAAGCCGTACGCCTGTGTTAATCCTCGATGACCCGCATGCTCATTTCTGCCTGTGTGAGCTGCATCATACAAGAGCAGGCAACCTTCGGTCTATTCATCTAATGAACGAAAGGATCAATACCATGACCAAAACCACGATAGGACTTGACCAGACTGAACAAGAAATCTTTGCCGTCGAAGTCTCCGACGAGGCGCTGGAGGCTGCGGTGGGGACGGCGATTGAGAAGGCGAACTTCACGCTTGGTGCCTGCAGCGGCCTGTCTGTCTGCCCCGCCTGAAATCGCAATCATTATCTTGATTCCTCCCGCATACTTAGCCCGGCTTCGGGGCGCTGTTTTATATGTTGGTTGCCCGCCCGATGTGCTGGTCGCAGTCGCATGCAAGCAGAACAGGATCAAACGAATAAAAAATAAAATATGTGTGAGGCTGCACACAAACTAGAGCATAATCCATTCGGCTTGAATTGAAGTTGACCAGCGGGGATTCTCAAAGCCCTACGGATCGGCGATTCTTTCTCTCGGATTGATTCGGGGAGAGGATGATGCCGAAACCCTATTCGCAAGACTTGCGTGAACGAGTTGTGCGTGCGGTCGAGGCCGGAGCCTCTTGCCACGAAGCCGCTGCGGCGTTTGAAGTCAGCGCCAGTTCGGCGATCCGCTGGGTAGCTCGCTGGCGACTGACTGGATCGGCGGCGGCGAAACCGATGGGAGGCAAGCGCTCGCCGCTGGATGCTCACAAGCCATGGCTGCTGGAACTGATTGGGGCCGAGCCGGACCTAACCTTGGAAGAAATCCGGGGCCGGCATCTCGAACAATGTCTGGTGCCTACGCTCTCGCCCGGCGAGATTGTGACAATGGACAATCTTCCCGCCCACAGGGTCGCCGGTGTGCGCGAGGCGATTGAGGCGACCGGCGCGGAGCTGCGGCTGCTCCCGCCCTATTCCCGGATCTCAATCCGATCGAGCAATCCTTCGCAAAATTCAAAGCCCATCTGCGAAAGGCCGGTGAGCGCTCAATCCCTGCCCTTTGGGATCGGATCGGAACCATCCTTCAGTCCTTCACCCAGAAGAGTGCAGCAACTACTTCAGGCACGCCGGATACAAATCAAACTGAATGGAAATCTGCTCTAATTGCGCGAACCGGGGAATTATCCGGCCGGACGGGGGGAATTCTGCGCCGGAGGCTGACATGCGCCGAGCATTATTCATCTTAGTCGTGGCTGCCCAAATCAGTGTCGTCCTCTTGGTCATTGTTGCTCCGAGTAAGACGGCTGGCGACATGGAAGCGTCAAAGAGCGAAATCCATAAACGAATTTCGATCGTCTATGGTCTTCATATGGCGTTACCTGATGAGATGAAGCATTTTCCGATAGAGCTGTTGCCATTGCCCTGACGATTGCCCTTGGCGGCAAATCAGAGATTTGGCTGGGGGACCTGGATTCGAACCGAGATTTCTCGGAGTCAGAGTCCGATGTTCTACCGTTGAACTATCCCCCAGCAGAGCCGGGCGCGATGGCGGTCGAAATGAACCGCCGCCTCTGTGCCGGAGGTCCCTGACATGGGGCAATTCGGCTGATTTGACAAGTCCGCCCCAGCGGTAGGGCGGATCAGGCCGTCCGGCGCGGCCGCGTCGCCACCGTCACGATGGCGATCAGACTACACGCCGCCACCAGCAGGAATACCAGCTTCGGGCTGCCGTGGTCCATGATGGCGCCGAAAATCAGAGGCGAAATAATGCCGCCGATATTGAAGCCGGTGGTGACGAAGCCGAACACCTTGCCGAAGGAGCCAGGCGGAGTGACTTCGCGCACGATCATGTCGCGCGAGGGCATGATGACGCCCGAGCAGAAGCCGGCCGCCGACATCGCCGCGACCAGCGCCAGAGAACCGAGGTCGATTTGCGCGACCAATGCGATGAACAGCGCGATGCCGGCCAGGCCGGCGGTTGCCACCAGTCCGTGGCGCGTGGTGCGGCCGACTAGCACGCCGCCGATCAGCACGCCGATCGCCGACAGCAGCAGATTGCCGGACAGCGCCGCATTGGCGGTTGTCACTGACGTTCCATAGAGCGCGCCGAACGCAACCACGGAATAATTATACATGCCGCCGCTCATCATCGCGAGCAGCACGAAGAAAACGAGATTGAGCAGGATCGGCGGCGAGAACAAAAGCCGCCATCCGACCGCGGAAGTTGCATCCGCATCCCGCGGCGCCGGCGCGGGTGCCTTCGTTTCCGCGTTATCGCGCACCGGCAGCAGCACCGCCGCCACCGCGAAGCCGAGAACGCCAGTGCCGATAAAGGCGCCGCGCCAGCCCCACAGGCTTTGCATCATCAGCAGGCTCGCCGGCGCCACCGCCGATCCCAGCATGCCGGCGAAGGTATGCACCGAGAAAGCTTGGCCGATACGGTCGGACGGAACATGGTGCGAGAGCAGCGCATAGTCGGCCGGGTGGTAGACCGTGTTGCCGACGCCCGCGAGCGCGAACATTGCCACCATCACCCAGAACGAATTGACCAGTCCTGCAACCGTGAACGCGCTCGCGCCGATGACCAAACCGACGATCAGGAGGATGCGCGCGCCCAGCCAATCAACCAGGAACCCGGTCGGCGTCTGTAGCGCGGCCGACACGACGTTGAAGGCGGCAAACGCAAAGCCGATTTCGGTGTAGCTGACGCCATAGTCCGCGCGCACGAAGGGCAGCAACGGCGCCAGCAGCAGGATGTAATAGTGCGAGACAAAATGCGCCGCGCTCACCGCGCCGATGATACGCGTATGCGGCGCGCTGCGTACGGCCAGGAGTTCGGTTGCTTGAGTCATGGTGTGCGGGTTTTAGGCCGGGGGCGGACTATGGCCCGCGCGCGGGCGCCAATCCAGTGCATTTCCAGTGGGTTGGCCATGTGCGGCGGGCAGGGCCGGTCTATTTTGAAACTTGTCGGCCCACGCCAATACTAGCCTTGCATCGGGATCGCGCACAAACGCAAACTGCAACGTTGTCGCGCTGTTGGCGAGCCGGCGAAAAGCAGAAGGTCCGACTTGCGTCGGCGACTTCAGGCCCGAATAGGGGCGGGTGTGGACTTTGTCCGGTGGCGGCGCGAGACCCAGTTCCAATGCGCTTAAAGCGGATTTGATCGTGGTCGACGCACATTCCGGCACGGAGATGTAGATAAGCTGGTGACGCAGTAGCACGTCGATACGGGCGTCGGGATCGAAGCCGCCGTCACTCATGGCCTTGAAAAATAATAACGCTGGCGGGTCGAGCCAGCGGTCGCGCAAATTAGCGATGCGGAGGACGGACGTCCGAGAAGATATTGGCCGGAACGGCGGAGGCAGGCGGGATTCGGGAACAAATTGCGGCTCGATCACGGTCGAGTCGCCCCATCCACTTATCCTTTTGACCACGAATGGAACGAATAAAAGCGGAATAAAATTTTCACAAATTTATTTTAAGAAAATTACGCAAGGATTTATGGCCGGCTGCGTTGGGCGTCCTGAATCGTCTGCCAAATGCGGGCTGGCGTCATCGGCATTTCCAAGTGGCGGATGCCATAGTCCGACAGCGCGTCGATCACCGCATTGGCAACAGCTGGAAGCCCGCCGGACGTCCCAGCCTCGCCGCAGCCTTTGGCGCCGATCAGATTGGTTTTGGTCGGCACCGGCCGGTTCCCCACGTCGATCATTGGCACGTCGTGCGCGTGCGGCATGGCGTAATCCATGAACGAGCCGGTGACCAGCTGGCCGTCGCCATCGTAAACCGCGCCCTCCAGCAGCACCTGGCCCAGCCCCTGCACCACGCCGCCTTGGATCTGGCCCTCCACCAGCATGGGATTGATGACGGTTCCGAAATCATTGACCGCCGTGTATTTCACCGCACGGGTCAAGCCAGTGTCCGGATCGATTTCCACTTCGGCGATATGAACACCATTCGGGTACGTACCGGGGACTTGCTCCGTGACATGCGTGACATCGAGCGAAGCGGGAACGCCCTCAGGCAGCCTTAGGCCGGCGCGCAGGAGTTCCGCCAGCGCCATGATGTCGATCGAGCGGTCGGTGCCCGCAATGACGAAGCGCCCGCTTTTGAATTCGATGTCGCCTGCCGACGCTTCGAGGACATATGCGGCGATGTGCTTGCCGTTCTCGATAACCTTGTCAGACGCCTGCGCGATCGCTGTTCCGCTCAGCATGGCTGAGCGCGAGCCACCGGTGCCGCCGCCGGTGGCGAGCTGATCGCTGTCTCCTTGCACAAGACGGATGCGACCGAACGGGATGCCGAGCTTCTCGGTGAGTACCTGCGCAAACGCCGAGGCGTGTCCTTGCCCATAATCGAGCGTACCGGTGATGATCGTCACCGTACCGTCGGCATTAAAGCGAATGGCACCCTGTTCGGTAGTCATCGCCGCGGTGGTTTCGACATAGCAGGCGACCCCGAGCCCGCGCAGCTTGCCGGTGCGCTTGCTCTCGCGCTTGCGCTGCTTAAAGCCTTTGACATCGGCGCGCGCGAGTGCGTCCTTGAACAGGCCCGGGAAATCGCCGCTGTCGTAAATCATACCCGAGGCCGATTTGAACGGCATCTCGCGCGCTTTGATGAAATTGCGTCGCCGCAATTCAAACCGGTCGATGCCGAGTTCGGCGGCGGCAAAATCCATCATCCGTTCCATGCTCAAGGCGCCTTCCGGCCGCCCGGCGCCGCGATAGGCCGACACCAGCGTCGTGTTGGTGAACACGCATTGGGTCGCGACTTCGAGCAGCGGCGTGCGGTACATGCTGACGATATTCTTCGTCACATTGAGGGTCGGCAGCAGCGGCCCGAATGCCGCGCAATAGCCGCCAAGATTACCGTATCCGCTGAGCCGGATCGCCTGGATCAATCCGTCTTTGTCGAAGGCAACTTCGACAGTCATATCGTAATCGCGGCCATGATGGTCGGATACGAAGCTGCCGGAGCGCTCATCGGTCCACTTTACCGGGCGGCCAAGCGCGCGCGCACCATGCAAGATGCAGACATATTCCGGATAGGCCGCCGCTTTCATCCCGAACGAGCCGCCCACGTTGCCTGTAAGCACACGCATTTTGGCGGCGGGGGCGCCTAGGATGTCTGCCATCATGTTCTTGAGCCCAAAGACGCCCTGACTGCATGAGTGCAGCGTCCATTTTTCAGCTTTAGCGTCGAACTCACCGATGGCCGAACGCGGCTCGATCGTATTCACCACCAAGCGCTGATTGACCAGCGACAGACGCACGACATGCGCCGCCTTGGCGAAGGCCTCGGCGACCTTGTCCGCATCGCCATAGTGATAGTCGAGCGCGATATTACCGGGCACGTCATCCCAAAGCTGCGGTGCGCCTGATTTTGCCGCCTCGCGCGCGCTCACGACCACGGGTAGCGGTTCGACGTCGAGCGCCACCGCTTCGGCGGCATCCTTGGCTTGCGCGATCGTGTCCGCGATCACGCAGGCGACCGGATCGCCGACGAAGCGCACCTTGTCGCCCGCGAGCGCGGGCCGCGGCGTATAGCGGATCGGCGAGCCGTCGCGGCTCTTAAGCGGCAAATTGCATTTAAGCCCCCCATAGCCGGTCAGATCGGCCGCGGTATAGACCGCAAGCACACCTAGCATCGCCTTGGCGGCGGCGGTGTCGATGCCGCGGATCACGCCGTGGGCAATGCTACTGCGCACCATCACCGCATAGGCTTGGCCCGGCCGGTTGACGTCGTCGGTGTAGCGGCCTTCGCCGCGCACCAGCGTGGGATCCTCGCTGCGCAGCACTGGCTGACCGATACTGAATTTGGTCAATGAAAGTGCGGTTTCGGTGGTTTGGCTATCCATACCGGGGCTTTTGCAGGTCGTTGCCGTGCGAAATCACCAGATAAAGGAGGCTAGCCGCTTCTACAAGAATAGCTTTCGGGCATGAGGGTTGCGTGGACTACGGGCGCTGTTAGACTTTTCGCGATCAAGGGAACGATTGCCGCGCCGACGAGTGCCGGGAGGCGACCGGGGGGCGGTAGGAAGGCTTGGACATATGAGCGGCGAGGCCAGGGATACCCCAGGCCTCGACCCCGCTATAGATCGGGCGCCGCCAGGGCGATCCCGATGGGGTCGGCGGTCGCCTGGACGGTTCGACGGCGGCTTGGGCAGCGATCGCGGCGGCCCGAGCTACGCAGCGCTCGATCTCGGCACCAATAATTGCCGCCTGCTCGTGGCGCGGCCGTCCGGCGACGGCTTCCGCGTCGTCGATGCTTTTTCGCGCATCATCCGGCTCGGCGAGGGCGTATCCAGTTCGCGGCGCATCAGCGAGGCGGCGATCGAGCGCGCTATCGCTGCGCTCACGATCTGCCGTAACAAAATGAAGAACAAGGGTGTCACCCGCGCACGCCTGATCGCGACCGAGGCTTGCCGCTCCGCGGAGAACGGCGAGGATTTCCGTGCCCGCGTCGCGCAGGAGGTCGGCCTCGAGCTTGAGGTGATCGATCGCGAGACCGAGGCGCTGCTCGCCGCCACCAGCTGCACGACGCTGATCGATCCGCAGGCCGACGGTGCGGTGCTGTTCGATATCGGAGGCGGCTCCTCGGAATTGGTGTGCCTCAACCGATCGGAGAAGAGTTGCGGCGGGCCGCCGCTGCCACAGATCCGCGGCTGGATCTCGTTGCGGCACGGCGTGGTAACGCTCGCCGAACGCCACGGCGGTATCATCGTCTCCCCGGAAACCTACGAGGCGATGGTGGCCGAGGTAGCGGCGATGATTGCGCCGTTCGCCCGCGAGCACGGCGGCGACGGCTTGCGCGGCGTACATATGCTCGGTACCTCCGGCACGGTGACGACGATCGCCGGCGTGCATCTCGATCTCAAGCGCTACGACCGCAATCGCGTGGACGGTTGCTGGATGAGCGCGCAGGAAATCACCGCGGTGACCGAGAGACTGCTGGCTATGAGCTACCAGGAGCGCGTCGCCAGCCCCTGCATCGGCGCGGAGCGCGCCGATCTCGTGCTCGCCGGCTGCGCCATCCTGGAAGCGATCCGCCGCGCCTTCCCGTGTCCACGCCTGCGCGTGGCCGACCGGGGCCTGCGCGAAGGCATGCTGGTGCAGATGATGCGTGAGGACGGCGTGTGGGGCGGCGGCAATCAGGCGGCGGTATCGTGAAGGCACGCAAAGGCAGCGGCTCGCGCGCCTTGAAGGTCCGGGTCAAGAGCGGCAAGGGTCGCTCATTGTCATCCAAGCTGTGGCTGACGCGCCAGCTCAACGATCCTTACGTCGCGCGCGCCAAGCGCGAAGGATTTCGTTCGCGCGCCGCCTACAAGCTCATCGAGATCGACGACAAGGCGCGCTTTCTGAAGAAAGGCGCGCGTGTGATCGATCTCGGCGCCGCTCCCGGCGGCTGGAGCCAGATGGCGGCCAGACGCATAGGCGCGCCGCAACAGGGCCGCGTCGTCGCCATCGATATCCAGCCAATGGAGCCGGTCGCCGGCGTCGATTTTGCGCAGCTCGATTTTCTCAGCCCCGACGCGCCAGAAAAGCTGAAATCGATGCTCGGCGGGCCGGCTGACGTGATGTTGTCCGACATGGCGGCAAACGCCACCGGCCACGCAAAGACCGACCATCTGAAGATTATGGCGCTGGTGGAAGCGGCTGCGGAATTCGCCCGCGAGGTGCTGGCGCCGGGCGGAACATTCCTCGCAAAGGTGCTGCAAGGCGGCACCGAGGCCGCGTTGCTCGCCGCCCTCAAGCGCGACTTCAAAAGCGTGAAGCATGTAAAGCCGGCGGCAAGCCGTTCCGACTCGGCGGAGCTCTATCTATTGGCGACGGGGTTTCGCGCTCGCCAACAGCCTTCGGGCCAGACGTCGATAAAGAGCAGACCGTGGCGAGGTGGTTCACATCTGCGGCGTACCTCGTAATAATAATTGGCACGGCGGCGCGCCTCCTCGACGCGGGCATAGTGCCGGCGCCGCTCTGCCTCGCGCGCGGCGCGCCGGCTGCGGTCATGCGGCCGAGACGCGTGCGCCGTCTTCTCATGCGGATGGACTGCTGACTCGCTGAATTTACGCTCAGGCGGTTGGACCGATAATTGTCCGTCCGCTGGTGCCGCTGCCGCTTGCTTGGGTTCCTGAGCCGGCTGTGCCGACGTTTCAATGGCGATGGCGGCGGTCTTGCTCGGCTGCTTCGCGGGTTGATCGTCCGCAACATTGGAATTCCCGACCACGGGTTGAGCGGTGGCCTTGGCAACTGCTTCGGCCTCCAGCTTCTTCTGCTCGGCCATCTGCATGGCCTGCCGCTTTTCGTTAAGCTCGGCGACTTGCTTTTCTAGCTGCTTCTTCTTTTCTTCAGCCAGTTTCTGTTCCTGCTGCTTTTTCTGTTCTTCGGCCAGCCGGAGTTCTTCCTGCTTCTTGCGGTCTGCGGCCAATTTCTGTTCTTGCCGTTTCAATTCTTCTTGCTTCTTTTGTTCGGCAAGTTTCTGTTCCTGCCGTTTCTTTTGCTCTTCGGCCAACCGGAATTCTTCCTGCTTCTTCCGTTCGGCGACCTTCTGTTCCTGTTGTTTCTTCTGCTCTTCGGCCAAACGGTGTTCTTCCTGCTTCTTCTGCAGTTCAGCTAACGTCTGTTCTTGCTGCTTCTTTTCTTCGGCCATCCGCAGTTTCTGCTGCCGGCGCTGCTCGGCGGTGGCACGGGCCAGAGCCTCGCGCGTTGCGGTCATGCTGGCGTCGTGCTCGATCGCTTTATTGTAGTCGACGATCGCCTTGGCGCTCTGACCCTGCTGTTCGTAAGCGAAGCCGCGCTGGTAATAGGCTTGCGCGTTCTTCGGGTCGAATTGGATGGCGCGATCGAGATCGTCGATGGCCTTGGCAAAGCTGTTGGCTCGGATCAGCGCCGCGGCGCGGGCGCGCAGTGCCTCGGCATTTTTCGGCTCACGGTTGATCGCGGCATCGTAGTCGGCAATGGCGGCAACGGTCTCGCCTCTAGCCTGTTTGAACTGGGCCCGTTCCAGCAGGCCGGCGACAAAATCCGGCTGGCGCGACAGGCCGGCATCGAGATCAGCAAGCGCTAGATCGCTATCGCCGTTGGCTTTGCGCAATGCCGCACGCGCGAAGTACGGAGCTGCCGACCCCGGATCGAGGCGGATCGCATGATTGAAATCGGCGAGGGCATGGTCGTTATCGGAGTTCGCCAGATAGACCTGCCCGCGTTTGACATAGGCGAGCGCGTTCTTGGGATCGCTCTTGATGACGTGGTCGAGGTCGGCCAGCGCGCGGTCATATTGCTTCTTGTGGGTGAAGGCTGCGCCGCGCAGCGCGAAGGCGGTTGGATTGTTGGCATCGAGCTTAATAGCGGCGTCGGCATCATACAGCGCGCCGTCGATATCGCCGTCTTGCAGCCGCAGCGTGCCGCGCAAATTTAGGAACTCGGCCTGCGAGGAGAGTTTGATCGCGCGGTCGATATCGGACATCGCGCGCTTGCGGTCGCCTTTCTGATCGTAAGCGTGCGCCCGCAAGGCATAAGTCGCGGCGCGCGTCTGATCGGCAGCGATGGCACGGTCGTAGGCCGCGATGGCCTTGTCGAAATCGTCCTTCATCGTCCAGATTGTGGCCTGCGCGATATAGGCGCCGATATTCTTCGGCTCGAGCCGCGCCGCTTCGGCGTAATCGGCCAGCGCGCGGTCAAAATCGCCGCTGTCCTGCCGGGCGCGCCCGCGCAGCATGTAGTTCGCCGCGCTTGGCTCGATCTGCAAAGCGTAATCGAAGTCGGCGAGCGCGTGAACGTAATCGCGCTCGCGCAGATAAAGCTGGCCGCGGCCGCCATAGAGGCGGGCATCGCTGGCGCCGAGGCTGATCGCCTTCTGATAATCCTCCAGCGCGCCGTCCACATAGCCGAGGTCGCGCCGCACAATGGCGCGGTTGACGTAAGGCGAGGACGAAATGGGATCAAGCTTGATGGCGGTGTCGTAGTCGGCGATCGCCTGCCCGTAATTGCCGCGCGCATACCAGGCATTGCCGCGGTTCTGGTAGGCCGGCGCGAAATCGGGCGCGAGCGTGATCGATTGGTTGAGGTCGGCAATGGCGTGGGCGATGTCGCCGCGATCGAGATAAGCGAGTCCGCGCAGTTCATAGGCAACGCCATCCTGCTTGCCGTGCAGATTCTTGAACCGAGCATGCCGGAGCATGGTGCGATGCGTTTGTCGGCGAGGCTTTCGGTCTGTGTGGCGCACATGCGCGCGTCGCGCGACTGCGCCTGTGCGGCGCCGGCAAGCGACAAAGCAGCGGCTATCACCGCGAGCGAAGCGGCTCCGAATAGCCGTGCTGGCTGGGTCCCACGCATAAGCCTTACCCGTCCGCCTAAACCACACGCGCGCGGAAAATACGAGATGGACCAATGACTTGTCCAAGATTAGGAGATAAATGATTAATTTGTAGCGAATTTGCGGCTTTAGCCGACCCGTTGGTCGGACGTTTCAGTCGTGGGCGGGACCCGATCCGCCATTTCCGCCCCTGCATCGGGCGAAAGCCGCACAAAAATTAATGCGGACAGGGCTGAGATCGCCGCTACCGTCAAAAATGCGGGCGGAAAATCGCTCGCCTGCAAGGGGCCGTTGCCCTTGAAATGAACCGTGAGTTCCACCACCAGCGCGCCTAGCGCTACCCCGGTCGACACCGCCAATTGTTGGCCGACGCTGACCAACGCCGTCGCGCGGCTGACGCGGTGCGGCTCCACATCGGCGTAGGCGATGGTGTTGATGCTGGTGAACTGTAGCGAGCGGAAGAAGCCGCCGACCAGCAGCAGCACCACCATGATCGCCACCGGCGTGGTCTGCGTGAAACCGGCGCAGACGGCGAGAAACGCCGAACTGATCAGCGCATTGGTCACCAGGATGGTGCGGAAGCCGAACCGGCGCAGGATCGTTGCGGTCGCCCACTTCATCCCCATCGCGCCAAGGGCCGTCGCGAATGTGACCATGCCGGACTGGAATGGCGACATGCCGAACCCGACCTGCAGCATCAGCGGCAGCAGGAATGGCAGCGCGCCCAAGCCGAGACGGAAAATGAAACCGCCGGTCACGCTGGCGAAGAAGGTTGGTAGCCGGAAAAGAGTGAGGTCGAGCGCCGGATTGGTGGTGTGCCGCGCGTGCACGAGATAGGCTGCGATGAACAACATGCCGCCCACGACCAGCGCCGCCACCACAGTCCATGGCAGGAAATTGAGCCCCAGTACCGACAGCCCGAAGGCGACGCCGGCAATACCGAGACCGGCCAGTACCATGCCGACGATGTCGAAGCGTTCATGATGCTCGGCGCGCAGGTCGTCGATGTAGCGAGTGGCGAGCGCGATGCCGACGAGGCCGATCGGGACGTTGATGATAAAGATCCAGTGCCAGGTGGCGTAAGTGGTAATGAAGCCGCCGACCGGCGGCCCCAGCACCGGTCCGATCAGCGCCGGCGTGGTCACCCAGGCCATGGCGCCCACGAGTTCGCGCCTGCTGATGGTGCGCACCAGCACCATGCGCCCGACCGGCGTCATCATCGCCCCGCCCATGCCTTGCACGATGCGAGCGATGACGAAATCGGTGAGCGAGCTCGATAGGGCGCAGCCGATCGATCCGAGCACGAACACTGCAATGGCGGCGCGGAACACCGTGCGCGCGCCGAATTGGTCGGCGGTCCAGCCGCTGGCCGGGATGAAGATCGCAAGCGAGAGCAGGTAGGAGGTGATCGCGAGCTTGAGCGCCAGCGGATTGGTGCCGATATCGGCCGCGATCGCCGGCAGCGAGGTGGCGATTACGGTCGAATCCATGTTTTCCATGAACAGGGCGACCGCGATGATTAACGGTACGATGCGGTCACGGCGTACGGGCATTCGGGTGAGCCGGTTAAAGGTTAGAAGCTGGGGCCTTCAATAGCAGAGCCGAGGCGGAACCAAGGCGGCCGAGTTCATAACAGCCATCCGCAGATGGCCTAGGAATCAGCCTCTTACCGTGCTACTGACCCACGCCAACCCAAAAGCGGGCCGTGACGTCGGGCGAGGAACCCCTCGCGATAGGCATTTTATAAGCCTTCGGCAGCCGGCCTCGTTCTCCTTTTCGGGTGAGACGGAGTTGGCGATGGCCGGAAAAAGCAACGGAAGCCCGCGCGAAGGGCTCACTTTCGACGACGTGCTGATCAGGCCCGGCCTCTCCGAGGTGCTGCCCGCCGACGTCGATATCCGCTCCCGCGTCACCCGCTCGATCGCCGTCAACATCCCGATCATCGCCTCCGCTATGGACACCGTGACCGAGGCGCAGATGGCCATCGCCATGGCGCAGGCCGGCGGCATCGGCGTGATCCACCGCAATCTGGACCCGGATGTGCAGGCCGGCCAGGTCCGCCAGGTCAAGAAGTTCGAATCCGGCATGGTGGTGAACCCGCTGACCATCGAGCCGACGGCGACGCTGCAGCAGGCGCTCGACCTGATGAAGGAGAACCGCATCTCCGGCGTTCCGGTAGTGGAAGGCGGCGGCAACGGCAAAGCCGGCAAGCTGGTCGGCATCCTGACCAACCGCGACGTACGCTTTGCCACCGATCCGCAGCAACGCGTCGCCGAGTTGATGACCAAGGATAAGCTCGTCACAGTGCGCGAGGGCGTTAGCCAGGACGAAGCCAAGCGCCTGCTGCATCAGCACCGCATCGAGAAGCTGCTGGTGGTGGACAGCCAATACCGCTGCGTCGGCCTGATCACGGTCAAGGACATGGAAAAGGCCGTGACCAATCCGAATGCCTGCAAGGACGAGCAGGGCCGGTTGCGCGTCGCCGCCGCCACCACGGTCGGCGACAAGGGCTTTGCACGCACCGAGGCGTTGATCGCCGCCGGCGTCGATCTGGTGGTGGTCGACACCGCGCACGGTCATTCGCGCTACGTGCTCGATGCCGTCACACGCATTAAGAAGCTGTCGAACGCGGTGCAGGTGGTAGCCGGCAATATCGCCACTGTCGAGGGCGCCAAGGCGCTGATCGATTGCGGCGCTGACGCCATCAAGGTCGGCATCGGCCCCGGCTCGATCTGCACCACCCGCATCGTCGCCGGGGTCGGCGTGCCGCAGCTTACCGCCATCCTGGACGCGGTCGAAGCGGCGAAAGCCTCGAACACGCCGGTGATCGCTGACGGCGGCATCAAATATTCCGGCGATCTCGCCAAGGCACTCGCCGCGGGCGCCGATTGCGCCATGGTGGGCTCGCTGCTCGCCGGCACCGACGAGACGCCGGGCGAGGTGTTCCTCTATCAGGGCCGCTCCTACAAGAGCTATCGCGGCATGGGCTCGGTCGGCGCCATGGCGCGCGGCTCGGCCGACCGCTATTTCCAGCAGGATATCAAGGACGCACTCAAGCTGGTGCCGGAAGGCGTCGAGGGCCAAGTCGGCTACAAAGGCCCGGTCGCCAACGTGCTGCACCAGCTTGCCGGCGGCCTACGTGCTGCCATGGGATATGTCGGCGCCAAGACATTGGACAATTTCCACGGCAAAGCGGAATTCATGCGCATCTCGGGTGCTGGCTTGCGCGAAAGCCACGTGCACGACGTGACCATCACCCGCGAGAGCCCGAATTACCCGAGGGGTGGGTAACGTTTCTTATTCCTCCCCTTGAGGGGAGGTGGCGCCGACGGCGCCAGGTGGGGTTAGTGCTGTGTCCGCCGCAAAATCATCAACTGAAAAGCCTTCGGCCGACCTCTTCGCGGCGGTGCGCGAAGCAACGGTGGCACATCGCGCCAAGCACGGCTGCGGCGCGTACCCTTACGACAATGGCGCGCTGCTCGGCGCGCTCGCGGCGGCGGCCAATGCGCGGCGCGTGCTCGAACTCGGCACTGCGCTTGGCTACACGGCGCTTTGGCTTGCCAAAGGCGCCCCGCAGGCGGTGATCGATACCATCGAGCGCGACGGCGAGCACGTGCAGCTCGCGCGCGAGCAGGTCGAAGACCATGGCATGGCTGGTCACGTCGTTGTGCATGAGGGCGACTTCGCTGCGGTGATGCGCGGGCTCGATCCCGGCTACGACGTGGCGTTTTTCGATGGTTCCGCCCCGTTGCGGCCACTGCTCAAGGAGATGCGCCGGCTGTTGCGCGCGCGCGGGTTGTTGATTAGCGCCAACCTCACGCACGCAGGGGCGAAGGCCTATCTCGCGGCCTTGCAAGAGAAGAAATCCTGGCTTACCGCCTTCATCGACGAGGACCACGAGACCGCGCTCAGTATCAAGTTGTGAGCGCCCAATTCGGGATCATTTGATGGCCATTCAATTCGTCTTGCTGCCGCTGTTCGTCGAAGTGCTGCTCACCTTCGGCGTGATGTTCGGGATGATGTATTGGCGCACATTGTCGCTCCGGCGCGGCGAAACGTGCTTTGCGGACATCGCGCTGCGCGAACCAAATTGGCCGGTCCGCGCTAACCAATTCGCCTATGCGTTTTCCAATCAGTTCGAGCTGCCGGTCCTATTCTATGTCCTGACGGTGCTGTCGATTGTCACCCGTCACGCCGACTTGGTGTTCGCGGTGCTGGCGTGGATTTTCGTCATCTTCCGCGTGTTGCAGGCGCTTGTGCACGTGACCAGCAACAATGTCCGCATGCGCGGCACCTATTTTGGCTTCGGCGCGCTGGTTCTGGTCGTTATGTGGCTCATTTTCATCGTGCGCATCCTGCTGGGCTTGCCATGACGCCGGCCGCGCGGCTCGCCGCCGCCATCGAGGTGTTCGGAAATCTGGAGAGCGAGCGCCGCCCGGCGGCCGACGCGCTCAAGAGCTGGGGCTTAGGCCATCGCTTCGCCGGCTCGGGCGATCGCGCCGCCATCGCCGGCCTCGTTTACGACGCGCTGCGAAGGCGAGCGTCGAGCGCCTATTTGATGGGCGCCGACACGCCGCGCGCCATCCTGCTCGGCATGCTCAAGCGCGAGCGCGGCCTCGACAGCGATGCGATCGCCAAACTCGCTGACGGCTCAAACTATGGGCCCGCGGCGCTCAGCGATGACGAGCACAAGCGCCTCGATACCGCCGACATGGCGGGCGCGCCCGCTTATGTCGCCGGCGATTATCCGGAATGGTTGGATTCGCATTTCACGCGAGCCTTCGGCGACGCGCGCGCGGAGGAGGGCGCGGCCTTGTCGTCGCGCGCGCCACTCGACCTGCGGGTGAACACGCTGAAGGCGGACCGCGACAAGGTGGCGGGGATGCTGTCGGACGTCAAGCCGGAACCTGCGCGCTGGTCGCCCTGGGGCTTGCGCGTCCGCCTTTCCGCGGATGCCAAGAGCCCGGCAATTCACGCCGAGCCGGCTTTTCTCAAGGGTATGGTCGAGTTGCAGGACGAAGGCTCGCAATTGGCCGCGCTGTTTTCCGGCGCCAAACCCGGCGAACAGGTGGTCGATCTCTGCGCCGGCGCCGGTGGCAAGACGCTGGCACTTGCGGCGATGATGGAGAATAAGGGGCAAGTCTTCGCCACCGACGACGACAAGCGGCGCTTGGCTCCGATTCACGACCGTCTCAAGCGCTCGGGCGCGCGCAACGTGCAGGTGCGCACGCCAAAGTCGGTCGGCGGCGAGATCGCCGACCTCGCCGGCCGCTGCGACCTGGCGCTGATCGACGCGCCCTGCACCGGCACTGGCGCCTGGCGTCGCAACCCGGACGCCAAGTGGCGCATGCGCCCCGGCGCACTAGACCAGCGGCAAAAGGAACAAACCGAAATCCTCGACCGCGCCGTGCCGCTGCTCAATGCTGGCGGCCGCATCGCGTATGTCACATGCTCAGTGCTGGACGAGGAAAATTGCGCGCAGGTGCGCTCATTCCTCGCGCGCCATGCAGAGTTTTCGATTCAGCCGCCGGCAGACACCGTCAATGCGCTGGGCGAGCGCGCCTTTATGTTCGCCAAGGCGGCGCGGCTGTCGGACGAAGGGATTCTGATGACGCCGCGCACGACCGCGACGGACGGATTTTTCATCGCGGTGCTCCGGCGCGTTGGCTGAACACTCGGACGCCGAATTAACTCTTGGGCAACGCGAATTCCCCGATTGCGCCGCATTCTCGGCCAAATTCCTCCGCGAAAATCTTGTGCCTGGTGAACTCGAATTCCCCGAGCGAGGTCTCCCATTATGCTGGTGGCAAGGCGCGATCCCTTTCATCCTGGCGCGCACGATGCCGCATATTCTCCAGGCGCCGACGTCGGCCGGGACCATGCGCCGAGGCTCATCCGCACCGTCAGCATGCTGCAGATTGTGGGTTCGCTGTTGGCGATCCCCCTCGGTCTTGCCAGCGCCTATTCCTTCTACCGCGCCAATTTCTCCGTCGAGACGACGTGCCAAAGCTTGCGCGCCAGTATCGTCTCGATGATCGACAAGGGCGTCGACGCCAGCACGCGGCGTATTCTTGTGCGCCGTGATGTCGAGGCGTTTGAGCAAACTTGCGGCAAAGTGGATCCGGACGCCACCGCGGCGTTCAAGGCCTTGCTGGCTTCCGATAGCACGGCTGGTTCGAGCGCGCCCGCTGCCACACCGATCGCGCCGACGCCGCAACGCAGCGACGTGCAACCGAAACAAGCGGTCCGTAAAATCGAAACGCGTCCGCAGGTAACCGGCAAACCGCCGGCGGCGGCTTGGCCCACCGCTGCGGCCGCGGTGGTACGCCACGATCCGGCGGTGTCCGACGCGCAGTGGGTCGATGCGGTTCGCCAGGCTTTGGTAGCGCATCGCGCGGAGCGGCCAACAGCTGACGCCGTCAAGGCGGCGGTTGCGCCCGCGCCCGCTCCGCAGCCTGCAAAGCAAGAGGCTGCCTTGCCTGCACCGGCGGTCGCCGCGCCCATTTCGGCCCCGGTTGTTGCGCCGGCGTTACCGCCTGCAGCCCCGGTCGCCGCGCCGGCCGTGCCGCCAGCCGACCCCGATCATCCGGTGCCGCCGGGCGCGATCCCCGAATCCGCTTCGCCGACCGACGCCGCCAGCCTGGATGAACACGGTCATTCGCGCATTCGCAAATGGATCGCGAAAGTCCCGCTGATGGGAAATGTGATCAATAACGGCTGGTAAGAAGCGGCACGGATTATCCCGGCTGCCATCGCGATACGAGCGCGCACTCGGGATCGGGGAGCGGGGGCGAGCAGCTCATGGAAGCCGAGCCGGGCCAGATTCGGCAGCGGGCCGTTGCGCCTGGGCGCGAGCGCCCAGGCCAACCCCAGCATCCAACGTTCAGCCATGTCGCCGAGGCTCTCGCGGAACAGCGTGGCGCGGCAGTCGGCGGCGGGCACCTGTGGAAAGCGCCATGTGATCGGAGTGGTAGGCCAAACCAGGTCCCCAAACGTGGAAATGGCAAAAATCTTGCCTCTTAATCTCTCACGGGCGGGCTAATTGAGGGTTATCTGAATAGCTCGAAATCTGGCGTAGTTAACCGGAGCCTGACGCCGCCTTGACCCTGAGCGCCGCTAACCCCACAAAGCCGCCTCGAACGGACCCGATTCCGGCGCCGTTCGCGGCACGGCCGCCTATGCACGACAAAGTTCTGATCGTCGATTTCGGCTCGCAGGTGACCCAGCTGATTGCGCGGCGGGTGCGCGAGGAGAAGGTCTATTGTGAGATCGTGCCCTACCAGAAGGCCGAGGCCTGCTTCCGCGACATGAAGCCGAAGGCGGTGATCCTGTCCGGTGGGCCGGCTTCGGTGCTCGATAAGGACGCCCCGCTGGCGCCTAAGGCGATCTATGAGGCCGGCGTGCCGGTGCTCGGCATCTGCTATGGCGAGCAGGCGATGGCGACGCAGCTTGGCGGTAAGGTCGAGGGCGGACACCATCGCGAATTCGGCCGCGCCGAGGTGGAGGTCGTGTCCGACAGTCCGCTGTTCGAGGGTGTGTGGCGCAAGGGCGAAAAATACCCAGTCTGGATGAGCCACGGCGATCGCGTCACCGTGTTGCCGCCAGCCTTCCGCGTGCTCGGCACCTCGCCCAATGCGCCGATCGCCATCATCGGCGACGACGAGCGTAAATTTTATGCGACGCAATTCCATCTCGAGGTGATGCACACTCCGCATGGGGCCGCGCTGATCCGCAATTTCGTACGCAAGGTCGCGGGGCTTGCTGGCGACTGGACCATGCGCGCCTTCAAGGAAGAAGCGATCGAAAAAATCCGCAAGCAAGTCGGCAAGGGCCGCGTGATTTGCGGCTTGTCCGGCGGCGTCGACAGCGCGGTGGCGGCGGTACTCATTCACGAAGCAATCGGCGAGCAGCTCACCTGCGTTTTTGTTGATCACGGATTGCTGCGGCTCGGCGAGGCGCAGAAGGTCGTTACGTTGTTCCGCGACAGTTACAATATTCCGCTGGTGCACGTGGACGCAGAGGATACCTTCCTCAAGGCCCTCGCCGGCGTCGAGGACCCCGAGCAGAAGCGCAAGACCATCGGCAAACTGTTCATCGACGTGTTTGACGCCGAGGCGAAAAAAATCGGCGGCGCCGACTTCCTCGCGCAAGGCACGCTATACCCGGACGTGATCGAGAGCGTCTCGTCCACCGGCGGTCCCTCGGTCACTATCAAGTCGCATCATAATGTCGGCGGCTTGCCCGAACGCATGCACATGAAGCTGGTCGAACCGCTGCGCGAACTGTTCAAAGACGAGGTGAGGGCGCTCGGCCGCGAGCTCGGCCTGCCGAACGCCTTCGTCGGCCGCCATCCGTTTCCCGGGCCTGGCCTCGCCATCCGTTGTCCGGGCTCGATTACGCGCGAGAAGCTCGACATCCTGCGGCTCGCCGACGAGATTTACATCGAGGAAATCCGCCGCGCCGGGCTTTACGACGACATCTGGCAGGCTTTCGCCGTTTTATTGCCGGTGAAGACCGTCGGCGTCATGGGCGACGGCCGCACCTACGATTTCGTCGTCGGCCTGCGCGCGGTCACTTCAACCGACGGCATGACCGCGGATTTCTACCCGTTCGAGATGAAGTTCATTGGCCACGTGGCGACTCGCATCATAAACGAGGTGAAGGGCGTCAACCGCGTCGTCTATGACGTGACCTCAAAGCCGCCGGGGACGATCGAGTGGGAGTAGGGCGACCGCTCCAGGTTTGCTGACATGTCCATCACCATTTACGGCATCAAAAACTGCGACACCATGAAGAAGGCGCGCGCTTGGCTCGACAAGCACGGCGTCGACTACGCTTTTCACGATTACAAGACCGCCGGCATCGAGCGTGAGCGCCTGGAGCGCTGGGCGAAGAAAGCCGACTGGGAAACGCTGCTCAACCGCGCCGGCACGACCTTCAAAAAGCTTCCCGACAAGGACAAGGACGGCGTCACCGAGAAGACGGCCATCTCGCTGATGCTGGCGCAGCCTTCGATGATCAAACGGCCGGTACTCGAGCTCGGTGGCGGCAAATTGCTGGTCGGTTTCAAGCCGGAACAATACGCCGCCGCCCTCGGTTGAGGCGGCAATGAAAACCTACAAGAAGCAAGACTTTCCCGTCTCCGACATCCGCCGCTTCCTCGAGCCCGGGCCCGTGGTGTTGGTGAGTTCGGCTTTCCAGGGCGAACGCAACATCATGACCATGGGCTGGCACATGGTGATGGAATTCGTGCCGTCATTAGTCGGCTGCCTGATCTCCAGCGGCAACCACAGTTATGAACTTGTGAGACGCAGCAAGGAATGCGTGATCAATATCCCGACCGTGGAGCTTGCCTCGACCGTTGCGAAAATCGGCAATTGCTCGGGCGCGAGCGTCGACAAATTCGCCAAGTTTAAGCTCACCGCGGTCCCCGCCGAGCAAGTCCGGGCGCCGCTGATCGCGGAATGTTATGCCAATCTGGAATGCAAGCTGGTGGACGACCGGCTGCGCGACAAATACAACGTCTTCATCTTCGAGGTGGTGAAGGCGCACGCGGCACCGACGCCGAAATACCCCAAGACCATCCATTACCGCGGCGACGGCATGTTCATGGTGGCCGGCCGCTCGCTCAATTTGCGCCGTTGTTTTCGGCCCGGGATGCTCTAGCCGCTCTGCTGCACCCCTTGATTAGCCCCACTTTCCCTGCCACATGCGCCCCATGAACAAGCCGCTTGGCGCCTCCGATTCGATCCCGCTCACGCCGCTCGCGGCGGAAGTCGAGCGCCGGCGCACCTTTGCCATCATTTCGCACCCGGACGCCGGCAAGACCACGCTGACCGAGAAGCTCCTGCTGTTCGGCGGCGCCATCAATCTCGCTGGCCAGGTCAAGGCCAAGCGCGATCGCCGCGCCACCCGTTCGGACTGGATGACGATCGAGCGCGAGCGTGGCATTTCGGTGGTCACCTCGGTGATGACCTTCGATTACGACGGCCGCGTGTTCAACCTGCTCGACACGCCGGGCCACGAGGACTTCTCCGAGGACACCTACCGCACGCTTACTGCAGTCGATTCCGCCGTGATGGTGATCGACGCCGCCAAGGGCATCGAGGCGCGCACGCGCAAGCTGTTCGAGGTCTGCCGGCTGCGCGACATCCCGATCCTCACCTTTATCAACAAGATGGATCGCGAGAGCCGAGACCCGTTCGAACTGCTCGATGAGATCGAAAAGATGCTGGCGCTCGACACCGCACCGATGACGTGGCCGATCGGGCGCGGCCGCGACTTTGCCGGCACCTGCGATCTCGCCACCGGCGAGATGCGGCTGTTGAGCGAGGACGGCCGCACCGCCACGCCGCAGCCGCTCGATTTTGCGGCGCTGGCTCAGAAAAATCCCATGCTCGATGCCAAGGCGATCGCCGAGGAACTGGCGCTGGTAAAGGACGCTTGCCGGCGCTTCGATTTCGACTCCTTCCGCGAGGGGCACCTGACGCCGGTGTTCTTCGGCTCGGCCTTGAAGAATTTCGGCGTCAAGGACCTGCTCGATGCGCTCGCCAGCTTCGCGCCGGCGCCGCGTGCGCAAGTGTCGAACAAGCGCACCATCGACGCTCATGAGGGCGCCATGACCGCCTTCGTGTTCAAAATCCAGGCCAACATGGATCCCAACCACCGCGATCGTATCGCCTTCGCGCGACTGTGCTCGGGCAAGCTGCGCCGCGGCATGAAGGCCAAGCTGGTGCGCACGGAAAAGCCGATCACGCTGTCGGCGCCGCAATTCTTTTTCGCGCAGGACCGCGCACTTGCCGACGAGGCCTATGCCGGCGACGTGGTCGGTATCCCCAACCATGGCACGCTGCGCATCGGAGATACGCTGACCGAGGGCGAGGATATCGCTTTCCTCGGCGTGCCGAACTTCGCGCCGGAAATTCTGCGGCGGGTGAAGCTGGGCGATCCGATGAAGGCGAAGAAGTTGAAAGAAGCCCTCCAGCAAATGGCGGAAGAAGGCGTCGTTCAGGTGTTCCAGCCAGCTCGACGGCGCCCCCGCGCTGGTTGGCGTGGTCGGCCCGTTGCAGCTTGACGTGCTTAAAGTGCGGCTGGCCGACGAATATGGCCTCGACGTCGGCTTCGAAACGCCGGAATTCCAGCTCGCGCGTTGGATTGCCTGCGCCGACGCCAAAAAAATCGATGATTTTGTGCAGGCCAATTATTCCAGCGTGGCTGAGGATCTGGACGGCGATCATGTGTTCATGGCGCGCAACCAGTTCATCCTCGATTACACCGGCGAGCGTGCCCCTGGCATCGTTTTCAGCGACATCAAGGACGTGAAGAACAAACTGAGCTGACCGTCATGCCCGCCACGAGGCTAGGATTGACGCGCATCAATTGATTTTAATGTTCTCCGCCTGGATTACCGGCGCCCAGCGTGCGATTTCGCCGTCGATGCGGGCGCGAAATTCCTCAGGCGTGCTGCCGACCGCTTCCATCAGCTGCGCCGCAAGCCGCTCGCGCACGGCCGGCTGTCTGATGATCTCCACCACATCTTTTTTGATTTTGGCGACCACCGGCTGAGGCGTGCCGCCCGGTGCGATCAATCCGTTCCAGGCATCGGCCTCCACGTCGATCCCGGCTTCTTTCAAGGTCGGCACGTCCGGCAGATAGGGCGAGCGTTTCGCGGTCGAGACCGCGAGAATTTTTACCGTTCCGGCCGCGGCTTGCGGCGTCACCGAGATCGCCGGCAAACAGGCAAGCTGCACGTCGTTGCGGATCACCGCCATGATCGCCTGCGGCGACCCCGGATAGGGCACATGTACCAATTGCGCGCCGGCCTTGATAGCGATCGCTTGCATGGCGAGATGCGACAGCGAGCCGTTACCGATCGAGCTGAAATTATATTTACCGGATTTTTCTTCAGCAGCGCCAGCCGGTGACGCTGTTGACCTTGAGTTCGGGATTGACCACGAGCACGCTCGGCTGCGTGACGAGCTGCGTGATGGGCGCGATATCCTTGCGCGGGTCGTATGGCGGGTTCGAAAACAGGAGTGTATTGATCGCAAGCGGGCCGCCAATGCTGATGCCAAGGGTAGCGCCGTTGGGCGCTGCTTTTGCCACGACGTCGGTGGCGAGATTGCCGCTCGCGCCTGGTTTGTTTTCGACCAAGAATGTGCTGTCGGGGTATTTCTTCGTCAGGCCCTCGGCGATGAGCCGCGCCACGATGTTGGGCGTCGATCCGGGCCCGAACGGAACTAGAATGCGCACGGTTTTGGCCGGCCATTCCTGCGCCAGGCCGGGCATGCTGGCGGCGCAAAGCAACGCTAGTGAAATGGTGATGAGTTTGAGCAGGGAGATACGGAGGGCTGCAGCCATTGCGGATATTCTATGCCGGGGCGCCGGTTGCATTGGCCGCTACGATACTTTACTGCGGCCACTATAATGTTCATGCGTAAGCAGGGTAAAGTATAGCATGGGTTTAGGCATCTTAATCCTCGGACTGGTCGTCATGCTCGGCGCCCACGTCTTCGTGACATTCCGCGACGCGCGCGCCGGCCTGATGGCGAAGCTTGGCCAGAACGGCTATCGCGCGCTGTTCTCTGTCGTTTCGATCGCGGGTCTCGCGCTGATCGTCTGGGGCTACGGGCAATACCGCGCGCATGAATTGATCCAGATTTTGTCGCCGCCCGCTTTCATACGGCACATCACCGTCGGCCTCATGCTGTTCGCGGTCATTTTCTTCACCGCCGCCTTCATCCCCAGCCACATCAAGGCCAAGCTCAAGCATCCGATATTGGCGGGCGTGAAGACCTGGGCGCTGGCGCATCTGCTCTCGAACGGTGACCTCGGCTCGATCCTGCTGTTCGGATCTTTCCTGGCCTGGGGAGTCTACGCCCGCATCGCCGCCAAGCGGCGTGGCGACGCCGGCACAACGACGGCGCCCGACGGCTGGACCAACGATATCATTGTCGTGGTGGTCGGCATCGTCATCTATCTCGCGCTCGGCTACGCCTTCCACCCGATGGTCGTCGGCGTGCCGGTGTTCGGGAGGTAACCGCCCTTGTCAGTGCAAGATGAAATCAAGCGGCTCACGGCTCCGGACATTTTCGCCCGCAAGGGTGGCGCGCCGATCGCTTGCCTCACGTCTTATCACGCCCATACCGCGCGGCTCGTCGACAAATATTGCGACGTGATCCTGGTCGGCGATTCGCTCGGCATGGTGATGCACGGGCTGGAGACCACCGTGCCGGTCACGCTCGAGATGATGATTCTGCAAGGCCACGCAGTGATGCGCGGCTCCAAGCGCGCGCTGGTCGTCGTCGACATGCCATTCGCTTCCTACGAGGCTTCCAAGGAGCAGGCCTTCATGAACGCCGCGCGCGTGCTGAAGGAAACCGGCTGCGGCGCCATCAAGGTCGAAGGCGGCGCGCGCATGGCCGAAACGATCGCCTTCCTGGTGGAGCGCGGTGTTCCGGTGATGGCGCATGTGGGCTTAACGCCGCAGGCGATCAACGTGCTCGGCTCGTTCCGCGCTCAAGGGCGCGAAGAGGCCGGCTGGGCGCGCATCGAGCAGGATACCATCGCCGTGGCCGAGGCCGGTGCCTTCGCGGTGGTGATCGAGGCGGTGGCGGAGCCGCTCGCGCGCAAGCTTACCGCCGCAGTGCGCATTCCGACCATCGGCATCGGCGCGAGCGTGGCCTGCGACGGACAGATCCTGGTGCTGGAAGACATGCTCGGCCTGTCGCCGCGAGTGCCGAAATTCGTCAAACGCTATGGCGAACTTGGCCCCGGCATCGAAAAAGCGGTCGCCGACTATGCGGCGGACGTGCGCGCGCGCGCTTTTCCAGGGCCCGAGCACGTCTATCCGATGAAGGGCAAGAAGGCTTAGTTTGCTTGCCGCATGATCTTTTCCGAAAACCGGTTTCCGCTTTTTGGGATCATGCGGTAAACCCCTCAATCTTAACGTTTGTCGGTCACAAGCTTTGCCTTGGGCCCGCCACATCGCTAGGTTACGTCGCCATTCGCCCCAGGGGGTGGGGTTGTGCGAGGGCTTGGAGCAATTCGTGGCCGATATTTTTCACGAAGTGGACGAGGAAGTCCGGCGCGAACGGCTGCAGAAGCTGTGGGATCGCTACAGCATCTATGTCATCGTGCTGGCTGTCCTGATCGTTGCCGCGATCGGCGCCTGGCAGGGCTATCAATGGTGGGAAGCCAAAAAAGCCGCCGCCGCCGGCGCCGCATTCGAGTTGGCGCTGGGCTTGAGCGAAGCGGGCAAGCACGCCGAGGCGGAAGCAACCTTCGCCAAAATCGCTGCCGAGTCGCCCGCCGGTTATCGCGTCCTCGCGCGCTTACGCGCAGCTGCCGAGCTGGCGCAAACCAAGCCGGCCGACGCCGTGAAGGCCTATGACGAACTCGCCGCCGACACCTCGCTCGGATCCACTTTGCAGAATCTCGCCGCCGTGCGCGCCGGCATGCTAACGGTGGATAGCGCGTCTCTTGCCGACATGCGGCGCCGTCTCGATCCGGTCGCCGAGCCCGGCCACAGCTTCCGCCACAGCGCGCGCGAGATGCTGGCGCTGTCGGCCTGGCGCAATCACGACTTCACCGCCGCGCGCCGCTATATCGACATGATCGCGGCCGATGGCGAAACCCCGGCGGGCATTCGTGCACGCGCCGAGGTGCTCTCGGCGCTGATCGCCGCCAACGGCAGCAAGAGCTGAGGATTATTCCATGCGCCGCATGCGTCGCATCGTGTTGCTCGCCGGGCTGGTCGCGCTCGCGCCGGTGCTCGCCGGTTGCGAGGATTTCGACATGGATAAATTCGATTTTCTCCATCTCAACGACAAGAAGAAGCTACCCGGCGAACGCAAAGAACTATTCCCGCAGGGCGTCCCGGGCGTGAGCCAAGGAATTCCGCCCGAATACCTGAAAGGCAATCAGCCGCCGTTGGACACCGCACAAGTGCCGGCGCCGGATGGTGCCGCCGCCGCGGCGACGTCCGGCGATAAAACCGCCGCGCCTGCGCCGCCAGCTAAGACCGCCGCGATCGAGCCGGCGGCCGAGCCCAAGCCGAAAGCGAAGCCGAAGCGCAAGCCGAAGCCGCACACGGCAGCGAGTCCGGCCAAGCAGGACACCGGGCAGCCGGTGGCTCAAGGTCAAGGCAAAAACCAGCAGCAGCTAGAGCCCTGGCCGGGTTCAACTCCGCAGCAGCCGGCCTCTGGGCAGAGCACGGGCACCGCCCCCTGGCCTTCAGCGCCGCCGCCCGGCACCTTCTCGCGCTGACGCCCCTGTCAGGTTAAGAGAGCGTCGCCCGCTATGCGCGGGCCGGATCGCTGCCCATGAGCTTCACCATCGCCATCGTCGGCCGCCCCAATGTCGGCAAGTCGACCTTGTTCAACCGGCTGGTCGGCCGGCGCGTTGCGCTGGTCGACGACCGGCCGGGTGTGACGCGCGACCGGCGCGAGGGTGAAGGGCGGCTCGGCGATCTTGATTTCACCGTGATCGATACCGCAGGTCTAGAAGAGTCGGCGCCCGAAAGCCTCACTGGCCGCATGCGGGCACAGACCGAGACTGCCATTGCGCAGGCCGACGCGATCTTTTTCATGATCGATGCGCGCAGCGGCCCGACCGGCGTCGACCGCGTGTTCGCCGAACTCGTGCGCAAGTCGGGCAAACCCGCCGTGCTGATTGCCAACAAGATGGAAGGCACTGCCGGCGAAGCGGGGAGGCTGGATGCCTACGCGCTCGGCCTCGGCGACCCGGTCGCGATTTCCGCCGAGCACAACGAAGGCTTGGCCGATCTCTACGACGCGCTGCGTGCGTCGCTGCCGGAACACACCGCGGCGCAGATCGAAGCGGCGGCCGAGCCACCTGGCCCGCATCCGATCCGGGTCGCCATTGTCGGGCGTCCGAATGCCGGCAAGTCGACTTTGGTCAACCGGCTGATCGGCGAGGAGCGGCTGCTCACCGCGCCCGAGGCCGGCACCACCCGGGACGCCATTGCGGTCGATCTCGAGTGGCGCGGACAGAAATTCCGCATTCACGACACCGCCGGTATTCGCCGTCGCGGGCGTGTCGATGAGAAGTTGGAAAAGCTCTCGGTCGCCGACGCGCTCAACGCGGTGCGCTTCGCCGAGGTGGTGGTGGTGCTACTCGACGTCGAGAATGCGTTCGAGGAGCAGGACCAGCGCATCGCCGATCTGGTCGAGCAGGAAGGCCGCGCCATCGTCATCGCGGTCAACAAGTGGGATTTGAAAGAAAAGACCGCGGGCGCTATCGGCAAGTTGCGCGCGCAAGCCGACGAAAAACTCACCCAGATGAAGGGCGTGCCGTTGGTGGCAGTGTCCGCCATGACTGGCGAGGGTCTCGACCGCCTGATGCAGGCAATCGTGGATGCCTTCGCGGTCTGGAACAAGCGCGTTCCGACCAGTGCGCTCAATCGCTGGTTCGAGCACGCGGTCGAGGCACATCCGCCGCCGGCGGTGTCGGGGCGCCGGCTGCGCCTCAATTACATTACGCAGGCGAAAAGCCGGCCGCCGAGCTTCGTGCTGTTTTGCACCCGTGCTGACGCGCTGCCCGACGCCTACAAGCGCTATCTGGTTAATTCCTTGCGCGAGAGCTTCGAACTTCCGGGCACTCCGATCCGGCTGACGCTGCGGGAGAAAGGCAACCCGTTCAAGGGGCGGGCGAAGCGCAAGCACTGAGGCGCTCACGTTACGGGGAATTAATATCCCATGTGGGGCACCACGTGGTGCATTTTTTCGACGAAGCACGGAACGTTCTTCAAACGACGGCGCTTTGTTGATACCGTCTCTGGTAGCTCGGGGGCGGCGCACGCAGCAACAGCTTGCAATCGCCGGACACACGGCCTCTAGGGTGACGCCATGAAAATGAGCAAGCTCGGCTATTTTTCCGAGTTTCTGCTTTTCCCGCCGCTCGTTCTTGTCGCCGCGCTCTTCGCGTTTCGCAGTTCGACGGCGCCGCATCCTTTGACCTGGGCGATTGTCTACGGCGCCGGGTTGATTGCCTGGACATTGTTCGAATATCTGCTGCATCGCGTGCTCTTTCATCACGCGCCGGTTCTCTCGCAAATCCACGATCGCCACCATCAATCGCCACACGAGCTCATTGGCACACCCGCGTGGGCGAGCGCCGTGGTCGGCTTGCTCGCGGTTGCCAGCCCATCTTGCGTAGCACTTGGATTTGATCTCGGTACCGCGGCGACGGCGGGCCTTGTTACCGGCTACCTTTGGTACGTCTTCGTCCATTACGCGATCCACCATTGGCGGCCGCGACGAGATTCCTATCTTTACCGGGCACGGATGCGTCACGCCTGCCACCATCATCTATCCCACAGCGGAAATTTCGGTGTGACGACGGCCTTTTGGGATCATGTCTTCGGCACCGCGCTCGAAGCACGCGCGCCGAAATTTGGCCGGGCTAAATGAATGTCCGGCCGCAGCGGTGGCACTAAGTTTTACGCGGGCGGGCGGAATTCCAAGAACTTTCCGATGCGGAAGTCGTAGATTTTTCCGCTCTCCGCGCAATCGGCTAGGCACAGCGGCACGATCGCCTTTGCCACCTCTTCCGGCGTCGGCAGCGTCTCGGGATCGATGCCGGGGAAGGCGCCCAAATACATGCGGGTGCGGGTTGGGCCTGGGGCGAACAGATTGGCCCGCATCGGCGTGGTCGCGCATTCCGCCGCGTAAGCGCGCACCAGCGCGTCGAGCGCGGCTTTCGATGCGGCATAGGGACCCCAATAGGCGCGGCCCTTGTAGGCGACCGCCGAGGTGAGAAACACCGCGCGGCCCGCCGACGCGCGTTTGAGCAGCGGGTCCATGCAACGAATGAGCTGCCAGTTAGCAGTGACATTTACGCTCAGCAGATTGTCCCAGTCCTTCGGCTCGACATGGCCGAGCGGCGACAGCGGCCCGAGAATACCGGCATTGCCGATCAGCACGTCGAGCTGTCCGTAGCGCTCGTTGAGTGCGAGCGCGAGCCGCGTGATGCCGTCGGAATCCTTCACATCCAGAGGCACCAGCGTCGCGGACCCGCCGGCGGCCTTGACCTTGTCATCTAGCTCCTCCAGTCCGCCCACCGTGCGCGCCACCGCTACGACATGCGCGCCGGCCTGCGCGAGCTGCAACGCCAGCGCCGCGCCAATGCCGCGCGAGGCGCCGGTGACGAGCGCGATACGGTCGGAGAGGGGTTTCGACATGCGGGAACGCTAACGCAAAAGCCTAGATGGCTTCGGCCAGCAGCGACAATTGCCGCGGGCTGGCCTCTTGCGCGGCCAGGTCGGTGAGCGCGGTCGGATAGTCACCGGTGAAGCAGTGGTCGGTGAATTGTGGCCGCGCCGGATCACGCCCGGGCAAGCCCATGGCGCGGTAGATGCCGTCGACCGACAGGAACGCCAGCGAATCCGCGCCAATGAACTGCCGCATGCCTTCGAGATCGTGGGTAGCGGCGAGCAGCTTGTCACGCTCAGGCGTGTCGATGCCGTAATAGTCGGGATGAGTGATTGGCGGCGAGGCGATACGGAAATGCACTTGGCTTGCGCCGGCATCGCGCATCATCTGCACGATCTTGCGTGAGGTGGTGCCACGCACGATGGAATCGTCCACCAGCACGATGCGTTTGCCCGCGACCACCGCGCGATTGGCGGAATGCTTGAGCCGCACGCCCTGATCGCGGATCGACTGTGTCGGCTGGATGAAAGTGCGGCCGACATAGTGGTTGCGGATGATGCCGAGCTCGTAAGGGATGCCGGACTCGCGGGCAAAGCCGATCGCGGCCGGCACGCCGGAATCGGGCACCGGCACGACCACGTCGGCCTGCGCCGGCGCTTCGCGCGCGAGCTCAGCCCCCATGGTCTTGCGCACATTGTAAACGTGGCGGCCTCCGACGATGGAATCTGGCCGCGAGAAATAGATGTATTCGAAGATGCATGGTCGCGCCGCCATCGGCGGGAACGGCTTGTGCGACTGCATGCCATCCTCGTCGAACACCACTACTTCGCCGTTCTCCACGTCGCGCACATACTGCGCGCCGATGATGTCGAGCGCGCAAGTCTCCGACGCGAGAATCGGGCAGCCGTCGAGCTTGCCAATCACCAGCGGGCGGATGCCTAAGGGGTCGCGCGCGCCGACCAGCTTCTTGTTGGTGAGGCCGACAAAGGCATAGGCGCCTTCGAGCTGGCGCAGGCCCTCGATGAAACGGTCGACGAAGCGGTTCCGGCGCGCGCGCGCCACCAGATGCAGGATCACCTCGGTGTCGGTGGTCGACTGCATCATGGCGCCTTCGTGCACCAGGCTCTTGCGCAGCGCGATGCCGTTGGTCAGGTTGCCATTGTGGCCGATGGCGAAGCCGCCGCCTTCCAGCTCGGCGAACAACGGCTGCACGTTGCGCAATACCGTTTCACCAGTCGTCGAATAGCGCACATGGCCGATGGCTGCGGTGCCGGGCAGGCGGTTGATTACTTCCCGTCGCGCAAAGGCGTCGCCGACCAGGCCGAGGCGGCGTTCGGAATGAAAGCGCTTGCCGTCGAAGGAAACGATGCCGGCGGCTTCCTGGCCGCGATGCTGGAGCGCATGCAGGCCGAGCGCGGTGATGGCGGCGGCGTCGGGATGGCCGAAAATACCGAACACGCCGCATTCCTCGCGTAGCCGGTCGGCATCCGGATCGAATTCGGCGGCTGCCGTCTGCACGAGGTCTTGCGGCTGCTGCTGCATCGCTATCGCATTCCGGTCCGTGGGCTGAGCTCCGACTTCTGGTCGGGGCCGGTATCCGGCGGTTCCTGGTCTTCCGGCTTCTGCCGCTTCAACCGCTTCAAGATGGTGCTTTCGGGGTCATCCGGCAACATGGACATCAACCATTGTCCCGTACTTTGCAACACGACCTTCGACTTGGCGCCGCGCACCCATTCCGGCTGGCTGCGATCGGGCACTAGCCAGGCGAAGAATAAGAAGGCGACAACCACAATGATCAGCCCGCGGCCGAGCCCGAACAGGAAGCCGAGTGTGCGGTCGAGCGCGCCGACCCGGCTGTCGAGCACCTTGTCGGAAATGCGCGCGGTAATGATCGAGACCACCAGCAGCGTGATCAGAAACACCGCGCCGATGCTGGCGCCGGCCGCCACCATGTCGCTCGAAACGTATTGCTTGGCGATCGGCAGCACGCGCGAATAGGAATAGAGCGTGACCAGCGCGGCGATGCCCCAGGCGCCGATCGACAGAATCTCGCGCATGAAGCCGCGGATCATCGCGAGCAGGCCGGAGATCAACATGACCACCAAGAGGATGATGTCGAGCAGCGTGATCGGCATCGGGCTCATGCACTCCGCGGGTAGGGAGGAGGCTTACCGCACATGCGGCGCGGCGAATCCGGGAATGCCATAACGGCTCCCGGACAGGGCGGCAATGTCGGCCTTAAGTGCTTAATTTTAAGTCCATTTCTGCTCTCACGGCGTCCCATGAGATTGGCCGCTGGCGGCGGTTCGATGCGCCCCGTGTATAGCGGGGCGTCGCGGTGCCGTCACCCGTCTTGTCCACGGGTTTTACCGCCCGTGCCCCGGGTGCTGCGGGCGGCGATCTCGGCAACCAGATTGCTGAGGCTTGCCAAATCGGTGACCTTGAGGCCGGGCTCGCCGGCTTCCGTGCGCGCGGCTTCCGGAACGACGGCGCGGGTAAAGCCGAGCTTTGCTGCTTCTTTGAGCCGGGCCGGGCCTTGCGTGACCGGCCGGATCGCGCCGGACAGCGACACCTCGCCGAAATAGACCGCGTCGGCCCGTAGTGGCGCGTTGGCGAGCGAGGAGACCAGCGCGGCGGCGACGGCGAGATCGGCCGCCGGCTCCTGGATGCGCAGGCCGCCGGCGACGTTAAGGTAAACGTCGTGGCCGCCGAGCTTCACGCCGCAATGGGCTTCCAGCACCGCCAGCACCATCGACAGCCGGCTCGGGTCCCAGCCGACGACTGCTCGTCTTGGCGTGCCGAGCGAGGTCGGAGCCACCAGCGCCTGGATTTCGACTAGCAATGGCCTGGTGCCCTCGATGCCGGCGAACACCGCGGTGCCGGACGAGCCGAGATCGCGCGCCGACAGGAACAGCTCGGACGGGTTGGCGACCTCGCGCAGACCGGTGCCGGTCATTTCGAACACGCCGATTTCGTCGGTCGGGCCGAAGCGGTTCTTCACCGCGCGTAAGATGCGGAATTGGTGCGAGCCTTCGCCTTCGAACGAGAGCACGGCATCGACCATGTGCTCGACCACACGCGGGCCGGCGATCTGGCCGTCCTTGGTGACATGGCCGACCAGGATGATGGCGGCGCCGGAGCGCTTGGCATACCGGATCAGCGCCTGCGCCGAACCGCGCACTTGGGTGACCGTGCCGGGCGCGGATTCGACCAGCTCGGTCCACATGGTCTGGATCGAATCGATTACGATCAGCCGCGGCGTCTTGCCTTCCGACATGGTGGCGATGATATCCTCGACCGAGGTCTCCGCCGCCAGCTCGACGGCGGCATCGCTTAAGGACAGCCGCTCGGCGCGCAAACGCACCTGCGCGACCGCTTCCTCGCCCGAGATATAGACCGCGCGGTGACCGGCGCGCGCCAGCGCGGCGGCGGCCTGGATTAGCAGCGTCGATTTGCCGATGCCGGGATCGCCCGCCATCAGCAGGACGGAGCCGCGCACAAAACCGCCGCCGGTGACGCGGTCGAATTCGGCGACGCCGGAGGGCAGCCGCGGCGCCTCGTGCGCATCGCCGGTCAGCGGTTCGAGCGCGAACAGGCGGCCCTTGCTGAGTTTGTGTCCCGGCCCCGGGCGCTCGGCGCCCTCCTCGACCAGCGTATTCCACTCGCCGCAGGCCTCGCACTTACCCTGCCAGCGGCTGAAGGCGGCGCCGCAGTTCTGGCAGATGAAGCTCAGATTGCGTTTCGACATGAAGGGAATCGCCGCCAAAACAATGATCTGAAGCCTAAGTTAGGCACGAGAACATTACAAGAACATTGTTTACGAAGGGCTTAATTTAAGGGAACAGGCGGGCCCCCGGCTTAGCCGGCCCGATAGACCCGGTGGTAGCGCTTGCCGAGGTTGGTGAGCACCTCGTAGCCGATGGTGCCGGCTGCGCCGGCAACCGCATCGACGGTCATCTCGCCGCCGATCAGGGTGACGAGGTCGCCGCGCCGGGCGGCATTGTCGGGCAGGTCGGTGACGTCGATCGCCAGTAGATCCATGGACACGCGGCCCGCCAGCGGACAGCGCGCGCCGGCGATGATGGCGTCGGCGCCCGGCGCCTCGTCGGAGGCGCTGGCCGCGCGCAGATAGCCGTCGGCATAGCCGACCGCGACCACCGCGATCCGGGTCGTGCGCTTGGCTGTCCAGGCCGCGTCGTAGCCGACAGTCTCGCCGCGCGGAACGGTGCGCACCTGCGCAATGCGCGCCTGCAATTCGATCACCGGGCGCATCGGATTGCTCTGCGCCGGGGTCGGGTTGACGCCGTAAAGCGCGACGCCTGGGCGCACCACATCGCAATGGGCGGTAGCCCCGAGGAAAATGCCGGACGAATTGGCAAGCGAGGAGGGGATGCCACGATAGAGGATGCGCGCCTCGCGGAATGCGCTGATCTGGCGGGCGTTGAGTGGATGCTCCGGCAGCTCGGCGCAGGCGAGGTGGCTCATCAGCAGCGTGATGCCGTGGTTTTCGGAGCGGATGCGCGGCGCCAGCGCGGCGGCCTCGTTGAGCGAGATACCGAGGCGGTTCATGCCGGTGTCCACATGCAGCGCGGCGCCGTCGCGCCATTGGTTGGCCGACACGAAGACATCCCACTCCGCCAGCTCGACCATGCTGCCGATCACCGGCCGTGCGCGGATATCGGCGTAAGATCCGGCGGTCCCCGGCAGCAGCCCGCTCAGCACATAAATCGCCGGCTCTGGCGCGACCTCGCGCACCCGCCGCGCCTCGGCGAGATCGGCGACGAAGAAAGTCTTGCAGCCGGCTTTGGCGAGTATGGCCGCGACCTGCTCGATGCCGCAGCCATAGCCGTCGGCCTTGATCACAGCGGCACATTCCGCGGGCATGGCGCGGCGCCCGAGCGCGCGCCAGTTGGCTTCGATCGCGCCAAGATTGACGGTGAGGATGCCGCCCGCTTGCGCCGCCGGCGGCCCAGCGGTGACGAGCTTGCCCGCCGGGCTTTCATCCGGTGGGGTTAAGTCCTGTTGAGGTGCGGTTTCGGCGATTGACATAACGCTAGGGTTTAGCGGCGCGAGCCTTTGGCGTCCATGCGTCGTTACCCCTGGACGATCAACATAAGGAAAGCGGCGAAAAGCACCACGTGCACGGCGCCCTGCAGGATGTTGGTGCGGCCACTGGCAAAGGTGACGACGCAGACGGCGAGCGTCAGCAGGAACAGCACGTCGTTGGCCTTGTCGAGCCCGAGATAAACCTCGTGTCGGGTGAAATGGCTGATCGCTAACATTGCCGGTACGGTGAGCCCGATCGTCGACAGAACCGACCCCAGCGAAATATTGATCGAACGCTGGAGCCTGTTTGCAACGGCAGAGCGCGTGGCAGCGATCGCTTCAGGCGTGGCCACCAGCATGGCGATCATGACGCCGCCGAGCGGCGCCGGTGCCTGCAGTGTCTCGATAAAATAGTCGATGGGATGAGCGAGCTGTTCAGCCAGAAAAACCACCGGCAGGATATACGCCAGCAGCAATGCCGCGTGCCAGCGCAGTGACCGCGCGGCGCGCGGCAATTTGGGTGGTTCCGTCGCGTCGTCTCCATCGCTGATGAAATAACCTCGATGTCGCCCCGTCTGAATGGCAAGGAATGCGCCGTAGAGTCCCAGCGACATCACAAATAGAAATATTTGCTGCGGGAAAGAAAGTGTCGGCCCGGGTGTCGTAATCGTGAAGTCTGGAAGAGTCAGCGTCAGCACCGTCAAGGGAATGATCACGCCAAGGTAGGCATTCGCGCTCTGCAGATTGTAATGCTGCTCGCGATGGCGCCAGCCGCCAAGAAGCAGCGAACCTCCCACCATGCCGCCAAGGATAATCATGACGATCGCGAATAGCGTGTCGCGCACAAGCGTCGGATTATTTGCGCCGTGCAACATCACGGCAGATATGCTCATCACCTCGATAGCCGTCACGGACAGCGTCAGCACCAGCGTACCATAGGGCTCGCCGAGGATTTCGGCGATATGGTCCGCGTGCCGGACAACCGAGAGGGCGGAACCCAGCACAACTCCGAAAAGCCAAATAAAAATGAGCACGAGCCAGAGCGGGTTGGTCAGTGCATCAAACGCCTTCTCACCGAGCAAGGCGAAGGCGACTGTGGTCGCCAGGCTTATGCCCAGAAACCATTCGCCCGCGATTGCTTTACGGAATTGACCGGCGCTTTTTGGTTTCACGAGCGTTCCACCAGGGCAAAAAGGGTCAAACAGTAAAGTAATTCGTCAGTAAAGATGCAATGCAGCTCCGATGGTTTAGCCGATCCGCTCAGGCAGGTGGTCGGGCTTCGCCAAGGTCGAGAACTTCGTGATGGCGCCTTCGAACTGTAGTTCGACCGTGCCGGTGGGCCCGTGGCGCTGTTTGCCGATGATGACCTCGGCGCGGCCGTGCACCTTTTCGCCTTCCGCCAGCCATTCCGCGAATTTTTCGCGGTTGGTCTCCAGCGGCTTGCGCATCTGGTGATAGTACTCGTCGCGGAAGACGAACAGCACGACGTCGGCGTCCTGCTCGATCGAGCCGGATTCACGCAAGTCGGAGAGCTGCGGCCGCTTGTCGTCGCGGCTTTCCACTTGGCGCGAGAGCTGCGACAGCGCCAGGATCGGCACGTTGAGTTCTTTCGCTAGCGCTTTCAGCTTGGTGGTGATCTCGGTGATTTCCTGCACGCGGTTTTCTTGGCTCCGGCGGGTCGAGCCCTGCAGCAGTTGCAAATAGTCGATGATCAGCAAATCGAGGCCGCGCTGGCGCTTGAGCCGCCGCGCGCGGGCGGCGAGCTGCGCCACCGACAGGCCGCCGGTCTCGTCCACGAAGAACTGCAGGTTCTGCAATTCGATCGAGTAGTCCTTAATCCGCTCGAACTCGGCCTCGCTGATGCCGCCGCGCCTGATCTGGTTCGACGGAATGCCGGTCTGCTCGGCGATGATGCGGGTAGCGAGCTGCTCGGCCGACATTTCCAACGAGAAAAAGCCGACGATGCCGCCATTGGCGGTGACCGTATGGCCGTCAGCTCGCACTTCCCCGCGCCAGGCGCGCGCGACGTTGTAGCCGATGTTGGTGGCGAGCGCGCTTTTGCCCATGCCGGGACGGCCGGCCAAAATGATCAGGTCGGACGGCTGCAGGCCGCCCATCATGCGGTCGAGATCGTCGAGCCCGGTGGCGATGCCGGACAGTTTGCCGTCGCGCTGAAAGGCGTGCGCGGCCATGTCGATCGCGGTGGTGAGCGACTGCGCGAAACGCTGGAAGCCGCCGTCGTAGCGCCCGGTCTCGGCCAGCTCGTACAACCGCCGCTCGGCCTCCTCGATCTGGTTGCGCGGGGAGAAATCGACCGGCGCGTCGAAGGCAACGTTGACCATGTCCTCGCCGACGATGATCAACGCACGGCGGATCGACAGATCGTAGATGGTATGACCGTAATCCTCGGCATTGATAATGGTGGTCGCCTCGGCGGCAAGCCGCGCCAGATACTGGCTCACCGTCATGCCGCCGATATCGACGTCGGCGCCAATGAAGGTCTTCAGCGTGACCGGTGTCGCCACCTTGGCGACGCGGATCAGATCGCGCGCAAGCTGATAGATTTTCTGGTGAATCGGCTCGAAGAAATGCTCCGGATTGAGGAAATCGGAGACCCGGTAGAAGGCCTCGTTGTTCACCAGGATCGCGCCCAATAGCGCCTGCTCCGCCTCGATATTGTGCGGAGCGGAGCGAAAGTTCTGGGCAGGTTCTTCAACCTGCTTACGGAGAGCCGAATCGGCGGGGGTCATGAATGTCTGTGCTTACCCGGAAATTGTGGCATAGCACGGACTTTTCGAATGGCGCGGCTGCCGTATGCAGTTGCCCCGCAATTCACAAGGGAAAATCAGCGGTGAACAAGATCGGTTTTTTCTTGACCGCTGCGGCGCGCGCGCGGCGGTTTCCTCAGGCCTACTCGCCGGCGAGCCGCAGCGGCGGGTGACGCGCGCCTTCGGCGCCGCGCAATCGGCGCTCCTCGCGGCTGATGTAGTCCCGCGTCATCGGCACCACGTCCTGCCGCTTGGTGAGCTGAATTTGGAACACCATCAAGTTCTGCTCGCGGAACGACATTTCGGACGCGGCCAGATAGAACTCCCACATTCGCACGAAGCGCCCGTCGTAGATCTGCTTAACCTCCTCGCGGTGCGCGAGGAATCGTTCGCGCCAATGCTGGAGCGTCTCGGCATAGTGCAAACGCAGGATTTCCATGTCAGTGATCAGCAGCCCGGAATTCTCGATGTGCGGCAGCACCTCGGACACTGACGGGATGTAGCCGCCAGGGAATATATATTTCGCGATCCACGGGCTGGTCACGCTCGGTCCGTCCGAACGGCCGATTGAGTGCAGCACCATCACGCCGTCGTCGGCGAGCAGCTGCGCACTCTTGCGGAAAAACGTGTCGTAATGATTGACGCCGACATGTTCGAACATACCGACGGAGACGATGCGGTCGAACGGCCCCCTGACGTCGCGATAGTCCTGCAGGTTGAAACGGGCCCGTTCGGTAAGGCCCTTTTCCACCGCGCGCTCGTTGGCGATGGCGTGTTGCTCCTGCGAGAGCGTGACGCCGGTCACGTCGGCGCCGGTGACATCGGCGAGATAAAGGCCTAGACCGCCCCAGCCGCAGCCGATGTCGAGCACGCGCAAGTCTCGTTCGTGGCGGTCGCGGCCGAGCAGCAGCTTGGCGGCGAGGTGACGCTTCTTGGCAAGCTGGGCGTCATCGAGCGACTGGCCGGGGCTGTCGAAATAGCCGCAGCTGTATTGCCGGTCGGCATCGAGGAACAGCGAATAGAGCCGGCCGTCGAGATCGTAATGATGCGCGACGTTGCGTCGTGCGCGGCGGCGCGGATTGAACTGCTGCAAGCGGCGGTTAAAGAAGCGCAGCAGCCCCTGCGGCCGCGCCCAGTGTGGAACGTCGGAATTCTGGCCAAGCATGATGGCAAGTACGTCGGCGATCGAGCCCTGCTCGACCACGAACGTGCCGTTCATATAGGACTCGCCGAATTTGAGTTCGGGATCGAGGAGAATTCCCCACTCGGCCGCCCGGGTCGCAAAGCGCACCCATACCGGCTGGCCGGTCCCATCGCCGAAGTTCAAGACCGTTCCGCGCGAGGTGGTGACCCTGAATGTTCCCCGCCGGATAAACGTCTTGAGCAAAAACTGAAGCAACCGGTCCATCGGCCGCCTCCGTCACGCTAAGAACCAAGCAGTTTCGCTTTAATCTCCCCGCACCCGACCAATGCGGCGGGGACTCTAGTATTCAACGGAGGTATTCAATCAAAATTCCACCGGCCCAGCAATGCCACAAATTGATGCATGCAATGCAATTCCAACCCGGGTCACAACCCTGCGATAATAGGTTATCAACGGAGCGGGCCCGGTGGGCGATGCAAGGCAAGCTTATGAAAAGTCTAGGCAATGACGGGGTGTAATCGCGGCATCGGGCTCGCGACGGCGCTTTTGGCGCTCGCTCTGGCCGCGCCGGTGGACGCGCAGGAAAACCTGGATTCAGGCAAGACCGGTGCGCAACTGTTCGCCGCGAACTGCGCCCTCTGCCATAAGAGCCCTCAGGCCCTGAGCAAGTCCGGCGGCCTGTCCGGCTTCCTGCGCGAGCATTACGCGTCCAGCCGCGAAACGGCGACCGTCATCGCCACCTATCTCGAATCGCTCGGCCCCGCGCCAGGCAAGCGCGGGGGCGCGACCAAGCGCGAAGAGAAGGCCAAGACCTCCGGGCCGAAAACCTCCGCGCCGAAGATCGAACCCAAGATCGAACCCAAGAGCAAAGCCAAGCGCGAGTCCAAGACGGCCGAACCAAAGTCGGGCGAGGGGAAACCGGCGGAGCCAAAGGCGAAGGATGCCAAATCTTCCGCGCCTAAGCCGCCCGCCAAACCGGACAAGCCGGAGAAGTCCGACTAGCGCGAGCGGCGCGAATGAGGCCAACGACAACTCAATCGGGGGGCGCAAAGTCATGACCGATCAGCAGGCGACAAGTTCGGGCCAAACCACCCTTAACCGGACACTTTCCTTCGTTTTATCCGTCTATTTAATCGCCGCCTTTCTTTGGCGGGTCTTCACGCCTGCCCATGAATTTTCGATGCGGACCGAGCAGGTCATGCAGATCGCGTTCGATATCCTGGCCGTCGTCGGCCTGATCGCGCTGAGGGCCCAAATTCCGAAGGCGCTATTTTGGATTGCCCTCATTGTGGGTCTGGCGTTGTTTGCCATCCGATTGAGCAGCGACGCCAGCTGGTGGACCGGCCACCTGGTTTACACGCTCCCACCAAGATGACGCCTCCGGAGTCCGCGCTTAGGCTTCCGCTTCTTCTTCGCCTTTTCTCTTCTTGGCGGGTTTCGCGGCCTTTTTCTCTTCGCCCGCGGGTGCAGCTTCGGCATCGGCCTCAGCTTCCGGCTCATCGGATTCGCGCAACGCCTTGGCCGCTTCCGGCTCGAAGAAGGCCTCCGCGGCTTCCAAGGCGGCTGCCGCATCTTCCTCCGCCTGCTCGCGGCGGACCGTGACATCCTCGCCGCGCGCGACCCGCTCGGCTTCGCCCGCGCTGCGCGCGACGATAACGGTGATGACAGTCTCGACTTCCGGATGCAGCGCCAGCGGCACCTTGTACTGGCCGATGGTCTTGATCGGCGCGTTGAGCACGACCTGTGAGCGGTTCACTTCGGCGCCGTCCGCGTTGAGCATGCCGGCGATATCGCGCGGCGACACCGAGCCGAACAACTGGCCGGCCTCGCTCGCCTGACGGATCACCACGATGGTCTTGCCGTCAAGCGTGGCGGCGACTTTCTCGGCGCCGCCCTTGCGTTCGAGATTGCGCGCTTGCAGCTCAGCCCTCATCTCTTCGAACCGCGTCTTATTATCCGCCGTCGCGCGCAAGGCCTTGCCGCGCGGCAGCAGGAAATTGCGGGCGAAGCCGTCCTTCACACGCACGACGTCGCCCATTTGTCCGAGCTTGCCGACGCGCTCGAGCAGGATCACTTCCATTGTCGTCACTCCTTGATCTGTACTTGGTTCATCTGAATTCAAATCCTTGACGAAAGTCTCATGGTCAGGTGAGGGCCGGGGGGCCGCGCGTGTTGGCGATGCGCGCGCGCAAGTCGATGGCCGCCTCGATCAGGCCGAGCAGGCAGAGCGCCAGCACCGGCCAGCCCAATACGAGCACCGCTAAATAAACGCCGCCGAGCAGGAAGATGCGGCTGGCCATGCCGCGGGTGATGGCATGCAGCACCGCGAAGCCGAGCACGCCATAGGCCATTAGCAGGCTGGCCGACAGCACGCCGGCAATGATGCCGATCAGGCTGCCGACGAAGCTCAAGGCCACGGCGATCGCAAGCGCTATCGTGAGCGCGCGCGGAAACGTCATGGCCGCGAGTGGTGGCCACGGCCGCTTCAGCCGGCCGGAAAACTTCACGACGCAGGCGGCGAGCCACAGATTGAGCGCGTTGGTGATGGTGGCGAGCACGGCCGCCGCCGGCGGAATCGCGGTCACCAGGAAGTCGATCAGCCGGTCGGCATTGGACACGCCGGGCATACTGAGCGGGGCACCCGCCGGCGCGTCGGTTTCTACGCGCAGGATATGCGTCAGCGCGTGCCGCAGACCGGCGCGGAAGCTATCGGCATCGAAGCCGAAATTGGGGATGGCGACTACCACGACAAGTCCGCCGAGGATGGCCGCCCATATCACCAGCCGGCCGGGCGGATACCATTCGAGCGCCGCTGAGCCGGTGCCGGCCGGACGCGCCAGCATCGCGAGATAGCCGAGCCACCAGGCCGGCAGCCCGGCGCCCGCCAGGAACGAGAAAAAGAACACCGGGCCGAACGCGAACGCGAGTGCAAGCGCGCCCGCCAAAGCGGCGATCAAAGCCGCCCAATGGCTCCAGCCGAGCCCGGCGATCATGATCGGCAGCGGCGCCAGATAGAAGAGTGGGATCGACAGCCACGCGCCCGAGGTCACCGAGGCGAACAGCAAAGCCGCCGCGGCGCCGGCACCGATACCGATCAATCCGAATTGCATCATCACGAGCTGTCCCGCTCCATTTCGAGCGGTTAGAGACGGACCGATTCCGCCCCAACCATCGGCTCGCGGGTGTCCCCGCAAGCCTCGTTTCATTTTACCTGGCGCTTAATCTTATCCGAAAACCGGTTCCCACTTTTCGGGATTAAGTGCTATTTAATCACGTAAGGCAGCAGACCGAGGAAGCGCGAGCGTTTGATCGCCTGCGCCAGCTCGCGCTGCTTCTTGGCCGATACCGCGGTAATGCGGCTCGGCACGATCTTGCCGCGCTCCGACACATAGCGCTGCAACAGCTTGACGTCCTTGTAGTCGATCTTCGGCGCGTTGGCGCCGGAGAACGGACAGGTCTTGCGCCGGCGGAAGAACGGACGGCGCGCGCCGCCACCCTGGGCTGATCCGAATGCCATGGTCTATTCCTCCACCGCCGCGACCGCCGGCCCGGCGTCGTCTTCGGCTTCGTCGCGCCGCGGGCGGCGCTCGCCGCGCCCGCGATCACCTCGATCGCCGCGGTCACCACGATCGCCGCGATCATCGCGGTCGGATTTTCGCATCATCGCGGAGGGGCCTTCCTCGTGCGCCTCGACGCGGATGGTGAGGTAGCGCAGCACGTCTTCGTTGAGCCGCTCCTGGCGCTCGATCTCGTTGAGCGCGGCCGGCGGCGCGTCGATATTGATCAACGTCATGTGTGCCTTGCGATTCTTACGGATGCGATAGTTGAGGGACTTCATCCCCCAATATTCGGTCTTGGTGATTTTGCCGCCCGCCTCGGTGATTACGCCTGAAAGCTTGGCGGTCAATTCCTCGACCTGCTGCGCGCTCAGGTCCTGGCGCGCGAGATAGACGTGTTCGTATAGCGGCATGAAATGCCTTTCCCTATGTTTACCCATGTCCTCGATCCTGGCGCCAAGCCCCTCGAGCCCTTCGGGAAAGGCTCGAATGCTCTGAAGGCGGGAACACGGGACGACGGGCCCACTGGCCCTACCGTTTTTCTTTGAAAAACGGCCGTCCGTTCAGCTCCCAACCAGGGATCGACGGAGCGCGCGGGTTATAGGCGGATTAGGCCAAAAAAGGCAAGCGAAAGCGCGTGATCCCGAAAAGTGGGAACCGGTTTTCGGGCAAAATCATAGGCCACCAAATAAAGCGCCCGTGCGGACGCAAAGCGTTCAGGCCGCCTACGGGCCCCGGTTATTGGCGACCTCCCGCAGCCGGTCGGCGAGCTTGACCGCGAGATTGACGCCCTCGCGCAACTGGCGGGCCGATTCCGGGCTAAGATCCTCGGCCTTACGCTTCTGTTTGAGCGCTTCCAGCAGCCGTTCGAGACTTCCGATCATCAGTTGCTGGCGGAAGACTGCATCGCCGCGGGCGCGGGCGAGATCCTGTTCGGTAACAAATTCGGGCATGAAACGGCGTTATCGGCAATAAAAGTACATCTTAACTGACTCTTTTCGCTTGGTTACCGGCCCCGGCTAGCTTGACAGGACCCGTCTTGCAGTGTCTTTCGGCCCGATTCCGGCAAAAATACGAGGTTGTGAGAGGGCATGGCGGTCGCTTTCGTGTTTCCGGGCCAGGGAAGCCAGACGGTCGGCATGGGCAAGGCGCTGGCGGTGAATTTTGCGCCGGCCCGACAGGTGTTCGACGAGGTCGACGAGGCCCTCGGCGCCAAGCTGAGTACTATCGTGTTCGAGGGGCCGGCCGAGGCGCTTACCCTAACCGAGAATGCCCAGCCGGCGCTGATGGCGGTCTCGCTCGCCACGCTGCGCGTGCTAAAGGAAGAGACCGGTCTCGATCTCAAACGTGATGCACGATTCGTCGCCGGTCATTCGCTCGGCGAATATTCGGCGCTCGCCGCGGCCGGCGCTTTCAGCGTCGCCGACACCGCGCGGCTGCTGCGCACGCGCGGGCAGGCGATGCAGAAAGCGGTACCGGTCGGCGTCGGCGCCATGGCGGCGCTGCTTGGGCTCGACTACGACGCGGCGGTGGCGGTGGCTTCGGAAGCCGCGCAGGGGCAGGTCTGCCAGGCCGCCAACGATAACGGCGCCGGTCAGGTGGTGGTGTCGGGCGACAAGGCGGCGGTCGAGCGCGCTGTGGAGATCGCCAAGACCAAGGGCGCCAAGCGTGCCATGCTGCTGGCGGTGTCCGCGCCCTTCCATTGCGCCTTGATGCAACCGGCCGCCGACGTGATGGCGCAGGCGCTGGCGCAGGTCAGCATCAAGCCGCCACTGGTGCCGGTGGTGGCGAACGTGCTGGCCAAGCCGATCAGCGAGCCGGCCGAAATCGTGCGCGCGCTGGTTGCGCAGGTCACCGGCACGGTGCGCTGGCGCGAGTCGGTCGCCGTCATGGCGGCTGCCGGCGTCATGACGTTCTACGAGGTGGGAGCCGGCAAGGTGCTGAGCGGACTGATCAAGCGTATCGCCGATGGCGCGAGCGCAAGTGCGATCGGCAGCCCTGAGGACATCGCTGCGTTCAAAGCGGCTCGCGCATGATCCCGGACAAGATCATGCGCAGACGAATTAGGAGTTCTTGATGTTCGACCTTAACAGCAAGACCGCGCTGGTGACCGGCGCCACCGGCGCAATCGGCGGCGCGATTGCTCGCGCACTACACGGCCAGGGCGCCACCGTCGCGCTCTCCGGCACGCGCCGCGACGTGCTCGATGCGCTCGCCGGCGAACTGAGGGATCGCGTGCATGTGTTGCCCTGCGATCTCGCCGACAAAGACGCCGTCGAGGCCTTGGTGCCGAGCGCGGAAGAAAAAATGGCGAAACTCGACATCCTGGTCGCCAATGCCGGGGTCAACCGCGACAATTTGTTCGTGCAGTTGCGCGACGAGGACTGGGAAAAGGTCATCGCGGTGAACCTGACTGCGACATTCCGGCTCACCCGCGCGGCGGTGAAGACGATGATGCGCCGGCGCTGGGGCCGCGTGATCGGCATCTCGTCGATCGTCGGCTATACCGGCAATCCGGGGCAGGGCAACTACACCGCATCGAAGGCCGGCATGGTGGGCATGATGAAGTCGGTCGCCGCCGAATACGCCAAGCGCAACGTCACCGCCAACTGCATCGCCCCCGGCGTCATCGCCAGCGCCATGATCGATAAGCTCAATGACAAGCAGCGTGAGACAATTATGGCCAGAGTTCCCGCCGGCCGGCTCGGGACGCCGGCCGACGTGGCGGCGGCGGCGGTCTATCTGGCCTCGGACGAAGCGGCATATGTCAACGGGCAGACCATTCACGTCAACGGCGGCATGGCAATGATTTAGCTGGAAATGCTTGGCATTTCAGGGAGCACCCGGTTACGCTGCCCCGCGCTAGTCAACGCATTTGAAGTATGGTAACCGAAATTCGGCCCGGCTGGGGCGGCCAGTGGCAGACGTCGCAACAGATGCTCTGCACTTGAAGGTCGTCACACCACCGTCAACCACGACGAGGCCTTAACCGCGATGGTTGCGATCCGGTCCCGGCCGCAGCCCAAATCTATAAAGCACGAGGTTGGAACGATGAGTGATATTGGCGAGCGGGTAAAAAAGATCGTCGTGGAACACCTGGGGGTAGAACCCGATAAGGTGACCGAGCAAGCGAGTTTCATCGACGATCTTGGCGCCGATAGTCTCGACACCGTCGAGCTCGTGATGGCTTTCGAGGAGGAATTCGGCTGCGAGATTCCCGACGATGCAGCCGAAACGATCCTGACCGTCGGCGATGCCGTCAAATTTCTGGAAAAGAACGCAAAAAGCTGAGCGAAAGCCCGCGCCGCTGCTCGATCGCTTCACTAGTCGCTGACGTGTGGGCTATGCCCCGGTGGAGCATAGAAGCTTGGTATTTGGCTCGGAGCCGGTCATGAGACGTGTCGTCGTCACCGGAATGGGGATGCTCACGCCGCTCGGATGCGGCGTGGAGACGACATGGCAGCGCTTGCTCAAAAGCGAGAGCGGCGTGAAAAAGATCGAAAGCTTCGACGTCTCCGACATATCCTGCAAGATCGCTGGCGTGGTGCCCCGCGGCGACGGCACAAATGGCTCCTACAATCCCAATCAATGGATGGAGCCGAAGGAGCAGCGCAAGGTTGACGATTTCATCGTTTTTAGCATGTGCGCGGCGCGCCAGGCACTCGACGATGCCGGATGGCGGCCGCAAAGCAGCGACGAGCAGAATTCCACCGGCGTACTGATCGGTTCGGGCATCGGCGGCGTCGAAGGCATCGCCGAGAACGCCATTATTCTGCACGAGAAAGGTCCTCGCCGGATTTCGCCGTTCTTCATTCCCGGCCGCATCATCAATCTCGCCTCCGGCTATGTGTCGATCGAATTCGGCCTGAAGGGCCCGAACCATGCCGTGGTCACAGCCTGCTCGACCGGCGCGCACGCGATCGGCGATGCTGCGCGCATGGTGGCGCTGGGCGACGCCGATGTGATGGTGGCAGGCGGCGCCGAATCCCCAGTTAATCGCATCGCGCTATCGGGCTTTGCGGCGTTGCGCGCGCTCTCCAGCGGTTTCAACGACCAGCCCAAGCGCGCTTCGCGCCCCTACGACAAGGATCGCGACGGCTTTGTGATGGGCGAGGGCGCCGGCGTGGTGGTTTTGGAAGCGCTCGACCACGCCAAGGCGCGCGGCGCCAAGATCTATGCCGAACTGGTCGGCTACGGTATGTCGGGCGACGCTTATCATATTACGGCGCCATCGCCGGACGGCGACGGCGCGTTCCGCTGCATGAGCATGGCCATCAAGCGCGCCGGAATTTCCGCGGGCGACATTGACTATATCAATGCGCACGGCACCTCGACGCCGCTCGGTGACGAGATCGAGCTCGGCGCGGTGCAGCGCGTAGTCGGCAATGCCGCCGGGCGCATCTCGATGTCCTCGACCAAATCCTGCATCGGCCATCTGCTCGGCGCCGCCGGCGCAGTGGAGGCGATCTTCTCGATCCTGGCGATCCGCGACGGGGTTGCCCCGCCCACCATCAATCTCGATAATCCGTCGGTCGACACGCCGATCGATCTGGTGCCGCATGTGGCGCGCAAGCGCGACATCGGCACTGCTTTGTCGAACTCATTCGGCTTCGGCGGAACCAATGCCTCGCTGATCTTCAGCCGCTATACCGACTAGCAAGCCGCTTCCCAAGCTTGCTTTCGCCATAATTCTTCCTAACCTGCGAAAGCCGCTAATGATTTCCGAGTCCGCCTCGGCCGGAGCGAGCGGCGCGCCCGGGCACCGTGACGGGGCGCGCGGCTGATCGCTAAACTGGAGTGTGTCGAAGGTGAGCTTGCCGGTGCCGATAGCGGGAGCGGGCGCGTGAATTCCAATCCACCGCAAGACGGCGCGCCTCGCGCAGCCGGGAGCGGACTTGGCCCTGTGCCGGTGCCACCGCCTCCGCCCAGCGGCAAGCCGCCGCGCAGTCCGCGCGCCGCACTCGAGCCGGAACGAGTGCCGCCCCCTACGCGCCGCTCGCGACGGGTGCGCCATCCGCTGGTGATCGCCGGCAACGCGATCTTCACCGTGCTGATCGTGGTCTCGGTCGCCGTCGGCGGCGCGCTTTACTTCGGCAAGCAGCGCTTCGAAGCGCCCGGACCGCTTAGCGACGACAAGGTTGTCAATATTCCGCGCGGGCTCGGCATCCGCGATATCGCCGACCTGCTGGCGCGCGAAGGCGTGATCGACCAGCCTTGGGTGTTCATCGGCGGGGTGCTAGTGCTCAAGGCCCGCGGCGAACTCAAGTCCGGCGAATACCAGTTCACCAAAGCCGCCAGCCTCACCGACGTGGTCAACACCATCGTCGAAAACAAGGTGGTGCAGCATGCACTCACGATCCCGGAAGGGCTGACTTCCGAGCAGATCGTCGCCAAGCTCCTGGAGAACGACGCACTCTCCGGCCAGATCAAGGAAATCCCGCGCGAGGGCACCCTTCTGCCGGAGACCTACAAATTCACCCGCGGCATGGCGCGCGCGCAGATCATCCAGCGCATGCAACAGGCGCACCTGCATCTTTTGCAGGAGGTTTGGGAACACCGCATGCCGGATCTTCCGGTCAAGACGCCGGAGCAGCTGGTCATCCTCGCCTCGATCGTGGAGAAGGAAACCGGCAAGCCGGATGAGCGCTCGCGCGTGGCCTCGGTGTTCGTCAATCGCCTGAAAAACAAGATGCGATTGCAGTCCGATCCGACGATCATCTACGGCTTGACCGGCGGCAAAGGTTCGCTCGGCCGCCCGATCCTGAAAAGTGAGATCGAGCAGCCGACGCCGTACAATACCTATGTGATCGACGGGCTCCCGCCGGGGCCGATCGCCAATCCGGGCCGCGCCTCGCTCGAGGCCGCCGCTAATCCGGCGCGCACCAAAGACCTCTATTTCGTCGCCGACGGCAGCGGCGGCCACGTGTTCTCGGAAAACTATGATCAGCATCAGAAGAATGTGGCGCGCCTGCGCGCGATCGAGAACAACGCGTTGCCCGACCCGGCAACCGCAAAGCCCTAATCCAAAGGCGTAATCCCTTGTGACGACGAAGACGCACGGCTAAGTTCCCCGCGCTTTCCGCGGATCAACCAACACGAGATCGAACCCCGATGGCCTTGTCGAGCATGACCGGCTTCGCTCGTGGCCAGGGTGTCGCTGGCTCATATGCATGGAGCTGGGAGCTCAAATCGGTCAACGCCAAAGGTCTCGATCTGCGGCTGCGCCTGCCGCCGCGCTGGGATGCGATTGAGGTGCCGGCGCGCGCGCGGGCGGCCGAGAAGCTCAACCGCGGCACCGCTTACGCCAATCTCACCGTCGAGCGCAAAGGCGTGGCGCCCACGGTCAAGATCAACGAGCCGGTGCTCAATGCCGTGCTGGCGACGCTCACGAGCCTGCGCGGTAAAGTCGAAGCGGCGCCGCCCTCGCTCGATGGCATTCTGTCACTGAAAGGCGTGATCGAGGTCACCGAGGAAGACGAAGGCGAGGAGGACCGCCGTGCCGCCGAGGCCGCGATCCTCGCGGGCTTCGACAAGGCGCTGGCCGATCTTGTCGCCATGCGGCGCGGCGAGGGCGCAACGCTTGGCCGCCTGCTGTCGGCGCGGCTTGCGGAAATCGCCGCGCTGGCGGCGCGCGCGGAAGCCGCCCCCGGCCGCAAGCCGGAAGCGATCAAGGCGCGGCTGGCCGAGCAGGTGGCAACGCTGCTGTCCGCCTCGCAACGCTTCGATAGCGACCGCCTGCACCAGGAAGCGATCATGCTCGCCAGCAAGGCCGATATCCGCGAGGAGCTAGACCGCTTGGCCTCGCATGTCGGGCAAGCGCAGAAGCTGATCGCCGACGGCGGCCCGGTCGGCCGAAGGCTCGATTTTCTGGCGCAGGAACTCAACCGCGAATCGAATACGCTTACCGCCAAGGCCAACGACGTCGATCTCACTAATATCGGCCTCGAGCTCAAAAGCGTGGTCGAGCAGTTCCGCGAGCAGGTGCAGAATCTGGAGTGAGGATGGCGAAGACACTACCGGAGACCGCGATGATCGCGCGCCGCGGGCTGATGCTGGTGCTGTCGTCGCCCTCGGGCGCCGGCAAGACCACGCTGTCGCGCCGCCTGCTCGAGCAGGACAAGGGCGTGACGCTGTCGGTGTCGGTCACCACGCGAAAGATGCGGCCGGGCGAAGTGGACGGCCAAGACTATACGTTCATCGATCGCCGGGAGTTCGACGCGCTCGTCGAGAAGGACGCGCTGCTGGAATGGGCTGAGGTGTTCGACAATTATTACGGCACGCCGAAGAAGCCGGTGATGGACGCACTCGCTGCTGGCCGCGACGTGCTGTTTGATATCGACTGGCAGGGCACCCAGCAATTGCGCGAGAAGGCACGCGGCGATCTGGTCAGCGTATTCGTGCTGCCGCCCTCGATCCCCGAACTAGAACGCCGCCTGAAGTCGCGTGCGCAGGACGATTACGAGACCATCCACCGCCGCATGGCGAAGGCCGCCGACGAAATGAGCCACTGGGCCGAGTACGACTATGTCGTGATCAATCGCGATCTCGATAAGGCCTTCGACGATGTGAAGGCGGTCCTCGCCGCCGAGCGGCTCAAGCGTGAACGCCAGCCGGGCCTATCCGATTTCGTGCGCGGGCTGATAGCGAAGCTCTAGTGATCAGAATCTGACGCTTGATACCCAGGACAATGCCGCGAATGAGGCGATTGCTAAAAGCGGTGCAAGATCAAGCAGCAGTCAGGAGCTGCTAGATGGGGTTTTGATCGCAGGCCTAGGCCTCCGCCGACATCGCAAGCCATCAACTATCTATTAACCTGACCAGCGCACCGTGTGCCTCCACCATCCATTGCAGCGATAGGCAACGCCATGCACGCCCTCGCAACGACAGCCGCAGCGGTCGGCGTTAACAAGTCCACCATCCTCCGCGTCGATCAATACGCATCACCCAATGCACCGGCCCCTAATGCGAAACTGCGCCTGCGGGCAGAACTGGCCGAACAGCAGGTGGCCGATCTGAAGCTGGCGCTCGAGAACATGAAGGGCGAGAGGGACATGTGGCGGACTATTGCCGAGCGCAGTTCACCGCCCAACCAGCGGGCTGAGGGCAACCTCGCCCGGCGCGAGTCGCGGGAATGGTGGTGGCGGCTGACCGAGTAGGCGGCCTTTCGTCGCTAACCGCGATGTCCTAATAGGCGGGTTGATTGCCGATTAAAGTTGAGGCACTTATGAAATGTGCCGGGCGGCTCTTTTGGTTTGCTCCTTTTGAGTCGCTACTACCGCAGGGAGCCCCGGACATGTTAATGGCGGCCGGGGGCTCCTTCGTAAGCTCTTTCATTTCATAGCGGAGAGCTGCCAAAAAAAACCGCGCCGGTTAGGGCGCGGGTTTGTGTAGTCGAAGTGGAGGATTCACATCGCCCGAAGAGAGATGGGCGACGCTCGCTAGCACCGGTATCTAACGACCTGGCAGAAAGCCAAGCAAGGCGGAAGGCAGAACTCGTAGAAAAGAGGACCCTGATCGCTGTTCTGACGTCCCATCATCGTCCGTCTCCGACGCAAAAATATCGTTAGAAGACGGAATCACTGTTCGCCAAAGTCCTCAAATCACTTCTGCAACAAAATCGGCACAAAGCGGATGTGCCTTGCGTTGCCGAATGTCTGCTTTTGGGGGATAGCGGACATAGACCAACCGCTGCGCACCAACCTTAGTTTTTACGGCGTCAGCACCACGCGCCCGACAATTTTCCCGCTGCGCAAATCGTCTAGCGTCGCCTGCGCCTGCGCCAAGGGCCGCTCGGCGATCGGCGGCGCGGCGATGTTTTTCGCCCGCACCAAATTGATCAGCTCGCGCGCTTCCGCCAAGGTACCGGTGGTGGTGCCCTCGATGGTCATGGCCTTGAGCGGAAACATGGCGACCGCGGTGGAATAGGCGCCGCCAATTAGGCCGGTGACCACCACCTTGCCGCCCTTAGCCAGCACGCCGTTGGCGAAATTGAGCGAGCCCTCGGAGCCGGCGAAATCGCAAGCCGCGTAGATGCCACCGCTCGCTTTCAGCAGCGCCTTGCGCGCGCCCGCATCGGCCGGATCGAAGGCGGCCAGCGCACCGGCGGAGAGCGCTGCCTCGCATTTCTTCGCATCGATGTCGGCGACGTAAGGCGCCGTGCCATACATGGCCCGGGCGAGCGCCAGCCCCATCAGTCCGACGCCACCTAAGCCCACCAGCAGCAGCGGCGCGCGCGCGGCGCGATCCTTGAGGCGCTTGAGCGCAGCATAGGCGGTCAGCCCCGAGCACATCAGCGCGCCGGCGTAAGAGGCCGACAACGGCGCGTAGTCGATCAGGTAGCGCGGGTGCGGGATCAGCACACAAGTGGCGAAACCGCCGTCTACAGTAATGCCCAGATGACGCGGCGCAGAGCAAATGTTCTCGTCGCCCGCTTTGCAAGCGGGACATTCGCCGCAGCCGATCCAGGGATAGATCGCGACCTGGGCGCCCGGCGCCACGCTGGCGTCCGGCCCGGCGCTTTCCACGACGCCAGCGATCTCGTGGCCGAGTGTGAACGGCAGCGTGCGGCCGGCGCGCACGTCGAGCTGTTTGCCGTCGCCGAGCCGGAAATAGCCGTCCTGCATGTGCAGGTCGGAATGGCAGACGCCGCAGCGCGCGATGCGCACCAGCACTTCGGTGCCCTTCGGTTGTGGGGCGTCCACCACCGTTTCGCACAACGGCGCGCCATAGGCTGTGAGGGATTGGCGGTGCATCTGCATGGGCGGCGAACTTTACACGCGGCCTTTCGTCTTCCCAGTCAAAATATTAGCCAGAGCGACGAAACCTTGTACGGGAATTTCCTCTGCCCGCGCGGTCGGCTCGATGGCGGCTGCGGCGAGCAGTACACCCGTGTCCACGCCCAGCGACTTGAGGCTCTGGCGCAGCATCTTGCGGCGCTGGCCGAATGCCGCCTCGGTCACCTTCTGCAAGACGCCGGCGTCGCATTGGAGAGGCTCTGCGCGCGGGATCAACCGCACCACCGACGAGGTCACCTTGGGCGGCGGCACGAAGGCGCTTGGGGCCACGTCGAACAGGATCTTGCTCTCGCAGCGCCAATTCGCCAGAACCGAAAGTCGGCCATAGGTCTTGCTCCCTGGCGTTGCGACGATGCGCTCGGCCACCTCGCGCTGAAACATCAGGACCAGCGCGTCGTACCAGGGCGGCCACGTCTCGGTCAGCCAGCCGATTAGCAGCGCGGTCGCGATATTGTAGGGCAGGTTGGCGACCACGCGCGCGCGTTCGTTCCCGAGGTGGGCGCGCGCGTTGAAGTTAAGCGCGTCGCCGGTCACGACCTCCAGCTGGCGGGGATAGCGCGCGGCGATCTCCTCCAGGGCAGGAATCGCGCGGTCGTCGCGTTCGATGGCGATCACGCGCCGCGCGCCCTCCACCAGCAGCGCGCGGGTCAGCCCGCCCGGCCCGGGGCCGACCTCGACCACGACCGCGGCCTCGATCGGCGCGGCCGCGCGAGCGATGCGCGCGGTCAGATTGAGGTCGAGCAAAAAATTCTGTCCGAGCGATTTCTTGGCGGACAAGCCATGCCGGCGAATGACCTCGCGCAGCGGCGGCAGGTCGTCGATCTGCGCCATTCTACTTTGCGGGCACGAGCGCCGGCGTATTGGCGGAAAGCCGCGCGGCCAGCGTCAGCGCCGCTACCAGGCTCGACGGAACGGCGCGGCCGGTACCTGCGATGTCGAACGCCGTGCCGTGATCGGGCGAGGTGCGCACGAAAGGCAGGCCGAGCGTCACGTTCACCGCGCGCTCGAAGGCCAGTGTCTTGATCGGGATCAGCGCTTGGTCGTGATACATGCACAAGGCGACGTCGTAGCTTGCGCGCGCCCGCTCGTGGAACAGCGTGTCAGCCGGCAGCGGCCCGATGGCGTCGATGCCCTCCGCGCGCAACTGCTTGATCGCCGGCGCCACGATGATGCGGTCCTCCTCGCCGAGCGCGCCTTCCTCGCCGGCATGCGGATTGAGCCCGGCGACCGCGAGGCGTGGGCGCGCGATACCGAAGCGCGCAGCGAGATCGCGCGCTACAATGCGCCCGGTCTCCAGCACGAGCTCGCTGGTCAGGCGCGACACCACCTCGCGCAGCGGCAGATGAATGGTCACCGGCACGACGGCGAGCTCCGCCGACCACAGCATCATCACCGGATGCGCCGCTTTGCCGGTCGTCTCCGCGGCAAGCTTGGCCAGGAATTCGGTATGGCCGGGCTCGGCAAAGCCGGACCGATAGAGCACGTTCTTGGCGACCGGATTGGTGACCACCGCGGCGGCACGGCCGCCCAGCACATCGGCGACCGCGCGGCGGATCGAGGCAATGGCGGCCGGCGCGCTGCTGGCATCGGGGGTGCCGGGCGCGGCGGTGAGGGGCAAGCCGAGCGGGACGAGCGGCAAGGCGCGCTCGAAGGCGGCGCCGGCCTCCTCGGGTGCGACGATGGCGAGCGGCACATCCAAGCCGAGGATGCGCGCGCGGCTGCCGAGAAAATCCGCATCGCCGATGAGATAGAAGGCCGGTAGGTCGAGTTCGACCCGGCGCCGCCAAACGGTGAGCGTCAAGTCGGGGCCGATGCCCGCCGGTTCGCCGATGGTCAACGCCAGAGGAAGCCGCGCAGGCGTGCTCATTTGTATTCGATCATCGCCTGTTTGCGGATCTCGTCGAGGAATTTTTTGGACTCGGCTTCGAACCGCTTGGCGAATAGCTCCTGGCGCACTTGGGTCTTGAGCGGAGAGTCGGTTTTGCTCTCCTTCTTGTTGCACAATGCGAACATCTGCAGGCCCTGCTCCGTCGCTTCCGGCGTGGTCAGGTGGCCGATCTGGATCGTGCCGAGCAGATCGCGCAGCTGCTGCGGGAGATCGCCCGAGCTGCGCGAGATCGGCTCGCGTACTGCGACGTCGCGCAGCGCGCGTGACATTGCCAGGCCCTCGTTGCAGGAGACGAAGCGGCTGCGCAGGTTTTCCGCCTCGTGGCGCTTGGCCTCCATGACGGTCGCGCTCGACCCCGGCGGGACCAGGACCATGACCGGATAAAGCGTGTAGATGTAGCCGACCACCTCGCCTTGGTTTTCGTTGCGATCGCGAAGCGCTTTGGAGATGTCGGATTCGCCGATTTCCAGCGACGAGCTGAACTTGCCGCGCACCAATTGGTTCCATGTCAGCTCGGCGCGGATGCGCGCCTTGATCGTGGCCGGAGAAATACCGGCGCGTTCGACGGTCTGGGAGAACTGCTGCGTCGATATGTGCTGGTTCTTGGCCATATTGTCGAAGGCCTGGTCAACCTCCGTATCGGGCACCTCGAAGCCATAGGTCTTGGCCTTCGCGATCTTGATACGGTCGTCGATCAGTTCTTGGATGACTTCCTGGCGTGTGGGAGGCTTATGAGTCGAAGTCGCGATCAATTTGGTGCGCTGCTCGATGTCGTAAGCCGTGATCGGCAAGCCGTTGGCGACCACCACAATCTGCGGGAAAGCCGCCGACGGCACGGCGATGGCCGCGGCGAGCGCAACGCCAGCCAGCCAGCGGCGGAATGAAGGAAATCTCACGCTAGTCCTCGGCATCGCGATATCCATTGCAGCGGGCGCAATCGGCGGTCGGATGCATTTTCGGTAGTTTGCATCAATGCGTGGTCGCGTTTGTCCCGACGGCCTGGCTGACCGATGTGCCGCCGAGCGTACGCAAACTCAATTGCAGCATGACCGTATGGTTGAGCTGCGGCGTTCCGGTCCCGTAGCTGTAATTGGTAACGTAATTTAGGCCCAAAATTAGGCAATCGTTGACATAGCCGACGCCGAACGAATTTTGGACGAATTGATTGGAATTAAGATTGTAGAGAGCGGACCCGCGCAGCACCCAGTTGGCGTCGAGCTTGACTGATGCGGAACCGAGCAAGCCTTGGTTGCGGTCGAGGAAGCCGATCTCGGGCTGCGCGGCATAGTCGCCATAGAGCAGGCTAACGCTCCAGCGATCGAAATTGGCGCTTGTTTCGAGTTCCAACCGCTTGACGGCAAAGGTGTCGTTGTCGAAGCGGAAGCGCGAGCTGAATTTATAGGTACTGTTGGGTTGGTACGAGGCCCGCGCCACATAGTCGGAGCGGGTGGTGTCGAGCCCGCTGTTGAGACCGACATTGGCGATGCCGGCTTGCGCGAATGAATTGTCCCAAAGGCTGTAGGACTGGCCGAACAACGCGTTGAAGGCGCCGCCACGATTGAATTGCGCAGTGTAGGTCACTCCATAATTGGCGCGCCCACCGCCCTCGACCCGGTCCCAGCCGGAGAACTTGTCGACGCGGAACAGATTGCTGTCGTCGAAGATCAGGCTGTTCGCGTCCTCGGTTGGCCATTGGCCGACCTGCGGTTCATTCGGCCGCGCGATTACCTGGGCGATCGGCTCGATGGTCTGGGTGCCCCAGGATTGCACACTGATGAAGGGGTAACGATATTCCAGGCCGACGGTTGGCATGGCGCGCACCAGATTGGTGTCACCTGTGGCGATGTAGTTGGACACGCCCGGATCGTTGTTGATTTGCATGGACGCGGCGTCGGCGCTCAGCGATATGAACGGCGTGAACACCTGGCCGAACGTGTCGGTGAAGCTGCGCCGCCAGTGCGCTTCCGCTGAGAAGCGGCTGTAGGTGCCGGGAATGGCGCGCAGCAGGCAATTGCTGGAAGTAATGATCGCGGCGTTGGCGGTCTGCGAGCAGGTGCCGGCGTTGGATGCGGTCTGGTTGATCGCGTCAAACTCGGCTTGGTTGCGCGTCAGGCTGGTGAAGTTGAAGTTGTAACCGAACTCGCCGCCCATGATTGGATGGTCGACGGTGTAGTCGTAATCGAGCACTGGATGGATGACCGGGATCTGGTTCTGCACATCGGCGGTCGAGAAGCCGTAGTAGTAGAGCGAGCGAATATCGAAATAGCTGCGGTTGCCCTTGCCGGAGAGATAAATCTGCGAGAGGCCTGAATTGGCGGAGGCCCCGAACGTGTCGGTGTAATGATAGCTCGATAGACGCGGATTGTAGTCCTGCAGGAATGTCTTATCGGTCAGCGCCACGCCGTCCCAGCCCCAGACCCATTTGTCGGTGATGGCGAACTGGCCCGCGGTTTCTATGCTGCCGCGAAAATTGCGGTCTCCGGGCGCAGGCACGCCGCTGGTATTGGTAAAGTACCCGGGATCGAGCTGGTAGATGCCGGCGGCGCGGATCGAGTAGGCGCCGTTGAGCAGCCGCTGGCGAAACTCGCCTTGCAGCAGCGCTCCCTGCTTGGTGGTTATCATGGGCGAGAAGGTCGCGTCATAGTCTGGCGCAAGCGCCCAGTAATAGGGTACTTCAAGCGCGACTCCGTAAATGGAGCTCGACGATATCGACGGCACCAGCACGCCGGACTTGCGCTTGACGGTCGGATCGGGCGTTGAGAAGTAGGGCAGCCAGGCGAGCGGCCGGCCGAAGAATTCGAGGCGCGCGTCCTCGAAATAGATCATCTTCTCGCCTTCGTCGTGGATGATGCGCGCGGCTTTTACCTGCCATAGCGGCGGCTTCTTCGGATCGTCCTTGCAAGGCAAGCAGGCGGTGTAGACGCCGCTATGGAGGACGGTGATGTTTCCGTTGGTGCGCTCGGCGCGGGCGGCCGCCATGCGCGTCAGTTCGGGGGTGTCCAGACGCAGCGAATCGACGAACCCGTCGCGATAATCGTCCGACAGATCCATGATGGAGCCATAGGTGACCTTGCCGTCCACTTCGGTGAGCCTGACATTGCCTTCGGCGTGCAGACGCTTGGTGGTCTGGGCGTAGATCACCCGGTCGGCTTCGAGCGTCGAGTTGCGATAATAAATCTGTACGTTGCCAACAGCGGAGACGCGGTGATTGGTGTAGTCATAGTCGATCTCATTCGCCTTCACGAGCATCTGCTGCTGGTTGCCAGCCTTTTCCCGCTCGATGGCGATCGCGGATTTTGGCCGCGGCGGCGGGTTCTGAGGGAAACTGAATATCTGTTGGGCGTAAGCCGGCTCGCAAGTGAACATGCCGCCGCAAGCCAGGACGGCGAGGACGGCAATCACGCCTGCGACGCCACAGCGACGAGGCCGGGGCACTGGTGGACGAGCGCAAACCGGCCCCGCCATCACCCGTCCTCCTGGTACAACAACGCAATAAACCCCGTCAGGCCCCCGGCAAGCACGGGCAGCCAAGCCGCTGCCGCAGGATGCATCAGCTCGGCCTTAGTCATATCCTCAGTGACTTTCGACAAAACATAAAGCAGAAAGCCCGATGCCACGCCACTTAAAATCATCTTTTGCACCCCGCCGAAGCGGAAGAAACGTAGACTGACGGCGGCGGCTAGGAAAACCATAGCGGCCAGCAAAAATGGCTGTGCCAGAAGCTTCTGGAGTTGAAATCTATAGCCTACGGCAATAAGGCCCGCATGGTCCGCGATCGTGATATACGTTGGAAGTTCCCAAAACGACACAGTCTCGGGAGTGGCAAAGCTTTCGCGAGCTTGTTCGGGCGTCAGGCTGGTCTTGAGCGGGTAGTCCGCACGATTGACCGGCACGGTTCCCAGCTCGTTGACGCGGGCATCCTTGAGCCGCCATACCCCGGGCTCCAGACGGCTGAGCGGGCCTCGATCCGCTGCATGAAATGGCCCGCATTGTCGAATGTGAAAACCGTCACGCCGTTGAGGGTGACGCCCTGGTCGCGGCTGGACTTGGCGTTGATGACGGCTTGGCCTTCGCTACTGCGCTGGCTGGTCCAGAATGGGCCGCCGCTGCGCAGCGCGTTCGATTTCTCTCCGAATACCATGGCATCATAGCGCTTCGATCGCTCCTGCATGATCGCCGCGATCGGATTGTAGACGGTGGTGGCGAAGACGCCGAGCAGCAGGGCCACGATCACCGCTGGCGAAATAAATTGCCAGGCCGACAGGCCAGCGGAACGGGCAACCACCAATTCCAGCCGCCGCGATAGGTTGAGATAACAGGCCATCGTGCCGATCAGCACGCAGAACGGCATTATCCGTTCGGCAATTAGCGGAACGCGGTAGAACGAAGCCTTCGCTACCAGGATTGCCGAGACGAACGGAATATCGCTGGCGCGGCGCATCATCTCGATGTAGTCGACCAGCGCGACCAGCACGAAGATGCCGCCGAATACCATCAGCACCGCGCTCAGGAAACGCATGCCGAAATAACGCCCGAGTGTTCCACCGATTAGCGGCATGACCAACTCATTGCGTGGCGACGCGCCGGGCCACGCGCTCGGTAAGCGCGGCCAGCCAATCAGCGATGAAAGCGGGCGGCTCGATGATCACGCCGCGGCCGATCACGAACAGGCCGCTGGCGAAAGCGATAGCGAGCGCCACATATTGTAGCGACAGCATCCACGGCATGGTAGCGCCGAACACAGTGGAGACGAATCCGGTCAGGCGCAGAACCGCCACGCCGCCAACCGCGCCGAGCATCGAAATCGTGCGGCTTTGACGGTTGGTGCGCGGCGCGCCCAGGTAGGCAAAAGCGATCACGGCGAAGGCGAGCGGATAGACCGGCGCGATCAGCCGGTCATGCAGCTCGGCGCGGAACTGCTTCGGCTGCTCGATGTAGAGCTGATCCTTCGGATCGGGAAACAGTAGCTGCCAAAGATAGCGCTCGCGGATCGAATATTTCACCGCCTGCGGTCCCGGGACGAACTGGGAGAGGTCGAAGGCATAGCGGTCGAACACCACCATCGTCGGATCGCGCTGCTTGGCCTCGAAGCGCTGCACCATGCCGTTCTGCAGGATCAGAAAGGTGCCTTTGGCATTGTCGAGCAAGTCGCCGACATCCGCGATCATGGTGACGCGCTGCGCCGGATCGCGCTGGTCATCGAGGAAGATGCCGGCCAACTGGCCATTGCTGCGCCGCTCGCGGATGCGCATGGTGACGCCGTTTTCGATGGTGACGAAGCGGCCCGGCTGCACCAGATTGGCGACCACGTCGGCGCGCACCTCGGTGAGCCAGTCGCCCAGCATGCGCAGGCCCTTGGGCGCGAAGTAGGCGCTGATCACCGTCACCAAAAGCGAGACCGCGACCGCCACCGACAGGAAGGCGCGGAACAGAAGCCATGGCGACGCGCCGGCCGCGTTCATCACAATGATTTCGCTGTCGGTGGACATCTTGTTGAGCGTGTGCGCGACCGCGATCAACAGCGCGATTGGCGCGATCACCAGGACGAGAAGGGGAATGATCAGGCCGGTGATGCCGATGAAAACTAGGATGGACTGACCCTGGCTGGTGATCAGGTCGATGTCATGCAGCGCCTGCGTGACCCAGATGACCGCGGTCAGGCTGACCAATATGACCAGGAACGCACCGAACGTCGTGCGGAAAATATATCGGCTTATCGACCCCATCCGACGCGTCGTCCCCCAGGTTCCAGCATGCGCCACCCCCGCCCGGTACGCGCCCCGGGCGCAAAGCGCAACCAGCCTAGTCCCAGCCCCCGTTAGGTTTACCTTGATCCCTCTACAAAGTGGCCGCGCAATGGCAAACCCGTTGAACATGCACAACAAAAAGTAAAAATAGCCGCCGCGATCCGTGCTCCCGGAGGTAGCTCTGGATGGGAAATCGGGCTGTAACCAGCGGCTTTGCAGAAAACCAGTTTCCGGCCGCGTTGAAAAGCCTGGAAACCAACCGATTTTGGACTTTGCAGAGGCGGGTGCGGCGGGCCATATGGGCTTTCAGGACCTGCCTACCAGCGATGTCCCCAGGATTAAGGATCGCGCCGATGTCCGATGCCCTGAAGCTCGGGTTTGCACCGTTCGCCGCGCCGGCCAAAATAGGCACATCGGGCGTTCTCATCGTGTTCTGCGACGACGGGCTCAAATTTGGTCGCGCCACGGCCAAGGCGTTGGGGGCCGCCGCCGCTCTGGTGGCGCGCGCGGCCAAGGCCGAGCGTTTCACCGGCAAGAGCGGCTCCGCGCTCGAGCTGATCGTGCCGGAGGGGCTGAAAGTCGCCCGCCTGGTGGTGATCGGCGCCGGCAAGACCGCGGGCCTCGAGCAGAAGGACATACTCAAGCTCGGCGGCCTCGCCATGGGCAAGCTGCCGCTGAGCGCGAGCGAGGCCACCGTGTTCGCCGAATTGCCAAGCGGGGCGCTGAAAGCCGAGCAGGCCGCCGACTTGGCGCTTGGCGTGGTGCTGCGCGCCTACGCTTTCGACCGCTATAAGACCAAGCGCAAGGACGACGAGAAGCCGCCGGCCAAACGCAGCGTGACCGTCGCGGTCGGCGAAGTCGCCGCCGCGCGCAAGGCTTACGCGACGCGCGAGGCGATCAGCGGCGGCGTGCTGATGGCGCGTGATCTGGTTAACGAGCCAGCCAACGTGCTCTATCCGGAAGAATTCGCCCGCCGCACGGCGAGCTTGAAGAAAGTCGGCGTCGCGGTCGAGGTGCTCGATCTCAAGGCGATGAAGAACCTCGGCATGAACGCCCTGCTCGGCGTCGGCCAGGGCTCGGCGCGCGAGAGCCGCGTCGTGGTGATGCGCTGGAACGGCGGCAAGAGGGGCGATGCGCCGGTCGCCTTCATCGGCAAGGGCGTGTGCTTCGACACCGGCGGCATCTCGATCAAGCCGGCCGCCAGCATGGAGGACATGAAGGGCGACATGGCGGGCGCGGCCTGCGTGGTCGGCTTGATGCAGGCGCTCGCCGCGCGCAAGGCGCGCGTCAACGCCGTCGGCGTGATCGGCCTAGTCGAGAACATGCCGGACGGCAATGCGCAGCGGCCCGGCGACATCGTAACCTCGATGTCCGGGCAGACCATCGAGATCATCAACACCGACGCCGAGGGCCGTCTCGTGCTGGCCGACGTGATCTGGTATGCCGCCCACCGTTTCAAGCCGAAATTCATGGTGGATCTGGCGACGCTCACCGGCGCCATCATCGTCGCGCTCGGTCAGGAATACGCTGGCATGTTCTCGAACGACGACAAACTCTGCGAGCGGCTGACCAAGGTCGGACTTGCCACCGGCGAACTGGTATGGCGCATGCCGCTGAGCGCCGCCTACGACAAGATGATCGACTCTAAATTCGCGGACATGAAGAACACCGGCGGCAGCCGTTGGGGCGGCGCCATCACCGCGGCACAATTCATCCAGCGCTTCGTCGCCGACAAGACGCCGTGGGCGCATCTTGATATCGCCGGTACCGGTTTCGATTCGCGCCAGAACGATACCAACAAGAGCTGGGGCTCCGGCTGGGGCGTGCGGCTCTTGGATCGGCTGGTGGCGGATTATTACGAGAAGTGATTCGCAGCGCGTGCATAGGCAGAGGGAATCAATAGGCCGCCTCGTAGGAGGCGGCCTAGCATTAATCGCTATGAAACGCAGAGATGTCGCGCTACTTCTTTTCAACGAAGAGCTGCTTGCAGTCTGCTGTGCCGATATTCTCTGCTGAATGCGATGCGATCACGGAAGCGGCTCTTGCTGTTCCGGCCTTACCCGTAGATTCGGTTGTCTTGCCATCTGCGGCGTATTGCCTGGTCGGGTAGTGGGTGAGGAAGTAAGCGATTGATGGGGCCGGATGACCCTGTGCGTTGTTGTCATGCACGCCTGCTTTGCGGGTCGCCTCGATCACCGGAAATTAGCGACTTCGAAAATCAACTTGTACACACTTGGGTCGCCTTTGTAGGTGGGCTCGGCTGTTTGCGCGATCGATCCGGTTGAGGCTACGCCAAGTATATTTGCCGCTCCGAGTGCCGTTTTAAGTTGACTGATTTTCATTTGAGGTCTTTCCCTGACTTACTCGCCCGCAGCTTAAGTACCGCGGTGCGGTGAAGTCGATTATGATAGTGCGCTATCGCTTCGACAATGTGACGATGGGCTATGGTCGAAATTCTTTTCTATCATCTGCAAGGCCAGAAGCTGGAAGGCGTGCTGCCGGCGCTGTTGGAGAAATCGCTCGAGCGCGGCTGGAAGGTGATCGTGCATGGGGCTTCCGAAGAGCGCATCGAGGCGCTCGACGCGCATTTGTGGACCTACCGCGACGATGGCTTCCTGCCGCACGGCACCTGGCGCGAACCGGACGCTTCCGCGCAGCCGGTGCTGCTTACGGTCAATGACGGCAATCCGAACGCGGCGAGCGTGCGCTTCCTGATCGACGGCGCGCCGGTGCCGGCCGACGCCGAGGCCTACCAGCGCATTGTGATGCTGTTTAACGGCGAGGACGAAGACGTAGTCGCCGCCGCGCGCGCGCATTGGACCGAGGCCAAGGCGAAGGGCTTCGAGGTGACGTATTGGCAGCCGGACGAGCAGGGCCGGTGGGCCAAGAAGGCGTGAGCGGCTTAGGACTATAATCACAATACTTTAAGACTGAATGACGCGCCCATCGGCGCCCCATCCCCTCATGTATTCGAGGGGCGAGGAAATGGTCGACGGCGAACTCCGCGCCGGTAAACAATATGGACGGCGGAGCATTAGCTGTTTCAAAATTATAATTATATTAGCTCGCCGTTCGGGAAGACCGGCAGCTAGGCCAATGGCGGATCGGCCATTGCCCTATCAGCTGGTGCCCTATCAGCCATTGGTGCGGTTAACTCTTTGGCAGCCTTGCCTTGTCGCCGCCATCGTGATGACGCAAAATACCCATTAAGGGACAAGCGGATAGACTTGGGAGATCGTTTTGCGTCATCGCGTCAATCCGAGGATCGCGCTCGTTTTGTGTGCCGCTGGATTGGCCGGGGCCGTCGCCGGCTGCACCAACTCGCTGCAGTCATTCTCGGACGCCAGCGAAGGCGGCTGGTTCTCAAAGCCGGTGGACCTGTTCGCCAAGCCCAGCTGGGCAAGTTCGACCGTCAACGACAGGAATGTCCAACTCAGCCCGCGCGGGCTGGTCGGGCCGGAAGAGCTGGTTGGTGCCGACGGCCGCTGCGGCGCGCCGGCCTCGGAAGCTGCGCCGGCACCAGCGGCGACGGCGGTCCCGCCGCCTGAGCGGCCAGCCGACCGGCCGGTCAGCTCTACGGCCGGCGATCTCGCCAGTGCCCCCATGCCGGCGGCGACCCCAGCCTCGGCCAATCCCAACGCTGGCCTGCCGGAGCAGCCGCCCGGCGCTCCCCAGGTCGTGGGCGGCGTCGCGCTCGGCATGAGCGAATGCGACGTAGTGCGGCGCGCCGGCCTTCCCGGCAACGTCAGCATCAGCGCCGGCGATGGAGGCGAACGCAAGGTTGTGCTTACCTACCTGACCGGCACCTGGCCCGGCATCTACACCTTCGACAGCGGTCGGCTGAAGATCGTCGACCGCGCGCCCGAGCCGCCGCCTTCGGCCAATCCGCCGGCGAAAAAGCAAAAAGCCAAAAAGCCGACGAAACCGAAAACTGCCGCCAGTCGCGAGGTCGAGCGCCCTTACGTGCAGTAACGTGGCCGTAGCGCTCAGGCTGTCTCCAGCGCCGCACTGGCGGCGAGCCATTCCTCTTCCACCTTGGCAATCGCCGCCACCACTTGCGCGCGCGTCTTGGAAAGCTCGGCGGCGCGCGCCGGATCGCTTGCGAACAAAGCGCCATCGCCTAGTGTGGTGTCCAGTTTGTGGAGCTGGCGCGTGAGCTGCGCGATTGCGACTTCGGCTTGCGAAATCCGCTTGCGCAAAGGCGCGGTCTCGACGCGCTTGTCGGCGGCGGCGCGGCGGGCTTGCACTGGATCCGGGCGCGCCGATGATTTTGACCCGACAGTAATTCCCTGGCCCTCTCCGGCGAGCACGGTGCGCCGGTAGTCGTCGAGATCGCCGTCGAACGGGGTGACCTTGCCGCCTTGCACCAGCCAGAGCCGATCGGCGCAGGCCTCCAGCAGATAGCGGTCGTGCGATACCAAAATAACCGCGCCCGGATAGTCGTTGATCGCCTCGATCAGCGCAGCGCGGCTATCGATGTCGAGATGATTGGTCGGCTCGTCGAGGATGATGAGCTGCGGCGCCGCGAAGGTCGCAAGCCCCATCAGCAGTCGCGCTTTTTCGCCGCCCGATAGCGTTTTCACGGCGTTATTGGCGGCAATGCCGGAAAATCCGATCGCGCCGGCACGCCCGCGCACTTTGGCTTCCGGCATATTGGGCATCAGCCGGCGGACGTGATCGTAGGGGCTTGCATCCTCATCGAGTTCGTCGAGCTGGTGCTGGGCGAAATAGCCGACCTTGAGGGTTGCCGCGCGCGTGACGGTGCCGTGCTCGGGCGCCAGGCGGCCGGCCAGCAGCTTCACCAGCGTCGATTTGCCGTTGCCGTTGGAGCCGAGCAGGGCGATGCGGTCGTCGTTATCGATGCGCAGCGTGAGGCCGGACAGCACCGGATGGCTGGGCTCGTAGCCGACCGCGACATCATCTGTGGCGATGATCGGCGGCGACAAAAATTTATCCGGCTCCGGAAAGTGAATCGAGCGCACTTCGTCGGTCACCAACGCATTAATCGGCTGCATCTTTGCTAGCATCTTGATGCGCGATTGCGCCTGCCGTGCCTTGCTGGCCTTGGCGCGGAAGCGGTCAACGAATGCCTGCAAATGCTTGCGTTGCGCGTCTTGCTTCTTGATCATCTTCTGGTCGAGCACTATGCGCTCGCTGCGCAACCGTTCGAAGTCGGAATAGCCGCCGCGATAGAGCGTGAGCTTCTTGGCTTCCAACGACAGGATTTGGTCGACCGCGTTGTCCAGCAGGTCGCGGTCGTGGCTGATGATGATCATGGTGTGCGGATAGCGTGCCAGATGATCCTGCAGCCAGAGCGTGCCTTCGAGATCGAGATAATTGGTCGGCTCATCCAGCATCAGCAGATTGGGCTCGGCAAACAAAGTGGCAGCGAGCGCCACCCGCATGCGCCAGCCGCCGGAGAATTCCGAACAGGGGCGCGCCTGGTCAGCGTTGGAGAAACCCAAGCCCGACAGGATTGACGCGGCACGTGCAGGGGCCGCATACGCGCCCATATCAGCAAGCCGGGTCTGGATCTCGGCGATGCGATGGGGACCGTGCGCGGTGTCGGCTTCCGTCAGCAACGCGCTGCGTTCGCGATCCGCCTCCAGCACGACCTGGAGCAGGCTCTCCGGCCCGTTGGGTGCTTCCTGCGCCAGGCGCCCGATGTGCCAGCGCGGCGGCAGCTCGATGGAGCCGTGCTCGGGCGACATGTCGCCCGCGATCACGTTGAACAGCGTGGTCTTGCCGGAGCCATTGCGGCCGACCAGGCCGACCCGGGCGCCGGGAACGATGCGGGCGGAGGCGCCTTCCAAAAGCGCGCGGCCCCCTATGCGTACGGTGAGATCGTCGATGACAAGCATGCGCGCCTTTTGACTGAGCGCCCCACGCGAAGCAATCCCCCTTTTTGGCAGGATGCTTAGCCGATCTTGCGCAAGCCGCCTTGCCCGGTCTCGCGCTGGTAGATGATCAGGTCGAAGCTCGGCGTTGCATCGTTGCCGATAACCGAGGAGAGCAGCGCGTGTGCCTGGCCACGGTGGTGGGTCTGGTGATTGAAGAAATGGTCGAGCGCGGGAGAAAGCACCTGCTCGATTTCGGCCGGATTGCTGAAGGTGCGGTAGCGGATCTTGCATCCGAGATCGTCTTCGCCCAAGGATTCGACATAGCGGCTGATGCTCGCGTCCTCGGCGCGGCGCGCCGCGCGCAAGGCAGGGAAATCGTCGTACAGGATGGCATCCAGGCTTGCTGGCAGTTCGCCCGCGCCGGTGAAGCGCTGCATCCAGATGCGGTCGCCGACCAGTAGATGATTGAGCGTGCCGTGCATTGACTTGAAGAAGGCGCCGCGGTCGGCGCGATAGTCGGCTTCGGTGAGCTTGGCGGCGGCCGCATAGAGCCGCTCGTTGCACCAGGCATTATAGCCGGCGAACATCTGGTAACGGGACTTCATGGATCGCTCCTGTGATGCGCCAAATCGTAGAGAAGGGACCGATCTTGCCGCGCGAAATGCCCCCCGGTATAAGCCGCGCGAGTTCGTTACTCCAATTAATGCCGCAGAGTTCTCCGATCAAACTCAGTAAAGGATGCCCCGATGGCGCTTGAGCGCACCTTTTCGATCCTGAAACCCGATGCGACCGCGCGCAACCTGACCGGCGCCATTAATGCCATGATCGAGCAGGCCGGCCTGCGTATCGTCGCGCAGAAACGTATGCGCTTCTCACTGCCGCAAGCGCGGCAGTTCTACGCCGTCCATCGCGAGCGGCCATTCTTCGGAGAGCTGGTGGATTTCATGGTGTCGGGGCCGGTGGTGGTGCAGGTGCTCGAGGGCGACAACGCCATCGCGCGCTACCGCGAGCTCATGGGCGCTACCGACCCAGCCAAGGCCGCGCCGGGAACGATCCGCAAGTTGCACGCCAAGTCGATTGAGGAAAATTCCGTGCACGGTTCCGACGCCCCCGACACCGCGCGCCGCGAGATCGCGCAATTCTTCTCAGAGAACGAAATCGTCGGGTAGGCGCGCTCACGCGCCTCTGGAGACCGGGTGCATTCACTCGCGCAGATACTGGATCCGGCCGCGTGGTTCACCATGGTGGGCAGCGGCTGGAATGACATGGGCAGCACCCTGTTCTGGGTTGCCCTCGTCAAGATCATGTGGATCAACATTCTGCTCTCGGGCGACAACGCCGTGGTCATTGCCATGGCCTGCCGCGGCCTGCCAGGCCGGCAGCGGCTCTGGGGCATGGTATTGGGCGCCGGCGTCGCGGTCCTGCTGCGCATCGTCTTCACCGGCGTGGTCGCATCGCTGATGCTGCTGCCCTATCTCAAGATCATCGGCGGCCTGGCGCTGTTCTACATTGCCGCCAAACTGCTGGTTCCCGACGATCCGGAGGAGGACGGGACCGAAGCGGTCGAGCATCTCTGGCGCGCGGTGAGGATCGTCGCCATTGCTGACATCATCATGAGTCTCGACAATGTGATCGCGATCGCTGCGGCGGCGGGCGGCAATATGGCCCTGGTGGTGATCGGACTTGCCATCAGCATCCCATTGATCGTCGCCGGCGCGGCGCTGATCATGTCGCTGCTCGATCGCTTCCCGATCCTGATATGGGCGGGCGCCGCGCTGCTCGGCTGGATTGTCGGCGAGGTGATCGCGACCGATCCGGTCGTGGCAAATTATCTCACCAGCCAGTATAACGCGGTCGTGGTGCACCGGGTCGAGATCGGTGCGGCGGCGTTCGGCGCGGTGCTAGTAATACTGGTCGGTGGCACCTGGCGGCGCTCCAAGCAGAAGCCGGTGGAGAGCGAAGTCTAGCCAAAGCTGTTATATAGGGAGCGATGAACGAAACCGTCCGGCTCCCCGATGCGAAAAGGATAGGCGCCACCGCCTGCCCGCATGATTGCCCGTCGACGTGCGCGCTCGAAGTCGAGCTGATCGACGAGCGCACCATCGGCCGCGTTCACGGCTCAAAAGACAACGATTACACCGCCGGCGTGATCTGCGCCAAAGTCGCGCGCTATGCCGAGCGCGAGCATCATCGCGACCGACTGATGCATCCGCTGCGGCGAACCGGCGCCAAGGGCGCGGGCGAGTGGCGCCAAATCTCCTGGGACGACGCGCTCGATATCGTTGCTGAGAATTTCCTGAAGGCCGAGCAGCGCCACGGCGCCGAATCCGTGTGGCCTTATTACTACGCCGGCACCATGGGTCTGGTTATGCGGGACGGAATCAACCGTCTGCGCCACGCCAAGAAATATTCCGGCTTCCACTCCTCGATCTGCGTCAATCCGGCCTATGCCGGTTTTGCCGCCGGCGTCGGCACCATCGCCGGCGCCGATCCGCGCGAAATGGCGAAATCCGATCTGGTGGTAATTTGGGGCACCAACGCGGTCAGCACCCAGGTCAATGTAATGACCCACGCCATCCGCGCGCGCAAAGAGCGCGGCGCCAAGATCGCGGCGGTCGATATCTACATGAACGGCACCATGGAGCAAGCCGATCTGCCGGTGCTGGTGAAGCCCGGCACCGACGGCGCGCTCGCCTGCGCGGTGATGCATTGCCTGTTCCGCGATCGCCACGCGGATTGGGATTATCTCGACAAGTACACCGACGCGCCGCGCGAGCTGGAGGCGCATCTGCGCACGCGCGATCCGAAATGGGCGTCCGAGATCACCGGCGCGCCGGTGGAAACCATCGAGGAATTCGCCAAGCTGATCGGCGAGCGCAAGCGCGCGTTTTTCCGACTCGGCTACGGCTTCTCGCGTTCGCGCAACGGCGCCGCCAACATGCATGCGGCGAGCTGCATTCCGGCGGTGACCGGCGCCTGGCAATTGGAGGGCGGCGGCGCCTTCCACATCAACGCCGACATATTCAAGCTCGACAAGACGCTAATCGAAGGGCTCGACGTCTGGGACCGCTCGGTGCGCATGCTCGACCAGTCGCGCATCGGCGCCATCCTGACCGGCGAGAGCGACGCGCTGCAAGGCGGCGGTCCGGTCAAAGCGCTCATCATCCAGAACACCAATCCGATGTCGGTCTGCCCCGACCAGAGCAAGGTCAAGCGCGGCTTCGCGCGCGAGGACCTGTTCGTGTGCGTGCACGAGCAGTTCATGACCGAGACCGCGCAGATGGCCGATGTGGTGCTGCCGGCCACCACATTCCTGGAGCACGACGACATCTATCGCGGCGGCGGCCATCAATATCTCCTCCTCGGACCGAAGCTGCTCGAGCCGCCGGGCGAGTGCCGGAACAACCACGAGGTAATTGCGGCATTGGCCAAGCGCGTCGGCGCCGAGCACCGCGGTTTCACGATGAGCCCGCGCGAGCTGATCGACCAGATGCTGCAAGTCTCGAAGCGCGGCACGCTTCAACAGATCGAGGCTAACCGCTGGATCGATTGTCAGCCGCCGTTCCGCCAATCGCATTTTCTCGACGGTTTCCACTGGCCGGACGGCAGGTTCCGATTCAAGCCCGATTGGGGCAATGTGCCGTTCCGCAGCCCCTATAAGAGCGGACCGGTCGCCGACATGCCGCGGCTGCCGGATCACTGGACCTCGATCGAGCAGGCCGACGGCGCGCATCCGTTTCGCCTGGCCACGTCACCGGCGCGCGGTTTCCTCAATTCGACGTTCAACGAGACGCGAACCTCGCTGGCGCAGGAGAAGCGGCCGACGGTGATGATCCATCCCGACGACGCCGCGGCGCACGGCATTGGCGAGGGCGATGAGGTCGTGCTCGGCAATACGCGCGGCCGGGTGCGCCTGCACGCGCGGCTGTTTGCCGGCGTGCTGCGCGGCGTGCTGATCGCCGAGTCGATCTGGCCGAATTCGGCTTATCCCGACGGATGTGGCATCAATACGCTCACCGGCGCGGACTCGATCGCGCCCTATGGTGGCGCCGCGGTGCACGACAACAAAGTGTGGGTGCGGCGCGCGCCCTAGCGCGGCTCAGCCTTTGCCCGCCAGCACATTGTCGACGCTGATGCGGCCACCGCCGGTCACGAACAGCACGACGAGCCCACCGGCAATGGCGATGTCCTTGGTGAGAAATACGTATTGCAAGTACTGCGCCGCTGGTGGATATCCCCAGTAACGATGCGCGGTCACGAAGGCGATCACCACAAACGCGAACCCGAGCAACGCGCCGTAACGTGTGCCGATGCCGAGGATCAGCGTGACGACGATGATCCATTCGATCACGTGCGCGAGCACGCTCATGAACTCGGGGGCAACATAATTAATGGACTTGAGATAAGCGACGTCCGGCCCGCCGATCCATACCGTCATCAAAAACACGAGTGCGATCAGAACGCGACCGACGAGCAGCAGCGTGTTGGTCATGCCCGCAGCAATGCTGTCTGCGCAAGAAAGCAGTGGATGCGATGATCGATTCGACATTGGTTTCCCCCCAGCAAGTTTTGTTGTCGCGGTTTAAAGTTGTTTCGCAGCGTATCCGGAATGCTAGCAATTTTGTACGCCAAATGCACAGTTTCGTCTCGCACTACAACCGATTTGCTATCGTGGGCAGTGGCCCGTCCGCGATCGGGTTCGAGTCGCGCCTAGAGTTCCTTGCCGATCTTGCGGTCGAGCGCGTAGGACCCGCCGCCGTGCAGCGCGATGGCGAAGAAGACGATGCCGAACAGGACGAACAGCTCCATTTGTCCATAGCCCAGAGACATCTTCACCTTGAAAGCGATGACGGCCATTTCAATGGCGATCGCAGCCGCAAAAAAACGCGTACCCAAGCCGAGAATGATGCAGAGAGCGCCGATTGTTTCGTTGAAGACCACGACGTAACCCAGCGGCGTGTGGGGCTCGATGCCGTATTTTGCAAGGGCCGGTCCGACCGTGAATTGGCCAGCTACGATTTTTCCCCATCCATGGAAAAGAAGCGAAGCGCTGAAGACGATGCGGATCATCGGGTACCAGAGATCGGCGACTGTTGCGTAAAACCCGGCTAATCCCGGAAACAGCAGCCTTGGCTCGCCACTGGCTCGTCCAAACATGGCGTAACCCCCTTGTTGTGTTCGGCCGCTCTGACCGCGGCGTGCTCCTTGACTACAACACCGCGCACCTGCGGAATATTCACATTGAAGTGTGGGAAAAATTCAGACCGATGGAACAATCGACGCGCTGTCGGGCACCGGCACGCCGTCGATCTGGCAATGCCCGCCGACGATTCGCACGCGGCCTTCCGCCACCAGCTTGAGCGCCAGCGGATAGATGCTGTGCTCCACTTTGAGCACACGCGCTGCGAGCGCCGCCTCGCTGTCGCCCTCGTGCACTGCAACAGCGCCTTGCACGATAATCGGGCCGGAATCCAAAGCCGCCACCACAAAATGCACCGTCGCCCCGTGCACCGTCGCGCCCGCCTCGATCGCGCGTTTGTGGGTGTCGAGCCCCTTGAATGCGGGTAGCAGGGCAGGGTGGATATTGAGCATACGCTCGGGCCAGTGTCCGACGAATTCGGGCGTAAGCAATCGCATAAAGCCGGCGAGACAGACGAGATCGATGCGGTGCTTTTCCAGCACCGCCTGCAGCGCGCGGTCGAATGCGGCGCGGTCTTTGCCGAACGCAGCATGATCTACCACTTCGGTAGCGACGCGGGCGGCGCGCGCGGTTGCGAGACCTCCAGCGTCCGGCCGGTTCGACAGCACCAGCGCGATCTCGGCCGGATAATTCTTATCCTTCGCCGCCTCGATCAGCGCCGCCATGTTCGAGCCGCGGCCGGAAATGAGAACGGCGACGCGCTTGCGGCTCATGGCTCACCCAAGGTCGAGCGTGCCGTCATAGACGACGCGCGCTTCACCGGACGCGCGCACCACGCTGCCGATATTGACCGCCGTCTCGCCGGCTTGCGTGAAAGCCTGCGCCACCGCGGCGGCGTCCTTGGGCACGGCGATCACGATCATGCCGATGCCGCAATTGAAGGTGCGCAGCATTTCGTTCTGCGCGATGCTGCCTTCGCTCGCCAGCCACTTGAACACCGGCAGCACCGTCACACACGCGAGATCAATGCGCGCGCCTAGGCCCTTCGGCAGCACACGCGGGATGTTGTCGGGAATACCCCCGCCGGTGATATGCGCGAGACCCTTCACAGCTTGGGTCGCTCGGATCGCAGCGAGACACGACTTCACATAGATGCGGGTCGGCGTCAGGATTGCCTCGCCAAGTGATTGCGCGGGCGAAAATGGCGCCGGCGTGGTCCAGGCGAGCGCAGTCTTGGCGATCACCTTGCGCACCAGGGAAAAGCCGTTGGAATGTACGCCGGAGGAGGCGAGCCCGATGATCACGTCGCCCTCCGCGATATCGCGTCGCGGCAGCAGTGCGCCGCGCTCGACGGCGCCGACCGCGAAACCGGCGAGATCGTAATCGTTGCCTTGGTAGAGCCCGGGCATCTCGGCGGTCTCGCCGCCGATCAGCGCGCAGCCGGCTTCCTTGCAGCCGACGGAAATCCCGGCGACCACGGCGGCGCCAATTTCCGGCTCGAGTCGTCCACATGCGTAGTAGTCGAGGAAGAACAGCGGTTCGGCACCTTGCACCACCAAGTCGTTCACGCTCATGGCGACGAGATCGATGCCGATGGTGTCGTGGCGGCCGGTCTCGATGGCGATCTTGACCTTGGTGCCGACGCCGTCATTGGCCGCCACCAGGATCGGATCTTTGAACCCCAAAGGTTTGAGGTCGAACAGGCCGCCGAAGCCGCCGATTTCAGCGTCCGCCCCGGCGCGCGCGGTGGCGCGCACCAGCGGCTTGATTAGCTCCACCATCCGGGTGCCGGCGTCGATATCGACGCCCGCTTGCGCGTACGTGAGGCCGCGCTCCTTTTCTGCCATGATGGCCCTTCTAAACGGGTCACGCTCTAGCGCCGGGGTCCTACGTGGAAAACGCAAGTCGCGCAATGGTCGAAGCGCCGTTATACTCTGCCGAAATTGACGCGTTGCCGGCGGAACAAACCGGGACGGGGTCGACCAGCCGAGATTGCCTTGAGTATTCCAAACCTCATCACGTTGGGGCGTATTCTACTGGTACCGATCGTTGTCTGGGCGATTGCCACGCCCGGCACCATGTGGATTGCCTTTGTCCTGTTTCTGGCCGCCGGCGTCAGCGACGCCGTCGACGGCTATCTCGCCAAGCGTTTCCACATGACCACCGAGCTCGGCGCCTATCTCGATCCGCTCGCCGACAAGGCGCTGATCGTCTCGATCTATCTGACCCTCGGCATCAACAACTGGATCCCGCGCTGGCTGGTGATTCTGGTGGTGTCGCGCGACATCTTGATCGTCGGCGGGATCATGCTGTCGTGGGTGGTCGGCAGCCCGCTCAAAATAAAGCCGTTATTGGTATCCAAGCTCAACACGGTGGCGCAGATCGTGTTCGCCTGCGTGGTTCTCGGCTCGCTCGGTTTCAATTACGAATGGCCGACCCTCACGCTCATCCTCATGGGTCTAGTCGCCGTTTTGACCTTGCTGTCGGTGGCCGCCTATGTCGCCGAATGGGTGCGGCACATGAACACGACGGCGAGCGGACCGTGAGCCCGCGCGTCCGGTCGCGTCCGCGTCGCGATCAGCCAGAGGGCGACGGCATGCTATCCGAGCGGCAAGTGCCGCTGGCCGCCACCATCGGTGTGCTGGGGCACTTTGCGCTGAAGCGCTATCAAGAAAGCTCTCTCTATACGGGCGAGAAATCGGATTGAGCGGCAAGGTGGGAAAATTGAGTAGTCCGGTCAGTCCGCATCAGCTCGTGCTCGCGCTCGATCACGCCGAAAGCCTCGCGCGCGAGGATTTCCTGCGCGGGCCTTCAAATGCCGCAGCGCTCACGCTGATCGATCGCTGGCCGGATTGGCCGGATCGGATCGTAGCGCTGATCGGACCGGAAGGGTCGGGCAAGAGCCATCTCGCCGCGATCTGGGCGGAGACGGCGGGCGCGCGCGTGTTGGCGGCGAAATTGCTCGAGCATGGCGATCTGCCGGCGGCCTTGGCCACCGGCGCGCTGGTGCTCGAAGACCTGGAGTTCGCCGGGCTCGACGAGCGCGCGCTCTTTCATCTGATCAATCTCGCGCGCGAGGAGGGCGCATTTGTCCTCATTACCTCGCGCTCGCCGCTTGCGACCTTTCCGGTAGCGATCCGCGATCTCGCCTCCCGTCTGCGCGCGCTGCCGAGCGCCGCGCTGGCTGCTCCCGACGACGCGCTGCTGCGCTCGCTGATCGTCAAGCTCGCCGCCGACCGCCAGCTCGCTTTCGACGAGGCGCTGGTGAACTATCTCGTCAACCGCATCGAACGGTCCTTCGCGGGCGTCCGCGCCGCGGTGGCGTTGCTCGACGAAGAGGCGATGCGCCAGCACCGCCCGGTGACGCGGGCGCTGGCGGCGGAGCTGTTCCGAGACTAGTCGGCTTAATCACGCTAACGACGATAGCTTGACGAGTACCGGCGATTGGGGGCGAACTGTCATTCGCCGGCCACTTTTATCGGTTAGGATTCGGTTTTTCAGGCCTCCATTAAAATGGCAGATCGTTCACAAGCTATTGCGCTGGTTGAGGAAATCGCGCGGGTCCCCGACCGCGACGAACGCCCTTCGGCTCCTGCTTCCGCTTCCGATGCAAGCTTAAGATCGCAGCCCCAGCGGTTCATCAATCGGGAACTGTCCTGGCTGCATTTCAACCGCCGGGTTCTGGAAGAGGCCGCCAACGAGAGCCATCCGCTGCTGGAACGTGTGCGCTTCTTGTCCATTTCGGCCAACAACCTCGACGAATTCTTCATGGTGCGGGTCGCCGGCCTCAAGGGCCAGGTGCGCCAAGCCATCACAACCCATAGCCCGGATGGGCTCACCCCCAACGAGCAGCTCACGCGGATCGGCGAGGCGGTGTCGCAACTCGCCAGCGATCAACAGACGCGCTGGCTGGAATTGCGTCCGGCACTGGCGACCGTCGGAGTCGTTCTAGTGGACGGGCCGGATCTCAAGAAGGCCGAGCGCGTCTGGCTGGAGGAGCGCTTCCTCACCCACGTGTTTCCGCTGCTGACGCCGCTCGCCATCGACCCGGCGCACCCGTTCCCGTTCATTCCCAATCTTGCCTTCTCGATCGCGCTGCAGCTCGCGCGCGCGCGCGACGGCAAGCCGATGAACGCGCTGATCCGCATGCCGCAGAAGATCGAGCGGTTTATCAAGCTGCCGAGCGGCAACGACCAAGGCATCCGCCTGATCACGCTCGAAGAGGCGACTGCGCTGTTCATCGGCCGGTTGTTCCCCGGCTACACGGTCAAGGGTCAGGGCGCATTCCGCGCCATCCGCGACTCGGAAGTTGAAATCGAGGAAGAGGCGGAGGATCTGGTGCGGCTATACGAGACCGCGCTCAAACAGCGCCGCCGCGGCTCGGTGATCCGGCTCGAACTGAATACCACCATGCCGGCGGAGCTGCGCAATTTCGTGCAGCGCGCGCTGGCGGTGGCTGACGACGAGGTTTTCCTGGTCGACGGCGTGCTGGCGCTCAACGATCTTTCGCAGCTCACCCGGCTCGACCGGCCCGATCTCGAATTCGTGCCGTATAATCCGCGCTATCCCGAGCGCATCCGTGATCACGGCGGCGATTGCTTCGCCGCGATCCGACAAAAGGATCTGATCGTCCACCATCCATATGAAATCCTTCGATGTGGTGGTGCAGTTCCTCCAGCAGGCGGCGCGCGATCCCGATGTCGTCGCCATCAAGCAGACGCTCTATCGCACGTCCGCCGAGTCCCCAATCGTCAAGACGCTGATTGAGGCGGCCGAAGCCGGCAAATCGGTCACTGCGCTGATCGAACTCAAGGCCCGCTTCGACGAAGAGGCCAATATCCGTTGGGCGCGCGATCTCGAGCGCGCCGGCGTGCAGGTCGTCTACGGCTTCATCGAATTGAAGACTCACGCCAAGCTGTCATTGGTGGTGCGGCGCGAGGCCGGCGCGTTGGCGACCTACATTCATGCGGGCACCGGCAACTATCACCCAGTGACGGCGCGCATTTACACCGATTTGTCGTTCTTCACCGCCGACGCGGTGATTGGGCGCGACGTGGCGCGCATCTTCAATTATATCACCGGCTACGCCGAGCCGGCCGAGCTCGAGAAAATGGCGATCTCGCCGATCAATCTGCGCAAGCGCATTCTCGACCACATCGCCCAGGAAATCGCGAACGCCAAGGCTGGCAAGCCGGCGGCGATCTGGATGAAGATGAATGCGCTGGTCGATCCGGGAATCATCGACGCGCTTTACGATGCCTCGAGCGCCGGCGTCGACGTCGATCTGGTGGTGCGCGGTATCTGCTGCCTGCGCCCGGGCGTGCCGGGGCTGTCCGACAATATCCGAGTGAAATCCATCGTCGGACGGTTCCTGGAACACGGCCGCATTTATTGCTTCGGCTCCGGCTACAAGCTGCCGCATGCCAAGGCGGCGATCTATATTTCCTCTGCCGACATGATGCCGCGCAATCTCGACCGCCGCGTCGAAGTACTCTGTCCGATTCTCAATCCGACCGTGCACGAGCAGGTTCTCGGCCAGATCATGGTCGCAAACTTCAAGGATAACGAGCAAAGTTGGAAGCTCTTGCCGGACGGCAGTTCCACGCGCATAAAGGCCGCGCCGGGCGAGGAACCTTTCAACGCCCACAAGTATTTCATGACTAATCCGAGCCTGTCGGGCCGTGGGAAATCGCTCAAAGAATCTTCACCGCGCAGCCTTATACGCCGCCTCGTCGAAGGGGCGTAAGCGTTCGTCCGTTACACATCCGACCATGAACAAGGGCCGGCTCGACCACGGGCCGCCGATCGCGGTCATCGATATCGGCTCGAACTCGGTGCGCCTCGTCATCTATGAAGGGCTGACGCGGTCGCCGACTCCGATTTTCAACGAAAAAGTGTTGGCCGGGCTCGGCCGCCAGGTGCAGTCGACCGGCCTGTTGGCGCCGGACGCCATCGACAGCGCGCTCGACGCGCTCAAGCGTTTCCGCGCGCTGTGCGACACCTTGCACGTGCGCAAGATCTGGGCGATCGCCACCGCTGCCTGCCGCGACGCGCGCAACGGCCGCGCGTTCATCGACGAGGCGACGCGCATCTGCCGCACGCCGATCTCGATCCTGTCGGGCAAACGCGAAGCTCATCTCACCGCGCTCGGCATCGTTTCCGGCATCCACAAGCCGGATGGCATCGTGGGCGACTTGGGTGGCGGCTCGCTCGAGCTGGTTGACGTGCACGGCTCGCGCGTGCGCGGCGGCGTGACGCTGCCGCTCGGCGGGCTGGCCTTGCAGGACATCGCCGGCCGCTCGCTCAAGAAGGCGGAAAAATTCGTCGAGGACGAATTCGAAGACCTCGACATGCTGCACGACGGCGAGGGCCGCACCTTCTACGCAGTCGGCGGCACTTGGCGCGCGCTGGCGCGGCTGCACATGTGGCAGACCGGCTATCCGTTCCACGTCATGCACAATTACCGCATCTCCGCTCGCGAGGCGCTGGAGTTCTCAAGACTGGTGCACCGGGTTGATACCGAGACGCTGTCCAAGATCGAAGTCGTCAACGCCGCCCGGCGGCCGCTGCTCGCGTATGCCGCGCTGGTGATGGAAAACCTGGTGCGCACGATCAAGCCCAAGCAGGTGATCATCTCCGTGCTCGGCGTGCGCGAGGGGCTGCTCTATTCGCTGCTCAAGCCGAATGAACGCGCGCGCGATCCGCTGATCTCGGCGGCCGCCGATCTCAACGTGCTGCGCTCGCGCTCGCCGCATCACGGCGAGGAACTGATTGACTGGACCGACCGCTTCATGGCGTCCTCCGGCTTGGATGAAACCGCCGACGAACGCCGGCTGCGCCATGCCGCCTGTCTGTTAGCCGATATCAGCTGGCGCGCACATCCGGATTATCGCGGCGAGCAGTCGATGAACATCATCGCGCACGGCGCCTTCGTCGCCGTCGACCATCCCAGCCGCGCCTATCTCGCGCTATCAGTCTATTTCCGCCATGCGGGCCTGAGCGAGGAGGACCTGTCGCCGCGGCTGCGCGAACTCGCCACCACACGCATGCTGGATCGCGCGCGCGTGCTCGGCGCGTCCATGCGGGTTGCCTACATCATTACCGCGGGGCAGGGCGGCGTGCTGGCGAAGACGCCGATGAAGGTGAAACGCGGCAAGCTGGTGCTGACGTTGCCCGGCAAATATGCGCCGCTGGGCAGCGACCGGCTGTTCAACCGCTTGCGGCAGCTCGCGCGTTTGGTCGGGCGCGAGCCGATGATAGAGACCTAAGCTTTATTCACCGTCACCACGCGGCCTTTGTCGACGGCGAGCGCCAGTTGCCCGCGCTTGAGCGAAAGCGCCTTTTCGCCGAACAATTCGCGCCGCCAACCTTTCAGCGCCGGCACGTCGGCTTCGTCGTCGGCGGCGATGCGATCGAGTTCGTCGACCGTGGCGATCACCTTGGCGGCGACGCCGTGGCGCTCGGCGGTCATGCGCAGCAGAACTTTCAGCAGTTCTACCGTGGCGGCGCCATTCGGCGCCGGACGGAAGCGCTCGAGCCGCGGCAGCGTCTTTGGATCTCGTTCGAGCCCGCGCTTGACCGCCTCGATGATCGCCTCGCCCCAGCGCGAGCGCTCAAATCCTTTCGGTAGTGAGCGCAAATGCCCCAGCCGCTCGATCGTAGTCGGCGCTTGCACCGCGATGTCGCCGACCACGTCGTCCTTGAGCACGCGCGAGCGCGGCACGTCGCGGGTCTGCGCCTCGCGCTCGCGCCAGGCGGCAATCTCGATCAGCACGGCAAGCTCCTTCGGCTTGCGCACCCGGCTCTTGAGCCGCTCCCAGGCTTTGTCCGGGTCCATGCGATAGGTTTCGGGCGAGGTGAGCACGCCCATCTCCGCCTCGACCCAGCTGGTGCGTTCGCGTTTGGCCAGATCAGCGGCGAGCGTGAGGTAGATGGCGCGCAAATGCGTGACGTCGGAAAGCGCGTAGGAGACTTGCGCGTCGGAGAGCGGCCGACGCGTCCAGTCGGTGAAGCGGTGCGACTTGTCGAGCTGGTCGCCGGTGATCCGCTGCACCAACTGGTCGTAGGAGATCGAGTCGCCATAACCGAGCACCATGGCGGCGACCTGGCTGTCGAAGATCGGATGCGGAATCTTCTTCGCCATATTCCAAACGATTTCGATGTCTTGCCGCGCAGCGTGGAAAACCTTGACCACATTCTCGTCTGTCATTAGCGCGAACAGAGGTGCAAGATCGATGCCGGTAGCCAGCGCGTCGACCACCACTGCCTCGTCGGGTGAAGCTAACTGCGCCACGCAGAGCAGGGGATAATAAGTGGTCTCGCGCAGGAACTCGGTATCGACGGTGACGTAAGGGTGCCGCGCCATGCGCGCGCAAACCTCGGCCAGTTCCTCGGTGGTGGTGATCAGTTCCATGGTCGCGGGCAACCTAACCCGATCCAGGCCGGTCATGGCAACCCGCCACGCACGCGCGGCATGTGGATGAATTCCCAGGGGGAGGGCAGCGGCCCCACCGGCACCTCGATCAAAGTCGGCTCACGGGCGGCAAAGCTGGCCTTGAGCGCCGCGCCCAATTCCGCTGGGCTGCACGCGCGTCGGCCCGAGGCGCCGAAGCTTTCGGCGTATTTGACGAAATCCGGATTGGCGAGATCAGATGCGATCACTCGGTTGCCGAACTGCTCCTGTTGGATGCGGCGCACATTGCCGAAGGCGCCGTCGACGAACACGACTGCCACCAAGGGAATGCGGTGGCGCATGGCGGTGGCGATCTCGTTGCCGGTGTAGAGGAAGCCGCCGTCGCCGTTGATCGAGAGCACGGGCACTTGCGCGCACGCGTGCTGCGCGCCGAGCGCAGTGGCGTAGCCCCAGCCGAGATTGTCCTGATACCCGGGCGAGAGGAACGTGCGCGGTTTGTAGGCCGGGAAGGCGAGGCGGGCGGCAAAGCCCACTTGCGTGACCTCGTCCACATAGATGCCGTCCTCCGGCAATTCGGCGCGGATGGCGTCGACAAAAGCAAGTTGCGGCGCGAGCTTGTTGAGCTGCTCGCGCAGCTTGGCCTGACGCTCCAGCATCTCGTCGCGACGCGCGGCCCGGCGCGAATTGACTTTCGCGAGCGCGTCGATCAGGCGCCGCAGGATCGGCGCGGCGTCGCCGATCAGCGCGACCTTCGGCTTGCGCAGGCGCGCGGGCTCTTCGCGGTCGGCATCGACGCGCACGATTTGCAAATCCTTATCGATGCCCCACGCGCTCAATGGCGTGAGCAGCCGGGTACCGACGGCGAGCACGGCGTCGGCCTCGCCCCACAGCTCGCGCCCGAGCGGCAGCGTGACGCTGAACGGACTGCGGCCGTCGAGTACGCCGCGTCCGCGCCGGTAGGCGAGCACGGGCGCCTGCAGCATGTCGGAGAGCAGTGTCACCTCGGGCGAAGCATCTTGCGCGCCGCCGCCGGCGACGATCAACACGCGCTTGGCCTTGCCGAGCAGCTTCGCTGCCGCGCGCACGGCGTCCTCGTCGATGCGCGCCGGTCGCGGAGTCGCGGGCGGTGTGAGCGTAACCGGTCCGCGCTTGCCCCAGACGTCGATCGCGCATTCGAGTGCCGTCGGTCCATGCCGGCCTTGCCGCATGGAGGCAATCGCCTTGGCGATTTTTGCGGAAGCTTCATCGGGCCCGTCAATGCGGGCAGAATGATCGACCAGCCGGGCGATGATGCCGGCCTGGTCGCGGATTTCATGCAGGTGGCCGAAGCCGCGGCCGATCGCGGCGGCTGGGATTTGCCCGATCAGCGCCAGCACCGGCGCGTTCATGCCATAGGCGGTAAGCAGCGCGGCGCCGGAATTGAGCAGGCCCGGACCCGGGACGACCACGTAGGCCTGCGGCTTGCCGGTGGCCAAGGCCGCGCCTAGTGCCATATAGGCCGCGCCCTGCTCATGGCGGGTGTGGATGATGCGCAAGGCGTTGCCGGCCCGATGGAAGGCGTCGAACAGGTGGTCGTTGTGCACGCCCGGCAGCGCGTAGACGGTGTCGAGCCCATGCGCGATCAGCGTGGCGGCGGTAGCTTCGCCCGTGGACATCTCGGCGAAGGCCGGCTTGGCTTTTTTCGGGCGTTTTGGTTTGGGCATGGCGCGGTCCGGCTATTCGCGGGCAGACTGTGCAGATCGCTCGCGCCCTGTCGAGCCTGTTACCTTGACAAAGCCGACCCCCCATGCGCTTTTCGCGCGCCTCACAACCACACTGAATCGCCTGCCGGAACAGTCCATGCATCGCTATCGCTCCCACACCTGCGGCGCATTACGCGAAGCCGACATCGGCAAGGCCGTACGACTGTCGGGCTGGTGCCACCGCATCCGCGATCACGGCGGGGTGCTGTTCATCGATCTGCGCGACCATTATGGGCTCACCCAGGTAGTGGCCGATCCCGACAGCAAAGCGTTCAAACTGGCCGAGACCTTGCGCTCGGAATGGGTCGTGCGCATCGATGGCAAGCTGCGCCAGCGGCCCGCCGGCACCGAGAACCCGGAGCTGCCGACCGGTCAGGTCGAGGTCTACATCGACGAGATCGAGGTGCTGGGCCCGGCCGCCGAACTGCCGATGCCGGTCTTCGGTGAGCAGGACTACCCGGAGGAGATCAGGCTCAAATACCGCTTTCTCGATTTGCGCCGCGAGCATCTGCACAACAACATCATGCTGCGTGGCGCGGTGATCGACTCCCTTCGTCGGCGCATGAAGGAGGGCGGTTTCTTCGAATTCCAAACGCCGATCCTCACGGCATCGTCGCCGGAAGGCGCGCGCGACTATCTGGTGCCCTCACGCATCCACCCGGGGAAATTCTACGCGCTGCCGCAGGCGCCGCAGCAGTTCAAGCAGCTCATCATGGTGGCGGGCTTCGACCGCTATTTCCAGATCGCGCCCTGCTTCCGCGACGAGGACGCGCGCGCCGACCGCTCGCCCGGCGAATTCTATCAGCTCGATCTGGAGATGAGTTTCGTCACCCAGCAGGACGTGTTCGACGCCGTCGAGCCGGTGATCTGCGGCGTGTTCGAAGAATTCGCCAAGGGCAAAGCGGTGACGCGGAAGTTCCCGCTCATCCCTTACGCCGACGCGCTGCGAAAATACGGCACGGACAAGCCGGACCTGCGCAATCCGATCGAGATGCAGGATGTGAGCGAAGGCTTCCGCGGCTCGGGCTTCAAGATCTTCGCGCGCATTTTGGAAACGCAAGGCAACGCGGTGTGGGCAATCCCTGCGCCGAAAGGCGGCAACCGCGCTTTCTGCGACCGCATGAATTCCTGGGCGCAAGGCGAGGGCCAGCCGGGCTTGGGTTACATCTTCTGGCGCGAGGGCGAGGAAGGCGGCGCTGGTCCCTTGGCGAAGAACATCGGGCCGGAACGCACCAAGCAAATCGCCGATCAGCTGAAGCTTTCGGTCGGCGATGCCTGCTTCTTTGTCGCCGGCAAGCCGAAGGATTTCGTCAAGTTCGCCGGCGCGGCGCGCGTCAAGGTTGCCGAAGAACTCGGCCTGATCGCCAGAGACCGCTTCGAATTCTGCTGGATCATCGATTTCCCGATGTACGAATGGAACGAGGAGGAGAAGAAGATCGATTTCTCCCACAATCCATTTTCGATGCCGAACTTGGGCGTCGAAGAATTCCTTGCGCTCGATGTGAACGACAGTGAGAAACTCCTCGCCATCAAGGCGATCCAGTACGACATCGTCTGCAACGGCGTGGAACTGTCGTCCGGCGCCATTCGCAATCACCGGCCCGAGGTGATGAAGAAGGCTTTCGCCATCGCCGGCTATCCTGAGGACGTGTTGGAGACGAAATTCGGCGGCATGCTGCACGCGCTCTCGCTCGGCGCGCCGCCGCATGGTGGCATCGCACCCGGCATCGATCGCATCGTCATGCTTCTCGCCGGCGAAGAGAACCTGCGCGAGGTGGTATTGTTCCCGATGAATCAGCGCGCCGAGGACTTGATGATGGGCGCACCGTCGGAGGTGACGCCCAAGCAGCTCAAGGAGCTGCATATCCGGCTGGATTTGCCGAAAAAATAATTTTGTTGTCATCACCGGGCCGCACGAAGCGAGTGACCCGGTGATCCCGCTTAGTTGCGCACACTGCCTCGCTAAGCGAGATGGCCGGGTCAAGCCCAGCCATGACAGAAACTACTTTTCCGGTAGCGGAATAAACTCGATCTCGTCGCCCGGCACCTTACCGAAATGGCCGGCCGCCCATTCCGCCTTGGCCTGCTCGATGCGTTCCTTGCGCGATGAGACGAAGTTCCACCAGATGTGGCGCGGACCGTCCATGGGCGCGCCGCCGACGATGACAAAATGAGCATCGGTGGCGGCTGTGATCGTCACTTTGTCACCCGGCCTGAACACCAGCAGGCGCCCGGGCTCGAATTTGTCGCCCGAAATATCGACAGTGCCATCGATCACATAAAACGCGCGCTCCTCGTGATCGGCATCGAGCGGTAGGGTCGAACCGGCCCTGAGATGCACATCACCGAATAGGGTCTCGTGCACCGTAGGCACCGGCGACTTCGCGCCGTAGAGCGAGCCGACCACCACGCGCACCGTCTTTCCGTTGTCATGCACCATCGGAAATTCCGCTGTGTCGTGATGGGCGAAACCGGCGTCCATCTCTTCTTTCGCGCTCGGCAGCGCGACCCACATTTGCAGTCCATGGATCGGCCCGCCGGCGGCGCGCTTCTCCGCGCCGGTGCGCTCGGAATGCACGATGCCGCGGCCGGCGGTCATCCAGTTCACTTCGCCGGGCCGGATCGCCACCGCGGTGCCGAGGCTGTCGCGGTGCATGATCTCGCCGTCGAACAGATAAGTGACGGTGGCGAGCCCGATATGTGGATGCGGCCGCACGTCGAGCCCATTGCCGGCGCGGAACTCGGCCGGCCCGAAATGATCGAAGAAGATGAACGGCCCGACCATGCGGGAGCGCGCCGACGGCAGTGCGCGGCGCACCGAGAAGCCGTCGCCGAGATCGACTGTGCGTGGCACCACCACGTGGGCGATGGCTTCGCATGCATAGACATCGCCGGCCTGTGGGTCCTTTCCGGGGAAGAAACTCATGGCTTGCTCCTTTGCATGCCGCCGCATTAAAAACGTTTGCGCATGATCTATTCCGAAAAACGGTTCCCACTTTCCGGGATCATGCTATGCGAGGGTGACAAATTTTTGCCCCTTCACCGCCTCGCGCAAGCCTTCGAAAGCCTCGTTGATCTTGCCCCAGTTCGGCAGCTTCTTCATGGCGGCGAGCCAACGCGTTACATTCGGATAGGGCGTTAAATCGACGCCGATGATTTCGCCCAGGGTCACGATGCCGGCGCCGAAATAGTCGGCGATAGTGATCGTATTACCGACGAGATAGGTCTTGTTCGGCCCAATCCAATAGTCGTTGAGCAGCGTGAGCCAGCGCTTGGCGTTCGCCTTGCCGAACTCGAGCGTCGCCGCCTGCGCCTCGTCGCTGCGTCGCTTGAGATGCGGGAACAGCTGCGGGTAGCAGAGATTGTAGCCCCATTCGCGGTAGAAATTGGTATTGATCCAATCCATCACCTCGTTGACCTTGGCGCGCTGTTTCAAATCCTTTGGATAGGCCGGCGAGCCGATCTTGTCGGCGAGATATTTCAGGATGGCCGAACTTTCGGTGAGTTTGAGGTCGCCGTCCTCGAGCAGTGGGACCAGGCAATTCGGATTGATGGCGGAGTAGGGCGGCTGCATGTGCGCGCCGGTCATCAGGTCGATGAATTCCTCGTCCATCGCGATTTTGTTGTCGGCCGCAAACAGCCGCACCGGCCGGCAGGTCATGGAAACCGGATGCATGTAGAGCTTCATGGTGGTCCTTTCCCTCATTAGTTTCGCGGGATTGTTCCGCCGATCGACCGGGTGCTGAGCCGGCGGGTCGCGATCTCCCGTGTGGACGACATGGTAGCGGAATAGGCGCGCGCCGATCCATGCCCCAGCCGTCAACACGGTGTAAACCATACGCGGCCGTATGGCTCATTTTGTCCGCTTATTGGACGCACGCCGCCTTAAGCTTAAGTTGCCCTTGCCCTTTACGGCGCCATACCTCACTGACCGGATACCGGGATGGGGTTGGTTAGGCGGGGGCGCCAGGATGGGTCTGATTGTGCGCGCACTCACGCGCAAGAATGTTGTTGCGATCGTCGTTGACGTACGGAACCGGCCGACGCCCAAGTCAGCGCCGCCTAAGCCCACCAATTCATTTATGTCTGGATATGAAAAAGGGCGGCCTCGCGGCCGCCCAGTCTAAACGCCACGCGGGAGGAACCTCGTAAGGGTCGGCGATCGAACACCGGCCCACGTGACTAAATTTCCATTATCGACTTCGTCATGAGCAGGCTGATTCGTCAATTAGATTTTATCGGATTGGTGACGGCGTCCGCCATCGTGTGACCGATTCGTCACATTTGCTCAACCTGCTACCCCCCGGCCAATTCCTGCTCGATCGCCGCGATCAGGCGCGGATCGCTGGGTTCCACTGCGGAGGTGAAGGCTGCTTTCAGGTAGCCAGCGCGGCCGATCAGGTATTTGTGGAAATTCCAGCGCGGCGCCTCAAATGGGCGTTCCTGCGCCGCCCATTTGTAGAACGGGTGGGCGTCCGCGCCTTTGACCGCGACCTTTTCGGTCAGCGGGAATGTGACATGGTAGTCGCCCTGGGCGGTCTGCTCGATCTCGGTTTTGCCGCCCGGCTCCTGGCCGCCAAAGTCGTTGGACGGCACCCCGAGGACTATCAACCCCTTGTCGCGATAGCGCGTCCACAACGCCTGTAGGCCCGTGTATTGCGGTGTGTAGCCGCACAGCGAGGCGGTATTGACCACCAGGATCGGGTGGCCGGCATAGGACGCGAGCAGGATATCGCTCCCCTCCAGGCCCTTGAAGGTGAAGGCGTAGGCGGTGACGCGGCTCATGGTGGTGGCCTGCGCCAGGCGAGGGGCGAGCGCCGCCAGCGCGGCCCCCAGCAGCCAGTGTCGGCGGTCGATCATGGCGGGCAGTATAGCCGCCGCGTCCGCCTGCGTGTGCGCAAAATTCCGTGAGCGTCACGCGGCTTCCGCGAAGCGGACGGAGGTCTCGAACGCGTAGCCGCAGGCCTCGCATTGCCACAGATGGCGTACGCGGCGGTCATCGACCAATTCCGACCATTCCGGCATGAACAGGCTGTTGCCGCATTGCGCGCATTCGATCTGCGCGCGTGGGCGCGGGGATTTTGCGGCGCCGCGGGTGTGAAGATCCATTGGGACATCCTCCGATTTTTTTTAGCGCTGCCCCAGTCCCTTTTTTATCCCTTGTGTTCATCATGCCCAAATGCACGCGGGAGTGAAGCAGCAGGGCTGACGTAACAGACATGAGTCCGATGAAATTTTTGCAACGGGCCGCGAGACATTGAGTCAAAGTTGCGACGCGCAAGAAAATTTTGCGTCGAAAAAGGTATTATTACTGTAATGAATCAAAGTCTTGCATAGCTGGGCTGCGTAAACATCTGCCGCTTTCAGGTGTTTGTGATCTGTGCCCCGCTGCTTCCCTAGCTATATACGCGCGGGGCTTAACGAGAGAAGAGAATCGCAAGTGGCACAATCCGATCACTACGGCTTGTACTCCTATTCCGGCACAGGTGAGCGTAAAGACATCGGGCGCTATGCGCCTTACGTCCTGTCCATCGTCCGCATCGTGGTCGCGTTGCTGTTCCTCGAGCACGGTCTGTCGCGGATGTTCGGGTTCCCGTCGCCGCTGCCGACCCCGCCGGTGTTCACCCTGTACTGGTTCGCCGGCGCGATTGAAGTCGTGGGCGGCGTTTTGCTGCTGTTCGGCCAGTTCACGCGCACCGCCGCCTTCATCATGTCGGGCGAGATGGCGTTCGCCTATTTCCTCAGCCACGCGCCGCACGGCTTCTTCCCGATCCTAAACCGCGGCGATTCCGCGATCCTGTTTTGCTTTGTGTTCCTGTATATCGTCTTCACCGGTCCGGGGCCGTGGAGCTTGGACGCGGTGCTGAGCCGCAAGCGCCGTTAAAGCGCCGCCGGCCCGAAGCAACCCGCTTGCCTGGATCGATGATGCGTTAAATCATGGCCGTGCCGCGCCCACCGCCGGGCGCCAGGACGGTCGCGATGAGCCCAACCCTCGTCAAACCGCGCACCCAGACCAAGCCGAAAACGCAGCGGCCGCCGCTGTGGAAAGTCATCCTGCTCAACGACGACTTCACCCCGCGCGAATTTGTCGTGCAGGTGCTCAAAGCCGTGTTCCGGATGAACGAAAGTCATGCCTATCGCGTGATGATGACGGCGCATCAGAAGGGCGCCTGCGTGATCGCGGTCTATACCAGGGACGTCGCCGACACCAAGGCCAAGGAAGCGACCGAGATGGGCAAGGCTAAAGGCTATCCGCTGTATTTCACGACCGAGAAGGAAGATTAGGCGGCGCGCAGCCTGTTCGGATCGTTTGAATTTTCCGCTCGCGCCGGTGGCGGCGATTTTGTATTCCATCGTCTATCCGGACCATTTCACGGCGTTTGTCGTTTGGGCGGAACGATTTGTGCACTAGGGCGGCGGCGGGCGGGCGCCTATGGCCCGCAATTCCACATCGGTCCGATCGGCGTCTGCGTATAGCAGGGGCCGAAGCCGCCGCCGTTCCAGCGCCCGCGGTAGAAGCGCGGCCAGGCCGGCCCGTAGTAATGCGGGCCGTAGACCCTTTCGTAGTGCTCCCAGCGTTCGCGCGCGACCACCTCGGGCGGGCGGTAGCCGGGCAGGAAGCCGTAGCCGTGCCAGTGGCGCGTCACGGGCCGCTTCTTGTGCACGATGCGCTTATGGGCCGCGGCTGCAGGTTGCTCCGCCGGTGCTGCGAACGCCGCCGGCGTCAGCACGATGGCGACGGCGAGGACGCATGAAAGGGTTCTCAACATTAAAAGCCTTCTAGCACGATAGTGCATAGGCCATTGGCGCGTCGTTCGTGGTGAAACTGAGACGCGCCTAGAGTAAACAACGAAGCTGCAAAGAGGGGGAATCCCATGCCGCAACGCGTCTTGATCACCGCCGGGGCGGCCGGCATTGGCCGCGAATTCACGCGCGCCTTCGCGGCGAACGGCGCCAAGGTCTTCGTCTGCGACATCGACGCCAAGGCGCTCGATGCGATCGGCAAGGAGATCCCCGGCCTCATCGCCAGGCCTTGCGACATGGTGAGCCGTGCGGAGATCGAGCGCATGGTGCCGGAGGCGGTCGCGGCGCTCGGCGGGCTCGACGTACTGATCAACAACGCCGGCATCGCCGGCCTGACGCTGCCGGTCGATCAGATGCCGCCGGACGTTTGGGACAAGATCGTCGCCATCAACCTCACCGCGATGTTCGACGTGACGCGGCTAGCGATCCCGCATTTGAAGCAGTCCAAAGCCGGCGTCATCATCAACATGACCTCGATCGCCGGCCGCTTCGGCTTCCAGAACCGCAGCCCTTACGCCGCGACCAAATGGGGCGTGATCGGCTTGACCAAGACGCTGGCCATGGAGCTCGGCGAATGGAACATCCGCGCCAACGCCATCGCGCCCGGCGCGGTCGAGGGCGACCGCATCGAGCGGGTGTTCCAGGGCCGCGCGCAGATCAGCGGCAGGTCGCTGGAGGAGGTGAAGGCGGAGGCGATGGCGAACCAGTCGATCAAGGCGATGGTCGATCCGAAGGACATCGCGCAGCTGGCGGTGTTCCTGGCCTCCGACGCAGCGAAGGCGATCAGCGGGCAGGTGCTGCCGATCGATAATGATAGGCAGAAGGCGTGAGGCGGGCGCCGGCGTCAGCTTTAGGTCGAATGCATCACGCGGTGCGCCACAATCCAGTTGTAAACCGTGCCGAACACCAGTGCGATCAGCCATCCGGCGGCGACGCTCCAGATCAACCCTTCGATCCACATGCGGCTGGAATCGATCGGCGCGTCCGACAAGAGGCTTACCCAGCCGTGCGCGGCACGCAACGGCAGGAACAACGCGGCCAGCATGCAAAGCACGAAAAGCACAACGAGGGCGGCGGAAAAGCCCCAGCCTAACCCGGTGATGCTGAGCCGTGGATGCGCATAAGCGATCGCCATGATGATCTCCATAGGAAGCCGCGGGAAGATGAAAGCGGCAAACCAGCGGCAAGGCATTGATCCAGGTCAACGGGTAATTCGGCGCTGGGAGTGAGCGTTTGACGCTTGCTCAGAGTGTGAAAACGAATTTGCCGAGCGCCCATACCGTCAGCAGGTAAAGTGCGAAGGTCAGCGCGCGTAGCAAGGCAGCATTGCCGCCAACCTTTCGCCAGCCCAATTATTTCGATTCAGCTACACCCCGTCGTCGACCCACACGTATCGCACTTCATGCAGGTGCCGTTTCTCACCAAAGTGAAGTTGCCGCATTCCCCGCAGGCCTCGCCTTCGTAGCCCTTGGCGCGCGCCTCGGCGCGCTTCTCGGAGGCCGCGTGCTTGGCGTGCACGCGCGCGTCCACGTCGTCGATGCGGTGCTCGAGCTGCTCGGCTGGCGAGAGCCTGGCCTCCGGCTCGGCTTTCAGCGCAGTCGCGGCGCCGGAGAAGGCGGTGACGTTCGAGCTGCTCACGGGCGCTGCCGCTTGCGTGCCGCCGCTCACCACCGACAGGCGATCGGTCCTTGAACGGGTAAGTCCCTTGGAGACGTAGTTGGTGGCGGGCTTGCCTTCCGCCTCGCCTTTGCCGAGCGCGTCGAAGCCGCCGGCCTCGCTCGGATCGACGTGGGCAAGATCGAACCGCTCGAGATAGGAGACCGCGAGTTCGCGGAATACGTAGTCGAGGATCGAGGTGGCGTATTTGATCGAGTCGTTGCCTTGCACCGGGCCCTGCGGCTCGAAGCGGGTGAAGGTGAAGGCGTCGACATATTCCTCCAGCGGCACGCCATATTGCAGGCCGAGCGAGATCGCGATGGCGAAGTTGTTGAGCAGCGAGCGGAGCGCCGCGCCTTCCTTGTGCATGTCGACGAAGATCTCGCCCAGCCGCCCGTCGTCGTATTCGCCGGTGCGCAGATAGACTTTGTGGCCGCCGACCACGGCTTTCTGCGTGTAGCCTTTGCGCCGCGCGGGCAGCCGCTCGCGCTCGCGCAGCACGGTGATGCGCTCGACGATCTTCTCCACGACCTTTTCGGCCAAGCCGGTGGCACGCGCCGCGGCCGGACGCTCGATGAAGGCCTCCACCGCGTCGTCCTCGTCGTCCTCGTCGGCGATGAGCTGCGAATTGAGTGGCTGGCTGAGCTTACTGCCGTCGCGGTAGAGCGCGTTGGCTTTGAGCGCCAGCTTCCAGGACAACAGATACGCCGATTTGCAGTCCTCGATGGTGGCGTCGTTCGGCATGTTGATGGTCTTGGAGATCGCGCCGGAGATGAACGGCTGCGCCGCCGCCATCATGCGGATGTGGCTTTCGACCGATAGGTAGCGTTTGCCGGTGCGGCCGCACGGATTGGCGCAGTCGAATACCGGATAGTGCGCGGGCTTCAAGTGCGGCGCGCCTTCCACCGTCATGGCGCCGCAGACGTGGATGTTGGCAGCCTCGATCTCGCGCTTGGAGAAGCCGAGCGCGGCGAGGAGGTCGAAGGTCGGCAGCGCCAAGTCCTCGGCCGAAATGCCGAGCTTGTCGCGGCAGAACTCCTCGCCAAGCGTCCACTTGTTGAAGGCGAACTTGATGTCAAACGCGGTCGGCAGCGCCTTGTCGAGCTTGGCGATGGCTTCGTCGGTGAAGCCTTTAGCCTTGAGAGTGGTGTGGTTGATGCCGGGCGCCTGCGCGAGCGAGCCGTGGCCGACCGCATAGACCTCGATCTCGGCGATGTCGGCTTCGCTGTAACTGAGCGTGCGGAGCGCTTCCGGCACCGCGCGGTTGATGATCTTCCAGTAGCCGCCGCCGGCGAGCTTCTTGAACTTCACCAGCGCGAAGTCGGGCTCGATGCCGGTGGTGTCGCAGTCCATCACCAGGCCGATGGTGCCGGTGGGCGCGATCACGGTGGCCTGTGCGTTGCGGTAGCCGTGCTTTTCGCCCAGTTCGAGCGCGCGGTCCCAGGCCGCTTTGGCATGCGCGATCAGATTTTGGTCGGAGCAGGCGGCATGGTCGAGCGGAACGGGGGGCTGTGAGACCTTCTCGTAGCCGGTGCGCTCGTTGTAGGCAGCGCGGCGGTGATTGCGGATCACCCGCAGCATGTGCTCGCGATTCTTCTTGTAGCCGGGGAAGGCGCCGAGCTTTTCGGCCATTTCGGCGGAGGTGGCGTAGGAAACGCCGGTCATGATCGCGGTGAGTGCGCCGCCGATGGCGCGGCCTTCATCCGAATCGTAGGGGATGCCGGACGACATCAAGAGGCCGCCGATATTGGCATAGCCGAGGCCGAGCGTGCGGAACTCGTAAGAGAGCTGCGCGATCTGCTTGGACGGGAATTGCGCCATCAGCACCGAGATTTCCAGCACCACGGTCCACAGCCGCACCGCGTGTTCGTAGCTCTCGACGTTGAACTGCTTGGTCTTCTCGTCGCGGAAGGTGAGCAGGTTAAGGGAAGCCAGATTGCAGGCGGTGTCGTCCAGGAACATGTATTCCGAGCACGGATTGGATGCGCGGATTTCGCCCGAGGCCGGGCAGGTGTGCCAGTCATTTACCGTGGTGTGATACTGCAGGCCCGGATCGGCCGAGGCCCAGGCGGCGTAGCCGATCTTCTCCCACAGCGCGCGGGCATCAAGCGTTTTGGCGATCTTGCCGTTCTTGCGATAGGTCAGGTCCCACTTGGCGTCGGATTCGACCGCTTTCAGAAACCCGTCGGTGACGCGCACCGAATTGTTCGAGTTCTGCCCGGAGACGGTAAGATAGGCCTCCGAATCCCAATCGGTGTCGTAGATCGGGAATTCGATGTCCTTGTAGCCTTGGCGGGCAAACTGGATCACGCGTTTGATGAAATTGTCCGGCACGTAGGCTTTGCGCGCGAGCTTGATCTCGCGCTTGAGCGCGGGGTTTTTTTCCGGCGAGAAGCAGTCATCGCCCGAGCCCTCGCAATTCACGCAGGCCTTAAGCACGGCCTTGAGGTGTTTTTGGTTGATCTTGGAGCCGGTGACCAGCGCCGCTACCTTCTGCTCTTCCTTCACCTTCCAGTCGATATAGGTCTCGATGTCGGGGTGATCGACGTCGACGATCACCATCTTGGCCGCACGGCGCGTGGTGCCGCCCGACTTGATGGCGCCCGCCGCGCGGTCGCCGATCTTGAGGAAGCTCATCAGGCCGGACGACTTACCGCCGCCCGATAGCCGCTCGCCTTCGCCGCGCAGAGCGGAGAAGTTAGAGCCGGTGCCGGAGCCGTATTTGAACAGCCGCGCCTCCCGCACCCATAGATCCATGATCCCGCCTTCGTTGACGAGATCGTCCTTGATGCCTTGGATGAAGCAGGCGTGCGGCTGCGGGTGCTCGTATGACGATTTGGATTTCGTCAGCTTGCCGCTCTCGAAATCGACGTAATAGTGGCCCTGGCTCGGCCCGTCGATGCCATAGGCCCAGTGCAGGCCGGTGTTGAACCATTGCGGCGAGTTGGGCGCGCACATCTGCGTCGCCAGCATGTAGCGCAGCTCGTCGAAGAACGCCTGCGCGTCCTGTTCGCTGTCGAAATAGCCGCCCTTCCAGCCCCAATAGGTCCAGGTTCCGGCCAGCCGGTCGAACACCTGCTTGGAGGTCTGTTCGCCGATAAAGCGCTCTTTCTCTGGCAGAAGAACAAGTTGTTCTTCGTCGGCCACCGACCGCCACAAGAATGATGGAACAGTGTTCTCCTCGACCCTCTTCAGACGTGCGGGCACGCCGGCTTTGCGGAAATACTTCTGCGCCAGCACGTCCGAGGCGACTTGTGACCAGAATTCAGGGACTTCGACATTGTCGAGCTTGAACACCACCGAGCCGTCCGGGTTGCGGATCTCGCTGGTAGTAAGCCGGAACGCGATGTCCGCGTAGGCCGATTGTCCGTCCTTGGTGTAGCGCCGTTCGATCCGCATTGTGTCTCTAGCCCCTTAAATGCCGGGCGGCTGGCGACCGCTCGATTATCCCTGACGGAGCCTGTCTTGTCCGCCTGTTTTGCTCGGCACGCTGTTCGACCACCCGTTACTCACTTAGTTAGGCCCGCTACGTGGTTCCGGCACCGGCTACTCCCAGTTTTTTGACCACTGACCGCAGCAGACCCCTCTCCCAAAAACACCGTTTCCGGCGTGGGTGCGCTCGCGACTCGACGTCGATATGAGGGTTCGGAGGAAACCGAAACTCAACTGGCACCGAACACTACAAAGTTAGGAGGACTCGTTACCCTCGTCAACAACAGATAGTGATCAAATCTGAATCAAACACTAAGTCTTGTGGTTAAGCCGGTTAGCTTCGGGGATAACGCGCCTACGACCAGCGTCAGTATTGAGCGATCTCGGGGTCGCGGAAAGCGTTTTTATCGGGCGTGAGTGATAGGGTTTAATTCCTGCCGGCATGACGGAAAAATGACGGAAAATCGTGGTCGTACGATTATGCGCAACAAAATCTGTGTATTGGCGCGGCCGGGGATAAGGCTGGGAAAAGCCGCCCGATCGGTTCCCGGGAGTCCGTGATTCTCAAAATGAGGTCAGTGCATTAGCGCCCAAGCGTCGACGCTGGCGGAGGGTGGGGACGTTACCCAAGCCTGTGAATCCAATTTTTTCGCCGCAAAAAGTCCTCGGCCGCCGCCGGGCGATTATTTTTTTCCAAAGAAAAAGGCGGACCCCCGAACGAGCCCGCCTTTTTTACCGGCACTGTCATCGTGAATTTCAGCATCGGGAGCCCAAGCAAGGCGACTCGAACCGAAACTGATGAATTCCTAGGCAGGATAGTCGCGCGGGTCAGGCAAAGGCAACCATGCAGTGCAACATAGCCCAGCATTGCGCGCCGGCTGGCGGCGGCTTGCCGCACCACCTTGGCCTCTGCGGTTTGGGCGTTCGCAACATTGGAAACAGCGACCTCCGAACGCTGGCGCGGCAGCGCCTCCGGATGCTGCTTTTGCAGGAAATCGATAAGTTGCCCGCGCACCCCGCAGCGCAGGTTGAACACCTGGCCGGCGGCGCGCGCGTTCATCAGGCAGCGCAGCTCGATTGTGCTTTCCTTGGCATCGGTGACTTGCAGGGTCACCGCGTCGCCGTCCCAATTCTTCGAGACCTTGACGATCTCGTTGAGCGCGCTGCCGATCAAGGCCGAGCTCTCCCGCGTCCAGTTCTGGAACGGGCTTCTCGATGAAATAGCTGAGCGGCACGATCATGCTCCGCCAGTCCCATAGCCCGTGCCATTGCGGTGAACATGGCAGCTCAGCAATTGTGCGCGCTGGACAGGAGCCCGGCGAGGTGGCAGAACGACCGCGTATTCAACATTTTTCAATGCGCGGCGGCGATGAAAAGTTTCTTGTTAAAGCTGTTCACCTGGTGGAACTCGCAGACTTTCGGGACCCAGTTCTGGACCTGGATGTACGGTGAAGCGGTCGGCGAGGACGAGTTTGGCAACCGCTACTATCGTACCCGCGGTGGTAAAATTGATCGCGGCCTCGGCTTCGAGCGGCGTTGGGTGATCTATAACGGCTATATAGAAGCCTCGACCATCCCGCCATCTTGGCACGGCTGGATGCATCACACGGTCGATACCCCGCCCACGCAAGAAACGTACAAGCCGCACGCCTGGCAGAAGCCACACCGGCCCAATATGACCGGCACGGCGGGCGCCTATCGGCCGCCCGGATCGACGCTAGCCGCCAACCGTCGTCCGAAGGCAACCGGCGACTACAAGGCTTGGACGCCGGAGCGCTAGGCGCTTTCTTAGAATTCCCGATTTTGTGAACCCAATTAGTGGCCGGTCGCTTGACCGCACAAAAGAGTGTATATACACGTATTGCCATGAACACAGAGCTTGCCGAATGCGCCAATTGCCTCTGCCTGGCTTCGCGCCGGGCCGCCCGCACCGTTACCCGCGTCTTCGATCGCAAGATGCGGCCGTTCGGCATTCGCGCCACCCAGTTCAGCGCGCTGGTGATGCTGTCCCTGCGCGGAGCGCTGACGATCGGAGAACTCGCCCAGTCGCTCGGGCTTGAGCGTACGACGCTGACGCGCAATCTCGAACTGATCGAAGCCAAAGGCTGGGTCAAGATCAACGTGGGCGACGACGCGCGCTCCCGTGTGGTGTCGGTCACGCCGAAGGGCCGCGCCGCGGTGACCGCCGCATTTGGAGCGTGGCACGAGGCGCAGGGCGCAGCGCTATCCGAGATCGGCAGTTCCGGCGCCAAAGCCATCCGCGCGCTATCGCACGCAGCCGGGCGCGGGCGCCCGGACCTGACCGCCCGCATGACAAAACAGGTGTAGGTACACATAACAGGAGGTGTGTCGTGCTTGATTTCATAGGAACCGTTGTCATCAGCGCGGTGATGGCGGGGCAACATCAATGGCGTCATCAGCACCATACCGGTTGCACCGGCGAGCCGCTTGAGTTTGGCCGCCGCCTCTGGTCTATGGGTCGCACTGGTGCCCTGGCGTTACCGGCGATCTGGCTGGCGGCGCGGCCGTCAGCGCGCATTCGGCGCGCTTGATCTGATCGCGGCGAGATGCTCGGCATCACCTCGGCACCCGGCTCGCCGCTCCAGCTCATGCAAGTCGGCATAGGCCCGGCCGCCTTGCTGGGGTTACCCTGGTCGCTGGTCCCAACGGTGGTAGTTCCGTTTTATCTGATCATGCATGGGGTGATCGGCCTGCAATTGCGCCAGCGGGCAACAAAGGCCCGCCAAACCGCCGGGCCGGCCGTGACGAGCATGCGAGGGCGGGAGGAACCACCCGCCCTTTCGCCGCCGTATTCGCCGTGTTAACCGGACGCTGCAGGTGCATGATCCCGAAAAGTGGCTACCGGTTTTCGGAAAAGATCATGAGCAAACATAATTGCGGAAACATCCGGTTTTATGGCGCGAACTCCGCTCACCGCTTGCTGGCTAGTCTTGGCGACGCTGCTGGCGACGCCGGCATTCGCGCAAACGACCTTCAGCGATTCCCCGCCGCGGCCGCCGGCCGACGTGCCGAACGCGACGCCGTCGCCGCCGCCCTACTTCCCCGGCCGTGATGGGCCGCGCCCGCAGGGCGCCATCCGCTCCGATCAGCCGCCGGCGCAGCCGCTGCCGGCGCCAATGAGTCTGCCGCCATCGAGCCGTCCCGGTGGCGGCACCATCCAGTCGGAACCGCTGCCGCCACCACCCGGCACCGCGCCGCCACCGGAGACGACGAAGCCGCAACCGGGTCAGCCGCAGCCCGGCGCCACCGGCCCGCTGCAGACGCTGCCCGGTCTGCCGCCCGGTACGCGGCAGCCGCGCGGCGCGCCGCCGCAGCCGGCCGATACCGCGCCGCAGCCCGGCGACGAGATCGTGGTCGAGCCGCCGCCGCTGCGCATTACCAATCCGACCGCGGTGTTCGCCGGTCTCGACAAGATCACCGGCCGCATCATCTCGTTCGACGTCGCCATCAACGAGACCGTGCAGTTCGGCGCGCTGCAGGTGACGCCACGCGCGTGCTATTCGCGTCCGCCGACCGAGACGCCGAACACTGATTCCTTCGTGGAAGTCGACGAGGTGACGTTGCAGGGCGAGATCAAACGCGTCTTCACCGGCTGGATGTTCGCGACGAGCCCTGGTCTGCACGCCGTCGAGCATCCGATCTACGACGTGTGGCTGACCGACTGCAAAGGCGGGCAAAATCCGAACGTGGCGGAAGCCCCGGCGGCACCGCAGCCGCCACCCAAGCCGCCGACTCGTCAATCGCCGCGGCGCACGCCGCCGCCGCGCGCCCAGCAGCCGGGATTTTCGCCGCCGGCGCGCTAGCGCAAACAGGCCAGCGCCTCCACGCCGCTGACCGGGCGGTCGAGCGCGAGCGCGCCGAAATCGGCATCCCCGATAATCGCGTCCTCCAGCAGTCGGTGATAGCGCCGCTTGCCAACTTCGACGGCGCCGAAGATCTTCAGGTGTTCGGTGACGTATTGGGTGTCGAGCAGCCGGTAACCGCCGACCCGCAGGCGCGCGATCAGATGCACCAGCGCAATCTTCGACGCGTCGCGCGCGCGATGGAACATGCTCTCGCCGAAAAACGCGCGGCCGAGCGAGACGCCGTAGAGCCCGCCCACCAGTTCCTCGCCGTCGTAGACCTCGACTGAATGGCAGTGACCATGCTCGAACAGGCTGCGATAGATTTTTCGGATGCGGTCGTTGATCCAGGTGCGGGCGCGGTCGGGCTTGGCCTCGGCGCAACCGTCGATCACCGCGTCGAAATCGCGGTCGACCCACACGGTGAACGGCGTCGCGCGCACGGTGCGCGCGAGCCGCGCGGGCAGGTGGAAGCCTTCGAGCGGGATAATGCCGCGCATGTCCGGCTCGATCCAATAGAGCGCCGGATCGTCCGCGCTTTCCGCCATCGGGAAGATGCCGCAGGCATAGGCCTTGAGCAGCACCTCCGGCGTGATCTCGATCAGGCTGTTTTCGCGGTTGGCCATGTGGACCGGTATTCGGAAGTGAACACTCATTCTAGGCGCCGACGGGCCGGCTGGGGAGCGGAGAATTTAACCGTTCACTGACTATGATCTACCTAAATTGGCGAAACGTTGAACACAACTCGCCCCTGATGCGTTGGGCCATCGAACTCGGGCCGATGGGAAAACGGAACTTGAGAGGGATGTGCCGATATGACGGCGCGACGTACCAGCGTGCTTGTGGTCGAAGACGAGATTCTGATCAGCAATCTGATCGCCGAAGTCTTGGACGAAAGCGGCTTTGCCGTGCACGCGGTGGCCGACGGTGAGCAGGCACTGCGTTACCTCGAATCTGGTGCGGACGTCGACATACTGTTCACCGACATCAACCTGCTCGGTCCGATGGACGGCTCGATGCTGGCGCGAGCGGCGCGCGCACAACGCCCCGAATTGCCGATCGTCTATTGTTCGGGGCGCTACTCGCCGTCCGCACTGGCGCCGCCAGTGCCACGTTCGATTTTCGTAACGAAGCCCTACAGCCCTGATGCATTGTGCCGGCTGCTGGAGCGGCTGATCGCGAGTATGATGCACTGAGGCTCGCGCATGATCTTGCCGGCAAATTTATAAAACCGCGCGGGACGAGCACACGCTGAGGAAAATCATCGCAAGCGGATAACGAAGCCTCAGCGTGTCGACCGGGGCTCCGCCGTGATAAAGCGATCAATGGCCATAGAACCATGCGGCAAGTCCCACAAGGCCAGCCGCTATGATTAACAATGTTAGTATTCCCGCTACGCTGCCGGTTATGTAATCGTGGTGTTCGCTAGGCATCGTCATCGGACATCTCCTTGGGCATTTTTTTACCCGCGAAGACCGACACCACAGATCAGGGCTGGATCGCCCCGATAAGGGTCCCAGCATCCGCAGATTCATTGATATCCGTTTAGCCAAAAGGCGGATAAGCGCATTGCGTTAGATCAATGCGCCAACCAATCGCCCACTTCTCCAGGTTCGCAGCGCAGAAATAATCCCAAATGATGTCGCCGCTATTAGGCACTAGTCGGCATTGCGAGACGGTCCGTGAACGTGGCAGGCGGCGCGATAGGGCGGCCTAGCGTCAGCTCTCCATCCCACCGCGAGCAAGGAACTGCTCGAGCCAGTGAATGTGATAGTTGCCGTCGATGATGTCTTTCTCGCTCAGCAGCGCGCGAAACAAGGGCAGCGTGGTTTCGATGCCGTCCACCACTACCTCGTCGAGCGCGCGCTTAAGCCGCATCAGCGCTTCGGTGCGGGTCTTGCCGTGCACGATCAGCTTGCCGACCAGGGAATCGTAGTGAGGCGGGATGGAGTACCCCTGGTACACCGCTGAATCGATGCGCACGCCCAGGCCGCCGGGCGCATGGTAGTGCAGGATCTTGCCAGGCGAGGGCCGGAACGAGACCGGGTTCTCGGCATTGATGCGGCACTCGATGGCGTGGCCGCGGAATTCAATGTCGCTCTGCTTGAGCGTGAAGTCGTCGCCGGCAGCGGCGCGGATCTGCTCGAAGATCAGGTCGATATCGGTAATCATCTCGGTTACCGGATGCTCGACCTGGATGCGCGTGTTCATTTCGATGAAATAGAACTTGCCGTCCTCGTACAGGAACTCGACGGTGCCGACGCCGAGATAGCCGATCTCGCGCATAGCCTTGGCAACCGTCTCGCCAATGATGTCGCGTGCCTGCCTGTTGAGCGCGGGCGAGGGGCTCTCCTCCAACACTTTCTGATGCCGGCGTTGCAGCGAGCAGTCGCGCTCGCCGAGGTGGATGGCTTTGCCGTTGCCGTCGCCGAGCACCTGGATTTCGATGTGTCTCGGCTTCTCCAGATATTTTTCCAGATAGACCGCGTCGTCGCCGAACGCGGCCTTGGCTTCCGCGCGCGCGGTAGACAGCGCAGTTGAGAGCTCGGCCGCCGTGCGCACGACTTTCATGCCGCGTCCGCCGCCGCCGACTGCAGCCTTGATCAGCACCGGATAGCCGTTCTCGTCGGCGATTCTGGCGGCCTCAATGTCGGATGTAACGCCGCCGTCCGAGCCCGGCACCACCGGAATGCCGAGTTTCCTGGCGGTGCGCTTGGCTTCGATCTTGTCGCCCATTAGGCGGATGTGCTCGGCCTTGGGGCCGATGAATTGCACGCTATGCTCGGCCAGAATCTCGGCAAAGCGGGCGTTTTCCGACAGGAAGCCATACCCGGGATGCACAGCGTCGGCACCGGTGATTTCGCAGGCCGAGAGAATCGCCGGAATGTTGAGATAGCTGTCCTTCGCCGCCGGTGGACCGATGCACACGCTCTCGTCGGCGAAGCGCACATGCATGGCGTCGGCGTCGGCAGTGGAATGCACCGCGACGGTCGGGATGCCGAGTTCCTTGCAGGCACGGATCACCCGCATGGCGATCTCGCCGCGATTGGCGATCAGGATTTTATCGAACATCGGACTGGTCCGGCCAACGCGCCGTCATTCGATGATGACCAACGGCTCGCCGAACTCGACCGGCTGGCCGTCCTCAAACAGAATTTGGATCACGGTGCCGGCGCGCGGGGCCGGAATCTGGTTCATGGTCTTCATCGCTTCCACGACCAGCAGCGTGTCGCCGGCTTTCACCTGGGCGCCGATCTCGATGAACGGCTTGGCGCCGGGCTCGGGTGCGGCATAGGCGGTGCCGACCATGGGCGAGGCCACCACACCCGGATGTTTCGACGGATCGACCGGCGCCGCGACCGATTCAGCAACCGCCTGCGGCGCGGGCGCCGCCACCGCGCGCGGCGCGGCGGGCGCAGGTGCTGCTCCGGCGTTGCGCGCGACACGCACGCGCTGGCCATCCTGCTCGATCTCAATTTCAGTCAAGCCCATCTCGTCCAGGAGCTTGGTCAACTCGCGGATCAAATCGCGATCGACAATCGGGGCTTTCGGCGCTTTTGCCATCGAACAGTTCCGTTAGACTCTATTCTTCGCGCATGATCTTTTCCGAAAGCCGGTGCCCACTTTTCGGGATCATGCGTTATTTTTTAGCCTTGGCACCGATCATCACGGCCAATCCAGTGACGGCAAGCGGGTAACCGTCGACGCCGAAACCGCATATCACCGCCTTAGCCGCCTTGGAGACGTAGGAATTCTGCCGGAATTTTTCGCGCGCGTGGATATTGGTGACGTGGATTTCCACGATCGGCATTTTCAGCGCCAGCAGCGCGTCGAGAATGGCGATCGAGGTGGTGGTGTAGCCGGCCGGATTGATGATGAGGCCGGCGGCTTTCTTGGCCTGCGCTTCCTGGATCCAGTTGACCAACTCGCCCTCTACGTTCGACTGCCGAAACACGATGTCGAGCCCGAAGCGTTTGGCGGTTGAGCGGCACAGCTTCTCGACGTCGACGAGCGTAGCGCGCCCGTATTTTTCCGGCTCGCGGATGCCGAGCAAGTTCATATTCGGTCCGTTGAGGACGTAGAGCGTCTTGGGCATGGGATTTTCTGATCGATGCGCGTGAAACTTCGGCACTTTATAGGTGGCCCGCGCGGGAAGGGGAAGCCCGCACGGGCCTCGGGTTTAAGATCTCTTGCCGCCGACCTCCGTCATTCCGCGACGGCGCATCAGCGCCGGCCGCGGAATCTAGATGCAATTTCTGGGCGTGTTTCTGGATTCCGGGTTTGCTCGCGCCCCGGATGACGAGTTTTAGAAACTGGTGGTTTCGCGCGCCGCCCAGTCGATCACCTCCTTGATCGCCGTTAACCGTCTGCGGCCGGCGGCTTGGGCTTTCGTAAACAAGTCGATCTGGCGGTCGGCGCTGGTGCCGTCGACGGTGATCCGGTGCACGCGCCTGATGTCCGCCGCGCAATTGAGCGCCTCGATGTCTTCCGCGATGAAGTCGAATACCTGGTCGAGCCATTGCTTGAGCGTGAGCGGGGAACGGGAAAACGGCTCGACGAAGGTGGCGGCGATGCCGTAGCGCTGGGCATGCCATTTGTTCTCCTCCGTGATAGCGCGCCCGACGCGGTCGAAGCCGGCATTGAGCGCGCGGTCGCGGTCGAGCGCGCGCACGAGGCAGCGAAACAAAGCGGCAATCGCGACCGCATCGTCGAGCCGCGTGCAACTGTCGGCGACGCGCAATTCGACGGTCGGGTTGGGCAGTGATGGCCGGATCGCCCACCAGATATAGCTCGCGTCCGGGATGATCTTCGCCCAGGTGAGCGCGGCGACATATTCGCGATAGTCATCATTGGTGCGGAACAGTTCGGGCAGGCCAGTGCGCGGCAGCTCGTCATAAGCGGCGAGGCGATAGCCGCGCAGTCCGGTGAGATGGCCCTGCCAGAACGGCGAGGACGTCGAGAGCGCGAGCAGCAGCGGCAGATAGGGCGTGAGCCGCATGATCAGATTGATGCGGGTGTCGACGTCAGGAACCTCCACATGCACATGCATGCCACACAGCATGTTGCGGTAGCCGATCATCTGCAGGTCGTCCATGATCGCGCCGTAACGCGCCTTCGGCGTGACAATTTGCTCGGGCCAGAATGCGAGCGGGAAGGTGCCCATGGCGGCGAGGCCGAGTTTGTGCTCGGCGGCGGCTTGCGCGAGCGTGCGGCGATAGTGCACGAGATGGTCGCGCGCCTCCTTCATGGTGGCGCAGGGCGGCGTCGCCACCTCGATCTGCGATTGCAGCATCTCGGTCATCACGCGATCGCCTAGTTTTTTGCGTGCGAGGGCCAGGAATTTCTTATCGACGCGGCGCACTGCCCGGCGCGTCTTGGCGTCGAACACGAAATATTCCTCTTCCATGCCGACCGAATACATGCGCGCAACAATACGCTCGGGTGGAACCGAGTTCCCTAGCGCATGAGCCCGAAAAGTGGGCACCGGTTTTCGGAATAGGTCATGCGCAAATGAAAGGAGCTCATGGTGACGTAAAAACGGTCGCCGGATCAGCCGGCGGCCGTTTGCCGATTTAAGCGATTATGAGCGGATGCTGCGCTGCGATCAGCAGGTCGGCTTGCCGCAGCGCGCGTTATTGACCTTTTCCTGCAATCCGGGAAGGCCGATTGCGCCGACCACCACGTCGGAGCCGATCACGTAGCTCGGCGTGCCGTTGAGGCCGAGCGCTTCGGCGAGCTTGAAGTCCTCATCCAGCGTAGCCTTCACCTCGGGGCCTTTCATGTCCTTTTCGAGCTGGGTCATGTTCATGCCGACGTCCTTGGCGACCGCGAGCGCGTGCGCCTCGTCGGCCGGACCACGGCCGCCCAGCAGTTTAGTGTGGAATTCAAGATACTTCTTGCCGGTCTTGTCCTGTATGCGCACGGCGACGGCGACGCGCGCGGCCTCCACCGAGCCCGGTCCGAGCACCGGAAATTCCTTGAGCACCACCTTGAGCTTGGGATCGTCCTTCAAGAGCGTGAGCATGTCGCTCATGGCGCGCTTGCAGTAGCCGCAATTGTAATCGAAGAATTCGACGAAGGTGACGTTGCCGTTTGGATTCCCGAGCGTGACTTGGTTGGGCGAGGAATACAGCTTCTGCGCATGTTCCTTAACCGCGACCTTATGCTTTTCGGCTTCTGCCGCGGTCTGGCGCTTCTCCAACTCGGTCATCGCCTCCTGCAGTACTTCCGGATGTGCGATCAGGTAGTCGTGCACGACGCGCTCGATTTCGCCGCGCTGGACAGCTGAAAAATTCTGCGCCCGCACGGCTTGCGGCGCGGCGATGGCTAGTAACGCGGCACAAACGGCGGCGAAATAGCGCGAGCTCGATGTCATTGGTTGTTTCCTTGCTGAGGTCATTTATTTGCGGCGGCCGGCGGCTTGACGCTGACGATATCATCGGCGCGCACCCAGGCGGGCGAGCCTACGGGCAGGCGGGTCTTGGCGCGCGTCGCGAGTTGACGCGCCGTCTTGACGTCACCGCGCATGAAGGCGGCCTGCGCTGCTGCGAGGTCGGCTTGGGCGAGATCGCCCTTGCGGCCATACGCCATGGCGAGTTGGGCATAGGCGTCGGGTGATTCAGGTTCGCGGCTGAGCGCGGTGTGGAGCAGCGGGACCGCTTCCTCGGCGTACTTGGCGTTGTTGGTGGCGACCAGCGCCTGGCCGAGCATGATATCGATCAGCGGGGCGCCATGCGCGAGCGCCACCGCGCGGCGCAGCGGCGCGACCGCCTCGGCCGGATGACCGCCTTCCAAGAGCGCCTGGCCCTTGAGCTCATGGAAATACGGATTGTTCGGCTGGGTCTGTATCAAGCCGTCGATCTGCGCGACCGCGTCGCGCGAATCCCCATGACGATAAGTCGAGATGGCGCGGGCATAGCGCGCGGGCAAGCTGTGATCGCCGAGCGGATAGCGGCGCGCCACCGTGTCGGGCCGATCCAGGAAGCCCGACAATTTGGCGCGCATCATGTCGTGGCGCAATTGTAGTTCTAGCGGATCCGTCCGATCGAAATAGGGGCTCGCCTTGGCGAGCACTTCGAGCGCGGCGACGCGTTCGGGCGGCATTGGATGCGACTGCAGATAAGGGTCGATGAAGCGCGAATTGAACAGCGACTCGTCGCCCAGGCGCTTGAACAGTTCGAGCATGCCGCGGGCCGACTGGCCGGTGGCGGTGAGGAATTTCACGCCGGCATGGTCAGCCTGGTCTTCCTGGGTGCGCACATAGGCGAGCAGCGAGCGCTGGATCGCCGACTGCGGCGCCATGATCGCTGCGGCACCAATGCTGCCGCCGCTACCGCCGGCGCGCGCGCCGGCAACCATGGCGCCGACGCCCGCGAGCATGGCGACGATCGATGCGGTCTGCGCCGCGGCAAGCTGCTCGCGCAGGCGCTGCAAGTGGCCGCCCGCAAGGTGGCCGGTCTCGTGCGCGAACACGCCGATGATCTCGTTCGGCGTCTTGGCGTCGAACAGCGCGCCGGCATTGATGAAGATGTGGCGGCCGTCCATGACGAAGGCGTTGAAGGCGCGGTCGTTGAGGATGACAACCCTGACGTTCTGCTTGGCAAGACCGGCGACGCGCAGGATCGATGTCGAGTAGTCACGCAACAATTGCTCGATCTCGGTGTCGCGGATGATCGGAGCGCCGCGCGGCAAATCCTGTGCCCGGGCCGGCGCAACCGCAGACCCGCTGCCAGCCGCAGCAACCGCAAGTGCAGTCACCAGCGCAAGCGCGCGCCCTGCTGGCGCCATGCGCCATGCCCTGATAGTTGTCCCGTTCTCAATCATGCCGATTTATGCCACTGGATCGCGTGAACCTAGTGACGCCCTCTATGGCGGTCAACGCGGCTTGCGATCACGTCTGAGTCATGAAAAACGCAGGGGAATACGGCAACAGCGGGGCGGGAATAGCGCTCAACAGGTCGATTAGCGATGCTTAAGGCGGCAAAACACCTGCTAACGCCCTCCAATCGGAGCAATGTGCCGCCATTCATGGTCATGGACGTGATGGCCTCGGCGGCGCTTTTGGAGGCCAAGGGCGCCCGCGTCGTGCACATGGAGGTGGGCCAGCCGGCGGCGCCTGCGCCGGCAACGGCAATTGCCGCGGCGCAGGCAGCCCTCGCCCATGGCCGCATCGGCTATACCGAGACGCTCGGCATCCCCAGATTGCGGACGCGAATCGCCCGCCACTACGGTGAGACCTATGACCTTGCGCTCGACCCGGCGCGCGTGGTGGTCACCACCGGCTCGTCGGGTGGTTTCGTCCTGGCGTTTCTGGCGCTGTTCGAGCCCGGCGACCGGGTGGCGCTGGCTAATCCCGGCTATCCGCCCTACCGGCACATCCTCTCCGCGCTCGGCTGCGAGCCGGTGCTGATTGAGACCTCCGCCGAGACGCGCTGGGTGCTGTCGGCCAAGGCGCTGATCGCGGCGCACCGCGCGTCGCCGCTCGCCGGCGTGGTAGTGGCGAGCCCGGCCAATCCGACCGGCACCATGATCGATGCCGACGCGCTTTCGCGCCTGATCGCAGTTGCCGAGGCGGAAGGCATCCGCGTGATCTCGGACGAGATTTATCACGGCCTCGACTATGCGTTTTCCGCCGAGACCGCGGCCAATCTGTCGGAGCGCGCGCTGGTGATCAATTCATTTTCGAAATATTTCTGCATGACCGGCTGGCGCGTGGGCTGGATGCTGGTGCCGGAAAGTCTGGTGCGTGCGGTCGAGCGGCTGCAGGGCAATCTCGCGATTTCGGTGCCGACGCTGGCGCAGGTGGCGGCGGAGGCCGCGTTCGACGGCCGTACCGAAATGGAAGCGGTCAAACACGGCTACGAGGAGAACCGGCGCATTCTCACAGAAGGCCTGCCCAAAGCTGGGCTCGACAAATTCCTGCCGGTCGACGGCGCGTTTTATCTCTACGCCGACATCTCGCGTTTTTCCGACGACAGTCTGGATTTCGCCAAGCGCATGCTGAATGAGGCGTATGTGGCGGCGACGCCCGGCATCGATTTCGATCCGCTGAACGGGAAGCACTTCCTGCGCTTCTGCTATGCCGGCTCTGCCGCTGAAATGCACGAGGCAGTGCAGCGGATCAAGGATTGGCTCGGCAAAGCGCCGCGCTAGGCCCGTGCACTCACAACAAACGCGGTCACGCCACGATCGCATGGGAACGTCGCCATGAGCAAAGCCGAGACCAATCGCAAGAAGCTGCTCGCCATGCTCACGTGGGGAAAAACGCTGGTCGTTCCTGGCGCCCATGATTCCGATCAGTGCCAAGCTGGTCGAAGGTGCGGGTTTCCCGGCCGTCTATATCGGCAGCTACGCCACCGCGGCGGCTGGCTTCGGCATGTCCGACGTCGGCCTGGTCACGATGGCGGAAATGGTGGCGCACGCGAAGCGGATTGCCGACGCCGTCGACGTCCCGGTGATTGCCGACGCGGAAAACGGCTGGAACAATGCCGCGAATATCTGGCGTACGATCCGTTCGTTCGAGCAACCCGGCGTTTGCGGAATCCATATCGAGGATCACGAGTTCGGAAAACATGCGGACGTGCCGCAAGTGCTCCTGTCGTGTGAGCAGATGGTGCAGAAGATTTGCCCCGCGCGTGACGCGCGCGTGCATCCGGATTTTCTGATCATCGCGCGCACCGACGCGGCCTGGGCGTATAATGACGTCGAGGACGCGATCGCGCGTATGAATGCATTTACCGATGCCGGTGCGGACCTCGTGATGCCGGTGGGCATCGGGCCCAAGAAGCTGGCGAGTTTGCGCTCGCGCATCAAAGGCAAGGTCGTGACCACCGATACGCCGGGCCGATCGATGGCCGACGAAGAAGCGGCCGGCGTCGATGTCGTCATCTATTACGCGTTTTCGCTGTACGCGGCCTATCACGGCGTGAAAACCGCGCTCGCTGCATTCAAGCAAACACGCGACGCCGACGCCGTAGCAGACCGGCGCGCCGGCATCGCGGAATTCGAGAGCTTTATTGGTTATTCGGAATTCAGCGCGCGCGCCAAAAAATACGGGCTCGCCTGACCGGCTAGAACTCCACGTCCAATTCCACCACCTCGTCCGGCTCGGCCTTGGCGGCCTCGATCCATCCCTGCATCTGCGGCATCGCTATTACCGCCTTGCAATAGGCGGCGCAGTCGCCATCGAGCTTGACGTCATAGGTGAGGAAGCGCGTCACTACCGGCGCGAACATGGCGTCGGCCATGCAAACGTGCTTGCCAAACAGGAACGGACCTTTACTGGCGGCGAGGCACTCGCGCCAGATGCTGATGATGCGGTCAATGTCAGCTTGCGCGCCGGCCCAAACCTTGAAGCCGGGGTGACGCGCCTTCAGGTTCATCGGCAGCGCCGAGCGCATATTGGAAAAGCCGGAATGCATCTCGCCGCAGATCGAGCGGCAATGAGCGCGGTCGGCGCGCGTCTTCGGCAGCAGGCCGGCCTCGGGCAGGATCTCGTTGAGGTATTCCGCGATCGCCAGTGTGTCCCAGACCTTGATGCCGTTATGGGTCAGGCACGGCACCAGGAACGAGGGCGACAGCAGCAGCAACTCGGCGCGAGTCGAGGGGTCGTCGCTGGCGACCGGCTGCTCGTCGAAGTCGAGCCCGGCGATCTTGCATAACAGCCAGCCGCGCAAAGACCAGGAGCCGTAATTCTTGCTGGCGATGGTGAGGGTAGCCTTGGCCATGGGGCACAATCATCCCTGTTCGACACGGCCCGGCGTCCAGTAGCTTAGACGAAAGTTATGACGTTTCAACACCTTCCCGTGGCGCAAAAAGGCATGGCCGCCCGGTTGTCCCCAGACCGACCTACCCTGAATATTATCTCGCGCTGCAACATGAAATGAACTAGCTTTCCCCTGCGGTCCGCCGGGGTCGCTGGGGATTGGATGCTCTACCAGGCCTATCAGGCGCATTCCGACATCATGGTGCCGGTGCGCGCCTTTGCCGGCATGGCGGCGAAGACCGTGGGCGAACGGCTCAACGGCTCGGCGCGACCGTCGCCGCTCAGCAACCTCACCGCCGCCTATGAACTGATTGCGCGTGCGGGTCTAACCCACGCGCGCCCGCCTTACGGCATCGACTGCGTCATGGTGGGAAATCGCGAGGTGGCGGTGACTGAGGAGGCGGCCGACGTTACGCCGTTCGGCACGCTGCTGCATTTCAAGAAGGACATCGGCCAAGCGCAGCCGCGCGTGCTGCTGATCGCGCCGCTGTCCGGCCATTTCGCGACGCTGCTGCGCGCCACCGTGCGTACTATGCTGCCCGAACACGACGTCTACATCACTGACTGGCACAATGCGCGCGACGTTGCGACCGCCGACGGCCGCTTCGGCTTTGACGAATTTATCGGCCACATCGTGCGCTTCCTGGAGACGATGGGGCCGGGCGTGCATCTGGTGGCGGTATGCCAGCCTTGCGTTGCTGCACTGGTGGCGGCGGCGGTGATGGCGCAGGGCGACAATCCGGCGCAGCCGCGCTCGATGACCCTGATGGCCGGCCCGATCGACACCCGCGTCAACCCGACCAAGGTCAACCAGCTCGCCAAGGGCAAGCCGATCGAGTGGTTCGAAAAAAACCTGATCGCGTCGGTGCCCTACCGCTACGGCGGAGGAGGGCGCAAGGTTTACCCCGGCTTCGTGCAACTCGCCGCCTTCATGAGCATGAATATGGAGCGGCACATCAACGCGCATCAGGAGCTGTATGAGAATTTGGCCAAGGGCGAGACAGCCAAGGCCGCGCAGACAAAGGCGTTCTACGACGAATATTTCGCCGTGCTCGATCTCACCGCGGAATTTTATTTGGAGACGGTGAGGCTAGTGTTCCAGGAGCACGGGCTACCGCTCGGCGCGCTCACTTATCAGAAACAAAAAATTGAGCCGAAGGCGATCAGGCGTACCATGCTGTTCACGGTGGAAGGCGAGAAGGACGACATCTGTGCGGTCGGTCAGACGCTGGCCGCGCACGATCTGTGCACGTCGTTGCGCCCCTACCGCAAGCGCCACCACATGCAGGCCGGCGTCGGCCATTACGGCGTGTTTTCTGGCCGTACCTGGCAGAACCAGATCTACCCGATGGTGAAAAATGTCATCTTGCAGAGCGATTGATCGGGGTTAGCGCGCACCTCGCAGGCGCTGAAAGACCGTGCGGTCGAGAAAGCGCCGGAAAATGAGGAAATAGAGGATAACGACCACCCGCACTGAGCGACGCAACGGCGCGATTACATGCAGGCTGGCATCCACGGCGGCAAAAATTTCAAGTGCCGAACACATAAATCGCCGCGGCCACCACGCCCAGCACAGCCAGCGCGAACAGCATGGTGGCGGGACGGCGCGCGGTCGTCAGGCCGCCGAAACCGATGGCATAGGCGGCCTTGGCGACATTGTTCGACGACGCCGCGATCAGCACGGCGGCGGAAAGGCTCGCGACTGACATGCCGCCGATCCCGCCTTGCGCGATATTGAGGACGAAAGGATCGATGTCGGTTAAGCCCACGATCGCCGACAGCACGAGAATTCCGCTTTCGCCGAACGCGCCGCGCACCCAGGCCGAGATGACCGAGATTACGACGATGAGGGCGGCGAAGATGAGTGCGGTCGAGATCTGCAGCGGGTTCTTCGACAGGATGGCAAGGTTTGTCTTGACGGTTCGCGCCCGCGGCCTGCGCCACTCATAGATCGCCAGCGCGGCGCCGATCGCGCACAAAGCCGCTAGCGCCGGCGCCAGCGTATACGCGAAATGCCGGTCGAATACCGCCACCACCAGGCCAATTCGCACGTACATGACGGCGGTGGCCGCGACAATGCCGGCTGAGATTTCTGCCGGGGTATGCTTCGCCTCGCGCAAGCGCTTGGCCAGCACCACGGTGGCGGCTGTCGAGGAATAGGCACCGCCGAGCACCGCCGGTAGCAGCGCGGCGTTTTTGATCGGCGCGTAGCGCTGCAGCAGATAGCTTAGATAGGACAGCGTGCAGACCGTCACGACCGCTAGCCAAACCCCGTACGGCGTGAGCGACGTCAGGCTTGTGACCTGCTCGTGCGGAACCAGCGGCAGAATGATGCCGACCAGGATCAGGAACATGCCGAGGGTTAGCAGCTCGTCGCGTGGCACGATGTGTATGAGCCGGTGCAGCCGTTCGCGCGCGCCGAGCAGCAGCACGGCCGCGACGGTGAGCGCGACCGCTACCCAGGGCGGCTGCGCCAGGGCGATCGCGCCAATCACATAAGCGAGCAGGTTCGACGCCGGGATCATGAAGGTGGGCGCTTCACGCGATGTCGGCGCGCGGCGCAGATACGCGTGCAGCCAGGCGGCCAGGCCCAATAGTCCGGCGACAAAGGCGAGCGCATTCGCGGGGTCGATTAGATAGAGCGTGGCGCCGCCCATGGCGAGCATCGGAAAGGTGCGGATGCCGCCCGGGCTCGACCGTTCCTCGGTCTTATAGGTCTCCTCGAAAGCAAGCCCCATGAACACTGCGAGGCCGACGGCCATGGCCAGCCGTCCGGCCAGTTCGAGTGGGTGGAGGGTCAGCATGGTGTGCTATTTCCCAGCGCCGGCAGTTTCGCCTAAATCGGCTTATTGAGCCAGCGTTCCAGCCGGCCGATCAGCGCTTCGAGTTTTTTCTCTTCCGAATGCAGGGCATGCCACGGAATGCGGAGCGTGATTTTTCTCAGGTGCAGGGACGCAAAGCCCGTAGAAATAGGCAAGGAAGCTCAAGTCGTCCGGTTGCCTGACAGAGAACGACCGGCCTTTCACGAACACCGTATATTCAGGCGGAGTGCCATCCGGCCTATCGACAATCGGTAATCGCGGGCCGCGCGCCTCGTTTTTGGCAATGACGAAGTCCGACGGATGTAACCCCTGATCGATCATCGCCTTTTCCAACGCCGGCAATTGTTTGACGAAAGCCGGGTCAAAGTCGCCGTAGGAACTTTGCAGCTTAATGTGTCCGGTCATCGGCCGCCCCGTGGATCGCGCCGGCATCTTCCATTCTCGCCGCGCCATCCTACATTGAGGGCCACAGCAACACATCCCCGAAATGTTTCATGCTCGATTTCGCATCCTCTTCCGAGGCTGAGGAGTTGCGCGCCGCGGAGCCCGCGCCCGACGCCGAACTCCTCGACTCCTATTCCAACGCGGTGATCACCGCGGCCGACTATGTCGGCCCGGCGGTGGTGCGCGTGGAAACCCGTGGGCCCAATGGTCGTCCCGGCGGGGTCGGCTCCGGCGTGGTGATCGCACCGGACGGCCTGGTGCTCACCAACAGCCACGTGGTGCAGGGCGCCAAGGAAGTGCGGCTCGCCGACGCCGAAGGCCGCATCATGGAGGCGCGTCGACTGGGCGAAGACCCCGACACCGATCTGGCACTGCTGCGCGCCGGTTCGGCGCGCGATTTGCCGAGCGCCATGCTCGGCGATTCCAAGCAGCTCAAGCGCGGGCAACTGGCGGTCGCCATCGGCAATCCGCTCGGTTTCGAGTCGACCGTCACCGCCGGCGTCATTTCGGCGCTCGGGCGTTCGTTGCGCTCGCGCAACGGTCGGCTGATCGAGGACGTGATCCAGACCGATGCTGCCTTGAACCCCGGCAATTCCGGTGGCCCACTGGTGTCATCGCGCGGCGAAGTCATCGGCATCAATACCGCGGTCATCATGGGCGCGCAGGGCATCTGCTTTGCGGTCGCCAGCAATACTGCGCAGTTCGTGCTGAGTGAATTGATCAAGCACGGCCGCGTGCGGCGCGGCTATATCGGCGTGTCGGGGCAGACCGCGGCGGTGCCGCGCCGGCATGCGCGCAATGCTGGGATCGACAATGCCGCGGGCGCCATGATCACCGCGCTCGAGCCGAACGGTCCGGCGGCGCTCGCCGGATTGATGACGCTCGACACCATCGTGCGGGCGGACGGCGAGCCGGTAACCGGCGTTGACGACCTGATCCGGTTGCTCAACAGCGAACGGATCGGGCGCAAACTCGCCATCGATGTGCTGCGGCGGGGAAGCCTGCGAACGTTTGTAGTGACCCCGCTGGAGCGGCCCGCGGCGCGGGCAGCTTGAAGCCAATCGGCGTTATTTGCCCAGACGCTTCAATTCGACCCCGGAGGCGAGGTAGTGCACGGTGTGGATATTGCACACTGCGCGCGCACGCGTGAATTGCCGCGCCGCTTCCGCGCTGTCATTTTTGATGAGCGATTGCTCGCCGGAAAAAAATGCCAGATTGCATTCGCGCGCGTGCCCCATAGCGCCGTGGCTCGAGGGCGGCGTCAATTGATCGAGCGTGGCCTGGCCGAGAAAATACGCGATCAGCGTACCGGGCCATTGCTTGAGGTCGATTTTGCCGGCGTTACGCGCGAGTTCCTCGGCGTCGTTCTGGCCGGCGCGGACCCGGGAGATGTGCAGCCAGGCTGCCTGGTAAGGCACCCACAACACGTCGCCGGCCCGCGCGGCCGCGCCCAGCGTCAGCGACTTGTCGAAATCGGCGGCGGCGGCGGCGTAGTGCGCGGCGATAAATTGTGCGTAGCCGCGCTGGGTATGGATATCGAATGCGTCGAGGTTAGTATCTTTGGTCTCCTTGGCATCTTTGGTGACGAGGTCGAGCGCGGCGGTGTAGTCGGCGACCGCGCGATCGTAGTCGCCTTTGGCACTCAGGCTGCCGGCGCGCTGAACCAGCGTGACCGGCGAGTTGTTAAGCTTGAGTGCCGCATCGAAATCGGTGATCGCGGAATCGTATTGGCCGTTCAAGTCGTAGACTTGCGCGCGCGCGACGTGCAGGTCGGCGTCGTCGGCCTTGAATTTGAGCGCGGCGGTGAAATCGGCGATAGCGTCGTTACGCAGTCCGCGCGCCTGGTCGAGCCGCTCGAAGGCGTCGGCGATCAGGCTTTTGGAGGTGTATTCGCTGCCGCGGCCCTTGTGGGCGGCAAACTGATCGGCGGGCGAAAGATCGCTGGCCGCAAGCGCCTGGGTGTACAGGCGGATGGCATCGTCTGCTTTGCCCTGTTGCGTCGCGGCATTCGCCGCCTTGAGATCGTCGAGGCCGCCGGCCTGCAGGTTTGCGGCAAAGAGTGTCAGGCACACCGCCGCCAATAAAACTCTGATCATGACTACTCCAATACTCCACTTCGCCGGTATGCGCCTGTGTGGCTGCGGCGGGTGTCACAAGCGGCTAGAACGGAGTCAAGTCCGCATCGCAGCTCAGCTCAGCTCAGCTCAGCCCTTGGTCTTGAGCGACTTGTAGATGTCGAGCGCCTCTTTCGGCTTGGTGTTCTTGTGCACCACGGCGTTGACCGCCGCGATCATCGCCTGCGGCGCCTCGGACTGGAAGATGTTGCGGCCCATGTCAACGCCGGCGGCGCCTTGGCTCACGGCGTTGTAGGCCATGGTGAGCGCGTCGAGCTCGGGCAGCTTCTTGCCGCCGGCCATCACGATCGGCACCGGGCAGGAGGCTGTAACGGTCTCGAAACCGTCGTCGACATAATAGGTCTTGACGTATTGCGCGCCGAGCTCGGCGATGATGCGGCAGGCTAGGCGAAAATATTGCGCGTCGCGCAACATGTTTTTGCCGACCGCGGTGACGCCCATCACCGGCATGCCGCAGCGTAAGCCGGCGTCCACCAGCCGGGTCATGTTGTGCACCGAACGGGTCTCGTGCTCGCCGCCGATGAAGACCTGGATGCCAACGCCGGCGGCGTTCACCCGCACCGCGTCGTCCATGTCCATGGCGATCTGCTCGTCTGACAGTTCTTCGCGCAGGATGCTGGGCCCGCCGCTTGCGCGCAGCACCATCGGCTTGCCGCAGTCGGCCGGGATCACTGAGCGCAGAATCCCACGCGTGCAGAACAGCGCGTCGCATTGCGGCAGCAGCGGTACGATCGAGAGGTCGATGCGCTCCAAGCCCGAGGTTGGGCCCTGGAAATAGCCGTGGTCGACGGCGAGCATCACCGTGCGCCCCGATGCCGGATTGAACACGCGGGCGAGGCGGTTCTTCATGCCCCAGTCGAGCTGGTGCGATCCCTTCAGGAAAAAGCGCAGCGCGGTTTGCGGCTGGTCAGCCTGGTAGCGCTCGCCTTCCTTGTCGGCTTCCGCCATGGGTTAAGGCACTACTGCTTGGGAGCAGGAGGTGCCGAATCCGCGGGCTTATTATCCGTTGGTTTTTTCGCCGCCGGCTTCTTGGTGGGTGGCTTCACGGCGGGGCCGCGCTTATCATTCCGGTTGGCCATGCACTTGGCGATGAAGGCCTTGCGCTTGGCGCCTTCGAGCTTCTGGTCATCGGCGCCGAATTTGCAGGTTTCCGCCTTCTCCGCCTTGGTGAGCGCGGAGGCCGGGCTTGCCAGCAGCAGGAGAGGCAGCAGGCTGATGATGGCTATAGTGCGCAGCATGGTCATCGCTCCTTTGACGGTTCTCGATCCAGAATCACGATAGCATTTTATCGCAGCGCCGCTGCAATATTCCCGCCGTCCACGGTGGTGACGTCGGCGGTGGTTTTCAGCGCCAACGCCTGGGCCAGGAAGGCCTGCGCTACATCCTGCGCGGTGACCTCGCGGCCCAGCAGATTGCCGGTCATATAGTCTTTCTCGCTCACCCCGCGCGCTTTCGAGCGTTCCTTGATGAATTCGTCGGTGAGCAGTCCCGAACGGATGCGGTCGGCATTGACCGCATTGGCGCGGATGCCGTCGGCGCCATAGTCGAGCGCGTATTGCCGCACCAGGAATAACGTCGCCGCCTTAGGCAGGCCATAGGGCCCGAAATTGGCGCCTGGGTTCACCGCTTGTTTCGACACGTTGAACAAGAGGCAACCACCAGTACCCTGCGCCAGCATGATCTTTACCGCCGCCTGCGCGACTTTCTGGTGCGCGAAGAAATTCAGTTCGAAACTCGCGCGCAAAACCGCCTCGTCCACTTCGCCGATTCTGCCTTGCCACGCGGCGCCGGCATTGCAGATCGCGATATCGACGCCGCCAAAAGTCGCCACCACCTGATTGAAAGCCTCGCGCACCGAGGCGGCATCGGTCACGTCGCATTTCAGCGCGATAGCGTTGCCGCCGATCGTCTTGGCTTGTTCGGTTGCGGCCTTCGCATCGAGATCGAGCAGTCGCCACCTCGGCGCCGGCCTGCGCGAATGCGCTGGCGGTCGCTGCGCCGATGGCGCCGCCGGCGCCGGTGATGACCGCGACCTGGCCGGCGAGCGGCAATTTCTTGCGGCCGCCGAGCTTCGCCAGTTCCAGCGGCCAATATTCGCAGTCGAACATGTTGGCTGGCGAAATCGAGGTGAAGCGGCCGATTGCTTCGGCATCGGTGATGCCTTCGATCGCGGCTTGCGCGATGTCGGCGGCAATGCGGGCATCCTTGGCGCTCGCTCCCAGCCCGAAAAGGCCGACGCCCGGCACCAGCACGACGCGCGGCGCCGCATCGTGCATGATCGCGCTGTTCGCGCGCGCCTTGTGGTGGACGAAATAGGTCTTGTAGTCGTCGATGAATTTTTGCGCGGTCTTGAGCGCGGCGCGCTGGAAGTCGCTGAGCTTGCCGGCCTGCGGCGCCGGCACGATCAACGGCCAGGGCTTGGTGCGGATCACATGGTCGGGCGTGATTACGCCGGCGCGCGCGTAGCGTGCGACCTCGTTGCCGTTGACGAAATTCAAGATCGAGTTGCTGGCGCGGAATTCCAGGATCGGGCGCTGGTGCGCGCCTTCGCCGTCGGTGTCGCGCAACGTGCAGGCGCCACGCAGGATCGGCGCGACGTCGCCGGCGGCCGCGATCCGTTGCGGCAGCTTCGCAGCGACGAACACGGCCTTGCGATTTTTCTTGAGACGGCTTTCCGCCCGCGTGACGAATTCGATCATGCGCTCGTATGCTTCGCGCGCGTCGGCGCCGAAGGTGAATATGCCGTGCTTGTCGAGGATCAGCCCTTCGACGTTTTTGTTTTTATCGAACACGTTGGCGGCTTTTTTGGCGAGGCCGAAGCCCGGCATCAGATAAGGCACGAAACCGAGCCGTCCGCCGAAGACTTGCGCGCACAATTCGGCCGCGTTGGGCTGGTCAATTAGGCTCAGCACAGCGGTGGCGTGGGTGTGGTCGATAAATTTCGCCGGGATGAAGGCGTGCAGCAGCATCTCGACGGAAGGCGAGGGCGCCTGCGGATCGATCAAAAAAGCGCGCTGAGCCCGCGCCATCTCACCGTCAGAAAGTGTTTTGCGCGCGCGCAAGGCGCGCAGCAGTTCGAGCCGCACCGCGGGGAAGCCGGCGGGCTCGATCGCGCCCATGTCGGCGCCCGAGCCCTTCACGCGCAGCACCGCGAGTTCCGCGCCGGCGAGGTCGCGCGCTTTGGTCTTCAGCGAGCTGTTGCCGCCGCCATGCAGGACGAGCTTGGCGTCGCGGCCGAGTAGGCGGGCGGAATAAACCCGCAGCGCGAAATCGGAATCAATACCGGCCTTCCCATAGTGGTCGACCGCTTGTTTGGCGTCGCGCTCAACCCAAGCGGACTTCATAGGCGATCGTCAGCTCTTGTCGCCTAACAGGCGCTTGGCCCACCAGCCGCGCTTGGGCTGGCCACCGTCTTCGCTCGCTGTGCTGGAGATCACCGGGGTTGGCGGCGGAGTTGTCGGCACCGGTGGCGGCGGGCCGCCCGCACTGCCGATCGACGCCGGTTCGCGGATGGTCGAGCGCCGGCGCGGCGGCTCCGGCTCGGCTTGCGCCGGCGCCGTGGTTTGCGGCGGTGGAGCCGGCTGTGGCTCGGGCGAGCAAACCGGCGGCTGGTTGTACGGGCGGTCGATGATCGGGCGTTCCATGACGGGCTGCTCATAGGCCGACGGCGGAGCAGGGCGCTCCTTTGGCGCAGCGGCGGTGACGGGCTCATCGAACGGTGGCGCGATACCCGAAGCGTCCTCGTCGCTCACGGGCGGAAAATCCGCGCCCGCGTGCGGCATTTCAGACTCCGGTCCGCCGCCATTGCCAGCTTGGAAGGGCGCATCGCCATTCCGGCCTTGCCGGTTGCGGCGTCCGCCGCGGCGGCCGCGCCGGCGCCGCCGGCGGACCTCGCCGCCTTCGGCTCCCATTCGAGCGCCGCCCTGCTGCGGCTGCTGCTCGTCGAGACCGGCTTCCTCGGGCGAGCCGGCGTCGTGATCCTCGTGCGCGATGGCATGCTCGGGCACCGTCTCGCGGGTGAATTGCGGGGCACCCTCGCGCGGTTCACGCGGCTCGCCGCCACGGCCGCGGCCTCGCCCACGCCGGCGCCGCCGACGGCCGCCTTCGCGCTCGCCGTCGCCGCGCGGCGCTTCGCCGAGCTGTTCGGCTTGCATGAGATCCGGCGTCTCGGCTTCCACTTCGGCTGGCGTCTCGGTCTCGTCCTCGACGTCAGCTTCGGCCTCAGTCTCAGCCTCGGCGTCGAGCACGTCTTCGTCGGCCTCCACACCTGAGGTCAATGGCGGCTGCGCCGCCGCCGCCAGAAGCTTGGCGGCTTCCACCGTATGCACCTGCTCGCCGCGATCGACGATGTAGGATACCTGGGCGTTCACCGTCGGGTCGGCCGAAATGGTGATGGTGATGCGGAAGCGCTCCTCCAGATCGCGCAGATGCGCGCGCTTGTGGTTGAGCACATAAAGCGCGACTTCCGAACGCGTGCGCACGATCAGATTATGCGTGGCGCCCTTGATCAGCGTCTCTTCGATGGCGCGCAGCAATTGCAGCGCCACCGACGATACCGAGCGCACATGGCCCGAGCCGCCGCAGACCGGGCATTTCTCAGTCGAAGACTCCAGCACCGAGGTGCGGATGCGCTGGCGCGACATTTCAAGCAGACCGAAATGCGAGATGCGGCCGACCTGGATGCGGGCGCGGTCGTGCTTGAGCGCGTCCTTCAGCCGCCGCTCCACCGTGCGGTTGTTGCGGCCTTCGTCCATGTCGATGAAATCGATGACGATAAGACCGGCGAGATCGCGCAGGCGCAGCTGGCGCGCGATTTCCTCCGCCGCCTCGCCATTGGTCTTGAGCGCGGTGTCCTCGATATGGTGCTCGCGCGTCGCGCGGCCCGAGTTCACGTCGATAGCCACCAGTGCTTCGGCCTGGTTGATCACGATGTAACCACCCGAGCGCAGCTGCACGGTGGGCGAGAACATGGCGTCAAGCTGGCTCTCGATGCCATAGCGCGTGAACAGCGGCTGCGTGTCGTTGTAGAGCTTCACATGCTTGGCGTGGCTCGGCATCAGCATGCGCATGAACTCGCGCGCTTCCTTGTAGCCCTCGTCGCCGGAGACGATGATCTCGTCGATGTCCTTGGTGTAGAGGTCGCGGATCGAGCGCTTGGTGAGCGAGCCTTCCTCGTAGACCAGCTTGGGTGCCATCGACTTCAGCGTGAGATCGCGCACCGTCTCCCACAAACGGAGCAGATATTCGAAGTCGCGTTTGACTTCGGTCTTGGTGCGGCTGGCGCCGGCAGTGCGCAGGATCACGCCCATGCCGGGCGGCACTTCCAGATCCTGGGCGATTTCCTTAAGACGGCTGCGGTCCTCGCCGCTGGTGATCTTGCGGGAAATGCCGCCGCCGCGCGCGGTGTTCGGCATCAGCACCGAATAGCGGCCGGCGAGCGAGAGGTAGGTGGTGAGAGCGGCGCCCTTGGTGCCGCGCTCTTCCTTGACGACTTGCACCAGCATGACCTGGCGGCGCTTGATCACCTCTTGAATCTTGTACTGACGGCGAAAGCGCGGCATGCGCTCTTGCACTTCCTCCATAGCATCGGCGCCGCCGACGGATTCCACCGCCTCTTCCTCGTGGTGGTCTTCGCCGTTGCCGTTGCTCTGACCGCTCGGCGCGCCCGGCTCGTCGGACGGCGCCGGTTCGGCGGGGGCGGCGAGATGGTCGCCGGTCTCGCCATGGTCTTCGCCGCCTTCCGGCATCGGCGCCGGATCGACGGCGCCTTCGCCGGCGGGTTTTTCGGCCGCGAGCTGGGTTTCCTGCGAGGGGAGATCGCCCCGCGTGAATTCGCTCGGCTGAGGCTCAGATGCCGGCAATTCGGTCGCCAGTGGCTGCTCGGGCGGAAGGCCGCCCAGGGCAACTTCACCAGGGTGACTGTCTAGCGTCTCGTGCAGTTGTTCATCGGCCGCGAGCGGCTCGCTCTGCACCAGATCGCGCGGGCGGTCGGCACCGTGCTGGCGGTGACGATGGCGCCCGCCACGCCGGTTGGCGCGGTGATCAGCATCGGCATCGGCGGCACGGTGGTCGCGCTCTTCCTCAGCGATCAGCGCCTGCCGGTCGGCGACCGGAATTTGGTAGTAGTCGGGATGGATTTCGGAGAACGCCAGAAAGCCGTGACGGTTGCCGCCGTAATCGACGAACGCCGCCTGCAAAGACGGCTCTACGCGCGTGACCTTGGCGAGATAGATGTTACCGCGAAGCTGCTTGCGGTTAGCGGACTCGAAGTCGAATTCTTCGACGCGATTGCCGCGGAGCACCACGACCCGGGTCTCTTCCGGATGGGTCGCGTCGATCAGCATTTTGTCGGCCATTGTAAAATCTCACTGAGGCGGACCGGCCCGCGTTCTCGCGCGCTGTTGACGGCGCAAGACGACGCAAGGGGCGGTCGGCCAATTGGATGTTGAGGGAAAGGGGCGCGTTTTCACGCGAAAGCTCGGCGGCGCCCATAGCAAGCCGCGCAGTCACGATTGTCTCGCGAAAGCGGGGAACACCGAATTGCCTTTGCTGCGACATTGGCAGCATGAAACTTGCGACCCGTAGCGCTGCGGCCGCGCCTTATCAGCGCCGCCGAGGTTTCTCGTCGCTCACGGTCTGAATGCGAACGGCCCGTTTGGCCGCACGCTGATCCGGAAGTCCTTCACAAGGGTTTCGGCTCGCTTCGCCGTCCGTTCGCCCGGCTTCCTCGAGGGGGCGATCATGGACTGGCGGGCCGGGGGCCCGAACGCGGCACAACCGGAACTTTAACCGTCAGCAGACCCTACATACGGCCCAAAACCCATGCTGGCAAGGGAGCATGTGCAGGCGTGTCACACCCGTGCGCGGAACGACGCGTTTGCTCAAGTTCCGTTAACCAAAGCACCCCCTAATGGAGTAAAAAGGGGTGGAAAGGGTCCGGATTCGTGACTGTCCGCGCAATCGCACTGGTGTTGGGCGTGAGCCTGCTGTGCGACTCGGTCGCTTTGGCGGCGGAGCCGAGCGTCACCGCGCACCCGCTGGCGCCGGTGGCGGAATCGACGTCGTTTCCAGAGGCCACCGACGTGCGCTTGGGCGGCGACGACACGCAGACCCGTTTTGTCGTGGATCTGAGCCAGAAGATCGGCGTGGCGGCCTTCACGCTCGCCGATCCCTATCGGGTGGTGATCGATCTGCCGCAGGTGACCTTCAAGCTGCCGGCCAAGGCGGGCGAGCAAGGCCGCGGCCTGGTGAAAGCGTTCCGCTTCGGCCTGATCATGCAGGGCGGTTCGCGCATCGTGCTCGACACCACGGGGCCGGTGCGGCTCGACAAAGCCTTCGCACTCGCTGCCGCCGGCGGCCAGCCGGCGCGGCTGGTGCTCGACCTTGTCGCCACCGATCGCGACAGCTTCCTGCGCAACATCACCATGCAGGACCGCAGCGCGCGCTCCAGCAGCAAGACCAGCATTAGCGCGCCGCCGGAAGCGGCCGGCGATGCGCGGCCGTTGATCGTGGTCGATCCCGGACATGGCGGCATCGACAACGGCACCAAGTCCGGCAACGGGCAGGACGAGAAGGACATCGTACTTGCCTTCGGCCAGGTGCTGCGCGACAGGCTGGAGAAGACCGGCAAGTACCGGGTCGCCATGACGCGCAGCGACGATACCTTCATCCCACTCGACGAGCGGGTACGCTTCGCGCGCGCGCGCAAGGCGTCACTGTTTATCTCGATCCACGCTGACTCGATCCCGCGCAACGAAGGGCAGGCGGAGGGCGCCTCGGTCTACACGCTCTCGACCCACGCCTCCGATGCCGAAGCGGCGCGGCTTGCCGAAGTCGAAAACAAGTCCGACGTGATCGCCGGGGTTGATCTGAGCGCCGAGCCTAACGATGTCGCCAGTATCCTGATCGATCTCGCCCAGCGCGAAACCAAGGCGTTCTCGCTGCAATTCGCCCGCGATCTGGTTAGCGAGTTCAGGGCCACCACGCGGCTACATATGCATCCGTTGAAGTCGGCCGGGTTCATCGTGCTCAAGGCGCCCGACGTACCCTCGGTGCTGGTGGAGCTCGGCTATATGTCGACCAAGGACGATCTGGTGCATTTAATGTCAGCTGACTGGCGAGCGCGTACGGCGGACTCGCTGGTCCATGCCGTGGACACGTTTTTCGCGCCGCGCATGGCCGGCACCTCCAGCCGAGGCAATTGACCATGGGCGCCCGGCCTCAGTTTCAACATAAAACGGCGCGACTAAAAGGGTGCGCCCCAGCCTTGGGCGGAGAGCCCGACGACGGTAGCAGGCCCATGAAAATCTTGTCAATTTCGCGGGTCACGATGCCGGGCACCGACGGCCGCGTCCGGATGCCAGGCGGGACGGTTTATTCATGAAGCTCATCTTACGCTTCTTCGGCTTCCTGTTCGCGGCGGGCACCATCCTGTTCGTGGTGGGCGTGGCCGCGACCGCCGGTCTGCTCTGGCACTACTCCAAGGACCTGCCGGACTATTCCCAATTACAGGATTACGAGCCGCCGGTGATGACGCGCGTGCATGCGGCCGACGGGTCGCTGGTCGCCGAGTATGCGCGCGAACGTCGGCTGTACATCCCGATCCAGGCGGTACCGAAGTTGGTGATCAACGCCTTCCTCGCGGCCGAGGATAAAAACTTCTACGAGCATGGCGGGCTCGATTTCTTCGGCATCGCGCGCGCGGCGGTGAACTACGCGCAGAACTTCGGCTCCAGCCGCCGCCCGCAGGGTGCCTCAACCATTACACAACAAGTCGCCAAGAACTTCTTGTTATCGAACGAGGTTTCCTTGACGCGCAAGATCAAGGAGGCGCTGCTGGCGCTCAAGATCGAGCGCACTTACAGCAAGGACAAGATCCTCGAGCTTTACTTGAACGAGATCTACCTCGGGCTCGGCGCCTACGGCATCGCCTCGGCCTCGCTCACTTATTTCGACAAGGGCGTCAACGAGTTGTCCGTGCCGGAAGCCGCCTATCTCGCCGCACTCCCCAAGGCGCCGAACAATTATCACCCGTTCCGCCAGCGCGAGCGCGCCCTCGAGCGGCGCAATTGGGTGATCGACCAGATGGTGCAGGACGGCTTCATCACCGGCGTCCAGGCCGAAGGCGCCAAGCGCACGGCGCTCGGCGTGACGCAGAAGCCGACCGGCACGCACACCTTCGCCGCGGAATATTTCGCCGAGGAAGTGCGGCGCGAGCTATACGACCGCTATGGGGAGAAAAAGCTGTACGACGGCGGCCTGTCGGTGCGCACCACGCTCGACACCAAGCTGCAGCTGCTGGCGCGCCAGACCCTCACCGAAGGCCTGGTGCGTTTCGACGAGACACAAGGCTGGCGCGGGCCAATCGCCAAGATCGACATCTCTGGCGACTGGGGCGTCAAGTTCGCCGACGTCAAGGCGCTGGCCGACGTGGCGCCTTGGCGGCTCGCCGTGGTGCTGGAGACAAGTGACCAGTCGGCCCGCATTGGCTTGCAGCCGGGGCGCGAGCAGGGCGGCAATATTAGCAAGGAACGCGATGTCGGCATCGTCCCGCTGGACGGCATGAAGTGGGCGAAGAGCGGCGGCAAGACGGTGGCCAAGGTCAGCCAGGTGCTCAATCCCGGCGACGTGGTCTATGTCGAGCCGGCCAAGCTCGCCGGGCAGTATCGGCTGCATCAGGTGCCGGAAGTCTCGGGCGCTATGGTGGTCGAGGATCCCTGGACCGGGCGCGTGCTCGCCATGGTCGGCGGCTTCTCCTACGACCAAAGCCAGTTCAATCGCGCCACGCAGGCGCTGCGCCAGCCCGGCTCTTCGTTCAAGCCGTTCGTCTACGCCGCCGCGCTCGACAACGGTTACACGCCGTCGACCTTGGTGCTCGACGCGCCGATCGAGATCGACCAGGGACCGGGGCTCGGCGTTTGGAAGCCGGAAAACTACGAAAACAACTTCTACGGGCCATCGACTTTGCGCTTCGGCATCGAGCATTCGCGCAACGTGATGACGGTGCGGCTGGCGCAGGACGTTGGCATGCCGCTGATCGCCGAATACGCCAAACGGTTCGGCGTTTATGACGAATTGCCGCCCTATCTGTCGTTCGCGCTCGGCGCGGGCGAGACCACGCTGCTGCGCATGACCACCGCTTACGCAATGTTCGACAATGGCGGCCGGCGCGTGAAGCCCACGCTGATCGACCGCATCCAGGACCGTTACGGCCACACCGTCTATCGCCACGACGAGCGCGAATGCATCGGCTGCGACGCCCAAAAATGGGCGAACCAGCCGGAGCCTTCGCTGATTGACCGGCGCGAGCAGGTGCTCGACCCAATGACCGCCTATCAGATCACGTCAATGATGGAAGGCGTTGTCCTGCGTGGCACGGCAGGGGGCGCGGGCTTCCAAAAGGAGGTCGGCAAGCCCGTCGCCGGCAAAACCGGCACAACGAATGACGAGAAGGACGCCTGGTTCATCGGGTTTACACCGGACATCGTGGTCGGGGTCTATATGGGCTACGACAAGCCGCGTCATCTCGCGCGCGGAGCGACCGGCGGTCACCTGGCGGCGCCGATCGTGAAGGATTTCATGAAAGTCGCGCTCGCCGACAAGCCGGGGGTGCCATTCCGTGTGCCGCCGGGAATCAAGCTCATCCGCGTCGACCTGAAGACCGGCCAGCGCGCCGGACCGGGCAGCGAGCGGGTGATCCTGGAAGCCTTCAAGCCCGGGACCGCGCCGCCCGACAACTATTCGGTGGTCGGCTATGGCAATGATCAGCAGCAACAAGAACAAGCGCCAGGACGTGGCCCGGCCGGCTTCTTCCGGGTAAGCCCCGACGCCGATCGTGCCGTGCGCTCGGGTACAGGCGGGCTGTATTGAGCTTCCGATATCGGCGTTGAGAGTTGCGCCGACGCGCCCGCGAAGTTAAATCCCCCTCACTCACTCGTAACGCCACCTTGGCGGCATTGGATTTGAATATGCGCGCGGAAACCCAGAGCCTCGTTGAAGAAATCAAGCAGTCGGTGCGGCTGCTGAGGAGGCATCTTTGACGTCGAGACCGCGCAACGCCGCCTCGCCGAGCTAAACAAGGAGGCCGAGGACCCCAATCTCTGGAGCGACCAGACGCGCGGCCAGCGCGTGATGCGCGAGCGCGACGCGCTGGAAGATCGCCTCAGTGCCATCGGCCGCATCGAGCAGGAACTCTCTGACCAGCTCACCATGATCGAGCTGGGCGAGGCCGAAAAAGACGACAAGACCGTCCTTGAAGCGGAAACAGCGCTCAAGCGCCTGAAGGCGGAGGTGGCGCGGCGCGAACTGGAAGCGCTGCTCTCGGGGGAGGCCGACGCCAACGACTGCTATCTCGAGGTGCATGCCGGCGCCGGCGGCACCGAGAGTCAGGACTGGGCCGGCATGCTGATGCGCATGTATGTGCGCTGGGCGGAAGCGCACGGCTATAAGGTCGAATGGATCGAGGAGACTGAGGGTGAGGGCGCAGGCATCAAGTCAGCGACCGTGGTGATTAAGGGCCACAACGCCTATGGCTGGCTCAAGAGCGAGAATGGCGTGCACCGGCTGGTGCGCATCTCGCCGTTCGATTCCAATGCGCGGCGGCACACCTCATTCGCCAGCGTCACCGTCTATCCGGTAGTGGACGACCGCATCAAGATCGACATCAATGAGAACGATGTGCGTACCGACGTCATGCGGTCGGGCGGCGCCGGCGGCCAGCACGTCAACAAGACCGAGTCGGCCGTGCGGCTCACCCATATCCCGACCAACATCGTGGTGAAGTGCCAGCAGGACCGCTCTCAGCACCGCAACCGCGCCATGGCTTGGGACATGCTTCGCGCCAAGCTGTTTGAAGCAGAAATCAAGAAGCGCGAGGCGAAGGCTGAGGCGGATCAAGCGGCCAAGACCGACATCGGCTGGGGCCACCAGATCCGCTCATATGTCTTGCAGCCCTATCAGATGGTGAAGGATTTGCGCACCGGCGTATCGACTTCTAACACCGGCGCGGTGCTCGATGGCGATCTCGACGAGTTCATGCAAGCTGCACTGGCGCAGAAAGCGTTCGGCGGCGCGCCGGAGCAGGTAGAGGATGTGGAGTAGGGTTAGCCCGACAGGCCGCTGCCGAGCCGCACACCGGCGCGCAGGAATTTCTGCGGATCGGCTGCCTCGCCGTTGATGCGGGTTTCATAGTGCAGATGCGGGCCGGTCGATCGGCCGGTCGAGCCGATCCTGCCAATGACCTCGCCGATGCGCACCGTCTGGCCGACCTCCACGTCAATTTCCGAGAGATGGCCGTAGCGCGTGGCCAAGCCGTTGCCGTGGTTGATCTCGACCATGTTGCCATAGCCGCCTTCGCGGCCCGCGATGCTCACCCTGCCGGTGGCGGTGGCGTGCACAGGTTCGCCGGTTTCGCCGCGCAAGTCGATGCCGGTGTGGACGGCGGGCCGCCCCAGGAACGGGTCGAGACGCATGCCGAACGGCGAACTCATGTCGACCTCGCCGACGACCGGCTTGCGTACCGGCACGGCGACCAACGTATGGGAATATTGGTCGACTTGGGCGCGCGCAACATTGATGCGGTAGAGCTGGCGCTCGAAGGCGCTGGCGCCAGAGCCCGGCGGCTCTAGCGGCACGAATGGCCCGCCGGCGCCCGCCGGTGCCTTGGCAGGATTGACACCGAGATCGCTGAGCACGCTGCGCATGCGACGCGCCTGGGTGTCGAAGCGTTCTTCCATATCGGTCAGGACCGCGGTCTGCCGCCGGTCGACCTTGTCGAGCTCGGCGGAAATTCGCCCGAGCATGCCGTCGAGTCCGCCGGCACCGCTGCGGCTGGCGATGCGCGTCATGCTGGCCGGCAATTCGCGCGATTCAAGCCGCGCCTCGCGGTCGGGCGGCGCCGTGAAAATCACCGTGTCATTGATCGGGGAGGCCTTGATCGGCTTTTCGGCCGGCAGCGCGTTGCGCGCGGGCCGGATAGAGCCGGTGGTGTTCAGATCGCCGCCAAGCGCCGACGTGCGCTGCTCCAACGTGGCCTGCCGTTGCAACAGCGCGCTGAGCTTCTGCTCGAATTGTTCCTGGTCGAGCAATTGCCGGCTGGTAATGCGATCGACCTGCGCGCGCAATTCGGCGATGCGGTCTTCATACGCGAACTGCATATCGGCTTGCCGCCCGATCAGGCGGGTGAGCACATCCTCGCGAAATGCGAAATAAGTTCCGGTGGCGATTGACCACACCGCCATAACTACCAACGCTCCGACCACGATCCAGAACGCGACCGGGCCGATGCGGACCTGGTGTCCGCCATGGACCAGCGTGTACCCCCCGTGGGAGCGATGGACGTGGCGGGAAACGGCGGCGGCCGATTGCGCGCGGGGTTGCGCGGTGCGGCCGGCGTGAGCGGCGGTCGGATAGTGCAATTGGGGCGATGGCGACATCGACACTCCGCGCCGGTTCGGCCGCAGCCGGAGCCGGTTGACCAGCCCGTCGATATCAATCGCTTATGGTTAAAAAAGCGGAAACCCGCGCCGTTTGCATATACAATTGCGCCGAGACATGTGGAAATTACAGACTTTTTGTGGCGTCCAACACCTCTTCGGCGTGCCCTGGCACGCTTACCTTAGGCCAAATGCGGACGATGCGGCCATTGCCGTCGATCAGAAAAGTCTTGCGGATGACGCCCATGTATTTGCGTCCGTACATCGATTTCTCACCCCACGCGCCATAAGCTTCGAGCATCTCTTTAGCCTCGTCGGAGGCGAGCGCGATTTTGAGCTTGTGCTTGGATTTGAATTTGTCCTGCGCCTTAACCGGATCGGCCGAGACACCGAGAATCTCGGTGCCGGCCTTGGCGAAGGCGGCGCGTAAGCCCGAAAATGCGATGGCTTCTTTGGTGCAGCCCGGGGTGTCGACCTTGGGATAAAAATAGAGGACAAGGTTACGGCCCTTGAAATCCTTCAACGATACCGTCGTCCCGCCGTCGCGTTGCAAGCTGAACGCCGGGGCCTTCGAGCCCGCGACAAGTTCGTGTCGCATATGCCTTCCTTTAGTCGTTTTCGACCGGTCAATGGTGCAATTGCCATTTGCGTCGGGTGGGCGCAAGCGGTTCCACGTGCCATGGGCCGCGCTGGACGAATTCCCGGCCAGCGGCAATATACGCGCATTGCGCCGGACGAGGGGCGCTCCATAGCGCATGACACCGAGCGACCACGATCATAGGCGTCCAGCCCATCGCGCCGCGGGTGCGGGCCGCCGACCGCATCGTCACCGTGCGGTGCTCGATTCTGCCCGCGGGCAGTGGAACGCTCTGCGCCGCGGCGTGGTCCGGCTTTTGCGCTGGCGATTGGCGCAGCGAATCTTCTGGGTCGCGACGCTTACCTTCGCAGTCGTTGCCGTCGGGATTGCCGGCCTGTGGTGGCGTCTCGCGAGCGGGCCGATCGAGTTAGACGTCGCAACACCGTGGTTGAAAGCGGCGATCGAGAAGAATTTCGGCGGCAAACAAACCGTGTCGGTCGGCGGCACCCAGATCGAGCGCGACGAGAACGGCCGCACATCCTTACGCTTGCGCGACATCGTCGTACGCGACGCCGACGGCACCGTGGTTGCGACTGCGCCGAAAGCCGAAGTAGGCATTTCCGGCGCCGGCCTGCTGACCGGAAATGTGCGCGCGTCAAGCCTCAATCTGGTCGGCGCCGAATTGTCCGTGCGAATTGAGACAGACGGTCGGGTCACTGTGTTCGCCGGCGCCAACAAGCGACCGATCGCCACCGCGTCTTCGACGTTGCCTGTGGCACAGTCCAATCAGCCGGGCGATTCCCTCCCGCAGGGACAGTTGCGGGCCGGCTCGCAGGACATCGCCGGCATCCTCAGCTGGATCGACGGCCTGGGTGCGACCGGTCTCGACGGTCACGAATTGCGCGAGCTCGGTCTCAAAAACGGCAATCTGGTTGTCGACGATAAGCGCAACGGCAAGCGCTGGACGTTCAGCCGGATCAACGTGAGCCTAACGCGGCCGCACCAGGGCGGCGTGATTTTTCGTTTGGCGTCGGACAATCCTGAACGCCCATGGGTGTTGAGTGCCGCAGTGCGGCCGCTCGGCGATAGCGTGCGCGCGGTCGGCATCGAAGCGCGGCATGTTTCGTCCAAGGATATTCTTCTTGCCATGCGCCTCAACGAAGGCGATTTCGACGTCGACTTGCCGCTGTCGGCGAGCGTGCGCGCGGAAATCTCATCCGATGGCACGCTGCAGCGGTTGCAGGGCCAGGTACTCGTGGATGAGGGCACCGTTATCGATCGCGTCGGCGAAAATACCAATGTGAAAATCGATCGCGCCGACATCCGGTTTAATTGGGACGGACAGCAGCGGTCGTTGATCATTCCGTTTCAGATCCAGTCGGGCGGTGATCAATTCACGCTGCGTGCCGCGCTGGAGGCGCCCCTCGATCAGAACGGCATCTGGCTGTTCAGCATTACGCGCGGCGATCCGGTCATCGATCCGGTGATTCTGGTCTCGGCGGGGAAACCCGACGAGGAGGGCTTTGCCCTCAACCGGGTCGTGGTGCGCGCGCGCATCGACACGGTTCGCCGCCGCATCGATCTCGAACAGGGCGACTTAAGCCGCGTCGATACGCGTCCTTCGCACAATATCGCCGTCGCAGTCACTGGCAGCCTGGACTATTCCGGCGCCGAGCCTCATCTGGCATTCGGCGTTGCCGGCACGCGCATGCCGATGGATGTGATGATGCGCATATGGCCGGTGTTCACCGCCGTCCAGACGCGCGAGTGGGTCGTGGAGCACATTTCCGGCGGCACCGTCGAGCGCGTCGTGGTCGCCGGCAATGCGCCGTTGAAGAGTTTCAAGGCCGATGGTCCGCCTATGCCCGACGAAGGTTTGTCGGTCGATATCGAGACCAGCGGTACGACCCTGCGTCCGCTCGCCACTTTGCCGGCAATCCGCGACGCCGATCTCACAGCGCACATCACGGGCGGCTTCGCCAATCTCAGCCTTGGCCGCGGCACCGTAGACGTGACGCCGGGGCGCAAGCTCAATATTGCGAACGGAGTTTTTGAAATACCGAATACACACCTCAAACCGCAGCCGGCGCGGGTGAACTTTCGCATTGACGGATCGATGCCTGCGGTGGCGGCGCTGCTGGCCAGCGACGGGTTACGCGACAATGGCGGAATCGTGCTCGATCCGGCGGCGAGCCGCGGCACGGTCGCGGCCCAGGTCACGGTCAATCTGCTGGTCGGGCGCGACGTTCCGAAAGATTCCGCGACCTACACCGTCACTGCAAATCTGACCAATTTCGCCGCCGACAAGATGCTGATGGGGCAAAGGGTCGAAGCCTCGGCACTGAGGGTGACCGCGTCCACCGACGGCTACCAGATCACCGGCGACGTTAAAATTAATGGCACGCCGGCCACGATCGATCTGAACAAGAGAAAAGGTGCCGCGGACGCCGATTTGCGAATGCAGGCGATGATTGACGAAGCCGCGCGCCGCCGGCTCGGCATCAATCTCGGCGGCGCCGTCACCGGCACGATCCCCGTCAAGGTTGTTACCCGGACCAGCAGCGACAGCAGCGATCCGCCGATGACCGTGGACGCCGACCTCACGCCGGTGAAGATCGACGATCTGCTGCCGGGGTGGGTGAAGGCGGCCGGCAAGCCGGCGCACGCGACCTACACGCTGGTCAAGACCGCCCAAACGCTGCGCTTTGACGATCTCACCATTGCCGGTTCGGGGACGGACGTGAAAGGCTCGGTCGAACTCGACGCCGCGAGCGACATCGTGTCGGCGAATTTTCCGGTGTTCAGCCTGGCGGAGGGCGACAGGGTCTCGCTTAAGGCGGACCGCGGCAGCGACGGCGTGCTGCGCGTTGCGATGCGCGGCGACGTTTTTGACGGAACCAATTTCGTAAAAACCTCGGTCGCCGGCGTGGTGCCGGACAAGACCAAGCAAAAACAGACGGATCTCGATCTCGATATCAAGCTCGGCATCGTGGTCGGCCACAATGGCGAAACACTGCGCGGGCTCGATCTCAAGCTTTCGCGCAGGGGCGACCACATCCGCAATTTCGCGATGCACGCCAAGATTGGCCGCGACGCGCCACTCAACGGTGACCTGCGTTTGCGCAGCCGCGACAATCACCAAGTTGTCTATTTCGAGACTGACGATGCCGGCGCGTTGTTCCGGTTCACCGACATGTATCCGCGCATGTTCGGTGGGCAAATGTGGGTGGCGATGGACCCGCCGTCACCGGAACATGCGCCACAAGTCGGCACGCTCTATATCCGCAATTTCGTCGTGCGCGGCGAACCCGGGCTCGATCGCGTAGTTTCCGGCGTGCCCAACCAGAACAACACCGGCGTGCAATTCAGCGAAGCGCATTGCGAATTCACGCGGGTGCCCGGACGCATGGCGGTGAGCGACGGCGTCGTGCGCGGACCAATAGTGGGCGCGACCGTCGAAGGACAGATCGACTACGTTAAGGACGACATGCACCTGCGCGGAACATTCGTGCCCTTCTACGGTCTCAACAATATGTTCGGGCAGATTCCGATCGTCGGGTTGTTCCTCGGTGCCGGCAGCAACGAGGGCCTGCTCGGCATCACCTACGAGGCGGTCGGCCCGCCGGGCGCCCCGCGCATCTCGGTTAATCCGGTAACCGCGATCGCGCCCGGGCTGCTGCGCAAATTCATCCCGTCGCCCGACAATATGGATCGCAATTTCATTCCGCCGTCGCGCTGACTTAGCGGGGGCGGAGCAGGACGTGGCGCTTCTTGCCGAGCGAAAGCTTGATCACGCCTTCCGGCGTCAGGTCTTTGGCGGTCAGCACCATTTTCTCGTCGCTTACCGTTACGTCATTGACCTTGAGACCACCGGCCTTGACCTGGCGGCGCGCCTCGCCGTTGGAGGTGACGAGGGCGGCCTTTTCCGCGAATGCCGTAAGAACGCCGAGGCCCTTGTCGAGTTCGGCGCGGGGAATTTCAACCGTCGGCAGGGTCTCAGCGAGTGAGCCTTCTTCAAAAGTCTTGCGCGCGGTGCCGGCTGCCTCATCAGCCGCCGCGCGTCCGTGCACCAAAGCGGTCGCTTCGGTGGCGAGCACCTTCTTGGCCTCGTTGATTTCTTGGCCTTTCAACGCGGCGAGCCGGCCGATCTCGTCGAGCGGCAGCACGGTGAACAGCTTGAGGAAGCGCACCACGTCGCCGTCCTCGGTATTGCGCCAATATTGCCAGTAGTCATATGAGCTCACCAGGTCGGCGTTGAGCCAGACCGCTCCAGCTGCGGTCTTGCCCATCTTGGCGCCGGACGAGGTCGTGATCAGCGGCGAGGTGAGGGCGAACAGTTGCGCGTTCAGCATGCGGCGGCCGAGATCGATGCCGTTGATGATGTTGCCCCACTGATCGGAGCCGCCCATCTGCAGCACGCAGCCGCTGCGCTTGTGCAGTTCGACGAAATCGTAGGCCTGCAAAACCATGTAGTTGAATTCCAGGAACGAGAGCTCCTGTTGGCGGTCGAGCCGCAGCTTCACCGAATCGAAGGAAAGCATGCGGTTGACCGAGAAATGCCGGCCGACGTCACGCAGGAAGTCGATGTAGTTGAGCTTGTTGAGCCAGTCGGCATTGTTGGCCATGATGGCGTTGCCGCCGGCGCCTTCGAATTTCAGGAATTTGGAAAAGATCGCGCGAATGCCTTTGAGGTTTTGCTCGATCATCTCGTCGGTGAGGATGCGCCGGCTCTCGTCCTTGCCAGACGGATCGCCCACGCGTGTGGTGCCGCCGCCAATCAGTGCGATCGGCCGGTGCCCCGTCTGCTGCATCCAGTAGAGCATCATGATCGGCAGCAGCGAACCGACATGCAGAGAGCCTGCCGTGCAATCGAAGCCGATATAGCCGGTGATCGCGCCCGCCTTGGCGCGCGCGTCCAGCGCGTCGGGCTCCGACGCCTGGTGGATGAAGCCGCGCTCGGCCAAAAAATTAAGAAAGTCGGACTTATAGGCGCTCATTAGTTGCGGGCTCGTGTCGCGGGTCGCTTCCCGGTCGCGGGTGGTGTAACAGGTCCCGCGTCGGATTCAACGCGCGTGATCCCGAAAAGTGGGTACCGGTTTTCGGATAAGATCATGCGCAAATGAAATAATGAAATAAGGGGTGGGCGTTGGGGGCGGTGCCGGCAATTGGGCTGATGAGCGGCACCTCGCTCGACGGCGTCGATGTGGCGTTGATCGAGACCGATGGCGAGCGCATCGCCCAGTTCGGGCCGACCGACTACCGGCCCTATTCGGACCACGAGCAGGCACTCTTGCGGCAGGCACTGCAAGAGGGCGCCGCCCTGACCGACCGCTCAGCGCGGCGCGGCGTGATGGCGCAAGCCGATACGGCAGCCCGAAGAAGCCGTCCGCCATTGGAGACCGCCGACGCGGTCGGATGGTCGTCGCAATCGATCGAAGCGCAGGCGTTTGTTTATCTGGCGGTGCGCACGATTAACGGTCTGCCGATCACGTTTCCAGCTACCACCGGCGTAAAACAGCCGCTGCGGGGCGGAATCGTAAGCCGTCCGCGCAGTTGACCGGATGCCTGATCTAGCGCAGGTTCGCCGCCTTGTTATAACCTTTTGCCGTGCCCAGCGCCCAGCTAACTACTGAGAATTACACGCAGAATTCATGCGAACCAAAGACATCGCAGAGGCGCTTGCGGGCCGGCTCGACGGCGACGGCGCAATCGAGATTGACCGCCTTGTGCACCCCGCGCGGGCGGAACGGCCGTCCGACCTTGCGCTCGCCATTAGCGCGAATGCGGTCGCGGCACTTGCGTGGAGCAAGGCGCAGGCGGTGGTGGTTTCGCCCGAACATCCGGTTCCGTCCAGTTCCTTCCGGGCCGTCATCACCACCGGCGAGGCGCGGTTGGCATTGGCCAAGCTGACGGCACTGTTTGACCATGGCCCGGCGCACCAAAAGGGTATTCACCCGACCGCCGTTGTTGCAGCCGACGCCAAGGTGGGCGAGGGAGTCAGCGTCGGCCCCTATGTGGTGGTGGGCCCACGCAGCCGAATTGGCGCCGGGACCGTCATCATGCCGCAGGTGACGATCGGCGCCGACGTCACGATCGGTGCGCAGGGCGTAGTCCATGCCGGCGCGCGAATCGGCGACCGCTGCACGATCGGCGACCGGGTAATCGTGCATCCCAACGTCGTTATCGGTTCCGATGGGTTCAGTTTCGCGCCCGACATGATGTCGGCGGTCGCCTTCACGCCCGATGTGACGCTGTCACGGGTCTACTCGCTCGGCAATGTCGAGATCGGTGACGACGTGGAGATCGGCGCCTGCACCACCATCGACCGCGCCACGCTTGAAACCACCCGGGTCGGCCGCGGCACAAAAATCGACAATCACGTCCATATCGGCCACAATGCCAGCATCGGCGAAAGCTGTATTGTGTGCGGCAAGGTTGGGATTTCCGGCAGCGTGATAATCGGCGACCGCGTGCGGATTGGCGGTGGAGTAGGCATCAGCGATCATTTGCGCGTCGGCGATCAGGCGGTTATCGGCGCAGGCTCCGGGGTCGCCTCTAACATAGCGGCCGGTGTCTTTGTATCGGGCTATCCGGCGGTCCCGCATCACCGCGCGGTGGAGCAATACGTATACGCGAGCCGGCAAAAACGGCTGCACGAAAAGGTGGAAGACTTAGCAACGCGTCTCGACGCGATCGAACAAACGAACAAGAAGTGATGGGGGCTCTAGCGTTATGGATGTAGCGAGCGACGTGATTGCAATCATTACCAAGAAGAAGCGGGTGGATAAGCCGAATGTCGACGTATCCGACCGGCTCGATGATTTGGGCATCGAGTCGCTCGATGCCGTCGAGATGATTTTCGATCTCGAAGAGAAGTTCGACATCGAAATTCCTTACAACGCCAATACCAATAATCCGCGCACCGAGTTCGCCACCGTCGGCGACGTCGTCAAGTCGATCCAGAAACTAGTCGACAAGAAGTCGTGAGTGGCGTGAACCGCGTCGTTGTCACGGGCCTCGGTGCCGTCACGCCGCTTGGGCACACGGCCGCCATCTACTGGGCCAACCTCAAGCGGGGCGCCAGCGGGTTGGGGCCGATCACATTGACTGCGACGCCCGAGGAGCTCAACCAGAAAGTTGCCGCCGAGGTCAAGGACTTCGATCCGCTCAAGCATTTCGAGGAGCGTGAGCTTTCCACGCTCGACCGCGTCTCGCAATTCGCGGTGGTGGCTGCGCGCGAGGCGATCGCGCAGGCGGCGATTACCTTCGACATGCCGTTGTCGTTGCGGACCGCGACCATCATCGGCACCGGCGTCGGCGGGCAAACCACGCTTGATGAGAGCTTCCGCCGTGTCTACCGGGAAAACAGGTCGCGCGTTTTCCCGCTCACCATTCCCAAGCTGATGGCGAATGCGCCGGCGAGCCAGATCTCCATGTTTTGCGGGTTGCGCGGGCCAGCCTTTGCGGTGGCGAGCGCCTGCGCCTCGGCCACCCATGCGATCGGGCTTGCATTCCACATGGTGCGGTTGGGCCAGGTCGATTGTGCGGTCACTGGCGGGACCGAGGCCTGCATTACGTTCGGAACGGTGCGCGGCTGGGAAGCGATGCGGGTGATGGCGCCGGATGTCTGCCGTCCATATTCGGTCGGACGCAAAGGTTTAATCCTCGGCGAGGGCGCGGCAATTCTCGTGCTGGAACCGCTGGAGCGGGCGCGTGCGCGCGGTGCGCAAATCCTCGGCGAAATCGTCGGCTTCGGCATGAGCGCGGATGCCGCGGATCTCACGGCGCCCGATCGGGGTGGCATGGCGCGCGCGATGGAAGGCGCGCTCTCCGACGGCAAATTGGGCCCGCTGGACATCCAATACATCAATGCCCACGGCACCGGCACCGCCGCTAATGACGCGACCGAAACCCAGGCGCTCCATCAGGTGTTCGGCGCGCATGCCGGCAAACTGGCGGTCTCGTCGACCAAGTCCATGGTCGGGCATGCGCTCGGCGCGGCCGGCGCGCTCGAAATGGTGGCAACCTTGCTGGCGGTGCGCGAATTGATCGTGCCACCGACCATCGGCTATCTCGGTGCGGATCCGGCCTGCGATCTCGATTACGTGCCGAATGAAGCGCGCGCGATGGCGGTCGACGCTGCGCTGTCGAACTCCTTCGCCTTCGGCGGGCTCAACGCTGTGCTGGCGGTGAAGAAATTTTTGTAAGCGGCTTATGCGGCGCTCGGCTTGCGGTCGGTCTTGAGACGCTTATCGAGATAGGCGCATATCGAGGTGAGGAGCGGCTCGACCTTGCCGTCGAAGAAATGATTGGCGCCCGGGATCACCTTCTGCTCGATCACGATACCTTTTTGCGTCTTGAGCTTGTCGACCAAAGTGGTGACGTCTTTGGGCGGCACGACAGCGTCCTTGTCGCCATGGATGATCAAGCCGGATGAGGGGCAGGGGGCCAGGAACGAGAAGTCGTAGAGGTTGGCGGGCGGCACGATCGAGATGAAGCCTTCGATCTCCGGCCGGCGCATTAGCAATTGCATGCCGATCCAGGCACCGAATGAGAAGCCGGCGATCCAACAGCTCTTGGCTTCCGGGTTGATGGTCTGCGCCCAATCGAGCGCGGCGGCGGCATCGGACAATTCCCCGGTGCCGTGATCGAACGAGCCCTGGCTGCGGCCGACGCCGCGGAAATTGAACCGCAGCGCCGAGAAGCCGCGGTGCACGAAGGCATAATAGAGTTGGTAGATGATCGGGTGGTTCATCGTCCCGCCGAATTGCGGGTGCGGGTGCAGGACGATCGCGATCGGCGCGTTCTTCTGCCGCGCCGGGTGGTATCGGCCCTCGATCCGTCCGGCCGGACCGGTGAAGATGACTTCAGGCATTGCTGTCGACCTCGATTACCAAGCTCGCCGCGATTGACCTGCGGCGTTGGATTTTGGGCTCGACGCCTGGCAAGAACCTGTAGACCAGGCACGAGTTTAGAATGTTTCTAAAAATATGAATTCCGCTGTTTACGACCGCAACACAGGTTATAAGTTGCCGCGTGATGGCGGCTTCTACCACGATCCCTAGGGCAAAAAGCAAGCTTTTTGCAGGGTTTGGGACGGCAACGGCCAGGTACGGGCATGAATCCATGAACGAGCGAGCCTATTTCGACTGGAATGCGGCCACCCCCCTGCGGGAGGAGGCGCGCACCGCCATGGTCGCCGCACTTGCCCTGACCGGCAACGCGTCCTCGATGCATGCCGAGGGGCGCGCCGCCCGCCGCCTAGTCGAGCAGGCGCGCGAGCAGGTGGCCGGCCTGGCCGGTGCCGAAGCGAAGAATATCACCTTCACCAGCGGCGCCACTGAAGCCAATATGCTGGCGTTGACCCCGGCACTCGAGATCGGCGGGCGCAATGAGCCGCGCGACCGCTTGTTTGTCTCGGCCATCGAACACCCTTCCGTACGCAGCGGCGGCCGCTTTTCAGCCGACGCTGTCGAAGAATTGCCAGTGACCAGCGATGGCGTAGTCGATCTTCAAGCTCTTAGAAGTGCCATTGCTCGGGCCGAGCGCCCGCTGATCTCGGTAATGCTCGCCAACAACGAAACCGGCGTGATCCAGCCGATTTCTGACATCGCGGCGATCGTGCACGCGGCCAATGGCGTGCTACACGTGGACGCGGTGCAGGGCCCGGGCCGCATCGATTTTCGGATCGGCGAACTTGGCGCCGATCTTATGAGTTTTTCCGCCCACAAGCTCGGCGGTCCGCAAGGCGCGGGCGCGTTGATTCGCCGCGGCGATATCCATATCGCCGAACCGCTGATAAGGGGCGGAGGCCAGGAGCGCTCGTTGCGCGCCGGAACCGAGAATGTGGCGGCCATCGCAGGCTTTGGGGCCGCGGCTGTGGCGGCCTCAAATCTGGTCGACGCTTCCCGCATGGCGGGCTTACGTGACCGCCTGGAAACGGGCATCAAAGCGGGAACGCCAGAGGCGGTGATTTTCGGGGAACGCTCGCCGCGGCTGCCCAATACGATGCTGTTCGCGGTTCCGGGCATCAAAGCGGAAACGGCTATAATCGCCTTTGATCTCAATGGTATAGCTGTATCCTCTGGGGCCGCCTGTTCGTCCGGCAAGGTGCAGGCCTCGCACGTGCTGGCAGCCATGGGGGTGGAACCTTCGCTCGCGCAGGGCGCGGTGCGTGTCAGCCTGGGCTGGGCAACGACCGATCGCGATATCGAAAATCTGCTCGGTGCTTTGACTAAAGTCGTTTCATCCTTACGTAAGAGGCATATGAATTCAGGCTTGGCCGCCTGATGTGCCACCAAGAGGGATGATCGCAACGCGATAGCGAACCGACCATAACCGACAAATCCAACCCGCGGTCCTTGAAACCGTAGTGGAGGAAAGAATGCCGGCCGTACAAGAGACCGTCGAGCGGGTCCAAAGCATCGACGTCGACCAATATAAATATGGGTTCGTCACCGATATCGAATCCGAGAAGGCTCCCAAGGGGCTTTCGGAAGATACCGTTCGCTTCATCTCGGCCAAGAAGAACGAGCCGGAATGGATGCTGGCTTGGCGGCTGGAAGCCTATAAGCGCTGGCTGACCATGCGCGAGCCAACTTGGGCGCGCGTCGACTATCCGAAGATCGATTATCAGAGCGCCTATTATTACTCGGCGCCGAAGAAGAATGCGCTGGCCTCGCTCGACGAGGTCGACCCGGAAATTCTCAAGACCTATGAAAAGCTCGGCATTCCGCTGCGCGAGCAGGAGATCCTGGCCGGCGTCGTGCGCCCGGAAGGTGAGCGGCGTGTGGCGGTAGACGCGGTGTTCGATTCAGTTTCAGTCGCCACCACCTTCAAGGCGGAACTGAAGAAGGCCGGCGTGATCTTCATGCCGATGTCGGAGGCCGTGCGCGAGCATCCAGACCTGGTGAAGAAGTATCTTGGTTCTGTTGTTCCGGTGACCGACAACTTCTTCGCCACATTGAACTCGGCGGTGTTCTCCGACGGCTCCTTCGTTTATGTGCCGGCCGGCGTACGCTGCCCGATGGAACTGTCGACATATTTCCGCATCAATGAGCAAAACACCGGCCAGTTCGAGCGCACGCTGATCATCGCCGACAAGGGCGCCTACGTGAGCTACCTCGAGGGTTGTACTGCCCCAATGCGCGACGAGAACCAGTTGCACGCCGCAGTAGTCGAGTTAGTCGCGCACGACGATGCGGAGATCAAGTATTCTACGGTGCAGAACTGGTATCCGGGCGACGCCGACGGCAAGGGCGGCATCTTCAACTTTGTCACCAAGCGCGGCGACTGCCGCGGCGCGCGCTCGAAGATTTCCTGGACCCAGGTCGAGACCGGCTCCGCCATCACCTGGAAATATCCGAGCTGCATCCTGCGCGGGGATAATTCGCGCGGCGAATTCTATTCGATCGCCATCTCCAACGGCCGCCAGCAGGTCGACAGCGGCACCAAGATGCTGCATCTTGGCAAGAACACTACCAGCCGCATCATCTCGAAGGGTATCGCGGCCGGCAAATCCAATAACACCTATCGCGGGCTGGTGACGGCACACCGTAAAGCAACGGGCGCGCGCAACTTCACCAACTGCAACTCGCTGTTGATCGGCGATCAGTGCGGCGCGCACACCGTGCCCTATATCGAGGCGAAGAATTCCTCCGCCACCTTCGAGCATGAGGCCACTACCTCGAAGATCTCGGAAGATATGCTGTTCTATTGCCGCCAGCGCGGCATGTCGGCGGAAGAGGCGACCGCGCTTGTCGTCAACGGCTTCGTCAAGGACGTGCTGCAGCACTTGCCGATGGAATTCGCGGTCGAGGCGCAGAAGCTGATTTCGATCTCGCTCGAAGGCAGTGTCGGTTAGTTTAAGAGGAATTGAATATGTCGCTGCTTGAAGTCAAAAATCTGCATGTCGAGGTTGAGGACAAGAAAATCCTCAACGGCCTGACACTGACCATCGAGAAGGGGCAGGTCGCGGCCATCATGGGTCCGAACGGCTCGGGCAAGTCCACGCTCGCCTATGTGCTGGCCGGCAAGGACAATTACCACGTCACCGAGGGTGAGGTGATGCTCCACGGTGAGAGCATTCTCGACATGGCGCCGGACGAGCGCGCCGCCAAGGGCGTGTTCCTTGCTTTCCAGTATCCGGTGGAGGTGCCGGGCGTCGCGACCATGACGTTCCTGCGCACCGCGCTCAATGCGCAGCGCAAGCATCGCGGTGAGCCGGAATTCTCTACCCCGGAGTTCATGAAACGGGTGCGCGAGACGTCCAAACTGCTCGGCATCGACCAGGACATGCTGCGCCGCGCGGTCAATGTCGGCTTCTCGGGCGGCGAGAAGAAGCGCAACGAGATCCTGCAGATGGCGGTGCTCGAGCCGCGGTTGGCGGTGCTCGACGAGACCGATTCCGGTCTCGACATCGACGCGCTCAAGACCGTCTCGGATGGCGTGAACCGGCTGCGCTCGCCCGAGCGTTCGATGATTGTTATCACGCATTACCAGCGGCTGCTCAATTACATTGTGCCCGACGTGGTGCATGTGCTGGCCAAGGGCCGGGTGGTGAAGTCGGGCGGCAAGGCGCTGGCGCTCGAGCTCGAAGCCACCGGCTATGCGCAATTCGCGGACGAGGCGGCCTGATGAACGTCGAGTTGCGCAGCACCAAGACGGACGCTGAGCAGGCGCTGGCGGAAGCCTTTGCGATGGCGCGCGCCGCGTTGCCCGGCAAGGGCGCGATCGCCGCGTTGCGCGAGGATGCGTTCCGTCGTTTCGACGCGCGTGGACTGCCGCATCGCCGCGTCGAGGAATGGAAATACACCGACCTGCGCGCGCTGATGCGCGAGGCCAAGCCGCTGGCGGGCCCGGGCGGCGCGAAGCCGAAAGGCGATATCGCGCCAATCCTCACCGGCGTTGACGCGGATCATATCGCTATCGTCAACGGCCGCTATGAACCGGCTTGGAGTGATTTCAAGTGCAGCGATCCGGGCATCACGGTCGACGAATTGTTCAAGTTCTTCGCCGAAAATCCGGACTACCGGCTGGGCCAGGTCCCCGGCAGCGATGACCGCGCCTATTGGCTCAACACTGCCTTCATGAGCGGCGGGGTGGCGTTGCGCGTGAAACGCGGCGCTACGCCGGCCAAGCCGATCCATATCGCGCATGTGTTTTCCGCCGATACCGCCGCCGCGGTTTATCCGCGCTCTGTGGTGATCGTGGAGCCGGGCGCGCAGGTGACGCTGGTCGAGTCGTTCTCCGGTCCGGAGGGCGTCGACTACCATGTCAATTCGGCGCTCGAACTGGTGATCGGCGACAATGCGCGCCTCGATCACGTCCAGATCGGCTGCGACGGCGGCGCGGCCTTACGGGTCTCGACGCTCGGCGTCACGGTCGGGGCTAAGGCCAATTACCGGGATTTTGCGTTCACCTTCGGCGGCGCCGTGGTGCGCAATCAGACGTTCGTGCGCTTTGGCGGCGAGGGCAGCGAAGGCGCAATCGACGGCGCCAGCCTGCTCAAGGGTCGCCAGCATGTCGACAATACGCTGGTCATCAGCCACGCCGCCGCCGGCTGCGTGAGCCGCGAGCGGTTCAAGTCGGTGCTCGATGGCGAAAGTCACGGCATCTTCCAGGGCAAGATCATCGTCGAGCCGCACGCGCAGAAGACCGACGGCAAGATGATGACGCGCGCGCTGCTGCTGTCGGACGAGGCGGAAGCTGACAACAAGCCGGAGCTGGAGATTTTTGCCGACGACGTCGTCTGCGGCCATGGCGCCACCGCCGGCGCGCTCGACCAGGGGCTCAAATTCTATCTGATGTCGCGCGGCATTCCGGCCAAAGAAGCCGAGGCCCTGCTGGTTCAGGCCTTCATTGGCGAGGTGGTCGAGGAGATCGCGCACGAGGGCATTCGCCATGCGCTGATGTTTGCCGCGCTCAAGTGGCTCGGGAGCCGGTCATGACCCTGCACCCGGCGGTCAGCAACGGTTCTTACGACGTCGCCAAAATCCGCGCAGATTTTCCCGCGCTGGCGATGCAGGTCTATGGCAAGCCACTGGTCTATCTCGACAACGCGGCCTCGGCGCAGAAGCCGAAGCAGGTGCTCGACCGCATCCAGAAGGCCTACACCGAGCAATACGCCAACGTGCATCGCGGTCTGCACTACCTCGCTAACGAGGCGACGGAAGCCTATGAGGGCGCACGCGAGACGGTGCGCGCCTTCCTCAATGCCGGGCGCCCGGAGGAGATTGTCTTTACCCGCAACGCCACCGAGGCGATCAACCTGGTGGCCTACACGTTCGGCCGTGAACGCATCAAAGCGGGCGACGAGATCGTGCTCTCGATCATGGAGCACCATTCCAACATCGTGCCCTGGCATTTCCTACGCGAACGGCAAGGCGCCGTGATCAAATGGGCGCCGGTCGACGATGAGGGCAACTTCCTGATCGACGAATTCGAGAAGCTGCTCGGCCCGCGCACCAAAATGGTTGCCATCACGCAGATGTCGAACGCGCTCGGCACGGCGGTGCCGGTGAAAGAGGTGGTCAAGCTCGCGCATGCGCGCGGCATTCCGGTGCTAGTCGACGGCGCTCAAGGCGCCGTGCATCTCGACGTGGACGTGCGCGATATCGATAGCGATTTCTACGTCATGACCGGTCACAAACTTTACGGCCCGACCGGGATCGGCGTTCTGTACGGCAAATACGATCTGCTCGCAGCTATGCCGCCGTTCAACGGCGGCGGTGAGATGATCCAGGATGTGTTCCAGGACCGCATCACCTATGGTGCGCCGCCGCACCGCTTCGAGGCCGGCACGCCAGCGATCGTGCAGGCGATCGGCCTCGCCGCAGCGATCGACTACGTCAATTCGATCGGCAAGTCGCGCATCCGCGGCCACGAAGGCACGCTGGTCAAATACGCGCAGGAGCGGCTGGGTGCGATCAATTCGTTGCGCATCATCGGCAACGCGCCCGACAAGGGCCCGATTGTCTCGTTCGAGATCAAGGGCGCGCATCCGCACGACGTCGCCACCATCATCGACCGCGCCGGCGTGGCCGTGCGCGCTGGCACCCATTGCGTGATGCCGTTGCTCGCACGCTTTGGCCTCACCGCCACGTGCCGCGCATCGTTTGCGATGTACAACACCAAGGACGAGGTGGATGTGCTGGCTGCCTCCCTGGTCAAGGCGCAGGAATTTTTCGCATGACCGATGACACGCCCAATACGAACAACGTGGCCGAAAATGTCGCCGCGGCGGAAAAGCCGCCGGAAAACGCCGCCGTGACTGGCTCGTCCGCGCTGCCGCAGGACGAGTTGAACCGGCTCACCGACGACATCATCGCTGGCTTGAAGACCGTCTATGATCCGGAAATTCCGGCCGACATCTATGAGCTCGGCCTGATCTACAAGATTGATATCGGCGACGACCGGGCGGTGAAAATCGACATGTCGCTCACCTCGCCGAATTGCCCGTCGGCGCAGGAACTTCCGATCATGGTGGAGAATGCGATAGCCAGCGTGGCTGGCGTGAAGGACGCCAAGGTCGAGGTGGTGTGGGATCCGCCCTGGGATCCGAGCCGGATGTCGGACGAGGCCCGAACTCGTGCTCAATATGTGGTGAACTATAAATAGAGATCGACGAGGACTGCCATGGCTATTGCACGGCCCCGACCCCAAGTGATGCAGCTCACCGACGCCGCCGCGCTGCGCATTAAGGACGTGATGGCGCGCGCCGACCGGCCGGTCGCCGGCGTACGCGTCGGCGTCAAGAATGGCGGCTGCGCCGGCATGGAATACACCATGGAATATGCCGACGCGGTCAAGCCAACCGACGAGGTGGTCGAGGACAAAGGCGTCAAGATTTTGGTCGATCCGAAGGCCGTGCTGTTCCTGCTCGGCACCGTGATGGACTACAAGACCGAGAAGTTGTCCGCCCAGTTCGTCTTCAACAATCCGAACCAGACGTCGGCCTGCGGCTGCGGCGAATCTGTGCAGCTCACGCCGGCCAAGGGCGCGGCGGAGTAGGCATTTCGACTTGACATTATGGCGCTTTAGGCGACGCGCATCGCGGTGCCCCGGGCGGTGACTTCCGGGTCGGTCTCGCACATCACGCGATTACGGGCGTGGCGTTTGGCCGCATAGAGGCAGCCGTCGGTGCGCTCGATTAGCGACTGAAAGGTATCAGTGTTGTGCGCCCGGTGAGCATCTCGGCCGCGTGACGGTCTTGATCGGGGTCGCGACCTTGCCTGTCCTGGCCGGTGACGTTCCGCTTCATCGACATTGCCACGAGGCGCGCTCAAGAGCAGCGGCGTTCTCGCCGAGAACAGTCTCGAGAACATTTAAGGACCAATCTGTCGCCGACCCGTCGCTGAGCCGTTCTTCCAACTTGATATTGGAGACTTCCATCTCTTTGGCGGTATGCACCAGGCTTTCGACGATGGTGCGCGAATAGCCGCGCCCCTGCAGGGACGGTAGGTCAGGGAGGAATCGCCGGTAAATTTGGAACCGGCTGCGCCATAATAATTCGCAACCTGTATTGTTGTCGTTTCTGAAAATGGGCCTTTATCAGGCCTTTAGGGACACCGGGCGCAGCAGGAAGGCGGGCAGGTGGCTGCCGTCGGATTCCTCAGCGTGCTGGGGTTGCAGCTGGGATCGCTGTGGCTGCGGGCGCGGCGGTTGCGGCTTAGCGGCGCGTGCGGGTTCCTGAGCCGGACGGGGTTCTTGCAGGTTGCGCTCGCGGCTGTGGACGCGGTTGCGCCCGCCGCGATGGCTGCGCTCGCCTTCGCGCGGCCGACTATCGCGGGTCCCGGCTGGCGCTGGCTCACCCATCCAAGGGATGGTCTGGCCGATCAGTCGCTCGATGGCCGCCACCGACTTGCTGTCGATCGGCGCAACGATAGTGATGGCGATGCCGCTCAAGCCGGCGCGGCCGGTACGGCCGATGCGGTGGACGTAATCGTCAGGATGATGCGGCACGTCGAAATTGAAGATGTGGCTAACCGCGGGGATATCGAGACCGCGGGCGGCGACGTCGGAGGCGATCAGCAGCTTGGCCTCGCCATTGCGGAAGGCATCGAGCGCGGCAGTGCGCGCTGATTGGTCGAGATCGCCGTGCAGCGCGACGGCATTGAACTTGTGCTGGACCAGCGAGCGGTGCAGTTGCGCCACCTCGCGTTTGCGGTTGCAGAACACGATGGCGTTCTTGAAGCCGTCGGCCGAGCGGATCAGCCGGCGCAGCGTCTCGCGCTTTTCGGCCGGATCGCGGCCGGTTGAGACCAGCAACTGGGTGATGGTGGTGGCGGCGGTGGCCGGCTTGGACACTTCCACGCGCACCGGATTGTGCAGGAAGTTGTCGGCGATGCGCTGGATTTCCGGCGGCATCGTCGCAGTGAAGAACAAGGTCTGGCGCGTGAATGGCACCAGCTTGCCGATGCGCTCAATGTCGGGGATGAAGCCCATGTCGAGCATGCGGTCGGCTTCGTCAATGACTAGCAGTTCGACGCCAGAGAGTAAAAGGCGGCCGCGCTCGGAATGGTCGAGCAGGCGTCCGGGGGTCGCGATCAGCACGTCGACACCGCGCACGAGCTTGGCGTCCTGGTTGTCGAACGACACGCCGCCGATGATCAACGCGACGTTGAGCTTATGGTTCTTGCCGTATTTTTCGAATTGCTCGGCGACCTGGGCGGCGAGTTCGCGCGTCGGCTCGAGGATGAGCGTCCGCGGCATGCGGGCGCGCGCGCGGCCTTGCTCGAGCATGGTGAGCATGGGCAACACGAAGGCGGCAGTTTTGCCAGTGCCGGTCTGGGCGATGCCGAGCACGTCGCGGCGGGCGAGGACGTGGCCGATGGCTTGCTCTTGGATGGGGGTCGGCGTCTTGTAGCCGGCCGATTCAATGGCGGCGAGAACTTTGGCGGACAAGCCAAGATGCGAAAAAGACATATAACCTCTAATTGTGACCGCCCGGCGCCCGCGCCGGATTTGAAAAACGGGTTTCGATACGCGGGAATGGACGGTCGAATTTTTGTTCGAAGCCGTTTGACGGAACATAGGCGCGCGGGGCCGAAAGTCAATGCTACAGCAGTGCAATAAGTCGCGTTAACGCTTAATCTTTTCGCTATGGGAGTGTCACAATGGCGCAATCTTTACCGCTCGTTCTAGTGCCCGGACTGACCTGCACGGCGCGCCTTTATGGCCCACAAATTGCTGCACTTTGGCCGTTCGGACAGGTGACGGTGGCCGATCACCGACGCGACGCCGACACGGCTGCGATCGCCGGGCGAATTCTCAAGGATGCACCGCCGCGTTTCGCGCTCGCCGGGTTATCGATGGGTGGGTACATCGCCTTCGCCATGTTGCGGCAGGCGCCCGAGCGGATCGCAAAGCTGGCGCTGCTCGACACTTCGGCGCGCCCCGATACGCCGGAGCAAACCGCAGGGCGCAACACGCAAATCGCCATGGCGCAGTCGGGCCGGTATGGAGAGATTCCGGATCTGTCGATCCCGCGCTATCTGAATGCGAAGCATCAGCGCGACGAGCGCCTCACGACGATCGTGCGTCAGATGGTGATGGAAACCGGCCCCGAGGCCTTCGTACGCCAGCTTATGGCGATCATGTCGCGGCCGGATTCGCGGCCCTTGCTGGCGTCGATTCGCTGCCCGACTCTCGTGCTGGTCGGCGACGGCGACATCGCGACGCCGCCGGAGCTCAACAAGGAAATCGCCGCCGGCATCCCGGGCGCGAAGCTAACGATCGTCCCCGATTGCGGTCATCTGTCCACCCTTGAGCAACCCGATGCCGTGAACGCGGCGCTGGCTGAATGGTTGGGGTCGTGAGGGGCGAACCGGATGCGGGGCTGCGCGTTGAAATGAAGTCATGACCATGACCGACGCCCGCGACAATGCTGGAGTGATCGCGCCGCCGCCGCTCATTGCGTTGGCGGCTGTCGTGCTTGGCCTCGCGCTCGATTGGCTGATGCCGGCCTATGTGTTGACGGTGCTGCTGACGTTTTGGGAGCGAATCACCATCGCTGTGGTCCTGTTTGCCACGGGGGCGGGATTGGCTATTCCCGCCATGCACGGCTTCCATTCGGCCGGTACTCATGTCGAGCCGTGGAAGCCGGCCACCGCCCTGGTGACTGACGGCATCTTCGGCCGGTTGCGCAATCCGATGTATGTCGGCCTGTCCCTGCTTCTCACCGGGGTATCCGTTCTGCTGGCGTCCGACTGGATGCTGGTGATGACGATTATTTTCGTGCCGGTGATCCATTTCGGTGTGGTCAAGCGTGAGGAGCGCTATCTCGAAGCCAAGTTCGGCGATGCCTACCGGCAATATAAATCGCGCGTGCCGCGCTACGGCATCCCGACCTGAGTTAAACGAAATGTCCAAGTCTTTCCGGCAATCATCCATTTGCGCCGCGTAGGCGTTGCTTCTATAGGACGTTCAATCGTCCGCCGGGAAATTAACGCATGCGCACGCAGGTCGGCATTATCGGAGCAGGGCCGGCCGGGCTGATGCTGGCGCGGCTGCTGCACCTTCAGGGCATCGAGTCCATCATCATCGAGAATCGCAGCCGCGATTACATCGAGAACCGCATCCGCGCCGGACTGATCGAGCATTGGGCTGCCGATCTGCTGATAGACGTCGGCGTCGGCGAGCGCATGAAAACCGAGGGGCTGCTGCACTGGGGCATCAATATCGGCATCAACGGCGACTTGCACCGCATCGATTTCAAAGCACTGGTGAACAAACGCGTCACCATCTACGGCCAGCAGGAGGTGGTGAAAGATCTGGTGCAGCGCCGGCTCGCCGATGGCGGGCCACTGCTGTTCGAGGTCGATGGCGTCAGCGTGCATGAGATGACCTCGCAGCGACCGAAGATCCGTTTCACGCATGAGGGCAACGCGCAGGAGATCGCGTGCGATTTCATCGCCGGCTGCGACGGCTTCCACGGTATCTGCCGGCCGAGCTTTCCCGACGGCGTGCTCAACGTGTTCGAGCGCGACTATCCGTTCGGCTGGCTCGGCATCCTTTCGGAAAGTCCGCCGCCTGATCACGAACTAATCTACTCCTATACCGACCGCGGCTTTGCGCTCTACACCATGCGCTCGCCGTCGATCTCGCGGCTCTATCTGCAATGCGATCACGATGAGGACATCGAGAACTGGTCGGACGCCCGTATTTGGGACGAGCTGCATAAGCGGCTGGGCGGTGCGCGTAAGCTGACCGAGGGCAAGATGCTGCAAAAGGGCATCACCCCGATGCGCAGCTTCGTGGTCGAGCCGATGCAGCGCGGCCGTCTATTCCTCGCTGGCGATAGCGCGCATATCGTGCCGCCGACCGGCGCCAAGGGCATGAATTTGGCGTTTGCCGACGTGGTGTTCCTGTCGCGCGCGCTTGATGTGTTTTACAAGAACAAGCGCGATGATCGGCTGGAGAATTATTCGGCCACGTGCCTGCGTCGGGTTTGGTATGCGCAGCGGTTTTCGTGGTGGATGACGCAGATCCTGCATCGCTTCCCGCACGAGACCGCGTTCGATCGCCGCCGTCAGCTTTCCGATCTCGATTACATCACGCGCTCGGAAGCCGCAGCCAAATCGCTGGCCGAGCAATATGTCGGGCTGCCGCTGGATTAGTCGCGCAGAATTGCGCGCAGCGGGCGATTCAGCAGCGCGATTATCAGGCCGGCCGCCGCGGAAATAATCGCCAGCATCAGGAAGAATTGGTCCTTGCTCATGCTGGACCAAAACGTGCCGAGATAGCCGGCGAGAAATCCGCCGATGAAACTGGTGGCGAGCCAGACGCCCATCATCATTGAGAGCAAGCTGGCCGGCGCAACTTTGGTGACCAGCGAGAGGCTGGTCGGCGACAGGTAAAGCTCGCCGACGGTGAGAACGACGAAATAGGCGAACAGCCAGAGCCAGCTTGCTTGCGCACCGGTGGAATATCGGGCGGCGACGAGCAGAATGAGATAAGCGGCAGCGGCGAGTAAGCAGCCGATCGCCATCTTGGCGACTGTCGCCGGCTCGCGCGCGCCTTGCCGCCGCCAGAGCGTCACGATGAACGGCGTGAAGGCGAAGATCATGAACGGATTCAAGGCCTGGAACCAAGTCACCGGAATATCCCAGCCGAACAGGTGCCGGTCGGTGTATTCGCTCGCCCACAGCACGATGGTGTTGCCCTGCTGCTCGTAGATTCCCCAGAACAGGCTCGCCGGCACGAACAGCACTAACAGGGCGACGATCGATTGCCAGGCGGCGCGGTCGAGCGGCGCCGGCGGCTTGTCGCGCTTGGCGAAGCTTTCCTTCGGTAAAGCCGGTGTGGCCGCGAGATAGATGATGAGTTCGGTGGTCATGCCGACGCCGGCGGCGGCAAATCCGTAGTGCCAGCCGAGTTCTTCGCCGAGCGTGCCGCACACCAGCGGCGCCAGGAACGCGCCGACATTGATGCCGACATAGAAGATCGAGAACGCGCGGTCGCGGCGGCGGTCGCCGGGCGCGTATAGCGCGCCGACCTGGGTCGAGATGTTCGGCTTGAAGGCGCCGTTGCCGAGGATGAGGACGCCGAGCGCGATGAGAAACAGATGCTCGAAAGCCATCATGAAATGGCCGATCGCCATCAGCGTGGCGCCGAGAATAACGGTGCGGCGCTGGCCCAGCACGCGGTCCGCCAACAAGCCACCGAAAATCGGCGTGAGATAGACGAGGCCGGTATAAAAACCATAGATCTGCGAGGCGAATGGTTGCGGCGGCAACGGCCCGAACACGAATTCCAGGGCGTGCCGGAAGGCCGCTAGGCCCAGCACCTCACCGGCGTGCTGCGGGTCGAGCAGGTATTTGACCATGTAAAGCACGAGCAACGCGCGCATGCCGTAATAGGAAAAGCGCTCCCACATCTCGGTCGCGAACAAATAGGTGAGGGCGCGCGGATGGCCGAAGCGATCACCTTGCGCTCCCGGATGGCCGGCAATGTCAGGGGAAGCTGCGGTCATTATGGCTCGGCGGCATCGTCGCTGGGGCAACGATAGCACATCGCCACGACGACATTTCCCAATGGTGGCGGCCGGTGTAGGCTTTGGCTGACACGTTCCGGCAGAGGACGGTCGGAGGGAAATCACGATGCGGATACGTAGCTTTTTTGCTTGCCTGTTGATGGCATTGGTTTTGACCGCCGCCGGCGAGGCGCGCGCGCAAGACACCTATCCTAACCGCGTCATCCGTTTTGTCGTCGGCTTTGCCGCCGGCGGCGGCAACGACATTTTTGCGCGCCTGGTGGTGAACAAGTTCCAGGAGAACACCGGCGTCACGACCATCGTCGAGAACAAGCCGGGCGCCGGCGGGCGAATTTCCTCCGAATTCGTCGCCCACCAGCCGCCCGACGGCTACACGGTGCTGGTCGGCGCCACTGGGCAGATGTCGATCGCCGCCGCGATCTATCCCGATCTTGGCTATCATCCGACCAAGAGTTTCATCCCGCTCAACATGATCGCGTCGTTCCCGCTGGTGCTTGTGGTGCCGGCCAATCATCCGGCCAAGAACGTGAAGGAACTGGTGGCTTGGGCGAAGGCCAATCCCGATAAGTCGAACTATGGGACCTCATCGCCGGCCTTTACCATCGCCAGCGAAACGTTGAAGCTCAAGACCGGCATGCCCGGCGTGGCTATCCCGTTCAAGGGCAGCAACGAGTTGAACCTGTGCGTGGTCAGTGGACAGTGCTTGTTCACGATTTCCGACGGGCCGCCGGCGATCCCGCTGGTGAAAGGCGGCAAGTCCCGCGCCCTGGCAGTCACCGGTTCCGAGCGCTCGCCCGAGATTCCCGATGTTCCGAGCATGGCCGAGGCCGGCTATCCGGAGGTCGACACGCAATTGTGGAGCGGGTTCTTCGTGCCGGCCGGAACCCCGGCGACGATCGTCGATAAACTGACGAAGGAACTCGGCCGCGCGCTTGCCGACCCGGGAGTGCAGTCGGGTTTGAAAAAGATGGCGGTAACTCCGGGTGGGCCGACCGGCGACGCGTTCAAGAAACGCATCGACGCCGACATCAAGTCATTCGGCGAGGTGGTGAAAGCGGCCAATCTGTCGTTCAAGTAACAAAAACGTCACACCGCGGTTCCGGCGCGGCGATTGCCGTCGCGCGGCGCGCTGCTATTGTTGCGTCAGTGGTTTTCCCGAGTTGGTGGAGCGGTGAGGTGATTCGTATTGCGGCGGTCATTGTGCTTGCCGCGACTGCCATGTCCGCCGCCGCCCAGACCGCACCAGTCGACGTCCTGTTCCAGCAGTTCGGCCTGTTTGGCACCTGGGCGGCCGATTGCCAGCGGCCAGCCTCGCCCGCCAATCCGCACGTCAGCATTACGACGCCAAGCCCGGGGCTGGTGCGGGAGGACCACGACCTCGGTCCCAATTATGCGATTAACGACTACAGCATGTTGTCGGCGGAGCGCCTTTCCGCGGAGCAGTTGTCGGTGGAGGTGATCTTCCAGCCAGGCACCGAGGCCGAAGAACGCCAGAGGCTGGTGTTTCTTGTTCGCAAGGACACACGACGCACGATGTTCAACCAGGCTGACGGCCGGGAGGTGCGCGTCAAGGACGGCATTGTACTCGCGCATGGCACCAATACGCCCGTGCTGAATAAATGCAGGTAACGTGCGCTGGCGCTAAACGTCCAACAAGTCCGTACTGGCGAACGCGGCGTTCTCCTGGATGAAATCGAAGCGCGCTTCGGCCTTATTGCCCATCAGCCGCTCCACCGCCTTGGCGGTGGGTTTGAGTTCCTTCTCCGCCAGCACCACGCGCAGCAAGGTGCGCTTTGACGGGTCCATGGTGGTTTCCTTCAATTGCGCCGCCATCATCTCGCCGAGGCCCTTGAAGCGGGAGACCTCCACCTTGACGTTGGCGTTGAATTCCTTCTTCAACAACTGTTCTTTGTGCTTGTCGTCGCGCGCATAGAAAATCTTCCCGCCGTGCTGAAGGCGATAGAGCGGCGGCACCGCGAGATAGAGCCGGCCGGCTTCGATCAGCTTCTGCATCTGGCGATAGAAGAAGGTGATCAGGAGGGAGGCGATATGGGCGCCGTCCACGTCGGCGTCGGTCATGATGATAACCTTCTCGTAGCGCAGGTCTTTTTCGTGGAAATGCGCGCCGGTGCCGCAGCCGAGCGCCTGGATCAGATCGGCGAGCTGCGCGTTCTGCGCCAACTTGTCCTTGCCGGCGGAGGCGACGTTCAAGATCTTGCCGCGCAAGGGCAGTACCGCCTGCGTGCGGCGATCGCGCGCCTGCTTGGCCGAGCCGCCCGCTGAGTTGCCCTCGACGATGAAAATCTCCGAGCCTTCGGAGGCCGAGCTCGAGCAGTCGGCAAGCTTGCCGGGCAGGCGCAGCTTGCGCACCGCGGTCTTGCGCGCGATGTCCTTTTCCTGGCGGCGGCGCAGCCGCTCCTCGGCGCGCTCAATGACGAAATCCAGGAGCTTGTTGGCCTGCAACGGATTGCCCGACAGCCAGTGGTCGAACGGGTCCTTGATCGCTTGCTCGACGATTTTCTGTGCGGCGGCGGTGGCGAGCCGGTCCTTGGTCTGGCCCTGGAATTCCGGCTCGCGGATGAACACCGAGAGCATGCAACCGGAACCGACCATCACGTCTTCGCTGGTCACCGAGCTTGCGCGTTTTTCCTGGCCGGCGCGCATGGCGTGATCTTTCAATCCGCGCAACAAAGCGGTGCGCAAACCGGATTCATGCGTGCCGCCATCGGCGGTCGGAATCGTATTGCAATAGGACTGCAAAAATCCGTCGGCATCGGCGGTCCAGGCGATCGCCCATTCGACCGTGCCGTGGCGGCCGGTTTTGCCCCAGCTGCCGGTGAAGATGTCCGGATGCACCAGTGTGGCGCCGGAAAGGCTTGCGGCGAGGTAGTCCTTCAGTCCGTCGGCGAAATGGAATGTCGCCCTTTCCGGTACGTCCTTGACGCCGCGCAGCAATTCCTTGGCGCAGTGCCAGCGGATCTCGACGCCGCCATAGAGGTAGGCCTTCGAGCGCGCCATCTTGAACACGCGCTCGGCCTGGAACGCGGCTTTGGGCCCGAAAATCTGCGGATCGGGCCGGAATTTAATCTTGGTGCCGCGCCGGTTGGGTGCGCGCCCGGCCTTCTCCAGCTTGCCCTTTGGCTTGCCGCGCTCGAACGCCATCCGGTAGAGCTGTTGCTCGCGCGCGACCTCGACCTCCATGCGCTCGGACAGCGCGTTGGCGACCGAGACACCGACGCCGTGAAGGCCACCCGAGGTTTCATAGACCTTGGAATTGAATTTGCCGCCGGCGTGCAGCATGCACATGATCACTTCGAGCGCCGACTTGTTCTTGAATTTCGGGTGCGGGTCGACCGGAATGCCGCGGCCGTTGTCGGTGACGCTGACGAAGCCATCCGCCTCCATCTCGACTTCGATCCAGTCGGCGTAGCCGGCGAGCGCCTCGTCCATGGAGTTGTCGATCACCTCGGCGAATAGATGATGCAGCGCCTTCTCATCGGTGCCGCCGATATACATGCCGGGGCGGCGGCGCACCGGCTCGAGCCCCTCCAGCACCTCGATATGCTTGGCGGTGTAACCGGATTCCGCGCTGCGCTCGCGTGCCGGTTTGGCGCGGCCCGACGACTTAGGGGCGCCACGCGCGGCGGGCTTGCGGGCGGCCGGTTTCGACTTCGCGCGGGGCAAGGTCGAACAGGTCGGGCTGTTTCGACGGTTTCTTCTTGGTCGCAGCTTTGGCCATGGACGCCTTCAGATGGTAATGGGCTGATTCGTTTGCCACCCACTATGCCATGACGATGGCGCCGCCGTGACCGCCGCCGAATGGCGATTTACATCCCGCAAGCGGGGAGACTTTCGGCAACCATTCCTCGCGTCGATCGTTATCGAGCAATCATGCACGACCCGGGGGAGCAGCAATCCAGGCTCAATAACGGCCGCCGCGGCTTGCCGCTGGCGATCGACGATCCGGTGCCGATAAAAGCCCTGTCGCCGGCCTGGCGCCGGGCTGCCCAGGCCGCCACTATCGGCATATTCATTATTCTGTTCGTCGTCGCGCTCAGCCTAGCGCGGGCGATCCTGCTGCCGGCGGCGGTGGCCTTTGTGATCACCATGATGCTGGGACCTATGTCGGCCCGCGCCGACCGGCACCACATTCCGGCGCCGTTGACCGCACTCGTTCTGTGGCTGCTGGTGGCGGCTGTGTTCTACGGGCTGGTCGCGCTGGTGTCGTCGCCGGTGGTGGCCTGGGTCGGCAAGGCGCCGGACATTGGCCGTAGCATCCAGGACAAGTTGCAACTGCTCGACGCGCCGCTTGCCGGCTTGCGCGACATGCGCAACGCGCTGTTGCCGTCGCAGAACGGGAAGGGAATTGAGGTCGACTTCGTCGCGATCGCCCAGGGAGCGGTGTCGATCGTCACGCCGGCGCTTGGGCAGATTCTGATCTTCTTCATCACGCTGTTCTTCATGCTGCTCGGTCGCAACCGCATCCGCGTCGGCTTGGTCGCCTTGTTCCATGAGCGCGAGGCGCGGCTGCGTATGCTGAAAATCATGAGCGACATTGAACGCAATTTGACCGGCTATCTCAGCGTGGTGGCGGTCATCAATTTGGGGGTAGGGCTCGTTGCCGCCGCGATCGCTTGGGCCGTCGGCTTGCCCGACCCCGTGGCCTGGGGCGTGCTCGGCTTCGTGCTCAATTTCATCCCCTATATCGGGGCGACGATCATGGAGCTCGGCATGTTTCTGGTCGGCCTGGTGGCGTTTCCTGCCTTGCTCCACGCCTTCATTGCGCCGTTGCTCTTTCTCAGCATGGCGTTGTTAGAGGGCCAAGTCCTCACGCCCAGCATTGTCGGCCGCCGGTTCACACTCAATCCGCTGACCGTCTTCTTGTCGCTGGTATTCTGGGCTTGGCTGTGGGGACCGGTGGGCGCGTTCCTGGCGGTTCCGTTGCTAATCATGGGCATGGTCGTTGTTGCTCATGTTTTTCCGAAAGACGAGGTGGAGTTGCCGGACTAGATTTCCGCCTCGCCAGGGCTCGATCCAGCCAGCGGTCGACGGCGGGGCAGGCTGAAGGAGTTGCAAGTGAACCTTCGCTTAGCCTCCGGGATACACACGGCGATCCGCCCCGGCCTGGGTCTGCATGGTTTTCGAATGAGCTTACTCTACGAACACAATCGATCGCCTTCTGCGCGGCAACGCGGCCATGCGGCGCAACGTCAGTATACGTATTCGCGCCTCTGAGCCTTCGGCGTCAAAGGCCGTCGTCGGACGGCGGTTCATCGCGGACGCCGTTGCCCGATCGATCGCTACGCCGAGGGCAGCGTATTGGCTTCGCATCCATCTTCTGGATAGACCAATGCGCCATTCGGCTCGACGATGGCCGATGCCTGGTTCCGGCGCACGCCGCTAATGTCATTGACAGTCGACGCACTATTTTCCTACCGATATTGCCCGCACTGCGGAATATTCCGTGGCTGATGCGGTTCACGCGCACTGGCCAGGTTGGCGGCGACCCACTAAAGTTCTTGCCCGCCACTGGAATTGGAATTCTCCGATGAGCGAAATCGCCTTCGAAGCTGCCTTGGCCGAGCGAACGCTCGAGATGCTCGATGCCTGCACGACGTGCGGCAAGTGCGTGGAAATCTGCCCAGTCACTGCACCGGCCGGGGTCGGCGACGCCACGCCGAAAGCCGTGATTTCCGGCGTGCTCGATATCGTGCGCTTGGGTGACGGACCGCAGGCCGCGAAGGCTTGGGCCAAGGGGTGCGCGCTCACCGGCGATTGCATCGCGGCCTGTCCCGAGGGCGTCAATCCACGCTTCCTGCTGGCGATGGCGCGCGTAGCGATGGCGCGGCAATCGAGTGAGCCACGCGAGCGGCGCAAGCGCGGCGTAGAAAACTTCCGTCTGGTTGCCGACGGCAGCAACGTGCTTGCGCGCATGCAATTGTCGGCGAATGAATTGGCGCGGCTCGGCCAAAGAGTGAACGAGCGCCTTGAATCTGGCTCGACGGTCAAACCGGGCGAGCGCCCCGATTTCGTCTTCTATACCGGTTGCAACGTGCTCAAGACGCCGCATATAGCGCTGCTCGCGCTCGACATCATGGATGCGCTCGGCGTCACCTACAAAGTCATGGGTGGTCCGAGCCATTGCTGCGGCATCGTCCAAGCGCGCACTGGCGACATTGAAGTGTCCGGCCGCGTCGCCACCAATTCGCTAGCCAAACTGGCCGAGGGAAAAACCGGCGTGATCTCGTGGTGCGCGAGCTGCCATGTGCAGTTCACCGAGACGACGCTTCCCACCATCGAGAGGGTGCGCGGCGCGCGGCCGTTTGAGATGACGCCGTTTATGCTGTTCCTCGCGACGCGCTTCGACGATATTCGCTCGATGCTACGCAAGCCGGTGCCGCTGAAGGTCGCCTTGCACAAGCATCCGGGTATCAAAGGCGTGGTCGAAGCCGGCATCAAGTTGCTGCAAATGGTGCCCGGCATCGAGATTGTCGATCTTCAGCAGCCGGCGGTCGGCCTGATGAGCAATTTTCTCAACGCACTGCCGGACTACAAGCGCGGCTTGCATCTGGCCGAGCTGGAAGCGGCGGAAGCCGCCGGCGTCGACGCGCTGGTCGCGATCTACCACCCCGACCACCGCGACCTGTGCGCGCACGAGCGCGACTGGCCGTTCAAGATTATCAATATTCTCGACATCGTCGGCGCGAGCATGGGGCTCAGTCACGCGGACAACTTCAAGCGCCTGAAGATCATGCAGGATGCCGACGCCATCGTCGCCGATTGCAAGGACCTGATCGCCGCCAACGACGTCGATCTGGCGATGGCGCACAAGATGGTCGTCAATGTCATGCTCGCCGATCAGGCTTTGCCTTTGGGGCGGCCGGCGGCTTGACGCCGGGGTGCCAGGGGCCTATTTCACGCGCCCATGACGACGCCTGTTGCAGCGCAGAAACACCGCCGCCGCCGTGCCATCTTGGCACGGGTGCGCATCTAGTCGTTCCCGTGTCGCTGGACTTGGGCCGCGGCACTGCTTCCCGATAAAATCCGCGTAGTTGGTCTTGGTCCGGTAGTCATTTAAGACTCTGGATAAGGATTGAATCATGGCCACCAAAGCAAAGATCGGCGTCCTCGGCGGCTCCGGCTATACCGGCTCCGAACTGGTGCGGATGCTGTTGCGCCACCCGCGCGCGGAGATCGTGCTGCTCACTGCCGAACGCAGCGCGGGTAAGGCGATGCGGGACGTATTCCCGCAATTCTCTCCGTTCGATCTGCCGAAGCTGGTCGCCATCGAAGGGCTCGACTGGAGCAAAGTGGGGCTCGACATGGCGTTCTGCGCGCTTCCACACGCCACCACTCAGGAGGTGATCAGGGAATTGCTGGCGCAGGCGCCGGCCACGAAGGTAGTGGACCTGTCGGCCGACTTCCGTCTGGCGGACACGGGCGCTTACGCCAAATGGTATGGCCACGAGCACCAGGCGCCGGAGCTTCAGAAGGAAGCGGTCTATGGTCTCACCGAAATCCACCGGCGCGAGATCAAGCAGGCGCGGCTCGTCGCCAACCCAGGCTGCTATACCTCCTGCGCGCAACTGCCGCTAATTCCGCTGATCAAGGCCAAGGCCATTGAGCTCGACGAGATCGTGGTCGACGCCAAGTCCGGCATGACCGGCGCGGGCAGGGCGGCCAAGGAGGCGATGCTGTTCTCGGAGGTGTCGGAAGGCTTCCATGCCTATGGCGTTGGACATCACCGGCACATGGCCGAGCTCGACCAGGAGTTTTCGTTGGCTGCGGGGCGGAAGGTGATCGTCACTTTTACTCCGCATCTGGTGCCGATGAACCGGGGCATCTTGTCGACCATCTATGTGCGTGGCCGGCGCGGGCGGATGCCGGAGGACCTTCATGCGGTGCTTTTAAAGTTCTACGCGAAAGAGCCTTTCGTGCATGTGCTGCGGTTCGGCGAGACGCCGCAGACTAGGCACGTGCGCGGGTCGAACATGACGTTCATCGGGGTTGCTAAGGACCGCATTCCCGGACGCGCCATCGTCGTTTCGGCGCTCGACAATCTGGTCAAGGGCGCCTCCGGCCAGGCGATCCAGAACATGAATTTGGTGCTGGGCTATCCGGAGGCCATGGGGCTGGAGCAGGTGGCACTGTTCCCCTGACTCGGCGGGTGCAATAGGCTCCGTCATTCGGGGACGGCTCCGAAGGAGCCGGGCCCCGAATCCAGGGCCTGGATTCCGGGTTTGCTCGCTGGCGCTCACGCCGCGGACTTACGGGGAAATTATGTTCGAGGTCAGCAACCAGCCGCCGCCGCTCGAGCCCTATAACCTATTCGCGAGCGATAATGTGCTGCGCGAGGCAGTCGCGCGCGAGCGCGCGGGATGGGCGGAAGACGGACTGAGCGCGCTCGGCGCCACGCTCGGCAAGCCGGAAACCATCCAGCTCGGCTTCGACGCCAACAAATATACACCGGTCCTGCGCACGCTCGACCGCTACGGCCATCGCCTCGACGAAGTCGACTACCATCCAGCCTGGCACGCGCTGATGGCCATCGCGCTGCGCGCTGGGCTGCATTCGAGCCCCTGGGCCGATCCGAAACCGGGCGCCCACGTGGCGCGCTCGGCCGGCACCTACATGCTCAATCAGATCGAGAGCGGCGTTTATTGCCCGCTCGCCATGACCTACGGCTCGGTGCCGAGCTTGCGCTATACGGCGGCGATCGCAGCGGAATGGCTGCCGAAGATTTTCGGGCGCGACTACGACAAGCGCTTCCGGCCGGTGCAGGAAAAATCCGCCGCACTCATCGGCATGGGCATGACCGAAAACCAGGGCGGCTCCGACCTGCGCACCAATTCGACGCGCGCGAAGCCTGCGGGCGACGGCAGCTTCCGCATCACCGGCCACAAATGGTTTCTATCGGTGCCGATGTGTGACGCCTTCCTGGTGCTGGCGCAATCGGCGAAAGGCCTGAGCTGTTTCCTGCTGCCGCGCTGGACGCCGGACGGCGAACGCAACGCGATCCATATCGTGCGGCTCAAGGACAAGCTGGGCAACCGCTCCAACGCCTCGAGCGAGGTGGAATTCGACGGCGCCTACGCGCAGTTGGTCGGCGAGGAGGGCCGCGGCATCCCGATTATCATCGAGATGGCCGGTCACACCCGGCTCGATTGCTGCATCGGTTCGTCCTCCCTGATGCGCCAGGCGGTGGCGCAGGCGGTGCATCACGCGCGCCACCGTACTGCGTTCCAAAAACGGCTGATCGACCAACCGCTGATGACGAATGTGCTGGCCGATCTCGCGCTTGAGTGCGAGGCGGCGACCGTGCTGAGCATGCGGCTGGCACGCGCTTACGACGAGAGCGACGAAACCTCGACGGTGTTCCGCCGCGCGGTCACGCCGGCGGCGAAATTCTGGATCTGCAAGCGTGCGCCGGCCGTGACGATGGAGGCGATGGAGGTGCTGGGTGGCTCCGGCTACATCGAGGAAAGCATTATGCCGCGGCTCTACCGCGAGGCGCCGGTCAATTCGATCTGGGAAGGCTCGGGTAACGTTATGTGTCTCGACGTGCTGCGCGCCATCGAGCGCACACCGAAGGCGGCCGAGGTATTGCGCCATGAACTAGGCGACGCCAGCGACGCGCGGCTGAAGGCTTTCGCCGAGCGGCTGCAACGGCGCCTGCGGGCCGCCGACCGCAACGACGAATCTCAGGCGCGCGTACTGGTGCGCGATTTAGTGCTGGCGCTGCAGGCGGCGCTGCTCAGCAAGCATTCGCCGCCATCGGTGGCGGATGCATTCTGCGCGTCGCGGCTCACGGACGAGAGCGGCGGCGCTTTCGGCACGCTGCCGCGCGGGCTCGATCTGCGCGCACTTGTCGAGCGAGCGGCGCCGCAATGAACGCCGACGTGGATATCGATCGCTGGCGCACCGGTACCCATAGGTTCAACGGCTTTCGCCAGTTCTGCCGCGAGTGGCGGCCGCGCGACGAGCGCTATCTACCGGTGCTCGCGCTGCACGGCTCGCTCGCGCAAAGCGGCATGTGGATTGCGCTGGCGGATGCCGCGCGCTCGATCCACATGCTGTGCTCGGATCAGCGCGGCTTCGGCCGCAGCGAGGATCCGAACGGCGACGCCTGCGCCGAGTTCGCCTCCGATGCGCTCGCGCTGACACATAACCTGCTGCCCAGGCGCTACGTGGTCATGGCGCACTCGTTTGCCTGCTCGATCGCACTCGAGATCGCGCATAGAGCGGCCCAGCACGTCGCCGCGGTCGTGCTGGTGGATCCAGTCGTGCGCGCCGGAACGGCACCGGCCGCACCGGTAGCCCATCCGCCCCCAGAGACATTCGCCACGATTGAAGATGCGTGCCGTCACTTCCGCGATACCGAGGAAGGCGAGTGGACCGAGGACGCGCTACGGCGTTTCGTGCAACACATCATGATGCGCGACGGCGAAACCGGGCCGTGGCGCTTTCCCTACACGCCGGCACGGCTGCGCCGTTTGCGCGCCTTCGTCGCCTCGTCCGCGAGCGATTACAATTTGTTCGCCAAGGCCAAGGCGGTGCGTTGTCCCGTGCTCGTGTTTCGCGGCGGCATGAGCAAGCGCTTTCCCGCGGAGACGGAGCAGACTTTCCTTCAGGCCTTCGCATCGAAGCCCAAACTCGTGGTGTGTCCCACGAGCGGGCACTTCCCGAGCGCTACCGAGCCTGACATCGTCATCGCGGAGCTGAAGCGCCTCCTCGGCGGCCTGCGCTAAAGCTTCCCGAGCACCGCCAGCACCAGCGCGACCTGCGCTAGGAAGCCGACCGCGAAAGCGAGCGTGCGCAGCACCGGGATACCCATCGTATAGACGATGACATGCGCGAGGCGAGCCCAGAAATAGACCGCGCAAGCAATCACAGTGCTTTCGGTCGAATGGCCCTGGGCGTCCAGAATAAGCACTAAAGGCGCAAAGATGACGAGGTTTTCCACCGCGTTGGTGTGGGCGAAATAAAGCCGCTGCGCCCAGGGCGACTGCGGCTTGTCGTTGCGCGAGGGATTGGCCATCGCGCCCATCAGCCCGCGCACCATGATGCGGTCGAGAATGTAAGGCACCCACAGCAGCCCGGTCAGGATGACCGTCAGTGTCAGCCACGTCAGTTCCCTGGACATTGCCATCCCCATGTCTTGAGTGAGCCAGCGGCCGGCAGATTAGTGGATGAGAGCGCGCTTGTCGCGCCCCGGCGGCATCAATAGGCCGTCATCGGCTTAAGCCAAGAGCGACTTGACGATGACGTAGAGCCCGACGGCCGGCGATGCGGTAGTATACGGTTTGCGCGTCACGCCGTGTCGCGGGCCTTCCGCGCGCATCTTTGCGAGATGTTGCGAGAGCGCCGACTGGCTTATGCCGACCGTGTCAACGAGGCCGTTAACCGACAGTTCTCGCGCTAGCAGTAGCCGGCACATGATCAATAGCCGGGTCTAGCTGGCGAGCAGCTTCAGGAGCTGGGCGGCTTCGTTCGCCTTGCCCTCGAGAGCAGCTATGCCGGAATCGATCGGCGGCTTGCTGCGGCAAAACGCCGTGCTGGGCATTGCGAGATCTCCATATTAGGAAATTTTGAATCAGGGAATGCTAATACACAAAGCAAGGTCGTGCTGAAAGAAAACGAGTGCGAATACGTTAGGGGCTAGCGGCGCGGCAAAGCAAAAGGGCCGGAGCGTTCCGGCCCTCTGGTTTTCGATAATCAGATCCAGCTTTTCACTTTCACATAGGACCCTGGCGCGTCCTCGATCGCTATTAACTTGCCGCCGCCGATTATGCGCGCCGGCACGGTCTCGGCGCCCTGGGCCTTAAGCCATTCCAGCCAGTCCGGCCACCACGAGCCGGGGTGTTCTTGCGCCGAGGCCAGCCAGTGGTCGACATCGGAACCGCTCGGCTCCTTGCCGGTCCAGTATTGGTATTTCGCTTTGCCGGGCGGGTTGATCACGCCGGCGATATGGCCGGAACCGGCCAGAACGTATTTCACTGGACCGCCGAAATATTTCGAGCCTTCCAGCACCGATTTCGCCGGCGCGATGTGGTCCTCGCGCGTCGCGAGATTGTACACCGGCACCTTCACTTTGCGCAGATCGAGCGTTTCGCCGGCGATTTCCATCTCGCCCTGGCTGAGCCTGTTGTCGAGATAGCAATTGCGCAAATAAAACGAGTGGTTCGCGGCCGGCATGCGGGTAGCGTCGGAATTCCAATAGAGAATGTCGAACGGGAACGGTTTCTTGCCGCGCAGGTAGTTGTTGATCACATACGGCCAGATCAGGTCGTTGGAGCGCAGCAGGTTAAAGGCGTTCGCCATGCTAGAGGCTTCCAGATAGCCCTGTTCCTTCATGCGCGCTTCGAGCTGCTGGATGCGTTCCTCGTCGACGAACACCTTGAGGTCGCCGGAATGGGTGAAATCGACCTGCGCCGCGAACAAAGTTGCCGACAACGCGCGGTTCTTTTTCTTGGCCGCGAGATAGGCGAGCGTGATCGCGAGCAGCGTGCCGCCGACGCAATAGCCGATTGCGTGCACTTGGCTTTCGCCGGTCGCCGCCTCGACAGCGTCAAGCGCCGCCAGCACGCCTTCGCGCATGTATTGTTCGAAGCTTTTCCCGGCGAGCTTAGCGTCCGGATTGACCCAGGAGACCACGAACACGGTGAGCCCATTGTCGACGCACCACTTGATGAAGGATTTCTCCGGCGTGAGGTCGAGAATGTAGAACTTGTTGATCCAGGGCGGCACGATCAGCAGCGGGACCTTCAGCACCTCTTGGGTGGTCGCCTGGTATTGGATCAGCTGGATCAACTCGTTCTGGAAAACCACCTTGCCGGGCGTGAGCGCGAGATTGCGGCCAACTTCGTAGAGCGTGGAGTCGGACTGCCGGATCTTGAGATGGCCCTGGCCGGCCTGGATGTCCTCGGCTAGCATGTGCATGCCGCGCACCAGGTTTTCAGCGTTCGACGATAGCGTCTCGCGCAGCAGTTCCGGATTGGTGAGCACAAAATTCGACGGCGAGATCGCATTGGCGATCTGCTTGACGTAGAACGCCGCCTTCTGTCGCGTGTGCTCGTCGATGCCGGCGGCGTCCTCGACCAGGCGCTCACCCCATTGCGCGGTGAGCAGATAGATCTGCTTGAGGAAATCGAAGAACTGGTTCTGCGACCATTCCGGATCGGCGAAGCGCTTGTCCTTGGGGTCTGGCGCGACGACCGGTTGGGCCGGTTCGCCGGCCATGCGCTTGACCGCGCCCGCCCATAGATCGAGATAGGCGCGGCCGAGACTGGTCTGCAGTTCGAGCGCGCGCTGGGGGTCCGACAGCCAATATTCCGCGACCTGGCCGACGGTCTTGATCACATCGGCGAGGAGGTCGGCCATATCGCTCTTGATTTTGCCTTCCTCGCGCGGCTTCAAATAGGCGGCGAGCGCCTTGCCGCCTTCCTCGACTAGGCGGGCGATATTATGCGCGAAGGCCTCGACCTCGACCGAGCCGATCTTCGCCAATTCCTTGGCCGGTTCGGTGCTGTACTTATCCATCGGCTTCATGTCGGTCCCTACCGTGAGAATTGGCCCGGACCGCGTCCTCCCGCAAGGTGCGTTTGCGTCTATGGCTTTACCGGCTATCTGTTTGCTACGAAGCCGGCTAGCCGGGCAGCGACCTTGCTCTAGCCATAATAACCGGTTAGTCGGCTTATGGTATAATTCATTGAGTCTGCATCTATTTCCCGGCTCGAGGACAGGTCTTGCGGCGTATGGTGCGAACCTTTGACCGATCGATTTTGGCGACCTTGGGCCTGGCTGCGGCGCTTTGCGGCTGCGCGCCGGGGGCGGTAATCGACAAGTTGCCGGGCGAGTTGGGGTTGCCGGCCGGGGCCCCCGAACGGCCTGCGACGCCCTACGTGTATCCGGCCGTTCACGATATGCCGTTGCCCCGCTCGACCCCGCCCATGACTGAGGAGCAGCAGGTAACGCTGGAAAAGGAGTTGAAGGCCGCGCGCGACCAGCAGGAAGCGCAAGATAAGGCTGCCGCAATGACCGAAGAACAGCGGGTAACGCAGGAAAAGGAGCTAGAGGCGGTGCGTGACCAGCAGGAAGCTACCGCAAAACAAAAAAAAACCGCGACCGCCAAAAAAAGCCAGATCACCGGCGCCCAGGATGGCGCTAAGACCAACCCGTGATAAAAGCCTGCGGGGGGAATCCGGCCGACTGGACAGGGCAGCCGAGCTAAAGGTCTGAGACTATGGAAGACTTCTACCGCATCCGCCGCTTGCCGCCTTATGTGTTCGAAGAGGTAAACCGGGCGAAGGCGCGCGCCCGCAATGCGGGGGCGGATATCATCGATCTCGGCATGGGCAATCCCGATTTGCCGGCGCCCGCGCACGTCATCGAGAAGATGAAAGAGACACTGGGGCGGCCGCGCACCGACCGCTATTCCGCCTCGCGCGGCATTCCCGGCTTGCGCCGCGCGCAAGCGGCCTATTACGAGCGCCGCTTCGGCGTGAAGCTTAACCCTGAGACCCAGATCGTCACCACGCTCGGCTCCAAGGAAGGCTTCGCCAATGTGGCGCAGGCGATCACCGCGCCGGGCGACGTGGTGCTGGTGCCCAATCCAAGCTACCCGATTCACGCTTTCGGCTTCCTGATGGCGGGCGGCGCCATCCGCTCGGTGCCGTCGGAACCGACGCCGAACTTCTTCCACACGCTGGAACGTGCGATCGTCCATTCGATCCCGAAGCCGACCGCGGTGGTGGTGTGCTATCCGGCCAATCCGACCGCCTATGTGGCGAGCCTCGACTTCTACAAGGACCTCGTTGCCTTCGCGAAGAAGCACAACATACTGGTGCTGTCCGATCTCGCCTATGCGGAAGTCTATTTCGACGACAATCCGCCGCCCTCGCTGTTGCAAGTGCCGGGTGCGATCGATATCGCGGTCGAGTTCACCTCGATGTCGAAGACGTTCTCGATGCCGGGGTGGCGCATCGGCTTCGCGGTCGGCAATGAACGGGTGATTGCGGCGCTCAGCCGGGTCAAATCCTATCTCGACTATGGCGCTTTTACGCCGGTACAGGTGGCGGCGACCGCCGCGCTCAACGGCCCCGACGATTGTATCAAAGAGATGCGCGAGACTTATAAGCGCCGCCGCGACGTGTTGGTGGAGAGCTTCGGCCGCGCCGGCTTTCACGTGCCGAGCCCACGGGCCTCGATGTTCGCTTGGGCGCCGATCCCGGAGCCGTTCAAGAGCCTCGGCAGCGTGGAATTTTCAACCTTGCTGGTGGAAAAAGCCGATCTCGCCGTCTCGCCCGGCATCGGCTTCGGCGAATATGGCGAGGGCTTCGTGCGCATCGCGCTGGTGGAGAACGAGCAACGCATCCGCCAGGCCGCGCGCAATGTCCGCCGCTTCCTCGAATCCGGGCCGGAAAAATTGCACAACGTCGTTCCGCTCGCCACGCGGCGCTAACCCTTATGGTCAAGTCTCTGAAAGTAGGCGTCGCCGGATTGGGCACGGTCGGCGCCGCCTTGATCGCCCAGGTCGCGCGCCAGCAGGAGGCGCTCGCCGCGCGTTGCGATTGCGCGATCGAGATCGTCGCGGTCTGCGCGCGCGCGCGCGGCAAGGAGCGCGGCATCGATCTCAAGAAAACGAAATGGTATTCCGATCCCGTGGCGCTGGCGCGCGCCGCCGACATCGATGTGTTCGTGGAATTGATCGGTGGCGCCGGCGATCCCGCCAAGAGCGCCGTCGAAGCGGCATTGGCGTTGGGCAAATCGGTCGTCACCGCCAACAAGGCGCTGCTCGCCAAGCACGGCGTCAGGCTCGCCGCGCTCGCGGAAAAGCACCACGTCGCACTTAATTTCGAGGCCGCAGTCGGCGGCGCCATTCCAATCGTGAAGACCTTGCGCGAAGGGATGGCGGGCAACTCGTTCGAGCGCATCTACGGCATCCTCAACGGCACCTGCAATTACATCCTCACCCGGATGGAGCAGGACAACCTGCCGTTCGCGGAGTGTCTCAAGGAGGCGCAGCGACTTGGCTATGCAGAAGCCGATCCGAGTTTCGATATCGAGGGCCATGACACCGCGCAGAAGCTCGCGATCCTGGCGAGCCTCGCCTTCGGCACCAAGGTCGACCAGAGCGCGATCTACGTGGAGGGCATTTCCTCGATCGCGCCGGCCGATCTCTCCGCCGCCGACGAACTCGGCTATCGCGTGAAACTGCTCGGCGTGGCGGTGAAGACCGACAAGGGCATCGAGCAGCGCGTGCATCCGACCATGGTGCGCAAGGATTCCGCCATTGCCCAGGTGATGGGCGTGAGTAATGCCGTCACCGTGGATGCGGAGGGCATCAATCCGCTCACGCTGATCGGGCCCGGCGCCGGCGGCGCCGCGACCGCCTCGGCGGTGCTCTCCGACATCGGCGATATCGCCCGCGGCGTGCGCACCGCGCCATTCGGCCGGCCAAGCGAGCGGCTCAAAAGCGTGCGCAAGGCTCCGATGCAGCGGCACGAGGGCGGCTATTACATCCGGCTGCTCGCACGCGACAAGCCCGGGACCGCGGCCACCATCGCCAAGCGGCTCGCCCAACAGGAAATTTCTCTGGAGTCCATCGTGCAGCGCCACCAAGCCCGCGCCGATAGCGACACCAAGTCCGGTTCCGTACCCGTTATCCTCATTACCTATGCGACAACAGAGGATGCCGTGCGCAAGGCCCTTGCGGCAGTGGGGCGCGATAGGGTGATCTCGGGCGTGCCGCAGGTGATCAGAATCGAGAAGAACTGACGGCCTGCTTGCAAGCCGGCTTCGTTTGGGGGAGTTGAAGAAATGGCGTCGATGAGTGAGACTTCCAAGCAGGTGTTGGACCGTATCCTATCGATCGAGATCGTGCGCGTGACCGAGCGCGCGGCGGTCTCGGCGGCCCGCCTGCGCGGCCACGGCAACGAGAAAGCCGCCGACCAGGCCGCCGTTGACGCCATGCGGCGCGAACTGGGCAAGCTGTCGATCGGCGGCACGGTGGTGATCGGGGAGGGCGAGCGCGACGAAGCGCCTATGCTGTTCATCGGCGAAAATGTCGGCACCGGGAAGGGGCCGAAGGTCGACATTGCGGTCGATCCGCTCGAAGGCACCACGCTCTGCGCCAAGAATATGCCGGGAGCGATCGCGACCATGGCGATGGCGGAAAGCGGCACCTTGCTGAATGCGCCCGACGTCTACATGGAGAAGATCGCCATCGGTCCAGGCTATCCGAAGGACCTGGTTAATCTCGATATCTCGCCGGCCGAAAACATCGCACGGCTGGCCAAGGCCAAGGGCGTCAAACCCGCGGAAATAACAGCGCTCATTCTCGACCGTACACGCCATGCCGACATGATTGAGGCGGTGCGCAAGACCGGCGCGGCGGTAGCGCTGATCACCGACGGCGACGTCGCCGGTGTCATCCACACCGCGCAGCCGGATGCCACCGGCATCGACATCTATATGGGTATCGGCGGCGCGCCGGAAGGTGTGCTGGCGGCGGCGGCGCTCGCCTGCATCGGCGGTCAAATGCAGTGCCGGCTGGTGCTCGACACCGAAGAGAAACGCGCGCGAGCCGCCAAAATGGGCATCAAGGATCCGCGCAAGAAATACGGCATCAATGATATGGTGAAGGGCGATTGCGTGTTCGCGGCTACTGGCGTCACCGATGGCAATATGCTGCGGGGCGTCAAGTTCCGACAAAACGTGATCGAAACCGAAACCGTGGTGATGCGCTCCGTGACCGGCACGGTGCGCTGGGTGCGCGCCGAGCATCGGCAGCTCCAGAAGTTCCATTTGGATTAGCGCATCATCGCAGGCGATCGGGTCGGCGTCGGATGTGGCCGGTAATATGGAGGATCGCATGAAGCGCCTTTTCGCACTGGCTTTACTTTGCAGCTGCCTCGCGATCCCGGCCGCACAGGCCGAGGATGCGCCATCGCCGGATGCGCTGCGCGCGGCGGAGGAGCTTTCCGCGATGGTGAACGCCGACACCATGAGCCAGATGAGCTCCGCGATGACGGCGCAGATCTGGCCGAGCATCGAGAACAGCCTGGTCTCGAAGGTTGATGCTGCGACATTGGCCGAGTTGCGCGGCGAATTCGAGCGTTCGGTGGCCGCGTTCGCCGGCGAAACGATGAAATATGCCCCGGCGGTCTATGCGCGCCATTTCAGCGCGCAGGAGCTGCACGAGATCGTCGCCTTCTACCGCACGCAGACCGGCGCGAAGGCCTTGCATGTGATGCCGAAGGTCATGGGCGACGTGATGGCGCAGATGGGGCCGCGTGTGCAGGCGTTCCAGGAGGAACTCAATACCAAGATCGTCGCCATCCTACAGAAACACGGATACAAGAACTGACGCCGGGCGCACGACGATGGCGGCTTTGTCCGCAACAGTGATGCAGCCAAGCGAGCGCTTTTTCCTCGGCGTGGAGAAATCTGCGACCGGGCGGGCATGGCGCGACCGGCTAGACGAACGCGGGCAGGCGCGCGCGCTCACCATCGCGCAGCGTCACGGGACGCCGGAATTGCTGGCGCGGGTACTCGCCGGCCGCGGCGTCGAGCCGGACGAGGTCGCGGCCTATCTCGACCCCAGCATCAAACGCCTAATGTCGGACCCGCACGGGCTCACCGACATGGAAGCGGCATCGGCGCGCCTCGCGCATGCGGTTATCCACGGCGAAAGCGTCGCGATTTTCGGCGATTACGACGTGGACGGCGCCACCGCCGCGGCGCTGCTGTGCCGCTATCTGCGCCACTGCGGGCTCGATCCGATCGTGCACATTCCCGACCGGATTTTCGAAGGCTACGGGCCGAACGTGGACGCCATCTGCGGGTTTGCCGAGCGCGGCGTCAAGCTTTTGGTCACCGTCGATTGTGGGACAACCAGCCATGACACGCTTATAGAAGCCAGAAAGCTCAGCCTCGACGTTGTCGTCCTCGACCACCATCAGGCCGACGAGGAATTGCCGCCGGCAATCGCGATCGTCAATCCGAACCGCGCCGATGACCTCTCGGGACTCGGACATCTGGCCGCCGTGGGCCTCGTGTTCATCACGATGGTCGCGCTGACGCGCGAGCTGCGCCGGCGCAACTTCTGGACCGGCTTGCGACCGGAGCCGGACCTGCTGTCGCTCTTGCATCTGGTCGCGCTAGGCACCGTCGCCGATGTGGTACCGCTCAAGGGTCTCAACCGCGCCTTCGTCGCCAAGGGCATGATCGCGCTGCGCCGGCGCGATCAAATCGGGCTGACCGCATTGATGGACGCCGCGCGACTCAACGGTCCGCCCGAGCCGTGGCACCTCGGCTTCCTGCTCGGACCGCGCATCAATGCCGGCGGCCGCATAGGCCGCGCCGATCTCGGCGTGCGGCTGTTGCTCGAGGAAGACCCGAGCGAGGCGGCGCGCATCGCCGGTGAACTCGACCGCTTGAACCGCGAGCGCCAGCAGATCGAACTCGCGACCGTAGCGCAGGCGGAAGCCGAAGCGATGGCCGCGCTCGGCCTGGAAGAGAAGGGCGCCGTGGTTGTGACGGCGGGCGAGGGGTGGCATCCCGGTGTGGTCGGGCTAGTAGCGGCGCGGCTCAAGGAGCGCTACGGCCGGCCGGCTTTTGCGATAGCGCTGGAGCCGGGCGGCATCGGCACCGGATCGGGGCGCTCGATACTTGGCGTCGATCTCGGGCAGGCGGTGCGGCGCGCGGTGCGCGAGGGCCTACTGCTCAAGGGCGGTGGCCACGCGATGGCGGCCGGCATCACGCTCCGCAAATACGCGCTCGCGGCATTCCGCGCATTTCTCGAAGACGCGCTGGGCGCGCCGGTTGAGGCGGCGCGGCGCGAGCGCGGGCTCGCGATCGACGGCGCGGTGAGCGCCGGCGCCGTCAATCTATCGCTGTGCGAACTGTTGGCGCGCGCGGGACCCTACGGTGCCGGCAACCCGGAACCACTACTGGCGCTGCCGGCGCACACGCTTGTCTATGCCGATCCGGTCGGCGAGAACCACATCCGCGCCCGTTTCAAATCCGGCGACGGTAAAATCGTAAATGCGATCGCGTTCCGCGCCGCCCGGCAGCCGCTCGGCCAGACGCTGCTCGACAATCGCGGCAGGCCCATGCATGCCGCGGGCAGCCTCGCGATCGATCGCTGGCAGGGCGAGGAGCGCGTGCAAATGCGGCTCATGGATGTGGCGGCGAACTAACTCGAGCGAGGACCCAACGATGACTCAAATACGCGCTTCAATCTTATCGATAGCATTGCTGATGCTGGTCGCGACGGGGTCGCGTTCGCTGAAGATCAGGCGCCGGCCAAAACGACGGCAAAGCCAATTGCTGCGGTGTCGGCGAAAATGGAGGACATTTCGAGTTGGACGAAAAAGCAGTGGTACGCAGCGAAGGCGAAATGGGTCAAGGAAAAGGTAAAATGGGCCGATTGCCAAACGCAGGCCGTCGAAAAAAAGGTTTCCGGCCGGAAGAGCTGGCCGTTTCTTTACGGATGCATGACGAAGTAGTTTTTGAAGCAGAGACGGGGCCTTGGCTTAGCGCCTACGCAATCAGCCTTTCTAGTCCGCGTTCGAAGTCCGACTGGATGGTAGGTGATTTCTGAAACCGTTGAAACCCCGCAGGGCACCGTATGCGCCAGCTTGTCAAGCCGCGGGCAGGGTGGAACAATTCGTCCGTTCGCGCCGTCATCTGCAAACAGAAGAATTGTGCGCGACGGGGGGATCGATATGCCGATCAAGCGGTTTTTCAACTATGCCGTCATCGCTTTGACTGCGCTCAGCGGCGCGCTGGGCGTACGTGAGGCGCATGCGCAGACTTATCCGGCACGCGACATCACTTTCGTTGTCGCGTTCGCGCCGGGCGGCGTGGCCGATACGCTGGCGCGTTTCGTCGGCAAAGGCTTGAGCGAACGGCTGGATCGCACGGTCGTCGTCGAAAATCGCGGCGGAGCAGGCGGCAACATTGCCGCCGCGGCGGTCGCGCGTGCGACGCCCGACGGTTATACGCTGCTGGTCACCACCACGGCGGTGGCGATCAACGAAACCTTGCGGCCGAACAAGGGATTTGCGGTGAGCGACCTGAAGCCGATCGCGATCGTCGCGTCGAGCCCGGAATTGCTGGTCACCAGCCCGGGCAATCCGGCCGGCAACTTTGCCGATTTTCTGAAAGCCGCGAAAAGCAAAAACATCACGTTCGGCTCGGCCGGGGTCGGCAGCGGCTCGCACATCGCGGCCGAGTATTTCTTCAAGGAGATCGCCAAGATTTCGGCAACGCATGTGCCGTTCCAGGGCGGCGCGCCGGCGATCGCCGCGACTATCGGCAACCAGATCGATCTCTTGGCGACGACCTTGGGCGGCGGCGCGGCGGCGCAGATCGCCAGCGGCAAGCTCAAGGGCTTGGGCGTCGCGAGCACGAAACGCGCGGCGGTCACGCCGAACGTTCCGACTTATGCGGAAGCTGGGTATCCCTTCGAAGCCTCGTCCTGGGTCGGCGTGTTCGCACCGGCCAATACCAGCCCGGAGATCACGGCCAAGCTCAACACCACCATCGAACAGGTGATGAAGGATCCGGCGCTGCGGCAGAAGCTCACCTCGATCGGCTTCGATCCGATCGAAGGATCGCAGTCGCAGGCGGAGACCTACTTCAACGCCGAGGTCGCGCAGTGGGGCAAGATGGTCACGACGCTGGGGCTGTCGATCAAATAGGCGGGGCCGACGCTAGCGCCGGCGCGGCTTGCGGCAGAACACGTCGTAGATGGCGCCGATGATGATGCGCGCTTCGTCGCTGGCGAGACTGTAATAGATGACTTTGCCGTCGCGCCGAGTCGACACCAGGCCGTCCGCGCGCAGCCGCGCCAGTTGCTGCGACACTGTCGGCTGGCGAAGGTCGAGCTCGTGCTCCAATTCGCTCACCGACTTCTCGCCCTCGGCGAGAATGCAAAGGATGACGAGCCGGCTTTCGTGCGCGAGCGCCTTGAGGAAATCGCTCGCGCGCTTGGCATTGTCGACCATGCGTTCGAGCTCGTGCGGACGGCCGCGGGCTTCCAAACGCTGCAATTCCATTGGTGCACCCATCATCGCGTTCGCACGGCGCAGATTACAGACGATCAGTCGGTTGCGTGCAATGATTTTTCAAACAGCTGCGCGCGCTCATCAGCCGCTTCAGACGCATATAACTTTTTCATCAACACGCCAAGCAGGTCCCAGAAGTGATCCTCGCCGGGATAACCGCGAATGCGGCCGATTTCGCGGCCGCGGTCGACCAACACGAACAGCGGCGTCAGCCGTTCGGTTTCGATGAACGCCAAGTCCGGCGGCAGACGCTGCGAAGTATCCACACGGCGCAGCGGCGCGCGCAAGCCTTCTTCGGTCTTGCCGTAGATCGGCGCGATATCGTGGTCGAAGGCTTCGCACCAGGCGCAGCCGGCTTGTTCGAACATCACTAGTTCGGCCGCATAAGCGCTCGACAAGCTCAGCGCGAAAAACATGGCACCGAATAGAGCGGCACGAGAAAAAAATTCTGGTATGCGTGGTTTACTTGACAACTTCATTCTCTGGCCGAAATAGCAGTTTTTGAATCGCCCGCAAATATATCACATAAGCAGAATATGTCGATGCGGGCGGCGCTATCCGAAGCGGAACGCCAGCAGATGATCGAACGAGCGCAGCTCGATCAGGACCCGATGCAAGAGGTCGCCGTCGCGGGTGGCAATGGCTTTCGGGATCAGCGCCAAGCTGGCCTTGGCGCCGTCGACCAGGCGGCGGAATTCCGGCGCCTTGCGCACCGCGTCGTCCGCGATGCCGTCGCAGCGCTTGAGCACATAACCGTAGATCGAGGCTTTGTAGGCGATGCCGAAGCGTGTCGCCGATTTCGTCCAGTCGAGCGCGCGGTCGTCGTCATAGACCATCAGCGCGTCCATGGCGGCATTGGCATCGCGAACGCAGTCGGCCAGCACCGCGATGCCGGCGGCCTTGCGCAAGTCGTAGAGATCGCCGCGGATGGCGTTGAGCGATTGTCGCGCGGCGTCGGGGCGGCCGGTTTTAAGCATGAGATCGGCGGCGACCAGGCGCGCGCTGACGCCGGTCCAGAGCAAGCCGTAAAGCGCGACGCCGTCGAAGGCATCCGGCCGCCTGTCGGCGAAGCGTTGCTGCAGCGTGCCCCAAGCCTCGCGCAAACGATCGAGCTCGAGGGAGGCGAGATCGATATTGCCGGTGCGCAGGTAGCCGATCGCGACCCGGTTATGGGATTCGGCTTGCTCCACCGCAGCATTGAAGTCGGCCAGATCGCCGGCCAGGGCCGGGCTCGCCACGAGGGCGAGCACGAGACATGCAGCACGGGCAATACTGGGCAGCATCGATCTTCACCGGATTTTGACGCGAAAATGGATTCAGATGAGAATATAAGCGGCGTGGGGCAGCGCGGCGAGGCTGCTTTGCCCACGTGGTTTACGAGACCGGCATCATGACGACACGGCGAAACCTGTTGATCGGCGCGGCATCGCTGGCGGTGCTTGGCGCGCAACGCGCGCGCGCGGAACCTATCCTGACTGACGACGGGCTCTACAAGGAGCCCTGGTTCCTGGAAAGCTTCCTCGAACTTGCCGACGATCTCGAAGCTTCGCACAAGGAGGGCAAGTGCTTCGCGATCATGTGGGAGCTCAAGGGCTGCCCCTATTGCAAGGAGACGCATTTCGTCAATTTCGCACAGCCTCGTATTTCCGACTACATCAAGGCGAATTTCGAGGTGCTGCAGCTCAATATCATCGGCTCGCGCAAGGTGACCGATTTTGACGGGGTCGAATTGTCGGAAAAGGCGATCGCCGCGAAATATGGCGCTGCGCTTCACGCCGACCTTCCAGTTTTTCCCGGAGCGGGCTGCCCCACTCAAGATGATGGAACCCCTTAAACGCGAAGTGGCGCGCATGCCGGGCTATTTGCGGCCCGACGATTTTCTCGCCATGTTCCGCTACGTCCGCGAAAAAGCCTATGAGAGCAAGAGCTTCCGCGACTTCGTGAAATCGCTGCCGAGTTGATACACCGGCAGGTCTCGTCGCGGAAAGATATTCTTTTTTGTGAATATGATTTGAAACCGGCGCGGCCCGCCGCTATGGTCGCGGCCGGGCGGGGCCTGTACTGTCTGCCCCAAAACGATCATCTGGGAGGAACGACCGATGCGACAGCTATCCCGTCGCGCAACACTTGTGCTCGGTGCCGGCGGTGCGGCGCTCACCGTCGTCGGCTGGGGCGGGCGCGCTCAGGCCGGGGCCAACGAAGCGGCGGAACAGATCGCCAAATTCACCGGTGGCAAATCGGCCGAGAAGGGCAAGATCTCGATCGAACTGCCCGAGATCGCCGAGAACGGCAACACCGTGCCGTTGTCGGTCGCGGTCGACGCGCCGATGACGGCCGACAACTATGTGAGCGAGGTGATGGTGGTCGCCGAGGGGAATCCGAACCCGGGCGTGGCCACGTTCCATTTTTCGGCGATGTCGGGAAAGGCACAAGCCTCAACTCGCATCCGGCTCGCCACAACGCAGAACATCGTCGTGGTCGCCAAGACCAGCAAGGGCGAGTTCTACACTGGCCAGAAGCTGGTGAAGGTCACCATCGGCGGCTGCGGCGGCTGAAAACAAAAAATCAGGAGAGAAACATGGCGGAAAAGCCACGGCTGAAGCTTCCCAAGGAAGCCAAGAAAGGCGACGTCATCGAGATCAAGACGCTGATGCCACACATCATGGAGTTGGGTCAACGCAAGGATAAGGACGGCAAGCCGATCCCGCGTAAGATCATCAATAAGTTCACCGCGGAGTTCAACGGCAAGCCGGTGTTCAGCGCCAATCTCGAACCGGCGATCGCGGCGAACCCCTATATGGAGTTCTACGCCAAGGTGGAAGAGAGCGGCATGTTCAAGTTCAGCTGGACCGATGATGACGGCACAGTCACCACCGCGGAAGAAAAAATTACCGTGGGCTGACGAACGTTCCGCCCTGCGCTGGTGCGGAACGGCATAACGATAACAATTCGTTCGGGGAGGAACCGATGACCCGTGGAGGGATTCTGGCGAGCAGCGCTGCCGCCGTCGCACTGATAGCGGTCGGCGTTTTAGGTCTGGCGGCCGACGCCCATGCGCAGGCGAAGGGCAAGGAGGCGCCGCTCGAGCTCAAGGGCGATGCTTCGGTGCGGCCGTGGAAGCGCTATTCCGGCTGGCCCGCGCGCGACGAGTTAAAATTCAACACGCTCGCCAACCTGGCGTCGCCGGTAGCGCCCAAGCAGCCGCGCAAGATCGGCCCGATCACCGGCGACACGGCCAATGGCGCTAAGCTGGTGGCGGATCGCAACCGCGGCGGCTCGTGTCTCGCCTGCCACGTGATGGGTCAGGCCGGCAATGCAGATCTGCCGGGCAATGTCGGTCCTGATTTGTCCGAAATCGGCAACGGCGGCCGCACGGATGAATGGCTGTTCAACTATATTTATGACGCGCGTGTCTACAATCCGGACACGGTGATGCCGCCCTGGGGCAGCCACGGCGTCTTCACGGACGGCGAAATCAACGACATGGTCGCGTTCCTGAAGACATTGAAAAAGCCCGCGGTCTTCAAGACCGAACTCGACGATCCGAACAAGCGCCCGGCGCCAGTCGAGAAGCGGGAAAATCTCGACGCGATTGAAAATCCGGGCATGTGGGCGCTCGACAAGGCAGCGGAGCTGTGGAAGACGCGCGGGTCGGACGGCTTTTCCTGCAACACCTGCCACAGCGATCCGAAAGCGGCATTCAAGACCTGGGCCGCATCCATGCCGAAATGGGAGCCGCGGCTGAACAAAGTATTGGGTGTCGAGGAGTTCGTCACCCGCCACGCTAAGGCCACCACCGGGCTGAGTTGGCTGATGGAGACCGACGAAAACCGCAACATGTCGGTGTACCTGCACAATCTCGCCAATGGTGCGCCGATTGCGGTCGACACCACCAGCGCGGAGGCCAAAGCGGCGATCGAGCGCGGCAAGGCGCTCGCCAGCCGCAAGCTCGGCGAACTCAACTTCGCTTGTACCGACTGCCACGGCAACTCGGCCAATCACTGGATTCGCGGGCAATGGCTGGGCGAGCCGAAAGGCCAGTACGACCACTTCCCGACCTGGCGTACCAGCCTGTTGGCGATCTGGGATATCCGCCAGCGCTTCCAGTGGTGTCAGGTCAACATCCGCGCCGACGAGCTGCCGCCCGACGCCAAGGAGTATGGCGATCTCGAGCTGTATCTCGCGTCATTGAATGACGGGCAGAAGCTGAGCGTGCCTGGGATCAGGCACTGATAGTTCCATCACCTCAGGATGACGGATTAAACGCGAGCAGAATCGAATGATCACCCGCCGTGAAATTCTCCAGGTCGGCGTCGCTACCGCGGCGCTCGCCGTCGGAGGCGACTTCACGCGCGCCATGGCGCAGCAGCAGCTGAGCGAAGCCGACCTGCTCAAGTTCGACGCGCTCGGCAATGTCACGCTGCTGCACGTCGCCGACATCCACGGCCAGCTGATGCCGGTCTATTTTCGCGAACCGTCGATCAATGTCGGCGTCGGCGAGGCGAGGGGACAGCCGCCGCATCTGACCGGCAAGGATTTCCTCAAACGCTTCGGTATCGCGGAGAAATCCGCCGCGGCTTATGCGCTGACCTCGGAGGATTTTTCCGCGCTGGCGAAAACTTACGGCCGCATCGGCGGGCTCGACCGGCTCGCCACTGTGGTCAAACGCGTGCGCGCCGAGCGCGGCGACAAGGTGCTGCTTCTCGACGGCGGCGATACCTGGCAGGGCTCGCTCGGCGCCAACGCGAGCCGCGGCCAGGACATGGTCGACTGTATGGCACTCTTGAAGCCCGACGCCATGACCGGCCATTGGGAATTCACCTATGGCGATGCGCGGGTGCAGGAGCTGATCAAGACCCTCGGCTTCCCGTTCCTGGCGCTCAACGTGCGCGACACCGAGTGGAACGAGCCGGTGTTCGAGCCGATGAAGATGTTCGAACGCGGCGGCGTCAAGATCGCCGTGCTCGGGCAAGCCTTCCCCTATACGCCGGTCGCCAATCCGCGCTGGATGATATCGAAATGGACGTTCGGCATCCGCGAGGAGGACGTGCGCGCGAATGTCGAAAAGGCGCGCAAGGGCGGCGCGCAGCTGGTGGTGCTGCTCTCACATAACGGCTTCGACGTCGACCGCAAGCTCGCCACGCGCGTGCCAAATATCGACGTGATCCTCACCAGCCATACGCATGACGCGATCCCCGAGGCGATCAAGGTCGGTCAGACGTTGCTGATCGCCAGCGGCAGCCACGGCAAGTTCATCTCGCGTTTGGATCTCGACGTGCAGAACGGTGTGCTGAAAGGCTTCCGCTACAAGTTGATCCCGCTGTTCGCCGACGCTATCAAGCCCGATGGCGAGATGACGGCGGCGATTGCGAAAGTGCGCGCGCCTTATGCCAAGGACCTTGCGCGCGTGGTGGGCAAGGCAGATTCGCTGCTGTACCGGCGCGGCAATTTCAACGGTACCTTCGACGACGTGATCTGCGCGGCGCTGCTCAAGGAGCGTGATGCCGAGATCGCGCTGTCGCCTGGCTTCCGCTGGGGCACCAGCGTGCTGCCCGGCCAGCCGATCACGATGGAGGACATCCACAACGCTACCGCCATCACCTATCCGCAGGTCTATCGCATGGCTATGACCGGCGAACGCCTCAAAGAGGTATTGGAGGACGTGGCGGACAATCTGTTCAACCCCGATCCCTATTACCAGCAGGGCGGCGACATGGTGCGTTGCGGCGGGCTCGGCTACGCCATCGACGTGTCGAAACCGATCGGCCAGCGCATTTCCGCGATGACGCACCTAAAATCCGGCAAGGCGATCGAGCCGACGAAAGAATACATGGTCGCCGGCTGGGCCAGCGTGAACGAGGGTACGCAAGGCCCGCCGGTGTGGGAACTTGTGGAACGCTATGTCGCGGCTGAAAAGACCGTGCGGGTTGCGCCCAACAGCAGCGTGAAAATTTCCGGGGCTTAAGCGGTTTCGCAATTACATTCATGAATTAGAATGTGATAAGAGCGGGGCTGGAAGGTATCCGCAGGGAGCTGCCGATGACAAAGCCGACCGACAAAACGCGAGCGCTCGCGCCGCCGCTTTCTCGCGGGCACCGCAAGTCTTGCCGCTGCGGGCGCTGGCATGCGCGCTACGCTCGCCGACAACGCGAAGAACCTGCCGCCGAACGTGCCGTCTTGGACGCGCGCGCTCGGCGACGGCGTCGGCACGAGGCCTTACGGGCTGCCATCGAAGTACGAAAAGGAAGTGATCCGCCGCACCGTGCCGTGGCTCACCGCCACTCCGGAATCGTCGGTAGCGTTCACGCCGCTACATGAACTCGACGGCATCATTACGCCGAACGGTCTGTGCTTCGAGCGTCATCATGGTGGCATCGCCGAGGTCGATCCGCACGATTACCGGCTAATGCTGCACGGGCTTGTGGACAAGCCGCTGATCTTCACGCTCGAGGACATCAAGCGCTTGCCGCGCGTCAACCGCATTCATTTCCTGGAATGCGCCGCCAATTCCGGCATGGAGTGGCGCGGCGCACAGCTCAACGGCTGCCAATACACGCACGGCATGGTGCATTGCGTGCAGTACACCGGCGTGCCGCTCAAGCTGTTGCTGGAGCAGGCTGGCGTCAAGCCGAACGCGAAATGGATTCTTGTCGAGGGCGCCGACGCCGCGGCGATGACGCGCTCAATCCCGCTGGCCAAGGCGCTCGACGATTGTCTCGTCGCCTATCGCATGAACGGCGAGATGCTGCGTCCCGAGCAGGGCTATCCGGTGCGCCTGGTGGTACCGGGCTGGGAAGGCAATGTCTGGGTGAAATGGCTGCGCCGCCTCAAGATCGGCGATCAGCCCTGGTACACGCGCGAGGAGACCTCGAAATATTCCGATCTGCTGGAGAACGGCAAGGCGCGCAAATTCACCTTCGAGATGGACGCCAAATCGGTGATCACCTCGCCGTCGCCGCAGGCCGCGCTCAAGCAAAAGGGATTCACCGTGATTTCCGGGCTGGCCTGGTCGGGCCGCGGCAAGGTCACGCGCGTGGATATTTCGCTCGACGGCGGCCGCAATTGGCGCACGGCGCGCATCGATGGGCCGGTGTTCGATAAGGCCTGCGTACGTTTCTACGCTGAGATCGACTGGAACGGCGAGCTGCTGCTGCTGCAATCACGCGCCATGGACGACTCCGGCTATGTGCAGCCGACCAAGGACGCGCTGCGCAAGATCCGCGGCGTCAATTCGATCTACCACAACAACGGCATTCAGACCTGGTCGCTCAAAGCCAACGGGGAGGTGGAGAATGTCGAGGTCGGCTAGGCTCGCGCTCCCCTTCGTGCTGTTGGCGCTCGCCGCGCCGGCGTGGGCGCAAGCGAAAAAGGAAGCCGTTCGCAACTACGGCATCGGCCACATCGCCACGCCGGAGCAAATCGCCGGTTGGGACATTGACGTACGTCCCGACGGGCAGGGCGCGCCTCCGGGCCACGGCTCGGTGAAAGAGGGCGAGAAGATCTACATGGACAAATGCTCGGCCTGCCACGGCGAATTCGGCGAAAGCGCCGGGCGTTGGCCGCAACTCGCGCAAGGCAAGGGCACGCTCGCCTCCAACGATCCGATCAAGACCGTTGGCTCGTATTTTCCGTATCTGGGAAGTGTGTTCGATTACATCCGTCGCGCCATGCCGTTCGGCGACGCCGAGTCGCTCACCAACGACGAGCTCTACGCGGTCACCGCCTATGTGCTCAACCTCAACGATATCGTGGACGATAAATTCGTGCTGTCGAAGGCGACCTGGGGCCAAGTCAAGATGCCGAACCAGGATGGCTTCTTCGATGATGATCGCGACAAGACCGAGAAGGCATTCTGGAACGCCAAGCCCTGCATGAGCGACTGCCGACCGCCGGTGAAGATCACCGGGCACGCGCAGGCGGTTGATGTGACCCCCGACGACAAGGGCAAGAAGCAAGGCGGGGTGGAGTAGTTCATTATCGCTCCCCCCGCGAAGCGGTGGGGAGGGTCGGTTCGCTTCGCATCAGCGATGCGAACCGGGGGTGGGGGCGCTTTAGCAAGCTGTTCGAATTGTCCCCCACCCCCGACCCTCCCCACCACTCGCAAACGCTCGCGGGAAAAGGGGAGACGAGCTCCACTCGCGCAATTTCATGCCGGTGGCTCGTTTTGCTTCGCGGCCCTCTTTCGCTTATGACATTCGCCCGAACTTGAACCTTGCCCGGGCGCTCCATGGCCAAACTCAATCTATCCATCGCCGTCGGCCCCTATGACCGCACGCGCGCGCTGATCGACGGCACAGTACAGATCGATGGTGTGAATCCGGCTTGCATGACGCTATCGCCGGAGGAAATCTTCTTCCGCGCCTTCCGCCATGCCGACTTCGACATTTGCGAATTGTCGCTGTCGAGTTTCACGATCAAGACGACGCAGGGGAATTGTCCCTATGTCGGGGTGCCGGCCTTCGTATCGCGCGCGTTCCGCCACACCTCGATCTATGTGCGCACCGATCGCATCAAGGAACCGGCTGACCTCAAAGGCAAAAGGGTCGGCGTGCCGGAATATCAACTGACCGCCAATGTCTGGGCGCGCGCGATCTTAGAGGACGATCACGGCGTGAAGCCGTCCGAATTCCACTGGGTACGCGGCGGTATCGAGGATGCCGATCGGCCGGAGAAAATATCCATCAAGCTGCCGAGCGACGTGAAGCTTGAGGACGCGGCGAAAGGCAAGTCGATTTCCGCATTGCTGGCTGAAGGCGCGATCGACGGCTTCATCGCGCCGCGCCCGCCGTCGCTGCCGGCGAACACGCCGAATGTCGGCTGGCTGTTTCCTGATCCGGTGGCGGCGGCCAAGGATTATTTCAAGCGCACCGGCATCTTTCCAATCATGCATTTAGTCGGCGTGCGGCGCGAATTGGCGGACAAGCACCCCTGGCTGCCGGGCGCGGTGTTCAAGGCCTTCGAGCAGGCCAAGAAGGTAGCTCTCGATGAGTTGAGCGACACGTCAGCGACGAAGGTTACCCTGCCGTTCGTCGAGGAACGTCTCGCGGAAGCGCGCGCACTGATGGGCCGCGACTTCTGGCCTTATGGTCTCGACGCCAACCGCAAGACGCTGGAGACCTTCCTGCGTCATCATCACGCGCAAGGTTTGTCGTCGCGGTTGGTGAAGCCGGAAGAGCTCTTTCACCCGGGCACGCACGAGACGTTCAAGCTCTAGTCAGCAATCGGGAATTAGGCATGGCAACCATTCGGGTCATGAGCGGCGGAGCGCCGAAGGAAATTTTCCTGCAATTGACACCGCAATTCGAGCGGCATTCCGGGCACAAGGTCGAGTTCGTCTTCGCGGTGATGTCGGCTTTGCGCGACAAACTGGCGGCTGGCGAGAAGGCCGACGTGCTGGTGATGCCGACCAACATCCTAGACGACTATCAGCAGAGCGATGTGGTGCGGGCGCAAGGCCGCGCCGTCCTCGGCCTGGTCAGCATCAGTGCCGTGGTTCGCACCGGCGCACCCAAGCCGGATCTGTCGACGACGGAGAAGGTCAAGCAAACGATTCTCAACAGCCGTGCCATCACGCATGCCACGCCGGGCGCGACGCCGAGCGGTACGCACATGGGCAAGCTGCTCGAACAACTCGGCATCGCCGATTCGATGAAAGGCAAGATCATCCAGCGTCCCGCGCTGGAGGGCGGTGTGCGACTAGTTGCGTGCGGCGAGGCGGAGATTGGATTCTATCCGAAGAGCGAGGTGGTCAACACCGACGGCTTGACCGTCGTCGGGCCGCTGCCGGCTGAAATTCAACTCACGACCATCTACGGCGCAGCCGTAACCGCGGGCAGCGCCGCGCCGGACGCAGGCGCAGCCTTCATCGCCTTTATGTGCGATCCGGAGCACCGCTCGGCATGGGTGCACGCAGGATTCGATTCACCGGCAGATTGACCGCCGCCATTATTTCCGCGGCGGAATCTGGATCAGCTCGGCGATCTGCTCTTTGGTCAGTGGCGTCGGGATGAATTTCAGGTTGACCGCTTCCGGGATCAGCGTGTCGAGCCCGTGAATGACATCGGGATCGATTAAGCTCTTGGGGAAGAAGTCATCGCGTCCTGCACCATACTGGCAGCTGGGTCACCGATGGCGTGGCGGCGTTTCAAAATATCGCGTACGATCAGGAGACGATCGGCGTGACTTTCATCGAGGTCGTGGGCGGCGCTGGCACGGTGGTGCCGTAGTGCGCTGCGCCGGTTCTAACCGAAACGAAAGCACGCGCTTGCGTCATGGCGCCGAGCCTGCCGACCGCGAGCACGATGTCGACGCTACCGGAGATGACGGGCTGCAGCGTCTCGCCGCTGCCGGAGGTGTACATCATCTTGAGCTGGATGCCGTGCTTATTGAAGATGCTGGCGTTGTCGCCGACATAGGAAATGGCGGTATCCCGGTTGCCGCGCTGGCCAATGGTTAGCTCGTCAGCGGCGGCCGTTTGCACGAATGCGACAGCGGCAATCGGCGCGCCCGCGAAATGTCGAATATAATTCATGACCCCCCTTGATGTCAGAGTCGCTTGATGGAATGCAGGCCGCCGAGACGGCCGACTAGCGCATTGGCGCCGATCGCCAACACGAACAGCACGATCAGCATGGCATACATGCGAGGCATGTCGAAGGTCGAGTAGGCATTGATGATCAGGAAACCGATTCCCTTGTTGGACAGTTTGGTTTCCGCAAGCAGCGTGCCGATCATCGCCACGCCGAGGCCGAGCCGCGCGCCGTTGATGATCGGATGGCGCATCGCCGGCAGATAGATTTTCGTTACCATCTGCCAGCTATTGGCGCGGAAGCTATTGCCCACGCGGATCAGCACGCGGTCGATCTGGCGCATGCCGGCGGCGACGCTAAGCGCTACCGGAAAGAAGCAGGACAACGTACCGAGCGCGACTTTAGATTCGGGGCCGACGCCGAACCACATGATCATGATCGGAAAGAAGATGATCTTCGGCGTAGGACCTAGATAATACAGCAGGGACTCGAAGGCTTTCGACAGGAACGGGTTGGCGCCGAGCACGATACCGACCATTAGCCCGCAGGCGCCGCCGATCCCGAGCGCGGCAAGGATTTCCGCGGTGGTGACGCTGAGATGGAAATAATAGTCGCGGCCGCCGAGCAAATGGTAAAGCGCGCGGCCGATTGCCAAGAGCGAGGGCACCACATCGCGATAGAGCCAGCCGGAACGCGCCAGCAGTTCCCACACCGCCAGTAGCGCCAGGACAATAGCAATGCGTAGCAGCAGCACCGGCGTCATCGGCGGCACCGCCGAACGCGGCGTCAGTCGACCGGTCTCAGCCATCGTGGTCGCCCGTATTGCTCAATACCAAACCGTGTCAAATAGTCAGAAAAATCAAGCATTTTCACCGATTGATGGCAATTGCCGTACTAGCCCGTACAGCTCGCTATTTTTGGCCTCCATCAACGCCGGCCTGGTTATCGGTGTGCAGATGCAATATGCCGATAATCCGCATAATCCCACGGCTCAGGAACTCAACGGACGTAGACGGCCACGCCTCGCTGCGCCCCCTAATCCTTTTGTGCGGGCCGTCACAAATTTTTTTGGCGTGGTATCTTGGTTTGAGTCTACGGAATACCAGGCTTTGGTGACGGATGCGTGATTTTATGAAATTTTGCAGCGTGGTCGTCATGGTCCTGCTCGTGATCATCGCCCTGGGCCCCGCCAAATGGCAACCCCGCTCGGGGTTCGGTTGGGAGATTGACCACTTCGTCGGCTATTTCGCGATCACGTTGATGTTCTGCCTCGCTTGGCCCCGGCCGTTCGTGGTCGGGGGAGCTCTCATGGCCGGCGGAGCACTGCTGGAAGGCCTGCAAGCTTTTACACCGGATCGCTCGTCCAATCTTCTGGCTGCAATCTACGGCGCAGGCGGGGCGCTGGCGGCGGCTCTGCTTGCAGGGCTCTTCATGCGAGTACGGAGGCGGCGTGCCGCCCGTACCGCCACACGTTCTTGAAGCGCCCCGGCGCTAATTCGGTGTAACCGCACAATCGATTGAATGCTCAGGTGACCTAGATAGGCTTGCAGTGTTCGGGTGTGGGTTCCTTTGTTCGCCAGTGCATAGCCGGCGCTGTGGCGCAACACATGGGCATGAACCTTGAAGGGCATCTTGGCCTCGAAGCCTGCCCATTCAACAGCTTGGCGAGCCAGCGGTTGAGAATGGCGCGCCGTGTTTCGAAACGAATATGAAGGGCGACTTGGCCTAACGCTTCAAAGCCAACAAGGCTCTCAGTTCATCGTCTGGCAATGAATACGTTGCCGTTGCTCCGCCTTTGGCACGGCGCAACTGCAAGGTGCCGGACTTACACATCACGATCACGATGGATATTTATTCGCACCTGATGCCCAACATGCAGGCCGATGCCGCTGCCAAGCTGGATGCCGCACTGAGGGGTTGTGGAGATGATCCGAGTGCGAAGATCCCGCAAATGGTAGCAAAATGGTAGCAAATCGGTTTTTAGCGCGATGTCTCCGGCAGGAAAGGCTAAGTATTTCAAAGGCGTGGCCGCTACGATTAGCGTGAATCGACCGGTCTCAGCCATCGCTCGGCCTTTTCCAGCGCCATGAAGAACACAATGCTTACCAGGATTACGAAACAGATCGCCGCATAGGTGCCGGCGAGATCGTAGCGCTCGGCCAGTTCGTTGATGAGCTGGCCGAGGCCGCCGAAATTGATCAGGAACTCGACGCCGACGATGTTGATCAGTGCGAAGATCAGCCCGAGCCGGAGCCCCACGAAGATCGTCGGCAGTGCTGCCGGGAACAGAATTTTCCAGAACTGCTGGTTGGCGGTGAGGTTGAAGCTCTTGCCGACATTGACCAACACCTTGCGTGTGCCGGCAATGCCTTCGATCGTCTTTAGGATCACCGGGGGCAGCGCGGCGATGAAGCCCATCATGATTATGGTCCAGGCGCTACGTCCGAAGATCACCAAGAATAGAGGATACATCAACACCACAGGCGCCGAGGCCATGGCAGCGACCCAGGTCTCAATCGCCTGCTGCAGCAACTTGAAGCGGTGCATCAGCACGCCGCCGGCAACGCCGAACACCGTGAGCATCACACCGGTGATGAGGCATTCGCTCGCGGTGAGCAGGAAGCGGCCGAACACGTCCTCCTCAACGATCACCCGGTAGAAGCTGCCAATGATTTCCGAGGGCGGCGGCACGATGAACCGGCTGATGACGCCGATCTGGATAAGAATCTCAACGACCAGTAAAAATACCACGAGCGAGCCAAGGCCCGCGACTGCGGCAGCAAGATTGCCGAGGCTTACGCATTTTGCGGGCGCAGCGGCGGTCACGACGAGGCGCCTTCGTGATGCAGCACGTGCGCTTCCTCGTCGCGCATGCCGCGGCTCGCCTCCTCGCGCAGGTCGCTCCAGATTTCCGCGACGTAGCGGCCGAAAGCCGCGCTACTGACGACCTCTGAGGTGCGCGGGCGCGGCAGATCGATATCGACGATACGCTTCGTCTTGCCGGGCCGGTAGGTCATCACCAAAATGCGGTCGGACATCTGCACCGCTTCGGTGATGTTGTGGGTGATCAGCAGGGTGGTTTGCTTCAATTGCTGTTGGATCTGCAATACCTTGTCGCCGAGCAACAGCCGCGTCTGTTCGTCGAGTGCGGCAAACGGCTCGTCCATCAGCAGGATTTTCGGCTCGGAGGCGAGTGTGCGAGCAAGCGACACCCGTTGCCGCATGCCGCCGGAGAGTTCGCCAGGATAGCGGTTCTCGAAGCCGTCGAGGCCGACCAGTGCGATGAAATGCTTCGCGCGCTCGGCTCGTCTGGCGCGCGTCATGCCAATGAGCTCGAGCGGGAAGGCGACATTGTCGATCACCGTGCGCCAGGGAAAGGTGGACTCCTCCTGGAACACCATGCCGATCGACTTGTGCGGGCCGGAAATGGTTTCTCCGCCGACACTGACCACGCCTTGATGATGGCTGAGCAGCCCACCAATCACATTGAACAAAGTCGATTTGCCGCAGCCCGAGGGGCCGATGACCGAGAGGAATTCGCCCGGCCTGACCTTGAACGACACGTCGTCGACCGCGGTGACGGGGCCGTCCAGCGTGTCGTAGCGCACGACGATATTGTCCACCACCAGGATGGCGTCGTCGGTTTGCGGCCCGGCGGCCATGCTCACTCGCTCTTGCGCGTCATCGCCGCGGTCATGGCGGCAGTGTAGCCCGGTTCCACCCGCACATCGACGACCGCGATCGCGCCCGCTTCCACTGCCGCAATGGCTTTGGCGAAGGTGGGACCGAGATCTCCGATTGCAGTCAGCGGGCCGAAGCCTTGCGCGCCCTGCGCGCGGGCGATGGCGGCGATGTCGATGTCGGGTTCGGAAATGCGTTGGCCGACCCAGCGGTTCTCGACCGGGCGGTTGCGCATGCGGGCGACACGTTCCTGGTGCAGTTCGTCGTTGAAGAAGGAGCGATTGTTGGCCACCACGATCAGCAGCGGAATCTTGTAATGCGCCGCCGTCCACAGCGCGGTGACGCCCATCATGAAATCGCCGTCGCCGCAAACCGCAACCGATAGCCGGCCCGAGCCCTTGAGCGCGAGCGCGGCGCCGACCGAAATGCCGGGTCCGCCGCCGACGCCGCCGCCGCCGTCGGAACCGAGATAGTCGAGCGGGTGGCGGAACGGCCAACTGGCGCCATTCCAAGACAGCGAGACGTGGGTGAGAGAGGCGGGGCGGTTGCCGACCGCGCGGCGTAGCGCGTCGGCCAGATGATCGACGGTGAGCTTGCCTTCGGCGAGCGTGGGAAATTCCCGTGTGACCGATGCGACCGCGCGCGGAACGCCGGGGCCGAGACCGGCGAGCAGCGCCGGCACCGCGGTGTCGGGCTCGCAGGCGATGAAGACGTCGACCGGCGGCAGGCCCTGATAGTCCATGCTCCAGCCATTGTGCAGGCGGTGATCGACCGACACCTGCACGACCTTGGCCGCGATAGCGCCGCCGGCATTCTTGAAGGTGCCGGCGATGTCGACCCAGTCGAGGCTGAGAATGACATCGGCGGCGCGAATGGCATCGGCCGCCTCGGGCACCAGCACGCTGCCGCCGGGGCACCCTGCATGCAGCGGGTGATCGGTCGGGAAGGCGGCGCCGATTTTCATGTCGGTGACGACGCGCGCGCTGAGCCGCTCGGCCAGCGCAACGCGCGCATTCCAGGAATCCAGATCGCGCGAGACGCGGCCGGCGAGCATGACCGGATATTTGGCACGGCGCAGCAGGTCGGCGGCCTTGTCGATGACGTCGGCGGGGGCCGCGCTCTCGACTTCCGGCATGTAGCGCTTAACGTCGATCGGGGCGACCGGCTCGGCGAGTTTTTCTTCCTGCATGCCGGCATCGAGATTGACGTAAGTCGGACCGCGCGGCGCAGTGTTGGCGATCCAGCCGGCGCGCAACACGGCTTCGCGCGCGGCGACCGGCGAGGCCGGCTGGTCGTCCCATTTGGTGTAACCGCGTACCAGCGCGCCCTGGTCGCGCGCGGTGTGAATCCAGTCGATCCACGGCCGCCGCTTGGTGGCGTCGACCGGGCCGGTGGCGCCAAGCACCACCATCGGCATACGGTCGCACCAGGCGTTGAAGAACGCCATGGTGGCGTGCATCAGACCAACATTGGAGTGCACCGCCGCCGCCATCGCCTTGCCGGTAACCTTGGCGTAGCCGTGTGCGATGGCGACCGCGCTTTCCTCGTGCAGGCAGAGCAGCATCTGCGGCCGTTCATTGCCGAGATAATTCACCAGGCTGTCGTGCAGGCCGCGATAGCTGGCGCCTGGATTGAGCGCGATATAGGGGATGTCGAGCGCGCGCAGCGCGTCGGCCACCACGTCGCTCCCGAAGCCGGCGGCATTGACGCCAGCCGGAACAGGGCGATCGAGGCATGCGATGGTGGCATCGCTCGCGGGCTGTTTTTTGGCGCTATCGCGTTGGAAATTCGGCACTGTTGGATCCTGCGGTCGCCCGCTCGTGGGCGGTGGCGGCATTTGAACCGGATCACGAGCCCTGACGCAACCGGGCCAGCACCTTGAGACCGGCGTACCCGTCGGCCGGCTCCATGCCGACCTTCTTCTGGAAGGCGAGGATGGCCTTGACCGTATCGCTGCCGGTGCGGCCATCGATGCCGTCGGTCTTGAAGCCATGCTCGTTGAGGCGGCGCTGGATTTCCTTGACCTCGGCCAAGGTCGGCACGCGCTCGCCGCCCGGGAATTGCTGGCGGAACGGCGAGTCGCCGCGAATGAGATCGCCGAGATGGAGCAGCGCCAGCGTGTAGCTGGTGGACGGGTTGTAGGAATAAACGCTCCGGAAATTCTGCCCGACCAGGAAAGCAGGTCCGCCGGCGACCGGGACCCAGAGCTTCACCTGATCGCCGGGCCGCGCGAAAGCGTCGCCGTCGGCGCGCTTAACGCCGAGTTCCTGCCACTTGGCGTAGGCGCGTATGGTGCGGTTGTTGGCCAGCCGCACCTGACTGGCCGGCAACTTCACCTCGCAGCCCCAGGCTTCGCCGCGCCGGTATTTTCCGCGCTCAAGCAAGTAGCGGGCGGTGCCGGCGAGCGAATCGTCGGGCTTGCCGAACGGCGTGATGCGGCCGTCGCGGTCGTAATCGACGCCCATATGGAGCCACACCTCCGGCATCCACTGGGTGTGGCCCATGGCTCCGGCCCAGGAGCCGACCATTTCCGGCGCCTGCGCCCAGCCGCGATCGACGATGGTGAGCGCGTTGAGCAATTCGGCTTCCCAATAAACGCGCCGGCGCGGTTCGCCCCAGGCCAGCGCGGCCAAAGCGGGGATTACCGGCCGCATGTATTTCGGGTTGACGATGACGTCGCCGAACGACGACTCCATGCCCCATAGGCCGAGCAAGGTGTAGCGGTCGACGCCGAAATCCTTCTCGAGCCGCACCAGCAGGTCGGCATATTCCTTCGCGCGTTCCTTGCCGGTGATGACGCGCCAGTCCGAGCAGCGGCGGTTGATGTATTGCCAGACCTGCTCGGTGAATTCCGGCTGGGCGCGCTGCTGTTCGTATACGCTAGTGTCGGGCGTCAGCGCGGTCATGACGCGGTCATAGGTCGCCTCCGAGATGCCGCGGTGAATCGCGCGGGCACGGAAACCGGCGACCCAGCGGGCGAAGGCGGGAGACTGGGCCGCGAACGAGGGGGTGCCGAGCGCAAGACTCGCGGTTGCGCCGAGCGCGCCCGACATTAAGGCGCGGCGCGTTAGGCGTGATGAGGGCGTAATGACGTCAAAGGCGAAGATTCGCAGCATGCGGCATTGTAGTCGTGACCGTTGCGCAAATAAATGACCGGAACAAACCTTTTCGCTATTGCAAATAACGAAGCCGCGCCGCGGCAAGGAACCGCGGCGGCGTTTGCGAAGCTGGTCGAGGCTTACTTGGTATCGAGTTTGATGCCGCCGTTGGCGGAACCGCTGCCGGTAGTGTGATTTTTCCGCGGCTTCGTCTGGCTGTTGCCCGACGCATCGACGCCGATATCGGCGCCGCTTCGCGCCGGTGCTGAGACCGGTCGAGCTGTCGACGCCGACCGGACCGGCTCCAATCGCTGCGCCGCCTTTGGTGGAGGAGTTGCCGCTGACGTTGACTTGAGCGAAGGCCACAGTGGTTGCGAACGAAACTGATCAAGACCGCTCTGGCGAATGCGCTGGTGAGCATCGCAGGTCCTCCTGATTTTTGTCCCGACAAAAAATAGTCACGGTTGCGCCACGATTGCATCGCGACGAACCTTGGTTCAACAAAATGCGGGAGCTTACGTTCCGCCCGACCAACGCCGGCCGTTACTCGGCGTGGTGACGCCTGTGGCGTTTTCGGATGTTGTGGCGACTGTGCGGCTTGGCGCGCTCGGCCACCGCTTTGTGCGGTTTGGCCGGCCGCGCTGACGAGGCCACCTGCGTCGTCGTCGGCAATTCCGAAGCGGCTGAAGTTTGCCCTGGCGGCGTAGCGCGCAAGATCACCGGCAGTTTCATGGGAACCGGCGGCGCCGGCTCGCCCGGTTTGATCTCGGTGCCGCGGCCGCCGATCTGCCGCTCATAGGCAGCAACCAGCGTGATGTAAGGATTGACCCACACCCAGCCGACGGTGGTGAACACCTGAATGTTGAAGTGCAGGTGGTAAGACGTGCCGCTCTCATAGTCGCCCCAGGTCGAGACCTTGCCGATGATCTCGCCTGCGCTCACCCGCCGGCCGTTCAACAGGCCGTCGTTGTCCATGAGTTTTGGATTCATGTGCAGGTAGCGAAAGCGGACATGTTCGCTTTCAGTATTGACCACGATATAGGCGCTGAGGTTTCCCCGCATGCGCTGGATAACGCCGTCATGAGCGGCGGCGACGAAATCCTGATAGGGCAGGCAGCGGTCGGCCTCCGCGTTGCTGAGCACACATTGCGCGGGGCGAATGTCCTCGCCCTGATGACCGTAACCGCCGGGGCACTGGCCGACCAGAAAGTCCCGTTGTTCGCAGAAATTATCACGCCACGGATAGGTGAAATTTTCCGGTGCCGATTCGTCGAACACCAGCGGCTTGTTGTTGACCTTGCAACGGTACGGCGCGCCCTTCGGGCCCCTCCGGCCGACAATGCCGGTGCGGTAGCAATCGCCCCATGGCATGAACGATTGCGACTTCACGTAAGCCGGCGAGAAAGCGATCGGAAAACGCATGCGGGAATAGACATGGTAGTCGACGCGGCCGGGCATTTTTCTCCAGCCGGTGCTCTCGATCAGATCGCCCGGGCTGTAATAAGTGAAATCCGATTCGGTCGCCGGCCGGCTGAGGTCGGTTTTCGGCTCCGATAACGTCGCAGGCGCGCCGCCGGCCGTGCGCAACTGGCGCAGGAAACTCACGGCGATCGGATCGGCCTCGCGGCACGACAGATATCGGTGCGCGGGCGGCCGATCGTAGCATTGGATGGATACCACGTACGGCACGCCGAAGCGCTCGAATGTATAGCGCACATGGGCTTCGCGCAGGATGCGGCGCATGCCGGGAAACAAATTTTCCAGTCCGCGCGGGGGGAACACCTCCTGGCGGTCGGGCCCATCGAGCGCATAGACGAAAGCCGCCCCGGTTATCTCGACCACGATCGGCTTTTCAAAACGGGTGTCGAATCCACTGGCGACGAAGGTGGCGTCGTAGCCGGCCGGCCCAGGCAGGAAGAATTTTGTCGGATGGAATTGGCCGAAATATTTATCCGAGCTCGCGGCGTCCGGTTTGCCTTCTGCTTCGTCCTTGCGGAAAGCATCGACATCGAACGGCAGCAGCACCGGGACGGTACTCTTGCCGATACCGGCAAAGCGTTTGGCGGTGATCGAATTGAGGTTGGCGAAGGCCTCGGCCGTTTGTTCCGTCGCATGGCCAGTCAAAGTCGCCGCCGCCGCATTCCAATCGACGTCGCTCAACGTGATGACGGGGCTTTCCATCTCGGCCGCGGCTGCCGGTCCGCTGACGAGTAATGCTAGACTTACAAGAACGGCACGTTTCAACAGGCTTCCCTCATTCTCCCCGCCAGTCCCGCCGGCACATGAGTTAACGGCATCGTTGTTCGGCATACAAGAGCGGCGCCGTGGTGTAGGCTTCGACCCGGCGAAATAAACGGAGACTAAGCGCGACATGACGATCAATGAAGCAAGCAGGATGGGCGCCGCGGGCGCCGACCGCGAACCGCAAATCATCGAGAGTGGCGGTACGGCACGCCTGCATCTGACGCTGGCCACCACCGACTATGACCACGTGCGCGACCTGCTGAACGGCGTGGTGCGGGCGGAGGGCATCGTGCTCAACGGCTTCGTGCTGCCGGTGGAGGAAGTCTTCTTCAGGTTTATTAAAAATAGCGAATGGGACGTTTCCGAAATGTCGTTCGGAAAATTCATCGGCTTTGCCTCACAGGGCGATTCGCCTTTCATCGGCATCCCCGTGTTCCCCTCGCGCGTGTTCCGCCACTCGGCGTTCTACGTGCGCGCCGACCGCGGCATTAAGTCGCCCAAGGATCTGGAGGGGAAGACCGTCGGTATTCCGGAATGGGCGCAGACCGCCGGTATCTATGCGCGCGGTTTTCTAAGCGAGACGGCGGGCGTCGACTTGCGCAAAATTAAATGGGTGCAGGCCGGCATGAACGAGCCTGGACGTGAAGAGAAGGTCGAGTTCACCCTGCCGAAGGGCATTCAATGTTCGCAGCGGCGCGACTCCAGCCTCAGCGCCATGCTGCTGTCGGGCGAGCTCGACGCGGCGATCTCGGCGCGTGTGCCGGACGTCTTCAACAGCAGTGGCGGTAAGATCGTGCGGCTTTATCCGGACTATCGCGGTGAGGAGATGCGGTACTACGACGCCATCGGCATTTTCCCGATCATGCATGTCATCGCCATGCGCCGCGCGGTGTTCGAGCGCTACCCGTGGGTGGCGATGAACCTGTTCAAGGCGTTCGAGCAGGCCAAGGAACGCAGTCTCGAGCGCATCCAGGATTTGACCGCATCGCGCATCCCGGTGCCGTGGGCGGCTTCGATCGCCGGCGAATGGGGTAAGAACTTTGGCGCCGATCCGTTTCCGTACGGGCTGGAAGCCAACCGCAAGACGCTCGACGCGTTCTGCCGCTTCGCGCACGACCAGGGCGTTACCGCGAAACGGCTGACGCCCGACGATCTGTTTCCAAATGAAGTGCGCGCGAGCGTGCGAGTCTAGTCCTTGGCGCGCTCGACATAGGCGCCGTCGGCGGTCATCACCACCACGCGGGTGCCGGGCAGGATGTGGGTCGGCACCATGGTGCGCACGCCGTTCGACAGGATCGCCGGCTTGAACGAACCGGATGCAGTCTGTCCCTTCATTGCCGGCTCAGTTTCCTTGATTTCCAACGTCACCTTTTGAGGGATCTCGATCGACACCGGGATGCCCTCGTGGATGGCAAGGTTCACCTTCATGCCTTCCTGCAGGTAGACCGATTGATCGCCGACGAGGTCGGCCGGCAAGGCGACCTGGTCGAAAGTTTCCCCATTCATGAAGTGGAAGCCGTCGCCGTCCTGGTAGAGGTAGGAATATTCGACATCCTCGACATGGGCGCGCTCGACCTGGTCGGTGGTCTTGTAGCGCATCTGGGTCTTCACGCCGTCGGAAATCCGGCGCATATCGACCTGGGTGGTGGGGGTGCCCTTGCCGGGATGAAAATTTTCCGCGTTAAGAACAACGTAGAGCTTGCCGTCGAGATCGACGATGTTGCCTTTGCGGAGCGAACTGGCGATGACCTTCACGATAGCAATCCTTGAGCTTGGGGCGGTGCGGGACCGCGGTTTCGGGCCGCACCATAGCGATCTTCACGCAGGATGCCAGCCTTTCTCTGGCCCGGTTCAGGCGAGGTAAATGTGCGAGAAAGCCCGGCTTTTTGGCTACCCAGCGTCCATGCCGGCCGCCGGCCCTACGTGTCGGCACGCGGGCGGATCGCCGCCGCCTTGCGGGCCTGGTTCGCGGCCCGTGGTTTCATCGAAGTAGAGACCGCCGCTTTGCAGGTATCGCCCGGCAACGAGACCCATCTGCACGCCTTCGCCACCGAGTTGATCGGGCCGGGCGGGGAGCGGCGGCCGCTCTACTTGCGTACCTCGCCGGAATTCGCGTGCAAGAAGCTGCTGGCGGCGGGCGAGACGCGCATTTTCGATTTCGCCCGCGTGTTCCGCAACCGCGAACGGGGCGCGCTGCATCATCCCGAATTCACCATGCTGGAATGGTATCGGGCGAACGAGCCGTATCAGACACTGATGGACGATTGCGCGGCATTGATGGCCGAAGCGGCGCGCGCCGCCGGCGTCAAGCAGTTCACGTTTCGCGATAAAACCATCGATCCATTTGCGGCGCCGGAGCGCGTGACGGTGGCAGAAGCTTTCGATCGCTATGCAGGAATCGATTTGCTGGCGACTGTCGCCGAAGGGAAGGGTGACCGCAAGAAGCTCGCCGCCGCTGTGGCGAAGGCTGGCGTCGCCACCGCGGCCGACGACAGCTGGGGCGATATCTTCAGCCGGATCCTAGCCGAGCGGGTCGAGCCGCAGCTCGGAGTCGGGCGGGCGACGGTATTATATGAATACCCGCTGCCGCTGGCGGCGCTGGCGCGGCCAAAAGCCGGCAGCGACAAGGTCGCCGAGCGCTTCGAGCTCTATGCCTGCGGGGTGGAACTCGCCAATGCGTTCGGCGAGCTGACCGAAGTCGCCGAGCAGCGCCGACGCTTCGAGATCGCAATGGTCGAGAAGCAGCGCATCCACGGCGAGCGCTATTCGGTTGATGAGGATTTTCTGGCCGCGCTCGCGGTGATGCCGCAGGCGAGCGGCCTCGCGCTCGGTTTCGACCGGCTGGTGATGCTGGCGACGGGCGCGAGCCGCATCGAGCAGGTAATATGGACGCCGGTGATCGACCCATAAGTGAATTCGAAGAGGAAAAAGTCATGACGACGCTCCGCACCCTTCGGACTCCAGAGCAATTGTGTGACCACGGCCTGGCGCCGACTGAGCAACGCGCCGCATTGGATGCGGTGGCCGCGCGCTATGCGGTCGCGCTGCCGCCGGCTTTGGTCGACATGATTGATCCCAACGATCCGCATGACCCGATCGCGCGCCAGTTCGTTCCCGCCGCGGCGGAGCTCGATGCGCAGCCACAAGAGCTCAGCGACCCGATCGGCGACGACGCGCACAGCCCGGTGGAGGGCATCGTGCACCGCTACCCCGACCGCGTGCTGCTCAAACTTACCCCGATCTGCGCTGTCTATTGCCGGTTCTGCTTCCGGCGCGAAATGGTCGGTCCCGAGAAGGGGAAGGCGTTGTCGGCGGCGGCGTTCACGTGCGCACTCAATTACATTCGCAGCCGGCCGGAAATCTGGGAAGTGATCCTTACCGGCGGCGATCCGCTGGTGCTGTCGGCACGCCGCCTGCGCGCGGTTATGAAGGAACTGGAGGCGATCACGCACGTCAAGGTGCTGCGCATTCACACACGCATTCCGGTGGCGGAGCCGGTGCGGGTGACGGCGGAGCTGCTACGGGCAATCAAGCTCAAGGCCAAACCAACTTACGTGGCGCTGCACATCAATCATGCGCGCGAATTAACGCCGGCGGCACGCGCGGCCTGTGCACGTATCGCGGATGCTGGCATTCCGCTGCTCGGTCAATCGGTGCTGTTGGCCGGCGTGAACGACACGCCGGAGGTACTCGGAGATCTAATGCGCGCGCTGGTCGAATGTCGGATCAAACCATATTACCTGCATCATGGCGATCTGGCGCCCGGCACCGCGCATTTGCGGACCGACATCGCGACAGGACAGGACTTGATGCGCAACCTGCGCGGGCGATTGTCAGGGCTATGCCAGCCGACTTATGTGCTCGATATCCCCGGCGGCCACGGCAAATCGCCGATCGGTCCGGACTATCTCGCGCGCACGGGTTCGAACGGCGCCGTGCATTTCGTGGTCGAGGATTTCAAGGGGCGGCGGCATCGCTATCCGCCGGCGCGTTAGCGCGCGATCGTGTGTTGGCTTTAGTGCCGGATCGCCAGCAGATCGTAAAGGGTCGCCGCCACCGCCAGGCCGGCAAAGCCGATGAACACCACCGCAATGACGGCGTTCATGACGAAGTGCATGTCGCGCCGCAGCTCCGCTACCACATTTTTGCTTTTGATCATGGCCTGACGCTCCCGAGAGCCACTTGCAGGGCCAACTGATATGTAGCCTTAAGGCATCGTCCAGCCCATAATTTCTACGTTAAATTTGGCGTGAAATGGGGCACTTCTCCGCATGACAGCCATTACGGAACTGCCGCGGCGCAATGGCGCGACGGCCGCCACCCTTACGAAACCTTAATAATCCTTAGTAAACCAAGCTTTTCGAAAGCCCAGCTCAGCAGCCGAGCTTTCTTTTTGTCCGTCTGGCGGAGTCGAACCAGAACCTACGGTCCACCAAAGAGTTCTTCGCCCCTATGATGCCGGTCACAACCCCGGCGCGCGTGTAGCCCCCTGATCGCCAGTAGCCATCTGCCCCGCACGCTTGGCGTCCGACATTATTTCATTTCGCCTATGCAGCGCTCGGCGTAGGCGCGCTAGGGTGTTTCTTTTGATGGCCGGAAGCCTTAGGCCCAGCGCGCGCATCGCCTTGAGGCGGTCCGACGTCCTCTCAAAAGATTGATAACGGATTGATATTGCTGAAACCGAAAGGGTGATAAATTCGGGGCCGCTCTCGTCCCCCTAGGGAGCGCGGCCCCGGCCCTCAGCCCTCAGACCCCGTCCCCCAAGGTCGGGGCCGATTTATTTCTACAACGAAGCGTGGCAGCCTCGGTAGGCGCAAAGGCGTCGCCTATTACAAATCTTGTGGATTGTTGCCGTTAGGGCACATGGCCTCTCGGAACTTGGCGGCGGCGGAAGCACGAGAAGATCATTTGTTTGCTCGGAGCGCTTGGGGCTGGGTTCTGCATTTCGCACTGTGGGTTTAAACCAGTTCGTTGTTTGTTGTTTGCTGGTGCAATTGGTGGCGTGCTGCTTTTGGGTAATTCACAATCTGCATTCCATCCCTTAGGAAGAAGCAGAGCCCTTCCTCGTAGTCCTGATTGTACTGCGAATTGAATTTTCGAAGGCGGCTTTGTGCGTGCTTATGGCTACTTCCGCTGCTTGGCAGCAGTGGCCTTGGCTTCGGCAATCTTTGTTTGCAGCGCCTTTACGAGAAGTTTTGCGCCGCCGATTGGGATAGCAAGAGGCTCCAGCGTACCGGATCGGCCGCGCGGGGTTACGATCACGGCTTTGCCCTTAGAATCGACCTGAATATTCATCCCATATACGAGGGTCGCGACCTGCCGGTTTTGACCCCCCGCAATCGCAGGCTTGCTTAGTCCGTCGGTTATCTTTGCAGCCTCGGATGGGGGGATCTCATACACCACCCGCGTCCCATCTTGAAGTAGAAGATCTATTCGGTATGCTTTCCCGTCCGGCTCCGGATTAGCATCCAGGACCTTTTCAATAGGCGTCGCCTTAACCGCCGCGCCCTTGTTGCCCTGCTGGGCGAAAGCAATTCCACCCAAACTAACTAACGCAAACACGGTGAGTGTCGGTGTGAGTTTGCACATCGAGAATCTCTTGCACATGCCGATGAACCTCCAATGGATACGAACTTACTCCAATGAATACTAACTTATTTGCATTGCCGCCAGGTGCGCGAGCGCCGGTCATGTTGCGCAAGACTCCCTAAAGGTCAATTTGCGGCGTTCGCTTTAATTCTTAGCCTGTTAAAGGGGGAGAAGGTGGGCGATCGCGAGCGCCGTTAAAGAGGCATTACCGCATGCTTGCACGATTTGCGCACGTTCTCGAATGGACAGCCAACGCGATCGTGAGCTTTTATAATTTATTGGTGAGTGTTGTACCTGATGAATTAACTACGGAGATGAGACCCTGGATTATCGGCATGCTCCTAGTTTTTGCCGGAGTAGTATTTTTAATTGGTCGAGCGCTTCGCTACATCTTCGCGGGCTTCGCGGTCACGCTTACGTGACAATGGCGCAGGAGGCGCCAAGGACGCCGCTGCTACCGCCGCATGATCGAAATACCTGATCGGTGGAGAGGCCATCGCGTGGCGGCCTTTTCTGTGTCCGCGCGGCGCTTCTATGCACCTAAGTGCAATATCATATAGCGCCGCATGCCATCAGTATTTACTCGTCCTTTGTGACCCACCTCACAGAGGACACTGTGGTTCCATGCTGAGTTTACAGGTATCGGAATTCATGGAGGTCTCACACCATGGACGCTGCAACAAAAAAGTCCATTCAGCGGATCGCAACTGATATTGATGATCTTTCCCTGTACTTGCGGGTGTATAGGCTAGATCGCGTTGCGGACATGCTTGATGAAGCACGACATGCTTTGCAAGCCCCATCCATGCACCGGGAGGAGTCGGTTATGCATATTGGCTCGCATGCGCCCATGCGATGATTACGACGTGTTCCCGCGACCGAGACGCCACGCGGCGAGCGTTCGCACGTCGCCTTAAAATCCACCATCGCCTGCTCACGGGTCGCCGCATAGCCTCGACGAATGAGCCGGCCTATGAAGGGCTTTCACTTGCTAAGGTGTGCCCGATTTTCACTTGTTGCGGGCGTACTCGACTTTTATCGGACGTCACCGCATTTCGATATCTCCATCAACGGTTACTATCGTCGTATTTGCCATGCGACCATTTCCGTTCGACGTATTCGAGCCAGATCGAATGGTCGAATCGCCCTTAACTTTGACGACTACCGGGTACCACGCAAACCAGCGACGCTATAGTGACCGTCTTTGTTCGCGTAACGTCAGTATGTGCTGTCGAGTCACCCATCGCATGCAGGTCGATCTTTTCTTTGGCCCGCGAATTACGAAATATATTCAATATCTCGCCGATTCGAATGAAAAAGATTGATCTAAGTCTTAGAGTTCCGTCCGGAGACTTCCGGGCTGATTACAGAGTTTTCCGAGCTTGCAGGCGGATTGAGGCGAGGCGCAAGAACGCGAGCGCCTTGCGGTTGAGACGTCTCCCAATCTTTCGCGAGTTTGCGGCAGTCGATTGAGCCAAGCGATGGTGCGCTCCACGATCCAGCGTTGGGGCATAACCACAAATCCTTTGACCTGATCGGAACGTTTGACGATTTCCACATCGAGATGCGGCGACGAGCTTTCGCAACCGCGCTTCGCAAATTGCGGTCCGTTGAGATCGCGCCATCTGGGTCGATGCCAGCGTCGTCATCAACTGGAAACATCCCGAACTTTGTCAGCCATCGAGCGACTATGCCTGATCATCCTTCCACTGCCGACGTGCTTCGGCGACGTCAGGCCGCTCTTGCTCGGCTGCATGCACGCTTTTTTTTGAACTTCATATCCTCACGCGCGAAAAAGCGGCACACCTTTCCCTGACCGACGACTACTTCACGATCCCTCAACTCGCTGCGCAATTCTTCCACAGTCAGATCTGGCTTCGCCCCGATGCGTTCGAGAATCCAGGCCTGCTCTCCGGTCAACCACGAGCGATGATCGCCGCCCATCGGCTTGGCCGCAACTCTGTCTGTCTCGCGCAACCGACGCACCCACCGAATGACCGTGCTGATGCCCACACCAAACAAGCTGGCCGCCTGCCGCCGCGATTGCCCACCTTCAACTGCCGCAACAACCCGATCGCGCAAATCTTTCGAATAGCGCTTCGCCATCCGATGCTGGCCTCCTTCCCCAGTGACCAGCTTGAATCATGATTTGCCCCCGCTTGGGAATCCCAAATCCGATTCAATCAGATCGGACGATGCTCTAAGTCTTAGAGGATTTTGGCAAGTTAGGTCGTGCCTATCGTGAGACCGATGGAGCGCGCGCCGATTTTCGCAGTTTGATCGAGGATATGCGCAGCGGCGAGGTTGAACGCCGCACGCGCATCGCGACATTGAATACCGACGAGGGCTGGGCATGTTGGAAGATGTTGCGCGTGATGTGGCGGAGCAAACGCGTACGCACAAAAGAGCGTTGCCGGAAGACGTCCGAGATTTGCCGAGCGTCTGCTTGGCGAGGACGTAGGCGCAGCGGAGCTTTAACGGGTCGCCATCAGACCCAGAGTTAATCTCAGCCCGGCAGGGCTTTACGAAGGCTGGCGGCATCAGGCGCACAGTGTGGCCGAGCGCCTTGAGCTCCCGCGACCAATGGTGCGACGAGGCACTGGTCTCGATGCCCACCAGGCACAGTGGCAGCATCTGGAAGAATGCCAGGACATAGCGGCGTTTCAACTGACGTCGGATGACTACCTCGCCTTGCGCAGCAACGCCGTGGACCTGGAACACTTGGCGATGTCGAGACCGATTGTCGTGATCGCTTGCATGCTTGGCTCCTCCAAATTGTGGGGGCCTTAATAGCACCCACATTCATGGCACTCCCGTGCCGGGTGGAGGAGCCGTCCACAGCATCATTAGCGGACATCACTACGAAACTTTCCCAACACCAGCGGGTTATTTAAATTGTCCCTCGCGCGGTGGGTGCATACCGCCAAGGTCAACCATCGTCCGAGAGATTTTGCTCACTAAGCGTCTCTCTGAGTTATGGAGGAACAAAATGCAATCACCAGCCAGCTATCAAAAATCTGCTCCAGACGTTTTTCAGGCGATGCTCGCCCTATCGGCGGTGATTCAAAAGTCGGGCCTGGCGCCTGGGCTTGTCGATCTCGTCAACTATCGTGTGTCGCAAATTAACGGATGCGCCTACTGCCTTGATATGCATTCGAAGGATCTGCGCGCACGAGGGGAGACCGAACAACGCATCTACATGGTATCCGCCTGGCGCGAAGTCCCGCAGCTTTATAGCGCTCGCGAGCGGGCGGCCCTTGCCTGGGCTGAAGCTGTTACCCATCTCACAAACCAAAAAGTTCCTGATGAGGTTTATAGTCAAGCGCGCGCGGAATTCAGCGAGACGGAACTCGCCCAACTCACGCTAAGCGTCATTACGATTAATGGATGGAATCGGCTAAACGTCGCTTTTCGCACTCCTGCCGGCAACTATAAGTCCGCCATCAAGCAATCTGCGGCTTAGGAATCTGTGTCGGTGGACATTCGTCAGTGCAGCGCGCATGTCCGTTAAGGGTCATTCGCGACCTAGCTGGTCAAGCCCGACCACTCGCACTTGTCCGCTGGTAGTCCGTGGTCTCAACCGGTCGACGCAACACTTTATCGTAGAGGGAAAAGATAGAGAGTGTAGGACGATAGGTCAGTGACGTCGTAGTGGTATGCTGGCAGCAGAGAAAATGGTGTTACCCCCGAATACAATTGTTGCTGAACTTCTGCTGCACGTGCCAGGCTTCATTTGAACCGATGAAATGCACTTTGGAGAAGTACCGATGAAAACGCTTGCGACCGTTTCTGCTTTCGGCGCGGTAATGCTCTTTGGCGTCTCAGTGGCTGTCGCGCAGACCACGACGCCATCGGATGGTTCCGTGTTGCCGTTTCCGACTCCTCATCGATCTCGGCTCGCCGGTATCGCTCGATTATTTCGACCGCCGGCCGTTCAGGTTCGACGGCAAGATTAAGGGGGTCGAGGTCAAGCTGAAATGACGCCTTGTCCGCTTTGGGTCATTAGCGACCGAGCCATTCAGCGCCCGTACCGACCAATGTCCGCTGTTACTCCAATAGCGGACAAACGCGGCTGAGGCTGAATTGTCCGCTATGTGCCAGAAGCGACCAACAGCACAAACAGAAAGACCGCCTCGCGGCGGCTTCTCCCAATTTCAATCAGGTACTTTGATCAGGCTGTGATGCCAGACAACAATTGGCAAGCGTAGCTCTCGCTAATGAAAAGCCCCGGGACATTGCCCGGGGCTTGGTTCGGATCGGAATCTGATCGAGCACGCTTCGAGTGCCGCAGATTTCTGTTCCTGCTCCGCGCCTCGGCCTGACGTTGATCAGTGATGTTTGCCGCCACCATGGCCGCCGCCGCCATGGGCGCCGCCGTGGGTGCTGCCATGACCGCCGCCGCCGCGGTGCGGGCGTGGGCAACCGACCCATTCAGCGCCAGCGCCGATTAATGTCCGCTGTTCACCCAAATAGCCGACAAAGGCGGGTGCGGTCGGATTGTCCGCTTTGTGCCATAAGCGAACTCATCCGCCACAGCAAACAGCATCTCTATTCGATCACCTCGTCGGCGCGGGCGACCAGCGTCTGACCCAAACAAAACCCCGGGCCAATGTCCCGGGGTTTTTTCATTGGTAGGTGTTCAAACGGTGTGGGTATCAGCCGGCTATCCACTCATGGGCATGGATGCCGGTAGCCATCATTGCCGAGATAAGTGCCACTCCTCGGATCATACGACCTAAAGCGCTGCATGCAGTAGGCCACCGCATCCCCCGGAGGAGGCCCGTCGTAGCCGGGCGCGGCGTAATAAGGACCGGAGCCGTAATAGTAGGGAGCCGCAAGGATTCCGCCTATGATCGCACCACCGAGCAATCCTGCACCCACACCCCACCCCGGGCCGTACCATCCTCGTCCGTAATATCCACGGCCGTAGTATCCACGGTATTGCACGGTCTCGATGTTTGTTGGGGCAGCATTCTTGATAACCAACGCATCCGCGACCGGCATCGCCGATGCAACGTTCGCAAATGGCGCAATGCTCGTTGCCAACAATGCCGCGACAGCTAGAGAAGATATTCGATTTGTCATGGGTTCTGCTCCGTTGGACATTGCGAAACAGCCTTACTACCAGCTGCAGTGGCGATAACCATGACGCCACCAGCAGTGGCGGTGGTAGTAGTGGCGGTGGTAATAGTGGCGGTGGTAGTAATAAACCTTCTCTATCGCCGGTGTGGGAACAATTGCGCCGACTACGCCTCCGTTTACTGGTGCCGCTGAGACGCTGGAAGCTCCGGCAAGTCCAACGCCAATCGTGGCAATCGCGGCCAGAATACTCATTCGCATTTTTGACATTTTTCTTCTCCGTTTGGTTTCCGCCTCGAACAAGAACATGAGCGTTTCGAGCTGAATACGACGTGAACCGAGGTGGGCGACAATGTGACAGCGGTGCGTTTATGCTGCAATGCACGCGCGGACAGAGATCGTCCTGCATGCGATGAAAATTGAGCGGCCTCGCTTTGCCGCTGTTCGTGTGCGGATCGCCGACGGACCGCCGCAGCGGATCAAGGACAAGGGTCAGCAGCATCTTCCCGGCGACGAGGCCTGGCTCATCGGCGAACACAGAATGTCAGGAGAGAAGAAATACTACCTCGCCAACCTGCCCGCCGCGATGGACCTGCGAACCTTGGCTGGCCAAGCGCCTTCGCGGTCTTAAGATTGATGATCATATCGTACTTGGTCGGCGCTTGTGCTGGGGTGTTTAGGATGTGAGTTTTCGACCCGAAGACCGCTAAAGCGGTTTCCCCGGCGCCTGGCCCGGGCAATCACCGACGCGCCGCATCATAGTAAGGATCGAGGAAGAATATTTGGGGGCGTCCACGATCAACGTTTCGATGGCACTCCTCACGAGATCCTTCGCGAAATGAAAGGTGAGGATCGTCTTAGTGCCTTTACATTGCATCGCGAATGCGAAACCGTTCGTGAGCGACTTGGTGTCGCTGAGTTGACAGTCTTTCGAGAATTGCGGCGCCTTCTGGTATTGCGCCATGGTTTCGTCCCGGAAGGCATCGAAGTCGGCCGAGCCGATGCAGCTCCTCCTCTTGACCGGCTGGTCCTGGAACGCGGAGTTGCGGCTTTCGGCCGCGTAAAGGCCGGGAAGAAGATGGGCTTGATTACCAGAAGCGGCGCCGCGGTCTGGGCTCCGGCGCCGACCCTTTCCAGTGGCCGAGGCTAAGGCGGCGAATGCCACAGCGCCTTATCGAAGCCGCTCCGTCATGATCACGGCTTCATGATAGTTGCAAAGTTCACGGAACGGGAAAAACGCACGCCGGTCAGGATGCGCAACGAGCATATTGCGTGGTCGTCAGCCAGCTAGCGGTTGCAGGCCCCGGTCGCTCCCCGCTCGCCTCCTTTTGGGGGCGGGTTGATGTGCGGCTCCGGTCTTCCGGCCCCTGGGCAGGTGCACCCGCCGCGCCGGCGTTTTTGCCGCTTTGCCGCCTGCTTTGTCGCGCCGTCTCATTGCCTCCCCCGAGGCTCAGGATAAGGCATCGTACGCACTCAAACTAGCACACTGGAAAGGGTCGGGCGTGAGGCCATAGATGTCCGCTTGCAAAAGTCTTTTTGCACTGGTGATCACAATTTTCCCGAGCTGTAGACCCGGCTTTCGAGTAAACATGTGAGGAACCTCATCGCCCGGTGATGAACTCACAGGCGACTTCGGTAACGAGTGTGGAGCCATATCAATTAGCAATCTCGACTTACTTCGCCTTCTCGCGAGAAAATTGCCACCCGTCAATTTTCGACCTTTGCAACAATATCTGCCAAAGCGGACTCCACCACTCATTCGATCACTTCGTCGGCGAGTAGCAAGAACAACTCGGAAGGCGAGAGGCCGAGCGCGTCGCCGCGTCATCCCAGCCCTGATCCGCGGCAGTGCGCCGGAAATTCCGACCCTCGTTGCGAAAGACGCTGGCGGAAGCGAGGCCGAGAGCATTGTGCACCCCTTGGACCAAATGGGATTCTATCTCGGCATAATTCTCCGCATTTAAGATTGCGTCGCCAAGGCGATCGCCCGCCTTGACGACAGAGCGATTGAAAAGTCGATCCACACAATGGACGGCTGTGTCGTGGATCTTCGAAATTAGGAAGAGCGCAGCGGTCGCGATCGCGATCCAAGTCCAAGCCGGCAAGCTGAGGTTCTCGCCGATGGCCTCGCGAATGTGATCGATCGTCCGATGCAGGAACAGCGTCGGTAAACTGAGAAGGAGGCCGAGGATGGTCACGCGGCGGAGCGGGATGCTTACGGTCACGACATAGTGCCGCCGCACGGCCTCACTAACAAACAAGCAGAGTACGCCGTTGACAAGGTAGACAAGGCCCCACAGCTGTTCCGGCGGCGAATAACTCTTCAAAAGCGGATCGAGCAGTGTCGTGCCGGTGCCGGCATCCGCAATGACGAGCGCCGGCAGCCCGATCAGGCAGCCCCAGATCACCCACCGCAGGCGCTGATAATCCTGCGGCGGCAGCTCCTTTCGGCGCGCCAGCAGAATCATGAACGCGCTTGCGGCGACAACGAGCCCACTCAATACGCCGGCCCTCGTTACCGTCTCGGTCGGATAGCCGAAAAGATTTGCATAACTCAGTGCCAGTAATATCGCGAGAAGGATCGCGACCGACGGCAAAGTCGTTTCAACCGGCCGCCAGCGCGACGTAGTCTCGTCCGTCGGCGCCCGCAGCGCGAACCAGATGAAGCCGGCCGAACCGGCGCCCTGTGCGATGGCGCCCGCGATATTCTGCGTGAGCAACGCCGCGGGAGAGTAGTACTGTAACAGCGCATAATATTCGGAGGATTGGCCAGGGTTAAACCAAATGACATAAAGGAAGAAGCCCCAAGTCATAACCCCCGACCGCGTCCAGACCAGCCAAGCAGCAGCTAGAATGACGAGGATCGCGGCGAATTGATCGAGCAGCAGAACGGCTAAGACCCACCAATTGTACGGAAGTCGCTTGGCGACGATATCGACTTGCCGCGCCGGTCTTTCTGAGGTTGAGACAAGTGCCAATTCGACGTGCTGGTAATCACTAACGAGACGCATGCTTCCAAGTGCCGCCATCGCGCTCGAACATATGAGCGTGTTGATTGGGATGCAGCGCATTTGCACAAGGTCCAGTCGATCGCCGGGCCGCAGGCCTGCCTGAAAAGCGGGCGAGGCCGGTTCATTCGGGAACGGCCCCCGCACGTTCGTGATGAGGCCGTCATTGTTGGCATAAAAGCCGAAGGAGCCAAGCGGGTGAACCAAGCGATACAGATCGGGGACGATCATGGCCAGCGCCCAGAGGGTGAACGCCACAAGGAGAAGACGATTTATGTTGACTCCTTGGCCCTGCATGCGCCCGTCAACTCCCATCAGCTGGGGAGACGATGAACTCGCGCCGCTGCACGTCTGCTCCCAAGCTCAGGAGACAGCATTGTATCGGCTCAAACCAGTACGTCGATAGGGGCTGAAACCGGCATCAAAACCATTACCGCAGTGCGCGACTGATGTCCGCTTTGGGTGGTGGTCTCAACCGGTCGACGCAACACTTTATCGCAGGGGGAAAAGATAGAGAGTGTAGGACGATAGGTCAGTGACGTCGCAGTGGTATGGGGGCGGAAGAGAAAATGGTGTTGTGGGATAGCTGGTTGCGAGGGGGGCGCCGAAAGCGATTGGGCGAACGTTTTGGCAAGCCGTCATTGTTATTTATTGCCAACTAACCCCCGGGTGTTGCGTCGACCGGTTGAGCTGGCACCCAATAGCAGACAAAATATTGCGGTGCGTTCGGCTCTTAAAAGGTGAGATGCTGTTACGGTACGGCAATTCGGCGGCCAGCGCAGCCATCCGCACCTTTCTAAAATCGCACATCGTTTAGTGCTATATGGAAAACGATATGTAGACGGGCGGAAACAAGGGAAACAACCGCCATGGCGGGCGCTATGACCAGCGGCGCGGTTATTCGCAGAATTGCAGATGAGGCATTCGCTGCGTTTAATAGTGGTCGCCGAAAGGTGCCATCATTCTCCGCGCGCTATCCGGATTTCAACCTGGATGATGCATATCGCGTGACAGCGCTTACCAACAGCATGCGCGCCGCGCAGCACTACAGGCCTCTCGGCCGTAAGATCGGCTTTACCAATCGCCGGATGTGGGATGAATACGGCGTGCGTGCGCCAAATTGGGGCTATGTCTATGATCGCACGATACATGACCTTGCTGTGCCCCTGTCGCTCGCGCCCTATTCTGAGCCCAAGATCGAACCGGAAATCATGTTTGGGCTTGCTGCCGCGCCCTCACCCGGTATGGCCGACGCGGCGCTGCTATCGTGCATTGCGTGGGTCGCGCATGGCTTCGAGATCGTCCAATCGATCTTTCCGAACTGGAAGTTTTCGGCAGCCGATTCTGTTGTCGCCGACGCAATGCACGGCGCACTATTGATTGGGCCGCACCACGATATTGGCTCTCGCGCGGGCGAATGGCTGCGCACGCTCGCAAGTTTCAACATTGAGCTTTATTGCGACGACGAATTGATGGACCGCGGCCACGCCTCAAATGTTCTCGAAGGGCCGCTTTCGGCGATGCGTCATCTGGTGGAAATGCTTGCGCACGATCCGGATAATCTGCCGCTCGCGGCCGGTGAGATCGTGTCGACTGGAACGTTGACACGCGCGCTGCCGGTGAAGGCTGGTGAGACGTGGGCAACAAAGCTCAAAGATATAGCGCTCGAGGGCATTAGCCTGCGATTTTGCTAAGGCAGCCGCGCCAACGGGGCCGGTTCTCGGAGACGATCCGCCGCCTCCTGACAGAAAACGGATGGCGTCCGTCCTCATTGGCGTTAATTTTTTTGGTCGATGATCAAAAGCATTCGTCGCACCGACCAGTGTCCGCTTTGGGTTGCCAGCTCAACCGGTCGACGCAACACCGGGGGTTAGTTGGCAATAAATAACGATGACGGCTTGCCAAAACGTTCGCCTAATCGCTTTCGGCGAATCCCCCGCAACCAGCTATCCCACAACACCATTTTCTCTTCCGCCCCCATACCACTGCGACGTCACTGACCTATCGTCCTACACTCTCTATCTTTTCCCTGCGATAAAGTGTTGCGTCGACCGGTTGAGACCACCGTCATTAGCGGACAAACGCGGGCACAACTGGATTGTCCGCTTTGTGCCGATATTGTTGCAAAAGTCTTTTTACACTGTGAATCAAAAATTCTGGGGGCTGCAGGCGCGGCTTTCGTGTAAAGATGTGAGGGACCTCATCGCCTCACGTTAAACTCACAGGCGACTTCGGTAATGCGATTGAGGTCATACGAATCGGCGAGTGCTTCCCGTTTCGGGTTTTCGCGAAAAATTCGTCGCCCTGCGACTTTCGACTTTTGCAACACAATCTGCCAATAGGCGACATTCAAAAAACGGGCCGACCGAAGAGAAAGACCGTTTCGCGGCGGTCTCTCCGAAATCCGAACCGCTAACAGCCTGCCGATCCCAAAGGCTGTCAGTTTGCGGCAGCTTTTTCGCGGTGGTGTTTAACGCGATGGTCAACTTTCTTCGGCTCCGGCTTTGGCTTTGGGGCCTCAAACCAATATGACAGCCCACAAGACCACGCCTCCTTCGCCGTCAGCTCGCGATGCTCGCGTGCACTGGCCTGGGTCGCCGCAGCGAAGATTCCAAGTACGCACACCTGAGCAGACGCAACAGACGAAGTGAGTAAAAGAGCGGCGATGGATAAGGCCGCGACGATTGTCTTTCTCATGTTTCATCCCCCTGATTCCGAAACGCTTCACGGTACCGCTCATCATCATCGTACACAAACAGAAAGACCGCCTCGTGGCGTTTTCTCCGAATCTCATTAGGCGTTTTGTTTAGTCGCGATGTCTGCTGTTGCCCCAATAGCGGACAAACGCGGGCGCGGTTGGATTGTCCGCTTTGTGCCAACAAGCGACAACGCACCGCAGCAAACCGCATCTCTATTCGATCACCTCGTCAGCCGTCGCGAGCAGCGACGGCGGAATGGTAAGGCCGAGCGCCTTGGCGGTCTTGAGATTGACAACCATTTTTAAAGTCGTTGGCTGCTCGACTGGAAGATCAGCGGGCTTCGCACCCTTGAGTATTTTGTCCACGTAGCCGCCCGGCGAACATAGTCGGGAAAGTCCTGTCCGTAGGATAAAAGCAGACCGTATGGCACTTATGGCCGAGGCGCCGATTTGCGCTCGCATATTGAACAGCGCCGATCCGGTGCCAAGCACAACCCCATCACCGTGGTCCTCGGCGATTTTGGAAAACGCCGGCTCAACATCCTCAGGCCCTGCTATGTCAACAGGCCATGCGGCTGGCGCGTCTGGTCGTATGGCCAAGCATCAGGTCAAAAGGTTGCAAAGGTAGGAGGTTAACGATACTCACGCCTTGTACCGTATCACCGTATCACCGTGTCACGCTGGCCGGAGTGACGGCGCAACGCTGACAGCACGCTCTCCCCCAATAGCGTCGGCCGGCCCGGACGACAGCCTGGACGACTTTGAAATCTAAGAGAGAGGCAAGCGAGCATGAAAACCGTGAGCATCAATAACGCGCCAACGGTGTACAATCCGTAACGGCGATCTAAAACTTGCCTAACGCCACTGCCAGCGCAGCAATTGCTGAAAGCATAATCATGGCACTGACAAATAAGAACAAGAGAGCCAGTTTGATATTCATGACCTGGCAACCCACGTCATCAGAACGCACCAGGCCGTGCTGGCAAACTGTTCTCCAGATATTGGCGGGCCTTTTCGTGCGCGATCTCTAGCGCTGTGGTCACTCTGTCCTGACGCACATATTCCGCTCTGTACTGGCGCAGATATTCCGCTCCCAGCGCCTTGGCCTGCTTCGTTATCTTTTCGATGTTGTTGCGATACAGTGTACTCATGACCGCCTCCTACGAGCGAGAAGCTAGTCCTCGGGAAGAGCCGGGTATGTGAGGCCGTTCACACTCAGCGGCTTTTATTTCCTACCCCTATCCCCCGATGGTTTGGTCCTGCTACCATCGGAGTCCCTAATCCAGTTCTCAGTTAGGCTGCACCGCAGCAAGGCGACATACGGATTTGTGTGTAATTTTTTTATGGCGTTGGGCGAAATAAGACCGGGCAGACATGCTGCCGGTAGGCCTTATGCAGCGCCAGATGTCCGCTTTCGGACAATCAGATGCGGCAAAAGATTACATTTTTACGGCGTATCCGAAGAGGTAAGCTCACCAATGGCGCACGATGTCCGGGATTGAGGTGTTATAATGATAAAAAAAGTATACAGTGATAAGAGCGACATCTTAGTAGGACTAGTATTGCTGGGTTTTACCGTAAGCGGGCTAGTGGGCCTCACGCTTTGGATTTATCTTCTCTGGTTCGGTTGTTGCTAGAAATTTTTGGGAACCAGTCCCGACAGTCCAAAGCCTAGAGCACCCAGAAGCCAGCGTCCTTCGTGACCAGCGCAAAGGTTTAGGCGAGCGGCTTACGGCGACGCTCGCATTATGCAAAAAAACGGGACTCTCCGATTTCCCAGTTTCGTGGTCCCTCGACTTTGTTAGCGACGATTTTTCGCGCTTCCGCGAAGGCTTCGGCAGGGCTTGAGCACGGCATTGTTGCGGCCAGCCTAAGCGGCAATGGTGCTTAGGTAGTCTGTGTCTGGACTTCCGCGTTGATCGCAACCATGATTCCCGTGCCTCACCCAGCAAGATAATGATACCCAACAAGAATTAAAGCAGCAATGCAAATTGAGTATACAACCATGCGATTGGTGCGTTCGGTTGACATTTTACTCTCCAATTTTTGCTGGAGTCATTTGTGCTCAACGGCCTAGTTGCAGGTCGTAGCCTAACGCCGCAGCAAGACGTGGGAAAAGACAGCAATGCTTTCCAATTAAAACGTGAGCGCGGATCAACGGTTGCACTGCGGCAAGCTGCACTCAGTTTTTGTTTTGCAGTTTTTGGGAGTTTTGTGGCGAACAGTCACTTGGAGGTTTAATGCCAAACGGGAGGTCGATGTGGCTATTCAAACAGCGGTAAAAAAACCTAAGGGCGGCCGTTTGCTAAGCTGGGGGATTGCCGCTCAACCTAAAGGGGTGCGGATTGTGTCCAGGGCTGATTTGTACGAATTTGGATTCGTAGATTTGATTGTTCTGATTGAACGCGACAGTTTCAACGAACTTGCGCAGGCCATGATGAAGGCCAATCGAAAAGCATCGATCAAAGCGTTTGGCGCAGCCCAAGCTGGCATCCAGTAGGTTTGATTTTGGAATTTTTTGCGGAATTTGTTTTGAAAGACTCCGGTGCATAAAGATAAATCTTGCCGGAGTCCCGCTGCAATAGCCGGGCCCTCGGGGGATAGTACGGCTCCCCTTAACGGAATTGACCGGCCTGATCGGTTTAGTCGAGATCGCCGCTGGAATGCCTTGCAATGACTCTAGGAGGGCTCAGGATGAGTCAGAATAAGGTGAGGGCTATCAGGGAACGGGCTGAATCAGCGAAAAAGTCAAAACGCTGCCATCGGGCCTCGCCGTTGGCTGAAGGCGATAAATGCTCGCGCTTTGACTCACAGAAGCCCCGTGGGGCATATTTCTGAGATGGCGCATTTGGCCCGGAATACATTGCGGAAAGTTATCCATGCGGCAGCTATAACCGCCCTATTAGCAGGCGCTGCTTCCGCTCAGCTGCCGAGTGTCAATTTATTAGGCGATAAGCCACCATTGACGCCTGAAGAGGAAGAAAAGCGAAAAGCCACTGAAGATGCATATAAATCTACAATCAAAAAAATCCCCGATAAGCAAAAGTCTGCTGATCCGTGGGAAAACATTCGCCCAAATTCATCTACCGCATCTAAGACCAAGGCCGTCGATCTGCATTGGGATCAGGTGGATTTCAGCAAGGGCCATCTGCACGTCAAACGCCTCAAGGGCGGTATTGACTCCGTTCACCCGATCCAGGGCGATGAACTGCGGGCCTTGCGTGAACTCAAGCGGGGGCAAGAGCCAAAATCCGCCTTTGTGTTCACTTCAGAGCGTGGCGGCCCCATGACGCGCAGCAACGTGTCCAAGATGATCGAGGCCGCCGGCGAACGGGCGGGCTTACCCCATTGTCATCCCCACGCGCTGCGCCACACCTGCGGTCATTTGCTGGCCGATGCGGGGCATGACACGCGGCGGCTGCAACTGTGGTTAGGTCACGCCGACATCAAGCACACCGCGCGCTACTCTGAGCTCAGCGCTAAGCCCTTTCGGGACTTCTGGCGGTAGTTGCCTGTTCTTTCCTGTCAGTTTTAAGGGGGCCCCTGTCATTCTACTGTGGGTTTGTTAGGGCCCGCCAATGTCCACTATTGGAGTAACAACGGACAAAGGTGCCCGCGATCATGGCGACCAAACGGAAGCGTCTTTCATTGATATGGATCAAAATGAAATGGAAAGAAAAAATCTCGTACCTGTGAAATTTGTCACAGCCAGCAAGCCGATTCTTCGTATGGGATAGCGCGGTACGCCGCGTTTTTCCAGCCGGAGCTTGTCAGTGGAAATACAGAAAAGTGCTGCGTTTGAGAAGTTCCTCGCAGTCCTTCCGCTGGTAACTTACCGCGCCGGCGAAACCGTCTTGAAGGCGGGGTCAAAAACTGCTCGGCTACTGATCCTCAAAAGGGGAGACGTCGTAGTTATCAAGGACACGATCGAGATTGCCAGAGTGGATGAGCCCGGTGCTGTTTTCGGCGAAATCTCCGCGTTATTAGATCAGCCGCATTCAGCGGACGTTAGGACTTTGGTGGACTTGCAGTTTCATGTCGCCGACGCAGCGCAGCTCGGGAAAAACCCGACTGCGGTGCTTTACGTCGCAAAGATTTTGGCGCGGCGTCTTGTCGCTGCCGACGAGAGTTTTATAGACCTGAAGAAAGAGCTTCTGGTGTCAATGATCTGAAGCGAATTTTCCGTTGCGACGTCTCGGTCAGGTCGATGCTGTCGGTAGCGAGTATTTCATTCGAGCCCCGTCACGAAAACTATTGTTCGCGCCATGCCGCGGACATGTGCCCCTGAGCCGAATAACGCAGTAGCGGCCACGGCTAGGGCAGGGCATCGTTGCGAAGCCACCCGAACTTGGACACCACTTGGACACGGATGGCTTCAAAACAGCTAAGCCCTTGATTATATTGGCGCGCCCTAGGGGATTCGAACCCCTGTTACCGCCGTGAAAGGGTCAATACGTGACATTGGCGAACTTTGGGCGTCGAGATCATCGAGGCGAAAACGCGCACCCCGGGCAGCCCTTACTATCAGATCAATCCCTCTGGCCGGGTGCCCTATCTCGTCGACGATGCCGGAGTTGGTATGGAGGATAGCCAGCTCATCTGCGCCTATCTCGACAGCCTCGACGGGAAGCCTCGGTTCCGCGACCCGCTACGTGAACCAGATTGGCCTTACCTCCGGCTCGAGTTCATGGCGCGCAGCATGTGCGACGGCATCTCGGTATGGACGCGCGAAATGGTTCGGCCCGCGAGCGAGCGTTCGCCCACCGTCCTCGCCCATGAGGTGGCCCGCAGCCAGCGCATGGCAGACATTTTTGAGGGCCGTGTGGCCGATCCGCTGATGCAGGGGGCACCCCGCATGGCACACTTAATCCTTGCAGTGGCTTTAGAGAGAGCGCGCAAGTGCGGCCTCGGTGATCTCACCGAAGGCCGCCCCCAGCTCGCTGGTTGGATGCACTCCATGTCTGACTTTCCTTCAATGCAGAGGACGGCCCCTCCGTAAGGCCGGGTGTGACGGTGAGCGGCTGCCGGACGCCGAATTACTGTGATGGTAACAACCCGCTTTCGGGCGGAATGTGTTGCAAAACTCCGCCTCGAAAGGTCGCTATTGGGGTAATAGCGGACATCGGCCGGAACAAGCGCTAAATGGATCGGTCGCGAATGACCCAAAGCGGACATTGGTCACGCCCATCGGCCCTGTGATCAGTGCTGCTGATGGTCCGCGTGTGGCCAGCGCCGGTTAAGCATCCAGAGCGCGGATCCGCTCGCCAACAACAACAGTCCGCCGAGCAGCACCGACAATGGCGTGGCGCCCAGGCGCTCGAACCATTGGGTGTAGAAATGAATGCCGGCGAAGACGGCGACGATGTTGACTAGCCAGCGCCGGTTAACCTGCACGGCCCAGATGCCGGCTCCAAGCAAGACCATTGCCCAGAGGATGCTGAATACCCCTGCCGGGATAACAATTACGGTCCTGAACGCCAACGATGCGTCCTTGGCATTCATCGAGCGCAGCAGCATCAGTGGATCACCCCATAGCGAGCCGATCCAGAAACCGAAATTGATCAGCAGTAACGATGTGCGCGCGGTGGTGATCGCAAGGCGCTCGTAGTCGGCCGTAAGGCGCTGTGAGGCCTTGTATGCGATTAGCGCCAGCGCGCAAAATAGCACAATAGTTAGCGTCGGTTCGAAGATCGCCAGCGAATAAAGGGCGTGGCTATAACCGGTTCGCGCACCGAGGCAGGCGGAAGCCGCCAGCACCGCCAGCGCCATCAAAAGGTTCGAGCGTGCGGCAATGGCCGCGAGCGCGAAGACGGCCGTGACGATCAGCATCGACGCAAGTGAGCCGGCCCCATAGGCGATTACGCCACCGCCGAACATCAGCGCGCCGATGACGAGGCAAATCTGCCCGAGCACGATCCATTGCTGCACACGGTTGAGCACAATCGTGCAACCTGCGGCAAAAACTGCGAACTCTAGGATCACCGCGGTCAGCGGTGTCGGGACTAGCGCCACCGCGCCGGCCGCGGTGCCGACCACGCCAAACCCGATCAAGATGTTGACACCGAGCGAGCCGGTATCGTGCGCAGCGAGCGCCGTCAGCTTGTCAGCCTCCTCGCGCGTGAGCTTGCCTTCTTCGACGAGCTTGGAAATGTCCAGCGTGATCTTCATCGCGTACCCCGATGCCGGATCCCCGATGGCGCGACGATATCACGAACACAGGCAGAACGTTCGCTAGTGGTCGGGCCGGCCCAACAGCAGACAATGATCAGCATAGAGTGCATCGGCCCGCGATTGGCACTTAACGGACAATCCAGCCGCACCCGTGTTTGTCCGCTATTGGAGTAACAGCGGACATTGCTCGGCACGGGCGCGGAATGGCTCGGTCACGAATGACCCAACTGCGACATTGGCCAGCTTCGATCGCGAACCGCTTTTGCACTCAAGATACCTCGGCAAGCCCTGGCTGTTGTCGGAGGCAGACAGTTTCAGCCACGAAGTGTCCACGAGATGACCTGGGCCCAGGCACCGGTCGCGGACGCCCGGTGACTTCATCAGCCCGGTGAAAACACCTATACTCCGCTGCACGGACGCGTTCCGCGATTAGCCCGGATCGTCACACCGCGGCCGACATAGCAGCGTCGGAAAGGACAGCGACGTGATGCATGCCCTGTTCAATGGTGTCGGCGGGGCCGACATCGCGCTCACCCTCAACCGCATCGCGGTGGGGTTGTTCTTCACCTTCTCAGGCTACCATAAGCTATTCAATCCAGAGCGCCATCGCGCGCTGGCCGACGAACTAAAGGGACTCGGTGTTCGTGCAGTTGGGTTTAATCAATGGTGGGTGCCGGCAGTCGAGTTCACCGCCGGTGGCGCTGTGGTCATCGGGCTACTTGCGCCGCTCGCCGGGCTTGGCCTGCTTGTAATCAGCCTAGTCGCCATCGCCAGGTCGGGGCCGCAGCGTATCAAAGTCAACAAACCGATTGATGCAGCAGACCGGATCGACGACTGGCTCTATATGCCCGAGACGCTTTATGTCTTCATGCTGATCGTGGTCGTGTCGATTGGCGCAGGACCGTATAGCCTCGATGCCATGATCTTGCGCTTGCTCGACAAAAGCGTCGCGTGAACTTCAACTTTGCGTGAGGCGGTAGCGTCTACCGCTCCGAATGGTAGTCTACGCCTCGTAGGCTGTCGCAAAAACTCATTACCCAAAGAATTCTCACGAAATACTGCGTCCGGCGCCGCCCGAGTTGCGCGTTATGATGAATGGCATCAACGATGAGTTCATTCTTGCGGCCCGTCTTCTTCTCGCAACACTATTTCTGATTTTCGGCCTGAGAAAGCTTAGAGACTATTCGAGTACCGTCAGTCAAATGGTGCAGCTTGGCGTTCCGATGCCGGCACTGGCTGCTGCCGTAGCGACCTTCATGGAGCTTCCGGTTGCGTTCGCGATCGCCGTTGGCGCATTCACGCGTTCGGCGGCTTTACTCATGGCTTTATACACGCTGGGAACTGCGCTCATTGGGCATCGCTATTGGACGATGAGAGGTACGGATCGAGTCGACAGCATGGATGGCTTTTACAAAAATCTCAGCATTATGGGAGGCTTCTTGCTGTTGTGTATTACTGGCGGGGGAAAATATTCGATCGATGTACTGCGCAGTATGGCCGCGCCATAAGTCGCAGAGTCAAGTCGCGTAAAGTCGGGGGCATTCAAGGAGTAGTCCATGAACCAGGTACAAGTCGAACAGAAAAGCTATCAGATGCCGCCGCGAGATGGGATTACCATCGCACACTTTATCACTGTCGCCGACATCGAACGATCGGCTCGATTTTACGAAACGGTCTTCGGTGGTCGCATTCTGAGCAGAGGCGATAGCAAGGGTGCGCCGGGTTACATCCAGATCGCGAACACGTGGCTCATTGTCAACGTCGGTGGCGGTCCGACACCCGACAAACCATCGGTAACGCTCAGTGTCCCCGCCGACCCCAATTCAGTCAGCAGCTTTCTGAATATCCGCGTTGCAGATATTCAAGCGTGCTATGAACAATGGCGAAACCGAGGAGCCGAGTTTATCACGGAGCCAAAGGACAAGTACGGCGAGACGCGCTGCTACATTCGCGATCCTGATGGCTATATTATAGAAGTTGGGCAAAGCAAGCCGGAATTCACTTACGGCTAGTTCGCGCCCGACAGATTATGTCTGACTCTTTTAAGGGCGACCAATCTTTAGACAAGAAACCGAACCTCGCACTGCGCTAGCGCAGATTGCGCGGACGCGCACTGAATTTGACTTACAAACGGCAGCACAGGAGTGAGCCATGAAGAGAACTTCAACCGCGGCAATTATGAGCATTGCAGTATCGTTCGCTGTTTTGTGCGGCGTGGCTCTTGCGGCGCAGAACAGGTCCACGCTGAAAGTACCGAACGGACTCGCGCTTTCCGAGTTCGAGGGCTACGAGAACTGGCAGTATGTCGCGGCCAGTCAGACCGCAACGAGCGTAAAAATCATAGCGGCGAATCCCGTAATGATAAATGCCTTTCGCCAAGGCGTGCCGGACAATCACCAGCCCTTTCCCGAGGGCTCCAAGATCGTGAAGATCGAATGGCTCTTTAAAAAGAATACGGAGTCTCCCTATTTTGTGAATGTGCCGGACACGCTCAAAACGCTGTCGTTCATCGAGAAGGATAGCAAGCGATTCCCGGACACCCATGGCTGGGCCTACGCCGTTTTTCTCAATGATCCTACCACTGACACGCTGACGCCGGATGGTCGACCCCCGCAAAATGGGACCGGTGCTACGTGCGGCTATTCATGCCATAC
>CAVPXX010000009.1:0-261131 GCA_963709855.1 uncultured Alphaproteobacteria bacterium | reverse complement strand
GGACTCGAACCTCCACGCCTCGCGGCGCTAGTACCTGAAACTAGTGCGTCTACCAATTCCGCCACCTGGGCTCGTCGGGACTAGGTACGGAGCCGCTTTCGGCTTGTCAATTGAAGCACTTTTCAAGGCCGCCACTACTCCCGTCCGGGTCTGTACAGCCCGCCGCCGATCCTGTATCCCCGCAGCCGTTGACCCCTTTCCCATGAGCGCGGAAATGACCGCCAAAAGCAATTCCGAAACCCTCGTCACCGTCTATGGTGGCTCGGGGTTCCTCGGCCGCCACGTGGTGCGGGCGCTGGCTCGCCGCGGATACTTGATCCGGGTAGCGGTGCGCCGACCGGACCTTGCCTTTCACCTGCAGCCGCTCGGCCGCGTCGGGCAGATCCATGCGGTGCAGACCAATCTCCGCTACGCCCCATCCGTGGAAGCTGCGGCGCGCGACGCTAGCGTGCTGATCAATCTGGTCGGCCTCTTGTTCGAGCGCGGGCGGCAACGCTTCGATACCATCCACACCTACGGCGCCGAGCAGGTGGCGCTGGCGGCGAGCGCCCATGGCGCGCGCCTGGTGCATGTGTCGGCGATCGGCGCCGACCAGCACTCGCGCGCCGCTTACTCGCGCTCCAAGGCCGAGGCCGAGCGCCTAGTGCTGGCCGCGCAGCCGCAAGCCGTCATCATGCGGCCGTCGATCATATTCGGGCCGGAGGACGACTTCTTCAATCGCTTCGCCGCGCTGGCGCGCATCTCGCCGGCACTGCCTCTGATTGGTGGCGGCACGACGCGCTTCCAGCCGGTCTTCGTCGGCGACGTCGCCGCGGCGATCGCGGAAGCGGTCGACGGCAATGCGCGGGGTGGCACGATCTATGAATTGGGTGGCCCGGAGGTGAAGACGTTCGAGCAGCTGATGCGATACGTGCTCGCGACGATCGAGCGCAAACGGCTGCTGGTGCCGGTCCCATTCTTCGCCGCCAAGATCAAAGCAGCCTTGCTGCAATACATGCCGAAGCCGCCGCTCACGCCCGATCAGGTCGAGCTGCTGCGGATCGACAATGTGGTCTCCGAAGCAGCCAAAGCGGAAGGCCGCACGCTGCAAGGGCTCCGCATCGAACCGGAGCCGATCGAGGCGATCGTGCCGTCCTATCTCTGGCGCTTCCGCAAGACCGGGCAGTTCCGCAGCCGCGTCGCGTAATGCGTGGCGGCCGCTAGCCGCCGCGCGATGTCTCACCCAAAATAAATCGCCAAAAGACCGGTGGCGCCGACCACGATGCGCCACCAGGCGAACAACGAGAAATCGTGGCGCTGCACATAGCCCAGGAACGTCTTCACGACGATCCAGCCGAAGACGAATGAGCAGATGAATCCGACGGCGATCAACGCGACGTTGGCCTGGGCAAGCTCGGCGCGATCCTTGAAGGCTTCGTAGGCGAAGGCGCCGACCATGGTTGGCATCGCCAGCCAGAATGAGAACTCCGCCGCCGAGCGGCGGTCGGCGCCGAACAACATGGCGCTGACGATGGTGGCGCCCGCGCGCGACACACCGGGAATCATCGAAAAGCATTGGCAAACGCCGATGCCGAAATACATCGGCAGCGTGAAGTTGGTCGCTTCGTGGTAGCGCGGCTTGAGGTCGAGCCGGTCGATCCCAAGCAGGACGAAACCGCCGATGATGAGCGCGACGCAGACAACGCGAACGTCAAACAGATAAGCCTTGATGATAGGATACGCGAGCGCGCCGATCACCGCGGCCGGCAGAAACGCCAGCAGCACGCCGATCACGAAGCGCGCCGCCGCCCACTCGGTGAACATGTTGCGCGCCAGCACCCACAGCCGGCCGAAATAAATGCTGAGCAGCGCCAGGATGGCGCCGAGCTGAATCAGAATCGCGAACGACTTGCCGAAGGCGTCGTCGCCCCAGCCGAGAATTCGCTCCATCAGCAGCAGATGGCCGGTCGAGGATACCGGCAGATATTCGGTCAGCCCCTCGACAAAGCCGAGCACGGCCGCTTTGACCAGGTCGATATTCGCCGCGATCGGCCCGGCCGCTTGCATGGCGTGAAGGGTCATGGGGCGTGCTCCGGAATGGTCGGCTGGTTCAAGGGAGAATCGCTAAAGGCCAGCGCTTTTGGCGCAATGCCATCATTGGGGCAACGAAAAAAGTCATAACCGCCATTAATTTGCTCCGCTTTCGTTGCTCCAACGCGGCGGATTTCTATAGTGCGTCGACCGATTCGCGCCGCCGCGGCCTAAGCCGCATGACCGGAAAACCATGCTGACGCTGTTCCATCAACCGCTTTGTCCGCACTCGCGCTATGTGCGCCTGATACTCGGCGAATATGGTATTCAAGTGCGCCTGCTGGAGGAACGATTCTGGGAACGGCGGGAGGAATTCCTGCTGCTCAATCCGGCGGGCGTTATCCCGGTGCTGGTGGCCGAGGGCCAGCCGGCGATCCCCGGCGCGACAATCATCGCCGAATATATCGAAGAGACACTGCCGCCCGAACGCACCGAGGACCGCCTGCTGCCGTCGGCGACCGGGGAACGGGTCGAGGTGCGACGGCTGGCGAGCTGGTTCAACGACAAATTCCATGCCGAGGCGAGCGGCCTGTTGGTCAACGAACGCGTATTCAAACGGCATATGACGGTGGAACAGGGCGGCGGGCCGCCCGATACCGATGCGATGCGCGCCGCTCGCCACAATATCCGCTATCATCTGGCCTATATCGGCTGGCTGGTGCGCACGCGCGATTGGCTCGCCGGCGACCGGCTGAGCTTGGCCGACCTTGCCGCAGCGGCGCATCTATCCGCCGCCGATTACCTGGGCGATGTGCCATGGAACGCAGACGAAGCCGCCAAGAATTGGTACGCGCGGGTGAAGTCGCGGCCCTCGTTCCGGGCGATCCTGGCCGACACGTTGGCCGGATTGCCGCCGGCAAAAAGCTACGCCGACCTGGATTTTTGACGGATCCGATTGAAATCAAGAGAGCGCTGAAGGAGCGCGCAATTGCACGCGGCTTCGACGTGGCTGGCGTGACGCGGCCAGACGCCGTGCCGGAAGCGAAGGCGCGGCTGGAGCGCTTTCTTACCGACGGCGCACACGGCGACATGGTCTGGATGGCGACAACGGCCGAGCGTCGCGCCTCGCCCAGCGCGCTATGGCCGGATGTGCGCTCGGTGATCATGCTGGGAATGAATTACGGGCCAGACGAGGACCCGCTGGCGGTCCTAAAGCGCAAGGACCGTGCAGCAATCTCGACCTACGCCAAAGGCGACGACTATCACGAGCTGATCAAGTCGCGGCTCAAGGACATCGCGCGCTGGCTAACCGAGAATGCCGGCGGCGATGTGAAAGTGTTCGTCGACACCGCGGCGGTGATGGAAAAGCCGCTTGCCGCAAAAGCCGGTCTCGGCTGGCAGGGCAAGCATACGAATTTGGTCTCGCGCCAATTCGGCTCGTGGCTTTTTCTTGGCTCGATTTTCACCACGCTCGAGCTGTCCGCCGACGCGGCCGAGCCCGACAATTGTGGCACTTGCCACGCCTGTTTCGATATCTGCCCGACCGCGGCATTTCCCGAGCCGTATCGGCTCGATGCGCGGCGCTGCATTTCGTATCTGACCATCGAGCACAAGGGACCGATCCCGCGTGAATTCCGCGAGGCTATGGGCAACCGCATCTATGGATGCGACGATTGCTTGGCGGTATGTCCTTGGAACAAGTTCGCGGTGCAAGGCCGCGAGGCCAAGCTCGCCGCGCGCGAGGTGCTACGCGCGCCCAGACTTACGGAATTGGTGCGCCTCGATGACACGCAATTTCGTTCGCTGTTTGCCAAGACCTCGATCAAGCGCACCGGGCGCGATCGTTTCGTGCGCAATGTGCTGATCGCCGTCGGCAATTCCGGCGACGTCGCGCTCGCAAGCGAAGCGGAGCGTCTGCTCGACGATGCCTCGCCGCTGGTGCGCGGCGCCGCGGTGTGGGCGCTGGCAAAACTATTGCCGCGCGAAAAATTCGCCGCGTTGGCGCGACGCAAATCGGATTCAGACAACAGCGTGCAAGACGAGTGGGCCGCCGCGCTGGCTTAGAACTCCTTAACCGCCGCAATCAGACGTTCGATGTCCTCCGGCCGCGACAGCCGGTGATCGCCATCCTTGATCAGGGTAAGCACCACGTCGTCGCGGGCAAAGCGCGACACCAGCTCGACCGCGTGCCGCCACGGCACATCAGGGTCCTGCACACCTTGCAGGATATGAACCGAGCACCCCGTCTCAATCAGGCCGCCGAGCAGCAGATGCCTGCGGCCGTCCTCGATTAGGCCGCGTGTGATCGGATAGGGCCCTTCAGAATATTCCGATGGCCGCATCCAGACGCCTTTGTCCTTGATCTCTCGCTTGATCGCGTCGGAGAAATGCTTCCACATCAGCTCCTCGGTGAAATCCACCGCCGGCGCGATCAGCACCATGCCGGCTATGGGCGCGGCGCCCTGGCGTTTGCGCAAGCGCTGCGCCAACAGCAAAGCCAGCCAGCCGCCCATGGACGAGCCCACTACCACCTGCGGGCCTTGTGCGAACCGGGCATAGACCGCGATGCTTTCCTCCAGCCAGCGACCGATGGTGCCGGCGGTAAAATCGCCGCCCGATTCGCCATGGCCGGAATAGTCGAACCGCACGCAGGCGCGGCCTTTAGCTTCGGCCCAGCGGTCGAGCGCCTCCGCCTTGGTGCCCTTCATGTCGGACTTGAAACCGCCGAGCCAGAACAGGCCGGGACTCTTGCCCTCGCGCGCGCGCACGGCAATGTTCCGTGCCGGCGCCGGCGATTTGATTGTCAGGGCTGTCAGGCGAGCTTCGCTCATGCGTTTCGGCTGGATTTTAGGAATGATCGCGATATCCGTCCCCGCACCTTCTCGCCGCAAGCCGGCCCTTTATGCAAGGGGGACCAAGCGTTGCCGAAGCCATGCGCGGCGTTTATACGTCGCTGCTGGCTCGCGACGTCTGCCGCCGATGGTTTCGAGGTTCGTAAACGTAATGTCGAGTTTGCCTGCAATGCCGGCCGTCAAGGACCGTCCTTCCGTGGTTGCGCGCGGCGATTATTCCGAATCCGGTTCTGACACCAAGGCGCGCGCGCAACAAGCGCGCGATCCGATCACCGTGCTCATCGCGGTGCCCACCCTCGATGTCGGCGCGGCGGACGTCGGCGCGCTCGGACTGGTGCGCATCCTCACTACGGCGGGTCACCGCGCCATCGTCGCATCGCAAGCCGGGCGGCTGGTCGCCGACGTGACCGCGGCCGGCGGCGAATTCGTGGCGCTCGACCTCGCCAGCAACAATCCGTTTCGAATGCTGCGCAATGCTGCGACGCTGAACCGGATCGCGCGCGATCGCAACTGCGACGCGATCCATGCGCTCGGCCGCTCGGCGGCCTGGAGCGGCTATCTCGCCGCGCGCCTGCGCGGCATTCCCTTCCTCACCAGCTGGTACAAGGGTTTTCGCGATCAGAACATCTTCAAGCACCTGTACAACGGCATCATGGCGCGCGGCGACCGCGTCGTGGCGGTGAGCGAGCAGATCGCGCAATTGGTCAACGACCGCTATGGCATGCCGTGGGAGCGCATATCGGTCGTGCCGGCCAGCATCGACGTCGAGCGCTTTAATCCGGCCGAGGTCGCGCGCGCGCGCGTCGAGGCGATGCGTCACGCCTGGGGCATCAAGCCCGACACCAAGGTGATCTTGATTGTCGGCCGCATCGTGCGCCGCAAGGGCCATCATGTGGTGGTGAAGGCGGCGAAACGGCTGAAAGAGATGGGATTCAAGGATTTCTTGTGCGTCTTCGTCGGCGAAGACCGCGGCCGCACCCATTACACCGGCGAGCTTTGGGATTTGGTGCTGGCCACCGGCACCATGGACGTCATCCGCATGGCGGCGCCGGTCGCCGACATGCCGGCCGCCTATGCCGCAGCCTCGGCGGTCGTGTCGGCGGCGGTGCAGCCGGAAGGCCTGCAACGAGCAATCCTGGAGGCACAGGCGATGGCGCGACCGGTAGTCGTCTCCGACCTCGGCGCCGGACCGGATATCGTGCTCACGCCCCCGGTGGTGCCGGAGAACCGCATCACCGGCTTGCGCTTTCACTCCGGCGACGACGCGGCGCTGGCGGCAACCTTGCTGCGGCTGTTCTCGCTGCCGGAGCCGGCCCGCCGCGCCATGGGCGCGCGCGGCCGCGACTGGGTGCTCGGCCATTTCAATGCTCCAGCGGTCGCCGAGCAGACGCTGCGGCTTTATGGCGAGATCACCGGCCGCGAAAAAACGCAGGCCCTGGCGCCGCCATTGCGACAAAATTAGAGATATTTGAACGATTTGACCGAAATTCCGGTCATTTCTGTCACCACGATCGACGGAACCACGTTGACTTATTCGTCGTTTCTACCAATCTCTCGTTACCCGAGGCGCTCATGGGCGTCCCGGCTTGTCGCAACAGCTTGAGGAGAAAAAAGCCATTCGTCGTCCGATGAAGTCCGCGCTGCCCGCCCAAAAGGACGGCCCGCGCATCAACGAGGAGATCCGCGCCCGAGAGGTTCAGCTGATCGATAGTACCGGCGACAACAAAGGTGTCGTCGATTTCCAAACCGCCATGAGCATGGCGGAAGCGGCCGGGCTCGACCTAGTGGAGATTTCTCCCAACACGACCCCCCCGGTTTGCAAGATCCTGGATTTCGGCAAATACAAATTCCAGGCGCAGAAAAAAGCCGCCGAAGCCCGCAAAAAGCAAAAAGTCGTCGAGATCAAGGAGATCAAGCTCCGGCCGATGATCGACGATCACGATTACGACGTGAAGATGCGTTCGATGAAGCGCTTCTTCGAAGAGGGCGACAAGGTCAAGATCACCTTGCGCTTCCGCGGCCGCGAAATGGCGCACCAGGAGCTCGGCTACAAGCTGCTCAACCGCGTCAAGGACGACACTGCGCCGATCGCCAAGATCGAATCGGAGCCGCGGTTCGAAGGCCGGCAGATGGTCATGCTGCTGGCGCCGCGCTAAATTCTAACCTATCACTCCGGGGCGCGGGCATTAGCCCGCGAGGCCGGAATCCATAATCACAAATTGGGGTTATGGAGTGCGCTCGGCTTGCCAGTGTCCGGTACAGGTGCCGATCGAGCCGATGCCGTGCCAGGTACCGGCGCCGGAGCTTTCCGACAGGTGGCCGGTGCCGCTGGCCCCCTTGTCGCCGACTTTGATGCTGACATTGACCGCGCCGTTGCTGGCAACCGTGCCGGCCAGGTCGACCGCCGCGTCGCCCCGATAGCTGACCCGGCCGTTCGCGACCTTCAAACCGTATCGGTAGCCGCGGTCGCAATCGCCCCTATCGGTGATAATCAGCACACTCCAGTTGCCGTCTTGGGTTGCCGCAAAGGCGGCGGGCGGCGGGCCTACCCAGGCCGCAGCGGCCAGCAATACGGAAAAGACAATGGAATTCATCATACCGCGCATAACCACGACCCCTGATGATTTAGGGGGTGGCATAACAAAGGGCCTGGAAACATAAGGTTAACGCAGACGCCGAACGGCTTGGTTGCCAGCGTCGGCCGCCTCTGCCATAACGCCGCCCTCTCGCCGCCCGGCTGGTTAGGGCTGCCGTGGCGGCGGTCAAAAGCTCAATTCCGAGCACCCGCTCAAAGACTTACGTCTAGCGAGCACATCCCGGCCAAGTGGGGGCCTCTCGCCCCGCGTTGCGCCGATGAGGAGAGCAAAATGCCCAAACTGAAGACCAAATCGGGCGCCAAAAAGCGCTTCAAGATCACCGCGACCGGCAAGGTGAAATTCCAGCAGTCCGGCAAGCGCCACGGCATGATCAAGCGGACCACTAAGCAGATCCGTGAGCATCGCGGCACCAAGGTGCTGTTCAAGACCGACGGCGACAACATCAAGAAATACTTTCTGCCCAACGGCTGATCGTATTCTGGGGCCGCCCTCGCGTGGCCCTTGTCCCCGTCAAGCCTCGCTCAGAACTGCAAGGAGATTTGTCATGGCCCGCGTCAAACGTGGCGTCACCTCGCACGCCAAGCACAAGAAAGTTCTCAAGGCCGCCAAGGGTTATTACGGCCGCCGCAAGAATACGATCCGTATCGCCAAGCAGGCGGTCGAGAAGGCCGGCCAATACGCGTTCCGCGACCGCAAGCGGCGCAAGCGCACCTTCCGCGCGCTGTGGATCCAGCGTCTGAACGCCGCGGTGCGGCCGTTCGGCCTCAACTACAGCCGCTTCATCGCCGGACTCTCGAAGGCCGGGCTGATGGTCGACCGCAAGGTGCTGTCCGATCTAGCCATCCGCGAGCCGGCGGCGTTCCAGGCGATCGTGGAAAAGGCCAAAGCCGCGCTGCCGGCCTGAGGCTCGTGTCGGGCGCTATCGTGCTTTGCCGAATTTGTGCGCGTAGCTCTGCGCCAGATCGGCGCGGCAGCCGGCCGCCATGGCACGATACATGGTGGCGTCTATGTTCTCGTATTTGGTGTCGCAGCGCTTCATCGCCCGGTCGTAAGTGCGGCGCTGCGCCTTGCCGAGCTTGTTCAGGAAGTTACTTTCGCACTTCTCGGTCACGATCTGGCAGAGCGAGATGTCGCCGCTGGCCCATAGGCGCAGTCACCGAACAATTCGTTCGCTTTGTCACAGGTCGGCGCATGGCGGAGCACCTGCTCGCGGGCCTCAAATCCGAGCAGCTGGCAGTCCTCGGCGGCGCCCGGCCGGACCAGCAAGAGGATGGCCGAACAGGCCAGAATTGTGCGAACAAGCATCGCGAATCCTTTGTATTGAAGGATGATTCGACTGTCTCACGCCCTCCCCCCGCTATCATCGCGGGGCTTGACCTGATCCGGCCCGGACGGCCACAACCAGCCGCGATTTGCGGAGCCATGAATGAGCGACATTGCCGCGCTTGAGAAGGAGATAACGGGCGCCATAGCTTCGGCCAAAGACGAAGCGAGGCTGGAAGCCGTGCGCGTGGCGGCGTTGGGCAAAAGCGGCTCGGTATCGGCGCTGCTCAAGACGCTCGGCGCTATGACGCCGGACGAGCGCAAGGTGCAGGGCCCTGCGATCAACGGGTTGAAGGACCGGGTCACTGCCGCGATCGCGGCCGCCAAGGACGCGCTCGCAGCCAGCGCGCTAAATGCCAGGCTCAACACCGAGACCGTCGACGTCACGCTGCCGGTGCGCGACGCGCCGACCGAAACCGGCCGCGTGCATCCGATCAGCCAGGTGACCGACGAGCTCACCGCCATCTTCGCCGACATGGGCTTCGCGGTGGTGGAAGGTCCCGACATCGAGACCGATGACTACAACTTCACCAAGCTGAATTTCCCGGAAGGCCATCCGGCGCGGGAAATGCACGACACCTTCTATTTCCCGCCCAAGCCGGACGGCTCGCGGCTCTTGCTGCGCACGCACACCTCGCCGGTGCAGGTGCGCACCATGTTCACACAGAAACCGCCGATCCGCGTCATCATTCCAGGCCGCACCTATCGCAGCGATAGCGATCAAACCCACACGCCGATGTTCCACCAGGTCGAGGGCCTGGTGATCGACAAGGGCTCGCATCTCGGCCACCTGAAATGGATCCTGGAAGAATTCTGCAAGGCGTTCTTCGAGGTCGACAGCGTGAAGATGCGTTTCCGCCCGTCGTTCTTCCCATTCACCGAGCCGTCGCTGGAAGTCGACATCCAGTGCAAACGCGACAAAGGCGAAATCCGGTTCGGCGAAGGCGAGGACTGGCTGGAGATTCTCGGCTGCGGCATGGTGCATCCGAACGTGCTGCGCAATTGCGGGCTCGACCCGGCGGAGTATCAGGGCTTCGCCTGGGGCTTGGGGATCGACCGCATCGCCATGCTGAAATACGGCATGCACGACCTGCGCGCTTTCTTCGAGGCCGACGTACGCTGGCTCGCGCATTACGGCTTCCGGCCGCTCGATTTCCCGACGCTGGCGGGAGGATTGAGCTCGTGAAATTCACCCTGCCTTGGCTGAAGGAGCATCTCGACACCAACGAGCCGCTAGCGGCGATCGTGGACAAGCTCACCATGATCGGGCTCGAGGTCGAGCGCGTCGAGGACAAGGTGGCGCTGCTCAAGCCGTTTGTCATTGCCAATGTCATCTCCGCCGAGAAGCATCCGAATGCCGATCGCCTGCGCGTGTGCATGGTGGACATCGGCGACGGCAAGCCAATTCAGGTCGTGTGCGGCGCGCCCAATGCGCATGCCGGCATGAAGGGCGTGTTCGCGGCGCCCGGCACCTTCATCCCCGGCAAGAACATTACCCTGACGGTCGGCACCATCCGCGGCGTGGAAAGCCGCGGTATGCTGTGCTCTGCGGCGGAGCTGATGATTTCCGACGATCATGACGGCATCATCGAGCTGCCCGCCGATGCGCCGGTCGGCAAGCCTTACGTCGAATGGGCCGGCGTCAGCGAGCCGGTGATCGAGATCAGCCTCACGCCCAACCGGCCGGACTGCACCGGCGTCAATGGCATCGCGCGCGACCTCGGCGCCACCTCTATCGGCGCCTTCAAGGACCGCCCACCCAAACCGGTGAAGGGTACGTTTCCTTGCCCGGTCAAGGTCACGCTCGATTTCGGTGCGACGCCCTCGCTGTGCCCGGCTTTTGGTCTGCGCCTGGTCAAGGGCGTCAAGAACGGCCCGTCGCCCGACTGGCTGCAGAAACGCCTGACCGCGATCGGCCTGCGCCCGATCAACGCGCTGGTCGACATCACCAATTTCATCACCTTCGACCGCGGCCGCCCGCTGCATGTGTTCGACGCCGCCAAGGTCAATGGCAATCTCACCGTGCGGCGCGCCCATAACGGCGAGACGCTACTCGCACTCGACGGCAAGACCTACACGCTCGACCAGGCCATGTGCGTGATCGCCGACGAGAAGGGCGTGGAATCGCTCGCCGGCATCATGGGCGGTGAGGCCACCGGCTGCTCGGAGACGACGACGGACGTACTGATCGAATCGGCGTTGTGGGACGAGTTCAACATCGCGCAGACCGGTCGCAAGCTTGGCATCAATTCCGACGCGCGCTACCGCTTCGAGCGCGGCGTCGATCCCGCCTTCATGCTGCCGGGCCTGGAGCTCGCCACGCAGATGGTGCTCGATCTCTGCGGCGGTAGCCCGTCGGAGACCGTGGTCGCCGGCGACGCGACGCCGAAGGAAACGGTCATCGATTTTCCTTTAAACGAATTACAGCGGCTGGCCGGCATCAAGCTGCCGCTCGCCGACGTGCGCCGCGTATTGGAGAAGCTCGGCTTCTTCGCCGTCGGCCAGAACGAACGCGTAAAGGTCGCAGTGCCGTCGTGGCGGCCGGACGTACATGGCCGCGCCGACATCGTCGAGGAGCTGATGCGCATCGTCGGCGTCGACCAGGTGCCGTCGACGCCGTTCCCGCGCGGCGAGCATGCGCGCAAAGCCGTGCTCACGCCGATTCAGAACCGCACCCGCAAGGCCAAGCGCGCGCTGGCCGCACGCGCCATGGTGGAGGCCGTCACCTGGTCGTTCGTGTCGAAACGCGAGGCCGAGTTGTTCGGCGGCGGCGCTGCTGCGCTCGCGCTGGCCAATCCGATCGCGGTCGAGCTTTCCGACATGCGGCCGAGCCTCATTCCCGGGCTGGTGATGGCAGCGCAGCGCAATGCCGACCGCGGTAGCGCCGACGTGGCACTGTTCGAGGTCGGGCAAATTTTCAAGGGCGACACGCCCGAGGACCAACTCACCGCCGCAACCGGCGTGCGCCGCGCGCTCGCCAAGGCCGCCGGCATCGGCCGGCACTGGTCGAGCAAGGCGGCGCCAGTCGATGCCTTCGATGCCAAGGCCGACGCCTTCGCCGTGCTGGCGGCTGCCGGCACGCCGATGCAAGCCTTGCAGGTCGTGCCGGGCGGGCCGGCCTGGTTTCATCCCGGCCGCAGCGGCACCATTCAGATCGGGCCACAGAATGTGCTTGGCGCTTTCGGCGAATTGCATCCGCGCGCGCTTGCAGCGCTTAAGGCGGAAGGTCCGCTGGTGGCTTTCGAAGTGATCCTGGAAAAAATCCCCGAGCCGAAGGCCAAGGCCACACGCGCAAAGCCCATGCTCGAGCTGTCGCCGTTCCAGTCGGTCGAGCGCGATTTCGCCTTCGTGGTGGAGAACGGCGTGAAGGCCGCCGACATCGTGCGCGCGGCGCAGAATGCCGACCGCAAGCTGATCGCCAACGTCACCGTGTTCGACGTCTACGAAGGCAAGGGCATCGACCCCGGCAAGAAGTCGATCGCCATCGCTGTAACTATGCAGCCGCGCGAAAAGACCATGACCGATGCCGAGATCGACGCGCTGGCCGCTAAGATCGTCGCCGAGGTCGCCAGGAAAACTGGCGGCGTGTTGCGGGCTTAGGCCGACAACAAATCCGCAAAGGCAAACCCGTCGCGCTCGACCGTCTCGCCGACCCGCACTGAAATTTTGCGCGCCAGCATCGGCCCGGCCGATACGAAGGTATGGAATTCGCCGTTCTCGCCGCAGGGGTCGCTGCTGGCGGGCAGCGCGTCGATCAATCCAGCATCGAAGCGGCGGCCGGCGAACGCGGCCGGCAATTTCTTCAAGTCGATGACTGCGAGATGCGCCTCAACGCCGGCCTCGATCATGTCGCGCGCCAGCCGCCCGGTCGGCTTCTGCCACAAAGGGAACACCGGCGTGATGCCGGTAGCGGCGAGATTTTTCTCGCGATAAGCGCGTACATCCTCCAGATAGAGATCGCCAAAAATTATATGCGTGACGCCGCGCGCCTTGGCGTCCCCCATCGCCGCCGCCATTGCGCGCTCATAGATCTCGTTCGGACACGGATAGGGGATGCGCACGACCATCGCCGGCAGGCCGGCGGCATCGAGCTGGGCGCGCAGCAGTTTCTCGCGCACGCCATGCATGCTGACGCGGGCGAAGCTATCGGTCACCGTCGTTAAGGCACCGACGATTTCGAATTCGCCGGCGCGGCGCGCTTCGTGCAGCGCCCAGGCGCTGTCCTTGCCGCTCGACCAGGCGATCAGCGCTTTCGGCCGTGTCATCAATTCTCCTCATCCCGGCGGCGGCCGCGCGGACGCTCACGCGAGCGGCGAGGCGACCTGTCCTCGCCCGGTTCCTTCAGCGCGCCGAGCCTGCGCAACGCCGCTTCCGCCGCGCGCGTGCCCGACTCCCAGGCGCCGGCGACCGTGCCCCATTGGGTATCATGCACCGCCTCGCCGGCAAACCAGATGCGGCTGCCGAGTGGCTCCATCAGCACCTTGCGCGCGTCGGCGCTGCCGGGCGCAGCGGCAGACATGGCACCAAGCACGAAGGGCTCATCGTTCCAGCGCGTGGCGTGGCTGCGCTTGATCGCGCGCTTGACACCGGAGCCGAACAGCGTCGCCAGCCAGTCGCCGGCGAAGTCGACCATCGCGGCCTCGCCCTTGGCGGAGAGCTCGCGGCCGAAACCACCGGCAACCTCGACCAGATGCAGGCTGGTGCCCGACACATTGGCCAGCAACGCGGCGGTCCGCGCGCCGGCCGCCTGTTCGAACACCATGTCATCGCGTTGCAGGCCGAGCGGATTGCCGGGCATGTCGAGCGCGATGTGATCGAGACTGCCGAGCGAAAGCTTGGCCGCGGCATCGAGCTGGCGCTTGGGCAGCGCCGGGCTGAATTCGATTTTTTCGCCGGCGAGCACATTGGTCGACGCCGTCACGATCACGGCACGGGCGCGCAGCATGCCTTTGGCGGTCTCGACCGTAAGTCCCCGGTCCCACGCGATCCGCGTAACCGGCGTCGACAACCGCACCGGAACGTCACTGGCGAGATTAGCGAGCAGCGCGCCATAGCCCTGCCGGCAGAACGCGTCGGTGTCGCGCTCGGCGAGGCGGGCCAGATCCATGGCGGAGACGTCCTTGAGGTCCTTGCCACAGCCATAGGGGCCGAGAATGAATTCGATCGTGTGCTGCCAGTCGCCGAGATCGCGCGGCAGCGCCGCCGTCGCCACGTCGTTCTTGGCACGGGCGACGTCGGCGATGGCGCGATGCGAGCGCACCAGCGCGGCGAGGAAGTTCTCCAGCTCGCTGTCGCGGGCATTGCGGGGGCCGACGCGCACCGTCTGCCCGCGCGGCGCCGGATAGATGTCGAGCCCGCGTGCGAGTTTGCTCAACGGATTGCTGTCGGGGTTGTGGATCCAATGCGCGCCGAGATCGAACGGCAGGCCGAAGATCTTCGTGTCGGTAACGCAGCGGCCGCCGACCCGGCTCCCCGCCTCGTACAGCCGAAAGCCCCGCTTGGCTGCGGCGATGCGGCGCGCGGCGGCGATGCCGGCAACGCCGGCGCCGACGATGGCCACATCCACGTCGCCGGCATCCTGCAGCGCGCCGAGCGCCGGCGCCGCGATCAGCGCGGCGGAGGCGGCCAGGAATGATCGGCGGCTAAGCCTCGGCATGGTATCCGAATTCTTTCCGGGCGGGGCCGCCACAGTGCCCGAAGCCGCGTGGCGCCGCAAATTTCCTGGCTAACGAATTGTAACTCGGGCGTGCGGTGGATGAACCAAATTGCAATGAGTCTTCACTAAATTTGGCGACAACAAGACGCGTGGGTGTGCGGCGTCAAGGACTGACGGCTGGGACTGGGCATTATGAGCACGATGGCCGACCGGATCGGGCGGGTTCTCGCCCACTATCTGGAAAAGCCGGCGCAGGGCTATGAGCCTTTCACGCCGAGCGACGCTGACGCGCTGCGCGCGGCGCTCAAGCCGGGCGACGTGCTGCTGGTCGAAGGCAACAACCATATTTCCGGCGTCATTAAGTATCTCACGCAGTCCACCTGGTCGCACGCCGCGCTTTATGTCGGGCCGATCGGCGATCGTGAAACGGCCGACGGCGAGCCGCTGGTGCTGGTGGAAGCCAATATCGGCCAGGCGTGGTGGCGGCGCCGCTGTCAAAATATATTCACTGCCACACCCGCATTTGCCGGCCGACCAAACTCACCGCGGACGATTGCGCGCGCGTTTGCGCCTATGCCGCCGAGCGCATCGGTTTCGACTACGATCTGAAGAACATCATCGACCTCATGCGCTATCTGTTTCCGCTGCCGGTGCCGCAACGCTGGCGCCGGCGCCTGATGGCGCTCGGCTCCGGCCACCCGACCCGCATCATCTGCTCGGCGCTGATCGCGCAAGCCTTCGAGAATGTGCGCTACCCGATCCTGGCCAAAGTGACCACGGTCGAGAGCGAAGCGGCGCGACGCGAAATCCTAGAAATCCGCCATTCCTCGCTGTTCGCCCCGCGCGATTTCGACATCTCGCCCTATTTCGAGGTGGTCAAGCCGACCTTGGTGAAAGGCTTCGACTACAAGGCGATGGCCTGGGCCGAACTTCCGGCCGCCGACGCCGAAGAGATGGTGGCGCTGGTGCCGGCTGAGACCGAAACGTTGGAAACCGACACGCTGTCGCCGGTGGCTTAATCGGCGATGGCCTTGCTCATTGCCGCGGCCGGCGTTAGCTGTGACCGCATGATCGACGCGGCCCTCAAAGCCCTTGCACAACTGTTCACGCGGCCGCTGCGCGCTGTGCTTATGAAGGCCGTCGGACTGGCTTTGCTGCTGATCGTCATTATCGGCATCGTGCTCAACCGCATCTTAAGCGCGCTGGCGGCAAGCGGCGCGACCTGGGCCGAGCAGACCTCCGGCGTGGCGCCGCACGCGGCCTGGGCGACGCTGGCCTGGGTGCTGTCGATCATGGCGAGCCTAGGGATTGTCACCGGCGCCTTGTTCCTGATGCCGGCGGTGACCGCCTTCGTCGGCAGCTTCTTCGTCGACGAGGTGGCCGACGCGGTAGAGCGCGAATGCTATCCGGCCGAGCCGCCAGGCCACGCGCTGCCGCTGTTGCGCGCGCTGATCGAGGGCGTGAAGGTCGCGTTACTTGCACTCGCGGTTTATCTGTGCGCGGTGCCGTTCATATTCTTCGCCGGGCTCGGCGTGATCATTCTGTTCCTGGCGAGTGCCTACCTGCTCAGTCGCGAATATTTCGAGCTCGCCGCCATGCGCTTCCGCCCGCCGCATGAGGCCAAGGCGATGCGCAAAGCCAACGCGCCCTACATCTTTCTCGCCGGCATGGTGATCGCGGTGTTCGTGTCGATCCCCCTGGTCAATCTGGCGACACCTATCTTCGCCATGGCCTACATGGTGCACATCCACAAGCGCATGGGCGGCCCGCGGGCGGAACTGATCGAGCCGCCACGCTAGACCCCCCGCGGCTCAGAGCTTGTGCTGCGCGGCGTTCCAGTGCTTTTCCAGATTGGCGATCAGCGCCGGGCTGAAGTGGCAATAGGCTTGCTCGCGGCAATAGACCGCCATGTAGCGGCGAAACGTATCGAGCGGCTCCTCGCCGACACGTAGCGCGCGTCGATTGCCGGCGGCGCTGACCACGCCGGAGCCAGCGAAGTCCTCGACCGCGCGCGTAACCGCGGCGTCGACCTCGCCCGGCGGCACGACCTCATCGCAGATCATGCGGCCTTCCGGGCTGTCACAGTCGAGCCGCCGGCCGGCGAGGATCGCTTGGCGCGCGATGCGCGCGCCGACAAAGCGCGGCAGTCTTAAGTTAGCGGCGCCGGGAATGATACCCTCCTTGCGGGCAGGCAGGGTCATATAGGCGTCGCTTCCGGCCACCACGTAGTCCATCGCCAGCAGATACTGGCAGCCGCCGCCGATGGCGAAGCAGTCGAGGCCGGCGATCCAGGGCTTCTCGCGCGTGCCGCCATAGACTTCGTCGGGGCTGGCGCCGCCCATCGCTAGGCCGCGCAGCATCTTGTTCACCGCGCCCATGTCGCGGCGGATGTACCAGAGGTAAGGAATTTTCCCGCGATACAGATGGGTGAGATTGATGCCGGCGGAGAACACTTTGCGGCCGCGGTATTTCGGGTGATCGACCACGCCGCCGCGCAGCACGCAGATTTCGCTCATTGGATCGACGATCGCGATGTCGGCCGCGGTTTCGGTATCTTCGAGCGTGTCGTCGTCCTCGGCATTGAGGAAGCGCGGATTTTTGACGGTAACCACCGCTGCCTTGCCCTGCCGTTCGACTTTGGCCGGACCGAAATCAATCACATCGTTCAGTATGAATTCCCGTGCGCGTTCGATCGATTCCAGCTTCGGCCGCAGCATGGCGTGGCAGAGATGCCGGCCGGCGTCAGGCACCGCCAGCACCTGCGCGAGGAAAATACCCTGGTCGACCTCGATGCCGTCCTTTTCGCTTTGCAGCAGCACACTTTCAGCGGCGACCTGCTTGCGTGTCGGCGTTAATCCCGGAACAAGTGTTGCGGCGTCGTAAGCGAGTTCATCGACGCGCTTGAATTCGGCGAGATTTTTAGTGAGCTTTCGATAAACCGCTTCGGCATGATTTGTGAGAAATCGTTCGCGCGCATTGCGACAATTCGATTGAATGATGTCGGCTGCCAATTGCTGCTCGACGGTGCGTTTTGACTTCTTTGGCAGCTTTGACAGAAAATCGGAACCAGCGCGCCAGTATTTCGTCGCGGCGGCGGCATCGCGCTTGTGATTTCGGCCAAAGTGGAGAAGCGTTTTCATCCAGACTGCGCCAGGCTTCGCAGGCAAGCCGGCATTGCCGAAAATCAGATTCGGGTCGGGTTGATCGACAACATTGCCCTTTGTGCGACCGGTGCCGCCCATACCAACTCTCCCTCGACAGCTCTTATAGAACCGTCTTGCCCGGCCATTGGCACAGATCGGCGATGATACACTTTTCGCACAGCGGCTTGCGCGCGAGACAGGTATAGCGGCCGTGCAGAATCAGCCAATGATGCGCGTGCAGTTTGTAGTGCGCCGGCACCACCTGCTCGAGCTTCTGCTCGACCTCGAATGGATTTTTTCCCGGCGCCAGGCCGGTGCGATTGCCGACGCGGAAAATATGGGTATCGACCGCGATGGTCGGCTCGCGAAACGCGATATTGAGTACCACGTTCGCGGTCTTGCGCCCGACGCCCGGCAGCGCCTCCAACGCCTCCCGCGAGCGCGGTACCTGCCCGCCATGCTCGGCAACCAGCCGGCGCGACAACTCGACCACGTTCTTGGCCTTGGTGCGGAACAATCCGATGGTCTTGATCAGGTCGCGCACACGGTCCTCGCCCAGGGCGGCCATTTTCTCCGGCGTGTCGGCGAGCTTAAACAGCGCCGGTGTCGCCTTGTTGACGCCGGCATCGGTCGCCTGCGCGGAGAGCACCACAGCCACCAGCAGCGTGAACGGATTGATGTGTTGCAGTTCGCCCTTGGGTTCCGGGTTCGCCGCCTGGAAGCGGCGGAACGCTTCCTCGATTTGCGCATTGGTCCATGGCTTGAGGGCGCCCCCAAGCGCCTTCGCGTCGGCCTTGGCCTGCTTGCGCGGCCGCTTTAGCTTCGCCGCGTTGCCCTTGCGGGCCTTCGCCAAAACTTTTCGGACCGATTTTTTCGCCATGTTCCCGGTATACTGAGCGCCATGACCACCGACAACGCCGGCGACCTCGAACCCACGATCTTTTCCGCCGTGCTCACACCGCACCGCTCGCTCGGCCATGTTGGCTTCCTGGTGTTGATGATCCTGTTCGGCGGCGTCAGCTTCATCTCCGGAATGGCGTTCCTGCTGATGGGCGCCTGGCCGGTGTTCGGCTATTTCGGGCTCGACGTGCTGCTGCTGTACTGGGCGTTCCGGCTCAACTACCGGCAAGCCGCCGCTTACGAGCAGGTTACGGTGACGCCGACCGCGCTCAAGGTGCGCAAGGTCAGCCCGGGCGGAGCGGCGCGCGAATGGGTGCTCAACCCGCTCTGGGTCAGGCTCGACAAGGTGGCGCACGAGGAATACGGCATTGAGCGGCTGCTTCTGGTGTCACGCGGCAAGCAACTGGTGATCGGGAATTTCCTGGGGCCCGGCGAGAAAGCGAGCTTCGCGCAGGCGCTCGGCGACGCCCTGAGCGAGGCCAAGCGGGGGGTGACGCAGACGACGTTTGGTTAGTCAGGAATCGGGTGGCTAGGCAGGCGATCCCGTTCTAAATAGCAGGTCATGACCATGACCCTTGCAAAAACGGACTTAGGCGACCGCTTCCCCCGCTTCGCCCTGCTACCGACGGCGGCGGCGGATTACGACATCGTGCGCCGCGCCATCGCCCATATCCGCGGCAACTGGCGCGCGCAGCCCGCGATCGAGACCATCGCGGACGCCGCCGGCGTCACCCCCACCGATCTACATCATCTGTTCCGCCGCTGGTGCGGGCTAACGCCGAAAGCCTTCCTGCAGGCGCTTACGCTCAATCATGCGCGCGAGCTGCTGCGCTCGCCGGCGAGCGTGCTGGACACCGCCTACGAGGTCGGCTTGTCCGGACCCGGCCGGCTGCACGATCTGTTCGTCACGCACGAGGCAATGTCGCCGGGCGAATGGAAGGTCGGCGGCGAAGGGTTGACCATTTCATATGGGTTCCACCCCTGCCCGTTCGGGACAGCCCTCGTGATGAACACGCCGCGCGGCCTCGCCGGCCTGGCGCTTGCCGACGCCGGCAAGGAACGCTCGGCGCTCAGGGATATGCGTTCGCGCTGGCCGAAGGCACGCTATGTCGAGGACCTCGCGGCCACCGCCGCCACCGCGCGGCGCATTTTCGATCCGGCGCTCTGGCGCCCCGAGCAGCCGCTGCGCGTGGTGCTGATCGGAACGGATTTCGAAGTGCGGGTGTGGGAGAAACTGCTGACCATTCCGATGGGCAAGCTCGACACTTATTCCGGTGTCGCCGCCAAACTCGGCGAGCCGAAGGCCGCGCGCGCGGTCGGCACCGCGGTCGGCAAGAACCCGATCTGCTTCGTGGTGCCGTGCCACCGCGTGGTCGGCAAGAACGGCGACATCACCGGCTATCACTGGGGCCTCACCCGCAAGCGGGCGATGCTGGGTTGGGAAGCGGGGATGGCGGCGGCGTAGCTACGCCGCCAGATCCATTTTCGACTTCACCGTCGAATTGGCATTGAGCCGGTAGATCATCGGCACGCCGGTATCCAAATTCAATTTGGTGATGCTTTCCGTTGTGTGCTTGTCGAGCACCATTACCAGCGCACGCAATGAATTGCCGTGCGCTGACACCAGCACGTGCTTGCCGCGCATCACTCGCGGTAATATTTCCTGAATGTAATAAGGCAGCACGCGCGCGGCGGTGTCGCGTAAGCTCTCGCCGCCGGGCGGCGCAATGTCGTAGGAGCGACGCCATTTGTGCACCTGCTCCTCGCCCCATTTCTTGCGGGCATCATCTTTGTTGAGGCCGCAGAGGTCGCCGTAGTCGCGTTCGTTGAGCGCCTGGTCTTTGAACACGGGAATATTTGTCTGGCCAAGTTCAGTCAGCATCAGGTCGAGCGTGCGCTGCGCGCGCTTGAGCGCCGAAGTGAAGGCGACGTCGAACTTGATTTCCTGCGCCTTGAGCTTGCGGCCGGCCTCGCGCGCCTCGGCGACACCTTTGTCGGTTAGGTCGATATCGCGCCAGCCGGTGAAAAGGTTCTTCAGGTTCCAGTCGCTCTGGCCGTGGCGCACAAGCACGAGAAGGCGGTCGGTCATTTCGAAGCAGTCTCCTTATTCAAGTTGCGCGCGATCTACCCGCGATGACGAAGCAAATAAGGCCGACGCCGAAGACGGCGAACATTCTGGCTTTCTTCGCCGTGATCTCTTGATCTGTCATGCTGCCACCCTTTCAGAAGTTTCCGAGGCCGAGCACATCGGCCATCGAATACAGCCCCGGCTTCTGATCACGCGCCCACAACGCCGCGTGCAGCGCGCCGCGCGCAAAAATCATACGGTCCTCGGCCTTGTGCACCAATTCGACGCGCTCGGCCGGGCCAGCGAAGATCACGCTGTGCTCGCCGACCACGCTGCCACCGCGCAACGCGGCAAAGCCGATGTCGCCAGCCTTGCGCGCGCCGGTGTGCCCGTCGCGGCGCCTGACCGAATTCTTGTCGAGATCGATGCCGCGGCCTTCCGCCGCCGCGCGGCCGAGCATCAGCGCGGTGCCGGACGGCGCATCGACTTTCTGGTTGTGATGCATCTCCAGGATTTCGATGTCGAAGGAATTGTCGAGCGTCTTGGCGACGCGCCGGGTGAGCGCGGCCAGCAGATTGACGCCGAGGCTCATATTGCCGGATTTGACGATCACCGCGCTCTTGGCGGCGTCCTTGATCTTGGCTTCGTCGGCCGCGCCTAAGCCTGTGGTGCCTATGATGTGGAACTTGCGGCCCTTGGCCGCGAGCGCGGCGAAGGCCACTGTCGCCGACGGCGCCGTGAAGTCGATAATGCCGTCGGCCTTATCCAGCAGCGCTGCCGCGTCGCCGCTGAGCTTGACACCATTCTCCGGCGTGCCGGCCAGCGTGCCGGCGTCCGAGCCGATCAGCGGCGAGCGCACGTCTTCGAGCGCACCACTCAGCGCAAAATCCTTGCTGTCGGCAATCGCCTTGACCAGCGTGCGGCCCATCCGCCCGCCGGCGCCGGCGACCACGAGCTGCATCTCGGCCATCGGTCAGACTCCCGGAACTAACCGAGGGGTATAGCGGGCCGATGCAGGTTCTGTCACCTCTCCCCGCGTGCGGGGAGAGGGAGAGGACGTTACGGCTGCGGGCCGTCGTAGCCCTCGATCACGATCAAATCGGCATCCGCATTGGCCTGCCGCAGCGCGATAGCCTTCGCGTATTCGGGCGAGCGGTAGCATGCCAGCGCCGCTTCATAGCTTGGAAATTCGATAATGACGACGCGGCTTCGGCTCTTGCCTTCGACGACTTCGGTCTTGCCGCCACGTATGGCGTAGCGCGCGCCGAACTTGCGAAAAATGTCCGGCAGAGCGGCGACATATTCCTTTTCCTGTATCCGTCCGGATTGCGGACATCGACATTGGCGATCCAATAACCTTTGGCCATTCCTGCTTGCCTTCAATTGCTAGTTGCCTGTTCGATCTCGGCAACAATCGCATCGGCCGCCGCCTTCGGATCGCGGGCTTCCACCACCGGCCGGCCGACCACCAGATAGTCGGCGCCCGCCTCGATCGCCCGCGCTGGCGTCATGATGCGCTTCTGGTCGCCGCTTGCGCTGCCGGCGGGCCGGATGCCCGGCGTGACCAGCACCATGCCCGGGCCGGCGATGCCGCGCAGATTGGCCACCTCCTCCGCCGAACACACCAGGCCATCGACGCCGATGTCGCGCGCCTGCGCTGCGCGCGCCGCGGCCAACTCGCCCACGCTGAGGTCGTAGCCGGCGGCGGCGAGATCGGCGTCGTTATAGGAGGTAAGCACGGTCACCGCGAGAATACGCAGCGTCGACCCGCGTTTTCCTTCCACCGCCGCCTTCATGGTCTGCGGATAGGCATGCACGGTCAGGAAAGTCGCGCCGAGCTGCGCCATGCTCTCGACGCCCTTGGCCACCGTGTTGCCGATGTCGTGCAGCTTGAGATCGAGGAACACTTGCTTGCCGGCGGCGATCAAGCCGGCCGCGAACGTCAGCCCGCCGGCGAATGCGAGCTGATAGCCGATCTTGTAGAAGCCCACCGTCTCGCCCAAGCGCGACACCATGGCCTCGGCGGCCTGCACCGACGGCAGGTCGAGAGCAACGATCAGGCGTTCGCGTGAATCCAGCGTCAAAGCCGTGCTCCTCACATCATCCGCCGCGCCATATCGACCAGCCGCGCGAGCTGGGCGCGAAACACGTTGGCGGTGCCGGTGTCGGCGATATTGTCCCTCTCATCGAAGGCATGATCGGCCTGCGGAATCGCCACCTGCTCGGGGATGACCAGCGCACCGCAGCCGAGCTCGAGGATTTGCCGCAGCGCCATCAAGGAGCGCAACCCGCCGGAGCGGCCGGGCGACGCCGATGAGATCGCGAATACGCGGCCCTTGAAGGCGGCATAGGTCGGATCGCCGCGCTCACGCACGCGCGAGACCCAGTCGATGGCGTTTTTGAGGATCGGCGTCACCGATGCGCTGTATTCCGGGCTGGCGATGAACACGCCGTGGTGCGCCATGATCATCTGCTTGAGCTTGAGCGCATTGGCGGGCGCCCCGGCATTGGCCTCGAGATCGCCCTCATAAAGCGGCAGCGGATAATCCTCGAGCGAGATGCGAGTGACGTCGATGTCGATCAAGGCCAGCTCTTTCGCCGCCAGCGCTGCCAGCTTGACGTTGTGCGAGCCGGCGCGGGTCGAGCCGGGCAGGACGAGGATTTTCGGCGTGGCCATCGGCGGCTCCGTGGACGATCCCGGATAGCATACTAGAAGCTGTCATGCCCCGCGAAAGCGGGCATCCAATTGCGATAAGCAAATTTTTTGAAACGCGTTCAGCGCCCGCGATAAACCCACACGCGCGCCGGCGGCAGGTTCAGCCAGATCAGCTCGGAGGCCTCGGCCTTGATCCCAGACACCGCTTTCGGGATCGGCGGCACCATCGCGTAGGTGAACTGGACGAATGGCGCTCCCGTTGCCAGCAGGCTCATTGCGTCCGCAATCAGACGCAGGCGCGTGCGCAGCGGCTTGGTGACCAGCGGCAGTCCCGACACCACCGCGGCGGCCGGCTCGCGCACGAACGTCTCCAACAGACGGCGCAGCCGATAGGCGTCGCCCTGCACAACGGTCGCCGCCGGATAGCGCGTGCGGAGCAGCCGGCAGAAGTCCGGATTGAACTCGACCAGGATCAGCCGCGCCGGATCGATGCCGTGCTCAACCAGCGCCTGCGTCACCGGACCGGTGCCCGGGTCCGAGCTCGATCACCGGGCCGCTCGCTTGCGGATCGACATAGCGCGCCATGGTGCGCGCCAGCGCCTTGCTCGACGGCATTACCGCGCCGGTGGAGATCGGCTTCTCGATCCAAGTACGGATGAATTGCATCTCGTCATCGAGACGCAGGGTCTTCTTCTTCGCGACGCGGACGACTGAATGTGAAGGCATTGATGCGGGGTCACGCGTACGGAGGAACGGGCTTTAGTCTGGGAACTTCACGGGTATAGGGCCATGGGCAGGGGGTCAAGGTGGCTAGTCAACATGGTTGCCCCGATTTCCCAAGTCCATCGAGAAAATCCTTCACCCGGCTGAAGAATCCGGCCGATTCCGGCTGGGTCGCCTCGGATGACAGTTTTTCGAACTCCGCCAGCAGCTCGCGCTGGCGTTTTGTCAGGTTTTGCGGCGTTTCCACCGAAACTTGAACGTACATGTCGCCGGTTTGTTTCGAGCGCAGCACCGGCATCCCCTTGCCGGACAGGCGAAAACGCCGCCCGGTCTGGGTGCCGGCGGGCACCTTGACCCGCGCCTGGCCGCCGTCGATGGCCGGCACCTCGAATTCGCCGCCAATCGCCGCGGTAACCATGGAGATCGGCACCCGGCAGTGCAGGTCGGCGCCATCGCGCTGGAAGAACTCGTGTGGGGTAAGCGACAGGAAAATATAGAGGTCGCCGGCCGAGCCGCCACGCAGGCCCGCCTCGCCTTCGCCGGCAAGCCGGATACGAGTGCCGTCCTCGACGCCGGGGGGGATATTGACCGACAAATTGCGCTCGCGCGTGACCCGGCCAGCGCCAGCGCAAGACGGACAAGGATTCTCGATTACCTGCCCGCGGCCCTGACAGGCCGGGCAGGTGCGCTCGAGCGTGAAGAAGCCCTGCGCATGCCTGATCTTGCCGGCACCACCGCAGGTCGCGCACGGTTTCGGCTTGCTGCCGGCCTTGGCGCCGGTGCCGGAGCAAACTTCGCAGGTCACCGAGGTTGGGATGCGGATTTGGGCGGTCTTGCCGGTAAACGCCTCTCCCAATCCGATTTCCATGTTGTAGCGCAGGTCCGAGCCACGCTCGCGGCCTTGGCTGCGGCCGCCGCGCCGGCCACCGCCCATGCCGAACAGATCTTCGAAGATATCGGAGAAGGTACTCGCGAAATCGGCGCCGAAGCCGTGCGCGCCGGCGCCCATGCCGCCTTGCTCGAAGGCGGCGTGACCGAACCGGTCATAGGCGGCGCGCTTGTCGCCGTCCTTGAGGACGTCGTAGGCCTCGTTGAGCTCTTTGAATTTGTGCTCGCATTCGGCGTCGCCCGGATTGCGATCCGGATGATGTTGCATGGCGAGCTTGCGGAACGCAGCCTTGAGCTCGGCGTCGCCGCAAGTGCGCGATACGCCCAGGATCTCGTAATAGTCGCGCTTGGACATGCCGGTCCCGCCGTTAGATCAAAACGCCGCCATAGCGGTACTTGATTCGGCCGTCCGGCGCGCTCCGGAAAGTGATACCCCGGGGGTTTAGCCCCGGGGCGTTACATTTCGCGCTTGCGGTCGACCGCACGGACAGCGCCTTACGCTTAGGCGGATTTCTTGTCGTTCTTGTCGTCGACCTCGGTGAACTCCGCGTCGACCACGTCTTCTTTTTTCTCACCCGCCGCGGCCCCATCGCCACCTGGGGCGCCAGTAGCGCCTTGCGCTTCCGCCTGCTTGTACATGGCTTCGCCGAGCTTCATGGAAGCCTGCGCCAGCGCATTGGTCTTGGCCTGGATGGCGGCCGAGTCGTCGCCCTTGAGCGCCTCTTTGAGATCCGCCATGGCGTTCTCGATCGCGGTGCGCTCGCCTTCGCCGACCTTCGAACCATGCTCGGAGAGCGCCTTCTCGGTGGCATGCACCAGCGCCTCGCCGTGGTTCTTGGCTTCGACCGCCGTTTTTCGCTTCTTGTCCTCTTCGGCGTGCGCCTCGGCGTCCTTGACCATCTTCTCGATGTCGCCCTCGGACAGCCCGCCCGACGCCTGGATGCGGATCTGCTGCTCCTTGCCGGTCGCCTTGTCCTTGGCGGACACGTTGACGATGCCGTTGGCGTCGATGTCGAAGGTGACCTCGACCTGCGGCACGCCGCGCGGCGCGGGCGGAATGCCGACCAGATCGAACTGGCCGAGCATCTTGTTGTCGGACGCCATCTCGCGCTCGCCCTGGAATACGCGGATGGTGACCGCGTTCTGATTGTCCTCGGCAGTGGAGAACACCTGGCTCTTCTTGGTCGGGATCGTGGTGTTGCGGTCGATGATGCGGGTGAACACGCCGCCCAACGTCTCGATGCCGAGCGAGAGCGGGGTCACGTCGAGCAGCAACACGTCCTTGACGTCACCCTGCAGCACGCCGGCCTGAATAGCCGCGCCGATGGCGACCACTTCGTCAGGATTGACGCCCTTGTGCGGCTCCTTGCCGAAGAACTGCTTCACGACTTCCTGCACCTTCGGCATGCGCGTCATGCCGCCGACCAGAACCACCTCGTTGATCTCGGCCGCCGAGATGCCGGCGTCCTTGATCGCCTTGCGGCACGGCTCGACGGTCTTCTGAATGAGATCGTCGACCAGCGCCTCGAACTTGGCACGGGTGAGCTTCATGGTCAGATGCTTGGGGCCCGAGGCATCCGCCGTGATGAACGGCAGATTGATTTCGGTCTGCGTGGTAGACGACAGCTCGATCTTGGCCTTCTCGGCTGATTCCTTGAGCCGCTGCAATGCGAGCTTATCGCGGCGCAGGTCGATGCCCTGCTCCTTCTGGAATTCGTCGGCCAAATAGTTGACCAGGCGCATGTCGAAATCTTCGCCGCCCAGGAATGTATCGCCGTTCGTGGACTTCACCTCGAACACGCCATCGCCGATTTCCAGGATCGAAATATCGAAGGTGCCGCCGCCGAGGTCGTAGACCGCGATGGTGCCGGTCTTCTGTTTGTCGAGACCGTAAGCGAGCGCGGCCGCGGTCGGCTCGTTGATGATACGCAGCACTTCGAGGCCGGCGATCTTGCCGGCGTCCTTGGTGGCCTGACGCTGGGCGTCGTTGAAATAAGCGGGAACGGTGATGACGGCCTGATCGACCTTCTGCCCGAGATAGGCCTCCGCCGTTTCCTTCATCTTCTGCAGGATGAAGCCGGAGATCTGCGACGGCGAATAGCTTTTGCCGTCGATCTCGACCCAGGCGTCGCCATTCGACGCCTTGGAGATCTTATACGGGACAAGCTTCTTGTCCTTCTCGACCATCGGGTCGTCGTATCGCCGTCCGATCAGGCGCTTGACCGCGAAGATGGTCTTTTCCGGATTGGTAACCGCCTGGCGCTTGGCCGGCTGGCCGACGAGACGCTCGCCGTCGTCGCTGAAGGCGACGATCGAAGGCGTGGTGCGCATGCCTTCGGCGTTCTCGATGACTTTCGGAGCTTTGCCTTCCATGACGGCGACGCACGAATTGGTGGTGCCGAGGTCGATGCCGATGACCTTGCCCATGGTTCTTCCTCTCAAAATTGCGGCCGGCCGGCCGGGCCACTTGGCGCCCGAGCGGGTATCCGCGGCTCATCCGCAGACCCCCTGATCCAGCCCCCTGGATACGCTTTTTGCCGCATTTCTGCGGCTCAATGGCTCATATAGGAGGGCCGCCCCGGCCCGCAAGCCAGCCGGTCACGAAATCGCGAGCTTGGCGGGCCTGACCCCGTTGCGACGTGACCTGACGGTTAATTTAGGCCGTTGCCCTGCCCGCCGATGCCGGTTAGGCAGGCCGAGCCTCCCCAGATGGAAAGCGGATACGCCCCATGCCCCGCCGGTCGTTGGCTTACCTCGTTGCGGCCTCGGCCGCCCTTGCGGTCTTTGGTCCTGTTTTCGGCGCCGAGCCAGTCTTCCCGCCCGGACTGCGCATCGGGATCGAGCCGCCGGGCGATCTCAGGCCGAGCACGCATTTTGCGGGCTTTGAAGACATCGACCGTAAAGTCGGCGTCACCATTTTCGACCTGCCGGCCGCCGCCTATACCGATCTCGAGCGCACGGCAAATGGCAATGATCAGCACGGGCTCACCGACATAAAGCGGGAAAATTTTTCGTTCCGCAGCGGCACCGGGCTGCTGGTCACCGGCCAGGCCCAAATTAGAGGCGTCACGCTGAATAAATGGATTCTGCTGGCAACCGCGCCCGCCGATAAAGACCTTACCGCGCTGATCAATGTGGAAGTGCCAGAGACCGCGCTCGTGGTCTATTCCGACGCAGTAGTCCGCAAAGCGCTGGCAAGCGTCACCTTCCGGCCGATGCCGATTCAGGAGCAGCTTGGCTTGCTGCCGTTCAAGCTCGCGCAGCTGGCCGACTTCCGGGTGGTGAAGGTGATGCCCGCCGGCGTCGTTCTGACCGACGGGCCGAGCGATGACCTCAGCAAGCAGCCTTATGTCATCGTCTCGATCGGGCGCGGCTCGCCGGAGCAGCCCGACGACCGCGCCAGGTTCGCCCGCGACGTGCTGTCATCGGCGCCGTTGCGCGATCTGACAGTGCAGTCGGCGGATGTGATGCGGATCGGCGGCCTACCCGGCTACGAGATCAGGGCGCAGGCGAAGGGGTTCAATGACGAGCCGATAATGGTCGCGCAGTGGCTGCGTTTCAGCGGCGGCAACTTTTTGCGCGTCATCGGCGTCGGCCGCAAGGACGACTGGGACGCGCTGTTCACCCGCTTCCGCGCGCTGCGCGACGGGATCGAATTCCGGTGATCGTTACGATTCCGCGCCAGGGCGCGGATTGTCGTTGGCTGAGGCTGGCGGGGCTTTCGGCGCGGCCTTGACCACCGCCACCAGCGCCGGGCGCAGCACGCGGTCGCCGAGCATATAGCCAGCTTGGATGACTTGCGCGACGTGACCCGCCGGCAGTTCGGGATTCTCCATCTCGTACATCGCCTGATGCACGTTGGGGTCGAACTTTTCGCCCGCCGGCGAGAATTTCTTAACGCCGTGCTTTTCCAGAACCTTGAGCAATTCGCGCTCGGTGAGCTCGACGCCCTCGATCAGCGCCTTCGCTCTGCCATCGGCCACTTCGCGCAGCTCAGGGCCGATCGCCTCCAGCGCGCGGTGCATGTTGTCCGCCACCGCCAGCACGTCGCGGGCAAAGCCGGCATTGCCGTAGAGCCGCGCGTCGGCGACCTCGCGCTCGGTGCGTTTGCGAAGGTTCTCCATCTCGGCCAGCGTGCGTAGCAGCTTGTCCTTGTATTCGGCCGCTTCGCGCACGACCTCGGCCAAGAGATCGCCCTGCCCGGCCGCGATTCCAGCCTCCGCCTTGGCCGTGGTGCTTTCGGCCTCGGCATCCGCGGTTTCCGCCTGGCGAACGGTCGGGTCCGTCATCGTCCTTGATCCATCATTTAATTCGGATGCGGGGGATATCAGGGTTCAGGGGCAAAAAATCAAGCTTTTAGCTTGATAGGAGCTGACTCACGATCCGCGCAGTATAATCAACCATTGGGATGACGCGGGCATAATTGAGCCGGGTCGGCCCGATCACCCCGATCACGCCCACAATGCTGCCCTTGCTGTCGCGATAGGGCGCCACGATGGTCGAAGACCCGGACAGCGAAAAAAGCTTGTTCTCCGAGCCGATGAAGATGCGCACGCCGTCGCCGCGCTCGGCGCGGCCGAGCAGGTCGATCACCCCGCGCTTGGTCTCCAGGGCATCGAACAGCGAACGCACCCGTTCGAGGTCGTCGAGCGCGTGCAGGTCTTCCAACAGATTGGCGTGACCGCGCACGATCAGCTTGCGCTCCTCGCTTTCGCCGCCCGACCAGCTTGCCAGGCCGGCCGCGATGATCTTCTGGGTCAGTTGGTCGAGCTCGGCTTGTCCCGCCACTAGCGCGGACTCGATTTCGACGCGCAGCTCGGACAGCGTCTTGCCGCGGATGCGGGCGTTGAGGAAGTTGCTCGCCTCGACCAGTGCCGAGGTCGGCACGCCGGCCGGCACGTTGAGGACGCGGTTTTCCACCTGCCCGTCTTCGGCCACCAAAACTGCGAGCGCGCGTTCCGGCTCCAGCCGAACGAATTCGATATGTTTGAGCCGCACGTTAGCTTGCGCGGTGAGCACCACGCCCGCCGACCGCGTCAGGCCCGACAAAGTCTGCGAGGCTTCCGTGAGCACTGTTTCCAGCGACTTGCCGCTGCCGGTGCCCGCCACCTGCGCTTCGATCGAACGGCGGTCGCTTTCGGTCAGGTCGCCGATTTGCATCAGCGCATCGACGAAGAAGCGCAGACCTAGTTCGGTCGGTAGCCGGCCCGCCGAAGTATGCGGGGCGAAAATCAGGCCGAGCTGCTCGAGGTCCGACATCACGTTGCGCACTGAGGCCGGCGACAACGTGATCGGCAGCAAGCGCGCCAGATTGCGCGAGCCGACCGGCTCGCCGGTGGTGAGATAGCTCTCGACGATCTGGCGGAAAATCTCGCGCGAGCGCTCGTTGAGCGCCGCCAGGCTCACTTGGTTCGCGCCGATCGGGACGTCGTGGGAAGCCACGGCCTAACTCCTTACATCCAGCCAACAATGGCCATCGCGGCGGACTTGTTCAAGCCGGGCTTATGGTTATGGTGTGCGCCGGCAACCCATAAGGATCAAGTCCAATGCGGCCGAGCCGCCGACAAGTCGATGAACTGCGGGCGGTTTCGCTCGAACGCAGCGTGGTCAAATACGCCGAAGGCTCCTGTTTCGTGAAATTCGGCGATACCCATGTGCTGGTGACCGCCAGCCTGGAAGAGCGGCTGCCGCCCTGGCTCAAGGGCCAGGGGCGCGGCTGGGTCACCGCCGAATACGGCATGCTGCCGCGCGCCACGTCGGAGCGCACCCGCCGCGAGGCGTCGGCCGGCAAGCAGGGCGGCCGCACGGTGGAAATCCAGCGCTTGATCGGACGCTCGCTGCGCTCCGTGGTCGATCTCCAGGCGCTGGGCGAAAAGCAGATCACCATCGACTGCGACGTGATCCAGGCCGACGGCGGTACCCGCACGGCGTCGATCACCGGCGCCTGGGTAGCGCTGTCGGATTGTCTGTCGTGGATGAAGACGCGCGACATGATCAAGGCGCCCGTACTGCGCGATCACATCGCCGCGGTGTCCTGCGGCGTCTGCAAGGGAACAGCGGTGCTCGATCTCGATTATGCCGAAGACTCGGAAGCCGACACCGACGCCAATTTCGTGATGACCGGCTCCGGCAACATCGTCGAAATCCAGGCCACCGCGGAGAAGATCCCGTTCAGCGAGGATCAGTTCCAGGTGCTGCTGGCGCTGGCGCGTAAGGGCATCGAGAAGCTGGTGGGCTTGCAAAAGATGGCGGTGATGTGAGCCGCAAACTCACCGGCCCCGTCGTTATCGCGACGCATAATCCTGGCAAGCTGGCCGAAATGCGCGAGTTGCTGGCGCCTTTCGGTATCGCCGCGCAATCGGCCGGCGAGCTCGGCCTCGGCGAGCCGAAGGAAACCGGCACAACGTTCGCCGAGAACGCGCGCATCAAGGCGATGGCCGCTGCCAAGGCGACCGGGCACGCCGCTTTCGCGGACGATTCCGGTCTGGTGGTCGATGCGCTCGACGGCGACCCCGGCATCCATTCCGCGCGCTGGGCCGGACCGGACAAAGATTTCCGCTTCGCCATGAACCGCATCCAGACACTGCTGATCGAGCGCGGCGCCAAGACGCCGGCACAACGGCGCGCGCATTTCATCGCTGCGCTCTGTCTCGCCTGGCCGGACGGCCATGTGGACGAGTTCGAGGGGCGCGTCGATGGTGTGGCGGTGTGGCCGCCGCGCGGCGACAAGGGTTTCGGCTACGATCCGTTGTTTTTGCCCGACGGCTTCGATCACACCTTCGGCCAAATGAGCGCCGAGGAAAAGCACGGGCTGCCGCCGAAGGGTCAGGGCTTGTCGCACCGTGCGCGCGCCTTCCTGAAGCTCGCAGATGCTTGCCTTCGCACCTAACCGCAGTTCCCGATCGTTACAATTTTAATTAAGTGTCTCTCGCGGTTGCGCATTGGCGCTGGCTGCCATGCGGGGCGCGGCCTATGATGGTTAACATGACGTTAACGAAACACGCTCCCTTCGCCGTTTACGTGCACTGGCCATTCTGCCTGTCGAAGTGCCCCTATTGCGACTTTAACAGCCACGTGCGCCACGGCGGCGTCGATGAAACGCGCTTCGTGCGCGCGTTCGAAACTGAGATCGCCGCAACCGCCGCCCGCGTGCCCGGCCGAACGGTGTCGACGATTTTCTTTGGCGGCGGCACGCCGTCGCTGATGCAGCCGGCCTCGGTCCAGGCCATTCTGGATGCGATCGGCAAACACTGGAGCGTGGCGCCCGACGTCGAGGTCACGCTAGAAGCCAATCCGACCAGCGTGGAAGCCACGCGCTTCCGCGGCTATCGCACCGCCGGCGTCAACCGCGTGTCGCTCGGCGTGCAGGCGCTCGACGATGCCGCGCTCAAAGAACTCGGCCGCCTCCACAGCGCGCGGGAAGCGCTCGACGCGGTCGCGGTGGCTCGCGCGAATTTCGAGCGTTACTCGTTCGATCTCATCTATGCGCGGCCACGCCAGACGCCCGCCGCTTGGGCAGCTGAACTCAAGCGCGCAATTTCCGAGGCCGCCGAGCATCTCTCGCTCTATCAATTGACCATCGAGCCGGACACGCCGTTCTTCGGACTGCACAAGGCCGGCAAGCTGGCTATCCCCGATGACGACATCGGGCGCTATCTCTACGACCTCACGCAGTCGACCTGCGCCGGTGCCGGCCTGGCAGCCTATGAGGTCTCCAACCACGCGCGGCCGGGCGCCGAGTGCCGGCACAATCTGGTCTATTGGCGCGGCCACGAATATGCCGGCATCGGACCGGGCGCCCATGGCCGCCTCAATATCGACGGCCACCGCTACGCGACCGAGACCGAGAAACGCCCAGAAAGCTGGCTGATGCGGGTCGAGGCGGCCGGCAACGGCTTGATCGTCGACGAGAAGCTTACGTCTGGCGAAACCGCCGACGAATTCCTGCTGATGGGGCTGCGGCTCGCGGAAGGCATCGATCCCGAGCGCTACACGGCGCTCTCCGGCCGCACCCTCGATCCGAAGCGCATTTCTATTCTGCGCGACGAGGGCGCGGTGGAGACCACCGCGAGCGGCCGCCTGCGCGTGACGCAGAGCGGATTTCCCGTGCTTGATGCAGTGGTCGCCGACTTAGCGGCTTAATCAGGTCCCCGGCGCGAACGAGCGCGGCGCCGGACTGACGACCTGGCCGCCCGACGGCGTGACCCGCAGCACGGCCAGGCCACGCTCGTTCGTGCCGTCGGGGCGGAAGCGGAACACGCCGTCAATCCCCGAGAAGCCCGAGGAGTTGGTCAGCACCTGCTCGCTGAAGCGTTGCGCGCCTTGCGTCTTCACCAGCGCGGCGACCAGCGCGACCGCGTCGTAGGCGAGCGTCGCCGTGCGCACCGGATCCTGCCCGTAGCGCGCGCGGTAGCGCGCCGAGAAATTGCGGAAGCCGCTCGACTCTGGCGCTGCGTACCAGCCGCCGTCGAGCGCGGCGGTGGAGAACACACGCGGATCGTCCCACAGGCCGGCGCCGAGCAATTGCACGCGCTTCAGGTCCACGCCGCTGGCGGCGAGCGCCTGCACCACTTGCGGTACCGCGTCGGCGCCGTCGGGAATGAAAATCGAATCGACGTGGGCGGCCGCCTGCGCCACGCGCCGCGCCGGCTCGGCCATCTTGCTCGGATCGAGCGGGTATTTTTCCAATGCCACGATGCGGCCGCCGCGCCGCGCCACCTCTTGCTGGAACGCGCCCTCCACCACCGCGCCATAGGCGCTGTCGGGCAGCAGCGCGGCGAACGATCGCTTGCCTTTGGAGATCGAGAAATCGACGATGCGCTTGACGTCAGTCTCCGGCAGGAAGCTCAACAGATAGACGCCGTGGGCAGCGACGCTGACGTCGGTGGAGAACGCTATCACCGGAATGCCGCGCGTGCGCACGACCGAACTGACAGCGCTGACGGCTTCCGCGAACAACGGGCCGATGATGATCTCGGCGCCTTCGCTGATCGCCTGTTGCGCGCCGGCTTGCGCGCCCTGCGGCGTGCCGCCGTCGTCCTTCACCAGCAATTGGATGTTCGGATTCTTAAATTCGGCGAGCGCCATATCGGCGGCGTTTTTCATGGACTGCGCGGCGACGCCGGCATTGCCCCGCGCCGACAGCGGCAGGATCAAAGCGACGCGAACCTGGCCCTCGCCAAGCGTGGCTGCGGGCGCCGGCTCGCTCGACTGCGGCGGCGGCGTGGTGCTGAATAACTCGGGATTGGTGCCGGCGCAGGCGGTGAGCGCGGCGGCGGCGGCAACGCAGAGCGCGGCGCACAGCCGGCGTCGCCCGAGCGACAACATCCCCCCTTCAGCTTGCCACTTCCCCGACATGCTGGATCCCCAGGCGACAGTTCTATGTCAGTCCTACTGATTATCGGTGATTTTGTCCTGCAAAAGTTAAAGCCGTGAAAAAGAGGGGGAATTTGTCACGATGACGCGCCGAGGGCCGCCGTCTAAAGTAGCCGGCATGGCCGGGGACAGCAAAACCGCGGGCACCGGCCGGCCGCGCCGCTATGCGCTGGCCGGAGCAGGGATCGATGCCCCGCCGTTGGCCGCGGGCCTTTATCTGGTGGCGACTCCGATCGGAAACCTGCGCGACATCAGCTTGCGTGCACTCGAGACGCTCGCCGCCGCCGACGTGATCGCGTGCGAGGACAGCCGCGTCACCCGCAAGCTCACAGAACACTATGGAATTACCACGCCGCTCACACCCTATCACGAGCACAACGCGGCCAAGGCCAGGCCGAAGCTGCTCGCCCGCTTGGGCGAAGGGCAAGCGGTCGCGCTGGTCTCTGATGCCGGCACGCCGCTGATCTCCGATCCCGGCTACAAGCTGGTGCGCGCAGCAAGCGAAGCCGGTCACACGGTGATCGCCGTGCCGGGTGCTTCTGCGGTATTGACCGCACTCGGCGCCGCCGGATTGCCGACCGACCGTTTCTTCTTCGAGGGCTTTCTGCCGCCCAAACAAGCAGCTCGGCAAAAGCGCATCGCTGCGCTCGCCGGCATTCCCGCCACTTTGGTGTTGTTCGAAAGCGGACCGCGCTTGGCCGCGGCGCTCGCCGATCTCGCCACCGGGCTGGGACCGCGCGCGGCCGCGATCTGCCGCGAGTTGACCAAACTGCACGAGGAAATTCGCCCCGGCAATCTCGAAAGCCTGGCGCGCCACTATGCCGTCGGCGGCGAGACGCGCGGCGAGATTGTCATCGTGGTGGCGCCGCCCGCCGACGACGCGGAAAAAGCCGCCGACGTCGACGACTTACTGCGCCAAGCGCTGCTGCGCGTCTCGGTCAAGGACGCGGTCGGAGAAGTCGCGCTCGCCACCGGCCGGCCGCGTCGTGAGATCTATCAGCGCGCGCTCGCGCTCGCCAATACTTCGAAAAATTTGGATAACGGCGATGGCGCGGCGTAACGGGACGCCGCGGCCGCCCAAGCCGCCGCCGCAGCCGGGGCGGCAAATGCACGAAGCGCGTCCTGAAAAAAATTGCCACCTTCAGCCTCGGCATATCCGCCGAGAGCCGCGCCGCCGCTTGGCTGCTCGCGCACAGCTATCGCATCCTGGCGCGGCGCTGGAAAAGCCCGCACGGCGAAATAGACATCATAGAATCGATGAACTGCGCTATGCGGCCGGAAAACTGGCCGAACAATTCGGCGTCGTCGCCGCGCACCGATTTCTTCCAGTCTTCGACGACCTTGGCGATCTGTTTGTTGAATTTGAGAATGCCGTCGGCGTAGATCTTCTACGTCTTCAGATCGGACGAAATGTAGTCGCCGCGCATTCCATCACCACGGCGTAGATCAGTCCGCTCACCTTCTCGACGTTCAAAGTTCCGGCATTGGCCGATTGGAATTCGTCGATCAGCGCCGCGTGATAGCGCGCCGCCGTCACCGTGACCACCGACAGCGCGATGGTGGCGGTGGCCATCAAGGCGAAGATCGCATAGAGCTTGGCGGCGATCGAAAGCTTCGGCAAAGTCAATAGCGCGCCCTACCCCTGCAGTACGTGTCCCCAGAACGGCCATAGTGACGGTAAAATGTTAACCCGTTGTTTTCCTTAAGTTTCCTGCTGCGCAAAAGGTTGCCAGGGCCCCTAAAATGAGCCTGAAAATCGCGGTGCAAATGGATCCGATCCAGCGGATCAACATCAAGGGCGACTCGACCTTCGCCCTGCTGCTGGAGGCGCAAAAGCGGGGTCACCGGCTGTCCTATTACACCCCCGACCGCCTGGCTTTGCTCAACGGCCGGCTGTTCGCCACGGTCGAGAGCCTGATCGTGCGCGACCAAGTCGGCGACCATTTCACGCTCGATGAGCCGCGGCGCGTGGAGCTGGCCCAATTCGACGTGATCCTGCTCCGCCAGGACCCGCCCTTTGACCTCGCTTATGTGACCACCACCCATCTGCTCGAGCGCATCCACCCCAAGACGCTGGTGGTCAACGACCCGGCGCATGTGCGCAACGCGCCGGAAAAGATGATGGTCACCGAATTTCCTGACCTGATGCCGCCGACGCTGGTTACCCGCGACCTAGCCGAGATCAAGGCGTTCCGCACCGAACACGGCGACATCGTAATGAAGCCGCTTTACGGCCACGGCGGCGGCGCAGTGTTCCGCATTACGCGCGACGATCTCAATTTCGGCTCGCTCTATGACATGTTCGCTGTCACCTTCCGCGAGCAATGGGTGGTGCAGAAATTCCTTCCCGCGGTGAAACAAGGCGACAAGCGCATTCTGCTGGTGGACGGCGAGTTCGCCGGCGCGGTGAATCGTATTCCGGCCGCCGACGACCTGCGCTCCAATATGGTGCGTGGCGGTGCGCCGGCGGCGACCGATCTGACCAAGCGCGAGCAGGAAATCTGTCAGCGGCTCGCCCCAGCCTTGCGCGAGCGCGGACTGCTGTTCGCCGGTATCGACGTGATCGGCGACTGGCTCACCGAGATCAATGTCACCTCGCCAACCGGAATTCGCGCGGTGAAGAATCTCGGCGGACCGGACGCCGCGGCGCTGATCTTGGACAAGATCGAGGCGAAGCGGAAGGCATCGTAGCGCCATGAGCGTCCAGCTCACCATCGCCACCACTGACTACGACCATTTCCGCGATTTCCGTCTCGGGCTCGTGCGCGCTGAAGGGATCGAGGCAAACTGGCTCACGCTCGGCCACCACGAAATCTTTTCCCGATTCACATTCAACCGCGAATGGGACGTCTCGGAATTGTCCTTCGCCAAATTCGCCGCACAGGTGACGCGGGAAAATTCCGACATCATCGGTCTGCCGGTTTATGCCTCGCGGCTGTTCCGCTTTTCGTCGTTCTATGTGAACAAAACCAAAGGCATCAAAGAGCCCGCGGACCTGCGCGGCAAACGCATCGGCGTGCCGGAATGGGCGCACACCGCCGCGGTCTATATGCGCGGCTGGCTGATGCACGAATGCGGCGTCGCGCTGTCCGACATCGATTGGGTGCAGGCCGGCACCAACGAGGCTGGACGCATCGAAAAAGTCGAATTGACGCTGCCCAAAGGTGTCACGCTGACAGCGATGCCCGACAAGACGCTGAGCGCCATGATCGCCTCGGGCGAACTCGACTGCGTCATCATCGCGCGCCCGCCAAACTCATTCCGGGAAAACCATCCCGACGTGGTGCGGCTGTTTCCCGATTACGAAGCGATGGAACAGCGCTATTACGAGGACACGCGCGTCTATCCGATCATGCACGTGATCGCGTTGCGCAAGGCGATCCTCGACGGCCAGCCCTGGGTGGCGCGCAATCTCTTTAATGCATTCGAGGAATCCAAACGCCGCAGCCTCGAGCGCATCCTCGATCCTGCGGTGTCGCGCTATCCGGTGCCGTGGCTGACCAATTACGCGACGCGCATGCGGCGGATTTTCGGCGAATTATTTCCCTACGGCATCGAGGTCAACCGGCCGACGCTCGAATTGTTCCTGCGCTATGCGCACGAACAGGGCATCGCGCATAAGCTCGTAAAGCCAGAAGACATTTTTCCCGCTGGCATCATGGCGTCAATAAAAATTTAAACACGCTTTACTTCTCGGCCCGCTTGGCAGCCTCGGCGCGGATGTCGGGCGCGGTGATCTTGGCCAAGTCGATCGCCTCTTTCAGATTGCCGGCCTTCAACAATTCGTTCTGCATCCAGGCGAGCTTGTCCATCGGCAGGCTTATCGCCGGATCGACCAAGCCATGCATGATCGTGTCGTCGTAGGCATAAGCGGGCCGCGGATCGTCGGGCTTGACCTTGATGATTTCTTGCGTGAGCTTGATGGTATCGTCGCGATGCGTGAGCGCGAAGCGCAGCGCATTCATTTCCGCCGCGACGAAGCCGATGGCCTCGGCGCGCCGGCCGGCAAGCGTCTTGCCGGTGATGGTCAAGCAAACGCGCAGATAATTCGACAGCACGTCGCGGCCGGCCACCAGCATGGTGATACCCTTGGGCGCGATCGGCATGAACTCGGCGGCCACGACACCGGCGTCGGCAACGCCGGCGACCACCGCCTTGTAGCGTTCGAGATCGCCGCCGAGATTGGCGAAGCGAACGTCGCTCGGCGGGATCTTGTATTTCTCCAGGATCGCGTTGATCAGCAAGTTGGGCAGCGAGCCGGGCGCAGCCACCGCCACCATCTTGCCCTTGAGGTCTTCGACCTTCGAAATCGTCGAGCGCACCATCAGGCCGTGCGGCACGCCCGGCCAATCGCAACCGAGAATCTTGATATCGGCGCCGTGGGCGCCTGCGAGAATAGCGGCGCCCGGACTTGATTCGATGCTGTCGATCTCGCCGGCCAGCAGCGCTTTGTGGGCGGTGGCGCCGTTTTTGAACGTGAGGATGTCGAGCTTCAGCCCTTGCTTCTCGGCGAAGCCGTGCCGGCTCACCATCAGCGAGAACCCGGCGTCGCCCTTGGGCTCGATCACGCCATGCTTCCAGGGCTTGAGCTCCTGTGCGCCGGCCAATGCGCACAGCGCGACGGCCAGCAAGGCGCCTGCGAGCACGGTAAGACCCGTCCGATTGCTGCCCATCGCACACTCCCCAGTCGCCTGCACCGCATCGATGATCGGCGGCCTTCCGAACGATATCAATGCTTAATGGCTTGCCCTAGATTGTTTCCTAAATGTTCTTGACGCGCTAGGGCTTGAGAATGCGCGCACCAATGCGCAGGCGCACGGGCCGGTGCTGGAAAACATCGCGCGCGCCGACGGCGCCGGGCTGGCGCTATTGCGCGACGCCGCTGGCAGCATGCGTCTGTCGGCGCGCGGCTATCACCGCGTGCTGCGCGTCGCCCGCACGCTGGCCGATCTCGATGGCGCCGAGAAGGTTGGCCGCGTGCATCTGGCCGAAGCGCTGGCCTACCGCGCGCTCGCCGACGAAGTGCGGTGCGCGGCGTAAAAGCGCGCCATTTCAGGGCAATTTAATAAACAAGTAATCGCCCGGCCCTAACTTGCCGCGACGCGTGGCCTTTCGGCCCCGACGCCCAGGAGGGGCTCATGACGCGCACGCATATCGCCGCGCTGCTGGTTTTGGTCGTCGCCATCCCCGCCGCCACTGCCGGTTCGTTCTTCGCATCGAGCGATAAGCCGTGCGTCATCGCCGGCGATTCCGGCTATCAGATCTCCGACAGCGCCTCCGCCAACTTCACAGTCCGCATCGACAACACGGCGGCGCAGCCGGACCTGCGCATGCAGTTGGTCGACGATGCGGCGGCGGCCGATTTCGTGCTGGTCGACGACGGCGAAGCCGACAATGCCTGCACGGACGCAGCCGCCATCAAGAGCATCCGTCTCGATCCCGGAGCAGCCAAAGCCGACCTCACGGTGGCGCTGTCGCGTGCGTCCGCTGACTATAAAATCTATGTGCGTTCGGCCAGTTTCTCCCAACAGGACGCCGCGGCGCTGTTCGCGGTGATCTGGCAAAACGCCTACAAGACCGCCGGTTCCGGACGCGAATTCGCCGCACGCAACTGACCCCATTTCCTCCATTAAACGCAAGCGCGCACGCAACAAGGCGTTCGTGCGAGCCGGCGAGGCGCGCGCAACGGAAAATAGAATTGCAAGCGGCCGTGCCGTCGTGTCGACCATGGCGGTGATCTCCGACTGGCTCGGCTTTCTCACCGGCATACGCCTGCAAAGCTCGAACTACGATCCTTACGCCTACGGCACCGCCCAATGGCATTCTCGGCATGGCCGATCTGCTGCTCGACACGCTCTCACAGGCGAAAAACATCGAAATCGCATCGTTCGTAGACGAGCGGCTGCCGTACGCTTGCGCCAGGTGCTGTTCAACCTCGCCGGCAACGGCATCAAGTTCACCGAAACCGGCGGCGTCGCGGTCATCGTCAAGCCGGGCGAGCACGAAAGCGACATCCGTTTCCTAGTGCGCGATACCGACATCGGCTTGAAGCCCGAGGATCAGGCGCGCATTTTCCGTGATTTCGATGCCCGAGCTCGAGGAATTGCAGATTGCCGTAGCGCGCGAACAGCCAGCCGATGTCGAATTCCACGGCGTGTAGAAGCCGCCAAACTCCTCCGCCAGCGCGATCGATCCGAAGGAAGCGCTGCGCTCGGCGACGGGGCCGTGGTCTGACCACGAGTTCGGCACCACCGACGTGCTGATCGTGTTGCCGTTCGAGGCGATCAAGAAGCGCTATATCGAGCACTTCGCTGTGGGCCGGAGCGCGGCGTAGCTCACAGTCTCCGCAACGACACTTCCTCGACCTGGTGGCTCTCGACCTTCTTCAGGATGAGGTCAGAGCGCTGGCGCGTCGGAATGATATTTTCGTGCAGATTGACCAGGTTGATGCGCGACCAGATCGACGACGCGGTCTCGATCGCTTCCGCATCGGACAAATTCGAATAGCGATGGAAGTACGATTTTGGATCGCGGAATGCGGTGCTGCGCAGCGTCAGAAATCGATCGACGTACCAGGACTTGAGCACGACTTCGTCGGCGTCGAGATAGACCGAGAAATCGAAAAAGTCCGAAACAAATGGGATCGCCTTGCCGTCTTTCGGCAGGCGGCCGGTCTGCAGTACGTTCAATCCTTCGACGATAAGGATGTCCGGCCGGTCCACTTCGACCCACTGGTTCGGCGTCACGTCGTAGATGAGATGCGAATAGACCGGCGCCCGCGCCGGCCGCCGCCCGGCTTTCACGTCGGTGAGGAAGCGCAGCAGCGCGGGCAGATCGTAACTTTCCGGAAAGCCTTTCTTCTCCATCAGGCCTTCGCGCTCGAGGATCGCATTCGGGTAAAGAAATCCGTCGGTGGTGATGAGGTCGACCTTCGGCACGTTCGGCCAGCGCGCCAGCAAAGCCTGCAGCACGCGCGCGGTGGTGGATTTCCCGACCGCCACCGAGCCGGCAACGCCGATGATGAACGGCATCTTCACGTCCTCGGTGCCGAGGAAGCGTTCCTGCGCGCGGAACAGCCGCTGCGTTGCCGCCACATAGAGCGAGAGCAGCCGCGACAGCGACAGGTAAATCTCCTCAACTTCTTTGATGTCGAGCCGATCGTGCAGCGAGCGCAAGCGCGTGACCTCCTCCGGGGTCAGCGTCATCGGCGTATCCTCGCGCAACGCCGCCCATTCCGCGCGCGAGAACGTGCGGTAGGGCGAAAGCGTTTCTTCGGTACGCTGTTCCATCTGCGAACTCTTAATCAGCCGCGCGCCGCTTTTTCGGCGTGGCCACTCTGCGCCGTGCGCTTCTCCAGCTCCGCCTCGACTTGCGCGAGCGCGACACCACGTGCCTCCAGCACAACCAACAAATGATAGAGAAGGTCGGCGGCTTCCGAGATCAGGCGGCCGCGATCCTCCTGCACGGCAGCCATGGCAGTTTCAATCGCCTCTTCGCCTAATTTTTTGGCGCAATGGGCGACGCCCTTGTCGAGTAGTGCGCGGGTATAGGATTCCGCCGCGCTCGCCTTGGCGCGTTCATGCACCCGCTTTTCCAGTTCGGCCAGCGTGAACTTGCTCATGAGGCGTCCTTTGCGGCGTCCTTTATCACGGATCGAGCCGCATCGGCAGCCCGGCTTTTGCCATGTACTGCTTGGCTTCCCATACGCTGTGCTGGCCGAAGTGGAAGATCGACGCGGCTAGCACCGCGGTGGCATGGCCATCGCGGATGCCTTCCACCATATGATGGAGCGTGCCGACCCCGCCCGACGCGATCACTGGCACCGGCACCGCGTCCGCCACCGCGCGGGTAAGCGCGATGTCGAAGCCGCGCCGCGTGCCATCGCGGTCCATGGAGGTCAGCAAAATCTCGCCGGCGCCGAGCGCGACCACTTCCTTGGCATAGCCGACCGCGTCGATACCGGTCGGAATACGCCCGCCATGGGTGAAGATTTCCCAGCGCGCCGGCTCGCTTGGCTGCGACACTTGCTTGGCGTCGATGGCGACAACGATGCACTGGTCGCCGAATTTCTCCGCGGCTTCCTTGACGAAGGCACGCTGGTTCACCGCCGCGGTGTTGATCGAGACCTTGTCGGCGCCCGACGACAGCAGCGCGCGGATGTCCTCGATGGTGCGCACGCCGCCGCCGACCGTGAGCGGCATGAAGCACGCTTCAGCCGTGCGCCGCACCACGTCGAGGATGATGCCGCGGTTCTCGTGGCTGGCGGTGATGTCGAGAAAGCAAAGCTCGTCGGCGCCGGCCGCATCATAGGCGATGGCCGCTTCCACCGGATCGCCGGCGTCGCGCAGGTTGACGAAATTGACGCCCTTGACCACGCGGCCATCTTTCACGTCGAGGCAGGGAATGACGCGGACCTTGAACATGGTCTAGGCTGCCGCTCGCGCGTCACGAATAAGCTTGAGCGCTTCCGCCGCGTCGAGCCGCCCGTCATAGAGCGCGCGGCCGGCGATAGCGCCTTCCAGCTTGCGCGCGCGCGGTGCGAGCAACGCCTTGATGTCCTCGATCGAGGCGAGCCCGCCCGATGCGATCACCGGAATTGAAATCGCGTCGGCCAGCTCGATAGTGGCGTTAAGATTCAAGCCCTTCAGCATGCCGTCGCGGGTCACGTCAGTATAGACGATCGCCGCGACGCCGGCGTCCTCGAAGCGGCGCGCGATATCGAGCGCCGACAGTTCCGAAATCTCCGCCCAGCCCTGCACCGCCACCTTGCCATCGCGAGCGTCGAGCCCGACCGCGATCTTGCCGGGATATTTCTTCGCCGCGTCCTTCACCAGCGCGGGATTGCGCACCGCCGCGGTACCGATGATCACGCGGTTGACGCCTTTCTCGAGCCAGGCGTCGACCGTCGCCATGTCGCGGATGCCACCGCCGAGCTGCATGCACAGGCCGACAGTTTCCAGAATCCGGTCGACTGCATCGCCGTTCATCGGTTTGCCGGCGAAGGCGCCGTCGAGGTCGACGACGTGCAGATGCTTGAACCCTTGCAGCTCGAAGGCTTGCGCCTGCGCCGCCGGATCGCGATGAAACACGGTCGCGCGCGCCATGTCGCCCTGCTGCAGCCGCACGGCGAGGCCTTCCTTGAGGTCGATGGCGGGAAACAGGATCATGGCGCCCACTTCAAAAAATTCGCGATCAGCTTGAGGCCGAGCCGCTGACTCTTCTCGGGATGAAATTGCGTGCCGACCATGTTGTCGCGCCCGACGATAGCCGTGAGCGGGCCGCCATAGTCGGCTTGCGCGATCAGATCGCTGCGTTGCGCCGGCTTGAGCTCGAAGCTATGCACGAAATAGGCGTGCAGCCCGTCGCTCCCGAGCGGAATATCCTCCAGCAGCGGGTGCGTTTTCAGCATGTTGAGCGTGTTCCAGCCCATGTGCGGGATTTTCAAATTCGCGTCGTTTGGCGCGATGCGGTCGACCTCGCCCGCGATCCAGCCCAAGCCGGGCGTCACCTGATATTCGCGCCCGCGCTCGGCCATCAACTGCATGCCGACGCAGATGCCGAAGAACGGTTTTCCCCGCCTGCGCACGCTATCTTCCAATGCATCAATCATGCCGGATATTTGGTCGAGCCCGCGCCGGCAATCGGCGAAGGCGCCGACGCCGGGCAGCACCACGCGGGAGGCAGCGGCGACTTGCGCCGGATCGCTGGTGACAACGATGGGCTGATCGTGTCCACTTTCGCGGGCGGCGCGTTCGAACGCCTTGGCCGCCGAATGCAAATTGCCGGAGCCGTAGTCGACGATGGCGACGCTCATCGCCCGCCCCCCGGCTCCGGGAACAGGCCGATCACATCGGAGGGCGACGGCGTGCCGCGCCGCACCGGCGCGGCGGGTGGCGCTGGCGGCGTCGCGCGCTTACCCCACTCGGCAAAGAAACGCCGTTCCGCCATTTCGGCGTCCTCGCCGACCACGAAGCCGAGCGTCTTCCAGCCGCGCCGCGCCAGTTTCGTGCGCCGGAGCGTCGCCGCCTCGAATCCGATCAGCAACGCGACCAGCACACCGGCGAGGAATTGCACGATCGACGACGCGCCGGTCAGTCGCAAGGCGAGACCGAGCAGGATGCTGACTGCCAGATAGATCGTGAACGCCAGCCACAGCCGGTACCGCAGCAGCCAGAACGGCGTCAGCACGAAGGCCCAGAAATGGAATCCGTCGCGCACGAACACGAAGCGTTCCGGAGCGCTTGCGGCTTCGCCATGACGCGGCGGCGGTTGGTGCACGGTGTAAGTGGGCATCGTTTACTCTCAACTATTCCGGTCATTCCGGGGCGCGAGCGAAGTTCGCGAACCCGGAATCCAGGCAAGCCGCCTCACCCGCCGAGCGAGCCCTTGGTGGACGGCACCTCGTCCTTGGCCCGCGGATCGATCGCCACCGCCGCGCGCAGCGCCCGCGCCAGGCCCTTGAAGCAGGACTCGGCGATATGGTGATCGTTCGTCCCATATAAAGTCTCGACGTGCAGCGTGATGCCGGAATTCATCGCGAAAGCCTGGAACCATTCCTGCACCAGCTCGGTGTCGAACGAGCCTACTTTGTCGCGCACGAACTCGGCCTTGAAAATCAAAAACGGCCGCCCGGAAATGTCGATTGCCACACGCGTCAACGCCTCGTCCATCGGCACATGCACATCGGCATAGCGCGTGATGCCTTTCATGTCGCCGAGCGCCTGCTTCACTGCCTGCCCAAGCGCGATGCCGACGTCCTCGGTGGTGTGGTGGTGATCGATGTGCAGATCGCCCTTGGCCTTGACCGTAATGTCGATGCGCGAGTGCCGCGCCAAGAGATCGAGCATGTGGTCGAGGAAGCCGACGCCCGTCGCCACCGACGAACGCCCCTGCCCGTCGAGGTCGACCTCGACCTCCACGTCGGTTTCCTTGGTCTTGCGCTTCACGGTCGCTTTGCGCATGGCAATATCCATTGGTCGCGCGCCTTTTATCAGGGGTTCGCCGGATTTGCCACTGGCGTTGCGAGCGGTTTGCAAACGCGCAGCGACATGCCTAGATGGTGCCGATTGCAGGGGTTAAGGCTCATGGCATTGAACGAAATTCCCTCAAGTCCCTCTTGGCACGGCACTACCATCCTGACCGTCCGCAAGGGCGGCACCGTGGTCATCGGCGGCGATGGCCAGGTTTCGATCGGGCAAACCATCGTCAAATCCAATGCCAAGAAGGTGCGCAAGCTCGGCAAAGGCGATGTGATCGGCGGCTTCGCCGGCGCCACCGCCGACGCCTTCACGCTGTTCGAGCGGCTTGAATCCAAGCTCGAGCAATATCCCGGCCAGTTGCTGCGCGCCGCGGTCGAGCTCGCCAAGGACTGGCGCACCGACCGTTATCTGCGCCGGCTCGAAGCCATGATGCTTGTCGCCGACAAGCAGGTCTCGCTGGTCTTGACCGGCACCGGCGACGTGCTGGAGCCGGAGGCGGGCGTCGCTGGCATCGGCTCCGGCGGCAATTATGCGCTGGCGTCCGCCCGCGCGCTGCTTGACGGAGCGCTCGACGCCGAGCAGATCGTGCGCAAGTCGCTCGACATCGCCGCCGACATTTGCGTCTACACCAATCGCAATGTGACCATCGAGTCGCTGAAATCGTAAGTGAGTGCGCCATTGACCGACTTCTCCCCCCGCGAAATCGTTTCCGAACTCGACCGCTTCATCGTCGGCCAGAATGACGCCAAGCGCGCGGTCGCCATCGCGCTGCGCAACCGCTGGCGCCGCCTTCAGCTCGACGAGAAACTGCGCGAGGAAGTGCTGCCCAAAAACATCCTAATGATCGGCCCGACGGGCGTCGGCAAGACCGAGATTTCGCGCCGGCTCGCGCGCCTCGCTGGCGCGCCCTTTCTCAAAGTAGAAGCCACCAAATTCACCGAAGTCGGCTATGTCGGCCGTGACGTCGAGCAGATCGTGCGCGACTTGGTGGAGATTTCCATCGCGCTCACCCGTGAACGCAAACGCAAGGACGTGCAGGCGCGCGCTGAATTGAACGCCGAGGAGCGCGTGGTCGATGCACTGGTCGGCCCCGGCGCCAGTCCGGCCACACGCGAGAGCTTCCGCAAGAAGCTGCGCGCCGGCGAGCTCAACGGCAAGGAAATCGAGATCGAGGTGCAGTCGGGCAGCGGCGGCATGCCGATGTTCGAAATACCCGGCATGCCGGGCGCGCAGATGGGCGCCATCAATCTCGGCGACATTTTCGGCAAGCTCGGCGGCGGCCGCGCCAAGACTCGGCGCGTCACCGTGCAGGATTCGCACGACATCCTGGTCAACGAGGAATCCGACAAGCTGCTCGACAGCGAGCAGCTGATCCAGGAATTGATCAAGGCGGTGGAGCAGAACGGCATCGTGTTCCTAGACGAGATCGACAAGATCGCCGGGCGTGAAGGCCGTATGGGCGCCGACGTGTCGCGCGAAGGCGTGCAGCGCGACTTACTGCCGCTGATCGAAGGCACCACCGTCAACACCAAGCATGGGCCGGTGAAGACCGACCACGTGCTGTTCATCGCGTCCGGCGCGTTCCACATCTCCAAGCCGTCCGACCTGTTGCCCGAGCTGCAAGGCCGGCTGCCCATCCGCGTCGAGCTGAAGGCGCTCACCCGCGATGATTTCCGCCGCATCCTGACCGAGCCGGAAGCCTCGCTGATCAAGCAATATGTGGCGCTCTTGAAGACCGAGGGCGTGACGCTGGATTTCAGCGAGGACGCCATCGACGCCATCGCCGATATTGCGGTGTCGGTGAATTCCGCGATCGAGAATATCGGCGCGCGCCGCTTGCAGACGGTGATGGAACGCGTGCTCGACGAAATTTCGTTCGCCGCCACCGACCGCTCCGGCGAGACGATCAAAATCGACGCCGCCTATGTGGACAAACACATCGGCGATCTCGCCAAGAACGCTGACTTGAGCCGGTTCATCCTATGAGCCGAGCGCCGGTATTAGCCATTGCGCTGGCGCTTGCCGCTCTTTCGAGCGTGGCTGCTGCCGCGGAACGCGGCGTGTCGGATGCCGCGCTGGCGCAGGCGGCACGCGACGCCCGGCTCGACCAGATCGACGACTTCCGCAACCATTGCGGCGACAACCGCCGGGTCGAGGACTGGCTCAAAGAAGTCATTGGCGATACTGCAAAATCGATCCGTTGGTCGGGCGGCAGCTGTCAACTCGTCGACAAATCGAATCCACTCGACAGCGGAACGAACTGGTGCGGCCAGGCGGTGACCGCGACGAAACGCGGCAAGCAGGACGCCACCATCGAGGTGTTCTTCGAAAAGCCCGAGGACGGCAAGCCGGGCGTCCCGTTCGCTTTCCGCGCGCTCGCCGAAACCAAGGACGGCCCGGACTATATGCGCGAAACCTACGCCTTCGAGGTGAACTGGAAACAGATGCACGAGCCCGGTTTCGAGCCGCCCGCCAATCAGGACTGCGACTAGCCGCGGTTGTCGCGGCCGCCGAATGACGACACACAAAGGTGTCAGCCGGCCGGGGCTGAGCGCGCTATTTCTTGGTCGTCATGCAATCCATGACGAATTTCGAGCGCTCGTCCATTTTGATATTCTGGTCCGCCGCCTGCTTTTCGCACGCGCGCATGTTTTGCGCCTCATGGGGCGACGTCATCTTTTGCGGCGCGCTCGGCTTCATGGACGTTTGCGCGACGGCGGCACCACAAACCAAGCTCAATGTCACCGCCGTAAGCAACGCGATCGGACGCGACATGACGGATCCTCCGCGATCACTTCTTCTCGTCATCCTTGTCGTGATCCGGCGCCGGTTCGGTCACAGCAACGGGATCGGACGCCGGGAAAGTGTCTTTCAGTCCTTCCTCGAGCTCGCGCTCGAGCGTCTCTTTGTCCGGCATATGGCGTTTGCGGGCAGATTTCGGCTTGGTGGACATATCCGGTACTCCCTCGTACCACTCCTCATCTCGCTTAGCCGCCTCGTGCCCTGCGCAGGCGCACGTAAAGCGCGCCTTCGCCGCCGTGCGTTACATGCGCGTCCTCGAACCCGGTCACGAAAGCACGGAATTCCGGCAGGCCCAGCCACTGCGGCACCTGGCGCCGCAAAACTCCGGGCTCGCCGCCGCGGCCTTTCCCCGTGATCACCAGCACCAGTCGTGCGTCGCGCGCGTGCGCGTTATGCATGAAGCGCAAGAGCGCGGCGTGGGCCTCGCTTTGCGTCAGCCCATGCAGGTCAAGGCGGCAGTCGATCGCCTGCTTGCCGCGCGCGACGCGCTGCTTCATGCGCCGGCCGAGCGGGGCCAGCGGCGGCGGCGCAGGCTTTTGCGGCACTAGTGGCGGCGATGCTCTCTTGGGCGCCACTGCCGAGTGCGCCGGTTTGGCAATTTCCATTGCCGGCTCGCCGTCCGCATCGGGCGCGACCCGCACCGTCGCACGCAGCGGTTCGATCGCCTTGGTGACGGTCGTCCACAGCACGCGCTCTTCGTAGGAAAGAACGCGGCGCCGGCTGCCGTCGCGCGAGCTCACGGCTTGGGCTTGGGCAGCGCCGCGGCTTGCGCCGGCGTATTGTCCGCGACGATCTCCTTCGGCCGCGGCCGGGGCAGCGGGACGTCCTTAAGCCGCTCCGGCGCCGTTCCGGACACTGCCGCGCCCTGCGGCACCAGCATGACGAACTGCCCGTACTGCTTGATACGGCCGGCGATGTGGCTGATCTCTTCGCCGTGGCCGAAATAGATGTCGGCGCGCGCTGCGCCTACGATGGCCGAGCCAGTATCCTGCGCGAACAGCAGGTGGCGGAATGGAGTGTCCGGCTTCTCGCTGGCGATCGGCAATTCGGCATCGATCCAGATCGGCGTGCCGTAGACGTGGATATGCTTGTCCACCGCCAGCGAGCGCAGCGGCGTGAGCGGAATGCCTTGCGCGCCGATGCACTCGTCCTGCTCGGTTAAGGGAGTCTCCTGGAAGAACACGAAGGAGCGATTCTTGCGCCGCAGGTCCTTGCCCTCTTCCGGATTGGCCTCCATCCAGTCGCGGATCTTGTCCATCGACATCTCTTCCTTGGAGACGATGCCGCGGTTGACGAGGAACTTGCCGACCGGCGTATAGGGCTGGCCATTGCTAGCGATGTAGTTGAGCCGCAGCAGCTTGCCGTTATCGAGCTTGACCCGCGCGGAGCCTTGGATCTGGGCGAAGAAGGCGTCGATCGGATCCTTCACGTAGCAGATTTCCAGGCCCTTGCCGGCGATCGCGCCGTCTTCGATCTTGGTGCGGTCGAAATTGGCGAACACCTTGCTCTTGCGCCGCTTCACCGCATCCGCCGGCGCGGCGTAGAGCGGCACGGTGTATTCGTCGCTCGGGTAGCGCGAGCCGTCGAACTCGGTCTCGTAATAGCCGGTGAAGAAACCTTGCGTGTCGCCGTGCGGCATGATGCGCACCGGCTTGAAATTGTCCTCGAAGAAGGTGCGCGCATGCTCGCGGTCGAGCGGGCCTACGGTGCTCGCGCGTTCGCAAACTTTGTACAGCGCGCCATAGACCGCCCGCGCCGCGCGCATCGCCTTGGTGCCTTGCAGAATCGCGCTGCAGCTTTTCAGGAACGCCCCGAAGGCGGCGGCGTGGTCGTCGTCCCTCCAGCCCGCCAGCGCGGAGAAAGCTACCGGTTCGACCTGCGCGTTGCGAAATTTCATCTCATGCGCCGCCGCTGGCCGATACGCCGCCGCGATCATACACAAGGCCAGGCCGGCGCCGATCTGCGAGCGAGGTGGTAACGCCGCCATGCGGTCATTGCCCCGCTTCGGTTGCGACCAGTTTCCAGTTCGGATCGCGCGACGACAAATCGCGGGCGAATGTCCATACGTCGGTGACGTCGGTCACCTTCTCGGCATTGCCGTCGATCACGTTGCCGTTCTTGTCGCGCGTCGCCGACACTAGCTTGGAATGGAATCGCACGGTCAACTGCGCGGTACGCCCGCGCAACTCGGCGGCGGTGATCTCGGCATTGTCGATGGAGACGAAACGGCTCTCCACCGTCTCGCCGCGCTTCTCGCGCTCGGTGATGGCGGTTTCAAAGCCCTCATGGACTTCGCGCGACAGCAAATTCTTCAGCGTGCGGCGATCGCCTTCGGCGAAGGCGTTGACGATCATCTCATAGGCCGCGCGCGCGCCGGTGAGGAAATGCTTGTAATCGAAATTGGCGTCGGCGCCGACGATCGCGTCGAGCCCCGCCGCGAGAGGCGTGCCGGCCTCGGCGACGCCCTTCCAGCGCTCGCCCGGCACGATGGGCTCGGCTGGCTTCGCCGCGACCGCTTCCGGCGTGCGATTGGGCAGGGCGACGACCTTTTCAGTTGCCGGCCGCGCCGGCTCGCGCGCCGCGTAAGGATCGTACGGCGGCCGCTCCCGACCGGTGCGTTGGCCGAGCACGCTGCGCAGGCGCAGGAAGATGAATACCGCCAGCGCCAGGAATATGATGGTGTAGATGTCGAACACGTCTCGCATGCTTTCGGTAACCGTAACGGCAGATCGGCCAATCTGCCCTTAAGCCAGATTGACGGCGTGGCGGCCGGCCCCACCATTACTATCTATGCCGGTGTCCGCGCCAATCCATAGGTCGAGCGCCGGTATTTCGGCGCAATTGTGCTTCGCGAACAAAGCTTAAACGATCGGGACGCCGACGCCAACCTTGATGCCAAGGATAGAAACACCGATGAATGTGGCAAAATGGCTGCTGCTAGCAGTGTTGGCGCTGCCGATCATGGAACTAGTCGTTTTCATCACGGTGGCGGGAGCGATCGGCTTTCTGTGGGCACTGACGCTGGTGGTGGCGACGTCCATGGCCGGCGTCATGGTGCTGCGCCATGCCGGCGGTAACCACATCGCCCGCGTCCGCGTCGCCATGGGCGAAGGCGGCTTTACCGCCTTGCAGGCCGATAGTGCCGGTACCCTCACCTTATTGGCAGGAATTCTGCTGCTAATTCCGGGCTTTATCACGGACGGCCTGGGCCTTTTGCTGCTGGTGGCGCCGCTGCGCCGGGCGCTCGGCGCGCTGCTCCGACTGAAGCCTGCGCCCGCGCGCGCCGACGGAGTGGTCGATCTCGAGCCCGAGCAGTGGCACCAAGTGCCCGACGCCGCGTTGACCAACCGGCGCGACAATGAGCGCGGAAAACGGTAGCGCATGATCCCGAAAAGCTTGTCCTCGATTAGATCGGGGATGGGTACCAGTTTTCGGATAAGATCATCGCCAACATAAAGGCTTTCTTCCCAACCTTGTTCCCCTTAGGACCCTGTGTTAGCCAACCGCCGCATCAAATCCTCTGTGGCGTTCAGGAGTTTTCATGTCCACGACCAATGGCGGCCCCGCCCCGAATCAGCAGCCGCAACTCAGCGTGGTGGCGCAATACATCAAGGATTTCTCGTTTGAGAGCCCGAACGCGCCGCAATCGCTGACACCCGGAACGACGCCCCCGCAAATCGCCATTCAGATCAACGTCGCTGCCAAGCCGCTATCGGAAAACGACATCGAGGTGACGCTCAAGCTCGACGGCAAGGCCGAAAACACCGGCAAATTGCTATTCCAATTCGAGCTGGAATTCGCCGGCGTATTCCGCATCCAGAACGTGCCGCAGGAAAGCCTAAACGCGATCGTGTTGATCGAATGTCCGCGCCTGCTTTTCCCGTTCGCGCGCGAGATCATTGCCACCACCGTGCGCAATGGCGGCTTCCCGCCGCTGCTGCTCGATCCGGTGGATTTCGTCAGTCTCTATCGCCAGAAGATGAGCGAGATGCAGGCAGCCGGCGCGCCAGCGCCGCAGAGCTGAGCCGTCAGGCGCCGTCCGGCAGATAATTCAGCCACAGTGCATTCTCGCCGAGCGTCGCCACGAATTGGCGGTGCGCCTCGCGATCGGCATCGGTAACCCGCGGCGTCAGCGCCACGGCGCGCTCGCGCCGCACCGCGACGCCGTCGCGTGTGTTGCCGCTGCGCGTGCCGACTCTCGGCAAGGCCGAGCTGCGCCTGGCGCGCGCCGATCAGCTCCAGATAGACCTCGGCCAGGATCTCGGCATCGAGCAGCGCGCCGTGTTTGGCGCGCCGCGAATGGTCGATGCCATAGCGCGCGCATAGATCGTCGAGCCGGTTCGGCCCGGCCGGATGCTTGCGGCGCGCCAGCAGTAGCGTGTCGACCAGCCGCTCGCGCGCGATCAAAGCGCGCTCCACCCGCTTGAGCTCGGCGCACAGAAAACCATGGTCAAACCCGGCATTGTGGATCACCAGCGGCGCGTCGCCGATGAAGGCGAGAAAATCGTCGGCGATGTCGGCGAATCGCGGCTTGTCCTTGAGGAACTCCGTCGCCAGCCCGTGGATGGCGAAGGCTTCCGCCGGCACCTCGCGCTCCGGGTTGAGATAGCTGTGGAACGTCGCGCCGGTCGGAATCCGGTTGAGCAGCTCGATGCAGCCGACCTCGACCAGGCGATGACCTTGTAAGGGATCGAGGCCGGTGGTTTCGGTGTCGAGGACGATTTCGCGCATTTTTAAGTCCGCTCAGGCAGCGATCAGAATCACGGCCGCCGTTTCGGCATCTTAGCAACTGCCTTGAGAATATCACGCACCTGTTCTCGCGCGGCGTCGAATCCTTTCGAGGTATCCACCACGAAATCGGCGCGGGCGCGCTTCTCGGCGTCCGGTATCTGCTTGGCGAGGATGGCGGCGAGCTTGCCCTCGCTCATGCCGGGGCGCTCAAAGGCGCGCGTGCGCTGTATGTCGGCCGGCGCCGATACCACCACCACCGCGTCGCAGCGCGCGTCACCGCCGGTCTCGAACAGCAGCGGCACGTCCAGCACCGCGACCGATGCACCTTGGCGCTCGGCCTTCGCCAAAAACCGCGCCGTGGTGGCGGCCACCAGCGGATGCACGATTTGTTCCAGCCGCTTGATGGCGGCGGCATCGCCAAGCACAAGCTTCCCGAGCTTTTCGCGGTCCACCTTTCCGTCTTTGGTCGTGCCGGGGAAAGCAATCTCAATTTGCAGCGCGGCCTCGCCGTCATAGAGCCGGTGCACGGCGGCATCGGCATCGTGCACGGGCACGCCTTCTTCGGCGAACATTTTCGCCGTAGCGGATTTTCCCATGCCGAGTGAGCCGGTCAGGCCAAGGATGAACATCAGGGGTCTATTTTTCCCTGCGCATGATCTTATCCGAAAACTGGATCCCACTTTTCGGGCTCATGCGCTAGCCATCCACAAATCCGTTCTGCCGCAGAAAATTGAGCAGCGGCAACAGCGGCAGGCCGAGAATGGTGAAATAGTCGCCGTCGACGCGCTCGAACAGATGAATGCCGATGCCTTCGAGTTGATAGGCGCCGACGCTCGCCAAGGCCGCAGCGCCTGCCATGTCGAGATAATCGTCAAGAAAGCGGTCGGAAATATAGCGCATGGTCAGTCGCGCGCTGGCGACGCAATCAAACAGCATCGCGCCGTCGCGCACCAGCGCCAGCGCGGAATACAGCTCGTGCGTCCGTCCGCGCAAGGCGCGCAATTGCTCCGCGGCCTCGGCGCGGTTCGCCGGCTTGCTGAAGCGCTTGGCGTCGCGCGCCAGCGTCTGGTCCGCGCCCAGCACCAGGCGGCCGGTAACCGAGCGCGCCACCGCGTCAGCTTTGGCGCGCGCGAGTAAACGGGCGACGGCGGCCGCATCGGTAGTGCCAGCTTTGGCCTCGACGGCGCGCTCGTCGATCTGCGCTGGCCTGATCTCGAAGCGCAGGCCGATCGCCGCCAGCATCTTGCCACGCACATCGCTCTTCGATGCGAGCACCAGCGGCTGAGGGCTAAGCCAGAGCGGCATGTGTCAACTTACCGGCTGCCGGCGGCGTTCGCTCAACAGCTTCATCACCGCGGCGGCAGTTTCCTCGATCGAGCGGCGCGTCACGTCGATGCTGGGCCAGTTGAACTTGGCGCAGAGCCGGCGCGAAAAAGCCACTTCCTCGGCCACCGCAGTCTTGTCGATATAGCGATCGTCGTCGCGATGCGCTTTCAAGCCCAATAGCCGGTTCTCTCTGATCTGCACGATGCGCTCGGGACTGGCGTAGAGCCCGACCACCAGCGGCCGCGTTAGGTTCTCCACCTCGGGCGCCACCTGCACACCGGGCACCAGCGGCACGTTGCCGGTCTTGATGCCGCGATTAGCGAGATAGATCGAGGTCGGCGTTTTCGACGTGCGTGAGACGCCGACCAGCACCACGTCGGCCTCCTGCAGGCCTTCCACGTGCTGCCCGTCGTCATGAAACATCGTGTAGTTAAGCGCGTCGATACGATGGAAATATTCGGCATTGAGCACGTGCTGGGCGCCGACCCGGTGGATGGTTTCGGCGCCGAGATAAGACTGAAACAGCCGCAGTACCGGCCCCAGCACGGACATGCAAGGCAACGCCAAATCCCGGCATTTTTTTTCCAGCGATTCAATAAGGTCTTCCTCAAGCAGCGTGTAAAGGACTAGGCCCGGCGACTCGGCTATTTCCGTCAGCGCATTATCAAGCTGCTTCTTGGAGCGCACCATCGGGTAAAGATGCTCGACTGGCGACACATTGGCGTATTGCGCCGCAGCGGCGCGCGCCACCGTGATCAGGGTTTCACCGGTGGCGTCAGAAACCAGATGGAGATGGAAATATCCGGTGTTGGGCATCTGTATAGGCGCGGGACCGCGTGTGGATAGGGCGGGAGAAAGCCACGGCTTTACCCGCCACGCAAGCTCACACTGGCAATGAGTTCAATTTCCATCCACATGGCTCGCCGTGGGACGCTTCCGATATAGCCACATAGTTTCGATACGTAGATGTGGACAGTGGCATGGGGATGAATGTGGATAGAGTGTCAAAAGCCAATGAAACAGACCTCATGGCTGTGGATGATATAGCCTCGGATTAAGCCCGATTCTGAATTCAGTCCCGTGATGCAGTGGACAGACTGTTGATCGGAAGGCATGAGTCCAATCCACGCTCCAATAACCACTACAAAGATACTTAGAAGATTTTTTATGGAAGAAGCCGGCAAAACTGATGGCATGGGGATAAAGCCGTTGCTGCGCGTGCTCGGCAGGCAACGCGAGGTTGTTCCACCGGTCTGGATGATGCGGCAGGCGGGGCGATATTTACCGGAATATCGTGCAGTGCGGGAGAAAGCGGGCGGCTTTCTCGATCTCTGTTTCAATCCGGCATTGGCGGCGGAGGTCACGCTGCAGCCAGTGCGGCGGTTTGGTTTTGATGCCGCGATCCTGTTTTCCGACATCCTGGTGATACCGCTCGCGCTCGGGCGTAAGCTCTGGTTCGTTGAAGGTGAAGGACCGCGGCTTGAGCCGTTGGCCGGTGCAAAGGCATCAATGTCCTTGCGGCAAGAAGTGGACCAAACGCTGCTATCGCCGATCTATGAGACCGTGCGTCGCGTAAAAAGTGAACTAGGGTGTGAAACGACATTGATTGGTTTTTGCGGGGCGCCGTGGACCGTTGCGACTTATATGGTCGCCGGTCAGGGTACACCCGATCAAACGCCAGCAAAAAACTTTGCCGCGCGCGCCCCCGAAGCTTTTCAACTCATTATCGATTGTTTGGTTGATGCTTCCGTTGATTATCTAGCGCGGCAATTGGAATCGGGCGCCGATGTGGTGCAAATATTTGACACTTGGGCGGGATCGCTGCCTGCGCAGGATTTCGAGCGTTGGTGTGTTCAGCCGACCAAACGCTTGATCGCAAAACTGCGCGTGAAACGCCCGGGCACGAAAGTGATCGGGTTTCCCCGTGGCGCCGGCGAGAATATTCCACGCTATGTAGATGAAACTGGCGTCGATGCGGTTAGCCTGGAGAGTGGGATTGACCGAGGCTTTGCCCGCGAGCAAATCCAAAGCCGCGTTCCGGTGCAAGGCAATGTCGATCCGTTGATCTTGCGCGAAGGCGGTGTCGCGCTCGATAAGGAAGTCGACGACGTATTGAACGCGTTTTCAGGCGGGCCATTCATCTTCAATCTTGGTCACGGCATTCTGCCCGACACGCCGATCGCTCATGTTGAGCGCATGCTCAAGCGGGTGCGAGGATAGGCGCGGGCGCGAAACACGATGTACCTCTGGCTGAAAGCCTTACACATCATCGCGGTCATCTCGTGGATGGCTGGCATGCTCTATCTGCCGCGGCTGTTCGTCTATCACGCGGCTGCTAAGGTCGGCTCCGACCAGTCCGAAACCTTCAAGGTGATGGAACGCCGACTACTCAAGGCCATCATCAACCCGGCGATGACCGCGGCCTGGCTACTCGGGGCGTGGCTAGCCTGGAGTGGCGGCTGGCTTACCGCGCCGTGGTTTCTGGCCAAACTCGCGCTGGTGATCGCGCTGTCCGGCTTACATGGTTACCTTGCGCGTATCGTTAAGCAATTCGCCGCCGACCAGAACCGGCACACTCAAAAATTCTATCGTATTGTCAATGAGATACCGACGGTTCTGATGATCTTCATCGTGCTATTGGCGACCGTCAAGCCGTTCTAGCCAAAGCTTTAATTTGTGCACGCGGCGCGCAGCGCCACTTGCGAAAAAACGCTTTCGCTCTTATGTTGTGATTTCCCACCGAACGCAGGCGGATGCTAGTCGCGTTCCGGCTTCCTGACATTTGGGCCGGTCGCAGCATCGGGTTCCGGGCACTTTTCCAAAACCCCTCGTTACCCCAGACCTGCGATCTCTCTCCTCAAGTCAATCGGTTCCCGAGTCTTTGCATTTTTCAAGACTCCACCGGTCAATCTCCCAAGGATAAATGCCCCCAATGCGGGAAATGAAACTCCAGGACCTCAAGTCCAAGACACCAGCCGAACTGGTTCAATTCGCCGAGGAAAACAAGGTCGAAAACGCCAGCACCATGCGCAAGCAGGAGCTGATGTTCGCGATCCTCAAGCAGCTCGCCACGCAAGAGATCGACATCATCGGCGAAGGCGTCGTCGAAGTGCTCTCCGACGGCTTCGGGTTTTTACGCTCGCCAGAATCGAATTACCTCTCCGGGCCCGACGACATTTACGTTTCGCCTTCACAAATTCGCCGCTTCGGCCTGCGCACCGGCGACACCGTCGACGGTCATATCCGCTCGCCGAAAGACGGGGAGCGCTATTTCGCCCTGCTCAAGGTCAACACGCTGAATTTCGAAGACCCCGAGAAGGCCAAACACAAGGTCAACTTCGATAACCTGACGCCGCTCTATCCCGACGAACGGCTGAAGATGGAGCACGAAGATCCGACCAAGAAGGATCTCTCGGCCCGCGTCATCGACATCGTGGCGCCGATCGGCAAAGGCCAGCGCGCATTGATCGTGTCACCGCCGCGCACCGGCAAAACCGTGCTGTTGCAGAACATCGCGCACGCCATCACCGCCAATCACCCCGAGGTGTTTCTTATTGTGCTCCTGATCGACGAGCGGCCGGAGGAAGTCACCGACATGCAGCGCTCGGTCAAGGGCGAGGTGGTATCCTCGACCTTCGACGAACCCGCCTCGCGCCACGTGCAGGTCGCGGAAATGGTGATCGAGAAGGCTAAGCGCCTGGTCGAACACGGCCGCGACGTGGTGATCCTGCTCGATTCGATCACCCGCCTCGGCCGCGCCTACAACACTGTGGTGCCGTCATCGGGCAAGGTGCTCACCGGCGGCGTCGACGCCAATGCCTTGCAGCGCCCGAAGCGCTTCTTCGGCGCCGCGCGCAACATCGAGGAAGGCGGCTCCCTCACCATCATCGCCACCGCGCTGATCGATACTGGCAGCCGCATGGACGAAGTGATTTTCGAAGAGTTCAAGGGCACCGGCAATTCGGAGCTCATCCTCGACCGCAAGGTGGCCGACAAGCGCACCTTCCCGGCCATGGACATCACGCGCTCCGGCACCCGCAAGGAAGAGCTGCTCACCGACCCGGCCGTGCTTAAGAAGATGTATGTCCTACGCCGCATCCTCAATCCGATGGGCACCATGGACGCCATTGACTTCCTACTCGACAAGCTCCGCAACACCAAGAACAACGCGGAATTCTTCGAGTTCGATGAATACGTAAGGGAAAAACCGAGCTGCAAAACTTGTCATGGCCGGGCCTGGTGCCCGGCCATTTCATTTGGGGGCGCCCAAAGTTTAGGCGCGTTTTGCCCTTATTTGACGCGGGTATTTTGCACCTACGAAAGTAATTGGAAACCAAATTCCGGCGAATTTGCTGGCGGGAATCTCGTCACGAGCCGCCAATGTCGCCGCCACGCCGAACGTCTATTACGCATCGCGGTGCCCACCTTCGTCTTCGGCCTGGCGGTGGCGGCAAGCCTGAAGGCCGGCATGTTCGCCGGGCTGGTGTGGTCGGCCGCCGCGGCGCGCGACGTTGAGACGCTGGTGATGAATTCCGCGCAGCAGGTGGTTGAAGCGCGCGAGGCGCACGACTTCTGAACTTGCGCACGCCGACGTCACCATGCGCACGCTCGGCGCCGAGAATCAGCATCTGCATAAGCCGGCGGTGATCGGCCGGATGAGCCTTGGAGCCAGTGGTTGACGCAGAGTGCCGAAGCGGCGCCGCGCAAGGCAGCCTAACTATCGGCGTCGTCCGCCCGATCAGGTCGGGGATCGGCCGGGACGACATCGACTAACGCATCGCCGCCACGGCTTCTGCAATCTTGCCGGGCTCGTTCACCGACAGCGAGCAGGTCGCGCCGACGCAGACGAAAGCCGCGCTGGCCGGGGCGGCCTTTATTTTTTCCTGCGCCGGGTGCGCGGCCGGCAGGTCGGCGGCGCTCGGCGCGCGCAGCACGATGCGGTCGAGGAACGGCAGCTTGAGCGCGGCTTGCGCGAAGCGGTCCGCCTCCGGGCCGGTCACCACAATCTCGGCGCCGCGCAGGCGCAAATCGAGCGCGTTGAGCAGCGAGACGTGGCCGAACAGATTGCGCTCGGCCGCCGACAGAATCCCTTCGATCAGCCGGTCAGCCTGCGCGCGCCAGCGGTCGTCGCCGGACAGCACCGCGAGCCGCACTAGGTTTTGCGCCGCCACCGCGTTCGGATTGGGCGTGGCGTCGTCGACGGTGGAATGCGGCCGCAGCAGCAGGTCAGAAGCATCGTCTGCGGACAAATAATAGCCGCCGGTGTCGGGATCGGCGTAATGGCCGTCGAAGGCGCGCTGCCACGCCAGCGCCTTCTCGAGGTAGGCCCGCTCGCCCGTCGCATCATGGAGCGCCAGCGCGGCGCGGATCATGGCGGCGAAATCGGACGCCAGGCCCGGAAACAGCAGCTTGCCGGCGCGCCAGGAATGCCCGAGCCGGTCGCCCTGGGTCATGCTGCCCGCGATGAAATCGAAGGCGCGGCGAGCCATCTCGAGCCAGTCCGGCTCCTCCAGAATGACCCCGGCATTGATCAGGGCCGCGATCATCAGCCCGTTCCAGTCCGCCAGGACCTTGTCGTCGAGGCCGGGCCGGACCCGTTTATCTCGGAGTTCCAATAACTTACCGCGCAGCATGGAAAATCGTGCCGCATCCTTTCTGCTGCGCTCTGCCCCGGGTTGCGGGCCCTCACCCATGCTGCGCGGTAAGTGATTGAGTCGATTGAGGATATTGTGCCCTTCGAAGTTGCCGGTCGCAGTGACGTCATATTGCACTGCAAAATCAGCGAAATCTGGGCCCAAGGCTTGCTCAATTTCGCGTAGCGACCAGACGTAGAACTTGCCCTCCTCGCCCTCCGAATCGGCATCGAGCGAGGCGGCAAAGGCCCCCTCCACAGTGGTCATTTCACGCCTGAGCCATTCCACGGTCTCTCGCGCGCGCTCGGCGAACAGCGCCTTGCCGCTGCGCTGGTAAGCCAGCGCCAGCAGTTCCAAGAGCTGGGCATTGTCGTAGAGCATCTTCTCGAAATGCGGCACCAGCCAGCGTTCATCGACCGAATAGCGCGAAAAGCCGCCGCCGAGATGGTCGTAGATGCCGCCCTCGCACATGCGATCCAGCGAATGTTCGACCGTCTCGAAAAAGCGCGCATCGCCGCTGCGTGAACCGGCCCGCCACAGCATTTCGAGAATCGCGCCTTGCGGGAACTTTGGCGCGCCGCGCAAGCCGCCATTTACGGGATCGAACATGTTGCCGACTTGTTGCGCGGCCGCGTCGAGCTCTTTCAGGCCGATGGTGACCTTGCCCGCTGGCCGCGCCTTCTCGGCCAGCCGCGCCAGCAGCGCCGCGCGATTCTGTTCGATCTTCTCGGGCTCCTCGCGGAACAGCCGCGAAACTTCACGCAATATGTCGGTGAAGGCCGGCCGCCCGAAGCGCGACTCCTTGGGAAAATAAGTTCCGCCCCACACCGGCTCGCCGCCGGGTGTGAGAAACATGGTCAGCGGCCAGCCGCCCTGCTCGCCCAACATATGCAGCGCGTTCATGTAGATCTGGTCGATGTCCGGCCGCTCCTCGCGATCGACCTTGATGTTGACGAACAGCTCATTCATCACGCGCGCGGTCGCCTCGTCCTCGAACGACTCGTGCGCCATCACGTGGCACCAGTGGCAGGCCGCGTAGCCGACCGAGAGCAGGATCGGCCGGTTGCTGCGCTTGGCCTCGGCCAAGGCCTCCGGCCCCCACTGCCACCAATCGACCGGGTTGTGCTTGTGCTGAAGCAGATAGGGCGACGTCGCGCTGGCGAGGCGATTCTCGTGCGCGGTGTTGAGAGAAGCGGACATCGGCGCAGACTAGCGCGGATTACGCGCCAGACAAATTGGCCGCTGGGCTAATTAAACAGAGTCGCAGTGCCAGCGCTGGCCCCGACGCATCGTCGTTCTCTCGCGTCTTATTATCCAATTCCACGATGTTGTTTGCGACGATGCGCGAACAGTCCGCAGCCTGCTGCACATTCTTGGAGATTTCCTGAGTGGCGGGCCGTCTGCTGACTGACCGCCGTCGCCATCTCCATCATTCCTTCTCCGAGCCGGCCGATCGCGCTGATGATCTGCTCCGATGATGGCGCCGCAACAGGCGGTCTGCTGCGCCAGCGATTTGACCTCGGCGGTCTTGTTGGTCAATTCCCTGGCGCTGTGGGTTTGCGCCGAGAGTTCTTCGATCGATTTCGCCAGCTCTTCGGCAGCGTCCGTCACGGAATCGACGCTGGTCTGCGTGTTGATGACGATGCCGGCGGTCGATTGCGACTTGTCGCGGGTTTCCGCTGCGATCAACGATATGGCCTCGAGCATTTCTGTGCATCGCGCCGACCGCGTCGGTCAGGGCGCGCAGTCGTCTTCCGGCACGTTAAGGCTCAATGATAGCGCACGGATCGCAGTTGTTATGACCGCGGCCGCGCCCGCAGCCCACCAAAAACGCCTCTAAATTGTGCATCGCGTAATCGATTAACTATCTGGCTAGTCACAACAAATATATGTGATCGCCGATAATATTGTGCATCGCAGTAGAAGTATTATTTGTGTCGTAATGATTTGCGGAACGAGGCCCTGAAATGATCTTGCGAAAAATGAAACTTGTCTCCGCAGCCATTGGCGCGGCGGTCTTGATCGCCACGCCAACGCTTGCTCGCATAGGCCACAAAGATGTGGCTCCGGTTTCTCAAGCGCATAACCGTGCACCTGGCCAAACCTATGACGCCAATGCTGTCCTCGGCCCGGACGGCAAATTGATCGGCGCTGCTCCGGACGCGAGCACGCGTTCGCAATTGCAGCGGGACGGTCTTCCGAATTGATCCGCTAGCGCGCGGTCGCGAACAAGTCATACCCGCGCTTGACCCGGACGGGGTGACGTCTGCATCGTCGCGATCCAGATGCCGGCAAAGACCGCGATCAGGCCCACCACCAAATTGAGCGTGATTGGTTCGTTGACCAGAACAGCCGCCAGCAGCCCGGCGGCGATTGGGTTGACCGTCATGGTGTTGGCAACGCGCGTGGGTGTCGCCCGCTCCAGCGCTAGCACCCAAAGAATAAAGGCGAGCGCTCCGCCGCCGACGCCGAGATAGATCCCGGCGATCCATTGCGGCGCTTCGAAGCTGCCAAGCACGTCGACGCGATGGGTCAGCACGCCGACCAAAATCAAAGCAGCGGCACCGGCCCCCATGCCGACGGTCAAAAAACCGAGCGCGCTGGAGCGCTTGATGAATGGACGCGACCAGACATTATAGAACGCCATGCACAGCACTGCGACAGTCATGATCAATTCGCCGCGCCAGGCGCCAGCCGGTGCTGCCGCGAGGCCCGAGGCGAGCGCGGCGAGCACGCCAAGAACGGCAATGCCGACGCCCAGCGACTTGCGGAGCGTCAGCGGCTCGATGCCGAGCAAGGCGCCGACCACCATAGTCTGCAACGGCAAGGTCGAGAGCGCGAGGCTGGCGCGGGCCGCGGTCGTGTAGCCGACCGCGATATTGTAGAGCACGAAAAACATTCCGAAGAAGCAAAGCCCCAAACCGGCGACCGCCGGCAGATCGCTGCGTTGCGGCCATTTTGCGCGCAACATCCAGGCAACCGGCAGCAAGACCAGAAAACCGATTCCCCAGCGCAGAATGGCGAGCGTAATCGGATCGGCATTGCCGACCAGATAGCGCGTCACCGCCGCCGCGGTTCCGCCGAGGCAACTCGAGACGATCGCGATAAGGACGCCGAGCCGCTCGTCCAAGGGTGGCTCCCGTTTTGCCCGAACGGAATATGCCATTTTGCGAGCGGAATCGACATGACGGCTATGATGCCGGCAGCAATGATGTTCGCGCCAACAGTGGCGAGTATCGGCAGCTGTAGCTGTGACTGATATCGAAAGCAAAGGCGGCAGGTCTGGGTCCGATTAGCGTTTCCGGATGCCACGCTCGTGTAAAGAACGCCGATGATGCCGCTGACACGGCGTCCGCCGAAATAATCCATGACGAAAGAAATGCTCATGTTGGATGATGACGGACCGGACGTGGTTTCCCGCCATAATCGGCTCCGCTCGCGCTCGTCCAGATTTCGCCTCTTTTGGCTTTACCCGCGAGCTGGGATTGGCTTCAACCCGGCCATGAGAATTGACCGCGACACCATCTTCGCCCTCTCCTCCGGCCGCTGGCCCGCGGCCATTGCGGTCATCCGCATTTCCGGCCCGCGCGCGGGCGAAGCGCTGAAATCGCTGAGCGGCAAGATCCTCGCCCCGCGCCAGGCCGCGCTCGCCCGTTTGCGCGATCCGCGTTCTGGCGACATCATCGACGAGGCGCTGGCGCTATGGTTTCCCGCGCCGCGTAGCGAGACCGGCGAGGACGTGGCCGAGCTGCAGTTGCACGGCGGCCGCGCGGTGATCGCCGCGGTGCTGGCCGCGCTCGGGCGCATCGAGGGCCTGCGCCCGGCCGAGGCCGGCGAGTTTACCCGCCGCGCCTTCGAGAACGGCAAGCTCGATCTCACCGCGGTGGAAGGCCTCGCCGACCTGGTTGCGGCGGAGACCGAGGGCCAGCGCCGGCAGGCGTTCCGCCAGATGAAGGGCCTGCTCGGCGGCCGCGCGGAAACGTGGCGGCAGCGGCTGATCCAGGCGCTGGCGCTGGTCGAGGCGCGCATCGATTTTTCCGACGAGGCCGATGTGCCGGAAAATCTGTTGGTACCGGCGCTCGTGATCGCATGCGAGCTGGAGACGGAAATTGCCGCCGCGCTGGCCGACGGCGGCCGCGGCGAACGCTTGCGCGAAGGCCTGGTGGTGGCGATCGCAGGCCCCCCCAATGCCGGCAAGTCCACGCTGCTCAACCGGCTTGCGAAGCGCGAGGCGGCGATCGTATCGCCTTACGCCGGGACCACCCGCGACGTGATCGAGGTGCATCTCGACCTTTCCGGCTGGCCGGTGACCCTGCTCGACACCGCCGGCATTCGCGAAACCAACGATCCGGTCGAGCTGGAGGGCGTGCGGCGCGCGCGCGAGCGCGCCGCCGCGGCCGACCTGGTGCTGTGGGTGGTGGATGCGGGTGATGCCACCACGAAAAAAAATGCTGCAGCATTGGGTGCAGCAAAATTGGCCGTTGGAGCGGGTTCCCCTGCGGCTTTCTGGCTGATTTGCAATAAAATCGACCTGATTGCGGCGCAGATAGAAAGAAGTGAACCATCAATTACAGGATATTGCAAATAATGAACAACAGAATCAGTCTTAATAACTCATTAAAAAACATGGCTAAAAATAAATTAACACAAAGAAATGAACTTGAAATCACAAAGAGTGATTTAGAATTCAATGTATCAGCTTTCACTGGCGAGGGTTTTGACCTCCTATTGAGCCAAATGGCCCGAAAGGCGGAGGAATTTTTGGGCGGAGGCGAGTCCGCGCTTATAACGCGTGAACGCCACCGACGGGGGCTCGAAGAGGCCCTAGCAGCCCTTAAGCGGGCCCAGACTGGCGAAGTGGCCGGTCGCGAGGAGCTGTTGGCCGAGGAGCTGCGCATCGCAGCGCGCGCGCTCGGCCGCCTAACCGGCCGGGTCGATGTTGAGGACATCCTGGACGTGATTTTCCGCGACTTCTGCATCGGCAAATAGCTCTGGCGTATGGCCGATGTTTCACGTGAAACATTCTGCGGAAGCGGGTGTTTTGACCCCTTCCCGGCGCCTACGTTACAACGCGGCGGCATCCGAGGCGAAAATGCAGGCTCGATTCGACGTTGTCGTGATTGGCGGCGGCCATGCCGGCTGTGAGGCCGCAGCTGCAGCTGCCCGTATGGACGCCCAAACCGCGCTGGTGACGCATCGATTCGCGACCATTGGCGCCATGTCCTGCAATCCGGCCATCGGCGGGCTCGGCAAGGGCCATTTGGTTCGGGAAATTGATGCTTTGGACGGCCTCATGGGCCGCGTCGCCGACCAGGGCGGCATCCAATTCCGCGTACTCAATCGCCGCAAAGGCCCGGCTGTCCGTGGTCCACGGGCGCAAGCTGATCGCAAGCTCTATGCGGCGGCCATGCAGGCTGCGATTTCCGAAACGCCGAATCTCACGGTCATTGAAGCGGAAGCCGATGATCTAGTGATCGCAAACGGCCGCGTTTGCGGAGTGAAATTCGCCGATGGCCGCGAGATTTCCTGTGGCTCAGTAGTTTTGACCACCGGCACGTTTTTGCGCGGCCTCATTCACATCGGCGAAAAGCAAATCCCTGCTGGCCGTGTCGGCGAAGCGCCGGCCATGGGGCTATCGCGCATGTTAGAAAATATCGGCGTGGCGCTCGGCCGTTTGAAAACCGGCACGCCGCCAAGGCTCGATGGCCGCACGATCGATTGGCCAGCATTAGAAATGCAGCCGGGTGACGATCCGCCGGAACCATTTTCAGTTTTGACGACGCGTATCAAAAATCCGCAGATCGAATGCGGCATCACGCGTACCGTCGAAGCCACGCACAAAATCATTCGCGCCAATGTGCATCGTTCGCCGATGTACTCGGGGCAAATTGCCAGTCGTGGGCCTCGTTATTGCCCATCGATCGAGGACAAAATCGTAAAATTCGGAGAGCGCGACGGCCATCAGATTTTTCTGGAGCCGGAAGGGCTCGACGATCATACGGTTTATCCGAACGGAATTTCCACCTCGCTGCCGGAAGACGTTCAGCACGCGCTGGTCGCGACGATCCCCGGATTAGAAAACGCACGCTTCGTGCGGCCCGGCTACGCGATCGAATATGATTACGTCGATCCACGTGAGCTGCGCCCGACACTCGAAACAAAACGTCTCAGCGGGCTTTATCTCGCCGGCCAGATCAACGGCACCACAGGCTACGAAGAGGCTGCGGCACAAGGACTTCTTTCAGGTCTCAATGCGGCGGCAAAAGCCGGCGGCGCTGCTGCAATTATTTTCGACCGCGCGGAAGCTTATATCGGCGTGATGATCGACGACCTGGTGACGCGCGGCGTCAGCGAGCCGTATCGCATGTTCACCTCGCGCGCCGAATATCGTTTGAAACTGCGCGCCGACAATGCCGATCAGCGGTTGACCGGCAAGGGAATTTCCATTGGCTGCATCGGCGCCATGCGTGCGAAATTCCATGGTGAAAAAACCGCGGCGCTGAATGCCGCGCGCGAATTCGTCAATTCGGTTTCGCTCACGCCGAAAGAAGCAGAGCGGCACGGACTGGCGCTCAACAAAGACGGGCAGCGGCGCACCGCATTTGAATTGTTGTCGTATCCGCACGTGACAATTTCGGATCTCGCAAAAATCTGGCCGCGCTTCGGCGCGCTCAAACAAAAAATCGCCGAGCAGATCGAGATCGATGCGAAGTATGACGTTTATCTCTCCCGACAAGCTGCGGACGTGGCGGCGTATCGGCGGGATGAAAACTTCACTCTGCCTGATGATCTCGACTACGCGGCGATGCGGGGACTTTCCAACGAAGCAAGACAAAACCTGCAGCAAAATCGGCCGCGCACGATTGGGCAAGCCAGCAAAATCGACGGCGTCACGCCGGCGGCGCTGACGCTTTTGGTCGCGCATGTGAAACGCGGCCGAAACGCTGCGAAATGCGCTTGAAAAAAAGCGGGCAGGGCGGCTTCGACCTAGAAGCCGATAAAAAACGCGCGCTCGCGCTCACGCCTGTTTCACGTGAAACGCAAGAACGTCTCGAGATGTTCGTAGAACTACTGTTACTCTGGCAGAAGAAGTTCAATCTCGTCGCCGAATCCACTCTTCCTCTGATCTGGACCCGGCATATTTCCGATTCGCTCCAGCTGCTTGCTCTGGCGCCGGAGGCGCGAGTGTGGGTGGACTTCGGGTCGGGTGCGGGCTTTCCGGGCATCCCAATCGCCTGCGCGCTCGCCGATACGTCTGGCGTGATCGTGCATCTAATTGAAAGCGTTGGAAAAAAAGCGAATTTCCTGCGCGAGGCCGTGCGCGTGACAGGGGTCCCAGCCAAGGTGCACCAGGAACGGGCCGAGAAATTTGGGGAAACCTGTGCAGAGACCGTCCACGTGGTGACGGCGCGGGCACTATCCCCGTTGAAAATCCTTTGCGATCAGGCCTTTCCTTTGATCAGCAAGGGTGCCCTCGGGCTGTTTCCCAAGGGACAAGATGTAGTTGCCGAATTGACCGAAGCCGCTAAATATTGGAGACTTCAGGCCTCGACCGTGCCCAGCGTGACAAATCCGGCTAGCTCAATTGTCGTGATCCGGGGTCTTAACCGTCTTAGATGCCCCTAAGCTTGCCGCCGAGGACTCCTCGGCCCCGAAAGTCGCCCGGTTGGCCGCCGAGCAACCGATGGAAATGCCCCATGTCTGAAACGCCCTCAAACGACCAAACAGCCAACCCGGACGTCGTGCCGTTCCCGAAACCGGGAACCCAGCCCGATGGCGCCCGCCCGCGGGTGCTCGCGATCGCCAATCAGAAGGGCGGCGTCGGCAAGACCACCACTGCCATCAATCTCGGCACCGCGCTCGCCGCCATCAGTGAGCACGTCCTGGTCGTCGATCTCGACCCGCAGGGCAATGCCTCGACTGGGCTCGGCATCGAGCGCAAATCGCGCCGCACCTCGACTTATGATGTGCTCACCGGCAAAGCGTCCATGCGTGCGGCTGTGCTGCCGACCGCGGTGCCGCAGCTCGACATCGCGCCGTCGACCATGGATCTCTCCGGCCTCGAGCTCGAGATCGGCCAGCAGCGCGACCGCGCCTTCCGTCTGCGCAACGCGCTCGGCGAGCTCAACAAGGGCACGCGCCCCTATGACTTCAGTTACGTGCTGGTGGACTGCCCGCCTTCGCTCAATCTGCTCACGGTCAACGCCATGGCGGCGGCGGATTCGATCCTGGTGCCGCTGCAATGCGAGTTCTTCGCGCTCGAAGGCCTGTCGCAATTGTTGAAGACGGTCGAGCAGGTGAAGAACAGTCTCAACCCGACGCTGTCGATCCACGGCATCGTGCTCACCATGTACGACTCGCGCAATAATCTCTCCAACCAGGTGGTCGCCGACGTGCGCCAGTTCATGGGCCGCAAGGTCTACGACACGGTGATCCCGCGCAACGTGCGCATCTCGGAAGCGCCGTCCTACGGCAAGCCGGTGCTGGTCTACGACTTGAAATGCGTCGGCAGCGAAGCGTATTTGCGTCTCGCCACCGAGATCATTCAACGCGAGAGGGAATTGAAGGCGGGGTAAACGTGCGACCAGCGCGCGCGTGACGACACAAAAACAGCGAAGCAAAAAACGAAGAGGCAACTGGTGGCACGAAGTTCAGGAGCGGCGGCGATGGCGGATCATTCGCGATTGGGACGCGGCCTCGCATCGCTGATGGGCGACGTCGGCGACGAAACCACGTCACCGGAGCAAGGGCGCAAGCCGCGCCGCGCGCCGATCGAAAGCTTGCGCGCCAATCCGCGCAACCCGCGCCGCGCCTTCAGCGAGACCGAGCTCAACGAACTCGCCGATTCGATCCGCGAGCGCGGCATCATCCAGCCGATCGTGGTGCGGCCGGTGCGCGGAGAGGACGACCATTTCGAAATCATCGCCGGCGAGCGGCGCTGGCGCTCAGCGCAGCGCGCCGGTCTGCACGAGGTGCCGGTCGCGGTGGTGGAGGCGACCGACGCGCAGGCGCTCGAATTCGCCATCATCGAAAACATCCAACGCGCCGATCTCAACGCGATGGAGGAGGCGGCCGGCTATCTCGCGCTGATGGAGGAGTTCAACCACAGCCAGGATGAGGTGGCGCAGATCGTCGGCAAGAGCCGGCCGCATGTGGCGAACACGCTGCGGCTGCTTAAGCTGTCCGAGCCGGTGCAGGCGCTGGTCGCTTCCGGCCAGTTGTCGGCTGGGCACGCGCGCATGCTGGTCGGCCAGCCGAACGCGCTCGAACTCGCGAACGACATCGTCAAGCGCGGCCTGAACGTGCGCCAGGTCGAGGCGGCGATGCGCAAGGACGGCCGCGCCCAGGCGCGCGATGTCGCCGGCACCTCACGCGCCAAGGACGCCGACACCAAGGCGCTGGAGCGGCGGCTGTCGGACGCGCTCGGGCTTGAGGTGGCGGTGGATCATCGCGCCGACGGCGGCGGCACGTTGCATATCAAGTATCGCGATTTGGATCAGTTGGATGGGGTGTTGAGGAAGTTGGATCGGTAGCAAGCGCTTCCCGCGGCCACGTCATGCGCGGGCTTGGCCCGCGTATCAATGATGAGACGCCGCATGTCGAACTGGCCGCCTCACATACCACCATTAAGTCCCTTTCCGACGACAATCTCACCCTTGAAATAGCTTCGCCGCCGGCGCCCGGTCGCACGACGGAGAGTTGGAGACTACGGCGGCGAGGCGCTCGCGCTTTCCCTCTCCCGCAAGGGGAAAGGGGAAGAAAACAGAACAGCCTAGCGCACGACGCGCGGCGCGCGCTATCTATATGACAGCCGGCGCGCATGCCGGCATAATTTTGAGAGCCTCATGCTTGCAAACCCAAAGATCGTCGTTCGTTTTGATTTTCCTTACGATCCGGCGATGGCCGAGCGGTTTGCGCGCGAACCCGATATCGTGCTGCGTACATGCGATCGCGAGGGAGCGGAGAGTAGCGCATGGTCCGCTCTCGATGAGGCGCACGTCTATGTGATTTCGTCGGCGAAAGACGAGTTGCCACGCCGATGGTTCGTGACGGCCGAGCTGCTGCAACGCTGTTCCAAGCTGCTCTGTGTCTCGACCAGCGGCGCCGGCTACGACACTGTTGATGTCGACGCCTGCAGCATGGCCGGGATCATCGTCGTCAATCAGGCCGGCATCAATGCGCCGGCGGTCGCCGAGCACACGCTCGGCATGATGCTCGCGCTGTCCAAGCGGCTCGCCGAATCCGACCGGCGGCTGCGGCGCGAGCGCGGCTTCTCACGCGAAGACCTGATGGGGCGGGACATTTCCGGAAGGAGTCTCGGACTTGTTGGGATCGGCCATGTCGGCACGCGCGTCGCGCGCCTGGCGCAGGCCTTCGGCATGACCGTGCTAGCATACGATCCATACGTGAGCGCGGAGGAAATTGCCCGGCGTGGCGCCCGTTCGGTGACGCTGGACGAATTGCTCGCGCAATCGGATTTCGTGTCGATTCACTGTCCGCGTACCAGCGAGACGCTGGGGATGATCGATGCGCGGGCCTTTGCCCGGATGAAAAAAGGCGCCTTGCTCGTGAACACGGCGCGTGGCGGCATCCATGACGAGGCCGCGCTGTTCGAAGCGCTGCGATCCGGCCATCTCAGCGGCGCCGGCCTCGACGTATGGGAGAAGGAGCCGCCGCCGCTGCAGCATCCGCTGCTGACGCTGGAGAACGTGATCGCGACGTTTCACACGGCCGGCGTGACAGTTGAAACGCGCCGGACAATTGCTGGAGAGGCGGCCGAGCAGATCATCGGTCTGCTCAAGGGCGGCCGGCCTCCGCGCCTGGTCAACCCGGAAGCGTGGCCGGCCTATCGCGCGCGATTCGAAGCGATTCTGGGACTGCGTGTCTGACCGATAAAGCGATTGAAGCCGGCGGGCAGCAACCAATACTTGTGATGGCCGCGCCGAAGAGCAGATACGGCGGCCGCAAATTCTGCGTCAAGCTCGGCAATGACGGCGGAGAGTTTGCCGGCTACTGCTCCGACTCCGGCGACCCCCGGGGCTCCAATTTCTGATGCAGGCGTTCGGCGTCTGTCAGGGTATCGGCGACGGCTTCAAAGCCGCCGACGATCCTGGCGACGACGCCTTTCGGCTTGGCCTTGCGGGCCGGCTTCCTTCTTGCCGCGGCCTTGGATTTACTTTTCGCCGCGGTCTTGCGCTTTTTCCTTGTGACCACAGCGGACTTTTTCTTCGCCTTCTTCTTCCCTTTTGAAGCGGATTTCTTGCGCGCTTTCCTAGCCATCGGCAGCCCCCAGTTTATGCAGGATTGCAAGCATGCAGCCTAGGCGGCATCCCGGCCTTGCGCTAGGGCTTGAAGCGACCGTCGTCGGGATCAAGCGAAGCGAATCGTCGCAGTCACACTCGGCGTCATGCCCGGCAATGACAACGGGGAGTGCGGGCGCGTAACGTGGCCGTTCCGGCCTAACTCTTGCGCAGCATGGCGGTGAGCTCCCTGACCGCCGCGGTCAGGTTCACAACTTCGGTCTCGCGCAGCTGGTCGATCTTATGATGCAAGAGCTCGATCTCGAGCTCGGCCTTAACGTTGACCTGAAAATCGTTCTCCGCCTTCTTGCGATCGATATCCTGTTGCCGATTCTGGCTCATCATGATGAACGGGGCCGCGTAAGCGGCCTGGAACGAGAGCGCCAGGTTGAGCAGGATAAACGGGTAGGGATCCCATTGTTGAATGTAAGCGGTGACGTTGAGGACGATCCAGATCAGCAGATTGATCGATTGGATGATGATGAATCGCCAGAAGCCCATATTGGCGGCTAGGGGTTTCAGCGATTCAACGGAACTGATGTAAGACGGCGATCCACGCCGGGGTCCCCCACAATCAGCGAGATCATTGACCGTAATTACCAATGGGCCAAAAAGGTGCCACCGCCCGCGGGAACTAGGTCAAATTATCCGACCTAGAAGATTGCGGACCCGGATTCGGGCAATCACGAGAGGGCAAGTGCCGTGGAGCTAAAATTCAACAACAAGACCGTTCTCATCACCGGCGGCAGCCGCGGGCAGGGGGCAGCGGAAGCGCGGATGTTCGCCGAAGCCGGCGCGCGGGTCGTCATCGCCGACGTGCTGGATGCCGAGGGCGGCGCGCTCGCGCAATCGATCCGCGCTGCGGGCGGCACTGCCGACTACCGCCACCTCGACGTCAGTAGCGAGCAGGATTGGCGCGACGCCGTTGCGTTCGCGATGAGCACGCTCGGATCGCTGCAGGTGCTGGTCAACAATGCCGGCGTTTCCCTGCGCGGCATCGATCTCGCCAACACATCACGCGCCGACTGGGAGCGTGTGTTGGCGGTCAATCTCACCGGGCCTTTCCTCGGCATCAAAGCGGCGGCACCCGCCATGCGCGAGGCCGGCGGCGGCGCGATCGTCAATATCGGCTCGACCGCCGGCATTAATGGGCACTTCGCGGCGGCCTACAGCGCGTCGAAATGGGGCCTGCGCGGACTGACCAAGGCGGCGGCCATGGAATACGCCGACTGGAACATCCGGGTGAACGCCGTGCATCCCAGTATCGTGCGGACGCCGATGGTGGCGGGCGCCGACAAATTCGTCGAAGCCATGGAGTATGTGACCGCGCTCAAGCGTAGTGCGTCGCTGGAGGACGTCGCCCACGCGGTGATGTTTCTGGCCAGCGACGAGGCGGGCTATCTCACCGGGCTCGATTTGCCGGTCGACGGCGGCTTCACCGAGCTTGGCGTTTATCGGCAGGTGTGGCGGCGCGCGACCGGAAAGGCCTAAGGATCACACGCGGCATTGATTTCATCCGATCATCACGCTGGATCGCGGGGCGAAAATGCTGCTAATCATCACGTGACACGCGAGGGAGGACATCCGTGCCCGCTTCAATGCAAGGTGAAATGCAGCCGACCATCTACCGCTTCAAGCTCGGCGGCTTCGAAGTCGCCACCATCATGGACAGCAAAGTGATCCGCTCCGGGCTTAGCCCCAGCTTCGGTGGCGAGGCGGCCGCGGCAGAAGTGAAGGCGCTCGCCGCCGCGAACCGCATCGAAGCCGACCGCTACGAGCATCCGTTCACCCCGACGGTGGTCAATACTGGCAAGGAGCTGGTGCTGTTCGACACCGGCAACGGTTCGCTGCGCGATGAGCACGAGCAACTCAAGGGCAGGCTGCCGCCTGGCAACCTGGTCGCGCGCATGGCGCAGGCCGGCTACAAGTCGGAGGACGTCGACGTGGTCGTGATCACGCACGGCCATCCCGACCATATCGGCGGCCTGACCAAGGCTGGCCAGCCGGTGTTTCCCAACGCGCGCTATGTGTTCGGCGCCGCCGATTTCGATTTCTGGAACAAGGGCGAGAACGTGCGCGAGGCGCGCAAGTTCAATCGCGAGCTCTACGTGAAAATCGTGGTGCCGCTCGCCAACCGTGCCACCATGATCAAGCCGGGCGACGTGGTGGTGCCGGGCATCACCGCGGTGGACGCCTTCGGGCATTCGCCGGGCATGCTGGCTTTCATGATCGAGAGCGAGGGCAAGCGCCTGCTCAATTGGGCTGACTCTTGCGGGCATTATGTGGTGTCGTTGCAGCGGCCGGATCTGTATCTCGACGTCGACGACGACAAAGAGAAAGCGGTGGCCACCCGCAAGCGCATCCTCGATATGGTGGCGACCGACAAGTTGTTCGTGGCCGGCTTCCACATGCCGTTCCCGGGGCTCGGCTACGTTGAGAAGGCGGGCAGCGCCTACCGCTGGGTGCCGCATAGTTATCAGCTGAATTTGTAAATTCGCCATTGTCCAAATTCTGAGGCTGTAACGGCCCCGGGTCTGCAGCGCATCACTTCGTGCTGCGCTGCGCTCGGGACACGAACGCTACGTCTCCCTCCGCCTTGCGCTCACCGCCAGCGACAGCAAAGTCCGCTGCGCGATCGCCTCGGCCAGCGCGGAATTGCGCCGCATGTCGAGCGAGGCGTCGGCGAGCTGCTGCATGGCGCGCAGCAGGCGCGGCGGCGTCCACGTGCGCAGCGCCGCGCCGACGGCATGCGCGCGCGAGAAATGCACCGGCGGCGCGCCGCGTTTCATGGCGAAGTCGATGCTGTCGCCGCCCTCCACCGCCAGCTTCATCTTGTGCAGATTGGCGACCTGGCGGATAGCGGCCGAGACGATCGCGGCCGGCGACGAGCCGCCGGCGCGCGCCTTGCCAAATTCGGTTTCAACGTCGCGCGTCTCGCCGGCGAAGGCCGCGTCGATCACGCCGTCGAGCGCCAGCGCCGAGGCATCGGCCACCACCGCCATCACGTCGGCGAGCTCGACGGTCTTGCGGTCCGTGGCGTAGAGCGCGAGCTTGCGGATCTCGTTGCGCGAGGCGAGCCGGTCGCCGCCCAGCAGCGCGGTCAGCGCGGCGCGCGCATCGGGCGCGATCGTCAGATTGGCCGCGCGCATTTCCTCATCGATCAGCCGCGCCAGGTCGCGCTCGCCGTCTTCGTAGCAGGGCAGCGCGGCGGCGACTTTCGCTTTTTCGCACAGCGCGCGCAGCGGCGCGTTCCGTTTCAAGTCGCCGGCCTCGATGATGACGCGACAATCGTTCGACGGCGCGGCGAGCACCGGCTCGAGCGCAGAGGAAATGTTGCGACTGCCGGCTTTGACCAGCACGGCGCGCCGGCCTCCGAACAGCGGGATCGTGTATGCCTCCTCCACCAAACGCGACGGATTGGCGGAGAGCTCCTCGCCCTCGATGCGCACGAACGCGAACGGATCGTTGGGATCGTCGACCGCTCCGCGCACTAGCGCGTCGACGCGCTCGCGCACCAGCCCAGCATCCGGCCCGAACACCAGCACGACTGGCTGAGCGGGATCGGGCCGGGCAATGAAGCGGTCGACCTCGGAGGCTTTGATGGCGGTCATGGTTAGTGTCGTCCCAGCCGAGCATTAGCGAGAGCCGGGACCCATACTCCGCAGTCTATCGGTAGGCCACCGCGTATGGGTCCCCGCTTTCGTGGGGACGACAGCAAGATCACGTCCCCGCCACGAAATACGACGCCAGGCGAGAGCGGATGTTGTCCGAGATCACCTTGGCGGCGCGGTTCTCGGCGTCGCGCAAGCCGCGGTCGCCGGCGAAGCGCTGCTGCTGGCCGGGAATGTCGTAGGACACGCGCGAGAAAGTCTGCCCAGTGACGACCGTCTTGCCGGTCGTAATATCTTTCAGCGTGTAGCTGGCGTCGATGCCGTAGTTCTGGATAGTCCGGGCGCGCGGTGTTGATGTCGACAATCACCTGCGACTGGCTGGCGGTGAGACGGACGTCGAGCTTGTAGTTGGGCGCGGCGGTTGGGCCGCCGCCGGTCAAGCCGAACATCAGCCCGTTGCGCACCTCGACGCCGACGCGGGAAAGGCGGGTGCCGTTGGGGGCATCGATCGGTGCGACTTCGACGCTGCTCAGCTTGTCGACGATGCCGGCACCGCCGGTCGCGGACTTGTCGCCATAAAGCGGCTGGAAACAGCCGGTGGTGAGCCCGGCCAGCGCCAATGCGCCCAAAAGCTTTGCCAATTGCGGGGTTTCAGGCCACCACATTGACGATCCTCTGCGGGACGACGATGACCTTTTTCGGGCGCTTTCCATCCAGGGCTCTTTTTACCGCATCGAGGGCCAAAACGGCAGCCTCAATGTCGTCTTTTCCGGCGTCGCGGGCCACCGTTACGTCCGCGCGCTTCTTGCCGTTGATCTGGACCGGCAAAGTGACGGTGTTTTCGACCAAAAGCTCGGGCTCGACCTGGGGCCAGGCCTCGGCGGAGACCAGGGTCTGATGACCCAGCGCGGCCCAGCATTCCTCCGCCAGATGCGGCATCATCGGGTGGAAAACGCGGACCAGGATGTCGCCGGCTTCGCGCAGCGCCCAAGCGAAGTCGGGCGCGGGCGCCGCCTCGGCGCTGCCGATGGCGTCGCTCAGCGCATTGGCGAACTCGTAGATATGCGCGACGCAGCGGTTGAAGCGCAGCCTGGCGATGTCGTCGGAGACATTGGCGAGCGCGCGGTGGGCAGCCTTGCGTACGACTAGCGCTTGATCTCCGAATTGCGCGGGCCGCGCCGCCGCGGATTTGATCTGCGCGATCTCGCCGACCAGGCGCCACAGCCGTTGCACGAAGCGCCAGGCGCCCTGCACGCCTTCCTCGGTCCAGATCACGTCGCGCTCGGGCGGCGAGTCGGACAGCATGAACCAGCGCGCGGTGTCGGCGCCGTAGGCGGCGATGATATCGTCGGGATCGATGGTGTTCTTTTTCGACTTCGACATCTTCTCGATCGAGCCGATCTCCACCGGTTCGCCGGTCGAAGCGAGCATGGCGCGGCGCGCCTCGCCCAGCCCATCGATCTTGACGTTGGCGGGCTCCACCCACTCGCCGCTTTTGCTGCGGTAAGTTTCGTGCACCACCATGCCTTGCGTGAACAGGCCGGCGAACGGCTCGTCCATGCCGATATGGCCGGTCTTGTGCATGGCACGGATAAAGAAGCGTGAATACAGCAGATGCAGAATCGCGTGCTCGATGCCACCGATATATTGGTCGACCGGCATCCAGTCGTTCGCACACTTTATGTCGGTTGCTGCGGTCGTGATCCACGGATCGGTGAAGCGCGCGAAGTACCAGGACGAGTCGACGAAGGTGTCCATGGTGTCGGTCTCGCGCCGCGCCGGCCCGGCGCATTGCGGGCACTTCACGTTCTTCCAGGTCGGATGCCGGTCGAGCGGATTTCCCGGCTTATCGAAGGTCACGTCCTCCGGCAGCGTGACGGGCAAATCTTTTTCTGGCACGCCCACCACGCCGCATTTCTCGCAGTGGATGATCGGGATCGGGCAGCCCCAATAGCGCTGGCGCGAGATGCCCCAGTCGCGCAGGCGGTAATTGACCTGGCGCTGCGCGACGGGGCGATTGCCGCGCGTCTCGCGCTCGAGCCGCTTGGCGACTACTTCTTTCGCTTCCTCGATGCTCATGCCGTCGAGGAAGCGCGAGTTGATCATGCGGCCGTCGCCGTCATAGGCGGTGGTGGTGATGACGAAAGTCTTCGGGTCCTGCCCGGGCGGGCAGACCACCGGCGTGTTACCGAGGCCGTATTTGTTGACGAAGTCCAGGTCGCGCTGGTCGTGCGCCGGGCAGCCGAAGATGGCGCCGGTGCCGTAATCCATCAAAATGAAATTGGCGACATAGACCGGCAGCTTCCACGTCGCGTCGAACGGGTGGATTGCCTTGATCCCGGTGTCGAAGCCCATCTTCTCGGCGGTGTCGATCGCCGCCTGCGAGGTGCCCATCTTTTTGCACTCGGCGATGAAGTCCGCGAGCTTGGGATTCTTCGCCGCCGCGGCCGCGGCCAGCGGATGATCCGGCGACAGCGCCATGAACTTGGCGCCGAACAAAGTGTCTGGCCGTGTGGTGAAAATCTCTAGCTCGTTCTCTTTGTTCGGCGCGGTCGCCGGGTCGAGCATGAAGCGCAGCAACAGGCCTTCAGAACGGCCGATCCAGTTCTTCTGCATCAGCCGGACTTTTTCCGGCCAGCGCTCGAGCGTGTCGAGCGCGGTGAGCAGGTCTTCCGAATAGTCGCTGATCTTGAAGAACCACTGGGTCAGTTCTCTTTGCTCGACCACGGCGCCGGAGCGCCAGCCGCGGCCGTCGATCACCTGCTCGTTGGCGAGCACGGTGTGATCGACCGGGTCCCAATTCACCTTCGACTGCTTGCGCTCGACCAGGCCCGCTTTGAGAAAGTCGAGAAACAATCTTCTGCTGGTGCTTATAGTAGGCCGGATCGCAGGTCGCGAGCTCGCGCGCCCAGTCGAGCGACAGGCCCATCGACTTGAGCTGCTTCTTCATCGCCGCGATGTTGTCGTAGGTCCACGTCTTCGGGTGCACCTTGCGGTCGATCGCCGCGTTCTCCGCCGGCATGCCGAAGGCGTCCCAGCCCATCGGGTGCAGCACGGCGTTGCCCATGGCGCGTTTGAAGCGCGCCACCACGTCGCCCATGGTGTAGTTGCGCACGTGGCCCATGTGGATGCGCCCCGAGGGGTAGGGGAACATCTCCAGCACGTAGTATTTCGGGCGCGGGTCGTCGTTTTTGGTCGCGAAAATGTCGCGCTCGTCCCATGTCTTCTGCCAGCGGGCCTCGGCCGCGCGGGCGTTGTAGCGGTCGTTTTTGCTCGAATCGGCGGACATTTGCGCGTCTTTTTAAGGTGCGCGGAACAGACACGAAAGGGCTTTACGGGTCAACCTTCTGGAACAAATTCGCCAGTTAAATCAAAGGAACCAGCCGCTGCCGGCGCGGGTTAGCTCACCACAGCAGGAGGTGCGGCATGACCGTTAAAGTTCAGGACATCAAGGAACACATGGAGGTCCTCGGTTCCGACGGCAAGCACGTCGGTACCGTGGACTGCACGAAAGGCGACGACAAGATCGTGCTGACCAAGGGCGATCCGCAGTCCGGCGGGCAGCACCACATTATTCCGGTGCATCTGGTGCAGAACGTGGACGAGAAGATCCACCTCAATAAGCCGGCGCGCCAGGTGATGCTGGAGTGGCAGGCGGCGGCGTGATTTGTGCGTTCGCGTTCCCGATCGTCGTCGCCGCGACCCGGCGCTCCCGGTTAGGTGAGTAATCGTTGTGTCGTCCTAATCGGGATAGCCGGGTCGAGCCCGGCTATGACCATCACCCCGTCCCCAGCGCCCGTAATATTGCGCCCATCTGTAGCAGCGGCTGATATGGTTTCTCCACCACGGGGGCTAGTGGAAATCTATTAGTGTGCACATCCTCGCCGCGCATGCCGGTGAGGAATACGAACGGCGTTTTCTGCGTCGCTAAAATCGCGGCGACCAACAGGCAGGTGTGCATCGCGCCGCTCAGCAAAACGTCGAGCACGGCGAGATCGACGCGCTGAGCAATTGATCGACGAGAATCTGGTCAGCCTCGGCCGGCGCACCGCGATCGAGCGAACCGCGTTCATTCTGCTGCATCTGATCGCGCGCGCCAAGGCCGGCCTGACCAATAATGCGACCATCCAGATTCCGTTCACCCAGCAGCATCTCACCGATACCCTCGGCATGTCGCCGGTGCACACCAACAAGACGCTCAAACGGTTCTCGGCATCGAATGCCATCCGCTGGGACCGCATGTTCGAGCTTGTCGACCGCGCCAGGTTCGTTGCGATCGCCGGCGATGACGCAGGCCAGCACCGGCCGCGGCCGTTCATTTGAAGTGGCGGCGCGCGAAACGTTGCGTTATAGCCAGCGCATGATCGCTGCCGAATCCACCACCGGCCTCGAACACGTCCGCACCGAAATCGCGCGCGCCTGCCGCGATGCGGGGCGCGATCCGGCAGAGGTGACGCTGGTCGCAGTGTCGAAGACGTTGGCGCCCGAGCAAATCGAGCCGGTGATCGCCGCCGGCCAGCGGGTGTTTGGCGAGAATCGCGTGCAGGAGGCGAAGGCCAAATGGCCGCCGCTCAAGGCCAAGCATCCGGGGATTGCGCTGCATCTGATCGGCCCGCTGCAATCGAATAAGGCCAAGGAGGCGGTGGCGCTGTTCGACGCGATCCATTCGGTGGATCGGCCAAGCCTCGCCGAGGCGCTGGCGAAGGAGATCGCCAAGCAGGGGCGCTCGCCGCTGCTGTTCGTCGAGATCAACACCGGCGCCGAGGCGCAGAAGGCCGGCGTGCTGCCGCAGGATGCCGATGCGTTCCTGGCGCGCTGCCGCGACAGCTACGGCCTGACCATTTTCGGGCTGATGTGCATTCCGCCACTCAGCGAGGCGCCGGGGCCGCATTTCGCGCTCACCGCCAAGATCGCGCGGCGCAATGGGCTCAAGCTGTTGTCGATGGGCATGAGCGCGGATTTCGTGACCGCGATCCAGCTCGGCGCCACCCATGTGCGGGTCGGCAGCGCGATTTTCGGGGAGCGGAATTAACGTAGCCATTATGCCGGTCTTGCAAGTCTGCGCTTGCAGATGGCCAATGGCCATTCTAAGCGTTTGGCGGGGACGGCATCGGTCTAGCAGACAGTGCTCGCGAACGGGCCCGATTCCGCGGACGCGCCAGTCCTGAATCGGACCCGCGTCACCAAAGCATCATAGAGCCGGCACAGCGAACCATGCGCGGGACCATTCCGATTTCCGTCGAACAGTCTGCGCGTGGCATCACGCGCTGGGACGCGCTGGCTGTCCTGCTGACGCTGGGAATCTTGATCTTCGTTGCCGAGGCCAGCCGCCACCTGTTGCAGCCGCTTTCGGAATTGCAGTTGGCGCCGCTGTCGCTCGCGCCGGAAAACCTGCCGGAATACGCGGCGCGCACAACCCTGCGCATGCTTGTCGCCCTGCTGTTGTCGCTCGTTTTTACCTTCACCTACGCGACGTTCGCGGCCAAGAGCCGGCGCGCGGAAGTCCTGCTGGTGCCGCTGCTCGATATTCTTCAGTCGGTACCAATCCTCGGCTTCATTTCGGTGACGGTCGTGTTCTTCATGTCGCTGGCGCCCGGCCGCGTGCTGGGGGCGGAATTCGCGGCCATTTTCGCGATCTTCACCAGTCAGGCCTGGAACATGGCGTTCAGCTTCTATCAATCGCTGCGCACGGTGCCGGTGGAGCTGGTGGAGGCCTCGCGCACCTTTCGGCTCTCGCCCTGGATGCAGTTCTGGCGCGTCGAGGCGCCGTTCGCCATGCCGCAGCTGATCTGGAACATGATGGTCTCGATGTCGGGGAGCTGGTTCTTCGTGGTCGCGTCCGAAGCGATCAGCGTCGGCAACACCACCGTCACGCTGCCCGGCGTCGGCTCCTACATCGCGCTGGCGATCGCGCAAAAAAATCTTAGCGCTGTTGGCTGGGCGATCGGGGCAATGCTGGTGGTCATCCTGCTCTACGATCAGCTGCTGTTCCGGCCGCTGGTGGCTTGGGCGGACCGATTTCGCTTCGAGCAGCAGGCTGGCGTGTTGCCACCACGGTCGTGGGTGCTCGACGTGCTGCGCCGCTCGCGCGTGGTCGCGGTATTGACCGATCGGCTGTCCAGATTGGGGCGGCGTACCTTTCAGTGGTCGTTTCTTCGCCTTCGCTCGATAACGGCAGCCGATTTATCAGCAACAGGCGCTCGCTGGGGCGACCGCCTGTGGACCGGCTTCGTCGTCGTCTTGGCGGCTCTCGCTTTGTGGCGCGTGGGGATTTTCGTCCTATCCAGTATTTCGCTTCCTGATGCGGCCAAAGCGTTCGTGGCTGGTCTGGCCACGCTGTGCCGCGTGATCGTTCTCATTGCGATCGCCTCCGCGATCTGGGTGCCGATCGGAGTTCTTGTGGGAACGAAGCCGCGGCTGACTCAATTTGTTCAACCGGTGGCGCAATTCTTGGCGGCGTTTCCCGCCAATGTGCTGTTTCCGATCGCCGTATCGGCCATCGTTGCGTTCAAACTCAATCCCGACATCTGGCTCAGCCCGCTGATGATTCTAGGCACGCAGTGGTACATTCTATTCAATGTCATCGCTGGTGCGTCTTCGATCCCGTCCGAAATGCGTGATATTGGTGCCAATCTGCAAGTTCGCGGCTGGCTGTGGTGGAAAAAGATTGCGCTGCCGGCGGTGTTTCCTTTTTACGTCACCGGTGCCATCACTGCGTCCGGCGGTTCCTGGAACGCAAGCATCGTCGCCGAGGTGGCTTCCTGGGGCGACACCCGGCTGCAGGCCAATGGCCTCGGCGCCTACATCGCGCAGGCCACCGAAGCGGGCGATTTTTCTCACATCGTGCTCGGCATTGCGGTGATGAGCTTGTACGTGGTCATTATCAATCGGGCGTTCTGGCGGCCGCTTTACTGGTACGCCGAGCGAAAATTCCGGCTCGGATGACAGGGGAAGGGTCATGAGCGACGCATTGCTGCAAATCCAATCTTGCTGCCAGGCTTTTCCCAAGCCCGATGGCGAAGATCTGCTCGTGCTCGACGACATCAACTTCACCCTTGCAGAGGGACAAATCGTCGGATTGCTTGGCCGTTCCGGCTCGGGAAAATCCACCATGTTACGGCTGATCGCCGGATTAGCGCGGCCGACCGCGGGCAGTGTCTTATATAGCGGCCAGCCGGTCACCGGGCCGGCGCCCGGCATCGCTATGGTATTCCAAACATTCGCACTGTTTCCCTGGCTGACCGTTCTGGAGAACGTGCAGCTTGGCTTGGAAGCGCTCGGTCTGCCGGAGGCGCAGATTCGCCAGCGCGCGCTGGCCGGCATCGATCTGATCGGCCTCGATGGCTATGAGTTGGCCTATCCGCGCGAGTTGTCCGGCGGCATGCGTCAGCGGGTGGGATTCGCCCGCGCGCTCGTCGTGCACCCCAACATTCTGCTGATGGACGAACCGTTCTCCGCGCTCGATGTATTGACCGCGGAAACTCTGCGCACCGATTTTCTCGATCTTTGGATCGAGGGTAAGCTACCGATCAAGGGGGTGATCCTGGTGACCCATAACATTGAGGAAGCGGTGCTGATGTGTGACCGCATTCTCTTGTTCTCACGAAACCCGGGTCACATAATCGAGGAAATCAAGGTCGACCTGCCGCAGCCGCGCAGCCGGCTGGAGCCCGCATTCCGAGATCTAGTTGAGCGCATCTACGTCGCCATGACTGCGCGTGCGGTCGCGCCGCCGCCGCGTGTGGCGCCGGATCGCTTTCAAGGCATGGGCATCGATATGGTGTTGCCGCGCGCGTCGGCCAATTTGCTGGCGGGCCTGATCGAGGCGGTGGCCGGCGCGCCCTACAACGGCAAAGCCGACCTTCCGGTGATCGCGAGCGCGTTACATATGGAGGTGGACGATCTGTTTCCGGTCGCGGAGGCGCTGCAGCTTTTGCGCTTCGCGGAGATCGAAGGCGGCGACATCCGGCTGACCGATATCGGCAAGCAATTCGGGGAAGCTGGCATCGACGATCGCAAGAAGCTGTTCCAGCGCCAGCTGTTGACCTATGTGCCGTTGGTCGCGCACATCCGGCGCGTGCTACAGGAGCGCGCCCATCACGCGGCGCCGAGGAGTCGGTTCCTCGACGAGCTCGAAGACCACATGACCTCGGAAGCCGCCCAGCACACGCTGCGGGCAGTGATCGCTTGGGCGCGTTTCGCGGAAGCCTTCGCTTACGATGCCCGCTCCGAGACCTTCAGCCTCGATAACCCGACTTAAAGAAAGCCTAACTCAGCGGAACCGCGTCGGCGGGAGCGGCGTTTTCGGGCCCTGCGGGTTGCCGAATGTGGTCGCGTCGAGCGGCTCCTTCAGCAGGCTCGACCGCAACGCCTCGCCGCGCGGTGAGGGCGGGACTGGCATCGCCGGCGCCTGCGGCTGCAATGGCGCAGCATCGACCGGCGAATTGTCGTCGAGGAATTCGTTGTCCCCACCATAGTTATTCAATCATAATTCTGGTGCGCGGGCCGACCTGCGCGAGCAGCCGCCGCAGCGAATTCATGGAAAGTGCGACGCAGCCGGCGGTCGGCGCGAAGGCCGCTCGCGCCACGTGGATAAAGACGGCGCTGCCCCGGCCGGCCACGCGCGGGCGCGTGTTGTGGTCGATCTCGATGATGAAATCGTAGAGCGGGTCTGTTCGCGCGAGCCGGTCGGCCTTGGCTTGCGGCGGCAGTTTAACCGGCCGGTTGTAATGGCGGTCGGAAGGATCCTCGCACCAGCCGTCATCCGACGTTATGCGCTGGACCGGCAACAAAGTCACCGGGCGCGGATGGCGGTCGGCGCGCCACCATAGCCGCTTGAGCCGGAAGGTCCCGCGCGGGGTCGTGCCGTCGCCTTCGCGTTTGTTGGCCCTGATGCCGGCGCGGCCGAGCGCCACCGGCAGCATCAGCGGCCCGGCTCGGAGCACCCCGCGAGAGCGTTGCGCCGACTTGCGTCGAACTGCCAGGCGCCGCAATGATGTTTCACGTTTTGCCAGCGGCACGCTGCAAAACTCCCCCAATCCAGGCGAAATCCCAGTTCACGCTTGCTCTTTTACCCCTGAATGCTCTACTTCGTGAATATTCTCGTGAGGCGGCCATTAAGTGATGTCCAACAGGCGGACCATCCTGATCGTGGACGACGATGCCGAGCTGCGCGACGCGCTGGTCGAGCAATTGGCGCTGCACGAGGAGTTTGACGCCGTAGCGGTAGACAGCGGCACCAAGGGGATGCAGGCGGCTAAGGGCGGCCAGGTCGACTTGGTAATCATGGATGTGGGCCTGCCAGACGTGGATGGTCGCGAGGCGGTGCGCATTCTGCGCAAGAATGGCTTCAAGGCGCCGATCATCATGCTGACCGGCCACGACACCGACAGCGACACCATCCTGGGGCTGGAGTCCGGCGCCAACGACTACGTCAGTAAGCCGTTCCGCTTCGCCGTGTTGCTGGCGCGCATTCGCGCGCAGTTGCGGCAACACGACGCGAGTGAGGACGCCGTATTCACCATCGGACCCTACACGTTCCGCCCGAGTTCCAAGCTGCTTCTCAGCCCGAAGGGCAGCAAGGTGCGCTTGACCGAAAAGGAAACCGCCATCCTGCGCTATCTCTATCGCGCCGCCCAGAAGCCGGTGTCGCGCGAGACGTTGCTGCAGGAGGTGTGGGGCTATAATTCCGGCGTCACCACCCACACGCTCGAGACGCACATCTACCGGCTGCGGCAGAAGATCGAGAAGGACGCCGCCGCGCCAGCAATCCTGGTGACGGAAGCCGGCGGCTACAAGCTGGTGCCGTGAACCACGTGCGCGTATCTCTGTCACTCTCATCCCGGGGCGCACTACAAGCGCGAACCCGGAATCCAGAAACAGACTCTATCCGTGCATCTGGATTTCAGTTCCGCCGCTGCGCGCCGTCCCGGAACGACGGCTAGGCCATGTCCCTCGAAGACGATATCGTCTTCTTCGAACAGGTGCCCACCTTTGCGGCGCTGGGCAAGCAGGCGCTGCGCATCCTCGCGATCGGCGCGGAAACCAAGCATTTGCCAAACGGCACAGTGCTGTTCTACGCCGGCGAGCTCGCCGATGGCGGCTATGTCGTGCAGGAAGGCTCACTCCTACTGGAGCCGAATTCGCCGCTGGAAGGCAAGCAATTCATCGCCGGCCCCGGCACGCTGGTGTACGAGCTGGCGCTCCTCACCGACGCCATGTGCACAGCGACCGCGATCGCGAAGGGGCCGACGGTAGTGATCCGCATTTCGCGCAGCCTGTTCCGCAAGATGTTGGAAGGCTACCCCGCCGCCGCTCAGAAATTGCGCGATATGATGGCCGAACGCGTCGACGACTGGACGCGCGCGCTAGAGGGCGTGCAGACGCAACTCAAAAAAATCAAGTAGGCATCCCTCCGCGAAGCGAAAATGCGCATCGGCGGCCTTACTTGAGGCAGTACATGGGTACAAAATAGGGATAAATCGAAAATCAAGCTAAAAATTTAGTAAATTAATTAAGGTTGGCGCAGACAGGGCGAGGCGGCACCGCTCGAGGGCCTTGGCGCATTGAGCGAGCCGGCAAAGCAAAACCGGCTCGACGCGCCCTAGGGGCGGTACCCGCGTTATTAGGGGAGGGATAATTTTTTCATGTGATGGCTGGGACGCAGCAGCGCGTCAACCCGCGAGGGCGGTGCTGTTCGGCAATCGCACCCGTGTGGCGGGATTCGGCGCTCGATAAACCGTCAGCAAAGGAGTTGGCGCCGCGGCGCGCCTTGGGACTCGGTCAGGCCCATCATGAAACGGCGCGCCCTTTGTGGGAGGCATTTGCCGTTACTCCACGAGAGACAAGTAAGTCGACTAGCGCGAGATCACGTGCCTCCATGGCCCAATGCAATGGGGTGCGCCCCGAGCGATCCGAGTAATTGACGTCCGCGCCGCCGTCCAACAGCATCTTGATGATTTCCCTGTCGCGCAACGGCGGCAGACAGAGGCGTCTCGCCATTAAACGAGCGCGCATCCAGCTGCGCTCTGTAGCAAATGAGGAAGGCTACCATCTCGCCCAAGACGGAGGGCTGGTTCACAGTCAGGAGAAGCGGCGTTCGCCCTTGTTCGTCCCTGGCCTCGATGTCCGCTCCGTGGGTCAACAGAAGCGCTGTCACGGCCAGCCTGGCTTGCATCTCTCATAGGGCGCTCTGACATCCGTATAGCCGTCGAGTGCGAACATATGTTCTCGGTATACTTCCCGCTCGCAGTTAACGACCAAAACCGGCCCCGCCATTTCCCCCCGCTGTGGCGAACGCAGGAAGAGTGAGTGACAATTTTCGCCGAACGTTCCGGTCGACGTTCGCCGCATCAGGATAGATCGCCCACACACGCAAGCTGCTTGCGGTATCGACTTAGATTTTGCCTTTGTAATGCGCTGGGTTCATTACGCACGCCGCGATGACATGCTGCCGAGCGCCGCTGCCGTTGTCGCAAGCGCGTTCTTGTGCCACTCGGGACCTTCTCCGATCTCGATATCGTGCCTCACGTAGTCAACCAGGGCGGCCGCCCCCGCCGGCGTAGTCGGTTTCGTCTTAGCCATACGTCTACCAGCGGCTGTCTCCGCGCGTCGCGTGCGCTCGTACAGCTGGCGCAACGGCGCTAAGCCCGTACGCTTATCCCATTCAAGCCCGGCACGTGCAGCGGCGCGCGCGCAATCCTTTGCGTCCCGATATTCCCGTTCCACCTGCTTCCGGTCGGCGCCCGGTTGTCCGTGCCAGCCATCGCGATCGTGAACAACTCTCTTGCAGTCATATCCCAATCCTTCGATACATGAGAGCTATCAATAAAGATCAAGGCTGCGTATGAAATTTGTCACTGACGCCCATAGGCCTGACCGCCTAGGGATCTTTACGTTATGGGGGAAAGCGCTTCGAGGATGGACTTATGCGGAGGCCGAGAAGCAGGTGCGGAACGTCGAAGTGGCGGCACGCACCATGGGATTGCAGATCGTAGTTCTTAAAGGCAACAACGCGAGCGGCAATGTTCACAACCTAGATTGACTTGCGGGTATTGGATTCAGCAGCGTCAACAGTAGGAGTGCATAAAATGTTGACGCGCTGTCAGCGAGACGAGCTTGACTTTGGTCGCCGTTGGTGACGCAAACCTCAAAGATCGCGAAGAAACTTAATCGCACGCATTAGGAGTGCGTTGGTTCATTACACACCCCGTGATGACATGGTGCGAAGCGCGGCTGCCGTTGTCGCAAGCGCAGCCGTGTGCCAATTGGGACCGATCTCGATATAGTGCCTCACGTAATCGAGCAGGGCGGCCGCCCCGACCAGCGTAGTCGGTTTCGTCTTAGCCATGCATATAGCAACGGCTTTCTCCACGCGTCGCGTGCGCTCGTATAGCTGGCGCAACGGCGCTATGCCCGTAATCTTGGCACCGCCCATCACCGAGTAATTGCGCCTGTCTTCCAATGGCCAAGGGCGCCGGCCGTGCTTTTTTTCGGCCACTTTCTTCGGCTTCTGGAGCTCGTCATAAAGACGATCACTTTCTGCAATAAGCTTATGATGTTGCGCGATTGCGGCATAGATCAGATCAGATTCTATGGCTGACGCGGCGGCAACGGCACGGCGGGATGTTATTTTGGTCATCGTGCGGATTTTTCCTTACAAGTTCCTACTGGTGAATTGCTTCATAACAACTATCAATAAGGACCATTTCTACCTGTGAAATTTGTCACAAGCGCCCATAGGCCTGGCAGCCTAGGGATCATTACTCGCATGGGGGAAGGGGCTTCGAGGATGGTCAATAATTTTAAGCGGCAATTTTCCAATGGCGCGATTTTGCCGTGGATGGCATGAGCTCAGGCCTGCAACAAGCTTCATTGTTTTTTCGAAAAATCCCTTGGCAATGATGAAGGTTGCAGTCTGCTTACGCGCGTCGAGCGTCTTATAGGTTCCCGCCTTCACCCAGATCCTCTTGGTACGCGGGGTCATGCGTGTTGTCGTTGTCAAGGGCATTGGCGACCGCATAAAGATGCCGCAGCATGAAGAAAATATAGGATTTTTATGCAGTGCGCTGCGTATACTTTTGCACCATGATGGAACATTTCCTCAACTGGTCGTTAGGTGAGACCATAATTTATGGATTTGTAATCTATAATTGGTTGTTCGTCGCCGGCGGCATTGTTATTTTGTGGATACTCTACCTGGCCATAATGGGTCCGTCCGAAGAATAATGGTGGCGGCCAGATTGGCGCATGGCGACAACTTTTGCGGCAAGGTCATTTGCTACGATTTGCTTTTCAGCAGTCGTCGCATCGCTACCGCCCCAACCGCACCGCAACGACAAGGATAATTGCGCCAATTGTTCCGAAGATGATATTTGATAGGAGAAGGTTACTGATGCGAAGAATCAGGACGGGAAACCAAAAACTGCCGGTGAATGAACCCAAAACGCCCCCAATTAGAGAGATCACCGATCCGCTTCCTTGAGTTCTGATTGCTCCAATGCTCCCGATCACCAATCCAACAAACATAACAATAATGTTTGGGGCGCTGGCAACCGTTCCCCAGGTGTAGGTCATAGCAAGGTTCCTAATTTGGGTTGTCCGAGGTTATCTTTACCAAGGTTCAGTGCGGGATCACCATTAGGAAGGCGGCGACCAGAAAGAAGCCGACGGCCGCGCCTGTCACCACAGTCGTGAGGCCTGACGCGATGTTCATAGCGAACTCCTTTTGAATGTCACGGTTGAGTGACCACGATGAGATGCGCAAGAGCTATCAATAAAGATCAAGGCTACCTATGAAATTTGTCACAGGCGCCCATAGGCCTGACAGCCTAGGCATCATTATGTGCATGGGGGAAAGCGCTTCGAGGATGGTTAATAAGTTTTAAGCGATGAGCGGATGTCGGGGTGATGGCCGTACTTGTCAATCCACCCTATGCGGAGGCCGAGAAGCAGGTGCGGAACGTCAAAGCGGCGGCACGCACCATTGGCTTGCAGATCGTAGTTCTTAAAGCCAACAACGCGAGCGGCAATGCTCAGTGCCTGTAGCTTGTCGTGTTGGTGGCACGGCACAGTGCTCCGGCAATTTTCCAATGGCACGATTTTGCCGTGGATGGCACCGGTCGAATTCTCAAAGGCGAAAAACCCGCTAACCTATCGGTGTAGCAGTCGACGATAGGTGTAACGGGTCATCAATCTCAAGCAGATTTTGTTGCAAAAGTCGGCGGGCGCCTCAAACTGCGCAACTATCGAATAGAACGGACGCAACGCTTGATCAATCTTATGCAAAAGTTCAATTTTTTGGAATCAATGTGGCGAGTGGGGATGCGAAAAATCTTTTTGCAACAATACGGCACTTTGGGGCATGGCAATCGGGTTAGCGAATGTCTGCTTTCGGGCGAATAGCGGAGCAATGCCAGTTATCGTTATTGGGGGTAAAGCTTCCGCGGTTGCTAACTTATCCGGCCAGTTAATCGCTCAACCGCGCACGCCGAGAGTGCCATACGGGGTCTTGACCTTGTAATCGCCTTTGTGTTGTGAGCCCGTCACGAACCGGAAAGCGCCGCGTGAGACCTCCATAACAGCCGTGACGGAACCCTTGTTTGGATCATACACGAACTTGTTGAGGCGGACGTCCGACGCGGGCCCCACACTAAGATTGCTTTCGTCTTTAAACTGCAGGTCCGCTACGCCAACATTTCCGGTGCGTATGGTGTCGTTCGAATTAACCTCGCTTCCAGGCGCAAGCAGCTGCGTATTGACATGCGCGTCAGGTTTCACAGAGGTGGTTTTTCCGATGGGGTCGGCATAAGAGGCTGTTGATTGGAGCGCGAACAACACGGCCAGCACGAAGGCTGAAGTGTGCAATTGATAGGTCTGAAAGGTGGGCTGCATGACGATCTTCCCTGTTAACGTGGCAGGCAATATGTGCGGAATGCCCTGATTTGCGAAGTAAGCTAAGGCCTTGTTCGAATCAATTAAGCCGGATGGCTTACCAGGCGGCCATTAGGTCAAATGGACTAGCCGGTCCCGACGGATTTGCCGACGGTGCTAAGGCACAATCCGCTTATCGTTAGGCAATGAGGCGGGCGCGGTCATCACGCTTGTCGGTGGTTAGGCTCAAGGTCGACGTCATTGTTACGCGGCAATCCCCATTAAAATGCAATTAAAATATCGAGCAAAAACCTTAATGACTTTTGTTTCTTGCGCGGACGGGCCGGGCCGCCTTTAGTGGGGTCACTTGAAGCTGAAGAGTTGACTTGCGGTCGTGTTGCAACTCTTCAGCGCGTCAACAGTAGGAGTGCGCAAAATGCTGACGCGCCGTCAGCGAGAAATTCTTTATTTGCGCGCGCAGGGCAAGACCAACAAGGAGATCGCGCGCAGCCTCGGACTTCCCGAGGCAACCGTGAAATTTCACCTTGCGGCACTCAGGAAAGCTCGGAAGGTCCGATCTCGGATGGTGGCAACCGGAAGGGCGCGCCCGCGTCGCTCGCCATGAAGTCTTGCACCAGCGCATCGCGCTCGACTCGCTCGCCGTCAATCACAGCGTGTGCGCTTGCTGTGCCGCCAATCGCCCGTGATCGAATCTGTATCGACGCGAACCTCAAGACGGCGAAGAAACTTAATCTCACGTATCAGCAATGCGCTGGGCCCCGCGATGACATGCTACTGAGCGCCGCTGCCGTTGTCGCAAGCGCGATCTTGTGCCACTCGGGACCTTCTCCAATCTCGATATCGTGCCTCACGTAATCAACCAGGGTGGCCGCCCCGGCCGGCGTAGTCGGTTTCGTCTTAGCCATACGTCTACCAGCGGCTGTCTCCGCGCGTCGCGTGCGCTCGTACAGCTGGCGCAACGGCGCTACGCCCGTACGCTTATCCCATTCAAGCCCGGCACGTGCAGCGGCGCGCGCGCGATCCTTTGCGTATCGATATTCCCGTTCCACCTGCTTGCGGTCGGCGCCCGGTTGTCGCAAAAACTCTTCGCGGCGATCATCGATCTCGGAAGCGCCGATCGCCGAGTAACTACGCCAGGCTATCAATGCCCAAGGGCGCCGGCCGTGCTTCTTTTCGGCCGCGTTCTCCGCCTTCTGAAGCTCGTCATAGAGCCGGGCACTTTCTGCAACAAGCATCCAATGTTGCTTTATTGCGGCATAGATCGGATCAGATTTTACGGCCGACGCGGCAGTGAGTGTGCGGAGGAATATTATTTTGGTCGTCATGCCAATTGGTAATTGCTTTTGCTGCGGGTTCGTCGCGCGGGGAATGTTCAAAGCATCCAGGCGTTATTTGATCATTGGATACCCGGTGTCGGGCCGTAATATGGTGGGTTTGCGCCTGCCACATGCTGACGGGACACGCGTTAACGCGTAGCGGCATTTAAGCCAGGCGACCATTAGGTCTGACAGCCTAGTCGTCCGCGCACGCCAACACGGAATTGCTACAACGTATTGCGGCGCGCGCATTTCTGGAGGAAAGAACCCGTCCAAGTCGGACGGATCGGACGTGATTTCGTATGGCCTAGTCCGTTTGGCTGAATAGTTTCCGGTCTGGTGTGCTGATATCGATTTGCGAAGCGATTGATGAACAAACCGACCTGACAATGAACAAGAAAGTTCTTGCTGCCGCAATCTTGCTAGCGCCAGTATGCCTCGGGCTTCTGACCCGAGCCAAAAGCGATGTCATTGCCTTCTTGGCGGTCTTGGGTAGCGGGCCCATCCTGATTGGGTTGATAACTCAGCGGATGAAGGCTCGGAGTGGAACAGCGTGGTGGTTCCTAAGCCTAGTAGCGCTGTTCTACTTTTTACCATTTTTCGCCGCGTCCTTTAGTGGGGTCATCAACAATCCGGGTCAAAAGCCCTTGTTCGTTGGCATCTCGGGCGCCATGTTGTTTGGGGTGATACCCTTAGTCGTCATCGTGTTTACCTCTCAACGGCGAACGCTTATGCGCGAATTCGAGCGCATCTTAAAATACCCGAATCATCGCCCCAGTTAAGATCGCTCCCCCTCGCGCATGCATGCTGCGCGGTCATTGAAAATGCGGGTGCGCCTACGCGCTCCTCACAGAGCGTTGAGAAATCTCACATCTTGCTTCTCTACGCGAGTGGGTGAGAACTGAAGAACAGTCACACTTCAACCGTCGCCGTCACCGGCACGTGGTCGGAGGGCCGCGCGGCGCCGCGATAGTCTTTGGCGATTTTGATGGCGGAGACGCGGTCGGCGAGCGCATCCGAGATCCAAATGTGATCGAGCCTTCGGCCGCGGTCGGCCACGCGCCAATCCAGCGCGCGATAGCTCCACCAGGTGTAGAGTTTCTCCGGCTCCGGCGTGAGCACGCGCATGGCATCGATCCATCGACCGGCGTTGCGCGCTGCGTTGAGCTTTTCGCATTCGATTGGCGTGTGCGAAACTACTTTGATCATCTGCTTGTGACTCCACACGTCGTGCTCGAGCGGCGCCACGTTGAGATCGCCGACGAGAATCGCGCGCTGCGATTGTTGCGGCCGTAGGCCGGCATGTGCGCGCATCTCGTCGAGAAAATCGAGCTTGTGCTGAAATTTCGGATTGACTTGGGGGTCCGGCTCGTCGCCGCCGGCCGGCACGTAGAAATTATGCAGCGTGATGGGATCGCGTAAAGCCGCGCGTTCGCCCAGCGTCACCGAAACGTGGCGGCAGTCGGTCTTACCGCAGAAACTCTGCGCGTCGACGCGCTCGAACGGCAAGCGCGAGAGCACAGCGACGCCGTGATAGCCTTTCTGCCCCTTGAGCGCGGCGTGCTCGTAGCCGAGCCGCTTAAAGCGCTTGAGCGGAAAAGCTTCATCGGGGCACTTGGTCTCTTGCAGGCAGAGCACGTCCGGCCGCGCGCTTTTGAGAAACTTGGCGACCAGGTCGATGCGCAGGCGCACGGAATTGATGTTCCAGGTGGTGATCTTGAGGGGCATGAGACCAAACTAGCATGTCATTCCGGGGCGCTGCGAAGCGGCAAACCCCAAATCCAGAGCCCATCCACAGGTCTAACTGTTATCTGGGTTCCAGGCTGGCCTTCGGCCGCGCCCCGGAATGACGGAAGGTTAGTTGTGATAATTCGTGTAATCGATTTTGAACATGCTGGGATTGGGCCGCCGGCTGGTGTCGAGATTGTATATCGCGACGGTGGTGTCGTAGCCCTGCGGATCGGTCACAGTCCACTGCTTGAGCTGCATGTCCTTGGCGCTGAACATGATCATCAGCCGGCTGGTGCCGACCACGCCGTTCTTCTCCTCGACGACCACCGTGATGAACACGTCGTCGGCATAGACCGCGACCAGGCTGGTGTCCTTCATCAGGTCAACATGGTCGGCGAGCAGGAAGCGCAGCGGCGTCTGCGACAGCGGATAGACGTCCTGCGTCGCCAGATTGCGGTCGCGCACCACCACCGACTGGCCGTCGGCGATCAGCTCGATCTGGCTCGGCTCGTCGTATTCGAAACGCACCCGGCCGGGCTTGGAAATATTGAACTCGCCTTGGGTGCGGCGGCCATCGGGCGCGACCTGAACGAATTTGCCCGACAGCACCTGCATGCTGGAAAGATAATTGTTCACCCGCTCGATGATGCTGCGCTGCTCGGGGCTGAGTGCGGCGGTGGAACCGGCTCGGCCCAGCAAGGCGGCGAACGGATTGGAGACCGGATTGGGCGGCTGCGTCGCTTGGGCCTGCGGCGCCTGTGCCTGCGCTTCCGCGCGTGCGCTGAGCGCCGCAGAGGGAATGGCGGATATGAGCGCCGCGATCGATCCGGTGATCGCGGGGGAGGTGTTAATTGCCATGCGCGGTTTCGCCAGTGGAACTCCCTGGGCCAGTGCCGGGACGGCCGCCAGGCCGGCAAACAATGCCGCTATCGCCAGTTTGTGACCGGTTTGCGCATTAAGGTATTGCGCCATCGCGTTCTCCGCCTCGCGCCCCGTTTTGTGTTCAAATCTATATGGGCCGGCTGTGGCTATTTCGCGGCCCCAATCATGCATTGATTCGGGCTTAATCGCGATAAGTCAATTTCTCAAGTTGCCCGGCGTGGGAGCGCCGTTCCGGAATGACGAGGTTCAGAAGCGATCATCGGCCGTATTTTCCGGGATCAGGATCTCGCGTTTACCGGCATGGTTGGGCTGGCCGACGATGCCTTCCTGTTCGAGACGCTCCATGAGCGAAGCGGCGCGGTTGTAGCCGATCTGCAGCCGCCGCTGGATATAGGAGGTGGAGGCCTTGCGGTCGCGCTTTACCACGGCGACCGCCTGCTGATAGAGGTCGCCGCCTTCGGCCAGCCCCATGCCGGTGGCGTCGAACACCGCTTTGTCCTCGTCCTCTTCCGGATCACCGGCGGTCACCTCGTCGAGATATTCCGGATGCCCTTGCGACTTCAGGTGACGAACGACTTTCTCCACCTCGTCGTCCGACACGAAAGGGCCGTGCACGCGGCTGATGCGGCCGCCGCCGGCCATGTAGAGCATGTCGCCCTGGCCGAGCAATTGTTCGGCGCCCTGCTCACCCAGGATGGTGCGGCTGTCGATCTTGGAGGTGACCTGGAATGAGATGCGGGTCGGGAAGTTCGCTTTGATGGTGCCGGTGATCACATCCACCGACGGGCGTTGCGTCGCTAGGATGACGTGGATGCCGGCGGCGCGCGCCATCTGCGCCAGACGCTGGATGGCGCCTTCGATGTCCTTGCCGGCGACCATCATCAGATCGGCCATCTCGTCCACGATCACCACCAGGTAGGGCAGCGGGTCGAGCTCGAGCTGTTCCTTCTCGTAGATCGCCTCGCCGGTTTCCTTGTCGTAGCCGGTGTGCACGGTGCGGGTGAGCGTCTCGCCCTTAGCCTTGGCTTCCGCGAGACGCGCATTGTAGCCGTCCACATTGCGCACCCCGAGCTTGGACAGGCGCTTGTAGCGCTCCTCCATCTCACGCACCGCCCATTTGAGCGCGACCACCGCCTTCTTCGGATCCGTGACCACCGGCGTGAGCAGATGCGGGATGCCGTCATAAACCGAGAGTTCGAGCATCTTGGGATCGACCATGATCAACCGGCACTGGTCGGGACGCAGCCGGTAGACCAGCGACAGGATCATGGTGTTGATGGCGACCGATTTGCCAGAGCCGGTGGTGCCGGCGATCAACAAATGCGGCATGCGCGCGAGATCGACTATCACCGAGTTGCCGCCGATGGTCTTGCCAAGGCAGAGCGGCAGCTTAGCGGCACTTTCGTTGTAGTCATTGCCGCTGAGCAGCTCGCGCAAGTAAACCTTCTCACGCGTCGGATTGGGCAGCTCAATGCCGATGGCGTTGCGGCCGGAAACGACGGCGACGCGCGCCGACACCGCGCTCATGGAGCGGGCGATGTCGTCGGCCAGCCCAATGACGCGCGACGACTTGATGCCGGGTGCCGGCTCGAGTTCGTACAGCGTTACCACCGGGCCGGGGTGCGCATTAATGATCTCACCGCGCACGCCGAAATCGCCGAGCACGCTTTCGAGCGCGGCGGCGTTGGCGTCGATGAGGTCTTTCGACAGCGTGGTGCGCTCGGAGACGCGCGGCGCGGCCAGCAAGTTGAGCGAGGGCAGCACATAGCCGTGGGCGGAGCGGCGGGCAGGCACGCGCGGCGCGGCGCCGCGGCGCCGGCTGGGCTGCGCCTCATCCTCGTGCTCCTCGCCGGCGAAGGCCGGCTCGGCCGGCATCAACGCGCGGCCATAGGCCTCGAATCGCGGCTCCTGACGCGGGCCGGTTGACGCCGTCATGGCGGCGGGCAGCGGCGTGCGCGGCGTGCGGCGCAACATGCGGCCGGCGCGCGCCTTCCAGCTCAGCAGCGCGTGCGCGATCATGCCGAGCCACGCCGAGGCGCGATCGCCCTCGTCTTCAATGATGTCTTCGTCGGGCTCGTGTCTGACCGTGCGCTCGGCGCGCCACTTCCAGCCGATGCCGGCGGCGAATGCGACAGTCACCGCGGTGGCGGTGCCGAACAGCAAAGCGGCGACCAAGCGCGCGATGCCATGCAGGGGGGTGCCGAAAACCATCGCCGGCGCGCGCAGCAGCGCGTCGCCGAATACGCCGCCTAAGCCCGTTGGTAGCGGCCAGGAGCCGATGCGCGGCAGGGTGGAGACTAATGCGGCGGCGAAAAAGGTAGCGAGAATCCACAGCAAGCCGCGCCATTTCTCGCCGATAGGCCGGTGCGATAGCAGCCGAAAGCCGAGCAGCAATTCCGGCGCCAACAGCATGACGGCGGCCAGACCGAGCAGCTGCATCGCCAGATCGGAGAAAATCGCGCCGGGGAAACCGAGGAGATTACGGATCGGCATCTGTGTGGCGTGACTGAGCGAAGGGTCTTGCACCGACCAGGTGGCGAGCGCGATGGCCCCCAGCAGCGCGAGCGTGATCAGTGCGAGGCCGGCGACTTCGCTCAGGCGCCGCCGCAGGATGTCGCGGAAATGCTCGCAAACGAAAGCGACGGCGTCGAGGCTGCGATCGAACGCGGGCATGTCTCTTTATCCTCGAGCCTAGCACGGCGACAAGGCGATGCAGCGCCTCCGCCGTGGCCGCCTTGTCTTGAACCATGGCGATGCGGATGTAGTCCGCGCCGGGATTGCTGCCGTCGGCCTGCTCGCACGCGAGATAGCGGCCGGGAACGACGCGCACGCCCGCTTCCTGCCACAGCCGCTTGGCCACGATCTCGCTGCCGCCATACTTTGCCACGTCGAGCCAGAGAAAAAATCCGCCGGCCGGGCGCTGGTAGCCGTAGCGGTCGCCGATGATCTGATCGGCGAGATCGAACTTGGCGGAATAGAGCTTGCGATTTTCCTGGACATGCGTCTCGTCGCCGTAGGCGGCGATGGCGACATGTTGCGCCGGGCCGGGCACCTGCGGCGCCGCGATATTGCGCAGCTCGAGAAAGGCCGACAGAAAGCGGCGGTCCCCGGCGGCAAAGCCGACGCGCAGACCGGGCAGGTTCGATCGCTTAGACAATGAGTGGAACGCCACGGCGTTGGCGAAATCGGGCCCGGCAGCTTCCAGCATGCCGGCAGGCGGATGCTGACTGTAGATCTCGCAGTAGCATTCATCGGCGAACACCATAAAGCCGAAGCGGCGGGCGAGGCTGGCGAGTTTGTCGAGATAGGGGCGGGTCGCGACGGCGCCTTGCGGATTCGAGGGCGAGGCGATGTAGAAGGCGACGGTTCGCGCCAGCAGCGCATCGTCGAGTGCGTCGAGATCCGGCAGGAAGGAGCTTGTCCGCGTCGCCGGCATGTAGACCGGCTCGCAATTGGCGGCGAGCGCGCCGGCGCCATAGGCGGCATAGAACGGATTAGGGATCAGTACGGCCGGCTTGCCGGCGCGGCGCGCGACCCAGCGTTTGGCGGCGATGGCGGCGAGAAACAGGCCCTCGCGCGTGCCATTGAGTATCAAGATCTCGCTTTCCGCGTCGACCGGCCGCGTCAGCCTGTAGCGGCGGCCGAGCCAAGTCGCGACCGCGCGGCGGAACAGCTCGCTGCCCTTGTTGGCCGGGTAGCGGCCGAATTCATCGAGATGGGCGGCGAGCTCGGGGCCGACGAAGGCCGGAATCGGGTGCTGCGGCTCGCCGACCGACAGATTGATGGGGGGCTTGCCCGGCTCTATGCCGGCGATCAATTCGGTCAGCCGCACGAACGGCGAGCGGCCTTCGACCGCCGGGGCAGGGATGCTGGAAGGCTCGCGCTGGGCGGTCATCATGGGCATAGCGGTACACAAGCGGGAGCGGCCCGCCACACAATCATCGGACACAATAGATAGAGCGAGGTTAAGACCCGATTAACCATCGGTGATTGGATTTGGGGTGGATTGGGCCGACGTTAAGGCTACGGCTAAGCTGCCTCCGCCGGGATATTGCTCGCAATCTCCGCGCTTCTCTTCGGAATCGGAACTAAGGCTCTTTCAGCAGTGATCCGCAAGCGCGTCATTCAGCCATCTTCAGCAAACCTGCCGCGGTGCTTAGTCGGGGTTGAAGCCTGCGCCACAGCCATCATTGCGGCCGCGAGTTGCAGCCTTGGTCACACGGTGAGGCTCATAGGATATCTCCCGTATACGTACTAATCCGTAATCGCACCTGTGCCCGATGTCACAGGTAGCCCATGATCTTTACTAGTAGCTTGTATGAGGGAGAAAGAGCGTCAACAGTTGGGGTGCGTAAAGTGAAAACAGTAAACCGGGATTCGGATGTCGTGCGGTCCGATAGGTTGCGCGGCAAAGTGGTGATCGTGTGTGGCCCGAACCGCGATTCTGTCGGGCCCTTCTGGGCGAGCAATTCGGGCGCGCCTGGCTATAAGGTGCAATATTCGGCCAACGCGGTACTTACAGGGGGGCCACGGGGCGTCGTCGAACGACCGGCCGACAAGATGTCGTCCCCGCCTGCTGTGGGTTCGATCCGGAAGGAGCCGAATACAATAACGGAAGCCCCGGCGGTGTCACCGCCCTTAAGCATGGATGTGCTGACCCGCCGCCAACGAGATGTCTTGTACCTGATCGTGCAGGGCAAGACCAACAAGGAGATCGCGCGCAGCCTTGGGCTTGGCGAGGGAACCGTGAAAATTCACGTGGCGGCACTGTTCGGCAAGCTTGGCGTCCATCGTCGCGCGGCCATTGCCGTTGCGGGCTCGCGATTTCTCTCACAGGGCGCTTTGAAATCCGCATAGCCACCGGACTGCGAACAAGCACACTATTCTCCGAGACCGGCCACACCTCGGGCGTTCGTTGAATGAAGCTACGGCTCGCGTTGAGCAGCGTGAAGTTGTTGAAGATGGGAAGATAGTTCGATCAGAGGGGTGATAGAATGATGGGGGTCCTGGGCGCCTTGCTGTCGGCGAAGGCTGCTTAACGCACGAAAGTTAGAGCCACAATTCTCGCCAGAACGCTCCGGTCGACGTTCGCCGCATCAGGACAGACCGCCACACACGCAAGCTGCTTGCGGTATCGACTTAGATTTTGCCTTTGTAATGCGCTGGGTTCATTACGCACGCCGCGATGACATGCTACTGAGCGCCGCTGCCGTTGTCGCAAGCGCGATCTTGTGCCACTCGGGACCTTCTCCGATCTCGATATCGTGCCTCACGTAATCAACCAGGGCGGCCGCCCCGGCCAGCGTCGTCGGTTTCGTCTTAGCCATACGTCTACCAGCGGCTGTCTCCGCGCGTCGCGTGCGCTCGTATAGCTGGCGCAACGGCGCTACGCCCGTACGCTTATCCCATTCAAGCCCGGCACGTGCGGCGGCGCGCGCGCGATCCTTTGCGTCCCGATATTCCCGTTCCACCTGCTTCCGGTCGGCGCCCGGTTGTCGCAAAAATTCTTCGCGCCGATCATCGATCTCGGAAGCGCTGATCGCCGAGTAACTGCGCCAGGCAATCAATGATGAAGGGCGCCGGCCATGCTTCTTTTCGGCCGCGTTCTCCGCCTTCTGGAGCTCGTCATAAAGACGATCACTTTCTGCAACAAGCTTCCGATGTTGCTCGATTGCGGCATAGATCGGATCAGATTCTACGGCCGACGCGGCAGAGAGTGCGCGGAGGAATGTTATTTTGGTTCGTCATGGCAATTGGCAATTGCTCCTAGCTAGGCCCCATCATCAACAACCTCGGCTGCTCAGGTTTATTCCCGAACGCCCGAGGTGTGTGGCCGGTCTCGGAGAAATAGTGTGCTTGTTCGCATCGCCAGGCCATCGGCATTTCATTAGCGCGTCAATGAACAGAATGGCCCGGCCGGTCGGATTACCGCCTTATCGTCATGCTATCGGGCGACCTGACCGCGAACGAGCGCATGGAGGCCCCTCGTTTCGCGCGATGACTACAATGTATTATAGCTTTAGTCGGCTTATTTCGCCGGCCGACGGGTCCTGCCTGATGCGACGCTTCCGCCGTATAATAATCGCCGCTGCCGCGCTGCTCGCGGTCGCGGGCGCTGCGCTGGCGCAGGTCGCGCCGATTTCGCACGCGCCGCAAATTCCGCCGGCGACGCCAATCCTTGCCCACAATGGCATGGTGGTGGCGCAGGAGAGCCGCGCCGCCCGCATCGGCGTGGAAATCCTCGACCGCGGCGGCAACGCGGTAGATGCGGCGGTGGCGGTCGGTTTCGCGCTAGCGGTCACCTATCCGCGCGCCGGCAATCTCGGCGGCGGCGGCTTCATGGTGATCCATCTCGCCAAGGATAATCGCGATATCGCCATCGACTACCGCGAGACCGCGCCGGCGGCGGCGACCTCGACCATGTTCCTTAATGCCAAAGGCGAGCCCGATCCGACGAAGTCGCGCGACTCTGGGCTCGCCGTCGGCGTGCCCGGCACCGTGGCGGGGCTGGCGTTGGCGCAGCAGAAATACGGCTCTGGCAAGCTCTCGCTCGCCGACCTGATTGCGCCGGCGATCGATCTCGCGCAGAAGGGCTTTCCAGTGGAGGATGATACCGCCGATTCGCTTCCCCGCGCGCGCGCCCGGCTGGCGCGCTGGCCGTCGTCGGCGGGAATTTTCCTCAACGGCGGCGAGCCGCTGCACGAAGGCGACCGGCTGTTCCAGTTCGATCTCGCCGACACCTTAAAGGCCATCGCACATGATGGCCCGCGCGTCTTCTACCAAGGCCGCCCCGCCGCGCAGATCGCCGACGCAGTGCGCGTCGCCGGCGGCATCATGACCAAGGACGACCTCGCAAATTATCGCGCCATCGAGCGCCCGGTCGTGCGCGGCAGCTATCGCGGCTACGACGTCGTCTCCATGCCGCCGCCCTCCGCCGGCGGCGTGCATCTGATCGAGATGCTCAACATCTTGGAAGGCTACGACCTCGGCAAGCTCGGGCGCGGCGAGCAATCGTTGCATTATATGATCGAGGCGATGAAGCGAGCTTATGCCGACCGCGCCGTGTACATGGGCGATCCCGACGCGGTGAAAATGCCGGTCGTCGAACTGATCTCGAAAAAATACGCCGCCACGCTGCGCGCGAGCATCGGCGAACGTGCGACGCCATCGGCCGAGATCCGCCCCGGCAAGCCAGCCGAATACGAAGGCAAGAACACAACGCATTTCTCCGTGATAGACCGCGACGGCAATGCGGTGTCGAACACCTATACGCTAAATTTCTCCTACGGCCTCGGGCTGGTCGCCGATGGCACCGGCGTGTTGCTCAATAACGAGCTCGACGATTTCACATCCAAGCCGGGCACCGCGAATGCCTACGGCCTCGTTGGCTTCAACGCCAACCTGCCGGGGCCGGGCAAGCGCCCGCTGTCGTCGATGACGCCGACCATCGTGCTGAAGGACGGCAAGCCGTTCCTGGTCACCGGCTCGCCCGGCGGCAGCCGCATCATTTCGGCGGTGCTGCAAGTGATCGTGAACGCGATCGATTTCCATATGCCGATCGACAAGGCGGTGACCGCGCCGCGCCTGCATCATCAATGGCAGCCAGACGAGGTGTTCGCCGAGCCGGGCTTCTCGCCCGACCTGCTCGACGCGCTCAGAGCGCGCGGCCATACGATCGTGGCGGCGCGGCCGTTCACGTCGGCGAATTCGATCGAGGTTACGCCCGACGGCTATGTCGGCGCGGCCGACACCCGCACCCGCGGCGCCCTGGCGGCGGGGTATTGAATTTTATCACGCCGGGATGGCACCCAGCGCCGGGGGACTTGCGTTTTGTGCGGAACGGCGCCGAGATCTAGAATTTAGCATTTAGTGCGGCCGCTCACGTTTTCGAATATTTGGCTTTATGCTGCCATCTCTGTGAGTAGTTGCGCACCTACGACTGCAACGGCAGCCCGACGATTGACACCAAGCTTGCGGAAAATGGCGGCCATGTGAACCTTCACGGTGCCCTCGCCGAGGTTGAGGGCGCGCGCTATTTCCTTGTTCGACATGCCTTGCACAACTAGACGCAATACGTCGCGCTGACGAGCGGTGAACGCGTCGAGCGTCGCCGCCGTCGCACCAGCCGGGGCTACGACTGTCGCAGCACTCCCCTGTTCCGTGGGTGCCGGGAGGTAAACCGAACTTTTTAAGGTCGCCTGCACCGCCGCCGGGAATTTCGCGATTTGGGTACTTGGCCCCAAGGCGCCGACAGAATTCGCGTTTGAGGGCAATACGACCACAACGCAACCGCGCAGCATATCGGCACCAACACTGCTATCCCAATCTGTCACCGTCATTTAAGCCCCCCGTTTTTGTAAAATCTGAACCAGCCGCCCAAGCCAAGGCACGTCAGCGGACCCCCCGCCTAGCAGAACCAAAATACAACATTGTCGCGGGCGGGAGGGATAAACAGTGCGAAGCGGTTAAAGACTCTCTCAAACATTCGCCGGGATTTTAAAAAAATTGTCAGGTTGATTATCGCGCCGCGTCAATCTTTCGAGGACGGCGCACGCCGAGCCGGGAAAGAATCTTCCTCCGTCGGCGGCGAATGTTGAGAAGAGGCGTGACGTGCGATCACCTCCGCGCCGCATGAGATCACCATGGATTAACCGCGCTCAAACACATTGCGGTGAGCCAATCGGCGTAAGGTGAATAGCGTCCTACCAGAACAAGGACTTCGCTTTCGAGCCGCTGCTCGGACCTGGCGCTGATCGAGCAGACGACGCCGGACTGGGATGCGCCGGGCTGAACTGGAGCCGATCGACTGCGAACGGGCGCATGGTTGAGCGGCGAAATCGAACGCGATCAGGCTCTTCACGACCGGAGCCGCGCCTTCTTGATCCAAAATAATTCATTAACCAATACACCATTCATTAACCAAGACAGCATTAAATGCTGCGAGGCTTTTTTGGTAGCCGGTCGAGAAGGGGGATCGATGTTGTCGACACGCACAGAAGGGCGGGGCGAGCCGGTGGTAAGCGGCAAGCGATCTCTGGTTCGCGGGTGCAGGATGCGTACCGTCATCGCCGGATTGGTGGGGTTGATCTTCGTCGCCCAAGCCGGTGCGGCCGAGGTTTCCATCGATAATCCCCCAAAGGCGGGTTTTGCAGCAGACGGGGTCCGGCACGTCGTCGTCACGATGAACAAATCCCGCACCTTTCGGGCCGATAAACCCTTTACCAAGGCCATTGTGGGTGCTTCGGAAATTGTCGACGTGCTGCCGATGAGTGACCAGGTGCTTTTCCTTCAGGGAAAGAAGCTTGGCACCACGAATGTGTCGATCTTCGACGCGGACGCACAATTGATCGAAATCCTCGACGTCGAGGTCGCCATTGACACAGCCGGTATGCAGCAAAAGATTCAGGCGAGTACGGGCAGTCAAGGCTATTCGCGTGTCCGCGACCGGCAACCAAGTCATCTTGACTGGGATGGCACCGGATACGGTCGTAGCCGATCGCGCGCTGGCGGTGGCGAGAGGCATAGCGGGCGACGGTGTGGTTAATGCGATGCAAGTGGCGCCGGCGCAGCAGGTGATGCTCGAAGTACGCTTTCTCGAAGTTTCACGTAGCGCTGGCCGGGACTTGGGCGTCAATTGGTTCGGAGCTAACAGCGAGCGGAACGCGGGGCGTCAATACCGGATCGCCAGGAATATTTCCGCCGATCACTTCGGCGGGCCCGAACGCAGGCTGGTGTGCCGATTTTCACAACGGCCGGCACATTGCTCAGTAGCACCACAACCGGGCCCATTTGCAACCGTTCTGGCCAATGTATTCAGAAACGGTAATCGCAGTCTCGACGTGCTGGTGACGGCATTAGAGCAAAAGGGGCTGGTTCGCTCGCTGGCCGAACCGAACCTGATCGCGCTGTCTGGCGATACGGCACGATTTCTGGCTGGCGGTGAATTTCCGTTTCCCTCGGTACAGCCGGGCAGCTCGGGCGGCGCCCAACCGTCATCACTACCGAATTCAAGAAATTCGGCGTGCAATTGTCGTTCGTTCCCACTGTTCTATCGAGAGGCGTGATCAACCTGCGGGTCGAACCATCGGTCAGCGAGCTTGATTTCACCAACTCGGTTACAATCAGCGGCACCCAAGTGCCCTCTCTGATCAGTGCGCGACGCCCGCACGACGGTCGAATTGCGCGACGGCCAGAGCTTCGCCATTGCCGGTCTTTTGCAAACACGCAATGTGCGTGACTTATCGCAAGTGCCATGGATCGGTTCAGTTCCGGTGCTGGGCGCGCTGTTTCGGAGTACCGATTTCCAGCAAAAAGAGACTGATCTCGTCGTTATTGTTACGCCGCAGTTGGTCGCCCCGCCGGGCCGGGTCAACGGCTGGCATCGCCGCTTGACGCGCGACTCCCAAGCAACGACGTGGATTTTTTCCTCAATGGCCAGCCCGAACTGCGGCAACGATACACCGATTTCGTGACCTCGGGCGGAGACCTGAAGGGCCCATACGGCCACATCATCGTGCCGGAATACGGTTCCAACAATGTCGTAGTGAAGGCCAGGGACTGAGGAAAAACATGACCGTGAGATTTGGCACGATTGCTTCGATCCTCGGCGCCTTCATGGTTGCGGGATGCAGCGGCTTGTGGGGTGACGACGAATTCGAGCGGTATTCTCAGCGCACGGACTCAATCACCATGAGCGCCGGCGACGCCAAGGAAGTGAACGCCGTCACCCATATGTACTCTCCGTGGCCGCCAGGTGTCGGCGATCGGCGCATTGTCACGGACAGTGCGCATATGCAGCGCGCTCTCGAGAGGTATCGCAGAGGTTCGACACCTCCTGATCCGCTGCCGACGGTCGGCGATAAGGATACGACGTATGGGCGAAATCTGCCGTCCGAACGGGCAGGCCAAGGCGCTGCCACCGGCTCGGGCGGTGGCGATCCCTGCGCCGATCCGCGCCGCCACCATCAGCGCTGACCGCCCACTCTGGTTGCGAGACCGTGTTTTCCTGTTGAGCCTGATATGACGGTGCTCGGATGAATTCATCTACTCCTCGCTGGAAACAAATTTCTGGGAGACGCTTGCCGTTCCTGGTCATCGTGGCTCTCTTCGGATTGGCGGGTTGCAATACACTGCCCGAACCGCACCGGAGGGACCGGAGGGAGGTCGCGCCGACTGCGACCGTTCAAGAGCCCGCTGACGTCAAGTATTACCCTTCTGACGAACCACTGAGAATGGGTTTGGAACAATTTAGTCGGGGCAACTACGGTCTCGCTGAGCGCTATTTCCGCGATGCCGTTGAAAAGACTCCCAAAGACGCTACCGCTTGGACCGGGCTCGCCGCGAGTTATGACAGATTGCGGCGGTTCGATTTGGCCGATCAGGCTTATGCGGCGACTGTCAAATTGACCGGTGAAACCGTTCAGACACTTAACGATCAAGGATATTCTTATATGCTGCGCGGAGATTTGGTGAAGGCGCGCCGCAAATTCTTAAAAGCCTACGAGCGCGACCCGACGAATCCAACTATCATCAACAACCTCGCGCTGCTCAATTCGAGCCGTAAGTTCGTTCAACGAACGGCCGAGGTGTGGCCGGTCTCGGGAACACCGTGAGCTTGTTCGCAGTCGGCGGCTATGCGGTTTTCAAAGCGCCCTGTGAAAGGAATCGCGCACCCGCAACGGCAACGGCCGCGCGACGTTGGACGCCAAGCTTGCCGAACAGTGCCGCCACGTGAATTTTCACGGTTCCCTCGCCAAGCCCAAGGCTGCGCGCGATCTCCTTGTTGGTCTTGCCCTGCACGATCAGGTACAAGACATCTCGCTGACGGCGGGTCAGCGCATCCATGCTTAAAGGCAATGACACCGCCGGGGCTTCCGTTAATGTAGGCGCGGCTCCTTGCGGATCGAACCCACAGCAGGCGGGGACGACACCTTGTCGGCCGGTCGTTCGACGGACTGTGTCACTGCTGTAAGTTCGGCGCTGGCCGAATTTTTTAGCCTATAGCCAAGCGGGCCAGGGGTGCTCGCCCACGAGGGGCAAACAGAATCCCAGTTGTTCGGACCATACATGATCGTCACTTTGCTGCGCAGACTATCGGACCGGACGATATCGGGATCCGGATGTACTTTTTTCATTTGACGCACTCCTAAACGCTTACACCTCGCACTCTGAACGGATAATTGAATTTTTGTACGTGGACATGTGACGTATGTCATAGCGTTCTCAATATATTTCTATGGGATTGATTATGGTTACCTCGAACAATAGCGTTTTTGTTGCGTGATCGTCAGCCTATGCGGATCGGCGGGCAATTGACAGACGATCTGACGCCGGCACGGCTCCACCGTTTGCACTTGGCGTCCTGTTGAGGGCTGCACAAGCTGACTTTTCTCTCATGCTGTGGCTATCCGCTCCAACGTCACGAGGCGGCGGATGTTGTACACGAGGTTCTGCAATCCGATCTTCGCTCGCGCTCTGACGATGCCGGATCAGCTTGTGCATAGTGTCCGCATTCACATGGTTCTTATAGCCGTAGAAGCTCCGCCCATGCTTCTTGGTCCAGCGCGCATCCTTTCCTTCTGCCGGTTTTTGCTGCTTCTTCTTCCCCTTGCTCTCGCCACTCTTTGCCTCATTCTCCTCCCGCGTGTTCCGTTGTTTGGCACAGGCACGATGGTGGCATCGACGATCTGTCCGCCGCGCGCAATGTAGCCCTTCGCGCCGAGATGCCGGTCGAAGCGATCGAACAGCTTTTCAATAACGCCAGCCTTGGCGAGCTTCTCGCGGAATAGCCACAACGTCGTGCCGTCGGGGATGCAGTCCTCGATACCGGATGTGAGGAACCGCGTAAACGAGAGGCGATCGCGGACCTGATACTCGACCTGCTCGTCCGACAGATTGTACAGCGACTGCAAGATTAGCATTCGGAACAACACCATCGCATCGTCGGCTTCCGACCGGCTGTGCTCTTGCGCTCTGTCTCCGGCGTCAGCACCGCAGCCTCAATGTCGCCGCGAAAGCTTTCCCATGGCACCAGCCGATCGATGGCCTCAAGCGGATCGCCCTTCGCCGAGAGTGCCGTCAGCCGATTATCCGCATCGAAGAATCCAAGCTGCCCCATCGTGCTCTCCGAGAATCATGCCGGCAGGCAGCAGACTCGCACGAATACGAAAGATCGGCTATTTTTCGAGGTGCCCTATGTTAATTGAGTTGGATTGGACGCACGACGGTATGCATTCAGCACATGACCGCCGAATGTCTCTTTTTGACCATTAGTTTCGACCTTATCGCGCTTACCCGTAAGGCATCGCGCAACGCGTGCCATCATTCGTTGGGATCATGAGACATCGTCCATTTTGAGGGCGGGGCGATGATCGAACCAGTCTCAGCTCACGGAGCCGGCAGCCTGCGGCTTGGCGTGAATTCTGCCAAACGACCTAGGTCAACAAGCCGAATTGTGCCCTGGCTGGAGAAGCTGGACAAATAATATCCCAGGCGATTGCATGAGATGATCAGATCTCAGTGCATTCGCGGGCACCGTGGATACTTATCAGGCCGTCATTTCCACGCCGCAGCAGCTGTAGATGGGTACATATATGGCAAAAGTTGGAAATCGGGCCTCGGATTGCCTTGCGAGGATCACCCGCCATTTGATTTGGCTGCGCGCGGATCAGCGCGGCAATGTAGCTATGATGATGGGCCTTCTCATGGTCCCGGTGATTGGCGCGATGGGCGTGGGATTTGAGGTTTCGAACTGGTACTTGACAAAGCGCGCCATGCAGAACGCTGCTGATGCAGCGGTAATTGCTGCGGCCGACAACGGCGGCTCCAATTACGATGTCGAAGCCAAAGCGGTCGCGGTGCAATATGGATTTGTTAATGGCAGCAACAAAGTTACGGTGACGGTATCGAACACAGCGGTGTGCCCGGATCCGGCCGATGTGGCCGATGGAAATACTTGCTACAGCGTGACAATCACCAAATGCGTACCGCTCTATTTGTCCAAAGTCGTGGGCTTCAAGGGTGATTGTTGATTGCACATGAGCCGAGAAACCAGCAGGACGAGTGTCATGAAAACGATGAAGGCGGTCCTTTTCCTCATTTTATTGAGTAGCGCGGCGGCAGGGGAGGGGGCATTGAGTAGCGCGGCGGCACAAGGGGCTTTATTGAGTAGCGCGGCGGCTGCTAGACAAGGTTGGAGTCAACTTTGCATGTTGGCGCTCGCCACCAGTGGCTATACGCCGGGCATCCGCGGTAACGGTGTGCCCAACTCTAACATGACGGGCTGTAACGTCATGTCAAATACCGACGCCACCTGCAATGGCCATAACTTGTTGGCCAATAAAGGCTTCGCCCACGGAATCAACGGGGGTAGCGCCGGCTGCGGCGTGCAGCAGTATTCGCATGCTCCGGTGGTTGCGGACCCATATGCGTATCTGGCGAGCAATATTCCCGCCTATCCCTGCAGTTCGTATCCGCAAGACCTGCGAAAATGATCCCCGGCGCCGAACCTGTGGCGGGGACTAATAACCTTGCCGAGCGGCAATACGATCGTCTGCGGGGACCTGCAGCTTACCGGCAACGTAACAATCAATACTCCTGCAGCTGGAGCGGTTCTCGTCATTGAAAACGGGCAACTCGATTCCAATGTACACACTGCAGACCTCTAGTGGTTCCGCACTGACCATCGTATTTTCCGGCACCAACGGAGGAACCTACCTGCATGCTCCCGCGAGTGGTAATGGCAATAACAACGGCGTCCTCGACATCGACGCGCCGTCCTCGGGACCCTGGAAGGGCGTCGCGATTTATCAAGATCCTAGCGTTGACGACCGGTGTCGACATTTCGAATGCGGGAAATAGCCCGACATGGAACATAACGGGCTTGGTTTACCTGCCACATGCGAGTGTCACCTTTAGCGGGGCTGTCAATAAGTCGAGCCATGGCTACTCGTGCTTTGTCTTGGTCATAGACCACATCTTAGTTAACGGCACCGGCAGCATTTTGGAGTACGGCGAATGCGTTAAAGCGGGGCTGGCCATGCCACAAGTAAACCTCGGCGGCAGAGCCCAGCTGGTCAATTGAGGCATAATGGACTTGCAACTCGTGGAACGCGCAAAAATGATCTTGGGCCTGAGCAACGCGACCAACAAGGTCGCGTTGCTGACGACGGATCAACGTGGTGTGGCCGCAATCGAATTCGCTCTCTTTTTAGGTCTTCTGTCCTTCGCAATACTAAACGTGGCTGACATCTCGACATACATCTACCACCGAACGCAAGTTGAGAACGCGACCGAAATGGGGGCGCAGGCGGCCTGGGAAAATTGTGGCTTAAACTATCTGCCGGCTACGATTTCTTGCCCAGCATTGACCACTGCCGTGAACAACGCGGTGCACAGCACGTCGCTAGGACCGAGCGTCTCATTACAATCTGTATCAGAGGGGTATTACTGCGTAAATTCGTCGAACGCGCTTCAATTTGTAGGTGCGGTTACGAGCCCCAAACCGGCCAACTGCTCAACTGCGGGCATGCCCACTTTGCAGCCCGGAGATTATATCAACATCAACACTACATTCACATATACTCCGCTTTTCGCCGGCATTACCGTTGCTGCCAAGACATTTCCGACCACAATCACCAAAACCGCCTGGATGCGATTGGATTGAGTATGTCGAAATTCAACCTCGCCGCAGTATGGAGCAACAATCGCGGCGCGACCGCGGTAGAATTTGGCATAATTGCTCCCGTCTTCTTCGGCCTCATTGTTAGTATATTTTATTTGTGCATGGGCCTCTGGCTGGTCGGCAGCCTGCACTACGCCGTGGAAGACGCCGCACGCTGCGCCTCCGTCCAAACCTTATCCACCCAACCATGCAAGAACGCGAGCGGAGTCGTCGCCTATGCGACAAGTCATTATCATGGGCCGAGTTCCCCCAAACCCCACCTTCACCTATGCCGCTGCCGCCTGCGGCAATTCCGTGAGTGCTTCAGTGAATTACGTGATGAATCTGGCTCTGAAAACGGTGACCATTCCAATCACCGCTAAAGCATGCTTCCCCCTGAACATCGGCTCATGATCGCCGCCCGAACTTAAAAAGTGGCTTTGGGCTGTCGCGACGGGAAAACCCAGCGGACTACCATTCGAGCACCCGACCCACTTCAAGCTCGTTGCCAATCTCAAGACCGCCATCGCGCTCGGCCTTGCCGTCTTGCAGACGCTGCTCGCTCGCGCCGACGAGGTGCTCTCCTCTACTTCCCTATGCAATGCGTTGAAACAGGGCTGATTTTCGGCGAACAGTGATGCCGTCGGCTTGAGGCTTACAGCGGCGGAGGCTTGCCATGATGGGCCGGCAGACGGGCGATCAGAGCCAGCTGTTCTACCTGTTCAACCTCGAAGAGCGCATTTCGGGACCCATCTGCGGCCGGCGGATCAATCCGGCTGTGACGCGGATCTGCGCAATCGAGGGCCGGTCCGATGCGGACGCCAGCCGCTTTCACAGCAAGGCCCCCGGACGAGATCGACTGGTCGGCGCGGTGCCAAAATCAACGCCGTCTCTGCGTTTATCACCGGAAAACACACCGCCAGCGGCGGGCGCGTCGCCGCCGCTTCTTCTTTTTTTTCGGGGGCCATGGAACTCGGTCGCGCAATCTGGATTCAGAATGTTCTTCACTACGCCCACGGGCTCCCCGCCGCCTTTGGTAGGCGCTGTCCCCCTTGAGCCGCGAAGCTCCAAATGACGGCTCCGCGCCAGGTACAAAATTTTCATACCCATAGCGACGTGCGATGCCCATGCAGTCGCGATAAGCACTATAGGGCACCTCGAAAAATAGCCGCCTTAGCCAGTTTGTGCGAGTCTGACTGATGAGGACAAGATTCGCAGAGGTGGGGACGATGGGACAGCTCGGATTTTTCGATGCGGACAAGCGGCTTGCGGCGATTTCTGCGAAGGGCGATCCGCTGGAGATGATCGATCGGGTGGTGCCGTTCGAGAGCTTCCGTGCCGATATTGAGGCCGTGGTGTTGACGCCGGCGGAGGACAAGAAGAGCAGCGCTGGCCGCAAGCCGATCGATGTCATCGTGATGTTTCGGATGCTGGTGCTGCAATCGCTCTACAATCTTTCCGACGAGCAAGTCGAGTATCAAGTGAGCGACCGCATGTCGTTCACGCGGTTTCTGCGGCTTGGCATTGAGGATCGCGTTCCCGACGGCACGACGCTGTGGCTGTTCCGTGAGACGCTGGGGAAGGCCGGGCTGATCGAGAAGCTGTTCAAGCGCTTTAGCCGGCATTTGGAGGCGAAGGGCTACATTGCACGTGGCGGTCAGATGGTTGATGCCACGATCGTGCCGGTTCCCAAGCAACGTAATAGCCGCGAAGAGAATGAGGCGGTGAAGGCCGGCAAGACACCAAAGGAATGGCAGAAGAACCGCGCGAAAAACCGGCAGAAAGACAAGGATGCGCGCTGGACCAAGAAGCACGGTAAGAGCTTCTACGGCTACAAGAACCACGTGAATGCGGATGCCAAGCACAAGCTGATCCGTCACTACGAGGTGACCGACGCGAGCGTGCATGACAGCCGGAAATTCTATGGGCTTCTGAACAAGGCCAATACGTCTGCGGACGTGTACGCGGACAGCGCCTATCGCTCGGCCGCGACCGAGGCGAAGCTCAAGGCGCGCGGCTTGCGCAGTCGCATTCATCAGCGTGCGAGCCGCAATCATGCGCTATCGAAAGCACAGGAGAACGCGAACCACCAGAAGAGCAAGGTTCGGGCTCGCATCGAGCACGTGTTCGGTGCTCAGCAAATATCGCCGGGTGGTCGGATTGTACGGACGATCGGTATCGTGCGGGCGAAAGCCAAGATCGGCCTGCAGAACCTCGCCTACAACATCCGCCGGCTTGTGACGCTGGAGCGGATGGCTGCCGCATAACGGAGCAGTCCGGCTGAAGCGCCCTGAACGGGGACGCCTGCCGCAAAAAGCGCGAGACGCATCCGCGCCAAATCAACAGTGAAAATGACCGTCGCGCCGCAGCGGCGATCGAGCCAACGACAAAATCGTCATTGTTCGAGGTGCCCTATAGTAGACCATCAAGCCGAATAGGCACGATCGCGGTTGTGCGATATTTTTAATCGTGCGGTCACATCGAGCCCTGCCATGAAAAATCTGACGCCCATGGGCGCGAATAACACGCCTATCAGGGTGGGCGACATTGTTCGCGGGGGTGACGCAGGGACGCCGATGCTTGTCGTCGACTTGAACGCCAACGCTAGCATGGTCACCGTATCTTGGAAGGATGCGAGGGGGACCGTGTTCGAGACCACGGTGAAACGTGCAATGCTGACCGTGCTGAAGCGGCCCAAGGCCACACCATAGCGAACCCGCGGAACCCCAATGCCAGCTCGTTAATACGAGCTCGCGCTGCGATTACTGCGGGGCGGCTTGCTGGGGGGCCGCGACTTGTGCGGGAGGCCCTGGTGGCGGGGCCTCAGCAGGAACGTTGCTCGACTGAATGGCTTCGAACTTATCCTCGACGCGGTCGCAAATCGGTGAGCAGCGGTATGCCCAATATTCGTGAACAGTGCCAGACTGCGGCCTGCTGTCTCGGCCCTTGCTGTGAATTTCAATCTTGCCGCTGCCAAACCCAACGGCGATCGTAGCATTGAATATTTCCGTGTTCTGCGGGTCGAGGATGATCACATTCGTTGCCGCAGCACCGGTGATCCTCTTTGCAGTGAGCAGCACCGCCTTGTCGCCCTGGAGCGTTGCTTCGACGACGTCGGGGCTGCCGATTACGACGGTGCCGATCGTCTGATTCGGCTTCAACGGTATGAGCTTTGAGAAGCCGGGGCTCAACCGTATCGTTTCGGACTCAACAGCCTGCACCGCCGGAGCAAACAAGCCCAGGCAAAACAGTGCTAGCAGGGCGCCCTGCGGAAGAAGACGTATATGACGGTCCGGCATTTCATATCCTCCTTGTACCAGTATGCTTCCATGACCGCTTCACCGCCACCGCTAGGTTATAACGTGGTTAAGGATACCTCATTAGGTTGCGCCTCACCGATTGCGAACGGCTTAGGCAAGCTGGCCTAACGGCCTAGGTCGTCAAGCCGAGTGGACTGATGGCAGCTCGGAGACGCATAAATTGCGTGTAATCATGTGGCATTATTCGCATGCCTCGAGCCTCTCAAGCGTATTGGTCGATGCAATCATGACGACCCCAGCTCTTGCGGCAGCTGCCGCTACGCTCTTATTCGCTTTTGCCATGACGCATGCGGGGCTCACCGATCTCACTACTAACAAGATTCGCAACAGCCTCGTACTCCTGCTTCTTCTTGGTTACGGGGTGCTGGCACCGCTCGCCGGATTCACAGCCTACGAAATGGGGTGGAGTATTGCCGTAGCGCTTGCGGTGCTGCTTTTTGCCTTCATCCTCTTTGCGATGGGTTGGATCGGCGGCGGAGATGCCAAGCTCGCTGCCGTGACGGCGCTTTGGTTCGGCGCTAATAACACGCTCGGTTATCTTCTCTGCATGGCACTGCTTGGCGGGGTATTCGCTTTGACGATCCAGTTGTTCAGAATGCAGCCGCTGCCAGAGCGACTGCTGAGCAAGCCTTGGATCGTTCAGCTGCACGCGAGCGGTGCCAAAATGCCATATGGAGTTGCCATGGCGCTGGCTGCGTTGATCGTGTTTCCGTCAACGTCTTGGATAACTGCTATCTTCTGAATTTGGACGGCTCCTGTAGAAGGGTTTTTGGAAGATGTTACGCCTTGGTCTTCTGCTCGTCGCCCTGGTTGCCGGTGGCATCGCCGCCTGGCTGGTTATCGCCGTCGCGGCCTGGGCCAGCCGTCGCATCCATTGAGGCAGCTACGCAGGATGTGCTGGTCGCCTCCAGTGATCTTCTGCCGGCTCAGGCGCTCACCACCGAAAGCCTGCGGTGGCAAGCCTGGCCGAAGAGTGCGCTCAATCCTGTCTACATCACTCGCTCGTCGCGGCCCGATGCGGTTGACGCTCTGGCTGGCTCTGTCGTTCGCAACCGCATCCCTACCGGCGAACCCGTCCGAGACGAGAACCTGATTCCTCGTCATGCCGGTTTCCTTGCGACGATGCTCCCAGCCGGTAAGCGCGCCATGGCCGTCCGGACTTCGGCCGAGAGCACCGCCGGCGGTCTTATGAAGCCAAACGATCGGGTAGACGTTCTTCAAAACGACGGCTCAGGGCCGGGTCCGCACCATCCTTAGGAACGTTAAAGTGCTGGCGATCGATAACGTGGTCGACGACACGAGCAAGGCCATTGGAAAGACGGCCACGCTCGAGTTGGATCCTTTGCAGGTGGAAGTTCTGACCACCGGCCCAAGCAACGGGTATGCTTTCGCTTTCGCTTCGCTCCGCGGCGGATAATGACGATTACAGCCAACAGGACGCGCAGAACATCCGGATCATCCGTGCCGGCCGTACCGAAATCGTGAAGTCACAATAGCAGGTCCAGCATGCAAACCGTCGTCACCACTAAGGCCACGCAGGACAATGATCCGATGACGAGCTTGGCTTCCAAGCCCTCGCCGGAGCTGCAGCCCAAGCGCGTCGGCGGATCTGCCGCCCAGGGCATCGGTGCCTTTGCCATCCGAAAGCCCGGTCGCCCGGACCGTCGAGATACTCCGGATTCCGCCGATCACGATTCATGTCTTTTGCGATACGTCCTCCCTCGTCGACGCGATGGAGCGAACCCTCGCCGACCGCCGTATGTCGCGAGCGAATGCGAAACTACATCCCGGCGGAATTGTTGCAGCAATCGATTTGTACCGGCATTCACAGTCACCGAACCTGGTCATCGTCGAAAGCCGGGCGGCAGTTGCCGACCTCTGTGTACAACTTGATTCTCTCGCAGACGTTTGCGTATCCAGCACCAAGGTGATCGTGATCGGATACACCAATGATGTCGCCATCTACCGCGAACTCCTTCTCAGGGGGGTGAGCGAATACGTCGTGGCACCGGTCGACCCGCTCTCGATGATCAACATCATCTCGCGGCTTTATCGGGACCCGGGCGCAAATCGGATCGGCCGGAGCTTGGCTTTCATCGGCGCAAGCGGAGGCGTCGGCTCGTCAACCATCGCACACAACGTTGCCTCAACGATTGCGCGGTCTCACGGTTGCGACGTTATTCTGGCGGATTTGGACCTGCAGTTTGGAACCGCGAGTCTCGGGTTCGACCTGGATCCTAACGGAGGCATTGCCCAAGCGCTGAAAGACGGCAGCCGTTTCGACGAGATGTTATTGGAGCGTTTGCTGACGAAATCTGAGGATCATCTTCACGTGCTCACCGCTCCGGCCACTTTGGAACATTCCTACGACCTAGAGGAGGATGCCTTCGAGCGCGTGCTGGAAGTTGCTCAAGCTAATGTTCCTATTGTGGTGTTGGACGTACCCCATATCTGGACCTCATGGACGAAGAAGACACTACTCGCCGCCGACGAAGTGGTGATTACGGCGCTGCCTAACCTCGCCAGTCTCCGGAACGCGAAAAGTCTGATCGATCTGCTGAAGCAAGAGCGTCCTAACGATGCGCCTCCAAAGCTCGTGCTTAATCAAATCGGCGTGCCAAAGCGCGCGGAAATCAAACCCGATAAATTCGCGAGTGCGCTCCATATCGAGCCGATCGCTTGCATCCCCTTTGACTTGGCGGTCAGCACTGCCGCCAACAGCGGTAAGATGATCGCGGACGTATCGCCGAAATCGGCGGTTTGCAAGAGCTTCGCCACGATCGCGGAAACGGTCACCGGGCAGAGGATGGGAAACGGCCGAAAAAACGGCTTGGACTTGCTGACGCGACTGTGGGGCGCCGCAGCTGGTCCACTCAGACTAATACGACCTGAAACTAGCACGTCATAAATTCGTCTGCCGCGCGTCTTGCGATTGGAGCGGTCCGGCATCGACATCGCGGCAGGCGCGTGATGAGAGCGCCATCCCGAGGCCCAAGCAAATCGTCGCCCAACGGCCCGGCTCAGTCCGTGTGGCCGATCACGCTTACAAGGGCCTTGAAATTGGCCCGCCAACCGCGATTCACTGTCACCTGCGCTTCGTCTGATACGCGATTTTACCAACCGCGGTTCCGCGACTTTCTGAATCAGTAAGAATAGGTCTTAGGCCATCTAGCTGAATGGATTTAATCGTGCTGTTCATTGTATCAATTTCTACAGACGGAAGCTATCGCGCCGTCTGTAGTTTAACAACATAGGATCTAGCTCCATGAAAAACCTCGTCTCTCGTTTCGTCAATGACGAATTTGGCGTCACCGCCATCGAGTATGGTCTGATCGCCGCTCTCATCGCCGTCGTGATCATCGCTGCGGTTACGCTCGTCGGTACGAATCTTCAAGCCGTGTTCAATGCTGTTGCGACCGCGCTCGCCGGCGCGGTCTAACGAGCACTACAAGGACGGGTCCGATGAAAACCCTCGTCTCCCGTTTCGTCACTGAGGAAACTGGCGTCACCGCCATCGAGTATGGTCTGATCTCCGCTCTCGTCGTCGTCGTGATCATCCCTGCGATTACGTCCTCGGTTCGAGCGCTTCAAACCATGTTCGTCGATTGGTCGACGATGGTCGCGCGGCGCATGTAGCTCAAGCGCTCGTCCGAGGCGAAAAGACGAGGCGTGAATGGGGCTTTGCCTCTACGGCTGGCTGCGTGAGCAGCCAGCCGCGCTGCAGTCGGCGCGCTGGGTCAGGTGGGTCATTAGTCTCCGGCCCCCGACGAAGCTGCGCAAGTTTCCGAACGCTGCGGCATCGCGCAGCGCCGGGCATCGTCGCAATAGATCGATCTGAAGAGCTCACCAATGTTCGGCAGGAGACATGGATTTGAGGACAAGCTGGTCGAGCGATCGAAGCGCGCCCCGGCGCCGTCCAAGCCGCCAGCGCCGGCTCAGAAAAAGCTGCACGTGCTCAACGGCAAGTCTTCGCACTTCGCTGCGCCAATCGAGCAGCCGTACGAGATCAAGAGCAACGAATATTATGAGATCAAACAGCAGGTCTTCAACGCGCTGATTGAAATCATCGACGTGTCCCAGCTAACAAAAATGGAGCCGGAGAGCCGCGCGCGCTGAGATTCGCGACGTGGTCAACGAGATCGTCGTAGCCAAGAAGGTCGCAATGACGGCGGCCGAGCGTCAAGAACTAATCGAAGACATTTGCAACGATGTCCTCGGTTTCGGCCCGCTGGAGCCGCTCCTCGCTCGCGATGACATCTCGGATATCATGGTGAACGGCAGCAATAAAATTTACATCGAAGTGCAGGGCAAGGTCCGCGAGACTAACATTAGTTTCCGCGACCACTCGCAGCTGCTTAATGTATGTCAGCGAATCGTAAACCAGATCGGCCGTCGCGTCGACGAGTCGTCCCCAATTTGCGATGCGCGGCTCCCAGATGGTTCTCGCGTCAACGTGATCGTGCCACCCCTCGCGGTCGACGGCACGGCGCTCACCATCCGCAAGTTCAAGAGGGACAAGCTCACTCTCGATCAAATAATTCAACTCGGCTCGATCTCGCCGGAGGGCGCGGAGATTCTCAGGATCATCGGCCGGGTGCGCTGCAACGTCCTAATCTCGGGCGGTACGGGCTCCGGCAAGACGACCCTGCTCAACTGCTTGACCCGCTATATCGATGAGGACGAGCGCGTCGTCACCTGCGAGGACGCGGCCGAGCTCCAGCTCCAGCAACCGCACGTCGTACGCCTGGAGACTCGCCCTCCCAACCTCGAAGGCGAGGGCGAGATCACCATGCGCGATCTTGTGCGGAACTGCCTGCGCATGCGGCCCGAGCGCATCGTCGTCGGCGAGGTTCGCGGTACCGAGGCGTTCGATCTTCTGCAGGCCATGAACACCGGCCATGACGGCTCGATGGGAACGCTTCATGCCAATAGTCCTCGCGACGCGCTGTCGCGTCTGGAATCAATGATCATGATGGCTGGATACACGCTGCCGTCGAAAACAATTCGAGAAATGATCTGCGGTTCCATCGACATCATCGTCCAAACGGAGCGTCTGCGCGACGGTTCGCGCAAGATTACTTTCATCACCGAGATCCTCGGCATGGAGGGCGATGTCATCACGACGCAGGACCTTCTCTTCTACGACATCGACGGGGAAGACAGTAACGGCATGTTGATTGGCACGCATCGCAGCGCGGGGATTGGGCGTCCTCGTTTCTGGGAGCGCGCTCAATACTACGGCGAGGATAGCCGGCTCGCCGCTGCTCTTGATGCGGCAGGAACTCCCAAGCACGGTGAATCGCCGTGAACGCACAATGTACCTGAATGATGAACTCGCACGTCATTTTAGCGTTTCTGCTTTTCGTTCTGTGCACGGTTAGCGTGCTATGCCTCTTGCTGGCCGTTTTGTATCCACGGATTGCAGCCAGCAACCCGTTTAACCGCCGGCTGGAGTTTATCTCGGCCCCGGGCAGTGCGGAAAAGCTACAGGGAAACGGCGAGACTGCACGAAAGCGCTCGGTCGAGGAGACGCTACACGAAGTCGAGGAGCGAGCCGCGGCAAAAGCAAAGCACACCAAGGTCTCACTCGCGGCCAGTCTGCGCCAAGCCCAGCTGAATTGGAGCAAAAGCACCTACTACCTGGTCTGCGTAATCAGTGGGCTTGCCGCCTTTCTTCTCGTCCTGGGCACCACCGGGCTGGGCAAACTGCCGGCACTTGGGTTCGGCATATCTGGAGGCCTCCTGCTCCCCCGTTTGTACGTAAACTTCAGGCGACGCCGTCGCTTCAAGCGTTTCACCGCCGAACTCGCCGACGCCGTGGATATCATCGTACGCGGCGTCAAAGTGGGTCTGCCGTTGGTGGAATGTTTTAAGATCGTTGCAAGGGAGGCGCATAGCCCGGTAAAAGAAGAGTTCAAGCTGATTGTGGACGATCAAACGATGGGCATAACGCTGGGTAACGCCACCGAGCGGTTGCTCGACCGCGTCCCGCTTCCGGAAACTCACTTCTTTTCAATTGTGATCACCACGCAGACCCGCACGGGCGGAAGTCTGGCCGAGGCTCTCGGCAATCTGAGCAAGGTGCTGCGCGACCGAAAAAAGATGCGGGCTAAAATCCAGGCGCTTAGTGCAGAGTTGAAGGCTTCCGCTCTTATCATTGGATTAATTCCGGTCTTCGTCGCTGCGGCCCTGTTCGTGACCACCCCTGCCTATATCGCGCTCCTCTTCACCACCCAGACCGGCAATATCGTTCTGGCCGTTTGCGCCATTTGGATGCTGATCGGGACCGTGGTCATGCGCCAAATGATCAACTTTGATATCTGAGGCCGCCATGCTCTTCAGCGGGATAACCGGCAATATTGACCTTATCATCGCAATGATGGCGGCGATTTCAGTCTTTTTCTCAACCATCGTGGTCGTCTGGCCATATCTCATGCCAGACACTCTTGGCGCGCGCATGCGCGCGGTGAGCAGCGAGCGCGAGGCCATCCGGATTCGCGAACGCGCCAAGCTGCAAGGCAGTTCGCTCAGGACGCGAACCGAAGAAGATCTTCAAGGACATTCTGCATCGCCTGAACCTTACGGACCAGCTCAACGACAGCACTATAGTGCAGAAACTGCGGATGGCCGGCTATCGTGGTCAGGGACCGGTCGTGACGTTCGTTGCGGCCCGGGTGATCATGCCTGGCTTGCTGTTCATCGTCGCTGCGTTCTACGTTTTTGTCGTGCTGAAACTGCAATATCCGTTCTTCGTGAAGCTCAGCCCCGCCATGGCTGTCGCCCTGCTCGGCTATTACGCACCGGGGATCTACGTAAAGAATAGAATCGCCAAGCGGCAGACGGCGATTCGTCGAGCTTGGCCTGACGCCCTCGATCTCCTGTTGATCTGCGTCGAATCCGGTATGGGGCTCGACAGCGCATTCGCAAAAGTCTCGGAGGAGATTGTCGCGCAATGTCCGGAACTCGCGGAGGAGTTCGCTCTGACCACCGCGGAGCTCTCTTATTTGGCGGACCGTCGCAAAGCGTACGAAAATCTGGCGGAGCGCACGGGCCTCGATGTGGTCAGGGCTTTGGTTATTACGCTGGGGCAGTCCGACAAATACGGGACCGCCCTTGGCCAGTCGCTGCGCGTCCTGGCGCAGGAGTCCCGAGACCAGCGCATGAGTGCAGCCGAAAAGAAGGCGGCCGCACTGCCGCCGAAGCTCACCGTTCCGATGGTCTCTGTTTTTCCTGCCGGTTCTATTCGCCATCATCATTACTCCGGCGATGATCCAGGTTTCGGACGTCCGCGCCCATCATGGACCGATTGTCTCCCGCTGATGGGCAACCCATGTGCGTGCGCCGCAACGAATTATGCCGAATGGAACCGGTTGTCCGAATATCCGCGCGCAGCTCTTGGCCTGCAACACGACCGACGCGCGAAACAGAATTAAAGCGATCGGCGGGCAACAATTCAACCGCGTTGCACATTGCCAGTGCGCGCTAATCGAAAGAACCGACTGTGAACATCCACATCAAACAATGCGGCGATGAAGTACAAGTTCAGGAGTCGGTCGGACGCGTCCTCTCTGTCCACGGCTCGGAGGCGCGGATCGGGCTGTTTGGCGGCACTCTTCCCACGACGTCGAACGACAACAGCACGACTGCCACGGTGGGAAAATTCCTCGGGATTCGCAGGGGCCAATCGCTCCTCGTTGGCATCATCAGCGATGTCTCCATGGAGCTTCCACTCCCGGCCCGGGAGGACGGTTATAGCGCGGCCGCTAGCGTCGATTTGATGGGAGAAATCACCAACGACGAATATTCCGGACGCATCAATTTCCATCGCGGTGTCGCGCATTATCCGGAGATTGGAGATCCCGCCGTTCTCATGGGCACGCCCGAGCTGCGGATGATCTACGAGGTCGCTGGATCTGATGCCATCGAGGTCGGGTATCTTCAGCAAGATGCGACGATCGCGGCGACAGTCAATGTGAACGAAATGACGAAAAAGCATTTCGCGATTCTCGGCAGCACCGGATCCGGTAAATCCAGTGGGGTCGCACTCATCCTGCAAAGGATCCTGTTGGCCCGGCCGGACTTGCGGATATTTCTGCTCGATGGCCATAACGAATATGGGCACTGCTTCGGCGACAGCGCATTGGTCATCAATCTAGCCAATCTCAAGCTGCCATTTTGGTTATTCACTTTTGAGGAGCTGCTCGAGGTCATCTATGGCGGTCGGCAGGCCAACGATGAAGAAGTCGAGATTCTGTCCGAACTCATTCCGCTGGCGAAGGGCCTCTATTACCAATCCAAGGAGCAGCTGATCGCGAGGCGAACCGATCCGAGCAGAGGTTACACCATCGATACACCGGTACCTTATCGGCTGCTGGACTTGTTTGCTCTGATCAATGAGCGAATGGGCAAACTTGAGAATCGCTCGTTGCGGATGAACTATCGTCGACTGATGGCGCGTATCGAAACGGTTCGCAACGACCCGCGCTACGCATTCATGTTTGCCAATGCCAATATTGGCGGCGACACAATGGCGGACACCCTGCGCCACCTATTCAGGTGGCAACCTGACGGCAAGCGTATAACCGTGATGCAGCTGGCCGGGTTTCCGTCCGAAATCGTGGACGCGGTGGTTTCGGTTCTAAGCCGTATGGCCTTCGATTTTGGTCTGTGGAGCGATGGCGCTATCGAACTGTTGTTCGTCTGCGAGGAGGCCCACCGCTACGTTTCGGCCGACCAATCCAAGGGATTTCAGCCGACGCGAAGGACACTGGCTCGAATTGCAAAGGAAGGACGCAAGCATGGTGTTTATCTCGGGCTAGTCACTCAGCGTCCTGCGGAGCTCGATCCGACCATCATTTCGCAATGCAGCACGCTCTTTGCCATGCGCATGGGGAATGAACGGGACCAGCAGCTTGTCCAGGCGGCTGTTTCGGATGTTGCGGCAAACCTGCTTCGGCTTCTACCGTCTCTGGGTACGCGCGAGGTGCTCGCCTTCGGAGCGGGAGTGCCCTTACCCATCCCGTTTCACTTTTTCTCGATTGGCTGAGCATCTCATTCCGCGCAACGAGGCCGAGAGCGGCCGGCGTTTGCAGGCTGGTCTGGACGATCGATTGGTCGACTTGGTGATTGAGAGATGGCGTGGGGCTATGACCAACAAGCATTTGGCCGGCTAAAGTTGGAGTGAGCCCGGCACTGCCAACCAATTACGCGACGTTGGCATATCCGCACGGATCCCCCCGCGAAGCCTGACATGTTCAATAATGTCCTGAGATCCAAAGCGTGCCGTTGACGCAGTCCGGTCTGGCCAGTTCGGCTTAGGCCATTTAGCCGAATGGCATTTTGGCCGATGTCTATCGTAAAAGCCCAATATGTACCTTCGAACGGCATATACGCTGGACGTGATGTCATAAAATGGTCGCGGGTCGAGTGACAAAAACAAACTGGAGCGTCAGCGATCGAATTGGCGATGGTCACGACATTCATTCTCGTACCCTTGCTCCTGGGTGCAACAGAGCTCGGTAGGCGGGCCTGGACGAAGTCCGAACTCGAGAATACAGCGCGCGAATTGCCGATCGTCCCAAATGTATCGATAATGCCACCCATCACCTTGACGAGGAACTCATGCCGACCCGTCCCGTCGTGATCGAAACCGGAAATCGACAAGCAGGATGCAGCTCGAACTGGTTCGAGAGCTCCGCGTATGATTGGATGATCCGACTGGCGATCGTGCTGGTATTTACGTTGCTTATATTCGCCAACGTGAGTGCGACTATCCAGGCTGCGGCCAACTGGAAACACGAAGCGCTCGATCATACTTTGTTGGACATGGCAGCACGCGTTTCCAGCGCCCTGTTTTTGGCCTTGGCCGCGGTGACGACATTGACCCGGCTTCCTCCGATACGCAAAGCCGCAGGGATGGAGCCGCGCATTTCGGCTCTGCTCGGGAGTTTTTTGCTGACTGCTTTGGCCGCGCTGCCCCGCGCAGAGTTCGCGCCGATTTCCTTGGCGATCTCGAGCATGCTTGTGATCGTGGGAATGGCCGCATCCTTTGTGGTGCTGCGCTGGCTTGGCAAGGCGTTCAGCATCATGGCGGAGGCCCGGCAGCTGATTACGCACGGCCCCTACGCGTTTGTGCGCCACCCGCTCTATATCTGCGAAGAAATTGCCGTGATTGGGATCTTCATGCAGGTAAGATCGCCTGTAGCGCTAATGATATTAATAGCGCACGCTTTCTTCCAGTTCCGTCGTATGCTGAATGAAGAAAGAATTTTGAGGGCGACCTTCGCGGAATACGAAAGTTACGCTGAGCGAACACCACGTCTGATCCCGCGTAGTTGGGTTGGCTGGATCCCAACCAGTACCGCTACCGAGATAGGTAGTTAAATCGAAGGCTTCTGAGATGATAGTCTAGCGCGCGGTGTGCTCCACGGTTGGATTGCGCACTCGTCGCGATGTAGCCAGCTGTAGACTTATCTACAGGCAGCCCGGTTGCCGCGAGACTTGATAAATCTCAGTGTTTCACCACTTTGTCACGCGGTTCTGCCCTGCGGAGTTACAAAATACCGTTTCATTTCCGGTCGTGAAGCCATGGTGTGGTTTGCGCTCAATCAGTTGGTTGCTCGTGTCCTGACGCGGGGTGTGGATCCGCGGGCATCAAGGCTTGAGCCGCCGCCGGAAATATCTTCCTCGTTCCTCCCAAAGCCTTGGCAATCTCCAGCGCATTAATATTCAAGTTGTCCACCATGTCGCCGCCTGTGCAGTTGTCGGTGATGGCCGCGGCAGAGCGGAACGTGAATTCTCGCTGACTTTCATGCCCAAGGCTCTCGGTTGAGCAAACGCAGATGATGCGGATCTGACGGCTGACGTCCGCAGAGCAGACATGGTTGCGAAGCAACAAACCTCAGATGGCTTTGTCACGATGACGTTTGGGTTCGGCAATGGTCAGAACGCTCTTATCGATCCGGGCCGGCAACAGATCTGGTGCAGGACGGGACGATAGAGGCATCGGCTGAAGCCTGGACTTCTAGTTTACGTAGATTAGCCCGATCCCGCGTCACGAGGTCTTGGCGGCGACCATAGTAGCGGGATGGCCGTGGTATCGGCGTGGTGTCGTCCGGCGCAAGGCTAACCCGATGCCCAGCATCAACCAGCTTTGGCTCAGCGGCTGAGGGTTTCGGCGAAAATGCGGTCTTTCCGCTCCCATACAGCGCTAGTCCGAACGGTTTGCCGAATGTTGCCAGGGCGCGTTTGGTGCCATCGGTTTCTGCAGCCTTGAGCGCAAAATCGTGGGCTTCTCCGGGGGACGTTCCTCGCCCTTCACCGGTTCCTGGCCTTCGCGAATGATGGTCGCGCCGTCGGCGTGCACGGTGATCCGCACTCTGGCGATATAGACCGCGAGGAAGGTCCCACGGTTTTCGCGGGTGAGCACACAGCAATTCCGAGCGATCGAGGCGGTCTCCCGGCTCCAGCCGTCGAACCCGAAGATCCGGTTGGCTTCCGTGATCGCGTACCAGCCCTCGATATAATAGAGCTCGCGACCATGCGCCTCACGGGTGCGGATATAACGGTGATCGAGATTGCGTCGCAGCGCCTGCACCTGTTTTGCTGAGAAGCCCATCACCGTGTCCTCACGCTCAAAACGGGCTCTGGGTTTGAGAGGGTAACGCCGGCGATTTCCGCGCCCTGTTTGAGCTCGTAGGCCAATTCCTGGCGCTTGAGACGCGGCTCGCTTGGTTGCCAATAGATGCTCGGCACGGCATCTTCATTGAGCACCATCAGCGAGGGGATGCCTTCGCGGATCGTGGCAGTAAAATCGGGTGCGTTGAGCTTTTTGAGGTCGAGTTCGACCATGACGTCTTTGGCGATCCGCCGGCGTTTGGCGGCCCGGTCCTCTAGGCGGTCAAGTCGCCCCTGCATGTCGGAAATCCGGCACTTGAGCCCTCGCGCCAGGGCTTCATCGGCGAGGGCGGCCCGAATGACGGCCTGGACGATTTCATGCAGGTCAGTGAGGCCCTCCACGGTATCGGCTAGGGTTTGCTCATCGATTTGGGGATCTTGGGCGCGGATGCGGTCGCGGATGGCGCAGTAGGTGGTAGCGGCGAACGTTAGCTGATCCATCTGGTTACTCCACTAGGCTAGGCTGGACGGCGAGGCTGGTGGAAAGGTCCTCACTTTCACGATATTAAGAACGGTGTCTGCTAAACTGGCATTTATGCTGATACATAGCATATGATATGAAACAAAGCATAAGCGATTAAAGAAGTCAACATGCAATCTAAGCCGCTCACCAGCGCTCAACTCAGGGCCGCTCGCTCTCTAATCCGGTGGAGTGCTGAAGTCCTTGCCCGAGAAACAGCACTAAGCGTTGCCACCATCCGCCGGGCCGAGTTGTCCGACGGCGAGACAACGATGACGGCCGCTAATGACTTGGCAGTTCGGCGCGCCTTGGAGTTGGCCGGCGTCGAATTCATCGACGAGAATGGGGGCGGCCCGGGTGTGCGGCTGCGCACGCGTCAGCGGCCAAAGCAGTCCAAATAGGCGGTAGCAGCAGTATCGCGCCGGATAAACCATTGAAAAGTGGCATGGTACCCCGCGCTCGATTGTTCTTTCCCTAGAAATTATATTGCTATATTATTTCTACAGAAATGGAGGTTCTCGTGCCACCAACCAGACCTCGCCCGGCATCCGCGGCCGACCAGGCCGCCGTTCTCAGCAAGGCGACGCTCAGGGCTGCGACCCAACTCGGCTTGACTAACAAGCTGCTCGCGACCGTGATTGGCGTATCGGAGGCTACCGTTTCCCGCATGCGCAGCGGCGATTACACGCTCCAACGCGGACAGAAGTCGTTCGAGCTCGCGGTCTTGTTCGTGCGCCTCTACCGTTCGCTCGATGCCATTGTCGGCGGCGATGATGCGGCCGCGGGCTCATGGCTCAAGAACCGGAACACCGTGCTCGATGCCGAACCACTTGCGCTCATCCAGACCGTTCCCGGACTCATGAATGTCATCCAGTACCTGGACGCCCGCCGCGCTGTCGTCTGACGAACGCGCGCTCACCGGCACCTGCTGGCGGTTGGTCGAGGCGCAACATCATGTCTCGACGCTGAAGCTCTTGGATTCGGTCGATGAACAAAATTTGCTCGAAGACCTTATCGAGGCGACCAAGCCGTCGCTGCCGCCCGAATGCCGCGATCTGCATTATCTGTTGTCGACGCCGTTTCGCTATGGTGCCGTCCACCCAATCGGATCACGATTCCGGCATGCGGCAATGACCGAGGGCATCTTCTACGCATCGGAAACGCCGCAAACGGCCGTCGCCGAGATGGCGTTCTATCGCCTGCTGTTCTTCGCCGAGTCGCCAAACACGCCGTGGCCCTCAAACCCCGCCGAGTACACGGCATTCGCAGCTCAATATGTAACCAAAAAGGCGATCGATCTGACTAAGGGCAAATATGGCGCCGACAGAACACTCTGGATGCACGTGACCGACTACAGCCACTGCCAGGCGTTCGCCGATGCTGCGCGCTCGGCTAAAATCGAGGTCATTCGCTACGCGTCGACTCGCGATCCCGCCCAGGGAATAAATCTCGCGCTGCTCACTTGCCGCGCATTCGCGAATCCCAAGCCGACCAACCATCAGACATGGCATATTCGCCTCAGCGACGCCGGGGTCCAAGCGATCTGCGAGGCACCGAAATCCGGTATCACATTTGACCGCAAAAATTTTGCTGTTGATCCCCGCATCGCCAAGCTGCGCTGGGTTCGAGGTTAGAAACTGGCTTTGAGCGACACGCGACCGACTCGCACCGAGAAGCGGTATTGCCACGCGACGGATGAGCACGAATAAACAGGGTATCGTGAGCCGCAGTTCCCTTGCAGCGGCACCTGCGCCTGCTGCGGCTCAACAAGACTCGCCAAGCTCGGCGAGGATGTAACCGAGACGCTGGAGGTAGTGCCGCGGCAATGGAAAGTGATGCAATACGTGCGCGAGAAATTCACCTGCCGGGCCTGCGAGGCTATCTCGCAGACCCCGGCGTCGTTCTACGTACTGCCGCGCGGCTTTGCTGGGCCGAACCTCCTGGCCATGATCCTGTTCGAGAAGTACGGGCAGCACCAGCCGCTCAATCAACAAGCGGAGCGGTATGCCCGCGAAGGCGTGAGCCTAGCCTCTCGACGCTCGCCGACCAAGTCGGCGGTTGCGCGGTGGTTCTGCGCCCGCTCTATGAACTCATCTGCGCGCACGTATTCGCCGCCGGCCGAGTCCACGGCGACGACACGCCTGTGCCAGTCTTAGCCAAGGGCAAGACGGCGACCGGACGCGCCCGCCGGGAACGTTTGGCCATTTGCCGTGCTCGCGTCACGCCGCTCGTGTTCGATCTCGAGACCTGGATGCGGACCGAACGCGCTAAACTCTCCCGCCATGCCGAAGTTGCCAAAGCGATGGACTACATGCTCAAGCGCTGGACCGCATTCACGCGCTTCCTCGACGATGGGCGGATTTGCCTGACCAACAACGCCGCCGCGCGAGAGCTGCGCGGAATCGCACTCGGCCGGACGTTGCCCTCCCGAAGACATCGGTGGCCCCTGGGGCTATGCCGAGTTCCTCGAGGCTATCGGCGATCCAAAGCACGAACACCTCGCCGAATTCAAAGACTGGCTCTCCGACGTCAGTCGGCTCGCAAGCTTGACCAGCTCGTCCTTCGCCGATGCTGCGGAAAGACGGCCTTCGATCAATGCCGTCAGCTCTTCACGCGTGCGCTGCGAAGCACTTGCCATGGGGTGTCGATTGCGCAATCGTCAGCGGCCAAAACAATCAAAATAGGCGCCACTTTTTTCCTCTAAACCGGGCCGGCTGGCCTGGCGTCCTAAAGTCGCTCGTTTATCGAGGCCTGCATTGTCACGGCATTCTACTCACGTCCATGCCGCCCAACTCACTTTAGGCCTTGGCTTCTGGATGATCCGCGATCGCTCCGAAATTCTAACCCACTCCGAGAGATGCGGATGCCGCGCCGCCCACGCCAACATGGCGCATGATATGCCAAGATCATCATGCTGCCCTGGCGGGCAACTGTAGACTATTCCGCTCTCACGTATCTCGGTCTCGAGTCCATTGAGCTGCTCATAAGCGCGTTGACTCATAGGTCCATCAACAAATCGGACCTGACCGGATTGCAATTCGGTGTGAAACAGCTCGAGCAGATAGGACCGGCCAACGGTATAAATCAACATCGAACTATTTCTGACTGGCCGCCGCTCGAAACTCATGCCATCGCCGCTGCGACTTATCTGAACGCCAATCACGCGCGGACCAAACGTCTCGAGCAGCACCTCGGCGTAAGTAGCGTCGTTGCTCAGATCGGCGACAATGAGAGCATTGCAATTGTAGCGACGATCAATCGTCGCGAGCGCGCTGGCACGGGCACTGCCGTAAAGCCCCTGCGGGAGCTCTTCGAGTTCCCTAATTCCAAGCAACCTCGGCTCGAATGGACTATTTCCGCCGATGACAGCGGTCGAACGATCGCGACTGCGCCCCACATCATGCGCGATGATGAGAGGTCTGAAACACGGCCAAGTATTGGGATCATGCCGATTAAATATCATCTGAGTACTCCGGTTGGTTTGAGTTGTTGGAAGGGGTTCGCGATGGGCACCGCTCGCTCCTCAACGGGCGGCCCAAATGCCGGGCCAGGCGGCACCAATGGCACGTGGATCTGCGTCGCGCGCTCGTACAATTCCCAGCTGAACGGACTTGCCTGTCCGCCCAAGGGAATACCGAGATATTCGCGCTTAAAAACATCTTCACCCAGCGCCCGTCGCTCTTGCTCCAGGAATTCCGCGGAGAACAATGTGGTGTCTGCCGTCGCGTTCAGCCGGATCCACGACTGCTCATCGCTCGCCCAAGCCGTCCAGAATGGATCCGTGCGGCTCCAGGCCGTGGACAACATCGCAAACCGCGCCTGCGGGCGACGCGCGCGCATCGGGCGCAAAGCGGCAATCAGATTATTGGGCAGCCGGGCCGCTTCATCCGCTACGATCCAGCCATCCACCGTCAGTCCGCGGATCGAAATCATCGCTGCCCGGCAGTGCCAGAACCCGTGATCCATTATTCAGCTCGAGCGCGTAGACATTGTCGCTCTCGAGCTCCGCACCTGCCTTGATGACGGCCTCGCGCACACGCCGCACCGCTTCCGCACTCTGCCGTTGTGCGGGACACGCAATCACAGACAACGACCCTGGTGTAAACAGCATGGAGTGCGCTATCGCCCATGCCGCAGTGGTTGTCTTGCCGACTTGCCGCGCCGTTAACGCAAGAATGGATGCCCCCTGCGGCGCGCGCAGAAATGTCTCCTGCCATGGGGTCGCCGTCATGCCTAAAATTTCGCGCACCCACAGCACCGGATCGATCCGGTAAGCAATTTCACGCAGGTTGTTCATCATCAATCTCCATAAGAGCTTGCGCGATCCGCGCTTTCAGTTCCGGCTCATGGTCGAAGTGCTTGATCAGCCGTTCGGCGATCTGCGTTAGATCGACATGAACATTCGTTTGCACGGCGACATTGACCTGTGCGCCGGCTGTATGCCCGGCCAGTCGCGCCAGGCTATCGAGGGTTTGACGGATGGAATTGAGCCCTGAGACGGCCACAGCGAGCGATCCTTGCTGCTCGGCCTGCGCTACGATCTGATCAATTCGGGCGCGAAGATCAAAATAGGCACCGCTGAGTGTCTCTTTCGATGGCAGAAGCGCGGCTGCGGCGCTCCCGCGGGCAGCGTCTTTCTTGATTGCGCTGGATGAACCGAGTTTGAGGCAATTGATCCGATGTCGATGCAAACTCGAGGGATTTAGCTCATAGTCACGCGCGACCTGCGCCGACGGCTCGCCGGCGGCGAGGCGGCGGTCGATTTCGGGCCGCTTGAGATGCTGGCATGTGCGACAAGCTCTGCTCATACCTCCAATTAAGGCACACGTCCGTTGCTCTTTGGTTAATAAAGCGTGAAACTTTTCAACCAAGGATTGTGGAGCAGCCGGAAGCTATACTATTCGAAAAATTCTGTTATTTTGGCCGATTGCTTCCGCATATCTGTTGGCCTCGTCAGATCCGTCATCCCATTCAGATCGGGGACGGCCCGGTAAAATTGGGGCTAGAGGGGCAAACTGAGCGCGGGTCGGCCATTTCGTTAACCAATCATTAATTTTGGCGGAAGGCGTTGCTCAGGCAAGCGGTACCCGAAAAATTCCGGATCACCGAATCCCGCGGGATTAACCGCCTGTTGAAGCTGCCTATTTGCGCCCCCGTTGGCATCTCAGCGACCTCTTCATGGCGCATGGACCTGCCGTGAAGGTGCTCCTGCCAAGAATTCGCTGCGAGCCTTTAAAGCGCTTCCAAAACCAGAGCGCCGAAAGCACGAGCAAAGATCTGAGAACGGCGGTTCCAACATCTCCTAGCGAGATGGCAATTCAGTCGACCCCGGATAAAAGCCCAGCCGTGCGCCATTGTCAGCGGGTCGCTTGCGCAGATTAGTCAATTCTTAAGGTTAACGAGTCATTATCGAAAGGACGTGAATTACAAGGAAGGCCAAATGCGTTGGTGGATAGTCCCGTTGACAGCGATTGGATTGGCCCATAACGCCGCTGCAATCGAATTCTATTCGGAAAATCTGCGCGGCTCGATAGTTCCATTGACAGCGATTGGCTTGACCCAAAGCGCCGGTGCAGCCGAGTTCTATTCGGAAAATCTTCGCGGCTCGATTGTCCCAACTGACGACGTCTTTCGCGTCGTGCCGCAATCACCGGGCAAGCCATCACCGGGCAAAACGACGCAGCCTTCGAAGCTCGCGCCCAGCCATGCGCAGCCAGTCCCCTTTGTTATCGGCGCGCACGCGGGTGGCGGCTTGAGCACGGTTAATTATTCCGACCCATTCGGTATCTCGGTGTTCGGCGACAAGGTGCAGAGCCCGGGATTCCTCGGGGATGGCCACATCGGCTACAACTGGCAGGCGCCTAGCTCACTATGGGTTTTCGGGCTCGAAGCCGACATCAGCGGGCTATCCTCTGACGGCACCAACACGTGCTTGGCCGCATCGGCCTCGGCAATCAACACGAGCTGTCGGGCTCGTCCGCAAGTCGTCGGTACCTCCACTGGCCATATCGGCTACGCGATGGGGCCATCCGGCCGGACCCTGCTCTACGGCAAGGGCGGCTTGGGCAGGGCGAATGATAATGCTGACATGGCCTTCAATGCCGGAGGATTTCCCGCCTTGACGAACTTCAGTAGCCAGAGCGTGACCTCCGGCAGCGAGCGAGAGCTGACGCCCGCCTGGTTGCTGCAGGCCGAATACGAATACCTCGGCCTTGGCAGCAGAAGCCTCGTCAACGTGGGCAGTCTTAGCTGCATTTATGTCTCCGGTGGTTGCATCATTGCGGACGCCGCTCCTGGTGGCGCGTCGGAGAACATCCAACTGTTCAAGATTGGGCTGAACTACAAGTTCGCCGCCAACCCATTGGCGAGCTGGCCAACAGTTGTAGCTACGGCGCCCCCGATCCTCTCGGCTGGCCTATGATAATATCTAAGCTAATGCCGGCAGGCCTCTGGCTTGCGGGGCCGGTTTTTGAAGACGACCGTGCGGCTTAGGAGCGCGGGTTTGTGCAGTCCTCGTAGAGGAATTGCGCCCCTTTCTGCGGGATAGTGGCGCTTGCGGTAATGAGGCGCGTAGTGTTTCGAAGAGGATGCATCCAATGCCAATAGATATGCCAATAGATCTGGCAACTGTGAATTGGCTCTATGTCGCCGTGCTGACGGGGCTCGTCTTAATTGCCACAGTGGTGGGCAATCTGTTGTCTTTCAAACATCGCGGCATAGGCGCGGTGCTAACGGCAGTGATATTCGCGGGACTTTTTGTGTACTGGACCTATTACCCGCATGGCTTGCCGCTGCCGACAACGGTCACGGTCACGGCCCAGAAGCCTGCTGCTGCGGGCGGGCCAAGGATACTGGTCGGCCCCACCGCTCCGAACGCCGCTGTAAGTCCGCGCAACCCGGTCACGGACAGCACGCATTCCGAGAGTCCTGCGCGCTAGGCTTGCATCGGATTGCTGTGACCCGCGTCACGCCTGTTTCCTCGGGATACAGATTTAACAGACCTCGGCATTATGCGAGGGTGGACGTCACATGACGCAGTAACGTTCGCCCAGCGCGCGCCTCCGCGGTCAAGGAGCGCGACAAGAGAGGCCAACGATAAAGACCAGAGACAGCAGAACGACTGCCGGCCACAAACTAATCATGATGCGCGCGCTCCTGCATCCAATTGCATGAAACATCCTACACGGGTGGAGACGGATTTCCGTCTGTAAAAATTTATATAACAAGCAGCGCGATTAAATCCATTTAGCTAAATGGCCTAAGACCTGATACTGCAATTTATGAATTTTTAGGCTTACCCAATCACGCGAACCACGCCATTGACCACGGCAATGATCGCGAGGGAAATTCCGGCGGCGATCAATCCGTATTCGATGGCGGAAGCGCCCGAGTCATTCTTCAAGAAACGCAGGACTAGCTTGCTCATGCGATTATTCCAGCGTTGCCTTCGACCACACTATTCACGCGAAATTTATATTCAGTTGGACGTTACGCGCGCCCTAAGTAATTGGGTTAATTTTTACCGAATATGTCCATTGGCGCACGCTTTTGCCAATTCGGTCTCGCGCCTACGCCAAGGTGCCCGCACCTTTTATAGCGCAGGCGTAGCAAAGAGCTTATGAGTGTCCCGGCGTCTGCAATTCACACGGCCAAATCTCCTGCCCGACATCAGTGAGCCACTGACGCACGACTAGATCGGCCAAAGCGTCCATGACAGCGGCTTCCGCGCCAGAGCAGGAAGGATGCAGCACATGAGCCCGTTAGCTAGATGAGCGCGCAATTTCTTTGCGTAAAATTATCAATAGTTTTTCAGCAGCATTAAAAAGTGATCTAATATTGTTTGTTTCCAAACGACGCGATTCAAAAAAATAAATCCTAATTCTTCCGCGCTAGCAATTCACCCAACAGGCCAGCGCAGTTGTGATGCTGCGTTTCGTGGGTCTGCAATTGTAGCGGAGGTGGTCCATGGCGCATTTCTATTTCCATCTGACTTCGCGTAAGTCTCGCATCCTCGACGATACTGGAAAAGAACTTAGCAGCCTAAATGATGCATATGAACATGCGCGCAAGCTTATTGACAAAATTCTGTTTTATGCCGCTGAAGATGATGCGTCTGAGTGGAGCGTCATAATCTCAAGTGATGCAAACGATACCCAAATTATCATTCCATTTCCAAAATCTGAAGCTATTGCATTTGCTCACCACGATTAACGATTCCAAAAAAGAAAACAGCAACATCTGTTCAGCGGCCGTATTAAGTGATGACACCGAGATGCTGCGACGCAATGGGGTGCTTTCAAGAATCGACGAGTTCGAGACCCATTGTAACGTTCATTATTTTTGATACGTGATGGGGTGAGATGCACGAGGACTGAGTACACCTCTTCTGAAGCCAACTAACACGGGCTAGTATCGATAAGTGGTTAGAGCAGAGCAGCAAGGCTCGCGACAACGACAAATAGGGCGCTTCCTATGAGGATGGTGGAAAAGCGCATCCTCGCCCGCCGGTAAACCATAGAGCGCAGGCAGTGCCGGCTATGTAGAACCAGCCGATCATTAAACTATACACGAGCTCGACAGGCATAAACGTCCGTTCCTGATGCCGAAATATAACGAACTTGCCCGCTCTAGGGCTCGATCGCTAAACGTAGCACGCCGTCCAGGTCGCAAGCGAATAGCTACGCCACTGCGACGATAGCAGAGGGCGGTTGATCGTCAAAGAAAGCAGAGCCTCGTGCTCGGCCAGGAACGTTGCCTGCAGCGAGCGTTTTCGAACGGCCTAAGTAATAGTTTGATTTTATTGATATAATTGGAGCGCCTTCCCATTGCGCTCCAAGCATCGTGCGACAATAGCTTTCAACGGTGAGGTGGTAACGGAGATTTCGACGAGTTTAGCCGCCGAATTTATATCCCGCCTGGAGAAATCCGCCCCAGCGCTCAGTTCGGAATGATAGCGGCTGCGAGCTGCCACCGGCAACTGTGAAATCCGCCGCCGAGCCCTGGCTACCAGTAGTGATATTCCAATACCGACCGCCGACCCCAACTGAGAAGGCGGGGGTGACATAATAACTAAGCACCAACTCAAGCTGCACGTTGCTGAGGCCGCCGCCGGTCTCAGGCGTAGCGCTAAAAAGGTCGGTACGCAGCCAATGGCGATCATTCCCATTAAGCCATGCAACTGGGAGCCATGCCAAATCGCCCGTCAACATCAATCGATCGGTGATACGCCATTGCGCGTTTAGACCAAGGCGAACGGCATCCCAGTTAGTTGTTTGTGTAATCCCGAGCGTCGAGTCCGGGATAGAAGGGACGCAAATTGCCTGGCCGGGAGCCACTATTGCAATTTGATCCCAACCAGGCGCCTGTTGCGTACAACCGTAAGCGTTTACGCGCTCGTAATAGTGGTGATAACCAGCGAACGCGCCCAATCTGAGAGTTGGCGAGTTTATCATCGCGTACCCGAAGTCGATGGTGCCATACGCGAGAGCACCGCTATGTTGCGTACTGTTGGTGCTTGAGTAGATGGGCACGACAGGGGTGAAATCCTCATCACGAAGGGTGCCGCCGGTTACAACGCCACCGCCTACGTAACCTTTGATGAACAACCCGGTGATGTGGTCAAACCGGCCAAAAAGTTCTCCCGAATGCGCCAGCAAATCATTGTAGGTGAGTCGCGAAACCATTAAACTCCCACTTGGGTCGAACAACTCTCCTTTTGTCGTGCCGCTGCTCGCAAAATAACGAAGCCCGATTTCAGCTTCCCATGTCGGCAAGGACGTAACTTCGAACTGTCGGCCATTTACCGGGTGCAGCTCAAGATCGGCCGCTGCGGCGGGGCTGATGGCAACCGTAGTGATCGCGATGGCCGCTGCAAGTCCGTGTGAGAGGCGCATGGTTTTGAGCTTTCCAATCATGATCGGCAATACTGCAATATGGTAAATTCATATGGTAAATGCTTTGCTAACGTCGGTGCGCGCGAACCCCCGGGTACGCTGGACAGGCCGGGGTCGTGGTCGCGCATAAAGAGGTGGTCTGAAAAAATGTAGAACTCCAAAAACGGGTCTTAACGTTCTGTTTACCATCGTGCTTGCGTCAGCCAGCTGACGCAACGCAGATCGCCAATGCGGTAGCAAGGTGACGATCTAAGACCGCGGAACGCTACGCTGCCGCCACCGCCTTGGAGCGCAGCTGACTCTTAATCAGCGGGTCACAGGTTCGAGCCCTGTTGCGCCCACCACTATTTAAATCAATAATATCAGATAATTAATGCGCTTCAGTTTTTGCGCATCAAGCGGTAACTGACGAGCGTAACTAATGCCCTAGTAAATATGACCGGCAAAAAATTGTGCCGCTGCGCTGACGGTCATCACGCACATTGAAGAATTTTAAAGCGCCTGTGGGAGAAATCGCGAGCCTGCAACGGCAACGGCCGCGCGATGATGGACGCCAAGCTTGCCGAGCAGTGCCGCCACGTGAACTTTCACTGTTCCCACGGCGAGCCCAAGGCTGCGCGCGATCTCCTTGTTAGTCTTGCCCTGCACGATCAGGTACAAGACGTCGCGCTGGCGGCGGCTCAGCAGATCCACGCTTAAAGGCGGTGACACCGCCGGGGCTTCCGCTAGCGTAAGGTGCGGCTCCTTCCGGATCGAACCAACAGCAGGCGGCGACGCCGGTCGTTCGACTACGCCCCATGGCACCGCTGTGAGTTCCGCGTTTGCCAAATTTTGTAGCGTATGCATTTTACGCACTCCTACTTTTTACGCACTCCTATTGTTGACGCTCTTCCTCCTATCAATAATGATCATGGGGTCCCTGTGAATATGGTCACAGGTGCTGTTAGGCCTGATGGCCTATATCGTTAGGTATATGGCTGGCGCGGAATGGCAGCCACATCGCGTCGTTGAGATTCAAATTGCGATTTCGCGTAGGACAGGCGCTAACGCGTTTTGCGGCACGCAACCACGGTTCATCATGAAAAAGCCCGCACGCGATGTACGGGCTTCCTCTATTAGGCGCTCAATGTCTGCTTTCAGGGGTGGGTTCAACCGATCGACGCAACGCCTTCTAATCTTGCGAGATGGGGAGGTGTGCGCATGGAGGGGAATGCACGGATATGGTTCACGCCGAAGCAGAAGGCGGAACTCTGGGAGCGGTGGAAGAGCGGTCAATGTGTGGCGGACATCGCCCAAGCGCTTGAAAGGAGGAACAAGAGCGGCGTTTATCGGATCTTAGCGCTCAATGGAGGGATTGCTCCAGCGCCACGCCGGAGAGCTCTGGTAACGCTGAGGCTTGAGGAGCGCGAAGAGATCTCGCGTGGCATTGCCGCCGGTCGGCCGATACGGCGGATTGCACAAGGCCTCGGACGATCGCCCTCGACGGTAAGTCGAGAGATAAGGCGTAACGGCGGCTACAGGACCTACCGCGCAAGCGAGGCTGATACGCGCGCCTGGGAGCGGGGGTTGCGCCCGAAGTCTTGTCGTCTGGCGCGCCATGCGGAGCTACGATGGCGCGTTGCGCAGAAGCTCGCGCTCCAGTGGTCGCCGGAGCAGATTTCCGGCTGGCTGAAGTGGCAATTCCCTGCCGACCAAGGCATGCAGGTATCTTACGAAACGATCTATCGGAGTCTCTTTATTCAGACCCGCGGCGTGCTGAAGAAGGAGCTGATGGCACACCTGCGTAAAGCGCGGCAGATGCGCCAAGCCAAGGGCGGCACCACGAAGAGCGGACTGGGACAGATCGTCGATATGGTCTCCATCCGCGAGCGGCCGGCCCAGGCTGAGGACCGCGCCGTGCCAGGCCACTGGGAGGGAGACCTTCTCTCCGGAGCGAACAACACGCACATCGCGACGCTCGTCGAACGCCATACTCGCTTTACGATGCTTCTCAAGGTTGCGAGCAAGGACACGGCGACCGTGGTAGCCGCGCTCGGTAAACACGTGCGCAAACTGCCTCAGGAGCTGCGCCGCTCCTTGACCTGGGATCGAGGCAAGGAGATGGCTGACCACAAGAGCTTCACCGTCGCCACCAACGTGCAGGTCTATTTCTGCGATCCACGCAGTCCTTGGCAGCGCGGCAGCAACGAGAACACCAACGGCTTGCTGCGACAGTATTTCCCGAGGGGAACAAATCTCTCGCGTTTCTCTCAGGCCTACCTGAACAGGATCGCACTGCGGCTTAATCAACGCCCGCGGAAGACCTTGGGTTTTGAAACCCCTGCCGATAGACTACGAGCGGTGTTGCAGTGACCGATTGAACCCGCCGGCAGAAGCGGACATTGGTTGACACTGGCGCCGAACGGCTCGGTCGCTAATGACCGAGGCTGTGTGAAAACAGTTCTGCACATCGTTCTGGCGCAACATTAATTCAAACTGCAATGCCGTTGGCGCATGTAAGATTCGCCAAGGCGGTCAAGTTCGATTCTTTTGTTGCGCGCGACAACTGTCGGCAGCGTTTTCACACAGCCTCGACCCAAAGGGGACATGCGGCGACCGTACCGCCGGACGCTCATTGCTGAGGCACTACTGATCAGCGGGTAGTGAGCTACTTTGATTGTGTCGAACATCATTAGGGCTTCGGCGCAGGCCGCACTAGAGAGACCGACAGCCCGATAAGGAAAATTGCCAAAGCCATCAGGAGTGGCCCAGTAACGAAAAATCCCCATAAACCACAAAGATTGCTTGAAGTCGGATTGTTATAGGCCAGCCTGATCCCCAAAACCACACCAGCGTAACCAAAGATGACGCCGCAAACGATCACAGCTAAAACATACGCAATGGCCGGGACACGATGCTCTGGTTCAACACGCTTACGATGGCGGACGTAAAAAAGGATTGCGGATACGAGCGCTACCAATGGCGATATAAGCCCGAGAAACATGAGCACGGGAAACAGCTTAACTATCACTGGCCCAAGCGCGTTTATTTGCCGGCAGTATTCCCCGGACGACTTCCAAACTGGCTTGATTGTTCGCGGTTTCCCGGTCCGCTTACAAGAGAGACGCGCGATGTCGCTTATTGGCTTAGCGGACATTCGCTGCACCGCAAAATTTGTCCGCTATTGGACAAGAGCGAACATTCGCTAACCGTTCCTCAGCTATCAAAGCGAGCGGCGTAACCAGCCATAACGCAATTGCGGCCAAGTCGAACGAGCGCAGGAAATGTCCCGGTCGATGTTGAAATAGGAAGGCAGGCGTTGCCCACCTTGAGCCGTTAGGCTCGGGGTGTCGAATCCGCAAAGGAGAGCAACGCCATGACGAACTCTACCACAGCGACACGCATTCCGCCTTTCGCGAGTATTTAAACAGCTTGGCAAGATGTGGACAGTTCCTTCGATCGCTTCTGTCTGACGGCTGGGATCAGGGCCATCGAGCAGATGCTGAGCGAGGATGCCCAGCAGCTTGCCGGCGCGCCGCATAGCCGCCGCGGAGACCGCGTCGGCCATCGCTGGGGCCGGACCAAGGGCAAGATCGGCTTCCATGGCGGCAAGGTTGCCGTGCATCGCCCGCGGGTGCGCGGCCTCGACGGCCATGAACTTCCATTGCCAACCTGGACGGCGGCGCAGGCCGAGGACTGGCTCGGTCGCTGGGCCGTGAACCTGATGCTGATCAACGTGTCGACGCGCAAGCTCAGGCGCGCTGTGCGGCTGCCTGAGGGCGATCTGCCGGTCATTGCCGGGGACGGCACCTCGAAGTCGGCGGCCTCGCGCCGGTTCGTGGCGCTGTCGGCTGACCGGCTGGCCGAATGGATGGGGTCGGACCTGTCCCAGCTGGACCTCTTGGTCATCCAGATCGACGGCCTGCATATCGGCAACGACCTGGTGCTGGTGGCCGCCCTCGGCATTGATAGTGAAGGCCACAAGCATCCGCTCGGCCTGGTCGAGGGAGCAACCGAGAACACCGCTGTCGTGCAGGCGCTGATCGACAATCTGATTGAGCGCGGGCTTGATCCCAAGGTCTGCCGACTGTTTATCATCGACGGGGCCAAGGCGCTGAGCAAAGTCATCCGTCGCACCTTCGGCGCCCACACGCCGATCCAGCGCTGCCAGATTCATAAAGCCCGCAACGTGATTGAGCGCCTGCCCAAGCCACTGCACGCTTCGGTGCGCCGGGCGCTCCGGCAGGCCTGGGAACTCGACGATAAGGATAGAGCCGAGCGGCTGCCGCGCAATCTCGCTCGTCGGCTCGACCAGGCGGCGCCCGGTGTCGCCGCCAGCATCCTTGAAGGGCTCGACGAGATGTTAACCGTCAACCGCCTCGGCCTGCCTGCGAAGCTCAGGCGCTCGCTCGCTTGCACCAACTCAATCGAGAACATGATGGGGACCGTGCGCCGCGTCTGCCGCAACGTGAAGCGATGGCGAAATGCCGCGATGGCGCTACGCTGGACGGCCGCCGGGATGCTGGAAGCGGTCAAAGGCTTCCGTCGTTTGAAAGCCTACAAGCAGCTCCCAATCCTCAGGGATGCGCTCGTCGCTCACGCTGCCAAGCAGCTCGTCACCAAGAACGTTGAACCGCAAGCTGACGCCGCATAGCATGATCCACGACAATGCCTGCCTCGCCTACTTCAACAAAATCTGGGGCATCCCCCGAGCGCAAGGTCAAGACCGCTCGCGGTGGCCGGTGGTCGCATGTGCAAGTCGGCATGAAATTGGCTCGCCCGCCCGTTACGAAGACCGAACCGGAGCGATCAGGCACGAAGCGCTAAAGAGTTTTTTGCTGCTGGCTTTTTAGGCCATCTAGCCGAATAGACTTGGTCTCAGTTTCCTGCCACGCGTCCCCTGAAACGAGCAGTATCATTATGATGTGTGCCCGCGGAGCGATGATAATCGTGTCGGCGCTGATCCTGACGACGTACCTTCAACCCGTCGGCGCTCAGGCCGTCCAATGTGTTACCGATGGAAAACTGACCCCGTGTCCCCTCCTCCCGCCGCCCCAAACCCAGTCGCTAAAGAATCTGCTCCGGCAGTTTCACCAGCCATGTTAGATGTCCGATGTATTACCGCCGGAAAACTGACGCCGTGTTTCCCTAGAGGCCGGAATTTTTATTCCGGTACCCCCACCGAAATTGTTCGGGTCACAGCGAATGGTCTTTTTGATGACTACGACAGCAACGAGATCGCAACCGATAACCGTCTGAAAGGCAAGATTGTCGATGTCATCGGACGTGTTCAATCAATCGACAAGAGCGTGTCGGGCCAATTGTACGTTGGTCTTGCAACTAGCAATCAATTCAAGCCCGCTCAGATGTATGTCGATTTATCGGAAGATGCAAAAATTGCAGCTCTGCGGAAAGGGCAACTCGCTACTTTTCGCTGCCCAAAAATGGAACGACGGGTGGGCACTCCATGGGGCAACGACTGCGTTCTCATGAAGGCGCAATAGGACCGGCCCCTCTTATTCGCGACGGCTACGATTTGGAAGTTGCAGGCACGCGGTGGCTGACAGACCTGTGGACGCGACAAAACTTGCCTTGCCATCCATAATGGCAATCCAATTCCTGCATGGCGGTCCTTGGCACGCTTTTTCGACGGGGAGGCCAGGTCGTCCACTGGTTCAATTTACAATCCCGGTTGGCCGCGTGACGTCTTGCGCAGAGCGGCAAATTGCTGGTGAGGCTGTCGAAGAGTTGCAACGCTATGGCGGATGGAAGGCGCTCGATGACGAAGCGCCGACGATGACAGCCGCTACTAACAGCTACTGATTATTTCGCCGCTTCAGTGGGACATACCGTGAGCGACCAAAAACCCAACGGCAATTACAAGAACCAGTCTAACGCCGTTCAAGCCGGTCTCCCACGCAGGGTCGTTGAGATCATAGGGGATAAGAGCCATAACCGCTAAAGCAGCGGCGATCCCAAAAGATATTGCTGGTGTCACCATGTGCGCTCCGCCTACACAAAGCGGGTCGAAACACCTTGTAAGATTAATTGGTCGCCCACTACGGCAACAGCCGCACGACGATTTACACCAAGCTTGCGGAACAAAGCCGCGACGTGAATTTTAACGGTGCCCACGCCAAGGCCAAGGATGCGCGCGATCTCCTTGTTGCTCTTGCCCTGGATGATGAGGTCCAAAACGTCCCGTTGACGAGGCGTTAGGTCGTCCACAGACAGTGACGCCCGGGCGAGCACATCTGGAAATAAATAAACCTGACTCATTTTACGGCCCACACAGGGGCAGCTTTGCGGTAGCTGCTGCTAAAGGTCTAGTCGGCTAGGTGGCCTAAGCCGCTTGGTAAGCCGCCATTCTTGGCCTATATCCACCCCATGTTGTGGCGTGCGCGTTGCTCAAGCGGCCGGCCAAAAAGTGCGCCCGCCCTACCGGCTTTTTCAGTCGGCCCGTCTTGGAAAAACGTAATGCGGTTCTACGGCATCTTCCTTAAGCGCCATCTCGACGAATGCCTGTGCGGCGTTTCTTAGAGCGCGGTATTCGCTGCGGGCACGGCTCACCACGGCCCGCGCAATGTCTTCGGTAAAATCGCGTGTCCACCCCTCGGCGGTTTGAACGCGACCACCCGCACCGGGTGTGAATACTCGCCGCTGATTATGTTTTCGATAATAGTCTTTTCGTCGGCGTCGGCTTCGCCGGTTTCGCAATAAGCGCGCCCAAGCCGCTCACCAAAATCGTCCAGAACGATGAGCGCAAGAAGGTCGAGATGCGGTTTGCGCATCTCAAGATCCATCATCACTTTGAGCGGATGCGATTACGTGGGCTCACAGGTGCCGTGATGACCGAGACTAAAACTGATCGTCAAAGGCCCAAGGAGAGAGCCCAACCTCGATATTTAAGAGATTATTAACTTTAACACCTTCTGCTATCAAAAAGAGAGACGCGACGAATCTGCAGAGCTTCGGTGGGGAGTAAAAGCGAGCGCCAAATCATGCCGAACGCTATAGCCGCTCAAGAGAAGCTTTGGTGGATGATTTATATGCTTCGAGCGTCCATTAGTCTCGATTGGGCTAAATTAGCCTTAGAAATTCCGACTTCCGACGAGCAAAGGACGATCACGGATCGCCTGATGGCAAGTACCAAAGCTTTGAAGGAAATTAAAAATATACTTCAACGAATGCCAAAGATCTAAATCACTATCCTCGTTTTTTCTCATTGTTCGACGGCGATCGGCACATCGGCCGTATCATGCTGCATCCGCAGGCACCGGAGGGTCAGCCGTGGTTCTGGACAATCACGGCGCGAGTGCCGCAATACCCGCATGATCGAGGCGACACGAGAGGAAGCGATGGCGGATTTAAAGCGCGTGGCAGAGGCCAAATAAAGCCTCCAAGAAGACTGGGGGGCTGGCCTTGGTTCGGGGGCTAGGTCGGTGGTGCGTAGGGGGCGCGGCGAGCGCCTGGATTGCGCCTAAGTTGAAACCGGGTCCGGAAGTCTGGCGGGCAGCCGCCTAATGCAGCGGAACTCGACACCGCCGTCATCGCAGCCCGGGGAACTATTCTCGCGCCATTAAATCTACAAAAAGAAAAACAACTAAAATTAGAATAGCAATTATCAGCGGCCATCGCTGAATGTAGTCGCCAAGAATTTGCAAAACTGCAACGAACTGATCCATATGGTGGCACGGTAGCGTCGCGGTTTGCTGGCCCGGTCTTTCAGTTCTTTGCTTTCGCGTCGAACCACAAACCGATCAGAGTTCGTAATCTTGATTTCCCGGCCGAGACAACTCCCGGCGAAGACAAGACAATGTAAGTCGCATTGAGAGCAAACCCGATCATGAAAGCCGCCCATATTAGCTTGTCAGTGAGTGCTCGTGGCGGATGCTGCGAAAACTCATGGAACGCAAGCAGCAATGCGCAGATAGAAGCAATTATTAAGAGCACTCGCGAAACCCGCATTCGTGCCTCTCTTGCAGTCATAGTCCAGCTCCCGTGGATTTTTCGGATGACGTGTAATCAAACTCTTTAGCTAGAAGCGCGACCAAAGAGGCCAACGAAAAAGAGCACACACAGTATAAGGACTGCCGGCCACAACTGCTCATGAGGCGCGCTCCCAATCTCAACTAAAGTGCTGAATCACCATTAGGATACCGGCCACCAGAAAGAAGCCGAAACCCGTGCCTCCCAATGCGATCGTGAGCAGCCCTCTTGTAGTGTTGTTCATAGCCCTCTCCTTCGATGCACGAGAGCTACCTAAAAGGATCACGGGCTACCTATGAAATTTGTCACAGGTACCCATAGGCCTGATAGCCTAGGTATCACTACGTAAAGATATAGGGCGCAATGCGCGAGGACGCGCGCGGATGGCAAGCTTCAAGGCGGCGTGGGAGCGCGAGCCGTGATCCTCAAGTCCGAAACTTACAATTGGACGCTAACGGGGTGGAGTGGGCTTATTAGGCCATCTGGCCGAATAGATTTGGGCGCCTTTCCTGCCATTCTTACTAAACAGCAGGAATAGTATCATTATGACGTACGTGCGCGGAGCGTTAGTAATAGCGTCAGCGCTGATCCTGACGACGCACCTTAATCCCGTCGGCGCTCAGGCCGTCGTATGTGTTACCGCCGGAAAACCGACCCCGTGTCCGTCTCCTTCCGCCATCCGAAACGTCGCTAAGGGTGCGCCTCACTATGATGTGCATCGCGCCGCTGCGCAGGCTCTAGCCAGCGAAGTTTCACCCGCCACGGATAGAGGCCCCAATTCTTACTCTTGTCGTGTCGTAGTGAACGACGAAGGCCGCGTGACTAAGAAGTCTCGGGAAATATTGAATCTTGCTGATATTGTTTCCAAATGTCGCCAAAATTTTCTAACTTTGAACAAACCATAATTATTGTAGCCCAACTTACAATTTCCATCGTCTTGATCTCACCCGCCAAGCCGGTTTAATCATGACGATTTATGACGAAGACGGATTGAGGCTGGGCGGGACGATGCCATGCCCAACCACTGCCGGGGCCTTTAAGGAAGCGCGGAAGATCGTGAACAATAGGGTTGAGGGACTGAGAGACGATCTGGTTAGCATTGTTGATGCCGTTCGCAGAGAAAGCCTCAAGAGTGGTGAACCTGTACGTGATCACAAGCGCCTCACCTTTCTATTGTTATACTTGCTCGGGGCCTGTAGCCCTGCCTATGGCTTGGCGGGAACTCAGCCGAAGAGCTGGTGTGCCGGCTGACCTAAAAGTGACGCTCCGTAAATGGCAGTGCCTTGCGCGGCATCGTCAAGGAAATTGACCACCTGCCCATTGAGCGGACCGAGATTGTTGGCCAATGCAACCCCAACCATGTCACCCCATGAGGCACCACGCGCCGCGAGATCGATTTGGGCAGCACGCAGCGGCCTGCTCATATACCCCGCGACGGCCTGATCTGGCGGGCCCCCTATGCGTTCGCTGTGGTGGGTGAGTTCCAAGGAGCAGCAGGCTTAGTGCCGGGGTGTCACAAGACATCCTCAAAGAAATAATAGTTGGGCCACCACCAAAATGAAGCCGATCACCGCGCCTGTCAGCGCAATCGTGAGTGCCTCTCTTGCAGTCATGGGCATGACCTAAGCAGACTAATGGTTGCCACCGAACTGGTTAGCCGCTCAAGCCGCCGCCGCTATCGCATGGGCGGCCCCTGCAATCGGTCGTGAGCGGCTGAATCGACTGCGGGGCCAATCGCGCGGACTGTTCGCAGAATAGTCGCCGGGGCTCCTCTCGGTCGGGGCGCGTGATGGCGACTCATCGACTTTTCTGGTGCTGCTCGTCCTGCCATTGGACTGTCCCCGGCAGTTCAGCCTCCACGCAAATGGCGGAAACTTTCGGATACTGAGACGCTGGAATTGTGGCTTCAGGCTTATTCTGAGTGACGACTTGGAAGTTTGATGGCGGCGCCGGTACTTTCGCCGTCCCGCGCAGTTTCTCAGCATCCTCCAAGAGTGCCGCGCGCGCGGCCGGACAATCGGCCACGCGCACGTGATAGCTCTGGGGAGGCTGGCCAGCGACAAACCATGTCACTAACAGAATTGATGGGTTCATCGGAGGCTTTCCTGTGTCGAATTGTGCGTCCGCATAACTCGCCTAATATCATGTAAGACGCCGCTTGTGGCCCAAAACGCCAAGCAACCTTAAGCGTTAGGGTAAATAGGTACAGCCGATTGCGCCTGGGCGGCTTGCGAGATTGGCGCGGCCTGATCTGTTGGCAACGCTTCCACACAAGCCACAAAACGTCGCCATGCAGCGGCAGCGGCCCCGCGCCACGCGTGCCGCAGTACCCACATGATCGCGGATACACGGCGACGCGAGAGGAAGCGACGACGTCCTTAGGGAGCTGGCGCGAACACGAGCCGAAATGGACGCGCTACTGGGGAGGCAGTGAGCACCGACGTGCAGCGATCGGGCCGCCGAGCTTAAGCCGTTTGGCTGAATAGTCTCTGATCAGGTGGCCTGATGTCGATTACTTAGTTGCTAGGAAGCCCCAAAGTCCGTCCCCTCCCTTTGGTTCCTGGCAGCAGCCACTCCTGTCGGGCTGTCCGTCTAGGGCAGCCCATCTTTTTTTGCGTCTGCTTTAACAAACCGTGTGCACCTACCGGCAGTTCCAAGCATACTGCAACTGGCGGTGATTGAGGAGGCGGAGCGAATACAATAGGCGGGGACCGGACCTGGCAGTCAAAAGCCACCACTAGGCCCGTTAGCCTACGCCGTTCACTGAAACAAAACTTTCAATCTACGGTCGAGCTTCTGAATTACCCGACAATAATGTGTTCGGTTGCCAATCCTTAGGTCAAACGTCTGCGGAATGCCCAACACACTGTCGAGCACCACAGTCGCGACCTGCCCAGACAATTCCGTCACCGTGCAAGCAATTGGATCAGAGCTAGGAAACATGATCCTGGCGCTGAGGTGAGTTGGGACGTCAAGAACGCGTTTGCCGAAACCCATCGACCACCTGCTAGAAGTGTGGCATCATCAATAGGAAGGCAGTCACCATAATGAAGCCGCCAACCGCGCCCATCGTTCCGATCGTGAGAAATTGTGTTGTGGTCATAGTCGAGCCCTTTCATTTCAATGCACGGGAGAGCTACCAAAAGCGATCACGGGCTACCTATGAAATCTGTCACAGGTACGCATAGGCCTGATGGTCTAGGAATCATTACGTAGTGATGGCGGCTTCAAGTCGGCGGAGCGCGAGCCGTAACTACGCTTTCGCGGAAGCGCGAAAGATCATCGGCAAAAATCGGGTCTCTTCTGGCGGAGAAGCTACCGATTTTTGCTGCTGGCTTTTTAGCCGGGGGCGTCGGCATCGAGCGGTCCGGGCAGATTAGCGACGCGCTGACCGGTGTCGGTGGAACGCGGGCGTCCACAACTTCATGACCTATGTGACGGGAGACATTCCGGTTGGGGCCTACGACTCAACCCGTCTATCTAATATCGGTATCGGGCACGGGGCCATAGACGGTGGCGTCGGTTACACGTATTTCGACCCAACAAAGGGGCACGAATTTTCCGCAGTCGCGGGCTTGACCTACAATCTCACAAATCCGAGCACCAATTATCAGAGCGGGGTCGACTTTCATCTGGACTGGGCGGCATCGCAATTCCTGTCTAAGCAATTTTTTGTCGGAGCCGTCGGCTATCTCTACAACGAGATTGGTTGTGACAGCGGGTCCGGAGATCGTGTCGGCTGTTTTCAATCCCGTGTCGTTGGCATCGGTCCGCAGGTCGGGTTCATCTTTCCTGTCGGGGATATGCAAGGATTCCTAGGCGTAAAGGGCTATTGGGAGTTTGCTGCTCAGAACCGGCCCGACGGCTGGAACACTTGGCTTACCTTTGCGATCTCGCCGGCTGCACCAAATCCGCCTACAGCGCAGTCTTCGTTAATTCACAAATAAGGCGACCCGCGAGCAAAGGGTTGTGCCCCGATAGGAATGTCCGCTCTGCGGACAATCGTTTGTGCCCTATTAGGGCAACAGCGGACATTGGCCGAAACTGGGCGCAGAGGGGTTCGGTCGCGAATTGAATTTTTTTGGAAAGAAAAATTCGTTTTGCCGTCTGCCCCGTATCCGGCTTTTACGCCGTAAAAGCCAAATGCCCTAAACAACGCGCCTTAAAGGCCAGGGTCCAGCGTCGGTGACACCCCAGATGACACCCCAGGGCATTTTTGAATTTTGGAATAAGTAGCTGGTGCGGCCTGGGACAGGTGACACTTCATACCGGACACATGGGTAACACTTTTCGCTTTTTGGCGGGAGGTGTTGATGCCGTGGAAAGCGAGTTCGGTCATGGAAGAGCGCCTTCGCTTTGTCGCCCGCCTGTTGGACGGTGAGGCCATGACGGACGTGTGCCGGGAGTTCGGCATATCTCGTAAGACCGGCTACAAGATTTTCGACCGCTACAAGGAGCACGGTCTTGAGGCCTTGAGCGACCGTTCGCGGCGGCCGGTGCGCTACGCCAATCAGCTGCCGCAGCCGATTGCGAGCCTCATTGTCCGGCTCAAAGGCGAGAAGCCGCATTGGGGCGCACGCAAGATCAGGGAGCTTCTGGTCAGGCGGCTGGCCGGCGACGTGCGGGTTCCCGCCAGGAGCACCATCCATGCGGTTCTCGATCGCCACGGCCTGATCAAACGCATCGGCAGAACGCGCAACCGCGCCAGCGGAACGCCGCTGTCAGAGGGCGCCGCGCCCAATGACTTGTGGTGCGCCGACTTCAAGGGCGAGTTCAAGCTCGGCAACGGGCGCTACTGCTATCCACTGACCGTCACCGATCAGGCCTCGCGCTTCCTGCTGCTGTGCGAAGCGCTGGAATCCACCAGGGAAGAGCTGGCCTTTACCGCCTTCGAGCGGCTGTTTTGCGAGCGCGGCCTGCCGCTCGCCATCCGCTCCGACAATGGCGTTCCCTTCGCCAGTCCCAATGCCTTGTTCAACCTCTCCAAGCTCTCGGTCTGGTGGTTGCGGCTTGGCATCGCCATCGAGCGCATCAAACCCGGCCATCCGCAGCAGAACGGCCGCCATGAGCGCATGCACCTCACCCTCAAGAAAGAAGCCACTCGTCCGCCAGGCACGAACAGCCTGCAGCAGCAGGGCCGCTTCGACGCTTTCGTGCACGAGTTCAATGCCGAAAGGCCGCACGAGGCGCTCGCCATGAAGTGTCCCGCCGAACTCTACGTGGCCTCACCGCGCCGCTATGACGGCCTGCCCGAACTGACCTATCCGTTCCATGACCGCGATATCCTCGTCACCGCCTGCGGGCGCATCTGTCTGCACCGCAAGAAGATCAACATCTCAACCGTGCTGGCGGGACAAAGGCTCGGCATCAAGGAAGTCGACGAAGGCATCTGGCTCGTCAGCTTCAGCCATTACGATCTCGGATACTTCGATCTGGAGCAGAAAACCTTGCAACCCCTCGACAACCCGTTCGGCCCCAGGTTGTCACCCATGTCTTAGGTACGTTCTGTCACCCATGTCTCCGGGCTGGACAATGAAATGTATGGAGCGGGCGAAGGGATTCGAACCCTCGACCCCGACCTTGGCAAGGTCGTGCTCTACCCCTGAGCTACACCCGCATCCGTTAGATATTTGGCCGAAATCGCGATTCCGGCCGCCAAGCCCGTTCCTATAGCCAAAAGGTTGACCACTTTGCAACCGCGGCCCGTCTAAGTCGCCGATTAAGGTGGATGGCCGGCGCCCCGCCGTTGCCAGCCCGGCCAGCGTGGATTTTGTCCGCAAAAGCCACGATTGCCGGCGAGGACGTTGGGCACGCATTCCTCGACCGTGCGATATTGCAATCCCTATGACGTCGCCCAACCGGCATCCAGACGCAGGGCGCGCTCCCCTAGGCCCGCGCCGGCCGTAGGTCGAAAGCCAAGACGGCAATGAAAACGACGGCGGCCAGCGCATAACGCATTGACTTCAACCTCGTCAGTTTCGGGCGTGATACTAACACTAGTCCCGGCTAAATTGTTGCAGTCATGGCGACGACTCCCGAACAGCTATTCGCCGCTCTCAATGCGCTCGGCATCTCGCACCAGACCGTGAAACACCCGCCGCTGTTCACGGTCGAGCAATCGCGCGCCTTGCGCGGGCAAATCCCCGGCGGCCACACCAAGAACCTGTTCCTGCGCGACAAGAAATACGAACTTTACCTGGTGGTGGCGCTGGAAGATGCCGAGATCGATCTGAAGGGCCTGCACCGGCAGCTCGGCGCCACCGGGCGTTTCTCGTTCGGCTCGTCCGACCTGCTGCGCGAAGTGTTTGGGGTCGAGCCCGGGGCAGTGACCCCGTTCGGCGCCATCAACGACGCCCAAACCCGCGTCACTGTGGTGCTCGATGCCGCGATGATGGAGCATGAGACGCTCAACTATCATCCGCTGGTCAACACCATGACCACCTCGATCAAGCGCGACGATCTGGTGAAATTCCTGGAATCGACCGGCCATATTCCCCGCATCGAGCGGGTATCCGGCCGCCCGCCGGACGCCGCCTGACCCGATTGCATTCATGCCCCAGATAACCCATTTAACCCGGCATGGAACCGGGCCTCTGGCCCACGAATAGCCGAATAGGCGAGGGAATATGCTGCAAAACGGCGGGGGAATGACGACGACGTCCGAAAGCGTAGTCATCGACACGACCACACAAGGCTTCGTCAAAGACGTTATCGAGGAATCCAAGCGCCAGCCGGTATTGGTGGATTTCTGGGCGCCCTGGTGCGGGCCCTGCAAGCAGCTCACGCCCGTCCTGGAAAAGGCGGTGAAGTCCGCCAAGGGCAAGGTCAAGCTCGCCAAGATGAACATCGACGAGCATCCGGCAATCCCGGGCCAGATGGGCATCCAATCGATCCCGGCGGTGATCGCATTCGTTAACGGCCAGCCGGCCGACGGTTTCATGGGCGCGCTGCCGGAAAGCCAGGTGATCGCATTCCTCGAGCGGGTGACCAAGGGCAAGATCGGCGCCGAAGAAAAAGATTTGCTGAAAGAGGCAGACGAGGCGCTGGTCGAAGGCAATCCGACCGCTGCCGCCGAAATTTATGCGCAGCTTCTCGCCGAGGACGGTGGCAATGTGCATGCGCTTGCCGGGTTGGCACGATGTTACGTCGAGACCGGCTCGCTCGAGCAAGCCAAGCAGACACTTGCTTTAGTGCCGGAAGCCAAACGTAACGAGGCACCGGTTGCCGCCGCGCGCGCCGCGCTGGAGATCGCCGAGCAGGCGAAAACGCTTGGGCCTTATGCGGAGCTGGAAGAAAAAGTTCTCGCCAATCCGCTCGACCATCAGGCGCGTTTCGACCTCGCCATGGCGCTCAACGCCAAGGGCAAACGCGCAGAGGCGGTCAATCAGCTGATCGAAATCGTCAAACGCGACCGCAAATGGAACGAAGACGGCGCGCGCAAACAGCTCGTGCAGTTTTTCGAGGCCTGGGGACCGACCGATCTCGGCCACCGTGGAAGGCCGAAAGCGGCTGTCGTCGATCTTGTTTTCGTGACCCTTTCGCGCCGGAACGGCACCGGCTCGCGGAGTAACGTGCAATGCCGATGAACGCCCAATACCGCGGGCCAATTGATTTGCCCGAAGTCATTCCGGTGTTTCCACTGCCAGGCGCATTGTTGCTGCCGCGCGGGCAGATGCCGCTCAATATCTTCGAGCCGCGCTATCTCGCCATGATCGACGACGCCTTGCGCGACGGCCACCGGTTGATCGGCATGATCCAGCCCGATGCCGCGCATGCCAGTCCCGCCGACAAGCCCCCACTGTTCAAGGTCGGCTGCGTCGGCCGCATCACCCAGTTTGCCGAAAGCGGCGACGGCCGGTATCTGCTCGAGCTCACCGGCGTGGCCCGCTTCCGCGTCGAACAGGAATTGCCGGTCAAGACCGACTACCGGCAATGCCGCGTCACCTATGCGCCGTTCGCCGACGATTTCATCGCACGCAAGGGCGAGGAGGCGGTCGACCGCGAGGCGGTGCTCAAGGCGTTGCGCGCGTTCATGAAGGCCAACGATCTGAAAGCCGATTGGGAGGGCATCGATCAGGCGCCGAACGAGGCGCTGGTCAATGCGCTGTCCATGATTTCGCCCTATGGCCCGCCGGAAAAACAGGCGCTGCTGGAGGCGGCCGACCTGAAAACGCGCGCCGAACTGCTAGTCGCCATCACAGAGATCGAACTCGCCAAGAAAAACAGCGCGGGCGAAACGCAGCTGCAGTAATCCGCCGGCATGCTATAAAGTCGGCAAATTTCGCCGGGAGCCCTTCCATGTCCACCACCCCCACTACCGAACCTCAGGCCGGCGGCGTCGATCCCAAATTGTTGGAAATCCTGGTCTGCCCGCTGACCAAGACGACGCTGGAATACGACGCCGTCAAGCAGGAGCTGATCTCGCGCAAGGCCAAGCTCGCCTATCCGATCCGCGACGGCATCCCGATCATGCTGCCGGAAGAAGCGCGTCGGCTGGATTGAGCGAGCCTCGTTCGACGTCGATAATCAAAATCCACGGCAAAGTCAGGAAACGACTCATGATCAAAATCTGGGGCCGCAACACGTCGTCCAACGTGCAGAAGGCGATGTGGGCGGTGGGCGAGCTCGGGCTAGAACACACGCGCATCGACGTCGGCGGCGCCTTCGGCAAGAACAAGGAGCCGCCATACCTCGCGATGAATCCGAACGGGCTGGTGCCGACGCTCGAGGAAGAAGACGGCTTTCTGCTGTGGGAATCCAATTCGATCGTGCGCTACCTCGCTGGCAAGCACGACAAAGGCGGCGTATTGGAGCCCAAAGATCCCAAGCAGCGCGCACTCGCCAGCCAGTGGATGGACTGGCAATTATCGGTGGTTGGCCCGGCGATCACGCCCGCGTTTTGGGGCCTGATCCGCACGCCTGCGGAAAAGCGCGACCTGGCCGCGATCAAGGCTTCGCAGGACAAGACTGCCAATGCGATGAAGATCCTCGATGCGCAACTGGCCAAGACAGCATTCGTCGCGGGCGCGGCGTTTTCCTACGGCGACATTCCGGTCGGCGTGATGTGCTACCGCTACCAACAACTGGTGCCTGACCGCCCCGCCACGCCTAACCTCGATCGCTGGTACAACGCCATCGCCAAGCGCAAGGCGTTCCAGGATCACGTCGGCAGCGTTCCGCTGAGCTGATTTTTTATAACGCCTCGCCCCGCAGCAGCTTCGGCACGTCGCCGGTAAAACCCGCCGCCTCGCGGATGAACACGCGCTTGAGCGCCGGGATGCGTTCGACTACGCCGAGGCCGATATCGCGCACCAGCCGCAAGACGTCGGAGCTGTTGGAGAACAACCGGTTCAAGCCATCGGTAGCGACGCCCATGGTCAAGGTGTCGAAACGGCGCCAGCGCTGATAACGCTCCAGCACGTCGGCTGCGCCGATATCAAGCCCGAGCCGCGCGGCATCGGCGACGGCCTCCGCCAAAGCGGCCACGTCGCGCAACCCCATATTGAGCCCCTGCCCGGCGATCGGATGAATGATATGCGCGGCGTCACCGATCAGCGCGAGCCGCTCGGCGATGAAGCTGCGCGCCGTGAACAGCCCGAGCGGAAAGGCGCGGCGCGGCCCAATCACCGCGATGTCGCCGAGCTGCAAGCCGAAGCGTTTCTCCAGCTCGGCGTGGAATTCCTCGTCGGGCAGCGCGACGATACGCTCCGCCTCGCGCGCGTTTTCGGTCCACACGATCGAACAGCGTTTTCCCGTTAGCGGCAGGATCGCGAATGGCCCCGCCGGCAGGAAATGTTCCTCGGCGCGACCGTTGTGTTCGCGCTCATGCGCCACCGTGGTGACAATTGCCGACTGATCGTAATTCCATCCATGCGTCGCGATGCCGGCCTGTTCGCGGATTTTCGAGCGCGCCCCGTCGGCGCCGACCAGAAGTCGCGTGGAAATCGTCCCGTCGTCGGCGAGCTTAACGTCGATCGCATTGTCCACGTTTTCGAAATCGCTGACCGCGCCCGCTCGCAATTCAATACCGAGCTCTTTCGCCTTCTTGACCAGCGCGTCGACCAAGTGCCGGTTCTCGACCATGTGCGCGAACGGCTCGCCCGGCTCCACGTCGCCGCCGAAAGTAAGAAAAGTCGGCCGCACCGCATCGTCGAGCTTGGAGTCCGTCACCACCATGTCGAGGATCGGCTGCGCTTGCGCCGCGACCGCGTCCCAGACCTCGATCGCCTCGAACAGCCGGCGCGCGGCCGCCGCGATCGCTGAGGCGCGTGGGTCCTTCGATTGCGCCGCCGCCAGCGCCGGGTCCACCACCGTCACCGAGAACCCTTCGCCCAGCCCCTGGCGCAACGCGATCGCCAGCGCCAAGCCGGCAAAGCCGGCGCCGCCGATCACCACGTCGCGCCGCTGGTTTCCGATTCGCGCCATTCGACTCCTTGTGAACCATGACCGCCGCCTGATCGCCCCGTGAGGCGGGCTCGAAGCCGCTATCCTAGGCTATTCAGATACTTGTGGCACGCGCGGTGGACTTTTGATCTGGATCAATAACTTAACCGCTGTATTAGACGAAAGTTTAATAGTAAGAGGATCGCCGAGGACCGGGAGGTCCCAGCCCTGCGGTCCCCGCCGATGAGGAAGGGCGAATTCCATGACAACCGAAACCCAAAGCCAAAACATGACCCAGCCCATGATGTGGTTGGGCGTCGCGATCGCGGCGATCATCGTGCTGGCGTATTTCTTCGTGTGGTAGCGATCGCTGGCGGTTGATGTGCGGAACGGGCGGCAAGCAAACTGCCGCCCGAAAAATTTTCAGCGCAGCGGTGTAATGTGCGGAAACGCGGCGCGGCTTGACTTCGCGCCGCGCCCCGGCGTCATTGGCGGCAGCCAGCATCGAAAGCACGATCGATGACCGTCGCCGCCTCTGCCGTCCAGGATTTGCTCAAGCTTCTCGACCTCGAGCGGCTCGACGTGGATTTGTTCCGCGGCAGCAGTCCGCAGGTTGGCTGGCAGCGTGTGTTCGGCGGCCAGGTGATTGGCCAGGCGCTGGTCGCCGCGGTGCGCACGGTGGACATGCGACCGCCGCATTCCATGCACGCCTATTTTCTGCTGCCCGGCGACCCCAAGGTTCCGATCATCTACGACGTCGATCGCATCAGGGACGGCAAGAGCTTCTCCACGAGGCGCGTCACCGCACGCCAGCACGGCCAGCCGATCTTTTCCATGTTGGTGTCGTTCCATATCGACGAGCCGGGCTTTGAGCATCAGGCGAAAATGCCAGACGTGCCGCCGCCTGAAAAACTGCCAAGCGAATCGGAGGTGCGCGAAAAAATTTTGCCCACGATGCCCGACCCGGTGCGGCGCTATTACGAGCGCGAGCGACCGATCGAGCTGCGCCCGGTCGAGTTCGAACGCTATCTCGGCAAGAAATATCCCGATGGCCGATTTAATGTGTGGATCAAAACCACCGGCCAGCTGCCCGACGACCCGGCGATTCATCAATGCGTGCTGGCATACACCTCGGACATGGGGCTGCTCGATACTGCACTGGTGCCGCACGGGCGCACACTGTTCGAAAAGGAATTCATGGCCGCCAGCCTCGATCATGCGCTCTGGCTGCACCGGCCGTTCCGCGCCGACGAGTGGCTGCTTTACGCGCAGGATTCGCCCAACCTGCATGGCTCGCGCGGCTTCTCGCGCGGACTTATATTCACTCGTGACGGCACGCTGGTCGCCTCGGTGGCGCAGGAAGGGCTAGTGCGTCAGCGGCGCACCTTTTAAGTCAGATATGACGACGCGATCATTCGCTGCATTTGTCTTTCTGATTTCGATGTTGACGGCTGCGCTCGCCGCCTCCGGCAGACAGCCGGCGCCGCCCGGCTCGTTTCAGGGCGCGCCGCCGCAATACACGCGGTTCTCCACCGCCGAACTCATGCGCGGATTTCTCGCGCTCAGCTTCGGCTCCGATCTGCGGATCGGTGCAGTGCCACGCGGCATCCGCCGTTTTGATCACCCGATCCGCGCTGCGGTCATCGCCGGCGGCAGCGTCGATCGCGCGGCAGTGATGCAACGCGTGCTCGAAGAATACGCGCAAAAGGTTCCCAACCTGCACCTGAGCATTGCGGCCGACGCGGCCGGTGCCGACATCGAGGTGCGGCTAATCGACGAAAAAGATTTCACCTCGGCGCTGCGGACCACGTTCGGCGCTAAGATCACCAAGACTTTCGTCGCGCGCACCAATCCGCAATGCATGACCAGCGTGAAATCGAGCGCCGACAGTGGCATCGTGCGTTCGGTCACCTTCATCATCGTCGACAAGAGCGACGACGTCTTCCTCGACTGCGCCTACCACGAGTTGCTGCACGCCTTCGGCCTGTCGAACCACGACCAGCACAATCCGTGGACTACGCTCAACCAGAAACGCATGGTCGGCTACCTGTCGGTTTACGATCGCGCGCTGCTCACTTTGCTGTACGACCCGCGGATCCAGCCCGGCATGACCGCCAAGCAGGCGCGCGCCAGGCTCCCGCAGCTGATTCATGACCTTGGCCTTGCCGCCCCCGCCCAGGGCAAATAAGACGACAAAAACTGTCATAAAATGCCGCTTCGTGCGGCGAATGCTTGGGATACGGCAATAATGTCGCTTAATTTTTGGTCCGGCTGTCGATACGGTGGGCAAAGGAGCAACCACCGGCATCCGCCGGGAGGCGTTTCGTTGTCTCCGACGCGTGATCCCGAAACGGGCTACCCCAATTCAGTCAAGAGTTGAGATCGGGTTTCGGACTAGATCAAGCGCATCCAAATCTTTGCCGGAAGGAAAATCATGAAGCTGGTCATCGCAGTCATCAAACCGTTTAAGCTCGACGAGGTGCGCGACGCTCTCACTCGCCTCGGCGTTCACGGCATGACCGTGACCGAGGTCAAGGGCTATGGGCGGCAGAAGGGTCACATGGAGATCTATCGCGGCGCCGAATACGCGGTAAATTTCCTGCCCAAGCTGCGTCTCGAAGTCGCAGTCGCCAGCGAGCAAATCGATCAGGTAGTGGACGCCGTCGCTGCGGCCGCCAAAACTGGACAGATCGGCGACGGGAAAATCTTCGTCACGCCGATCGAGCAAGCCGTGCGCATCCGCACCGGCGAGACCGACGTCGACGCGCTTTAGAAACTTGAAAATAAAATCGGGGGACATGAAATGACACGGGCGCAATTACGCCTCGCTGTTACTGCGATCACGGCGTCGGTGACACTGGCCGCGTCGCCTGCTTTCGCGCAATCAGCCAAGATCGACGCCGCCGACACCGCTTGGATGATGGGCGCCACCGGCCTGGTGCTGATGATGACGATACCGGGCCTCGCATTGTTCTACGCCGGAATGGTGCGCAAGAAGAACGTGCTCGCCACCATGGCGCAGTGCATGGCCGCCACCTTTTTGGTTTCCCTCCTGTGGGTGATCATCGGCTACTCGCTCACCTTCACCGGCGACGGCGCCTATATCGGCACCCTCGATCGCATTTTCCTGCACGGCTTGACGCTCGATGTGATCTCGCCGCACGCAAAGACCATCCCCGAAAGCCTGTTCATGATCTATCAGATGACCTTCGCCATCATCACGGTAGCGCTGGTGGCGGGCGCGGTCGCCGATCGTTTGCGCTTCTCCGCATTTCTCTTGTTCTGCGTATTCTGGCTGCTGCTGGTCTATGTGCCGATCGCGCATTGGGTCTGGGGCGGCGGCTTCCTCGGCAGCTATGGCGTGATCGATTTCGCCGGCGGGCTGGTAGTACATCTCAATGCCGGCGTTGCCGGCCTCGTCGCGGCCTATGTCGTCGGCAAGCGGCGCGGCTACGGCAGCGAAAATCTGTCGCCCTACGATCTCACGCTGGCGGTGATCGGCACCGGCCTGTTGTGGGTCGGCTGGTTCGGCTTCAACGGCGGCTCCGCGCTCGGCGCCAATTCACGTGCCGCCATGGCGATCACCTCGACGCATCTCGCGGCCAGCGCCGGCGCCTTCACCTGGATGGTGCTGGAGTGGTGGACGCGCGGCAAGCCATCGGTGCTCGGCATGATCTCCGGCGCGGTCGCCGGACTCGGCACCATCACGCCGGCCTCCGGCTTCGTGCTGCCGATGCAAGGCGTGCTGATCGGCCTGATCGCCGGCATGGTCTGCTTCTGGGCCTGCACCTCGCTTAAGCTCAAGATTGGCTACGACGACTCGCTCGACGTGTTCGGCGTGCACGGCATCGGCGGCCTGACCGGCACGTTCCTCGCCGGCGTACTGGCGGTCGGCGCCCTGTCGGCAAGTCCCGAAATGCCGGGCGGCGTGTCCGGCTTGCTCGAAGGCAACCCGCAGCAGGTGCTGGCCCAACTCTATGGCATCGTCGTTACCCTGGCGTGGTCCGGCATCATGACCTTCCTCGTGCTCAAGATCGTAGGCGCCCTGGTGCCGTTGCGGGTGCGCCATGAGGATGAGGTGATGGGGCTTGACGTCACCCAGCACGGCGAGGCGTTGCAATAGCGCGAAAGCAAGCCGTAGTCGTAGTCGCGGCGGCTGCGGTTTTGCTGCTTCAGGCTGCTGCTTAAAAATTATGCAGGCCCCATAAGTGTTGGCGCGACTTTGGGCTCATGCCCGAGGACACAATTGACCACCCGCCTTAATCGTTAAAATTCGTTCATCGAATCAGTCAGATAAGCCCTAGGCCGGCAATTTGGCACGGCGTTTGATTCTACTGTTCCGGCTCTGCCCGCGAAGTACGCTTTTTCGGGTCTGGCTCAGTGAACCCGCCCGCACTGCGTGAATGTAGAAAACGGGCTCAAGCGGGGATCGAATCCATGAAAATCGTCATGGCCATTATCAAGCCTTTCAAACTCGACGAGGTCCGCGACGCTCTGACCTCCATCGGGGTGCAAGGGCTGACTGTCACAGAGGTCAAGGGTTACGGGCGTCAAAAGGGTCACACGGAAATCTACCGTGGAGCCGAATATGCGGTGAGCTTCCTCCCGAAAGTCAAAGTGGAAGTGGCGGTGGCAACCAACCTGGTCGACAAAGTCATCGGCGCCATCACCGGAGCCGCCAAGACCGGCCAGATCGGCGACGGCAAAATATTCGTCTTCGCTTTGGATCACGCCGTGCGCATACGCACCGGCGAAACTGACGCTGCGGCGCTTTAGTAACCCGCACCGCAAAACAATACGGACAGGAGTTAGACCATGACGTTGAAGAAACCCTCCCGTGCGGGACTCGTAGCTCTCGCCCTTGGAGTTCTGCTCAGCCTGTTTCTGAGCGTGGCGGCGTATAATACGTCCTACGCTCAGCCGGCTCCCGGTGCTGCTCCGGCCCCTGCACCTGCCGCCGCACCAGCAGCAGCCCCCGCTGCCGCCCCGGCGCCCGCGCCGACGCCTGCCTGCGCCAGCGATCCCGATCCCAAAAAGGCAGTCCTCACCAAGTGCTCGCCCAACTCCGGCGACACCGCCTGGATGCTCACCTCCATGGCGCTGGTGCTGATGATGACCGTGCCGGGCCTCGCCTTGTTCTACGGCGGCATGGTGCGGAAGAAAAACGTCGGCGACACCGTGATGACGAGCTTCGCCGTCACGTGTCTGGTCACGATCGTCTACGCGATCCTCACCTATACCTTGGCGTTCACGCCCGGCTCGCCCTACATCGGCGGGCTTAGTCGTTTGTTCCTGCAAGGCATCCTCAGTGACATCGGCACCGGCGCGGGCAATCCGAACCCGCTCGCGGCGACGATCCCTGAGACCGTGTACATGTGCTTCCAAATGACCTTCGCGATCATCACTCCTGCGCTGATCGCGGGCGCCTTCGCCGAGCGCATGAAGTTCTCCGCGATGCTCTGGTTCATCGGCCTGTGGGCGATCCTGGTCTACGCACCAGTCGCGCACTGGGTCTGGGCATCGGACGGCATGCTGTCGTCCGGCAACTCCGACGCCATGATCAAGGTGCTCGACTTCGCCGGCGGCACCGTCGTGCATATCAACGCTGGCGTCGCCGGTCTGATGTGCGCGATCTGCCTCGGCAAGCGCAAGGATAGCGGCCCCGCTCACAACATGGTGTTGACGCTTATCGGCGCCTCGCTGCTGTGGGTCGGCTGGTTCGGCTTCAATGCCGGCTCGGCTGTCACCGCTGGTCTGCAAGCCGGCATGGCAATGACTGTGACGCAGATCGCCACGGCGGTTGCGGCCTTCACCTGGATGCTGGTGGAATGGGCGATCCGCGGCAAGCCCACCGTCGTCGGCATCTCTTCCGGCGCGGTCGCCGGCCTCGTCGCCATCACTCCGGCCTCGGGCTTCGTCGGTCCTGTCGGCTCGATGGTGATCGGCGTCGCCGCCGGCGTGCTCTGCTACTGGGGCGTCACCGGCCTCAAGCGCATCCTTGGTGTTGACGACGCGCTCGACTGCTTCGGCGTCCACGCGGTCGGCGGCATCGTCGGCGCGCTGCTCACCGGCGTATTCGCGATAAACGAGTACGGCGGCACGTCCGGTCTGATCGAGGGCAACCCCGGTCAGGTCATCAACCAGATCGAGGGCATTTGCATCGTGTTCATATACGATGCCATCGTCTCGTTGATCATCCTCAAGATCATCGACGCGATCATCGGTCTGCGGGTTACCGAAGACGTGGAACGCGATGGTCTCGATCTCGCGCTACATGGCGAGGTGATCCAGTAAGGAGTTTAAGTGGCGCATGATCTGATCCGTATCCACTTTTCGGGATCATGCGCGAAAGCTAGCGGTAGGGGCGGAAACCCGGCACTGTCCCTTCCGTCGAGGCCCCCGGTTCGTAAGAGCCGGGGGTCTCTCTCTTTTTGCTGGCCTCGAAGCGAAAAAGCCCGGCACGCTCGCCGGGCTTCATTCGTCTATTCGAAGAGGCTACCGGATCAGGGCATTGCCAATGTCATCGGATCAATGCCGCTGGCGCGCCTGCTTCGAGCGGCAGCCGAACGAAGGATCCGTTCATGCTGCCGGCCATGACGCAGTCACCCAAGGTCAAGGGCTCTCGGCTGTCGCTCTATATGGCATCGGCCATCGCCGTTCTACGAGTATTCAGCGCACTTCAACCGCGAGCTCATGGAATTCGTGCGCGCGGCGCAGTGACGGGCGTTAGCGCGCCTGGCCATGATAGACCGTGTTCGGCCGCATGTCGGTGGCGCTGGCCACGCGGTTTGACATGTTGAAGAAGCCGGCTACCGCCGATATGTCCCAGATATCGCGGTCGGAAAATCCGGCGCGCCGCAGCCGCTCGCGGTCGGCATCTTCCACGCTCCACGGCGAGGCCGTGAGCTTGACCGCGAAGTCGAGCATGGCGCGCTGGCGCTTGCTCACGCGCGCGACGCGATAATTCATCACCATGTGCTCGCCGAGCAGTGGATCGCGCGAATATTGCCGCACCGCGGCGCCGTGGGCGGTGAGGCAGTAGTAGCAGCGGTTCTGCGACGACACCGCGACCGCAATCATCTCGCGCTCGAGTTTCGAGAGCCCGCTCTCGCCCAGCATCAGATCGTTGTACATGGCGACGAAGGTCTCGAGCTTCGTCATGTCGAAAGCATAAGCGACCAGCACATTGGGCACGAAGCCGAGCTTGTCTTGGCATTTCCTGAAATAGGAGGCCATGGCAGGCGAAAGTTTGGCCGCTTCCAAATTGAGCGCAATCACCGGCGTGTCGTCGGCCGCTGGGGGCGCTGCCTTCAGTGGGCTCGGCTTCGCCGCAGCCGGCTTGACGGCGGGCCTTGCGGGTAGCGATTTCACCAGCGCGGGTTTGCCGCCCTTGATGGCGTGTAGCGCCGGCTTTCCCTCGTCTGGCTTCGTGATCGCCGCCTTGCCGTGTGTTTTGACGGACTTGTCGGCCTTGTTCATTGCCCGCGCCCCTGCTGTCGTCACCCAAGGACAAGCCTACAATCTTCTGAAAGCCCGCGATACGACCGGAGCGTCCCGCTTTTTGCCTTTTGTGTCAGCATCTTAAGGCGGCATCGCAGGGCAATTTGCAAGACCGCTACGGCCGCGTCACCAAATGATGTGTTGCTCTCGACGACCCGCCCCGGAAGGTGAAAACTCCGATCCAGCCTTGACTGATTCCCCGCTCGCGCATGATCCCGAAAGTGGGAACCGGTTTTCGGAAATGATCATGCGCAAACATAATGTCAGTTGAGATCCTGATCCAAATTGAGCGGATCGGACGCTAAACGCGCGAGGTTCCATGGCCGTTGAAATTCCCGCCAGCGAGCACGACGCTGCCCATGCCGTCATAGAGCAGGCCGGCGCCGCGTTGGCTAAGCGCCGCAACGACATTCCGGTCACGTTCGTCACGCAGCTCTATGCCCACGCGGTGCCTGAGGACGTGCTGCGTTACGCGCCCGCCGATCTCGCCGATCTGGCCGAGCGGGCGTTCGATTTTCTGAGCGAGCGACAGTCGGGCGCGCCGAAAATCCGCTGCGCGATCGTGGCGCTGAAAGAATTGGGCGAACGCAAATCGGTCACAGTGATCGAGATCGCGAACGATGATATGCCGTTCCTAGTCGACTCGGTCATGGGCGAGATCGCCGATCGCCGGCTCAATGTGCAGCTGGTGGCGCATCCGGTGTTCGGCGTGCGGCGCCACGGCGGCAAACTCATCGCGCTCGGCGCGCCTGACGCCGCTGACAGCGCCCGCGAGAGCTTCATCCATATCCATCTCGAGCCGATCGCGGACGAGGCCGCGGGCGCCGAGGTTGTGCGGGCGCTCGCCGGGGTGCTCGGCGAGGTGCGGCTAGCAGTGCAGGACTGGCGCGCCATGCTTGAGCGCGTCAACGGCATCGTCGCCGATCTGAAAGCCAATCCGCCGCCGCTGCCGGTGGACGAAATTGCCGAGGCGATCCAGTTCCTGCAATGGCTGCTGGCCGACAATTTCACTTTCCTCGGCGTGCGTAACTACGCCTTCGGCGGCCACACGCTTAAACCGGATTTCGACGGTGCGCTCGGCATAATGCGTTCGCGCGACTTGCGCGTGCTCAAGCGCGGCAACGAGCTGCTCGAATTCACGCCGGAAATCATGGCGTTTCTAAAGGAACCGCGCCTGCTGATTATCGCCAAAGCCAACATCCACGCGCGTGTGCACCGGCGCGTCTATCTCGACTACATCGGCATCAAGCGCTTCGACGCTTCCGGTAATCTGGTGGGCGAACAGCGCATCATCGGGCTGTTCACCTCCACCGCCTATACGCGCGCCGCCCACAGCATTCCCTATCTACGCCGCAAGATCGCGGGCGTCGAAATGCGCGCCGGCTTCGACGCTAACAGTCATTCCGGCAAGGCGCTCGCCAACGTGCTGGAACATTATCCGCGCGACGAACTGTTCCAGGTCGATAACGACACGCTCTATCATTTCGCGCTCGCCATCCTGCAGCTCGGCGAGCGTCCGCGCGTGCGCGTGCTGGCGCGGCGCGACCGCTTCGACCGCTTCGTATCGGTGCTGGTATTCGTGCCGCGCGAACGCTACGACAGCCGCATCCGCGCGCGCATCGGCGATTACCTCAGCCGCGCCTTCATCGGGCGCGTCTCGGCGTTCTATCCGTTCTTCCCGGAAGGCCCGCTGGTGCGCGTGCACTTCATCATCGGCCGCTCCGGCGGCCAAGCGCCAGCGATCGATAGCGCCATGCTGGAGCGCGAGGTCGCGGCCATCGTGCGCTCGTGGGCCGACGGATTGAGTGATGCGCTGGCACTGGTCAATCCGCCGGACAAGGCGCGCGATCTGTTCGGCCGCTACCGTGACGCGTTCTCCGCCGGTTTCCAGGAAGCCTATACGCCGACGGTGGCGGCCGGCGATATCCGCATGGTCGAAAGTTTGGACGCGCAGCGCCCGCTCGGCGTCGATTTCCATCACCGGATGCAGGAGGAGCAACGCGCGATCGGACTCAAAGTCTGGAGCCTCGCGCGGCCACTGCCGCTGTCGGAGCGCGTTCCGGTACTGGAAAACATGGGTTTCCGGGTCGTGGACGAGCGCACCTACCACATCGATCCGAAGGGCAAGGCGCACGACGCCTGGTTCCACGACATGCTCCTGGAGCGCGGTGACGGCGGCATGATCGATCTCGACGCGGGCAAGGCGCGCTTGGAAGCCGCCTTCCTGATGGTGATGCGTGGCGGCGCCGAAAACGACGGCTACAACGCGCTCACGCTCGCGGGCAATCTGGCGTGGCGCGACGTGGCGCTGATCCGCACGCTGTCGCGCTTCCTGCGCCAAGTGCGCGTGCCTTATTCGCAGGATTATATGTGGGCGACGCTGACCAAGCACGCCGCCATTGCGGGCGATATCGTGGAACTGTTTCACGCCCGCTTCGATCCGCGGCGGGACGCCGCGCTAGATCGCGACGGCAAGCAGAAAGCGATCGCCGCGCGCATCGAGGAGGAATTGCAGAAGGTCGACAGCCTGGATGAGGACCGCATCCTGCGCCACTTCGTCAACGCTGTGCAGTCGGCGATCCGAACTAATTTCTTCCAGATCGACAAGGATGGCCACCTCAAGGCGCTGATCGCGATCAAATTCGAAAGCGGCAAGATCACCGATCTGCCGCTGCCGCACCCGCTCTATGAGATCTTCGTCTATTCGCCACGCGTGGAAGGCGTGCACATGCGCTTCGGCAAGGTGGCGCGCGGCGGCATCCGCTGGTCCGACCGGCCGCAAGATTTCCGCACCGAGATCCTAAGCCTGGTGAAAGCGCAGCAGGTGAAGAACGCGGTGATCGTCCCGGTCGGCTCCAAGGGCGGCTTCGTGCCCAAGCTGATGCCGAAGGGCGCGCCGCGCGACGTGGTGCAGGCGGAAGGCATCGCAACCTACAAATTGTTCATCTCGACGCTGCTCGATATCACCGACAATATTCAACATGACGGCAGCATCATTCCGCCCGACTGCGTGGTGCGCTACGAGGGTGACGATCCTTATCTGGTGGTCGCGGCCGATAAGGGCACCGCGACTTTCTCTGACATCGCCAATGCGATTTCGATCGAGCACGACTATTGGCTGGGCGACGCTTTCGCCTCCGGCGGCTCGGCCGGCTATGACCATAAGGCAATGGGCATCACCGCGCGCGGCGCCTGGGAGGCGGTGAAGCGGCATTTCCGCGAGATGGACGTCGATATCGGCAGGACGACGTTCACCGCGGTCGGCGTCGGCGACATGTCGGGCGACGTGTTCGGCAACGGCATGCTACGCGAGAACACCACGCGGCTGCTTGCGGCGTTCGATCATCGCGACATTTTCATCGATCCCGATCCCGATCCGGCCGCGAGCTTCGCGGAGCGCAAGCGGCTGTTCGCGCTGCCGCGCTCGAGCTGGCAGGACTACGACAAGAAGCTGATCTCGGCGGGCGGCGGCGTCTATCCGCGCACGTCCAAGGAAATCCGGCTCAATCCCGCCGTGCAGAAGCTTCTCGGCGTAGCTGAGGCCGTCACGCCGCAGGAGCTGATGAAGGCCATTCTGAAGGCGCAAGTCGATCTGTTGTTCTTCGGCGGCATCGGCACCTATGTGCGGTCGTCGAACGAAAGCGACGAAGCGGCCGGCGACCGCGCCAACGACGCCATCCGCGTCAGCGGCGGCGAATTGCGCTGCAAGGTGATCGGCGAGGGTGCGAACCTGGGCATGACCCAGCGTGGCCGCATCGAGGCGGCGCTCGCCGGCATCCGGCTCAACACCGATGCCATCGACAATTCCGCCGGCGTCAACACCTCCGACGTCGAGGTCAACATCAAGATCGCCTTGAGCCGGCCACTGCGCTCCGGCGCGCTGACGCTTGAGGCGCGCAACGCGCTGCTTGTCGAGATGACCGACGAGGTCGCGCGCTTGGTCCTGCGCAACAATTATCAGCAGACGCTGGCGCTTTCGCTTGCGCAGCGGCGTGGGCTGGAGGACCTCGGGTTTCAGCAACGGCTGATGCAGACGCTGGAAATGCGCGGGGCACTCGATCGCGCGGTGGAATTCCTGCCCGACGAGATGGCGATGACCGAGCGACGCAAGCGCAACCTGGCGCTGACGCGGCCGGAGTTGGCGGTGCTGCTGGCCTATGCCAAGCTCTCGCTTTACGGCGAGCTGCTCGACAGCGCGGTGCCGGATGACCCCTATCTCGGGCGCGAGCTCGAGCGCTATTTCCCCAAGGAAATGTCGGAGCGCTATGACGACGCGCTGCATGCGCACCGGCTGCGGCGCGAGATCATCGCGACGCAACTGACGAATTCGATGATCAACCGCGGCGGCGCCACGCTGGTCGTGCGCATTGCCGACCAGACCGGCGCCGCACCCGCGGCGATCGCCGCCGCCTTCGCAGCGGTGCGCAATAGCTACGAGTTGATCGCGCTCAACAGCGAGATCGACGCGCTCGACAATAAAGTGTCGGGAGAGAGCCAGCTTGGGCTTTATGCCGCCGTGCAGGACCTGCTGCTCGACCGGTTGGTATGGTTCCTGCGCAATGCCGATCTCAAGCAGGGGCTGGAGAAGATCATCGGGCACTACCGCGAGGGCATCGCGCAGGTGGCGGCCGCGCTCGACGGCGCGTTGTCGAAGCAGGCCTTAGCCGCACGCGCCGCGCGGGTGGCGGAGCTCGCCAAGGCTGGCGTGCCGGAGGCGCTGGCGCGCCGCATCGCCAGCCTCGGAGTGTTGAAAGCCGCGCCCGACATCGTGTTGGTGGCGGACCAAAGCAAGAAGCCGATAGGCGAGGTGACCGCGACCTATTTCGCGACCGAGGCCTTCTTTCAGCTCGACCGCGTCATCGGCGCGGTGCCGGGCATCGTGGTGTCGGATTATTTCGATCGCCTGGCGCTCGACCGCGCGCTCGATTCAATTGGCGATGCAGAACGGCGACTTACCGCCGCCATGGTCGGCATGGGCGGCGCCGGCGCGGTGGACGAATGGATTAAGCCGCGGCGGACCGAAGTCGAGCACATCCGCGCGGTGATTCACGAGATCGCCGGCTCGGGGCTCACGCTGTCGAAGCTTTCAGTTGCGGCGAGTTTGTTGGGGGATCTGGTGCGACAGTAACTAGTGGCGAAAATGCCGCGTGCCGGTGAACACCATCGCGACATTGTGCTCATCGGCGGCCTTGATCACCTCATCGTCGCGCATGGAGCCGCCGGGCTGGATCACCGCGGTGGCGCCGGCCTCGATCGCGACCAATAGACCATCGGCGAACGGAAAGAACGCATCGGAAGCGACCACCGAGCCTTTGGTCAAAGGCGCCAGCAACTTGGCCTCTTTCGCGGCGTCTTCCGCCTTGCGCGCGGCAATACGCGCGGCATCGACCCGGCTCATCTGGCCGGCGCCGATGCCGACGGTGGCGAGGCTCTTGGCATAGACGATGGTGTTCGACTTCACGTGCTTGGCGACGCGGAAGGCGAAACGCAGATCGGCCAGCTCGGCCTCGCTCGGCGCGCGCTTGGTGACGGTTTTGAGCTGCATCTCGTCCACCACCGCGTTGTCGCGCGACTGCACCAGCAGGCCACCGGCCACCGACTTCACCGTCAAGCCGGGGGCACGTGGATCTGGCAAGCCGCCGGCCAGCAGCAGGCGCAGGTTCTTCTTCGCGGCGACGATCTTGATCGCCTCCTCGGTGGCATCGGGCGCGATAATGACTTCGGTGAAAATCTCGGTTATCGCCTTCGCCGCCTCGGCATCGAGCTTGCGGTTGAGCGCGACGATGCCGCCAAACGCGGAGGTCGAGTCGCAGGCCAGCGCCTTGCGATAGGCGTCGCGCAGATTGTCCGCTTCCGCGACCCCGCAGGGGTTGGCGTGCTTGACGATCACGCAAGCGGCGGTGCGCTTGGAATCGAACTCGGCGACACATTCGTAAGCCGCGTCGGTGTCGTTGATGTTGTTGTAGGAAAGTTCCTTGCCCTGCACTTGTCGCGCGGTGGCAACGCCAAAACGCTCGCCCGGCGTGCGAAAGAAGGCCGCGCTCTGGTGCGGATTTTCGCCGTAGCGCAGCGACTGAATCAGCTTGCCGCCGAAGGCGCGGTAATCGGGCGCGGTGTCGTGCAGCGTATCGGCGAACCAGTTGGAGATCGCCGCATCGTAGGCGGCGGTGCGCGCGTAGGCCTTGGCAGCCAGCTTCTGACGCAGCTCGAGCGAGGTCATGCCGTTGTGCAAAGCGAGTTCCGCGAGCACTTTTTCGTAGTCGACCGGCTCCACCACCACGGTGACGTCGCCGTGGTTCTTGGCGGCGGCGCGGATCATGGCCGGCCCACCGATGTCGATGTTTTCGATGCAGTCGTCGAACCTGGCGCCTTTGGCGACGGTGGCCTCGAACGGATAGAGGTTCACCACCAGGAGATCGATCGGCTTAATGCCGTGCTTGTCCATCGCATCGGCGTGTTCCTTGTTGGCGCGGATCGCCAGCAAGCCGCCATGCACCTTTGGGTGCAGCGTCTTGACCCGGCCGTCCATCATCTCAGGGAAGCCGGTGATATCGGCGACGTCGAGCACCTTCAGTCCGACGTCTTTCAGTGCCTTGGCGGTGCCGCCTGTGGAGATGAGTTCGACGCCGTATCCGGCGAGCGCGGTGGCGAAGTCCACCAAGCCAGTCTTGTCGGATACCGACAGCAGGGCGCGGGTGATGTGGCGCGGGTGGCGGGTCATGAGCTAGGGGCTAGCACACGAAACGGGCGAATGTGTATTAGGGATTTCCCTGGTCAGGCCGGGCATCCACAATGATTACAGCGGTAATTCCGGCTCATCCGCCCGCTCGGGGCGGGTTCCCGGCGGCGCCGGCGGGGTGTGGCGGAAGCTCCAGCGCACCTTGGCGTGGCTGCGGGCGTGGCCGTAAATCACGATCTGCACGGTGCGGCGCGGGCCGTCCGAGCCGGCCAGGAATACACTTTCCTCGATCTGCACAGATTCGCCATTGGTCGTGAATGTCCACAGCTGCCGGTCCGGCAGCAGCAGGATTACGCCGCGGCCGTCCGACAGCCGATTGGCCTTGATCGACGGATGCAGGTGAAAGCGCACAGCGAATTCGTCGGGCTTATCCACCGGTAGCGTTGCGCCGGTGGCCGATGTGAAGCTGTCTTCGCCGTCGAGTGCGCGGCCGTCGGGTGCAAGCTGCAGCGCGCGGTGGTGGATCACGTTGAAGGCGTCGGCATAGCCGTCATGCGAGACCGTTAAAGTCGTGCCGTCCGGACTGTCCTCGCGCGCCACGCGCACGTCGCGCGGCCCGCTGACGATCGGCGCGCCGAACAGCAGCCGCCGCAACCGGCGGGATTCGACGAAACCGCAGGACGACGCGTCATTGAACGTGACGGTGGAATGCGCCGCGGTGGCGCGCGCCACCTGCCGCCAGTTTTCCTTGTTCACCGCCGGCAGCCCGCAATTGACCACCAGCCGTTGATGGTTCCACGACAGCTCGAACGAAAGACAACCGGCATGCGCCTCCTGGCTCAAGGCCAGCGGCGGTGGCCGGCCGGTATCGACCAACAACGCGGTCGACGCGGCGTCGATGCGCTGATAGCCGGAATGCGGTGCATTCGACACCGGCGCGCCGCGCGCGTCATCATAAGCGAGCACGGTGGCGAGCAGATCGACCGGCGTCGGACCCATGCCGTTGAATTGCGCGAAATTGCCGTCGGCGTGACGGAAAAAACGCTGCATCGGCATCATGCGATCGATCGCGTTGTTGAGCGCCTGCGGCGGCTGCAGGTGGCGCGCGGAGAACAATTGGCGCAGCGGCAGCAGGTCCACCAGCAGATCGATCAGCGCGCCGGGATTGCGGCTGATATGCCCGCCGTCGGGCAGGATCTGACGGCGCAGTTCTTCGATCAGGCGGCGTGCATTGGCGCGCAGGTTACCGGACTGTCCCTGGATGCACAGCGTCGCATAGTTGAGCGCGATCACCGCTTGGAGCCGCGGCAACCCGTCGCGCGATTGTTTCAGCGCGCGGCGCAGATAGCGCACCTGCCGCGACAGGCTGCGCAGAAAGCGGCGGTAGAATCGCGCGTCGGCGTCTTGCAATATGAACGGCGCCTGGCTGAGCCAGCAGATGACGCGGCGCGAGAGAATATCGACCCGCCAGCCGACCGGATGCCAGCCGCCTTGAAGGTTGATCCAATCGTCGATCAGCGAGCGCGCATTGGCGCGCGTGATGGCGCTGTCGGCGGCGCGCAAGTGACGCAGCCAAGAGAAGCTCAGCAACATCACAGCCCATTCGTCGGACGGCGGCGTCATCTCGAATGGGGAACGGCGGTCGCAGATTACCACCTTGCCGGCGAAGGCGAAGCGGCCGGCATAGATTTCGCTGGCCCGGGTGGCGTCGGCGGTGCGCAGGTCCTGCGGTGCGATCACCAGCCGATCGGTCTTGGTCGAGCCAAACCGCCAGCGCAGCAGCGGATGCGTGTTGATGCGGCCGAGCAGGCTGCGGAATGCGCGGCGCCCGATGAGCACGGAGAGCCTGGCCCGCTCCGCGACCGAAACCCGCATCATGAAGGCGCTCGTCCCCTGCGGCGCGGCCCGATTCTCGCGCACAATCCATACGATAGCGAAGGGTCGCCAAAGGTCCAATATGCCCGTCCGGGACTAGGCTGTGCGGGTGAGCCGGGCGGCATAGAATCCATCGAGCCCGCCCCAGCGCGGATCAGGGTCGGGTAGTTGCGGCGGCAGCGTGCGTAGGTCACCTTCCGCGGCGAGAAATTCGGCGTGACCGGCGACCTCTTGCGCTGCAACAGGCGTGCGGGCGACGCGCGGGTCGCGCGCCAGCAGCGCCGCGATCTGGTCCTCGGCTTCCTCCGGCTCCAGTGAGCAGACGCAATAAACAAGCGTTGCGCCGGGTTTGAGCAGTTCCACCGCGCGGTCGAGCAGCCGTTGCTGCAAAGATGTCAGCGCGGCGATGTCAGCTTCGCTCTTGAGCCAAGGTACGTCGGGATGACGGCGAATGGTGCCGGTCGAGGAGCAGGGCGCATCGAGCAGGATGCCATCGAACGGACCGCCTTGCCATTCCAGCGCATCGGCGACGACGATCTCGGCTTGCAACGTTAGCCGCGCCAAATTTTCGCGCAGGCGGTTGAGCCGCGCCGGCGAGCGATCGATCGCGGTGACGTGGGCACCGGCAAACGCGAGCTGCGCGGTTTTGCCGCCGGGGGCTGCGCACAGATCGGCGATCGCTTTGCCGCGCACGTCGCCGAGCAAGGGGGCGGGCAGCGACGCGGCGGCGTCCTGCACCCACCAGGCGCCTTCGCTGAAGCCTGGAAGCAGCGAGATCGCGCCCTGCGCGAAGGTGCGCACGGTCCCGGTCGGCAGCACGCGCCCGCGCAGGCGCTCGGCCCATGACTCGGCATCGTATTTGACGGTGAGATCGAGCGCGGGCTCGTGGCCGTTGGCTTGGGCGATCGCGCGTGCGGTCTCGGCGCCATAACGTTTGGTCCAGCGCGCCAGCAGCCATTTCGGCGTGTCGCGCGACGCGTTATTGGTGAGCGGTGCAGTCTTGCTCTGTGTCACACGGCGCAGCACCGCGTTGATCAGGCCGGAGTAGCGCGCCGCGCGGCGGTCGGCCTGCGCCAGACGCACGGACAAATCGACCGCGGCATGATCGGGTACTTCGAGCCAAAGAATCTGCGCGGCGCCGATCAGCAGAATGGTTTCCACGCGCGGCGCCTCGGACGGAAACCCCTTGTCGAGAAATCCACCGAGCAGTTGGCGCAAGGTGCCGAGCCGCCGCAGCACGGTAGCAGTGAGCCGGCGCATCAACGCGCGATCGCGGTCAGCGAGGGCGACCAGGCCGGGATGGGCAGCTTTGCCGGACAGCTGTTCGTCGAGCGCAATCTTCCGCCGCAGGACGCCGTCGAGAATATCGGCGGCGATCCTTCGGGCGGCGAGGCCGGGGACTTCCGGCTGCGGGGAGGTGCGCGGACGCGCCATGTCCCGATCATTGCCACGAATTGTGGCTGGGGCGCGAAGCGGAGAGAAAAAACCTCAATAACACACAGGTTTAAGCCGCGCGACGACACGCTCTTTGATAGTATGTCAAACATAATACTATTTAAGATTGTACCTGCGTGAATCGATGGACGAAGGCAAGATAGGACCATGTTCACAACACTAAAATCTTTCGCCGTGCCGCAGCGGGGCGGCGCGCTGCTGCTGGCGGCCGCCACCTTCGCCGCCGGGCTGACCGCCGGCGTGCTGATCGCGCCGGTGAGCGCCGGCCGCGGCGATGCTGTCGCGGCGATCCAGACCCGTGAGCCTAGCCTAGTGTCCACGCTGCGCAGCGGTCATCCGGCCGACGTGGTGCGCGTGATCGACGGCGACACGTTCGAGGCGCCGGTGCGCATCTGGCCCGGCATGGATGTCCCCACCAAGATAAGGCAAATGTTTCCGAAGCGCTGTTCGACGGCGGCTATGCGCGCCGCTATTTCGGTGGGCCGCGCGAGCCTCAGCGCTCCATGACCATCGGCGTGCCGACGCACATTACGCGCCGTGCGCAAGGACCCGCGGCGTCACGACTATATGGATGCGGCGCTTGCGCCGGTGGTGGACGAAGAGACCGAACGCTCGAAATGTTCACCCACAACGAAGGCGCGCGCAACGAGGTCATACGCGTGCACAAGAGTGCCGAGTTGACCAGCGGCGCCGGAAAACCCCTGGCCGACGCTTAAGAAACGAGGGCGCTCACGCCCCCGCTTTGACCACGCGTTTGTTCTGCCGGTTGTTGACCAGATCGTCGACCACGGCCGGCTCGGCCAGCGTCGAGGTGTCGCCGAGATTGCTGAATTCATCTTCGGCGATCTTGCGCAGAATTCGTCGCATGATCTTGCCCGAGCGCGTTTTCGGCAGGCTGGGCGAAAATTGGATCAGATCCGGCGAGGCGATCGGTCCGATCTCCTTGCGCACCCAGGCGACCAGCTCCTTGCGCAGGTCCTCGCTCGGCTGCTCGCCCGCCATCAGCGTCACATAGGCATAGATGCCCTGGCCCTTAATATCATGCGGGTAACCAACGACGGCGGCTTCCGATACTTTCGGATGCGCAACAAGTGCGCTCTCCACTTCGGCGGTGCCGAGCCGGTGGCCGGCGACGTTGATCACGTCGTCGACGCGGCCGGTGATCCAGTAGTAGCCGTCCTCGTCGCGGCGGCAGCCATCGCCGGTGAAGTAACGGCCGAGATAAGTCGAGAAGTAGGTTTGGACGAAACGATCGTGGTCGCCATAGACCGTGCGCATCTGGCCCGGCCACGCGTCAGTGATACACAGGTTGCCGGAGCCGGCGCCCTTTAGCTCGTTTCCTTCGGCGTCGACGATCTGCGGGATGACGCCGAAGAACGGCAGCGTCGCCGAGCCTGGCTTGAGCTTCATGGCGCCCGGCAGTGGCGTGATGAGAATGCCGCCGGTTTCGGTCTGCCACCAGGTATCCACGATCGGGCAGCGCTCCTCGCCGACCACGTGGTAGTACCACTCCCAGGCTTCCGGATTGATCGGTTCGCCGACGGTACCGAGCAGGCGCAGGCTTTTGCGCGAGGTCTTCTTCACTGGGGCGTCGCCGCCCTGCATCAGCGCGCGGATCGCGGTCGGCGCGGTGTAGATGATGTTGACCTGGTGCTTGTCGCACACTTCCCAGAAGCGCGAGGTGGTCGGATAGTTCGGCACGCCTTCGAACATCATGGTGATGGCGCCGTTGGCGAGCGGGCCATAGACAATGTAACTGTGGCCGGTGACCCAGCCGACGTCGGCAGTGCACCAGTAGATATCGCCGTCGTGATAGTCGAATACGTATTGGTGCGTGATTGCGGTGTAGACCGCATAGCCGCCGGTGGTGTGCAGCACGCCCTTCGGCTTGCCGGTCGAGCCAGACGTATAAAGAATGAACAGCGGGTCTTCCGCGTTCATTTCCTCGCACGGGCAATCGGCCGGCACGGTCGCGGCAATCTCGTCGTAATAGACATCGCGGCCGGCCTTCATGTTCACCTTCTCACCGGTGCGGCGCACGACGACGATGCTGGTCACACCGCCGGCCTTGTCGGCGGCGGCATCGGCATTCACCTTGAGCGGGATCTTGCGGCCGCCACGCACGCCTTCGTCGGCGGTAACGATGATGGGCGACTTGCAGTCCTCGATGCGGCCGGCGAGAGAGTTGGCCGAGAAGCCGCCGAACACCACGGAATGGATGGCGCCGATGCGCGCACAGGCGAGCATGGAGATCGCCGCTTCCGGAATCATCGGCATGTAGATAGTGACGCGGTCGCCTTTCTTGACCCCACGCGCCTTCAGCACGTTGGCGAAGCGGCAGATCTCGGCGTGCAGCTGTTTGTAGGTGATCTTCTTGTCGTCCTTCGGATCGTCGCCTTCCCACAGGATGGCGACCTGGTCGCCGCGCTTGGCGAGATGACGGTCGACGCAGTTGTAGGCAATGTTGAGCGTGCCGTCCTCGAACCATTTGATCGAGACGTTGTGCGGGTCGTAGGAGGTGTTCTTAACCTTCGTGAACGGCTTGATCCAATCGATGCGCTTGGCCTGCTCGGCCCAGAACCCGTTCGGGTCCTTGATCGAGCGAGCATACATTTCCTGGTATTTGGCCTTATCGGCGAAGGCGCGTTTCTGCCAGGCAGGCGGAACGTCATAAATCTTGTCGGACATCGGAACTTCCTCCCCGCCCGCAACTTCGCAACGGGCATCCGTTAAGTTTCTCGTTAGTCCTATTATGCGACGGCGCTTGCAGGCGCGACAAGGTGCGGAGGGTCCCACTTTGGTGGGGGCTACTTTACTCCCTCCCCCTATCAGGGGAGGGATATGAGGTCAGACGCCCCAGGCGCCGATGATTGCGCCCATCAGCAGCAAGACCGCCAGCCAATGACCGCCGTCGATGGCGATCAGTTTGGGGCTGCGCATGCCGAAGGTGTTATTGACTACCAGAGTAGTGATAACGAAGCCGAACCAGATGAAGGCGGCGGAGATCACGCCGTTCTTGATCGTGACGTCGCCGAGATGGCCGATCACGCCGGCCAGCATCCAGGCCATGATCAGGTCGGTGGCGAGCGCGATGATGAGCGGCCAAGGCGCCGCGCCCTTGCCGTGATGGGCGCGGATCTGCTCGGTGCTGAAGCCGTGCGCCGCCTTCCAGGGCTCGGCCAGCAGGCGATACCAGACGCCGCCGAAAGCGAAACCGATAGCGCCCGCCACCAGTACCGCCCAATAATTGATGCCTGCGAAGGCCATGGAAGTCCTCCCGCTACAGCCCACCCATCTTGCACACGATTTTCCACTCGGCATCGGTCACCGGCTGAACCGACAGCCGCGTATTGTTGACCAGCACCATCGCCTTGAGCTTCGGCTCGGCCTTGATTGCGTCGAGCGCTACCGGCTTGGGCAATGGCTCGACCGCCTTCACGTCGACCACTACCCAGGGCTCGCCCGGCTTGGCGGTCGGATCGGGATAATGCGCGCGAATGATTTCAACGATGCCGACCGCGGCCTTGTCGGCGCCCGAGTGATAGAACAAGGCGCGGTCGCGTTTCTTCATCTTCATCAGGTTGAGCTTGGCCTGATGGTTGCGCACGCCTGACCAGGCTTCGCCCTTGGCGCCGCTTTTCATTTGCTGCTGCCACGACCAGGCGCCGGGCTCGGATTTCATCAGCCAGTAGGCCATGTCAATGCTCCGACTTGATCGGGCGGGTGAGCAGCGACTCGATCGCCGCGTCGACAGTTAGTTTTTCCGCCAGTACGGCGGCAACGGCAGCGCAGATCGGCATCTCGACGTCCTTCGCGCGCGCCATCTCCAGTAGCACCGGCGCAGTGAATACGCCTTCGGCCAGCTTGCCGTGCGCGGCACGGTCGGGCTTTTCACCTTTGCCGAGCGCCACGCCGAACGAAAAATTACGCGATTGTGGTGTGGAGCAAGTCAGAATCAAGTCGCCTAATCCTGCAAGCCCCATCATCGTCTCGGTACGCGCACCGAACGCCTTGCCGAAACGCACCAACTCGGCGAATCCGCGCGTGGTCAGAGCCGCCGAGGCGCTGGCGCCGAGCCCGCGCCCGGTCACGATGCCGGCGGCGATCGCCAGCACATTCTTGGTGGCGCCGCCAAGCTCGACCCCGCGCACGTCGGTCGAATGATAGGGCCGGAACGTGCCGGAGTTGATCGCGTGCGCCAACGCGCCGGCAATCGTTGCATCGCGCGCCGCGATCGTCACCGCGGTTGGCAATCCACGCGCCACGTCGGCGGCGAAGCTCGGGCCGGACAGGATCGCTGGCACCGCGTTCGGCGCGCATTCGGCAATGATTTCTGACATGAACTTGTGCGTTCCGTGCTCGATGCCTTTGGCACACGCGATTAGCGGCGAACCCGCAGAAATTGTTTGCGCCAATGATTTGATCACCGAGCGCATCGCCTGTGCAGGAACGACCAGAAGGATCACTTCAGTGCGCGACGCCTCGGCAAGCGCGCGCGTCACCTTGATGCTATCTTCAAGCCGCACGCCAGGCAGGAACTGGCTCTCCCGCTTGCTCGCGAGATGCTCGGCATTGTCGGCGTCGAATTCCCATAGGATGACGTCGCGCCCGGCGCGCGCGCAGGTCAGCGCCAGCGCCGTCCCCCAGGCGCCGCCCCCGAGCACGGCGATGCGTTGAATGCTCATGCGCTTGGCTCACTCATTTATACGCCGCCGTCCGTTGCAGCTTGCCCTTAGCCGCCGCAATCTCGTCGAGGGGCCAGCGTGCACGCGGCGCGACGTCGAGCGTATCGGTCAGCCCGAGCGCCAGCCGCTCGGCGCCGGCCCAGGCGATCATGGCGCCGTTGTCGGTGCACAGCTCGAGCGGCGGAACCACCAGCACGCTCCCGACCTCAAAGGCGAGGCGGTGCAGCACCTTGCGGATCGCCTGATTGGCGACGACGCCGCCGGCGGCGACCAGCGCGGTGGGCGCGCCGTAGCGGGCGCGGAACAGACGCAAGCCGGCGCGCAGCCGGTCGAGGATCACCTCCACTACTGCCTGCTGGAACGAAGCGCACAGATCGGCGACGTCCTGGTCGGACAGCGGCGCGATTTTTTCGGCTTCCAGGCGCAGCGCGGTCTTCAAACCTGACAGCGAGAAGTCCGCATCCTTGCGTCCGTGCATGGGCCGCGGCAGTGCGAAGCGGGCGGCGTCACCGCGCTCGGCTTCCTTCTCGACCTGCGGCCCGCCCGGATAGCCGAGGCCGAGCAGCTTGGCGGTCTTGTCGAAGGCCTCGCCGATGGCATCGTCCTGCGTGGTGCCGATCCGCACATAGTCGCCGATCCCGCGCACCGCGACGATCTGGGTGTGGCCGCCGGAGGCGAGGAACAGGCAATAGGGAAACGGCGTAGCGTCGGTCAGCCGCGCGGTGAGCGCATGGGCTTCCAGATGATTGATCGCTATCAGCGGCTTCCGCTGTACCAGCGCGATCGCCTTTGCCGTGGTCAGCCCGACGATCACGCCGCCGATCAGTCCAGGGCCGGCGGCGGCGGCGATGCCGTCGATCTGGTCGAAGCTGCAATCGGCCTGCTGCATGGCCTTGGCAATAATGAGATCGAGCGCCTCGACATGGGCGCGGGCGGCGATCTCGGGAACCACGCCGCCGAAAGCGGCGTGTTCGCTGACCTGCGACAGCACGATATTGGATAGGATCTTGCCGCGGCCGTCTTCGAAACGTTCCACCGCCGCCGCGGCGGTCTCGTCGCAGGTCGTCTCAATCCCGAGGACGATCATTTCTCCCTCCGGCCCTCCCTTTTACAGGGACGGTGCACTAAAAGGTGCCCTAGCATCGAGAGGTAATATGACGCAATCCACCGCCCGCTTGCGCGTCGGCTCGCGCGGCAGCCCGCTGGCGCTGGTACAGGCGCGCACCGTGCGCGCGCGGCTGGCCGTAACGCTCGGGGTGAATGAAGAGGCGATCGAGCTCGTCATCATCCGCACTTCCGGCGACGCGATCCAGGACCGGCCGCTGGCGGAAGTGGGCGGCAAGGGCCTGTTTACCAAAGAGATCGAGGAAGCACTGCTGGACGGCCGCATCGATCTGGCGGTGCATTCGGCCAAGGACATGCCGACCGTGCTGCCGGCAGGGCTGATGCTGGCAGCCTCCCTCGAGCGCGAGGACCCGCGCGACGTATTCCTCAGCCGCAAAGCACTATCGCTCGCCGAACTGCTACAGGGTGCGACGCTCGGCACCGCTTCGCTGCGCCGGCAGGCGATCGCCAAGCGCGCACGGCCCGACCTGCGCGTGGTGCCGTTGCGCGGCAACGTGGAGACGCGGCTGCACAAGCTCGACGCCGGTGAAATCGATGCAACCATTCTCGCGCTCGCCGGCATGAAGCGGCTCGGACTTACGCAACACGCCACCAAAATAATGAGCGCAGAAGAATTCCTCCCGGCGGTCGCGCAGGGCGCGATCGGCATCGAAACGCGTGAGCACGACACACGCACGCGCGAATTGCTGGCGCGCATCGACCACGCCGATACTTCGACGGCGATCGCCTGCGAGCGTGCCTTCCTCGCAGTACTCGACGGCTCCTGCAAGACGCCGATCGGCGGGCACGCCGATATTGCCGGCGACACGATTCATTTCAGTGGCCTGCTCGCCCACCCCGATGGCAAGCCTTTCTGCGAATACAAGACCGACGGACCGCGTGCCGACGCCATCAAGATCGGCGTTGAAGCGGGGCGCCACATCAAGCGCGAGGCTCCGCGCGGTCTCATTGGCTGAGCCATGCGCCTGGTCATCACCCGCCCGCAGGCCGACGGCGAACGCACCGCCGCCGCCTTGCGCGCGCACGGGCACGACGTGCTGGTCGCGCCGCTGCTGCGGGTCGAGCCGGTGGCGGCCAATCTTTTCGGCAGCTGGGGCGCGGTCATCATTACCAGCGCCAATGCGCCGGGCGCCATCGCCGGCCACCCGGCGTCCAAGGCGTTATTCGATCTTCCGCTGTTCGCCGTCGGCCGGCGTAGCGCCGACGCCGCGCGGCTGGCGGGATTTTCAAATGTCACGACGGCGGGCGGCGACGTGCGCGATCTGGTGCGGTTGATCGCGGAGCGGCACACCGACGCGTCGGCGCCCTTGCTCTACCTGGCCGGCGAGGACCGCGCCACCGATCTGGTGGCCGAGTTGGTCGCACACGGCATCACGGCAGAGATGGCGGTGGTCTATCGCGCGGCCACCGCGCCATTCCCGCCGGAGTTAACCGCGGCGCTGCAAGCCGGCGATGTCGAGGCGGTGCTGCATTTTTCCAAGCGCAGCGCCGAGAATTATATCGCCGGCGCCCGCAAGGCGGGCATCAACGAACAGGCGCTCGGCGTGCGGCATATCTGCCTGTCGGCGCAGATTGCCGAGCCGCTGTCGAAAGCCGGTGCCGGCCGTATTGCCATCACGCCGCGGCCGGACGAGGCGGCGCTGATCGCTAGTCTGGAGCGGCCGCAGGCTTGATTGGCGCCCCTGCGCCATTTGCGTTATTTCGTCCCTATGGGTGGGCCGATTCGCCGAGGAGTGCATGGCAGACAAGCGCACGACGCCACAAACGCCCGAAGGAGCGCCGCAAGCTGCGCCCCAAGGGGCCCCGCAAGACGCGGCCCAGGGATCGCGCCGCAAGAAGCGCGCTGCGCCGACCATCGACCTCACCGCTACCGAAATGCCGCCGCCTGAGGCGGCATCGCCGCCACAGTCCGATCCGCCACCGGCTCCCGCGCAGGAGCCGCCTCCGGAACCGGCGAAGGATGCGCCGGCCAAACCGGCCGAGACGCGGCCTGGCGGTCCTATCGGCATGGCAACGCTCGCCGCCGGCGTCGCCGGCGCTGCGGCCGTGATGCTGGTCCTGTTCGTGCTCTGGCTGGCCGGCCTGGTGCCTGTGCGTTACGTCGCCTCGACCGATACGGGCCCCCAAGTCCCGGCGGATACCAAAGCGATGGATGCGTTCATCCAGCGTGTGAGCAAGATCGAAGAAATGATCAAAAAATTGTCGGCCAGCGATGCAAGCATTGCCGAGCGGCTCACCGCCGCCGATAACGCCATGAAGTCGCTTGGCATCGCGCTCGCGGCGCTCAACCGCCGCAGCGACGAAATTGCCGCCAATGCGAACCAAGTGCGCGAGCGCGCCGACGCGGCAGTTAAGGCGGTGGCGGAGCTGCGGGCCAGCATGCAGGACGTTGTCAAGAATTCCACCGCTGGGATTTCGCCGGCCGAACTCGACGCCTTGCAAAAGCGCATAGCGGCGCTCGAACAATCCGCCAAGGCCGCGCGCGACGACATCGCCAAGGCGTCTTCGGCCGACATTGCCGCGCGGACGGCCCTGAGCGCGGCGGGCTTACGCGATGCGGTGGCGAGCGGCACGCCGTTTGCGGCCGAGCTCGCGCAGGCCAAATCACTCGGCGCCGACGATAAGATTTTGGCGCCGCTCGCGCCGTTCGCGGCAAGCGGCGTGCCAACGGAATCAGGGCTGGCGCAGGAACTGCGCGCCCTGCTCCCGGCCATGCTCAAGATTTCCGGAGCGCAGGCGCCGGAAGGCGGCTTCCTTGAGCGGTTGCAGGCCAATGCGGGCAAGTTGGTGCGCATTCGCCCAGTCGACGCGCCGCCCGGCGACGATCCGTCCGCGGTGCTGGCGCGCCTCGAAGTCAACATGGTCAAGGCCGACATTGCGGGCGCGCTTGCTGATCTTGGCAAGCTGGCCGAGGCCACGCGCGCGCCGGCGCAGGCATGGATTGCGAAGGCGCAAGCGCGCCAGGCGGCGCTGGCGGCCGCGCGTCAATACGCGGCCGGCACTGTACGCGCGCTCGGACCACGGTGAGGGTGCGATGATCCGGCTGATCCTGTTCCTGCTGGCGGTCGCGGTGCTGGCGGCTGGCTTTGTTTGGGTAGCCGACCGGCCGGGCGACGTCGCCATCACCTGGATGGGCTACCACATCGAAACCTCGGTGATGGTGGCCGCGCTCGCAATTGCCGTCCTGGTGCTCGTACTCCTGCTGCTGTGGACGATCGTGCGCGGCATCCTGCGCTCGCCCGAGCAGATTTCGCTGTTCTTCCGCCATCGCCGCGCGATGAAAGGTTATCTGGTGATCTCGCGTGGATTGATCGCGGTCGGCGCCGGGGACCTGCGCGGCGCACGAAAATTCGCCGACACTGCGGCGCGGTTGTCGCCGGGCGATCCGCTGGCGCTGCTGCTCACAGCGCAATCGGCGCAGATGGCCGGCGACCGCGGCGGCGCCGAGCGCGCCTTCCGCGAAATGGCCAGGCGCGACGACACCAAGCTGATCGGCTTGCGCGGGCTCTACATCGAAGCGCAGCGGCGCGACGATGCGCATGCCGCGCGGCTGGCCGCGGAGGAAGCGGGCAGGGCAACGCCTGCTCCCGCCTGGGCCGGCCAAGCGGTACTCGATTATCGCTGCGCCGCCGCCGACTGGGCCGGCGCGCTCGATGCGCTCGATTACATGAAAGGCGCGCTGGAGAAGGCCGACTATCGCCGCAAGTACGCCGTGCTGCTGACCGCCCGCGCGCTGGCGCTGGAAGCGATCGACCGCGATGCATCGCGCGCGGCCGTGCTGGAAGCGGTGAAGCTCGCGCCCGATCTGGTGCCGGCCGTGGCGCTGGCCGGGCGGCGCCTGGCGGAAGCGGGCAAGGTCCGCAAAGCGCGCAAGATTTTGGAGAAGGCGTGGGCGATCAATCCGCATCCCGACATCGCCGAGGCCTATGCGAATTTGCGGCTCGGCGATAGTGCGCGCAAACGCCTCACACGCGTGCAGAAATTGGCCTCCCAAGTGCCGGGCCAGCTCGAAGGCGCGCTGGCCGTGGCGCGTGCCGCGCTCGAAGCGCGCGAGTTCAGCGTCGCACGGGCGGCGCTGGCGCCGTACCTCTCGGCACCGACGCGGCGGGTCGCCACGCTGATGGCGGAGATCGAGGAGAGCGAACACGGCGACGAGGGCCGCGTGCGCGAATGGATGAGCCGCGCTATGCGCGCCTCTGGCGACCCGGTATGGACCGCCGATGGCGTGGTGTCCGAACGCTGGCTGCCGGTATCGCCAAACGGGCGGCTCGACGGCTTCGTATGGAAGCTGCCGCTGGCCGAGATCGGCGTCGCGCGTCCGGTGATCGAGGTCGCCCCGCCGCCAGCGGCCGCCGCGCCGATCGCGGTCATGCCGTCCCCTCCGCCAATACCGCAAGCCGAGCCGGAACCGCCGGTTCGCAAGTCGGAAAAATCCGCGGCCAAACCGAAGCCGGTCGAACCGGTGATCCCGCTAGTGCACGCCCCCGACGATCCCGGGCCGGATGGCGCCTTGGAGAGCGATCCAGTGCCAGAACCCACCTCGCCGCCGCCGCGCATCTCCTGGCAGCGTTTCATGCAGTTATTTCGCTAGGGGCCAAGGTATATTGCTATTCCAAGGCCGCGCCGATATCAGTGGCGCGCTTTTCATGCGCCTAGCCGGCGTAGCTCAGCGGTAGAGCATCCGCTTCGTAAGCGGGTGGTCGGGGGTTCAAATCCCTCCGCCGGCACCAACCTTTCAACTGTCCAGCCCGGAGACATGGGTGACAGAACGTACCTAAGACATGGGTGACAACCTGGGGCCGAACGGGTTGTCGAGGGGTTGCAAGGTTTTCTGCTCCAGATCGAAGTATCCGAGATCGTAATGGCTGAAGCTGACGAGCCAGATGCCTTCGTCGACTTCCTTGATGCCGAGCCTTTGTCCCGCCAGCACGGTTGAGATGTTGATCTTCTTGCGGTGCAGACAGATGCGCCCGCAGGCGGTGACGAGGATATCGCGGTCATGGAACGGATAGGTCAGTTCGGGCAGGCCGTCATAGCGGCGCGGTGAGGCCACGTAGAGTTCGGCGGGACACTTCATGGCGAGCGCCTCGTGCGGCCTTTCGGCATTGAACTCGAGCACGAAAGCGTCGAAGCGGCCCTGCTGCTGCAGGCTGTTCATGCCTGGCGGACGAGTGGCTTCTTTCTTGAGGGTGAGGTGCATGCGCTCATGGCGGCCGTTCTGCTGCGGATGGCCGGGTTTGATGCGCTCGATGGCGATGCCAAGCCGCAACCACCAGACCGAGAGCTTGGAGAGGTTGAACAAGGCATTGGGACTGGCGAAGGGAACGCCATTGTCGGAGCGGATGGCGAGCGGCAGGCCGCGCTCGCAAAACAGCCGCTCGAAGGCGGTAAAGGCCAGCTCTTCCCTGGTGGATTCCAGCGCTTCGCACAGCAGCAGGAAGCGCGAGGCCTGATCGGTGACGGTCAGTGGATAGCAGTAGCGCCCGTTGCCGAGCTTGAACTCGCCCTTGAAGTCGGCGCACCACAAGTCATTGGGCGCGGCGCCCTCTGACAGCGGCGTTCCGCTGGCGCGGTTGCGCGTTCTGCCGATGCGTTTGACCAGGCCGTGGCGATCGAGAACCGCATGGATGGTGCTCCTGGCGGGAACCCGCACGTCGCCGGCCAGCCGCCTGACCAGAAGCTCCCTGATCTTGCGTGCGCCCCAATGCGGCTTCTCGCCTTTGAGCCGGACAATGAGGCTCGCAATCGGCTGCGGCAGCTGATTGGCGTAGCGCACCGGCCGCCGCGAACGGTCGCTCAAGGCCTCAAGACCGTGCTCCTTGTAGCGGTCGAAAATCTTGTAGCCGGTCTTACGAGATATGCCGAACTCCCGGCACACGTCCGTCATGGCCTCACCGTCCAACAGGCGGGCGACAAAGCGAAGGCGCTCTTCCATGACCGAACTCGCTTTCCACGGCATCAACACCTCCCGCCAAAAAGCGAAAAGTGTTACCCATGTGTCCGGTACGAAGTGTCACCTATGTCCCAGGCCGCACCAACAACCGAAAATTGGTCTGGAGCGCAATGACGGGGCGGTTTTCCTGCGCCAAGGCGAGGGCCGGCACCGCAAACAAACCAGGGCAACGAACAGGATAATCATGCGCTTCGTCATGGCGGCTTTGCCTATTCTCTCAACTCCTGAACGCCACGGACGGTGATCTCATGCACCTAAACGTTTTCGACGACCTGGCGAACCTGATCTTCGTCGGCGCCTACTGGGTGAGGGACATCCTGTGGCTGAGGCTGCTGTCCATCGTGGGTTCGCTCATGGTCATCCCGTACTACTTGTTGCAAACGGAGCCGCTGTGGACGCCGATGATGTGGAGCTGCGTGTTTATAAGTATCAACGCCACGCGCGCCTGGGGCATCGTGAAGGAGCGTCGGCCCGTCGCGTTCACGGGCGACGAGCAGATTCTGTACGACAAGACGTTCAGTGCGCTGTCGCCCCAGCAGTTCAAGCGCCTCCTGGCGATCGGTGAGTGGCAGGACCTGGACCGCGGGTACGTGCTCCATTCCAAGGGCGATCCGCCGGATTCGCTCGAGGCGGTCGTCCGCGGCGAGCTGGAGGCGCGCAGGGACGGCCGCGTGTTAGGTCACGCCCGCCCCGGAGATCTCGCGGGCCTGGCCAGCGTGCTGGGCGGCTCGCCCGAGCTCTACGACGCGACGGTCACGCAGCCGGCTCGTGTCATGCGTTGGCGGATCGCGGACCTGCAGGAACTCGCCGGGGCGGACGAGAGCCTGACGTCGGCGCTCAGAAAGATCGCGGGCGCCGCGATCGCCGAGAAGCTGATCCGATTCTTCCAAGCCGAGTGCTAGGCGGGTGCGCCGCTGGCGTTCTTCCGGAAATCAGCAGTGTCAACGCTCAAAGCAAGGCATCGTAACGGTTCAAATAGTGATTTTGGAAGGCGCCAAATCAGATGGAACACTATGAGCGTTTGCATGCAAGCGGAGATCGGAGACCATGAAGCTCACGATCACACGACCGGCGGCATTGCGACGATCTTCATGATGATTTCTTCGCTGGACTGTCGACCAGCGCCCTCTGCAACTCGGTGACCGCTTGTACTAGTTGATCGTGATGCAATACGTCGTCCTTTGGAATGCGTCCAACTGTCGAAGCCAATTCGCGCAGAATGTCAGCAAACAGCCCAAAGTTGATATGCATGTGAATCGATTTGCGGACATCTTCAGCGCCCAGCCGTTCGAGGGTGAGTGCAATGCCGGTCGGATCGAGATGTGCCTCGAATTGTGATGAGCGCTCAAACGTGCCAACATAGAGTTTGTCCGGATATTCGAGCGCAATCTCCGCCTTGTCAGGAATAGGTTTCGTCATTGGGGCCTCTCCGATAATCGTATTACATTCTCACAGAGACGCGGTGGCTGCTTTGAGATAGGTCACAAAAGCGAGCGGGGGCTTGTAGCGTGCGCTGAGGTAAATCTCCGAATGACCCCGAGCGCAAAAAGCCTAAGATATCTGTCCTGTGACTAACCTAATAGACTCGGTTCTCAAATGGGCGGCGCTTGGTATGTTTTGCTCGACGTTAGCCAGCAGTCGCCCGAAGGAGCATCCGATGAAGCTCGTTACCTATCTGCTCGGCATCATTCTGATCGTTGTTGCCGCAATGTATTTCCTGCTACCGGCTGACTCGCTGCCGGGCTTCTTTCCCGGACACGAAACGGGTCTCGCGCGCATGCGGTATAAACATGGCATGGTGTCCGGCGTTGTGGGCGTGGTGCTGCTGGCGGTCGGCTGGTTTATGGGGCGGAGGTGAGCGAGGAGACGGGCACAGACGCATCATCTTCGGCTACATGTCGCCGACGCTACGATACTGATGTTACTCCATGTTGTTTAACACCAAAGCTTTCTCTCAAAACATCTAGTAGTCTTCCTCGCACTCTTTCATAAAGATGTTCATTGCGGTGTATTTTGTTCCTCAAGGGTGCTTTTCATTTTTGGCGGCGCGGAAGTCTCCGGCGGCTGTGTCTCTCTCACACATGTACGCGCCCGTTTTCGTGTTGCCGTAGTCTTTGTACCCGGCGAAGTGATAGATCTTTGAGTCCAAGTTGACCCATACGACAGTGTCTCTGGGACAGCGCGCTTTGGCTTGGGCCTCGGTTGCGAATTGGCCAGCGCCCGTGGGCGTACCTGCTGCCGGCGCCCGTGTCGCTGCCGGTGGCGCAGCGGTCGGCGCAACCGGCGCAGTCGTCGTCGCAGCCGGTGATGCGGGAGCCGGTCTCGGCGAAGTTGTCGGTGCCGGTTGTTCGGCCGTAGTGCCGGCGCGACATTTTTCGACGTAGGCCTTTTGCGTGATGCCGGCTGCTTGATTAGCCGCTCTATTCGCTCTCCATTCCTCCTGGCAGGCCCGCACGGTTTTCTGTGGAGCGTCCGATGTCGTTGCCGCGGGTCTAGCGGGCGCCGCCGCTGGCGTGGCCGCCGGCTGTGCGGTCGCGCTACCGGCGCGACATTTTTCGACGTAGGCCTTTTGCGTGATGCCGGCTGCTTGATTAGCCGCTCTATTCGCTCGCCATTCCTCCTGGCAGGCCCGCACGGTTTTCTGTGGAGCGTCCGATGTCGTTGCCGCGGGTCTAGCGGGCGCCGCCGCTGGCGTGGCCGCCGGCTGTGCGGTCGCGCTACCGGCGCGACATTTTTCGACGTAGGCCTTTTGCGTGATGCCGGCTGCTTGATTAGCCGCTCTATTCGCTCGCCATTCCTCCTGGCACGCCTTCGCAGTCTTCTGCTGAGCGATCACGGGAGAGGATAAAGCCAGAGCACCGATCATCGCCGCACACAGAGTCAGAATAAAAGGCATTTTCATTTTTCAGCTCCCGCATTTGATCAAAGTACGATACTCGATAATCTTAAGGTGCTAGATCGTGACCACAGCACCTTCGCTAGTATTGCGACCCCAACCAGCATTATGCCGAGAAGTGCGTTGCATAGCGAGACTTAACGAACACTATTTTTCTCTGCAATGCTCAACGCGCGTGAGTCGCGCCTTTTCTTTCGAGAAGATTTAGGCGGATTTCTTACATTTCTGGATGAAGCTCTTCTTTGCAGCCCCATAAAGTGGCTTGCCGTCTTTGCTGACTGCCTTGCTTTCGCATGCATCCTTCTTGCATTTATTTACGAAGCTAGTCTTTGCAGCGCCAGCAAGCGGCTTGCCCTCTTTGCTGATCGCTTTGCTTTCGCATGTTGCCTGTGCCATTGCCGACCCAACGGCAAACGACATGATTAAAGCAGCAAGAATTATTCGTTTCACTTTGTGCCTCCCTTTCAGCAAAATTCATCTTCCGGGCCATTTTTGACTTGAATCAAAAGGCCCGATGCCAATGATTGGAGTATCCATTTATAACGCGGTCGCAGAGTACTGATCAATATTGCACACATTCGGAATCGGTGACTCTGCCACTCGCCGGTTTCTAATGTACGGTAATGTGACAGGGTTTCACTGACCGAAAAAGCCCTCGCTGCGCGGGGCGTCCGCCAAGAACCCTTTAGCGGTCAGAAGACATAAATGCTCGTCCTCATGATACGGCAGCGGACGCTAAGCCAACGCCCCCGCAGAAGGCTTCGCCGCGGCCAATTCACGCACCATCTTGGCCACCGCCATGTTATCCACCTTGCCGGCACCGAGCAGCGGCAGCTTCTCCATGTGAATGATCTCCGCCGGCGTCATCAGCTCGGAGGCTCCGTGGGAGCGAGCGAACGCCTGGAACTGGCTGCGGGTGGCGTCCTTATTTTGCGTCACCAGGATCAAGCGCTCGCCCTTGCGGGCATCCGGCACACTGGCAGCAGCTGACAGCGCGTCCGACCACAATTCGCTGGCCAGCGCTTCAACCGCCGCGAGCGAGACCATCTCGCCGGCGATCTTGGCGAAGCGTTTGGCGCGGCCCTTGATGATGATGAAGCCTTGCTTGTCGATAGTGACGATGTCACCGGTGTCGTACCAACCTTCGGGCGGCGGCTCCAGTACACCCGGTTTCTCGCTGCGCAAATGGCCGAGCATCACGTTGGGCCCCTTCACCAAAAGGCGGCCGCCTTCGTCGACACCCTCGACCTTTTCCAGACGCATTTCCATACCCGGCAGCAAGCGCCCGACCGTGCCGAATTTGTTGAACATCGGCGTGTTGAGCGCGAGCGCCGGCGCGGTCTCGGTCACCCCGTAGCCTTCCAAGATGCGCAGGCCGAATTTCTCCAGATAGATGCGCCGTGTCAACTCTTTCACCGGCTCGGCGCCGGCAAGAATGTAGCGCAGTGACCGGAAATCGTAGGCGTGGGCGGCACGGGCATAACCGTTGAGGAAAGTGTCGGTGCCAAACAAGATAGTGGCATTCACGCCATAGATCAGTTCCGGCACGGTGCGATAGTGCAATGGTGACGGATAGAGATAAATACGCACCCCGGAGATGAGTGGTAGCACCAGGCCGATCGTCAGGCCAAAGGAATGGAACAGTGGGAGTACGTTGAACACTTTGTCCTGCCGGCCAAAGTCGATGCGGGCGGTTGCCTGTGCGGCATTGGCCAGCATGTTGCGGTGGGAGAGCACTACGCCCTTAGGCGCGCCCTCGGACCCCGAGGTGAACAGGATCGCTGCCCAATCGCCGGGGACTCGTTTGACTAGCGGCTTTTTCGCGTTCCACAATCCGTGCAGCTTGTCAGAGAGCGTGATGGTCGAGTGGATATCGTCGAGATAGACGATCTTGATGTCGTTCCGGATGCCAGCGATCAATGCATCGAGCTTGCCACGCTCGACGAAGGCGCGTGAGGTAACGATGGTATCGAGCTTCGCGGCCTTGCAGGCGCCGAGCACATTGGCGACTCCGGCAGTGAAGTTGATCATGGTTGGGACTCGACCTGCCGACATCAACGCCATTACCGTCACAGCCGCGCCATTGGCGTTCGGCAGCATCACTCCGATCGGCTTGCCCTGGGGAGCGAGTGGCATGAGCTTCTTGCCGAGAATGTGCGCACCCATCAGCAGCTTGCGATAGCTGAGCTCGCCCGCGATCGGGTCCTCGACTGCAACCCGGCCCATGCCGTGGATCTCCGCGGCCTCAATCAGCGCCTCAGTCACGGTGCGCTCAATCGACGTTGTGCGGTAGACGAGGTTCGACATGATCTCGTAGAGCGCCGCGCCCGTTGCCTGCCGCCGGTGCCGGCCCTTGAGCGCTGGATCGACTGTGAGCTTCACCGGCTCCAGCACGGTTACCGTCACTTTGGGAAACCAGCGCCGGCGCACCTGCGCGCGCGACAGCCGGCTGAACGGTGTGCATTCAAGGCCCGCAAGCCGCACCGGCACGATATAAGCGTCGGTTTTGTCGGCGATCAGGCCGGCCCCATCATAGACCTTCATCAGGCTTCCGGTGACGGTTAATCGCCCCTCCGGGAAGATGATCAACGGCTCGCCGCCCTTCACCGCATTGATCAGCGTGCGAACCGCCAGGGGTTTTGTCGGATCGAGCGGCATGGCGCGGATGAATTGGAGAAATGGCTTCACCCACCACTTTTTCGCCATCGCACTGTCGATGGCGAACATTGGATCCTTCGGCAACAGCGACATTGCAACCGCCGCATCGAGGAAGCTCACATGATTGAGTGCGATGATCGGGTTAGAACCGGCGTTGAGCAGGTTGTCCACACCGCACACTTCGATGCGATAAAGCGTGCGGAACACAATCGAGAGGAAATCCATCCCAGCCTTCGTTGGCATGGTCTGTCCGATGATGATGGCGACGATGAGCGTCGCAATGCCGATAATTATGAACAGCATCGCCGTGGTGACGCCGAACGCCTGCAGCAGCGCGACCGCGACCGTGCCGCCGACCATGAACGCGGCATTGAGCACATTGACGCCGGCGATAACGCGCGCTCTCCGGTCGGCGCCGGCCCATGCCTGCACGGCGGCAAATGTCGGGACGATGTAAAGGCCGCCAGCGATCGCAAGCCCGGCAAGATCGACCATTACCCGCAAGCCGAGTCTAGATGAGAACACCTTTTCGACGCCGGCCGGCACGAGAGCAAGCGGGGTGCCGAAACTGGTCCACCCCAGGTCGACGGCAAAAACGCCGAGCAGCACCGCGCCGATCAGCGTTGGTAGGATCACGATACGCCCAGCCGCGAGCCAGGCCGCTATTCCCGAGCCCACCGCAACCGCGACTGAGAATACAGCGAGGAAGGTTGTCACCACCTCCTCGGCGCCGCCGAGCACCGATTTCACCAGCGGCGGCAGCAGTGAAAGCACCACCGCACCGACAAGCCAGAACCAACTCGTCACCAACGCGCCCCACCATAGGCGATGGTCGCCGCGCAGATGCTGCAACAGCCGTCTGGTGGAGGCGATGACATTGGCCGAAATTCTCAGGTCCGGCGCACCCGAGCCGACTCGCGGAATGAGCAGGGACGAAGTCCAGCACAGCAATGCGAAAACGAGCATCAGTCCGGCGAACGAGGCCGGATCGCCGCCGTCCTTGGTCGCAAGCCCGCCGACAATGGTGCCAAGCAGGATCGCCATAAAGGTCGCGCCTTCGACAAGGGCGTTGGCAGCTGGCAATTCCGAGCGCTGCAGGAGGTCGGGCAGGATGCCGTACTTGATCGGGCCGAACAGCGAACCGATGACGCCAAAACCGAACAGCGCCGCGAATAGGATCGGCACCGAATGTATGACAAAGCCGGCGACGGCGAGCATCGCGACGCCGATTTCTATGAGCTTCAAACTCTGCGCCACGATTGCCTTGTCGTAACGGTCGGCCATCTCGCCGCCGAACGCCGATAGAAAGAAGTAGGGCGCTATGAACACCGCCGCCGCCAGCGTAATGAGGGACTCGCCTGCGGATCCGCCGAGCTTGAACAGGATCAGGAAGACCAGCGCGTTTTTGAGGAAATTATCGCCGAATGCCGAAAAGAATTGGCACCAGAACAGTGGCGCAAAACGCCGGGACAACAGCAGAGGCTTCGGTTCGGCCATAAGTCCAAACCTATGCTGGCGGAGCGCGGTTGTTGCTGGTCCCGCCGAATTTGACCTCGGAGATACGTGCGAACGCTGCCACTTCCGCCGCGTATCTGCGAATGCGCTCAGCATCGCCCGCGGCCGAGCGGGTGTCGATGCGCACGTTGCGGCCGTCAGTCCAGCCCAATTGTTGCAGCCCTTCCACGAACGCTGCGTAGCGCGCCTGCTCCCCCGGATCGTCTGCGTCTATGCCCGTGAGCATGCCAATGCGCCGCACGCGGTCGGGCCGCTGCGCGCTCGCGACAAGCGGCCACCCGACCGCCGCACCGCCGAGAAGCGTGGTGAACTCGCGCCGTTGCATGTGCCCCCTGAGAACACGCCTCGTGCAATGCTAAACCATAACAGGTTTCGACCGCGCGGCGAGTGAGAAATGGCACACAGTCGGCCTCAGACGCTGATTATGCCCGATGTCCGAGATCGAAGGCGACACGATCAACCGCCACACTAATCTGGCGCAACTTTTCGATTTCGGGCGAGGGCAGAGCATTCTTAAGCGGGCATTGATTTGTTGAAGAAGCTTCCCGTAGTGAACGCGCATCTGTAGCCGAGGCAGCTTTCCTTAGGACCAGGCTCGCGAGGTTCGCGCGATTTCCAAAAGGCGCTCGCCCGCCCCGAAGGTCGATAACTGACCAGGCGGTTGCGGCTCGGTCCGAGATCGCCCTAAATTGGACGAGAATCGTTCTATCGAAACCGGATGCAGGCTAACGGCCTACCGCGCTGGGGGAGGGGAAGCCACATTTATGGCACTCACGTGTTGGTGGAGGAGCCGTCCACAGCATCAATAGCGGACATTCGTTCTGGCCATGCTCAGGCCAGCGTACTCCGCTGCGTCAGTACTCCAAGGAAGATTGCTATAAGGAAAATGCGGGAACCGAGTGATCTTCGGTGGTCCCACTTACACGGAGGTCGCGCCGCGGGGTCGGAACAAGAGGCGCTGATAGAGCCAGCCGATGCCGACGAGAACGAGGCCGAGGCCGATGAAAGACAGCGCCCGCCACACGCCTTCCAGTCCCGACATGTCGACGACGAAGACCTTGGCGACGGTTATCAGGATCACCGCCGCCGACGCGAGGCGCGCCTGCTGCGAGCGCAGCAGCATGCCGGCGACAAGCAGCATGACGCCAAAGGCAAGCCAGACGACGGAGTAGGTGTATTGCTCCGCATCGGTCGTCGGACCAAAACTCAGGACCGGTCCTTGGTAGAACCGCGTGACTTCCAGCGAGAGATAGACGAGCGCTAGGGCGACGGACACCGCGACGGCGACGGCGCGGAAGGCCAGCGGCCGCGTCGTGCGCGTGACTAGCGCCAGCACGATGGCGAGGACGGCGGGTAGCCCGTAGCCGAGCAGGATCAGGTTGATTACAAGTCCGCCCACCGGCTCGCCCGTCGACAGGGGGAGCTCCGCGAATAACAGGCCGACGACAATACCGACCAAGGCGAGCGCGGCGATGACCAGTGCGCCGATGTCATGGGTGATGCTGCGCGTCCGTCCGCGCACGCGTTCGAGCCCGCTCGCCAGCGCGAGGCCGAGCGAGACCTGCAGCGCTAATTCGGCGAGGCCGGTCGAAGCGCGGAACACCTCGCCATGCGTCATGAAATGGCGGATCTCGAGGACGCCGAACAGTACCGTGAACAGAATGGCGGCCGCGTCGGTCATGCGCGCGGGCACGTCGTCGGCGCGCCGGCGCAGGAGATATCCCGCCGTCCAGAAGGCGAGCGCCGGCACGCCGTAGCCGTAGAGCAGCCAGTTGAACAACGGCGTCGTGCCGACGTCGCGGCCGACAATGCGCGGCTCCCACCAAACGCGCGCGAGCACGATGAGGACGAGCGCGGCAGCGACGAAGCGCAAAGCCGGCAGCGGGCGCTTCTCCGCGACCCAGGCGGTGCCCGGCACCATCAGTGCGAGGCTGACGGTGAGCCAGCCCTTTTCCAAAGCGAAGGTGAGTGTCAACGCGAGCGCGGCGATGGCGCCAGTGGCAAAGATAGCGCCGGCCGCGTCGAGGCCCGGGCGCGGCTCACGCTTGGTCAGCGTCTCGGTAGCAACAGCGTAAAGTGCGGCGAGAACGAGTGCGATGCCGGCGAAGGGGATAGAGCGCTCGAAGCCGGCGATGCGGTAATAGAGCGCGGTGAGGAGCCCGATTGGCGTCACCACGCCCGCCGCCGCCCACATGATCGCAATGAGCGGCCGCTCGAAGCGGCCCTGCGCGAGGAAGCTGGCGCCGCCGAACAGCACTGCGAGGAGTGCGCCGAGGGTGAGGTGCCAGCCGGTCGCCGCGGACGACGGCTCAGGCACCACGCCGGCCGCGGGACCGCCCGGCAGGACGAGCGCTTCGATATTAATGTTCACCGCCCAGGCGCCGATGACCATCATCGCGAGGATGCCTGCGGCAGGCACCGCGGCAGTGGCTGCGCCGGTGCGCCAGCCGATCGAGATCGTCGCGGCGACCAGAGCGGTGAAAACCGCCAGCGCGAAGGGATCGTGCTGGGTCGCCAAGGTGACCAGCGCGGCGGCGATGAGATAGACGATGAGCGCCGCGGACGAGACGTCGTCGATGTAGCCCGGCTCCGCCGCTGGGCCGAGGAGCAGGGCGGAGACGATGAACACGGCTACGAGCGCGAAGCCGACTGCCGCGTAAGACGCGTGGGGAACGACCGCGTCGACCCGCAGATCGCCGATGCCAGGCAGGATCCACAATGCGCCAAACGTGACCGCCGCAATAGCGAGCCAGCGCCACATACGCGCGCGTGCCAACGCGAAGGCGGCCGCGCTCACCACGGCAAGATAGACGTAGAGCGCCCAGTAGTTGGGCTCCTTCGACGCGACGAGCACTGGCGTGACGTAGGCGCCGATTAGTCCGAGCCCGGCCAGGGCCGGGCCATGCAGCAACGCCGCGGCGAGCGTCGCCAGTGCCACGAGGCCGAGCAGGGCGAAGGCGACGCTTGGTCCTAAGAATCCGTAGAGCGCATAGGCCGCGTAGACGGTGGCGTAGGCGACTGTCGTTCCGGCGGCGGTGAGGATGCTCGGGATGTGCGCGGCGGGGATCCCGGCGACGCCGCTCTCGCGCTCCTGCCGGCGCTGCCATTCGCCGGCAGCGATGAGCGCGGCGGCGAGCAGCGCGCCGAAGAACACGCGCAGGCCCGGCCCGATCAGCCCCTCCTCGATCGAATAGCGCACGAGGAATATCCCGCCGAGCGCCAGCGCCAATCCGCCGACCCATACGACCCAACGCGTGCCGAAGCGCTCCTCGAAGCCGGCGAGACTCGGCGCTGCGGCGAGCGGCCCAACCCACGCGAGTTCCGGTGCCGGCGCTGGCTGAAGATCCTCCGGTGGCGTTGCAGGCTCGGATATCGTGGGCGCGACCGGCTCCGGCTCGGCCTCCTCAGGTTCGGCGGCTGGCGCGGGAACAGGAGCCTGAGCTGGCGTCGGCGCTGCTCTCGTACGTAGTGCTGTTTGGCTTTCGAGGCGGGCGAGCCGTGCCTCCAGCGCGGCGATGCGCGTGCGCGCGCCGAGCACGAGGAAGAACGCCGCGCTCCATGCGATCGGGATCGCGAGCAGCAGCAAAATGCCAAGCACTTCCATGGACGGCCCCCGACAACGTCGTCGGTATACCTGTGGCCCAGCGGGAATAAATCGGCACGCTGCGGCCAGTCCACTTTAGCCTAGCACTTTGCGACCGGACCGCGAGTAAGAAATGGCACACAATCGGCTTCAAATGTTGCGACACGGTGAGGCCGAGTGCCTTCGCAGTTTTAAGATTGATCACCGTCTCGTAATTGGTCGGCGCCTGCATCGGCAGATCAGCACGCTTCTCGCCTTTCGCGATGTCCTTCCATGGCAGCGAGATTGATACACATGTGGGTAGCGACAAGATCAACACGCACTGACCAGCTAGTCGAATAGCTTATCCTGATCAAGCATGTTTCAACCTTGCTTTAGCTCTGACTAGATCCGTGGTGTCAAAACCCTCGCTAAAAAATCCGTAAATCTCGCCGAGTTGCGAGCGATAATCATTGGCGTTTTGTCTCAGCTCGCACAGATCATAAATACTGACGCAAAGTTTAAGTTCAAGGGATTTGGCTTTCTGTTCGCGCGCGACCTTAAGGCCCTTACAAAAAAAGTGCTCCGCCTGATCCAGATCTTGGTGTGATCGCAGATATGCTTCTCCGAGCAACCGATATATTTCAGCCGCGTAAAAACGTTCGGAGTTCTTTTCATCGAGCCTCGATTGAGCCCGGTCCAAAAATTCGAGCGCTTGCCCGTAACGATCATTCTTTATGCATGCATCCGCCAGTAACCCCAGAGTGTACGACTCATACAATAAGGCGCCGGTGGCCCGTTCTTTTTCCAAACCTTCTTGAATCTCGGCAATGCCTTTCGCAAACTCGCCTTGCTGGGCACTTGCCCATCCGCGCAACATCAAAGCCATGGCTAGATAATGCACAAACTCATGCTCTTCGCAGAGTGCGATTGCCGCGTTGACGTGGCCTGCGATAACGGCAGCCTCACCGCGAAACTGACGTACCCGGAGGCTTATCGTTCGTGCCATTGCCTCGCTGTACGGATGTTGAGATGCATCTGTATAAAGGCGGGCCTCCGCGCAAATCCTCAACGCCTGATCAGGATAGCCGAGGAACCATAGTGCCATGCCGTCGTATAACCTTACATGAACTCGCGGGTCTTGCGCTGACAAGTCAAGATACGCCGCGGCCGCGCTGTCCTCACACATGCTAATGCTGCGTTCTAGCTCCGCGTGGGCGGCGGCAAATTTCCCGCGTGCAAATAAGGTAAACCCTAGAGCTTCGTGGGCAAGAACCTTGTAAACCGAGTTATCTACATTCTCAGCCGTATTCAGCAAATTTTCGGCAAGGGCTTGAGCTTCACCAAGCGGTGGGCGAAGGAAATTCCAGGTCCACAAACCAAACACCGCAGGAAAAGTATGTTCGTCAAGCCCACTCTCTTTGCACAGCTGAAGTGCTCGCGTATACGCGTGCTTCGCAGTGTCAATGCTCCAGCCCTTAGTCGCCTGGAGGGCGTTGCCGAGCGACGTTTGAAGCAGCAACTCCCACTTGTTGCGTAGCATCGGGTCGTCAATATTGGGAATCTGTTTCAACCCTTGTTTCAGATGACCGACAGCAGCGATCGCTGAACGGCTGAGTGCGAAATGACCAGCCTTGAGCCAGTAATCGATTGCGGGTTCAGCAAGACCGGCTTCAGTGAAGTGGTGAGCCACGATTTCCGGTTGGCTCACCACAATGTCGGGAAACTTCTCCTCCATTGTGCGCGCAATCCGGCCGTGCAATTGCTGCCGGCGGCTCTTGAGCAGACTCTCATATGCCGCATCCCGCACCAGCGCGTGCTTGAAGCTATAGATAGCTTCCGGCGGCTTACCGTGGCGGAACACGAGCTCAGCCCGCTCGAGTTTGGCTAGAGCACGCTTTAGTGCCGGTTCGTCGCGTCCGACCAACTCGCGCATCAAGGAATAGGAGAACTCACGCCCGATGGCTGCCCCGATTTGACCGATCTCCTTCACCGGCGCCAGGCGGTCGAGCCGCGCCATCAAGGAGTTCTTGAAGGGTTGCCGGAATGGCGAGTGGGGGCAGAGGTCCGTCGAGGCGATAGCCATCGGCGTCCTTGACCAGGATGTCCCCTTCGAGCACCGCCTTTGTGAGCTCCTCGACGAACAACGGGTTGCCGTCGGTCTTGGCGACAATCTGGTTCATCACTTCGGCTGGCAGCGACCGGCCGTGGGTTACCTGCGTAACCATGCTTTCAACGTTGCTGCGGTCGAGGCGACCGAGCGTCAAGGCGCCGACATTGGGGAGGCCAATCCAGGGCGGATTGAATTCCGGCCGAAGGGTGAAAAGGGCAAGGACCGGTAGTTGGCGCACCCGCTTGACTGTTAGATCGAGTAGCTCGAGGGAGGCGGCATCGGCCCAGTGTGCATCCTCGAACAAGAGTAGGATCGGTTTCTGACGCGCGAGACCCTCGAATTGATCGAGCAGTGCCGCGAACGTGCGGCGGCGTTGCTGTGCGGGGTTGAGCGCAAGCCGCGGATACCGGTCGCCAAACGGGATCGACAGCAGCGCAGCAAAAAGCGGTGCTGTGTCCCGAACTCGCGGTGCGGCTATGGCGAGAAGCGCTTCCAGCTTGTCAAGGCGCTGCTCGGACGTATCGTCTGCCTTGAACCCCGCCGCTCGCTCCAATTGGGCGATGAACGGATAAAGTACGCTGTTGGTGTGGTAAGGCGAACATTGGTAACGCAAGGCCGTGTGCGGCTCGTCGGCGATGCGCCCTTCGAGAGCCGCCGCAAGGCGGGACTTGCCGATCCCCGCCTCACCCGAGATCAGTACGATCTGGCCTTCACCTTTCCAGGCGAGACGTTGGCGTTTCAGCAGGAAATCGAGTTCGTCCTCGCGGCCGATGAGATCAGTTAGACCCGCTGCGTGGATCGCCTCGAAGCGGCTCTCGGAAGCCGATGCGCCGTCAACCGCCCACGCCGCGATCGGCTCCGCAATACCCTTGACCTTGTTGAGGCCAAGGTCGCGCAGACGGAACAGATCGCCTAGCAGCCGGCGTGTGGAAGCGGCGACGACGACCGTCCCAGGATCGGCCAAGGCCTGAAGGCGCGCCGCAAGGCTCGGCGTGTCACCAACCACAGCATGTTCCCGCAACGCACCCTCGCCACCGCCGACCACCACCAAGCCGGTGGCGATGCCAATGCGGACCGAGAGCGGCTCTTCCGCGGGCGTCTTGAGCCGTGCAACAGCGGCAACGATATCGAGCCCCGCGCGCACGGTTCGCTCGGCATCGTCCTCGTGCGCGCGGGGATAGCCGAAATAGGCCAATATCCCGTCGCCCCGGAAATCGGCAAGGAAGCCGTCAAAGGCTAGCGTGATACGGGCGCAGGCGGCCTGAAAGGCATCGATCACGGCGCCCATGTCCTCCGGATCGAGTTGTGCCGATAGAGCAGTCGAGCCCACCAGATCGCAAATCATCACGGTCAAGTGACGGCGCTCGGCAGCCGCCATGGGGGAGTAGTTGCTCGGCGCTTTCTCCCCGACTTCGCGCGTGATGAGCGCACTGGGAGAGTTGCCAGCCATCGCCTTGATCGCCTTGATGAGACGCTTCCTGTCGCCCAGCGGGACCCCGAGCTTTTCGAGATCGCGTTCGGTCAGCTCCGGCAGCACATCGGTGTCGATAGCGTTCTCGATGAATGCTGACTTATACTCTCCGAGTCCCAGGTTTCGCAGCCAGCCGCCAACGTCCATGGTAGAGCCCTAATCCCGTTCCAGGCTGTCTGCTTTACCCCGAAAGCGGACATGCGCCAACGCGATTGCAATGTCCGCTTATTCCTTAGTGCCATAAGCGGGACTCATGCAGTGCAGCAAAATATATCGTTATTCAATCCCCTCGGTCGCGCGGGCGAGCACGGTCGCCGGCACTTCGAGGCCGAGCGTCTTGGCGGTCTTGAGGTTAATCACCAGTTCGTACTTTGTCGGTGCCTGCACCAGAAGATCGGCTGGCTTCTCGCCCTTGAGTATACGATCGACATAGCCGGCCGAGCGCCGGTGCTGGTCAATAAAATCGGCCCCATAGGAGATGAAGGCGCCGCTGGAAAGCGAAGATGTGAAAAGCTAATAGATCAGGCCGTCGACAGCGAAATACAGAAACCCGAGCCCCGGCTTGGTGAATCCGAAATTCCTGACAGTCGACCAGTAGTCGACCGCAGCATGGTCAGAAACTGGCGACGACCGGAGCGGTCTGATTTATCACGTCGGCTTCGTCCTCATCTTGCTTCAATAGCTACCAAAATATCGCGCTGCAATAACTGACGTGAAGTGCCAACAGGCCACTCTCCGCACACGTTCTGCTTTCGGCGCACGTGTTCAGTCCCGCCAGAAATCCTTGAATTTAGCGGGCGATAATCCCGTGTACTTGACTGCGTGCTGGATGTTGCGGCTGCCAAGATAGGCTTGCAACGCGCGGGTGTCGTGGCCCTTGCTGGCCAAGGCATAACCGCAAGCGTACTAAGGATGTGCGGATGTACCTTGAACGTTGGGCCGTCTATTTTTTATAGGTGGGGTGTGACCGGCGTTACACGCCATTTCGACAGCTTGTCAGATAATTGCGTTGCTAGACTCCGACTTGCCCCGCCTGTTCTTTCGGCGGGGCTTTTTTGTCATTGCGCGACCAGTGACTGAGGCGGCCTAATCGACCTTCTTTGGCGCGATGGGTCAGCAGCATCCGCAGTTTCTGGCTGCGTAATGTCTTCACATGCACCGGGCGATCAAGCCCCGCCCGAATCATCTGCGCAATGCCGCGCGCATCATTGCGGTCCGTCTTGTTGACGCTTCGCGTCGCGCTCGATCATCATCAATCGTTGTGGTGGGGCAGATGTTATAGCGTGGCGGCAAATTTCGCTCGGGAGTCACGATCAATCGGACGCACGGGCTAATTTTCTAGGTGGCGACCGAAAATGTCAGCCAGCTTGCGCTGGTTTTCGGCCCCAGAAGATTTCGATGCCTTTCCAGACAAAGCTCTCGGTGTCGTTGAGAAGTCCAGCAAAGGCGGCCTGCAAATCTTTCAGACTATAATAAGGAAATTCTTCTAACTTCCAGCCAACCCGCGACAGAAGTTTGCTGAAAACATATTCAATGTGCATGTCCAGCCCGATTTTCATCCTGGTCTCGGGACTATAAGCGATCTCGGCCAGCACAAGATTGCGCCCACTTTTCATGACGCGCAGCATTTCTGCCCCCGTTTCGCGCCAGTCATCGGTATGCTGCACGCCCTGCAGACAGGCTGCGCAATCGAACGTGCCGTCTGCTATCTCCCGCGTGTAGGACCACTGCCATGTAGCGAGCTGGCCGCCGCGACCGCGCTTTTTCGCGATGTAGCTGTCTCGGGCCTCATCAGTGATATCGAATACCCGGATGTTGCCTTGGGGGCCGATGCGCGCTTTGATGTCCTCGACAAAACCGCACGGTTCAATGCACTCGCCGATGATCAAAACCTTGTCACCGGCACGTAGTTCGAGCCGATCATAGATGAGATTGCGCGCGACCTCCGCCTTACGCCACATAAATGGCAAGCCGCCGAGCAATATCGCACGGCACCAGCGTTCTTGCTCATTTCTATCGAGTATTACCTCACCGAAGCGACGCACGTCGTACGATTGCATCCAGGTCCAGGGATCCTCGTAATTCATCCAGGTCTCCTTCGGACTACGACGGGAGGGTTTAATACGCGATCTCGAAGCCCGATTGGTCTAGGCTATCGCAGTTATTCATTGATGTCCGCTTTTGATGCTGTGGACGGCTCCTCCACCGGCCCGTGAGTGCCATGAAACTGGGTGCTGTTAAGGCCCCCACAATTCGGAGGAGCCACGGCGTCATCGCACGTCCGGCCACGAGTTCATGTGCGGGGCGTTGTGGTCGCGTAAATGACGAAGGTATTGTCGGAGATGCCCAGGTCATCCAGCGCCTTGAGGACTGTCCCCACATTCTTATCGTGGTCGATCATGGCGTCTTGATACGGGCTCTGCCAGCGCCCCGACTGACCAATGCTGGCCGGCTTGGTATGGGTGCGGAAGTGCATGTGGGTCGTATTCACCCACACAAAAAACGGCTTAGATTGGCCTCGTGTTAGCTCCAAGGTATCCGCATCGTTCTCGGCGCAGCCGCGGTCTGTGAAGCACCTCACACAGTTTATGTATTTACTGGGGTATTGGCCTTCGGCAGCGGACAAGCTGAGGGACGCGGGCCACTGGCGAACGAAAGGATCAATGCCATGAGTGACACCACCATCGGACTCGACCAGACTAAAGAAGAGATCATCCTCGCCTACGAAGTCTCCGACGAAGTGCTGGAGAGTGCGGCGGGTGCGGAGAGCGAAAAAGCGGGGAACTACACGCTTGCATTATGCACTTGGTTAACTGGCTGCCCAATTTGAACAGTTTACTGTATGCATCGAGTCAAATTATATGTCCTCGTAGCGAAGCCTATTTAGGCTACGTCCGTGTCCTTCATTTCGGAGAGGCCGCCGCGAAGCGGTCTTTTTGTTTGTGCTCAATCATCAAGACGTAACATTTTTCCGGTAGCGATTGATGTGGTGGACGGAGCCCGCTCCCGGCATCGAGTGCCATAGGGTGGTTCGTCGGAGACGAATCACATGAAGGAGCCGTCCACATGCAAGTTACCACGATTGGTTTGGATATCGCCAAGAACGTGTTCCAGGTTCACGGCATTGATGCGACCGAGAAGGTCGTTGTCAGGAAGCAACTTCGTCGCGGCCAGTTGATAAAGTTCTTCGAAGCGCTGGCGCCGTGCCTTATCGGCATGGAAGCCTGCGCCACGGCACATTATTGGGCGCGTGAGCTGACGAAGCTCGGGCATCAGGTTCGGCTGATGCCGGCGAAGGACGTGAAGGCCTACGTCAAGCGCAACAAGAACGATTCCGCCGACGCCGAGGCGATCTGCGAAGCGGTCAGGCGCCCGACCATGCGGTTCGTCGCGGTCAAGTCGGCTGAGCAACAGGGCCGGTTGATGCAGCATCGAGTGCGCGATCTGCTGATGCGCCAACGTACCCAGTTGATCAATGCCTTGCGGGCACATTTGGCCGAACTCGGCATAGCGGCTGCGCAAGGGCGCGAAGGGATCAAGGAGTTGCTGGCGATCGTTGCCCAGGATGGAGGTTCGCGCTTGCCCGTTGATGCCCACGCCAGCCTGATCGTGCTGGCGGCACAGCTTCAGGCGGTGCAGACGATGATCGGATCGATCGAGAAACGGGTCGTTGGGCAGCATCGCTCGAACGAAGAGAGCAAGCGACTGGAGAGCATCCCCGGGATCGGCGTTATCGGGGCCACCGCGATCGCAGCGGTTGTCCCAGATCCGAAGGTTTTTCGATCGGGGCGTGATTTTGCGGCCTGGATCGGGCTCGTGCCGCGGGAAGATTCAACTGGCGGCAAGCAGAAGCTTGGGCCGATCTCGAAACAGGGCGATCGCTACTTGCGTCGCATCCTGGTCGTTGGAGCCTGTTCCGTCTTGCGGCGTGCGCGCCAGCAGCCGGAGAAGTATCCCTGGCTCATACAGCTTCTCGCCCGGCGACCGTTCAAGGTCGTTGCGGTTGCGCTTGCCAACAAGATGGCGCGGGTCGCCTGGGCGTTGCTGGCCAAGGGAGGCACCTACCGGGCGCCTCGACTAACGGCGGCCTGACAAGGAGCGCGGAAATAAGAGGATGAGGTTGAGAGGATGAGGTTGCGTCCGTGCGTTCAAAAACTGCAGGGGTGATGATGACATTGATGCGAAACGGTCGAGACCGTCGATCGGGAAAACCCGTTAAGTGCCACGCGAGGAAAGAACGCGTGCGATTGTTTGGGACCCGATCAGCGGATTACATCAGGGCCAGCGGCCAAAGCGGCCGCATTCAAAGGCCGAATACATGGCTGCACCCGAACGCTTCGCTGAAATGCCCGATTTTTCCCTTGCACCGCGGGCGCCGTCCATACATGGCACTAAGCAGACATGACAACTAGCGCGCAGCGTGGTTTATGAATGCGCGGCCTGGCTCCTCTCCCAATAGGCCTTGAAGCTCAAGAAGCTCCCAATTAAGAACATCACTACAAACACTGCGTATGTTACGACATTGTCGCCGGTCTGTTGCGCCTCCGGCGCGAACATCTGGAACAAACCAATAAGAATAATAATCCAACCCGTGAGAGTACACCGGCCACCCAGACGTCCACAGATTGTGAACGCGGACAATTGAAAGGCCAACAACAAACAATATAGTTCCGTTGAGATAAGTGACGGGAGGAATATTGGCCGCCCAGATATTGAAATTAATCGCTTCGGAGATAGACAAAACAATATAAGCGTTGGCCCGATAAGTCCCGCAAGTTATTTTGAGTTCGCGCTCATCGTTCGACCACGATTATATTTCAAAGTTCCTTGCCGATAACACGATCGAGCGAATAGGGGCCGCCGCCGCGCAAGGCGATGGCGAACATGACGATGCCCCACATCAGAACGTATTCGTATCCGCCAGCGGATGCGCCAAATCCCTTGGCATAGTGAACAAGCCAAAGCGCGACGGCCAATTCGATTGCGATCGAGGCTGCGAAGAATTTGGTGAACAGACCGAGTATGATGCAGACGGCGCCGATCGTCTCGTTGATGTATACCACATAGGCGAGCGGTACCGGAGGCACGAGACCGGCCCGGCCGAGATAAGCTGCAAGCGCGGTGATGCCTGTTTTGATCTTGCCCCAACCGTGGACCAGCAATATGGCGCCGACGGTGATGCGGATCATCGGATACCAGAGATCGGACACCGCCGCGTAAAATCCGGCGAGCCCGGGAAAGATTAGTTTCGGTTCACCGCGGTCCATAGTGCTCATGACGTTTTCCCATATTGTTAGTCTCAGCCGTTCCCCCGGGTAGCTTGCAAAGGCTAAATCACATTGCGCTAGGTCAGGCGCTGTAGTTTTATATTTTCTTTATTCATATAATCGGTTTACCGCGGATGTCGATCGCCTTGTCGATCTTGATCAGCATGCCGATGCCGGCTTCCGCGCCGACATGGGTCTGCTCGCGCGGCAACAGCTTGGCAAAAATCGCCTCGCGCACGGGCCCGCTCTCGTGCAGTTCGACGCTACCGAAGAAGCGCAGGAAACCACTCTCCAGAATACCGTCGCGCTGCGCCTTGAAGTTGGCGTAAATCACGCAAACGCGCTTGTCGTACGAGAGGTTCTCCAGCACCGCGCGCTTGGAGCGCTCCCACCAGGCTAGGTGGGCGTCGTCGAACACGATCATGCTGCCCTTGGGCGTAATGTTGGGCCCCTCCCGCCCGTGCGTGGCGAGCAGGCAAGGATAGCCGTCGTCCCAGGCATTGCGGATCAGGGTCTTGACGGTGTCGGAGAGCGGCATGGGGATGACCTGTGATTTCAGGGAGCGACCATCCTATCACCGTCACCATGAGGTGAGAGCAAAATGAACCACCGCAAATCGGGAGCCAGCTCGTGCAGACGTTCCAGCTTCTTCAACTATAGCGCGAGGCTATAGCCGATGACCAGATAACGCGGCGAATAGTCGGTAAGAGTGGTAACGTTTGTTCTCACAACAAAATCGCCCGGCGGCATCTTCACGCAGTGATGGGTCGGATTGTCTGGCCGCGCAGCGAAATGACGCGATGTGCCAATCGCGACCATCGGCCACCCGATGCCCAGGTTCGTCAGGCCAGGCATGGCCTCCTTGAGCAACACCAGCCGTTTCGCAGCGAGTTCTGGATTGAAATACGTCGATCCCGTCACGTTGGCCTCACGCCGCGCGAGGCTGGACACGATACCCGTCCCAAAGCATCGCCGACTATCGCGAAGACGACGGGGATCGTGGTAGTAGCTTTCTTGTGAGCCAGAGCTCCGGGCGTCGCGCAGGCCCGCGCGAAAGGCCTCTGGGGTTTGGGCAGTCTGTCAGCATTGGGCAAACCCAGGAACCCGATCCGAATGATCTTCGCCGATGGCTGGTGCGCGCGTGCGCCAAGTGACCATACCCCCGCGCCGCCAAGAAGCATGATGAACTCGCGGCGGCGCATATATGACCCCTCGAAAGACGCTTTGTCATTTGTCGAATTTTAAAACTTAGCGCTTCGCGACCGGTCGGCGATTGATATTGGTCAAACAATCCGCCTCGGACGTTGATCAGGCCGACTGTCCAAAATGGGTGCATTAGCGACCACGCCATCTCACACAAAAATCCAGCAATGTCTGCTGTTGCTCCAATAGCGGACAAACGCCGGTGCGGTTGGAATGTCCGCTAAGTGCCAAAAGGCGACATCCCGAAATGTCGACGTTATTTCTGTTTATCATTTACGAGCGGATATGGCTGGTGGCCCAGACTTTTTAGTTGAATATTAATTGCAGACCATCCAGCATTGTCCAAATAAATTGCACGCACGATGGGAATTCACGCCACTGCAAGCACCATAAAATTGTTTTTGGCCGCGGCCGACATAGTATTTGCGATAGCATTTTCCATTAGGGGCGCGATACCGGCCAATGCCGCACCCGTCGGCGACTGCAACAACCATACTGTCCGGACTTAGATCGCTCCAAATCGGCAAGGTCTGTGCGGCGCTTGCTGATAACGCGACAGCAGCAGCGACTAAACCAGAAGCGAAAAGTTTATTCATTCGTTTCTCCTAATCGTCTGCCTCTTGCCGAGTGTCATGGAAGGTAGTGGTTGCATTGTTGTCGAGCATATCACGCGTCATATCCGCTAACGCCACAGGCAATTCTGCAGCCTTCGGAGGGCAACGCTCTATCCAGCTGAGCTACGGGCGCCTGTTAGGCTCAATAGACGAAACGCCGGCCAGCGGACAACAGGCCTTATTTTGCTGTGTCGGATGGTGCGTGACAGTTCCTGCGGCAAAGGTCGGACGTTCGAATCGTCTCGGGCGCGCCAGTTATTGTGTGCCGAAGGCGTGCCGCCGTGCTGCTAGAAGAACTCGCGGCCCAGGATAAGGCACCATGGAATGAAAGTTTTGCGGCTCAAATTCTAGCAGGGCTAGTCAGTGGGGTGGTCGCGATCGCAGTACAGCTGTTGGCGGTCCGCGCGAAGGATCGGAGCGAGCTTCGAGTAGGCCGCTTAATGAGTTGCCTAGCCCTCGGCAGGCTCTCGCCATTGGCTTTACGAGCGCGGGCGAGAAATAAAAAATAACGCGATGAGTCGCTATAAAAGCCGCGCAAGCCGGATAACCATTGAGTGGGACTTCCCGCATGTCGTCGAGATCGCCGTACCTCCGCCTCGGCAGGCGGCTTAGGCCACCTCCAACCGCGATATCAATTGGGGGGCATTGTTTCAGGTGTTTTTTTTCCAAAACCCCGCCTCAGGACTCGCGCCAACCTATCGCTGAACTTCCGTGCGTCCTCTGGGCGCTCCCCGTCGAGTATCCGCGCCTCATCAAATAGCAGGTGCGCGGCATCCTGTTTGAAGACGCGATCGTCATCACTTAACGATGCAAGTGTAACGATGATGTCGTGACGCGGGTTAATCTCGAGTATTGGCTTCGCGGCAGTCTTAATCCGTCCCGCGCCAGAGAGCAGCCTCTCCAACTGGCGGTCGGGGCCATGTTCGGGGGCGACCAGGCAAACGGGGCTGTCCGTCAAACGGTCTGACGGACGGACATCTGCGACCGCATCGCCAAGGGTTTCTTTGATGAAGACGAGAAAACTTGTGACTGCTTTATCTGTCTCGGAAGTAGGCTGGGGCTTGGTGTCGAGCCGCGGGATAAGCGCCAAATCCGCTGCCCCCTGCGTTATTGACTTAAATGGCTTGCCTTCAAACGACGGCCCTGATGTTACCCAGAAGCTATCAATTGGGTCGGCAAGCAAAAGGACCTCGACGCCGCGCGCGCGGAAACCCTCCAGATGTGGCGATGCTTCGAGCCGAGCAATGTCATCGCCAGCCAGATAGTAGATCGCAGTTTGGTTCTCCTTGAGCGACGCGACATAGTCTTTCAGACTTCGCCACGAACTCCCTGAGGCGGTCGTTTTGAAGCGGGACAATGCCAGAAGCGCATCGCGGCGCTCAAAATCGTCGTAAATTCCCTCCTTCAGCACAGCGCTAAAGTTGTCCCAAATCTTGGCGAAGGACTCTGGCTCCTTCTCCGCGAGCTTCTCTAAGTCACTCAACACGTGGCTCGTCACCCCCTTCCGGATCGCTGTGAGGATGGGACTGTCTTGGATCATCTCGCGTGAAACATTGAGCGGTAGGTCGGCTGAGTCCACCAGCCCGCGAACAAAGCGCAGGTAGCGCGGTAATATCTCGGTCTCGTCCGTTATGAAGACGCGCTTTACGTAAAGCTTGATGCGGCCTTTCCGGTCTGGATCGAAGAGGTCAAACGGTCGGGAGCCCGGTACAAAGGCAAGCGTAGTGTATTCATGCCGACCCTCAGCGCGGAAATGGACCGTGAGTGCCGGTTCATCGAACTGCCCAGCAACGCTGCGGTAGAAGTCTGTATAATCCGCAGCCGAAATATCAGATTTTGGCTTGGTCCAAAGCGCCGCCCCATCAGCGACCTCGGACGGCGCTGCGCCGGGTTTGTCGATGATCGCGATCGGTACTGGCACATGGCCGGACTGTGCCTTTACGATCCGCTCTAATGCGAAGCGTTCGGTGTAAGTCTTCGCGCTTTCCATTAGGTGAAGGACCACACGGGTCCCGCGGCCCGGAGAGTCGGCCAGTGCCGCGGGCGATACCGAATAAGTGCCCTTACCGTCTGATGACCACCGCCACGCCTCGTCGGCCCCGGCGCGGCGGGAAATGACGTCTACGCGATCCGCCACCATGAACGCCGAATAGAAGCCCACGCCGAATTGTCCGATGACTGTCGCGCTATCGCTACCTTGGGCAGCCTCGATCCGATCCATGAAGGCCTTGGTGCCCGAATGCGCGATTGTCCCCAAAGCCTCGACCATTTCGTCGCGGCTCATGCCGATGCCGTTGTCGCCAACCGTGAGGCGTCGTTTGTCAGCATCAACGGTAAGAGTGATGCGGCACGTCGGATCATCTCCGAGTAGTCCAGGATCCGCGATGGCTTCGTAGCGCAGCCTTTCGCAAGCATCGGCGGCGTTCGAAATCAGTTCGCGGAGAAACACGTCCTTATCGGAATAGACCGAGTGCACCATCAAGTGCAGGAGCTTGGCGACGTCGGCCTCGAAAGCACGGCTTTCCTGCTGGGTCTCATCAACAACGGTCATGACTAGAAATTTCCCCCAGTTGAGTCGAGCACGAGATGGCGAGATCGCATTCCCAATTCAAGATCCCACTCGTGACCGGGACCCTCCTGGGTAAGGCGGTGCCGTAAGCCGTTGATCTCTTTTTCGTTAGGATTTGTTTGGAGGAGTAACTGCAGCGGCCTCGACGCGCCGGGAAAAAAGATTTAAATTCAATGGTTTAAAAAATTTTGCTACCGGAAAAACAGGCCTCTTGAAATCAAGTGGAGTTCTCCTGGATCGTTTTGCCGTCGAGCGCCAGTAGGGCTCGACAATGAGGGCGCCGGTGGCGTCCGGCGGCCCTTTGTATCCGTGTTGCTCAACGGAGGATGTGAATATGAGGAACCTAAAGCTAGACCCCGTCTGGCGGACAAGCATCGGCTTCGACCGCGGACCACCTCCCTCAAAATGTAGAGGGATGGCAGCACGAACCAAAGAAACTGAAAGCATCGCTGCCGGCTGCAAGTCTCCGCGTTCCAAGGGACGCGGGCTCGACGGCAGCCGTCATCGCACTGGCACGTAGCCAAGCAACTTGGGCATTCGCGGACGCTGCCTGAAACTCCTCGACAAATCAGACATACGGTGTGCATGGGACAAGAGGTGTTAAATGACAGGCAATTCTGCAGCTTTCCGAGGGCAACGCTCAATCCAGCTGAGCTACGGGCGCCTGTTCGCCTCAATCGACGAAACGCCGGCCAGCGGCAACGCCCCACCGCAGTGCAAAAAAGCCTGATTTTCTGTGTTTCCCGGCATTACGGCCCTTCCCCGCGGGGCGCGAATCTCATAGGGCTGGAGCAACGGCGCATGGTGCGCAACAGGAGCAGACGTCCATGGCAGACATAGCGAAATCAAAGCCGATCACCACCAAGCATTTGGTCGATACGCTGGCGGCGCAGCACGAACTCACGAAACGCCAGGGCAAGGAGATGCTCGACGACCTAGTCGGTCTGATCACTAAGCACCTGAAAAAGGGCGAGCGGGTGAAGATCGCCGGGCTCGGCATCCTGCAAGTGCGCAAGCGCGCCGCCCGCATGGGCCGCAATCCTGCGACCGGCGAGCCGATCCAGATCAAGGCCAGCCGCAAGGTCGCCTTCCGCGCCACCAAGGAACTCAAGATGGCGATCTGATCGCCGTCATTGGTAGGTCGCGCAAAAGCCCCGCCGGGACGCCGGCGGGGTTTTTGTTTTGATGCGATCGCGCTGTCTGCGACCGCGTTTGATACTACCGGCCGTGATTTGCCGCGCAGGCCGGCAAGCACCGTTCCCTGCACGCACTCTTAGCCATGGAGCTTTGACAACGAAGCCCGCAAATTTTTTTGCAGGATACTTCGCGCGGAGTCTATAATGTCGCAACGAAGATCGCGAGGAGGCATTCATGTCGCAGCCGGCGCAGATGCGCGAGGGCAAGCCCGCGATGTTGAAGGATAAGGACTTCCAGTGGGAGGACCCGCTCGATCTCGAAGGCGAGTTGAGCGAAGAGGAGCGCATGGTGCGCGACACCGCGCGCGGCTTTGCGCAGGACTACCTGATGCCGCGCGTGATCGCGGCCTATCGCGACGAGACCTACGATCCCAACATGCTGCCCGAGATGGGCAAGCTCGGCCTGCTCGGACCGACGGTCCCGGAAGAATACGGCGGCGCCGGCCTCGGTTATGTCAGCTACGGGCTGATCGCGCGCGAACTGGAGCGGGTGGATTCCGGTTACCGCTCCGCGATGTCGGTGCAGTCATCGCTGGTGATGTATCCGATCTATGCTTATGGCAGCGAGGCGCAGCGGCGCCAATATCTGCCCAAGCTCGCAACTGCTGAGCTGATCGGCTGCTTCGGCCTGACCGAGCCCGACCATGGCTCCGATCCGGGTTCCATGGTCACCCGTGCGGAGAAAGTCGCCGGCGGCTTTAAGCTCAATGGCGCCAAGACCTGGATCTCCAATGCCCCGGTCGCCGATGTAGCGGTGGTGTGGGCCAAGCTCGAGGGCGTCATCCGCGGGTTCATTGTCGAACGTGGGACCAAAGGTTTCTCGACGCCCAAGATCGAAGGCAAATTGTCACTTCGCGCCTCCATCACCGGCGAGATCGTTTTGGAAGACTGCGTGATCCCCGAGGACAATCTATTGCCGAACGTGAAGGGGTTGGCCGGCCCGTTCGGCTGCCTCAACAATGCGCGCTATGGCATTGCCTGGGGCGCCATGGGCGCGGCCGAGTTCTGCTGGCATCGCGCCCGGCAATACGTGCTCGACCGCAAACAGTTCAACCGCCCGCTCGCCGCCAATCAGCTGATCCAGAAGAAGCTTGCCGACATGCAGACCGAGATCGCGCTCGGCTTACAAGGCGCCTTGCGCTTGGGCCGCATGCTGGAGGCCGGCAAGGCGGCGCCGCCGTCCATTTCACTGATGAAGCGCAACAATTGCGGCAAGGCGCTCGAGGTGGCGCGGCTCGCGCGCGACATGCACGGTGGTAACGGCATTTCGGAGGAATACCACGTGATGCGTGTGCTTTCGAACCTGGAGACCGTGAACACCTACGAAGGCACCCACGACATCCACGCGCTCATCCTCGGCCGCGCGCAAACCGGCATCCAAGCGTTTTTCTAAGGTGACTTAAATCGCGTTGACCATTTCCGCGAGTTGCACCAGCCGCTTGGTCATCGTGCTGTCCGCGTCACCCAGCGCATCGACTACAGTGAAATGGTTGGTGCCGGCGATTTCCTCATAACGCGTCGCGACGCCGCGCGCGCCCCAGCTCTCGGCGATGATTTTGCTCTGGCGCAGGAATTCGCTCGACTCCAGGGCGCCAACCACCGCGTCGAGCGTGCGCCCGGCGGGGACTTTCCAGTGCAGCGGCGACACACGCCGCGCCTCCGCCTCGTCGAGGCGCAAATCTGAATTCTGCGACACGTGCACGAGGGGGCTGAGGTCGAACACGCCGGAGATCGCGTAAGCCGCTGGCACCAGATCGGCCGGCGCATCGGACGCGAAGGCTTGCCAGTCTTGCGCCAGCAGGCAGGCGGCTAGATGCCCGCCGGCGGAATGGCCGTACACGAAAACTCGCTTATGCTGCCTGCGCCACAGCCACAGGCATGTCGCGCGCATCTGCTCGATGATGGTCGCGATCGAGCACGTTGGACAGAAATCATAGCCGGTGACCGCGACGGTAACGCCACGCGCATTCGGTCCGGCCGCGACCTGGCTGAACATCGCCGGATCAAGCGAGCGCCACCAGCCGCCATGGATGAACAAAGCGAGCGGCGTCATCGCGTCGTTGTCCTTGGCCGGAAACAGATCGATCGTTTGGCGCGGCGAGGGGCCGCAGGAGAGGCCGAATTCGGCGCCGCGCGCCGCCGCGCGGTAGGCCGCCGCCTCGCGCTGCCAGCGTGCGAAAATCTCTGGATGCTCGGGCACCCGGCCGCGGTTGTCGTATTCGGTTTCGTAATCGATGGTCAGCATGGCGCTCTCGCTTGCGGTTCTCAGAACGAAAGCTACCCGGCTTTGCGCCGGGCCGAAACATCGTTATCTCTGTTGCCATGAAAATAGACGGCCGCGAGACCCGCACCATCTGGGTGGAAGGCGACGGAACAAGCGTCGGCATCATCGACCAGACGCTGCTGCCGCACCGCTTCGCCACGGCGCGGCTCGCGACGCTGGGCGATGCCGTGCGCGCCATTAAGACCATGCAGGTGCGCGGGGCGCCGCTGATCGGGGCGGCCGCGGCTTACGGCGTGTGGCTAGCGCTGCGCAGCGACGCCTCCGACGAGAATCTCGAGCGCACCTATGCGGCGCTGCTGGCGGCGCGGCCGACCGCGATCAATCTCCAATGGGCTCTCGATCAGATGCTGGCAGCGGTGCGCAACCGGCCGCGCGCCAAGCGCGTCGCCGTGGCCTTGCACCGCGCCGGCGAAATCGCCGACGCGGACGTCGCGATCAATCAGGCGATCGGCCGCTACGGTCTTAAAATTATCGAGGAGATCGCGGCGCGTAAGAACGGCACGCGCGTCAACGTGCTCACCCATTGCAATGCCGGCTGGTTGGCGACGGTCGATTGGGGCACCGCGACGGCGCCGATCTACTTGGCGCATGACAATGGCGTGCCCGTGCATGTGTTCGCCGACGAGACGCGCCCGCGCAACCAGGGCGCTTCGCTCACCGCCTGGGAACTCGGCCATCACGGGGTGCCGCACACGATTATTCCCGACAACACCGGCGGTCATCTGATGCAGCATGGCCTGGTCGATCTGGTGATCGTCGGCACTGATCGCGTCACCGCGCAAGGCGACGTCTGCAACAAAATCGGCACGTACTTGAAGGCGCTGGCCGCGCGCGACAACAAGGTGCCGTTCTACGTGGCGCTGCCATCGCCGACCATCGATTTCACGATTAGCGACGGCCTCGCCGAAATTCCGATCGAGCAGCGCGGGCCTGAGGAAGTCGCCACCATTACCGGCAAGACATCGGATGGCCGTATTGAGACCGTGCAAGTGGTGCCGGATGGCTCAGCCGTAGCCAATTACGCCTTCGATGTCACGCCGGCGCGGCTCGTCACCGGGCTGATTACCGAGCGCGGCGTCATTGCGGCCAGCCGCGAAGCGCTCGCCGCTGCATTTCCCGAGCGCGCCACAATTGGTGCTAAGATTGCCTCATGAACCTCGCCGCCAAGCAGCCGCTTGAGCTTCCCGTCGACGGCCGGCAGTCGGAAACCGCGCTCGCCGTCGCGCGCGGCACCGCGCGCCTGCTGCATGCGCTTGGCCGTTGCGTGGTGAGCGAATTATCGCTGCCGTCCGGCCGCCGCGCCGATTTGGTGGCGCTCGATGCGGGTGGCGAAATCTGGATCGTCGAGATCAAATCCTCAGTCGCCGATTTTCGTGCCGACCAGAAATGGCAGGATTACCGGGTGCACTGCGATCGGCTGTTCTTCGCCACCTGCATGGAAGTGCCGTGCGAGATTTTTCCGAAAGACACCGGGCTGATCGTGGCCGATGCCTTCGGCGCGCAAATGCTTTGCGATGCGCCCGAGCACCGGCTGCCGGCGGCGACGCGCAAATCCATGATGCTCTTGTTCGCGCGCGCCGCCGCGCTCCGGCTGCAGTCGCTCGCCGATCCGAACGGGCCTTATGGGGACCTGACCTGAGAATCAGCGCGGCGCGCGTTTGGCCAAAATCCGCTGCAGCGTGCGGCGATGCATGTTGAGCCGGCGCGCGGTCTCCGACACATTGCGGCCGCATAATTCGTAGATGCGCTGGATGTGCTCCCAGCGCACGCGATCGGCCGACATCGGATTTTCCGGCGGCTCGATCTTGCTGTTGTCGGGCGCGAGCAGGGCGGCCACCACGTCGTCGGCGTCCACGGGTTTCGCCAGATAATCGACGGCGCCGAGCTTCACCGCGTTCACCGCGGTGGCGATATTGCCGTAGCCGGTCAAGATGATAGCGCGCGCGTCGGGCCGGCGGTGCTTAAGCGCGGAGATGACGTCGAGCCCGTTACCGTCGCCGAGCCGCATGTCGACTACCGCGAACGCAGGGGAGGCTTTGTCCACTTGCCGCAATCCTTCCGCCACCGATTCCGCGGTGGCGACCGCGAAACCGCGCTGCTCGAGCGCTTTCGCCAGCCGCTGCAAAAACGAACGGTCATCCTCAACAATCAGCACCGATCGTTTGGCGGCGATGCTTTCTTTCGCCGCCGCGTCGGCGGCGTCGTTCACGGTCATGTCCACGTGGCACCTTTGCACAGTCAGCACCGCGACCTTAGCGCGCGCCGCCGCATAAACACAGCGTAAAAATACGTATTGCGTGCAGCATTCTCAAGATGCTGCGAACGTTAATGGCCGCTCGAAATCGTGCCGGCTCCAGCGTGCCGTGACCATGGCGCCGCGTTCAGGAAACGAGCGGTTCGCGAAGTTGAGCGTGGCGCCTGAGCGTTCGAGCAAGGTCTTGGCGATGAAAAGTCCAAGCCCGAGTCCGGCCGGCGTCTCGTCGGATTCGTTTGGATTGCGCTTGCGGCTGGTGACGTATGGTTCGCCGATGCGGCCGATGATTTCCGCGGCGAAACCCGGCCCATCATCGCCGATCGTCACCTCGACGATTTCCTCGTTCCATTGCGTCCCGACCACCACGCGTTCGCGCGCAAAATCGACGGCGTTTTCCAAAAGATTGCCGAGGCCGTAGAGGATCGCCGGATTGCGTGTGCTCACCGGCTCGGTGCCGCGCGCGGGCGGCTCGGTCACGTCGATGGCAACCCCGAAATTGCGATATGGCGCCACCACCTCCTCGATCAGCGCGGCGAGCGGGGTGCGGTCGAACGGCTCGCCGCTCGCCGACAATTCGGTGAGCTTGGCCAGGATGTCGCGGCAGCGCGTCGCCTGTTCGCGCAACAACCGCACGTCGTCGCCATGCGGGGCGTCGGCGGGAATCGCGTTCTCCAGCTCCTTGGCGATCACCGAGATGGTCGACAGCGGCGTGCCAAGTTCGTGCGCGGCGGCGGCCGCCAATCCATCGAGCTGCGAGAGATGCTGCTCGCGCGCCAGCACCAGTTCGGTGGCGGCCAGCGCGTCGGTGAGTTGGCGCAATTCCTCGGTGATCTGCCAGGAATAGACGCCGATGAAGCCGATCGCGAGCAGGATCGAAATCCAGTCGCCGATCATGTAGATCGGCGGCAGTTGCAGCGGGTCCTCGTTGTCCCAGGGCAGCGGAAAATGCGCGAACACTAGCACGGTTGCGCAGGCCACCGCGAAGGCTCCGAGCATCAGCGTGAAGCGCGGCGGCAGCGCAGTCGCCGACAACAGCACCGGAGCCAGGAACAGGTAGGCGAAGGGATTCTGCAACCCGCCGGTCAAGTAAAGCAGAATCGCTAATTCAGCGATGTCGAAAGCGAGCAGCCAGGCGGCGCGGTCGGGTTCCAACCGCTGCGTCATGTGAAAGCGTAGGCGTAGCACCACGTTGAGCCAGGCCGACAGTGCGATCACCCCGAGACAGGCCCAGATCGGCAGCTGAAAATTGAGCCCGAAATGGACCACCAGGACGGCGGTGGTCTGCCCGATGATGGCGAGCCAGCGCAGCCGTACCAGGGTATCGAGGCGGACATTGCGGCGCGGATGATTAAGGGTAAGGCCGAGCGAGGGCATGGCGGCAGTGTAGCGCCGCGATGCGGTGGCTCAAAATCACCGACAACAGCGGGGCTTGCACTTCCTGCGGCGGAGCGTCACATCTTGCGCCAATGTACTCGCAGGACACGTCAGCCATTACCGTCGACCGCCTGGTCAAGCTTTACAAGAGCGTGGCGGCGGTCGACGGCATCTCGTTTCGCTTGGAGCCGGGCTCGATCACCGGGCTGCTCGGCGGCAACGGCGCCGGCAAGACCACGACGATTGCGATGATCATGGGCCTGGTCACGCCGACCTCTGGCACGGTCGCTGTGCTGGGTGCCCAGATGCCGAGCGAGCGCTATTGCGTGTTGCACCGGATGAATTTCGAGAGCCCTTATGTGGCGCTGCCGATGCGGCTCACCGTGCGGCAAAACCTGTCGGTGTTTGCGCAGCTTTACGCGGTCGCTAACATCGATGAACGCATCGCCGGTCTCGCCGCCGATCTCGAGCTCACCGAATTCCTCGACCGGCCGACCGGCAAGTTATCGGCGGGCCAGAAGACCCGCGTTTCGCTCGCCAAGGCGCTGCTCAACCGCCCGGAAGTCCTGCTGCTCGACGAGCCGACGGCGTCCCTTGATCCGGATACCGCCGACTGGGTGCGTGGCCGGCTCGACCGTTATCGCCGCGCACACGGGGCGACCGTGCTGCTTGCGTCGCACAACATGACCGAGGTCGAGCGGCTGTGCGAGCGCGTCATCATTATGAAACAGGGCCGCATCGAGGACGACGACACGCCGACCCGGTTGCTAGACCGCTATGGTCGCGAGACGCTCGAAGACGTATTCCTCGATGTGGCGCGCGGACGCGGCGAACATCGCGAGGCCGCGCAATGACCGGCGGTGACGCGGGACTCGATTTCTCCTTCAATCGCGTGCGCGCCATGGTGCGGCGCTACTGGTATCTCTTGCGCTCGTCTTGGCCGCGGGTGCTCGACCTGATCTATTGGCCGGCCGTGCAGATGCTGATGTGGGGCTTTTTGCAGCTCTACGTGTCGCAGAACGGCGGGCTGTTCGCGCGCGCCAGCGGCGTGTTCATCGGCGCCGTACTGCTCTGGGATATTCTGTTCCGCGGGCAGCTCGGCTTTTCGATTTCGTTCCTGGAGGAGATGTACGCGCACAATCTCGCCAATCTCATGATGTCGCCGCTGCGGCCGGTGGAGTTCATTGCCGCGTTAATGACCATGAGCGTCGTGCGATTGCTGATTGGGATGATCCCCGTCACGCTGCTCGCGCTTGCCTTCTTCGGCTTTAACCTTTGGTCGCTCGGCTTCGCGCTCGCCGCGTTCTTCGTCAACCTGATCCTGACCAGCTGGTCGATCGGCATTTTCGTCGCGGGCCTGTTGCTGCGCACCGGCTTGGGCGCCGAGAGCATGGCCTGGACCATCATGTTCCTGTTTCTCCCGCTGACCTGTGTGTACTACCCGGTTACGGTGCTGCCCGGCTTTCTGCAAGACGTTGCATGGGCGCTACCGCCGACATACGTATTTGAGGGCATGCGCGCGATTCTTATCGATCACGTGTTCCGCGCAGATTTGATGCTGGAAGCGCTGGCATTCAATGTCGTGCTGTTCGCGGCTGCGTCATTCGCCTTCCTCAAGCTTTTGCAGAGCGCCCGCGAGCAGGGCTCGCTGCTGCAAACCGGTGAATAAGCCGAAAAGCTATGTATTTGTAGTTGCTTACAGGCGGTTTTCCGGGTGTAAACGGGATGCGAAGGACTTATCGCTATGTTGACGATATGACAGAAAAGCGACACGGTACCGCAGCGCAGCAGGGGCCGGGGACGAAGTCCATGCCAATTGGCGAGTTCGACGGGGCAGCCACGCTGTCCGGTAACGACGGTATTTTGCTTTCGACGCCGATGTACTGGCTCTACGAAATGGGCCAGGCCGCGCTCAATCCTTCGCGCGCGGTCGCCGACGCCACCCGTCTGTTCTTCAAGAACCCGGCCAATCCGTTCGCGCATACCACCTATGGCAAATCGATCGCCGCGGCGGCGGAATTGTTTGAGCGCTCGACCCGCCGCTATCGCCGGCCGGAATGGGGCATCGATCGGGTGACGGTCGGCGCCGAACATGTTCCGGTGCACATCACCACCGCGTGGGAGCGCTCGTTCTGCCGACTCCTTCATTTCGAGCGCGCCTTCGCGCGCGCGCCGCGCCGCCCGCAGCCGAAACTGCTGATCGTGGCGCCGATGTCGGGCCACTATCCGACGCTGCTGCGCGGCACGGTGGAAACGTTCCTGCCCAATCACGACGTCTACATCACCGAATGGGCCGATGCGCGCATGGTGCCGCTGACGGAAGGCCGCTTCGATCTCGACGACTACATTGACTACGTCATCTCCATGCTTCACGTGCTCGGCGGCGACGTGCATGTGGTCGCGGTGTGCCAGCCCTCGGTGCCGGTGATGGCGGCGGTCTCTTTGATGGAAGCCGACAAGGACCCTTACGTCCCGCATTCTATGGTGCTCATGGGCGGGCCGATCGACACCCGCATCAATTCCAACGCGGTCAACAAGCTTGCGGAAAATCGCGGGATCGACTGGTTCCGCAACCACGTCATCACCAAGGTGCCGTTCCCGCATCCCGGCTTCATGCGCGACGTCTATCCGGGCTTCCTGCAATTGCATGGCTTCATGAGCATGAATCTCGATCGCCATCTCGAGGCGCACCGCAACCTGTTTACGCATCTGGTCAAGGGCGACGGCGATTCGGCGCAGAAGCACCGCGAATTCTATGACGAATATCTCGCGGTCATGGATCTCGCCGCCGAGTTCTATCTGCAAACCGTCGATACCGTGTTTATCCGCCATGCGCTGCCGAAGGGTAAGATGACCCATCGCGGCCGCCGCATCGATCCCTCGCAGATTAAGCGCGTCGCGCTGCTGACGGTGGAAGGCGAGCACGACGACATTTCTGCGGTCGGCCAGACCGAGGCCTCGCACGTTCTGTGCACGAATATTCCCGCCGAGGACAAGGCGCATTATTTGCAGCCAGGGGTCGGCCACTATGGCGTGTTCAACGGCTCGCGTTTCCGCGCCGAGATCGCGCCGCGCATCTCCGATTTCGTGCTGTCGCATAATGGCCGCGGGCGCGGTGCCCATCTCGGTCCGGCCAAGGCTGCTTCCGCCGGCGGTTGATCGGCGTTCGCCGCGGCAGCACGTCGGCGGCCGTTCGTGACAATGTAAGCCCTTGCGTCCCTGCGGCATTTCCGGCCGCGCAAAAGCGCGTGGCGAACGGCGGCGAATATGGCAATATTTCCGCGACGTTTTGCGATCGGGCGGACTTTACGAATGCCTCTGCGCGCGTTGCTCTACCGCCGGCCGAGCGAGCCGCCGGCGATTAGCATCACCTTCGAGCGCGAAATCTTCCTGGTGCGCGTGCGCCGCCACCGGCAGGCCCGGCGCTACACGCTGCGCATCCATTCGGTGACGCGCGAAGTGGTGCTCACCATGCCGCCGCGCGGCAGCCTGAAGCAGGCACACGAATTCGCGCAGAAGCACGGCGGCTGGATCGCGGCCCGGCTTGGCCGATTGCCCGACCCAGCGCCCTTCGCGGATGGCGCCGTGATCCCGTTGCGCGGCGTCGACCACCGCATCGTGCACCGGCGCGAGCAGCGCGGCACGGTGTGGATCGAGAGCGGCGAAGCAAGCGAACGGCTGCTCTGCGTCGCCGGGGACGAACCGCATGTCGCGCGTCGGATTTCCGATTTTTTCAAGCGCGAGGTCAAAAGCGATCTGGAAGCCGCCAGCCGGCGCGCGGCCGAGGCGCTCGGTGTCACGGTCAAGCGGGTGTCGATCCGCGATCCGTCGAGCCGCTGGGGCTCGTGCTCGACCACCGGCGTGCTGTCCTATTCGTGGCGGCTGATCTTCGCGCCGCCCTTCGTGCTTGACTATCTCGCGGCGCATGAGGTCGCGCATCTCATTGAGATGAACCACTCGCCCCGGTTCTGGCGCGTGGTCGAGCGCATCTGCCCGCACGTCGCGCGCGCTAAATCCTGGCTCGATGCCCACGGCGCCGACCTGCATCGTTATGGCATGCCTGATCCGCGCTAGCGCAGCGGCAGGTCTTGCTGTAGTCACCGTCCATGCTGCGTCCCGGCACTTTCGCGCTCACGGTATTGCTGGCGGCGTTGAGCGCGATCGGGCCGCTCACCACCGACATGTACCTGCCGTCGTTGCCGGACATCGCGCGGCTGTTGGGCGCCTCGACCGCGCAGGCGCAGCTCACGATCTCCGCCTATCTGTTTGGCTTCGCGGTCGGGCAAATTTTCTATGGTCCGCTGGCCGACCGGCACGGCCGCAAGCCAGCGCTGCTGGCCGCGATGGGGCTTTATTGCGTGGCGAGTCTCGCTTGCGCGCTGTCGACATCGATCGAGATGTTGATCGCGGCGCGTATGTTACAGGCGCTCGGTGGCTCAGGCGGCATCGTGCTGGCGCGCGCCATTGTGCGCGATCTTTATTCCGGCGCGCGCGCCGGGCGCGAATTGTCGCTAATTGGCGCAGTGATGGCGCTGGCGCCCGTGCTGGCGCCGCTGCTCGGCGGCGTCCTGCAAACCGGCTTTGGCTGGCGTTCGGTCTTTTTCACGCTGGTCGGCGGCGGATTGGCCGGTGCCGCGATCGTCTGGCCGTTGATGCCGGAAACGCTCGCCCTGCGCGCGGCGGAACCGGTATCGCCGGCCACGATGCTCAAGTCTTATCGCGTAGTGGCGCGCAATCCGGCCTATCTTGCTTATCTCGGCCTCGCCTCAACCAGCTTCGCCGGACTGTTTGCGTGGATTTCCGGCTCGTCCTTCGTGCTGCAGTATCTCTATGGACTGTCGCCGTTGCAATTCGGCGTCGCCTTCGCGGTCGGCTCGGTCGGCTACATGGGCGGCACGACGTGGGCGGCGCGGCTGGTGATGCGGCACGGGCTCGACCGCACGCTCGGCGTCGGCGCTGCGGCGCTGGCGGCCGGCGGGCTTGGGATGGTGATGGCTGTGGCGCTCGGGCTGACCTCCGCCGCCTCATTGGTGTTGCCGATGGCGCTCTATCTCGCCGGTCTCGGCATGGTGCTGCCGCAGTCGATCGCCGGCGCCATGACGCCGTTTCCAGAGCGGGCAGGCGCGGCCTCCGCGCTGCTCGGCTTCGTGCAACAGAGCGCGGCGGCGCTGTGCGGGGCGGCGGTCGGTGCGCTGCTTGGGTCAAGCGCCTGGCCGCTTGCCGGCGCGGTGGCGGCGATGGGCTGTGCGACGCTGATGCTGTGGATCTTAACGCGCGGACTGCGCGCGCGAGCTGCGATGCAGCACTAATTCCTGGCGCGGCCGAACAGATTGTCGAGCAGCCAGCCGTCGAGGCTGGCGCCGTGCGCGGTCGGCGTATTGCCGGCGGCTCGGATGGGCGCCGGCGGCATCGGTGCCCGGCCGTCCGTTGCAGGCGCCGGCGCATTGCCGCTGAATAATCCGGACAACATGCCGCCAGCCGGCGGGCCGGGCAGGGCGGCGACCGGAACGCCCTGATGCGCGCCGCGCATGAAACGGCTCCAGATTTCCGCCGGCAGGCCGCCGCCGGTGACCTTCTTGGTCGGCGTGCCGTCGTCATTGCCGAGCCAGACGCCGGTGACGAGATGGGCGGTGTAGCCGATGAACCAGGCGTCGCGGAAATCCTGGCTGGTGCCGGTCTTGCCGGCCGCCAGCCAGGCCGGTAGCGCCGCCTTGTGAGCGGTACCGATAATCAGCGTCTGCTGCATCATCTCGTTCATCATCGCCACGTAGCGCGCATCGATGATGCGGCCGAGCGGCTGCTCGTTGCGCACGTAAAGGACCCTGCCGTTGCTGGCAGCGGTAATGCGCTCGATCACATGCGGTACCACCGCGAGCCCGCCATTGGCGAACGGCGCATAGGCGCTGACCAGTTCGAGCGGAGAAACTTCCGAGGTGCCGAGCGCGATCGAGGCGTTGGGTTCGAGTTTCGACGCGATACCGAGCCGGTAGGCGGTGCGGATCACCGCCGCCGGCGAAAATTCCATGGTCAGGCGCACCGACACCGTGTTGAGCGACAGCGCCAGCGCCTTGGTGAGCGTGACCGGCCCGAAATATTCGTGCCCGTAGTTTTCCGGCTGCCAGCCCTTGATCTTGATCGGCCTGTCCTCGCGGACGCTGTCGGGAGTGAGACCGTGTTCGAGCGCGGTGAGATAGACGAACGGCTTAAAGGCCGAGCCGGGCTGCCGCTTGGCGGCGACCGCACGGTTGAATTGGCTCTCGCCGTAATTGCGTCCGCCGACCATGGCGAGCACCGCGCCGTCCGGCGTCATCGCAACAAGCGCGCCCTGGCTGACGCCGCTCTTGTCGCCTTTCTGTGCCAATTCCTCGGTGAGCGCTTTTTCCGCGCCTGCCTGCAGGCTGCTATCGATCGTGGTGCGCACCACGATGTCCTCGTCCACATGGCCGAGTACGTCATTGATCGCGTCCATGACCCAATCGGCGACGTAATTGCTCGAGCCGCTGCCGGCCTGAGCCATCACGCGCGGCGGATGCGCGAGCGCGACCTTCTCATTGGCAGGCGTGATGAGGCGGAGGTCCGCCATGGCGGCGAGCACGGCTTGCGCGCGCCGCTCGGCGCCGTCGAAATTGCGCGTCGGTGCAAGACGGGAAGGCGACTTCACGAGCCCAGCGAGCAGCGCCGCTTCGGGAAGGCTTATCTCTTTGGCGGGCTTGCCGAAATAACGCCGCGAGGCCTGCTCGATGCCGTAGGCGCCGGAGCCGAAATAGATGCGGTTGAGATAGAGCTCGAGAATCTGCGACTTGGAAAATTTTCGCTCCAGCCAGAGCGCAAGCAGCATCTCCTGCAGCTTGCGATGGATGGTACGCTCTTGAGTCAGAAAGAGATTTTTCGCCAATTGCTGCGTGATGGTGGAGGCGCCTTGCGCCACTCCGCGACGCAAAATATTGGCGACGGCGGCGCGCGCGATGCCGTAAAGGTCGACACCGTAATGTTCGTAGAAGCGCCGATCCTCGATGGCGACGAAAGCTTGCGGCACATAGCTCGGCAGATCCTTCAGCGGCAGTACGGCACCGCCATTGTCGCCGCGGGTGGCGAGCGGGCGCTCGTTGACATCCACGATCTGGATCGAAGGCGGCCGCTTGGGGATCTCCAGGGACTGGATCGGTGGCAGATGCGCGCCGGTCCAGGCGATGGTGCCGACGCCGCCGATGACCAGCCACAGTGCCAGCACCAGGCTCCAGTAGATCGTGCGGCCGATCAGCGAGTGCTTGTGGCGCACCTTGCGCGATTTGCGCGCGCGTTTTCGTTTTTCTGGTGGCTTGCCGGTGCCGCCTGTGCTGCGGTCGCCTGGCGCGACGCGCAGTTCGGGACCGCTGTCGAACACCGGCTCTCGGCGCGCGCCCGATTGTCCCCGTCCGGATGCCATCACGCGACCCAAAACGCACGCCGGCAGCTTTCCGCCGACCCCATGCGGCACGCTAAACGGGGCGGTTTAAGGGCCCGTTAAGATCATCGCGCTGGAAACGCGTGGCTATCCAGAAGGATAGCGCATGGGCTTTAAAATTTTGGTTTTACAATTCTGTTCGCGGCACGTTCGCGCTTTGCGTTGCCGCGCCGAGCAAGCGCCTCCTGATCAATCTGCCTCGAACAACGCATGACCATAGGTAAGGACATGCAGAGCTGTACGGCTATCTCTTGATGCTCAAGGCCGTCTACCCGACGGTCACAGACTGCCATTGTGCGCAGCCTATGCAACTTGATCGCGCCGTAGTCCGCACGCTCAGGCATTCCGGCGACAAACTGATCAAGCAGCATGATGTCAATTGCCGGATTAATTACGATCGTGATAACCGCATTTTATGCCCCATGGAGCGATCGTAAGATTGTCACCAAGTGTTTTGCAGCAACCGGCGTGAATGCGTAACGATCCCGCAACGCATAAATACGGCGCAGGGCCGCAATGAAATGCCAAAGCGGTTAGTTCATCGCTGCGACCGCACTGGCGAGAATGCCTGATCGCATCGAGACAAAAATTATTGGATCTAAAACACTGCACGCCGGTGGAGTGCCCGGCCACAGCAACAAAAAGCCCGGCTACAAGGCCGGGCTTTTTCAACAATCCAGATTTGCCGGCGAGCTACTTCGCTAGTGTGATCTTGGCCACAAAACCTTCTAACGGCTTGTAGGTCTCTTTGGCGAGGTCGGCATAGAGCCCGCCAATCTTGGTCGCCTGGGCGACAAATCCCTCGTAGGCGCTCTTAAAATAGCCCTGCTGGAGTTCAATCGCCTTCTCCACCGACTTGGTGCCAAGTAGCTGTTCAAAAATCTTGCTGCCCTCTTCGACGGACTTCTTCGAGTAGTCGGCCATCTCGGTCGCGATCGTCTGCACACCGTTGGAGATCACGGCGAACGCCTTTGTCGTGGCGTCGGTATTCACTTGTCCCAGTTTCTGAAGTTCATCAAAATTTTTGAGCATGACGCATTCCTTTTCCGGCCTGATAGCCTCAAGTGGATCTAATTGCCGGCCCAATGACCGGCACAGCGCTTATATATGCTGCACTGCACAATAAATCAAGCTAAATTATTGCAACGCACCATTATCATGCTAATAATGTGTTTTTATTAGCCTTTTCGAAGCAGGCTGACCAAAGAGCTTAATGCTCGTGCACGAGCATCCCCTCCTGTTGTTACTGTGAGTTAGGGAATGGCCAGCGTTGAGCAGCGATAGACAGCCCGACACTTCAACGCGATGATATTTCCCGTGAGTGCGTGGCATGGCTCATCCATACGCTAAAAACTACTTAGGTTTGACAATTGCTGGTGGCCTTCTAATGGGCTGTGCGCAGTACCAAGCACAACAACAAGAGGTTCAACTCGATGCTGCTGCTCAGGCGCAGGCAGCGATTGACGATGCCGAATGTCGTTCGGAAGGTACTGGACCCGGCTCGCAGGCTTACGTCCAATGCCGCTTGGGGCTCGATAATCAGCACGCGCAGACGGGGATGCAAAGTCGCGCTATCGGCAATAAAATTCCCGGTCCTTAGGGAAAATTACAGGTCGATGCCGACAATGGAGGTTCGATCGTCATTAGCAGGGCGTGGTGACCTACGCCATCGTTCGAATTATTTTCGCAAGGGACGAGGACAAAAATGGCGAGACCATCAGCCAGCGCCGACTTGATGCCTGATGAGTGTGGGCTACGCCTGGCGGGCATCATCGGACGCCGGCACCTCAGCCGTCCATGCTTATGCCGTTAACCCGACCAGCATTACGCCAACGAAAATGAGAACAAGCCCAACAATCCGAAGCGGCGGTAGGTGTTCGCCCAAAATAAGCGCGGCAGCCAGAGGCACTACGACAAAAACGAGGGCAAACAGAGGCTCCACTACGCTAAGTTCGAGTTGCCGCAACGTCATAACGTAAAGTAATCCAGTAACGATGGCGGCAATGAGCGCCGACCAAGTCCACGGATCGAGCATCATCGATAAGATATAAGATAACCAAGAAACAGAGCTGCCTCCGCCTAAAGCTGTGATGCGGAGTTTAAGCACAACATTCGCGTATGCCATAAGCACGACGGCAATGAGGATTAGCCATACGCTTTTTGCCGCGTCATTCATTTGTCGCTCCGAACTTTTCGCGGGACAGCTCAATTCATGGATGCTGGACCGCACCACCCGGGGAGGTAAATGGCTTCCTGGCTCTTGGCAAACTTCATTGCCGTTTCGAGTGCACGATCAAAATCAAACTCGACGAGCTTGCGTTTGATTCGCCGTCGCAAAAAGTCCGCCCACAGAAATTCGCTGAACGGCGTTGTATCCTTTGCGAAGCCTCCAACCAGCCGTAATTCCCCGGCCAAGGAGCGGAAGGGATCGTCGATGAGGTCGCTCACGGATTTTGGAATATCCTTGTAATCGCGTCGGCAGCCCTTGTCGTCGAACGGATGCATCCAGCTGCGATTGTCGAGAACAGTCCAAAAAGTGTCGCGGTCGACCATGCTAAGGTCGGAAACGACCGTAACCAACACGTCTTTAACGCCTTCCTCATGAAGCGCGCGAGCCAAATGGTGATGATCGATGACATAGTGGCGATCACTAGGCCCCAGAATGACAGGTATCATGTGCTTGCCGAGAAATTCCCTGCTTTTCTTGCCCTTCTTCTCACGCCAGATCCTCCGTTTAGCGTTGACTTCGCGCATGCCCACGGTGATTTGGGTTGGGCGCAGGTCTAAGATATCGATTGGTTTTAGAACTGGTTCCCGGACGGCGACCATAGGATGCTCCTCCATAGAGTTGGGATTGTTACGAACAAATCGGAGCCAGGGGAATTGGCTCAACGAAGCAGAGTGCGTGTCCGCTTTAGTTTAACGGATGGCGCCATGCTGCGCTAACAGCTTCGCTCATGCTGGTGGCTATAACAGGAGCCGCCGCTTCGGCCATTCGCCCTTTAGCCGCCAAGGCAATGCCATCGCGCACTACAATCCTGAATTATCGCGCCCTTGCGCACATTGCCCGGGCAATATGCGCATGCAGGATCTTCATACTTCATGCCGTATCTCCAGCTGCGGGGTCGCCGCGACCGAGGATCCCCGAGTAACCACTGAAAATTTTATCGGGCAGATTGTCATTGACATTGATCATACGCGCCTTTGACGTATCCAAATGCACGCTCATCCCAATTCGGCCGTGCGTCAGCGCCCGAGTGACCGTGCCGCGTACACTGAAGGCATGGATCGGTAGACGCTGTTCTGCTAAACTGTTGTTCACTTTTTCATGGAGGTTTATATGGTGAAACGTAAACTACGGGCTTGGACGAAGAATGACATTGCCGAGCTTAAAGCTCATTCAAAATCCAGAACACCGGTCGCAAAGATTTCGAAAGTGATGAAAAGAACAGTTGGGGCGTTAAGACGGAAAGCTGGAATTGTGGGAATCAGGTTGGGTCATCGGCGCTAGGCATCTGCAGGTCGTCTGCATATCCTCTCGCGTCGAAAACTTGAAAGTGATCGCTGCCGCCCGCCGCGTGGCGGTCTTTCTGTTTGCACTTTTGGTCACGATTGGCACTTAGCGGACAATCCAGCGGTGCCCGCGTCGGAACTGGCGCTGAATGGCTCTGTCGCCACTATTGAATTTTTTTGGACGAGAAAAGCTGCCTCGATGCGCACGTAGCAATCGGCTTGCGCCGCCCCAGGTAATTTTACAATCTGACCGGATTGTTTAGGCTTTGCCAAGCCTTGCTTAGACCCCATTGTAAAATGGGACATAACGATTTTCATGAACTTAGCCGGTTTGCGCCTAAGGGGCCGTTAGGGTGGACGCTCGAATGGCGACGATTGCAGGGGCGTCATGATATTGATCAATGCCGCGGCGGCATAAATTTATATGCAATTTCACAGCCCTGCCGCTGGGACATCAAATGATGAACGCAACCGATAATTCGCGCCCGCAGCTCAAGATCCGGCGCGTCAATCTCGATACCGGCCGCGAGAATGTTGTAGTGATTTCGCGCCGGTCCACGGCGCTGCGGCCTGAGGTATTTAGCGGCTTTAGCCGCGTCGAACTGCGCTGCAATTCGAAAATCCTGCTGGCAACGTTGATTCTCACCGACGACGGTTTGGTCAATCCCGACGAAATCGGTCTCGCCGAACCCGCCTTCCGCCGGTTCGCCGAGTCAGCCGGAAGTTTCGTCAACATCACGCCGGCTCCGCCGCCCGACAGCCTCGACGCGGTGCGCGCCAAGATTCAGGGCCGCGCGCTGAACGCTTCCGAGATCAGCGCGATCGTCGACGACATCACGCACTACCGTTATTCCGACATGGAGATCGCGGCGTTCCTTGTCGGCTCCGCCAGCTTCATGACCAGCGACGAAATGCTCGCGCTGTCGCATGCGATGGCGCAAGCCGGCACGCAACTGACCTGGGACACGCCCGTCGTCGTCGACAAGCATTGCATCGGCGGCATTCCCGGCAATCGCACGTCGATGATCGTGGTGCCGATCGTCGCTGCGCACGGGCTGACGATTCCGAAAACCTCGTCGCGCGCTATCACATCGCCGGCCGGCACCGCCGACACCATGGAAGTGCTGGCGCGCGTCGATCTCACGGTCGACGAGATGAAAGAGGTCGTCAAAACCTGCCACGGCTGTCTGGTCTGGGGCGGACACGTCAATCTGTCGCCAGCCGACGATATTCTGATTTCGGTGGAGCGGCCGCTCAGCCTCGATACGCGTGAGCAGATGGTCGCCTCGATCATGTCGAAAAAGATCGCGGCCGGCGCGACCCATCTGTTGATTGATCTGCCAGTCGGACCGGCCGCCAAGCTGAGGACCGCGCTAGACGCGATGCGGCTGCGCAAGCTGTTCGAGTTTGTCGGCGATCACTTCGGCATCTCTATCGAAGTCATCACCACCGACGGGCGGCAGCCGATCGGCAATGGCATCGGCCCAGTACTGGAAGCTCAGGACGTTATGGCCGTGCTGGCGAACGATCCGGCGGCGCCCGCCGATCTGCGCGAGAAATCGCTGCGGCTCGCCGCCCACCTACTCGAATACGATCCCGACCTGCGCGGCGGAACGGGCTATCGACGGGCACGCGAACTGCTCGACAACGGCGTTGCGCTCAAGCAGATGCACAAGATCATCGAAGCGCAAGGGCCCTCCGGCTGCCGGACCGATCTCGGGATTTTGACGGCCGACATCGCGGCAATCAGCGACGGCGCGGTCGAGGCGATCGACTGCTTGCGTCTCAACCGACTGGCGCGTACCGCCGGCGCCCCCATCGACAAGGGCGCGGGTATCAAGATCTTCAAGAAGATCGGCGCCCGTGTTGAGAAAGGCGAGCCGCTTTATCGCATCCACGCCTTCGAGCAGTCGCAATTCGATCTCGCGCTCGCCGCCGCCAAATTGGATACCGGCTATCTCGTCGGCTCGCGCTCGCCCAGCGGCGAGATGAAGTCGTGAACGGCGCCGTCCTGCAAAGCCTGCCGACCTCCGCGGCGGAGGCGGCGCGGCTGGCGGCGCGGCTCGGCGTTCCGGCGCACATAATCAAGGTGCACCGTTTTCCGGACGACGAACTGAGCGTCACGGTGGCGCCGGCGGCGGCAACCACCATCATCTATGCGTCGCTCGATCATCCCAACGACAAGCTGCTGGCGGTCCTTTTTACGGCCGAGGCCTTGCGGCGTGCAGGCGCCAAGCGCCTGGTGCTGGTCGCGCCCTACCTCTGCTACATGCGGCAGGACGCGGCCTTTCACGACGGCGAGGCGATCAGCCAGAAGGCGATCGGTCGGCTTTTGGCCGGCAACTTCGATCGCGTGGTGACGGTTGACGCCCATCTGCATCGCACCAAGGATATTCACGACGTCTTCCCGGGCATTGACGCCGACAATCTCTCGGCCATGCCAGCGATCGCTGAGGCCCTGCGCGCGAGCAGCGTCGATCCGGCCACGGTGGTTGTGGGGCCCGACGAGGAATCGCGGCCATGGGTCGCCGATCTCGCGCGCCGGCTCGACCTGCAACACACAGTTGCGCGCAAGACGCGGCGCAGCGACCGCTCGGTCGCGATCAGCTTTGCAGATCCCGCGCTGTTCGCCCGGCGCCCGGCGCTGCTGATCGACGACATTGTCTCGTCAGGTGGCACGCTGACCACTTGTGCGAATGCGTTACTTGCCGCCGGCGCCGCCACGATCGACGCCGTGGTGACCCACGCACTGTTTCCGCCGGAGCTGGTGCGCACGCTATTCGAGGCTGGCATCCGCTCCGTCAGGTCGAGCGACAGCGTGCCGCATCCGACCAACGCAATCATGCTCGATGGTATCTTGGCCGGCGCGCTGGCTATGGAAGCCATGGGGGCGACGGCATGAGCGTGACCGTCCGATTCTGCGGCGCCGCCCGCACGGTGACCGGCTCTTGCCATCTTTTCGAGACACCGGCCGGGCGCGTGCTGGTCGATTGCGGGCTGTTCCAGGGCCCCAAGACGCTGAAGGAATTGAACTACGGCGCCTTTCCGTTCGCGCCGTCCGATATTGCCGCGCTGCTCCTCACGCACGCCCATATCGATCACAGCGGCTTGATCCCCAAACTCACGCGCGGCGGCTTTCGTGGCCCGGTCTTTGCGATCCGCGGCACCATCGATCTCTGCTCATACATGCTGCCCGACGCCGGCAGCATTCAGGAATTGGAAGTGGCCACGCTCAACCGGCGCAATGCGGCGCGCGGGCGTCCGCTCGTGACGCCGATCTACACGCAACGCGATGCTGTCGCCTCGCTCGATGCTTTCCGCACGGTCGATTACGAGAATTGGGTTCAAGTCATGCCGGGCGTGCGCGCGCGCTACTGGAACGCCGGACATCTACTCGGTTCGGCCTCGATTGAAATCGAATTCGCCGGCGAAGGCGCGTCCGGCAAGCCACTGCGTGTGCTCGTCTCCGGTGATCTTGGTCCAGACGCTAAGCTGCTGCAACCCGATCCGCAGGCGCCCACCGGCGCGGACTATGTGATCTGTGAATCGACCTATGGCGACGAGGATCGTCCGCCGGTGACGCGCGAGTTGCGACGCCTGCACCTCGCCGCGGAAATACGCGCAGCGAAGGACCTCGGCGGCGCGCTGCTCATTCCGGCCTTCGCGGTCGAGCGCACGCAGGAATTGATCGTTGATCTGGTCGACTTGATGGAGCGCGGCGACATCCCGGCGGCACCGATCTTTCTCGATTCGCCGCTTGCCATTCGCGCCACGGAAGTGTTCCGGCAGCATGCTGACAGTCTGGACGCCGATCTCGACGTCGGGCGGCTACTTCGCTCGCCGCATTTGCATTGCACCGAGACGGTGGAAGAGAGCAAGGCGATCGCCAAGCTCACCGGCTTCCACATCATCGTCGCCGCCAGCGGCATGTGCGACGCCGGCCGTATCCGCCACCATCTCAAGCGCTGGCTGTGGCACGGCAAGGCCACGGTACTGCTGGTTGGCTTCCAGGCACAAGGCACGCTCGGGCGGTTCATTGTCGACGGCGCCAAGGCCGTGCGCATCCAGGGTGAGGAAGTGAAGGTGGCGGCGCGAATCCGCCGGCTCGACGAATATTCCGGCCATGCCGACGGGCCAGAGCTGGCGCGCTGGATCGCCGCGCGGCGGCCTATCCAGCGCGGTGTTTTTCTGGTGCATGGTGAAGAACCGGCGCTGGCGGGCTTGAGCGAGCGCATCGCCGAGCGCACCGTGCCCGCCGCGAAAGTGTTCACGCCACTGTTGGATGATATCTACGAGCTCACAACGGCGGCGCCGACGCCGATCGATGTCTCGCGCCGCCGGCGGCTGGCGCCCGAGGCAGTGATCAATCTCGACTGGCACAACGATATGTCGACGCTGATCCTCGATATCAACGAGCGGATCGCAGCGGCCGCCGATGACCGCGGCCGCGGCGTCATCATCAGGCGATTGAGGCGTGCGCTGGAAGGGGAGGCGTGAAGACGCCCGCCCGCGCGCTCAAAGCTTGCCGTGCTCACGCAGCACCTCGGCGGCGATGCGGTGCGCCTCGTTGGAGGCCGGGATGCCGCAATAGAGCGTCAGCAGCAGGAGAATTTCCTGGATCTGCTCCAGCGTGCAGCCGTTCTTCACGGCGCCGTTGAGATGGACGCGTAATTCGTTCGGGTACCCGGCCGCTGCCATCATCGCAACCATGGCAAGCGACTTGGTCGCCGGCGGCAAAGCCGAGCGGCTCCAGACGTCCCCGTAGGCATAAGCGTTGATGATGTGCTGCAACGGCTCACCGAACTTGCCGAACGCGCTCATGCGCTTTTCAACGGCCTCGCGGCCGAACATGGCGATGCGCAGCTTGAGGCCGCGCTCGTGCAGGTCTTTCTCGTCCATTGTCGGTTTCCCTTCGATACCAGCTATTGCTGCGGAATGCCGGCGGCTTCGCGCACCGCATTCCAGCGCTTGTACTCGCTCGCCAGGAATTGTCTGAACTCATCCGGCGTCGAACTTTTGACCACGACGCCGACCGCGGCCATGCGCTTCTTCACGGCCTCGTCGGCAAGACTTTCGATAAGCGTCTTGTTCAGTTTGGCGACGACCGCCGGCGGCGTCCCGTGCGGCGCGAACATGCCGTACCAGGTGGTGACGTCGTAGCCGGGCAGCACGCCTGAATCGGCGGCGGGCGGCACATCCGGTACGGCGGGAAAGCGATCCTTGCCGGTGACCGCGAGCGCCTTCAACTGGCCGGACTTCACCTGCCCGATGAGGGCCGAGACGGTATCGAACAGGATATCGGCATGCTTGCCGAGGACGGCATTGATCGCTTCCGGCGATGTCTTGTACGGCACATGCAACAAATTGACGTCCGCGATCTGCTTGAACATTTCGCCGGCAAAATGCTGGGTGGCGGCAAAGCCCGGGCTCGCGAACACGATCTTGCCGGGATCGGCCTTGGCGGCGGCGACCAGTTCCTTCACGTTATTGGCCGGGAAATCCGGACGCGTCACAATCATCAGGCTGGCGGTGGCCAGCTGGCCGATCGGTGCAAAAGCGGTGTTGGTATCATATGGCATGTTCTTCTTGGTGATGGCGGCGATGATCTGTCCCGCGGTCATGATGCCAAGCGTGTAGCCATCGGGCGTGGCCTTCGCGACCACATCGTTGCCCAAGATACCGCCCGCGCCAGGCTTGTTCTCGACGATCACCGGCTGACCGAGCTTGCTTTGCATCGAGTTCGGCCAGAATGCGGCCGATGATGTCGGCGCCGCCGCCCGGCCCGAACGAGACTACGATGCGGATCGTCCGTTGCGGCCATTCCTGCGCGGAGGCGAGACTAGCGATGCCCCCGCTTACAATCAAAGCGGCAGCGAGCGGGAACAAGAGTTTCTTCATGACGATCCTCCCCACAACGCCGCCGTAAAGCTCAAGGTTTTGCGCCTCGGCGGCGGATTTCTTTTATGATGACGCTGTTATCCAAGTCAGCTTCGCCCGCGCGCACGCAGGCTTCAAGCACCTCGGCATGCACTTCGAGCATCGCCAGCTTTTGCCCGACACTGGCTGCCTGATTGAGCATGAGGTGGACGTCCTTCAAGGTTTGCTTGGCGCGGCCTTCCGGCGAAAAATCGCCGCTCAGCATTTTCGGCCCCTTGGTCTCCATCACCTGCGAATAGGAGGCCGACCCACGCGCCACCTCGAGAAAAGCGGCCGGATCGAGCCCTAGGCGCTCGGCGAAGACCAGACCCTCGGCCATGGCGAGCCGGTTCAACCCTAGGATCAGATTGACCGCCAGTTTGGCGCGGCCGCCGTCGCCAATCTTGCCGACGTGGAAGCTGCGCGCGAACAGCGCGTCGAATACGTCCTTCACCTCCGCGGCGATCGCGTGATCGCCGCCGATCAGGGCGACGCCGTCGCCGCGCCGCACCTGATCGCTGGTGCCGGACACTGGAACATCCAGATAGCGGATGCCACGCGGAATCACACGGGCGGCCAACGCCGCCACTTGGTCGGGATCGCAGGTGCTCATGCACAGCACGATCCTGCCCGAACCGTCGCCGAGCGACGGCAACAGATGGTTCTCGATCACGTCCTCGACCTGATCGGTATTGAACACGGCTATGATGATGCAGCTCGACGGACCCGCAAGTTCCGCGATCGAACCCACGGCCCGCCCGCCGATTTCGGCCAGGCGCGCGCGCCGTGCGGGGTCGATGTCAAAACCGATGACCGGGATTCCTGCGTCAATCAGCCGCCGGGCGTAGACTTCGCCCATCAAGCCGAGACCGACAATGGCAACGGGGGAATTGTTCATCGCGCTCGCAACCTTTCGTGCCGCGGGCGGATGTTACGCCTTGGCGTCGCTTTTGGCTTTGTCCTGTTTGCCTTCTTCCGGCACCGCGAACAGCGCGATCAGCGCGCGTTTGATGGCGGCCTGGCGCGTCGGCGAGGCTATCTGCGCGCCCATCAGGTCGGTCACGTAGAACACGTCCACCGCGCGCTCGCCGAAGGTGGCGACGTGGGCGGAGGCGATGTTGAGGTTGAGCTTGGACAATGTCGTGGTCATCTCATAGAGTAGACCGGTGCGGTCGAGGCCGGTGATCTCTACCATCGTATAACGGCGCGACCACTGGTTGTTGATGGTGACCGTGGGCTCGAGCGCGAATGCCTTTATGCGGCCCTTGGGCGCTGAGCGTTTTTCCACCGCGTCGGGCAGCCGCAGTTCGCCACGCAGGGCCTTCTCGATCGAATCGGCGACGCGATTGGCGCGCCGCTCCTCGTCCTCGTCGCGATCGAATTCGCGCGACAGCGAGATGGTGTCAAGCGCGCGCCCGTCGGTAGTGGTGTAGATCTGCGCATCGACGATATTGGCGCCGGCCATGGCGCAGGCGCCGGCGATGATCGAGAGCAGCCAGGGATGGTCGGGCGCCAGTACCGTCAGTTCGGTCACAGCGCGCTCGGCGTCGAAGCCGACGGTGGTCGCGAGCGACTTGCCGGCATCCTCGGCGGCGCGCACGAACTTGGCGTGCTCGATCTTGTGCGGCAGATCGACCTTGAGCCAGTAAGCCGGATAGTGCTTGGCGATGTAGGCCTCCAGCACGTTCTGCGGCCATGCGTTCATGGCCTCGCGGAACTCGGCCTGCGCCATGGCGACGCGCTGGGCGCGGTTGACCTCCGAGAAGCCGCCGGTGAGCACTGGCTCGGTCTCGTAATAGAGCGTGCGCAGCAGTTGCGCCTTCCAGCCGTTCCACACGCCTGGGCCGACGGCGCGGATGTCGGCGGTGGTGAGGATGGCCAACAGCTTCAACCGTTCGGCCGACTGCACCACGGCAGCGAAATTCTCGATCGTCTTGCGGTCGGACAAATCACGCGATTGCGCCACGCTCGACATGACAAGATGATTTTCGACCAGCCAGGCGACGGTCTCGGTGTCGGTCGGAGAAAAGCCCAGGCGCGGGCAGAGCCGCCGCGCCACCCGCGCGCCGGCGATTGAATGATCCTCGATGCGGCCTTTGGCGATGTCGTGCAGGAACAGCGCGACGTAGAGCACCGTGCGGTTGCCGGGCAACAGCTTGTGGATCAGATCGCTGGCGAGCGGCATGTCGTTGCTGCCGCCGCGCTCGATCTCCGCCAGCACGCCAATGCAGCGCAACAGGTGTTCGTCCACCGTGTAGTGGTGATACATGTTGAACTGCATCATCGCCACGACCTTGCCGAAGGCCGGCACGAAATGGCCGAGCACGCCGAACTCGTTCATCCTCCGCAACACGGTTTCGGGGTCGTTCTTGGAGGTGAGGATCTCCAGGAACAGCCGGTTGGCTTCCTCGTCGTCGCGCATCTTGGCGTCGATCAACTTGAGCGAGCGGGTAATCGCGCGCATGGCGTCGGGATGGAAGGCGAGGTTGTGCTTCTGCGCCAGATAGAAAATGCGGATCAAATTGACCGGATCGCGCTTAAAAATATTGGCGCTGGTGACAGTGATGCGGTTCTTGTCGACGATGAAATCGTCGCTTTCGGCGAGCTTGGCGCGCTTCACCGGGCGGAACCTCGCCATCAGGCGGCTGAGCACCGGCACGCTCTTGGCGTGGCTGTCCTCCAGGTCCGCGCACAAGATGGCAGTGAGATCGCCGACGTCCTTGGCGACCAGGAAGTAATGTTTCATGAAGCGCTCGACGTCCTGCTGGCCGGGATGCTCGGTGTAGCCGAGCCGCACCGCGATTTCGCGTTGGATGTCGAATGACAACCGCTCCTCGGCGCGGCCGGTGAGGAAATGCATGTGGCAGCGCACCGACCAGAGGAAATCCTCGCAGCGGCGGAACAACAGATATTCCTGCTTGTCAAATACGCCGCGCTTAATCAGTTCGTCCGGTTCGCGCACGCGGTATACGTATTTCGCGATCCAGAACAGTGTATGGAGATCGCGCAAGCCGCCTTTGCCGTCCTTTACGTTCGGCTCCACCAGGTAGCGCGATTGTCCCGAGCGGCGGACGCGATCCTCGCGCTCGGCTAGTTTGGCGGCGACGAATTCCGCGGCGGTGTTGCGCACCACTTCGTTGTCGAAACGCTTGATCAGCTCGTCGTATAGATTGCGGTCACCGAGCAGGAATTTTGCTTCGAGGATGGCGGTGCGGATGGTCATGTCCGCCTTGGCCTGACGGATGCATTCGTCCACCGATCGGGTGGCGTGGCCGACCTTCAGTCCGGTGTCCCACAGGCAATAGAGGATTGCTTCCGCGATCGATTCGCCCCAGGCGGTCTGCTTGTAGGGCAACAGGAACAGTAGATCGATGTCGGAGCCGGGCGCCTGCAAGCCGCGGCCATAGCCGCCGGTGGCGATCACCGCCATGTGCTCGGCCTCGGACGGATTCTGCGACGGATAAAGATGCTTGCGCGCGAAGTCGAACAGCATGCGAATGACTTCGTCTTCCAGCCGGCACAGCCGCTCGGCGCAGCGCCGGCCGTGCCGGTCCTTGAGCAGAAGCTGCTCGGCCTTGGCGCGGCCTTCGTTGAGCGCGGACTTCAGCCGCTGCGCCAGTGCGGAGCGCAGTTCGCGCCCGGCGCCGCCGTGAGTGGCGGCGAGGCTTTCCAGGTCGGCGGCAACGGCGCGGAAATCAATCAGCTCGCCCGAGCTCCGGGTTGGATGCTCGGGTCCCGTGCGCGGGCCGGTTTCGAGGGCGAGCGAGGCCATGGGGGCATCGGGATAGCGGAGTGGGCGGTGCAAGTCACCCGCTCCGGCAAAGAAATTCGCCAAGACCGGCCTTGGCAGCGGCGGCGGCTAATTTTTCGGCATTTTCGCGGTTGCGAAAGGGGTTGGTGATGTTCCGCCGTGACGGGCGGCGCCGGGTATGGTTCCCTGCACGGCCGGCGGAAGCCCGGTGGCGATCATTCGAACGTTCGGGAGAAAAACGAATATGCGCATGTTCCAGGTCTGTGTTTGCGGTCAGCCGCTACAACTCAACGAGCAGCCCACGCCGCAACCGACCGGCACCCAAGTCCTGTTGAAGGTTCTCGCCGCCGGCGTCTGCCATAGCGACCTGCATCTCGCCGACGGCTATTTCGATCTTGGCGGGGGCAATCGGCTGAGCCTGCAAGATCGCGGCATGAAGCTGCCGGTGACGCTCGGGCACGAGAATGTCGGCGAAGTGGTGGCCTTCGGCCCCGACGCCAAAGGCGTCAAGATCGGCGACCGCATGCTCGCCGATCCGTGGATCGGCTGCGGCACATGCGAGCCATGCCGGCGCAACGAGGACAACCTCTGCACCGCGATGCGCAGCCTCGGCGTGTTCAGCAACGGCGGCTATGCCGACTACATGATCGTGCCGCATCCGCGTTATCTGTTCGATATCGGCGACCTTCCGCCGGAACGCGCGGCGCCGCTCGCTTGCTCGGGCGTGACCACGTTCGGCGCCTTGAAGAAAGTGACGACGCTGAAGCGGGAGCCGACCGTCATCATCGGCGCCGGCGGTCTCGGGCTGATGTGCCTCGCCTTGCATCAGAAAATGGGCGGACACAGCGCCATTGTGGTGGACGTCGATCCGGCCAAGCGCGAGTCCGCCAAGAAAGCCGGCGCGGCGGCGGTCGTCGATGGCAAAGCGGCCGACGCCGTTGAGCAGATCAAGAGCCTCACCAAAGGCGGCGCCTGGGCGGTGATCGATCTTGTCGGATCGTCGCAGTCCGCGCGACTCGGCTATGACAGTCTGAATAAGGGCGGCAAGTATATTATCGTCGGGCTCTATGGCGGCGACCTCACAGTGTCGCTGCCACCGATCCCGATGCGGGCGCTCACGATTCAGGGGTCCTATGTCGGCAGCGTGCCGGAAATGACCGAGTTGATGGAGCTCGTCCGCCGCACCGGACTGCCCGATGTGCCGGTAACCATCCGTTCGCTCGACGATGTCAACGCGGTGATGGATCAATTGCGCGCCGGCAAGGTGGTTGGCCGCGTGGTGCTCACGCCGGCGTAATGCTTGTTGTCCCCGGCGCGGCTGACCAGGGCTCAAGAATCGTATAGTGACTGCGTGGGTCCCAGATCTGCGGTGCACCGCTTCACTGCGCGCTGCACTGCGTCCGGGACACGAGTCTGAAATTCATGTCCCCCGACCTCTATTTCGCGCTCACGCTCATCGTTAAAATGGCCGTCACCGCAGCGTTTTTGCTGGCGGCGACGATCACCGCCGAGCGCGCGGGCCCGCTCGTCGGCGGGCTGGTGGCGACGTTGCCGATCAGCGCGGGGCCGGTTTACATCTTTCTGGCGCTCGACCACGACGCGCATTTTATCGCGCAAAGCGCGCTCGGCAGTCTGGTCACCAATGCCTTTAACGTCGTCTTCGCGCTGACTTATGCGCTGCTCGCACAGAAGCGCAACTTGTTGGTGAGCCTCGCCGGCGCATTTGCGGCCTGGGTTGCCTTGATCTGGGCTAGCGGAGCGGTCGCTTGGACGCTCGCAACGGGCATCGTCCTCAACGTCGTGACGATCGGCTTGGCGTTCTGGCTGTCGGCGCCCTTGCGTCATGCGCCGATGCCGCGCGTTCGCACGCGCTGGTACGACCTCGTCCTGCGCGCGGCGATGGTGGCCTTGCTGGTCGGAACGGTGGTCACGCTGAGCTTCCGCATCGGGCCGACCGCGAGCGGCAATCTGGCGGTGTTTCCGATCGTGCTTACCAGCATCATGATCATCCTGCACCACCGCGTCGGCGGGCCGGCCACGGCAGCGGTGATGGCAAATGCCGTGATCGGGCTCGGCGGATTCGGCATCGCCGTTATCGTGCTCAATCTGACCGCCGACCGTCTCGGCTCGCCGCTCGCGCTATCGCTGACGCTCGCGGTCTCGCTCGGCTGCAATTTGCTGCTTTATTTCGTGCGCCAGCGGTCGATCGCGAAATGACGATGTCGCCCGAAGCGATTTTCCTGCTCGGTCTGCTGCTGAAGATCGCGATGACGGCGACCATCGTGGTGGCGGCCTCGGTGGTGGTCGAGCGCTGCGGACCGTTCGTCGGCTCGCTGATCGCTTCGCTGCCGACGGCGGGCGGCGCCGCCATGATCATCCTGGCATGGGAGCATCCGCCGGCGTTTATCGCGGCCAGCGCGGTCGGCAGCATGGTTTCCAACGCCACCTGCGCAATCTTCGCGCTCACTTGTGCCACGCTGGCGCAGCGGTGCTCGTTGCTTGTCAGCCTCGGCGGCGCGTTTCTGGTGTGGTTTGGCTGCGCCGCGCTGTCGCGGCTGGTGGATTGGAGCGCCGCCAGCGCCGTGCTGTTGAACGCGGTGGTTTATCCGGTGGCAATCTTCGACGGCCGGAACTTCCGCGCGGAAGGCGCAGTGAAATGCGTCGCGTTGAGCGGCGCCGATCTCGCCTGGCGGGCGGCGGTGGTGACGCTCTGCGTCATCGTGGTCACCGCCGCCAGCAGCTCGATCGGCTCCTATGCCTCGGGATTGTTCGCATTTTTCCCAGTGGCGATGGGATCGTTCTTCGTGATCCTGCATCCGCGCATCGGCGGCCCGGCGGCAGCCAGCGTGGCCGCGCATGTGCTCACCCCGTTGATCGGACTGGGCCTGAGCCTCTTGGTCGTGCACCTGCTCGCCGAGCCGATCGGGGTGTGGTGGTCCTACGCGGCCGGCTTGAGCGTCGGCATCGGCTGGAACGCTCTGCTGTGGCTGGCACGGCAGCGGCGCCGGCGGCTAGCGTGAGGCGTCACTTCTTCTCTGATTCGCTGAGCTTCGCCTTCAGCACATAGAGCGCTTCCATCGCCTCGCGCGGCGACATCTCGTCCGGATTGAGCGCGGCGACGGCGGCGACCACAAGTGAGAGCGCGTCGTCCTGCATTAACTGCGACGGCTTGTAGGGCGCCGCGAACAGCGGCAGGTCCTCGAAGCCCTTGGGCGCCGCGCGATCCTCCTGCTCGAGCTTGGCCAACACCAGCTTGGCGCGCGCGATCACGCTCGCCGGCAGGCCGGCCAGTTTCGCGACCTGGATGCCGTAGGAGCGGTCGGCCGAGCCGGGCACCACCTCGTGCAGGAACACCACGTCGCCCTCCCATTCCTTCACCCGCACCGTGGCGTTGTGCAGGCGTGGCAGGCGCGCCGAGAGCGCGGTCAACTCATGGAAATGGGTAGCGAACAGCGCGCGGCATTTGTTGACGTCATGCAGATGCTCGACCGTGGCCCAGGCGATCGACAGCCCGTCGAAGGTGGCGGTGCCGCGGCCGATCTCGTCCAGGATGACCAGCGAGCGCGCGCCGGCCTGATTGAGGATAGCCGCGGTCTCCACCATCTCCACCATAAAGGTCGAGCGCCCGCGCGCCAGATCGTCGGCGGCGCCGACGCGCGAGAACAGCCGGTCGACCACGCCGATATGTGCCTGCTTGGCCGGCACGAATGAGCCCATCTGCGCCAGGATCGCGATCAGCGCGTTCTGTCGCAGGAAGGTGGACTTGCCCGCCATGTTGGGCCCGGTGATCAGCCAGATGCGGCCCGCCTCGGCATCCTTCGGCGGCGACAGGTCGCAATCATTGGCGACGAACGGCGTGCCGTCGCGCGCCAGCGCCTGCTCCACCACCGGATGGCGGCCGCCCGCGATGACGAAGTCGTGGCTGTCGTCCACTTGCGGGCGCGCATAATCGCGCTCGGCAGCGAGATGGGCGAGGGCGCTTGCCACGTCAAGGCTCCCAAGTGCCTCGGCGCATTCCTTGATCGGCGCGCTTTGCGCGATCACGCTCGCGACCAGCCGCTCGAAGATTTCCAGCTCAAGCCCGAGCGCGCGGTCGGCGGCGCTGGCGATTTTAGCTTCCAGTTCACCCAGCTCGGTGGTGGTGAAGCGCACCTGGCCGGCCAGCGTCTGGCGGTGGATGAAGGTCGCATTGAGCGGCGCGGCCATGAGCTTGTCGCCGTGCTGAGCGGTGACTTCGACGAAATAGCCGAGCACGTTGTTGTGGCGGATCTTCAAGCCGCGCACGCCGGTCGCCTCCGCATAGTGCGCCTGCAAGGCGGCGACCACGCGGCGGGATTCGTCGCGCAGGCCGCGCGTTTCGTCGAGGCTCGCGTCATAGTCTTCGCGCACGAAGCCGCCGTCACGCTTGAAGGCGGGCAGCTCGGCGGCGAGCGCGGCGGACAACTCGGCGGCCAGCATGCCGACCGGGCGGCGGCAGGATTGCAGCGCGTCGGCAATTTCCGCCGGCATGTCCTTGAGTGAAGCGAGGGCGCGGGCGAGGTCGGCGGCCGCCAGCACGCCGTCGCGGATCGCGGCAAGATCGCGCGGGCCGCCGCGACCGACGGCAAGCCGCGCCAGCGCGCGCGCGAGATCGGGCGCGGCTTGCAGCCGCGAACGCGTGTCGGAGCGCGCCGCCACGTCGTCGACGAAGCTCGCCACCGCGTCGAGCCGCTGGTCAATCGCTGCTCGATCGGTGAGCGGCGCCGACAGCCGCTGCGCCAACAGGCGTGAGCCGGCCGATGTCACCGTGCGGTCGATCGACTCCAGCAGCGAGCCGCGCCGCTCGCCAGCAAGCGTGCGCATCAGTTCGAGATTGCCGCGGGTGGCCTGGTCGATCGCCATGGTCGCGCCGGCGCTTTCGCGCAAGGGCGGCGACAACGGCGGGCGTTTGCCGATCTGCGTGCGCTCGACGTATGTGACGCAAGCCGCGGCGGCAGTCAGCTCCAGCCGCGTGAGCGCGCCGAAGGCCTCGCTGGTCGCCACCGCGAAGAACGAGGTCAGCCGCCGCTCGGCGCTGGCGCTGTCGAACACGTCGCGGGTGAGCGGCGTCACCGCCGGCAGCGTGCGCCAATAGGGCACGAGGTCGGCATCGGCGAACAGCGCGTCGGAGACGATGATCTCGCTCGGCTCTAGCCGCGCGATCTCGGCCGGCAACGACAGGCGGTCACACTCGGTGATGCGGAATTCGCCGGTGGAGATGTCGATCCAGGCCAGCGCGAAACGGGCGTCCTCGCCGGCCGACGACAGCCGCGCGCGCGCGACCGCGAGCAGATAGTTGTTGCGCTTGGCGTCGAGTAGCGTGTCTTCGGTGAGCGTGCCGGGCGTGACCAGGCGTACGACGTCGCGCCGCACCACGCTCTTGTTGCCGCGCTTGCGCGCTTCGGCCGGGTCCTCGAGCTGCTCGCACACCGCGACGCGGTGGCCGAGCGCGATCAGGCGATGCAGATATTCGTCGGCGCGCTCCACCGGCACGCCGCACATCGGAATGTCGGCGCCGAGGTGCTTGCCGCGTTTGGTGAGCATGATGCCGAGCGCGCGCGAAGCGGTCTCGGCGTCGTCGAAGAACATCTCGTAGAAATCACCCATCCGGTAGAACAGCAGGCAGTCCGGATTGGCGGCCTTGATCTCGATGTATTGCTCCATCATGGGGGTAACGCGCCCAGCGTCGCCTTGCGGCTGCGGCTCGGGCTCGGACAGGCCGACGGGTTGCGTGAGCGCCATGGGCTGGAAGGTACACCAACGGTCATCATCCGCGAAAGCGGATGATCCAGTATTCACGGGTATCGATAGCGGCTGAAATGCAGGGGTTACTGGGTCCTCGCTTTCGCGGGAACGAGGGGATGGCTGGAGCGCGCGGTGCGCTCAATTAGCTTGGAAACTTCACGCCGGTGATCGCCTCCAGATTCCCGTGCCAGATCTTTTCCTTGTCGGCCTTTGGCATGTCGATGCCTTCGAGAATTCGCAGCGTCTCGCGCGTGTACATGGTGCCCTTCTCGGGATCGAACGGGCAATCGGAGGCGAATACGATCTTGTCGAGATCGTAAAAGGCAAGGCCGGCGTGGGTCGCCGGCACGCCGCCGAACACCGCGGTGTCGGTGTAGAAGTCGTGCTTGAAATAATCGAGCGGGCGCTTCTTCAGGCTCTTGAGGATCCCACTCAAGTCTTCGTCCGAGGTGCGCGAGCCGAGCTGGTCCCAACCCGGGCCGATACGGCCTTCCAGCATCGGCGCGATGCCGCCGAAGTGGTGGGTGATGATCTTCAGGTTGGGATATTTGTCCATGATGCCGGAGAACACCAGCCGTGCCATCGCCGCCGTGGTCTCGTAAGACCAGCCCAGGGTCCACCAGATTTCGTATTTTGATTTCTTTTCGCTGAGGTAATCGGGAAAATTGGCGGCGCGTGCCGGATGCATCCAGATCGGCTTGTCGAGCTTGTTCATGGTCTCGAAGAACGGCTCGAACGCCGGATCGTCTAGCGGCCGGCCGGCAATGTTGGTATGGATCTGCACGCCGAGTGCGCCATTCTTGATCGCGCGCATCACTTCGCGCACGCCGACATCGGGCGCGGCTAGCGCGTTCTGGGCCACCCAGCCGGGAAAATAATCGGGATATTTCTCGCAAATATCGGCGAAGCCCTCATTCACCAGCTTGGCGTATTCCTCCACTTCGTCGTTTTTGGCGAGCAATTCGAGCGGCGGCATTGGATAGGACAAGATCTGCGCATAATTGTCGAACTGGTCGACGACTTTCCGGCGCACATCGAGGTCGTGGATGCTGGGGATTTCGCGCACGCGCTTGCCGATATTGGGATAGCCGCTGGCCACGATCTTGTTGAAAAATTTCTCCGGAATGAAATGGGTATAGGCGTCGACGCGCATGAGCTTTCCTCCGTTACCGATTTTTTATTGCAGGCTGACCGATTCAATAGGGCGTGATGACGTTGAGCAGCGCCTGGCGGCGGCCGCTGACGACGGCCTCGCGGGCGCGCATTAGTGCGTCGGGCAGGTCGGCCGGCTTCTCCACGCGCTCGGCATAGGCGCCTTGCGCTTGCGCCATCACCTCGAAGGCCGGTGACGGGTCGAGATCGGCGAGGCTGCGGCCGTCGTTCTCGCCGGCGACGCCGTCCTTGAACATCGACAGCGTGGCGCGGCGCACCGCGCCGTAGCGGCTGTTGTTGAACACGATAGTGAGGATTGGCAGCTTTTGGGTGCCGGCGATCCAATGGCCGACCATCGGATTGGAGAACATGTAGGCGCCATCGCCGAGCGTCGCGACCACGAACGCGTCGGGCGCGGCGAGCTTGACACCGAGCGCCGCGCCGAAGCCCCAGCCGAGCCCGCCGGCCGGCCCGAGCGCGTAGAAGGTGCCTGGCTTCTCGCGCACGCAATGATCCGGCCGCAGCGGATATTCGTTGACGATGATGGCGTCCGGCCCGATTGTTTCGCCGATCACGCGCGACAGATATTCCGGCGAGATGTGCGCGGCGGGTGCCGAATCCTTGGCGAGCTGCGCGCGCCGCGTGCGCATGCGCTCGGTCAGGCGGGCGCGCCGCGCGGCGATGCGCGCTTTCGCCATTTGCAGGCGCGCCTCCACGGCCTCGATCAGCGCTTCCAGCGCGTTGACGGGCCCGGCCTGCACCGCGAGATCACTCGGAAAGCTGCGCATCGGATAGCGCACATAGAACGGATCCTCGGCCACATGCGCGACGCGGCAGCCGGCCAGCGGCTGCTGCAGGCTGGGAAGCCACGGTACGTCGGACTCGAGCGCGATCACCAGGTCGGCGTCGGCGAGCAGCGCGCCCGGCTCGAAGCCGAAATGCATGGCATGGCTCGACGGCAGGCAGACGGTGCGTGGGTTATGCGTGATCACGGGAATGGCGCAGCGCTCCGCTAGAAAAGCGAGCGCCGGCACCGCGGCGGCAGGCAGCGTGGCCGCGATGATCAGCGGCCGCTCGGCCGTTGCGATCCATTCCGCCAGCGTCGCGATCGCCTTCGCGTCGGGATGCGCAGGCGCCGCTTGCGGGCGCGGCTTCATCGGCGCGATCGGCTCGGCGAGCGACGCTGACAGCGGCTCGCGCGGCAGCATGAGATAGACCGGCCCGCGCGGATGCGCCATCGCGACTTCCACGCCGCGCGCGACCATGTCGCCCACCTGCGCGGGCACGCGCAACTCGTAGTCCCACTTCACCAGCTCGCGCACCATGCCGGCCTGGTCGAACATTTCCTGTCCCCATTGGATCGGGCGGTTGCGCGAGCCGAAAGATCCCTTCTCGGTGATCGGCGTGCGTCCAGCCGAGAGCACCAGCGGCACCCGGTCGCGCGACAGATTGATGAGATTGTTAATGGTATTGGCGGTGCCGACCGTGGTGTGAACCATCACCGCTTGCGGGCGGCCAGTCATCAGGTAAGCGCCGTGCGCCATGCCGACCGCCAGGTTCTCGTGCGGAACCAGAATCGGCTTCGGCACTTTGGCATTGGTCTTCTTGGCGCGGCCGAACGCTTCCACGATCGGCGGAAAATCGGTGCCGGTATTGCAGAAAAAATAATCGACGCCGTGGTCGGCAAGCGCGCGCAGGAACGCCTCGGCGGCGATTGCGGGTCGCTCGCGCCCGCTTGCTGTGACGGCCATGCGTTTCGCCCCGTACGGCGTCCGCGCTAGCCTTCGGCCACGGACGCTGTCTGTTGTTTCGCAGAGTCTTACGCGACGGGCGAAACGCTGACAACGGAGGCGGGGTCCCCTTTATTCCGCGGCCATGCGGAAACTCGCCTGGCCGTCGATCTCGGCCAGGCATTTGGCCAGGCTTTCGCCCTCCGGATCGACCAAAGCGGCAGTGCGCGCACTGGCGATGGCGTCGGTGGCGCGTTGCAGTGGGATTACGCCCGCCAGCGCCGGGCGGACCACGCGGGCCTCGATGCTGCGGTAATTGGCAAGCCCGCGCGCATGGGTATCGCCATAGCCCTTGATCAGGCGGGCGCATTCGGCGACTTCGAGGCCGAGTTCCGGTGAGCGCCGCGCCGCCTCGGCGATCAGCCCGAGCCAGGATTCGATCTGCGCCTGTTCTTGTTTGAAGCGATGGCCGTAAGGGCGAAGCCGTCGCAGCTTGGACAGCGTCAGGAAGCGCAGATAGCCGCCAATCGAGGTGGCGTTGATCTCCATGCCGAAATAAACGCGGCCGAGCCAGCCCTTGCGCTCCGAATAGCGCAGAATCGGCTGTGCGAGTAATGGAGGCAGAAGCTGCGTCAATTCCTCTATGCCGGGTTTGAGAAAATCGTGCACCGAGAACGGCTCGTCCTTGACGCGCAATTCCTCGCGCGCAATGCGGCGCATGCGCGAAGGTGCAATCTTCGCCTGCGCCACCCGCACCACGTCTTCATATGACATGCGAACGGCGAGCTGGCGCGCGACTTCCTTGAGCAGCCGGCCGGGCACGCCGGCGGCAGCGTCAACATCGACCAGCGCGCGCAGTCGGTCGAGATAGCACCGCGCATAGGCGACGCCCTGGTAGGCGATGAGCCGCCGCACGCCCTCGATCGCGGTCGGCTGCGCCAGCGCGGGCAGCGAGGAGGAAACCTCGTGCTCGAGCAGACCGGGCGTGGTCGGGGCGTTGCGCCTTTTCTCGGGCGTCTTTGCCGGCGGCAAATTTGCGCGCGCGGCGTCGAGCCCGGCGCGGAAGCCGCGCAGGTTGCTGTCAACCGACTTGCCGTCCGCGCGGATCGCCGCTTCCAATTGCTCGGCGGTCAGCGGCAAGCGCTCCAACCCGAGCGATGGCGCCCAGCATCACCGCGCTTATGATCGAGCCGCTTTGTTTGGCGAGTGCGTCCATGTCGATGAGCAAGGTTTCGCGCGCATTGTCCGTGACGGCCTTGATCAGTCGATCCTGGTCGAAGCGGCCGTCGCCCATGGCGATCTTCTCGTCCATTGCATAGAAGCGGCTGAGCGAGCCGACGAGAAAAGTGCGCTCGGGCGTGACGAAACCACTCGCCACCACGCGGCCGGCCTCAAGCAATTCGCTCGCCACCGCGATGTCGATGTCGCCGACGCCGGGCGTGAGCGCCAGCACCGGGCGCTTGCCGCCGAGTTCGCGCGCGGGGACCGGGAAAATCTCGATGTAATAGGTAGTCGCGCCGGTGCGCTGGGCGACGCCGGGGATCGAGGTGCTCTGCACTGGAAACCCGGCATCCTCCGCCGCCGACACGATCCAATCGGTCAGCACGCCGCCGCCTTCGCCGCCGAGCGCGGCGATCAGCAAGGTGATGGGCCGCGTCGCGCTCATAGTGGCGCCTTTGCCGCCGCCTCGCCGCCATAACCGCCGAGCCAGCCGATGACTTTTTGCCGCAAGGCAAACAGCGCGCGGTCGCGCCAATTGGCGTTGCGCACGATCTCGGCGCGGTAGAACGACGGGCACAGCACAGCGGCATGCGCCACCTCGCCGCATAGCCCGCAGCCGACGCACGATTCGATTACGGTGGCCACCGGGTCGCTGCGCAGCGGATCGGTCGACGGCTTCACCGTCAGCGACGGGCAGCCTGAAAGCCGGATGCAGGAATGGTCGCCGGTGCAGATCTCGTCGTCGACGCCGTAGCGGGTGCGGGTGACGCGCTCGCCGCGCTCAAGCTTGACGGCATCCTCGGCGCGCACGCGGCGCTGGCGCGCGAGCTGGCATTCGCCGTCGGCGATGATCACCTTCAGGCCGCGCTCGGCGGTGCGCATCGCTTCCTTCAGCGTTTTCGTCATCACCGCGACGGAATAGCTGTGCACGGTGCGTAGCCATTTGACGCCCATGGTACGCAGCGTCTGCTCGATATCGACACCGGGCGTCGGGCCGTCGCGGCTGGTCACGCTCGACGGAATGTATTGCTGGCCGGTGGCGGAGGCGTAGCCGTTCTGCAACACGATCAGCACGCCATCGCCTTTGTTAAATATGTTGGAGGTGACGCCGGTGATCAGCCCGTTATGCCAAAAGCCACCGTCGCCCATGATTGCTATCGGACGCTTTTCCATGTTGGGCGTGACTGCGGCGGCGCTGGCAAGCGACATGCCGTAGCCGAGAATGGAATTGCCGAGGCTGAATGGCGCGAAGGTCGCGAATGAATGGCAGCCGATATCAGTGCTGATGTGGGTCGGCCCCAATTCGCGCTGCATCAGCTTGATGGCGGAGAACACCGGGCGTTCCGGACAGCCGGTGCAGAAGGCGGGCGGGCGCGGCGGCAGCGGCCCGAGCGCGGCCGCGGCTTTTTGCTTGTGCGCGATCAGGCCGCACGCTTTTTCCGCAACGCTGTCGGCGTCGAGACCGTTCGGTCGGGCGTCTTGCAGGAACGCTGCCAATCCCTCCAACAGTACATCGGAAGTATATTCGCCGGCCTGCGGCAGCGGCCCCTTGCCGAGCACGCGGGTCTGGATGTCAGCGCGGCGCAATTCGACGTTGATTGCCTGTTCGATGTAGTCGGGATGTCCTTCCTCGACCACCAGCACGGCGCGTTTTCCGGCGCAGAATTCGCGGATTTCCTCCGGCACCAGCGGATAGACCACGTTGAGCACCAGCAGCGGGACGCGCGAGGCGCCGAACACGTCGGCCAGTCCCATGCGCTCGAGCGCGCGCAACACGCTGTTGGTGAGGCCACCCATGACGATGATGCCGACATCGGTGAGATCGCCGGCGATGATCTCGTTGAGCTTGTGCTCACGGATGAAGGCGCGCGCCGCCGGCAGGCGCTCCTCGACCTTCAGCCGCTCCTGGCTGAAGGTCACTGGCGGGTGCGACAGACGCGCATAGTTGAAACGCGGTGGTCCGGCCAACTTATCTAGGCCGGAGACCACTCCCTTGCGATTGTTCTTGGCGGCAAATTCACCGGTGGCGTGACAGGCGCGGATGCGCAGCTCCAGCATCACCGGCGCATGGCTCGCCTCCGACAGCTCGAAGCCTTTCTCCACCGTGTGCACGATCGTCGGCAGATCGGGACGCGGATCGAGCAGCCACATCGAGGATTTCAGCGCGTAGGCATAAGAGCGCTCCTGGATCACGCTGGCGCCCTCGCCATAGTCCTCGCCGATGATGATCATGGCGCCGCCCATCACGCCGGGCGACGACAGGTTGGAGAGCGCGTCGGCCGCCACATTGGTGCCGACGATGGATTTCCAGGTCACCGCGCCGCGCAGCGGATAGTTGATTGAGGCGCCCAGCATGGCGGCGGCGGAGGCTTCGTTCGCGCAGGTCTCCAGATGGATACCGAGCTCGCCCATGATGTCCTGCGCGTCGACCAGCACGTCGAGTAGATGCGAGACCGGCGCGCCCTGGTAGCCGCCCACATAGGACACGCCCGATTGCAGCAGCGCTTTGGTGACGGCAAGGATGCCTTCGCCGCGGAAGGTCTCGCCGTCGCCCAGTTTGAGCGCCTGTACTTCTTTTTTGAACGAGCGTTCCATTGTCAGGTGTCGGCTAAATGGTTGGGACCCCAACTATATAGCATGGATCGGCTTACATATGCGAGGGCAGCCAGAGCGCGATCATCGGGAAGGTGATCAGGATCACCAGCCGGATCAAGTCGGTGATGATAAAGGGAATAACGCCCTTGAAGATAGTCGTGAAACTAACGTCTTTGATCACGCTTTTTATCACAAACACGTTCATCCCGACCGGCGGATGGATCAGGCCGAGTTCCACCGTCATCACGATGATGACGCCGAACCAGATCGGGTCGAAGCCCAGATGCGTGATGACAGGGAAGATGATCGGGATGGTGAGGATGATCATGGCCATCGCGTCCATCAGGCAGCCAAGGACCAGATACATCAGCATGATCAGCGCTAGCACGCCGTAGCGTCCGAGCCCGAGTCCGGTCAGCAACTCGGTTACTTTCTGCGGCGTCTGGGTGATGGTGAGGAAATAACCGAAGATCAGCGCGCCGATCAGCACGGTGAACACCGCCGCGGCGGTGCGCGTAGCTTGCAGCAGCGCGCCTAGGATGCCGTCCTTGGTCAGCCGGCCGCTAAGCACCCCGATGAGAAAGGCGCCGCTGGCGCCGACGCCGCCGGCTTCCGTCGGCGTGAAGCGGGGCAGGAACGGCAGGCCGTAGAGACCGCCGATCACGAACACGAACAACAGCAGCGGTGCCCAGATGTCCTTCAGCCCGGCGATCCGCTGCCGCCAGGAGGCGCGCTTGCCTTTCGGCAGGAAGCCGGGCCGCACCCAGCCGATGATCGCGATCGTGATCATATACATAGTGATCGCCAGCAAGCCGGGAACGATGCCGGCGATAAACAGCTTGCCGATATCCTGCTCGGTGATGATGCCGTAGACTGCCAGCACGGTGGAGGGCGGCAGCATGGCGCCGAGCGTGCCGCCAGCCGCGATCACGCCGGTGGCGAAGCTCTGCGGATAACCGAACCGCCGCATCTCTGGATAGGCGACGGTCGAAAACGTGGCGGCAGTGGCGACCGACGAGCCGCATATGGCGGCAAAGCCACCGCAGGCCGCAACGGTGGCGATGCCGAGGCCGCCACGCAAATGACCGACGAAGCTATTGGCGGTACGGAAAAGTTCGCGGCTCATGCCCGACGCAGTCACGAAAGCGCCCATCAGCAAAAACATCGGAATGACGCCGAAGGTATAGTCGGTGACCGTGCGCATCGAGGTCTGGCCGACCAGCTTAAGCGCAGGCGCACCGCCGACCATATAGCCGAAGCCACTGACGCCGACCAATCCCATCGCCATGCCGACCGGCACGCGCAGCAGCATCAGCACAAACAATGCGATGAAGCCGATGATGGCAACGGCATCGGTGCTCATCGCGTCACTCGACCGGCTTGATTTTGGTTTCGGCGATCAATTCCGGTCGGACGACCAGGCGGTAGGTGCGGATGGCGATAAGCAGCACCGCCGACACGTCGCCTAGCCAGGCGATCATGAAGAACGGCCAAGTCGGCAGGCGGAGATCGAAGGTGAGCACGTTGTCGGTGCGCGTGGTCATCACTTTGTCGAACAACGTGTAGGTTTGCACTGTGACGACGAACAGCAGCACCAGCGTCGCGAACACGTCGATCATACGCTGATATTTCGGCCCGACATTGCCCCATACCAGATCGACGGTGATGTGGGTGCCGCGATAGGAGGTGGCGGCAATCCCCCAAAAAATGAGAATGCCGAGCATCAGCCGTCCGAAGTCATACGAATCCGGAATTGAATAGGTGAATAGATTGCGCAGCACGACCGCGATAAAGATGTTGGCGGCGACGATCCCGACGAATCCGGCCGCCACCCATTCGATCAAATCGATGAAACGATCCATGTAGACGCGTTTCATGCACGCTCCGCCGCCTTCGACGCCGATTTGAAAATGACGGCGGCGAGCCGTCCCGCCGTCGTCACGTCGATCGCGCCAATGAACCGGCCACCGGGACCGTTGGTTCCCGTTACACCGTCCATCAATAGACCGCTTTGTATTTCACCAGGTCGGCCTTGAGGTCTTTCATTACCGCGTTCGGATCGAGGCCAGCTTTCTTGACGCCCTCGGCCCATTTGGCCTCGAGCGGAGCGGTGGCATTCCTCCATTCGGCGAGCTGCGCCGGGCTGATCTCATAGACCTCGTGGCCGGCGGTCGCTTTGAGCTTGGCGATGCCATTATGTTCGAAATCGGCCCACGGGCTGGCGACCTTGGCCGCCCATTCGCCGGTGCAGTGACTGTCGATCACCTTCTGCTGCGACGACGACATCTGCTCGTACTTCGTCTTGTTGAACACGAAGGCGAAGGTAGTCACGTAGAGCGGCACCTCCATGTGATACTTGGTTACCTTGTCGATGCCGAACAGCGGCACCGATCCCCAGGGGAAGAAGACTGCATCGGCGACGTGCTTTTCCAACATGTCGCGTACTTCCGGGGCGGAGCCCTGCACGTTGGTGCCGCCGAGCAGCGTGACCAGTTCGGCGATGGTAGCCTGCGCGGGCCTGATCTTCATGCCCTTGATGTCGGCCGGCACTACGACCTTCTTGCTGGACGAATGAATTGAGCCCGGATCGTGCACGAAGGCGAGGCAGAACTTGACGTCCTTCATCTCCTTGGCGGCGTATTTGCGATACCAGGCGTCGAGCGCGATCGAGCCGCCCTTGGCATTCGACATCAGGAACGGCAGTTCGCCGGCGGCGATGATCGGGAAGCGGCCGGGCTGATAGCCGGGATTGATGTAAGTGAGGTCGGCGATGCCGTCGCGCGCCATGTCGTAATGGTCGAACGCCTTGCCGAGCTGCTGGGCGGGATAGACCTTGTATTTGATAGTACCGCCGGAGTCCCTCTCCACCGAGGCGCCCCATTCTTCCAGCGCCTTCTGCAGCGGGTGCGACGGCGGCACCCAATGCGAGAGTTTGAGTTCGAAGGTCTTATCCTGGGCGAGCGTCGCGGTGGGTGCGCCGATCAGGGCGGCGAGAGCAGCCGCGCAGAGGCAGGCGGGCAAGCGGGACAGCATGGATTTCCTCCTTCGGTTCAAGCGTTAGCAATGCTGCCAACTTTTTTTATTATTCAGCCGCATGTCGCGGGCGTTGTAAAGGTTATAGTTTGATATCAAACTATGTGGCCGACCGCCGGCTTGGCGCGGTCGGCCGGGGACGAAAATGGCTCGGATGACCAATGGGAGCGGCCGGGTGCGGAGCGGTAAGAAGGGCAAAGTCATTGCCGAATCGATCAGATTCGGCCCGCTTGAGTACTGGGTCGGGTTCAATTTGCGCATGGCGCAGGAGCACGCCTTCCAGGCGTTTTCGCGCCGCTCGCAGGTGATCGGCGAAAGCCCGGGCCGTTTCGCCACCTTGACGTTGATCGCGCGCAACCCTGGCATCAGCCAGACCGAATTGAGCCACGCCAACGGCCGCGACAAATCGAGCCTCACCCCGGTGGTCGAGGACCTGGTGCGGCGCGGCCTGGTCGAGCGCAAGCGTATGCGCGACGACCGCCGGACCTATCGTTTGAATGTAACTTCCGCCGGCAAGAAGACCCTGACCCAGCTCACGCGCTGCGCGCGCCGGCACGAGCGCATGCTCGACGGCATCATCGGCCAGCGCGACCGCAAACGGTTTCTGCAAATCTTGAAGAAAATCGCGGCGGAGATCGAGTGAGATCGTGTCCCGGGCGCAGCGCAGCGCGCTAGCCGTGCGCTGCAGACCCGGGACCTTTACGAATTCGGAGACTGGAACGGCCCCGGATCAGCGGTGCACCACTTCGCTCGTGCTGCGCCGCATCCGGGGCACGACTCTAGGCGCGAAACGTCGCGCGCACCGCCTCCGGAACCGGCTGCGATTTGTAGCGGCCAGGATCCGCCGGATCGTGCACCACCCATACCCGCGTCTCCGAACATTCGACGCAGGTCAAGTTGTTGTGGCTGAGGCGGTGCTCGATATCGAAGCTGGAGTGGCCGAATTTGATGGTCGTTTCCACCGTCACGTCGTCGCCATAGCGGGTCGGTCGCACAAAGCGCGCGCGCGTGCGCGCCAGCGGATAACCGGCGGAATTGAATGTCTTGAACATTTGAAACATGGTCATGCCAAGCGCGCGCTCGAACAGCGCCGAGGTGGCAGCGTCGAAGATCTCGAAATAGCGCGGATAGAAGACGATGCCGGCGGGGTCGCAGTCGGCCCATTCGATGCGCACGGTCCGGGTGTTGCTGAGGGTCGTCACGGGATCGTGCGCTAGCGCGGCGCCATGCGCAGCGCGCCGTCGAGGCGGATCACTTCGCCATTGAGATAGGAGTTGTGGATGCAGTGCAGCACCAGCGCGGCGAATTCGCGCGGTTCGCCCAGCCGTTTCGGGAACGGCACGGAGGCGCCGAGCGAGTCCTGCGCTTCCTCCGGCAGCGCGCGAAGCATCGGCGTGCCGAAAATGCCCGGCGCGATAGCGAGCACGCGCACGCCGAACTGGGCGAATTCGCGCGCCGCCGGCAGTGTGAGGGCGGCGATTCCGCCCTTGGAGGAGGAATAGGCGGCTTGTCCGATCTGGCCCTCGAAAGCGGCGACCGAGGCGGTCGACACGATCACGCCGCGCTCGCCGTCGGCGAAGGCTTCCAGCGGCTGCATGGCGGCGGCGACAAGCCGCATCATGTTGAAGCTGCCGATCAGATTGATGCGGATCACCTTTTCATAATCCTCGAGTGGCATCGGTCCGTCGCGGCCGACGATGCGCTTGGCCGGTCCGATGCCGGCGCAATTGACTAGGATACGCGCCGGGCCGTGCACCGTGCTTGCGGTTTCGACCGCCGCCTTCGCGCCTTGCGCGCTGGCAACGTCGCAGGCCACCGCGATGCCTTTGATGCTGGCGGCCACTTCGGCGGCGCCTTTCTCGTTGAGATCGAAAACCGCCACCTTGGCGCCGGCGGCGGCGAGCGCGCGCGCGGTGGCCGCTCCGAGTCCCGATGCGCCGCCGGTGACGATCGCCGCTTGTCCCTTGATTTCCATGGCCCGGATTCCTACGCGCCTGCGATGGCGATTACGCGAGAAGATAGCGGCGTCGCATAAAGCTCTTCCACCAGCGCGCCGCGGTTTCTCAGCACTGCGCGTTGATTGATCGAGCCCTTGTCGGTCATTTCGCCTTTGTCCATGGAAGGCGGTTCCGCCATCAGTATGGCGCGCATGACGCGCGTCGATGAGCCCGGGCTAACCGCTGCCAGCGCTTGCAGCAGGCTCGCGCATTTCAACCGTACCCGTACGTCGTCGAGCACGGCCGCGGGTGCCGCATCGGCGGCATGCTCGGGCGCTAGTTTGCGGCAGGCCTCGACGTCGGGAAACACCAGCGCCACGATATCGTCGCGGTCGGGGCCGGCGAACACCACGTCGCGCACATAGGGCGCGAAGTGATCGATGAAGCGTGCGCGCAACGGCCCGACACTGACCCAGGTGCCAGTCGACAGCTTGTAGTCCTCAGCGATGCGGCCGTCGAACAGGAAGCCTTTGCCCGGGTCGGCGGGGTCGGCGAATTTCAGCGCGTCGCCGATCTTGTAGAAACCTTCCGCGTCGAAGGCGTCGCGCGTGAGCTGCTCCTGCCGCCAATAGCCGGGCGTGATGTGCGGGCCGCGCAGGCGCGCTTCCAGTTTGCCTTCATTCGGCACCAGCTTGAGTTCGACGCCCGGCGCCGGCAGCCCGATATTGCCCGGCCGGTCGAAATCCCAACAGCACGCGAGCGCCAGCGGCGAAGTCTCGGTCGAGCCAAGCGACGAAAGAAAGATGATGCGCTCGCCGGTGGTCTCGATCGCGAGCTGGGTGAGGTCATCCCATGTGGTCTGGTTTAAGCCGGCACCGGCATAGAACAGCACCTTCAGCCGGCTGAAGAAATTTTTGCGCAATGTTTCGTCGGCGCGGAAATAGGGAACCAGCGCTTCATATCCCTTGGGAACGTTGAAATAGATGGTCGGGGCGATCTCGCGCAAATTGCGCGCGGTCTTCTGCGCGCCGGGCGGCGTCGGATTGCCGTCGTCGATATAGAGCGAGCCGCCGTTGACCAGCACCATATTGAAGTTGTGGTTGCTGCCGAAGGTGTGGCTCCATGGCAGCCAATCCACCACTACCGGCGGCTCGTCGGCGACGAAGGCGAAGCCGGCGCCGATCATCGCCTGGTTCGAGCAAAGCATGCGGTGGGTGTTGACGACGCCCTTGGGGTTCCCGGTGGAGCCGGAGGTGAACAGGAATTTCGCAATCGTGTCGGGCGAGACCTTGGCGTTGGCGGCGGTGACGCCGGCGTCGTCTTCGGCGCCGACGAGATCTGAAAACAGCGTCGCCTTGCGATCCGCTGGCGGATTGCCGGTGACGACCAGTTCGGCGTCGCCCGGCGCCGCCGCCGTAATGGCGCGCGCGAACGCCCCGCCGTCATTGGCGAACACCATGCCGGGCGTGAGCAAGCCGATGATGGCGCGCAATTTGCCGAAGTCGTTCGACAGCAGCGAATAGGCCGCCGAGATCGGCGCATAGGGAATACCGACGCCCATCGCGGCGAGCGCCAGCAGTGCGTGCTCGATGTCGTTGCCGGAGATGACGGCGATCGGCCGCTCGGGCGAAAGTCCGCGGCGCAACAGCGCGGCGCCGATGCGTTTGGTCAACGCCAGCACTTGCGAATAGCTGAGCGTGCGCCAGCGGCCTTCCGCGTCGCGCTGGCCCAAATACACCCGGTTGGGCGTGGCCTTGGCCCAATGCTCGAGCGGCTCGCTTAGCTTGGTGTGATAGGGAGGGAGCACCTGCGCGGTACGGATATGGATGACCCCGCTGGCCTCGCGCTCCAGCACAGCATTTAATTCGCCCAGCCGCACTGGGCGCAATGGTGCCTGCGCGGCGGAACGAGGCGGAGCAGAACTGGGCACAGAGCCAGGCCTCATAGTTTGACCAAAGCCATGGCGCAACTGGTAGGCATTAAGTACATTTTATCTTTGGTGCGCGCAATTGATCGCACCTTCGAAGAAGCTGGCCGACCAATGGCCGGTGGCACGATCGGGCGCGCGCGCGGCATTTGCTGCTCCGAGAACTCTTCAGTGCTTGCGGGAATCGCTGACATTCAGCACCATTGCCATGGCCGTATCTCCCGCGGCGCAGCCGGTGAACAACCCGTTGCCGCCGCCGCGTAGCGCGAGCTCCTCGATCAACTCTATCACGCTGCGCATCCCCGTTGGTCCCTGAGGATGCCCGAAAATCAGCGACGAGCCGTAGTTGTTCATTCTTTCGACCGGGAAGCCGGTGTCGCGCGCGAATACGATGTCGTTTACGGCGAACGGATTGTGAGTTTTCACGGCGTCGATATCGTTGATTTCGAAATCCGCCGCTTTGAGCGCCGCGCGCGCAGCGGGCACCGGCGCCATCGGCATGTGCCCCTTCTCGACGCGCGCCTGGCCGAAGCCCAAGAGCTGCACCTCAATGAACTTATCCTGGGCCAGCTCGGCGGCGCGCTCCTTTGTCGTCACGATCATACCGGCATTGCCGTCGGCGGGATGGGTCTGACCGCCGAATGTGACGGTACCGTTCGGCTTCACCGGTTTCAGCTTGGCCAGGCTTTCAGCCGTAGTTCCGAACGTGCCTTCATCGCTGGCGAGCGTGCCCGTAGGCTTGCGGAAATTTGCGTCGGTGATTGGCACCTCGACCATGTAGCGGCGCTGAAAAGCGCGGTCATTGGCGAGCGCGTCCTGATATTGCTCGTAGCGCCGCAGCACGATGGCATGCTGCTCGGCCATGGTAATCTGATAACGCATGGCGACGTTTTCGGCGGTGTCAATCATGGCGTTCATGGCGAAAGGATCATTGTTAAAGTTATCGAGCACCCACGCCTCAGTGAGATTTGTACCTCCCGGTCCGGTTGGATTGGGATAAACAAGCGTTGCGCCATTCGAACAGCGGTCCGTGGTCACCGCGAGAGCGCAGGTGGCCGATCCTTGTCCGACCTCGTCCGCTGCCATCTGCAAGACACGCGCGCTCGTGGCGCACGCCTGGCTCACGGTGGGGCCCGTCACGTTTGGAATTCCAATCATCCCCGTCACCCACGGTAGACCGAAAAAACTGCTCGGTTGAGGAATCGTGATACCGAGAATTCCGAGGTCGATCGCATCCAAGGGAAACTTCTTGGCCGCTAGCGTATCGCGCGCGACGTTCGCCGCGAGCTTCATGCTGTGAAGGTGACCTAGCGAGCCCTGCCACTTTGCGAAGGGCGTGGACCAATACGTGCCGTAAGGAACATACGCTTTGTTCATCGGGTTACCTTTCAGCTAGCGGGCCTGTTCGGCCTGCCACTGGCCGAAGGATGAGCCAGCCTTAGCCAGCTTTTCCAATAATGGGGCGGGTTGCCAGTATCGCGAATCAAGCGAGCGCTGGAACTCGAGAATGCGGTCATAAATCTTTTTGAGGCCGACGACATCTGCGTAGAACATGGGCCCGCCGCGGTAGCGCGGAAATCCGTAGCCCGAAGTATAGACGACGTCGATGTCGCTCGCACGAAAGGCAATGCCTTCCTCCAGAATGCGCGCGCCCTCATTGATCATGGCGTAGAGACAGCGTTCGCGAATTTCCTCGGCACTTGGCTTGCATTGCGGCACGCCGAGACGGCTGCCTTCGGCATGAAGCAACGTGATGACTTCCTGATCGACGACGCGTTTGCCGTCCTCGTATCGGTAGTAGCCGCGTCCAACCTTTTGCCCAAGCCAGCCGCGCTCGGTCAGCATTGCGGACGGTCGAAAGTAGGTAGGATCGTTGTCAAAGGCATTGCCTTGCGCCACGCGGGTGAGGTGTCCAATTTCGACTCCGGCCATGTCAAAGACGGCGAGGATGCCCATCGCCATTCCGAAAGATTCCAGTGCCGAATCCACCTCTTCCGGCGTCGCGCCCTCCAGGACGCAATGCTCGGCCTCTCGCGCATAGGGATCCATCATGCGATTGCCGATGAAGCCGTAACAGACTTGCGCCACGACGCCAACCTTGCGCACTTTTTTTGCGATCTCTAGGGCAGTCACCAGCACATCGTCAGCCGTCTTTTTTGCCCGCACTATTTCTAGGAGCGGCATTACATTCGCCGGGCTGAAGAAATGAAGGCCGATGACGTCCTGTGGCCGCTTCGTAACCGCAGCAATCACGTCGATATCGAGCGTCGAGGTATTAGTGCCGAGAATCGTGCCAGGCTTGGCGATTTGGTCAAGCTTGGTAAAGATTTTCTTTTTCAAGTTCATATTCTCGAACACCGCCTCGATGATGAGATCGGCCATTGCGACCGCTGTGTAATCGAGCGCAAGCGCGATCAGCTCCATGCGCGCTTCCATCTGATCGGCAGCGAGACTGCCGCGGGAAACGGATCGCTCGTAGTTTTTGCGGATCGTGGCGCGGGCACGGTCGAGTGCCTCTTGCTTGGCGTCAACCATCGTCACAGGTAAGCCTGCGTTGACGAATGCCATGGCGATGCCACCGCCCATGGTGCCGGCGCCGATGATGCCAATACGGCCGATCGGCCGCGGCGTCACGCTGGGAGAAAGACCGGGAATTTTGCGAACTTCGCGCTCGGCGAAGAACAAATGTCGCAACGCGCGCGCCTCGGTCGCCTGTGGCAGGCTGGCGCTCACTGCCTTTTCGACTTCCAACCCTTCGTCGAACGGCTTTTCGGCCGCGGCTTGCAGTGCGTCGAGCAGCTTGATCGGGGACAGGCGGTTGCGCATGGTTTTGGCCACCTGTGCGCGCTTGGACTTCAGCGTTTCCGCGATTTTTTCTTGCCCAACGACCGGCCGCTCGCGCGTCTTACGCGGTCCATTGCCTGCGGCGACGAGCTTTTTGGCATAGGCGATGGCGCCTTCGGTTACGTCGCCCTTGACCACCTGATCGACCAGGCCGAGTTCCTTCGCCTGGGTTGTGAGCAACGGCCGGCCGGAGAGCATCATCTCCGCCGCCGCTTCGAACGGGATCACGCGCGGCATGCGCTGCGTGCCGCCCGCGCCAGGAATGATACCGAGCGAAAGCTCGGGCAACCCTAAAGAGGCCCCCTCGGCGGCAACGCGATAATGGCAGGCGAGCGAGACTTCCGTGCCAGCCCCAAGCGCGGTGCCGTGAATGGCAGCGATCACGGGCACTGGTGAATCTTCAATAAAGCGGAAAACTTCATGATAGCCGGGCTCGGCAATCCCCGTGTCGAATTCCTTGATGTCCGCACCAGCGATAAAGGTCCGGCCGGCGCAGGCGAGCACGATCGCCTTGACGTCAGGTTTTGCACGCAATTCGCTAAATGCCCGCTTAAGGCCGGCGCGGACGCTTTGGTCCATTGCGTTAACCGGAGGCTTGTCGACGCGCACCACCGCGATGCCATCGCTCAAACTCGTGCTGACGATTTCGCCCATTCGAAGGCTCCCTTAAGTTTCCAATGAAGTCTAAGGTGCGCCGCAGTTTTGAGCGTGGCCGGTAATGCACGAAACGGATTGGACGGCGCTCTGAAACTCACCCGCTTACTCCGGCTTTTGCTATGGCTTGGGCACCGCTGCCCGTACTGGCCGGACAGCGGCGCGCTATCGATACAATCATGTCGCGGTGAACTGGCTTTCACAACCAAGCTCGGTTGGGACTAGTTGACCAGCGGACAGCCGCCATCGTTCAGCGGCCGGAACGCCTTGTCGGCGGGAATCGTGCCGACGACCTTGAAGACATCCCATTCACTTTTCGATTCGGCCGGCGTCTTTACCTGCAACAGATACATCGGGTGGATCTGACGGCCGTCGGCGCGGATCGTGCCTTTGCCGAACAGCGGGTCGTCGGTGGGCATCGCCTTCATGGCCGCGACCACCGCGCGCCCATCGGCCGGCGAGCCGACTTTATCGACCGCCTTGAGATAATGCAGAACCGCGGAATAGACGCCGGCCTGCATGTGATTGGGCATCATCATCTTCTTGGGATGGCGGTCTTGATACCGCTTCGACCAGGCGCGGTTCTGATCGCTTGCATCCCAGTACCAAGCATTCAGCGCCGTCAGCCCTTGCGCCTTCTCCAGGCCGATGGCGGGAACCGACTGCAAGTCGAAGATGAGCGCGACAATTTTCTGATTGGGCGACACCTTGAAGTCGGCTGCCTGCTTGATGGTGTTGACGGTGTCGCCGCCGGCATTCGCCAGCGCCACCACATCCGCCTTGGATGCCTGGGCCTGCAGAATAAACGAGGAAAAATCATTGATGCCGAGCGGATGGCGGACCCCGCCGACGATTTTGCCGCCGCTGGCGAGGATCTCATCGGTCGCCTGCTTTTCGAGATCGTGGCCGAAGGCATAGTCGGCCGTGATGAAGAACCAGGTTTTCCCGCCTTTATCGAGCACGCCGCGCGCAATGCCATGGCCCATCGACCAGGTATCATAGGTCCAGTGCACGAAATTGGGCGAACACTTGGCGCCGGTCAAAAGCGCGGTGCCGGCGCCCGATCCGATCACCACCTTGTTTTTTTCTTTCGCAATGTCCGACACCGCCAGTGCGACTGCAGAGTTTGGCAGGTCAATGATCATGTCGACGCCTTCGACGTCGAACCAGCGCCGCGCGATGCCGGCGCCGACATCGGGCTTGTTCTGGTGATCGGCCGAGATCACCTCGATTTTACGTTTCGATTGCTTGGCGAAGTCCTCGACCGCGAGCTGTGCGGCGACGACCGAGCCCGGTCCCTGGAAGTCGGAATAAACGCTCGACATGTCGTTGAGTACGCCGATGCGCAGCGTGCCGTTCATCTCGGCCAAAGCCGGCGTTAGCGACAGAGCAATAAGTAGCGCGGCCAATTTCGTTGATTGCAGCATGGAGTTCCTCCCTAGGCAGCAGGACGTTTTATGGATTGGCGGGAGAATGTTGTCATTGACAACAATCTACGTCAAGCTGGCTATGCTAAGGAAATGCACCGGAAACGAACCAGGCGAGCCTCCATGAAGCGTCGGCAATCGGTTGCGAGCGCGGCAAAACCAGCGGTTCGCCGCAGTGCGGCATCGCCGGCGCGGGCGGAAAAGCTAAGCCTGGGCCAGCTCAACCATCATCTCGGATTTTTTCTGCGCCGATTGCAGATCTGGGTGTTCCAGGACTTCATCCAGACGCTGGCGCCGATGAAAGTGCGCACGGCGCAGTATTCCGTGCTGCTCATTATCGAAGCCAATCCGGGCCGCTCGCAGGCGGCGATCGGGCAGACGCTCGGCATCGAACGGGCGCGCCTCGCCCGCCTGCTGCATGAGTTGGAACGGCGTAAGTGGATCAGCCGGCACGCCTCCGGCAGCGATGCGCGCAAGCATTCCCTGCACTTGACTGCGGATGGCGAAAAGGCGCTGGCCAAAATCAAAAACTTGGCCGAGCAACACGAAGTTCAGCTTGCCGAGCATATCGGATCCAAGCGGCACACGCAGCTGATGGATCTGCTGCGGGATTTCGGCTGACCGCCGGCAGTCATTCCACTTCATAAACGTCCAGGCGCACGCTACGGGCTTCGCGCTCTCCCCGCGCCAGCGCCAGAATCCGGTTGAGCCAGTCGGCTGTCCGATCGGCGGTCTCGAACCGCATCACGGTGCGGAAATAATAAAGAGTGGGATCGACACTGTCGCCCCGCGTCAGCCGTTCCATGACCGCGGGCGGACCATGCCGCAAGCCGTCGCTGGTGACGAGGATGCGTGCGCCGCTAACGGTCTCGATGGTGTAGCGCGCCTTTATGTCGGCCGCACCGTCGCTGCGCACGACCTGCCAATCGGCGCCGCCGGGCAGAATACGGCCGTTGAGCTTCGGCCCGCGAACGGTGCCGCCGGTAATGCCGATTACCCGCCGCTCGCCATAGGGGGTGCGGCCCAAATTCATCATGGGTTCGAGTTCGGCGTGGATTGTGAAGATCGGTTCCTTGCCCAGCATGGCGGCTATTTGTTGGAGCCCAAACTTAATCCCGATTTCGCCATTTGACCCTGTCCTTAGCGGGCCGTAAATACGGACCCGCAACCGGGAAGCTGTATCGCATGGCGCGTATTTTGTCGCTCGCCGAGGCCATCCAATCCGCTATTCGCGACGGCAACACGGTGGCGCTGGAAGGCTTCACCCACCTTATTCCGCATGCCGCCGGCCATGAGATCATCCGTCAGGGCCGCAAGCGTCTTACTTTGATCCGCATGACGCCGGACCTGATCTACGATCAGCTCATCGGCATGGGTTGCGTCGACAAGCTCATTTTCTCCTGGGGCGGCAATCCGGGCGTCGGCTCGCTCTATCGTTTCCGCGACGCGGTCGAGAACGGCTGGCCGCAGAAGCTCGAACTAGAAGAGCACTCGCATGCCGCCATGGCCAACGCCTATGAGGCCGGCGCGGCCGGGCTGCCGTGCGCGATTTTCCGCGGCTATATCGGCGGCGACCTGCCGAAGGTAAATGCCAAGATCAAGCGCGTCACCTGCCCGTTCACCGGCGAGGAGCTGGCGGCGATCCCGGCGCACCGGCCGGACGTGGCGGTGATCCATGCCCAGCGCGCCGACAAAGTCGGCAACGTGCTGATCGAAGGCGTGCTCGGCGTGCAGAAGGAAGCCGTGCTGGCGGCGAAATGCTCGGTGGTGACGGTGGAGGAGATCGTCGACGATCTGGGCGAGCGCAGCCTCAACGCGGTGGTGCTGCCGCACTGGACCGTCGGCCACGTGGTCGAGGTGCCGGGCGGCGCGTTTCCTTCTTTTGCGCAGGGCTATTACAAGCGCAACAACGCCTTCTATAAGGAATGGGACGCGATCGCGAAGGAACGCGATTCTTTCCTGGCCTGGATGAAGACCAACGTGCTGGAGAAAGGCCCTGAGGCTTTCGCCCAATACGCGCGCAAACATCGCGCGGCGGCGGAGTAAATATCATGGCCGAATACAAGCCGCGAGAGATGATGACGGTTGCGGCGGCGCGCGCGCTGAAGAACGACGACATCTGTTTCGTCGGCATCGGCCAGCCGTCGGCCGCTTGCAACCTCGCGCGCCTGACGCATGCGCCGGATATCACGCTGATCTACGAATCCGGCACGCTCGCCACCAAGCCGAATATCTTGCCGCTCTCGATCGGCGACGGCGAATTATGCGAGACCGCGCTCACCACGGTGCCGGTGCCGGAAATGTTCCGCTACTGGCTGCAGGGCGGCCGCATCAAGATCGGTTTCCTCGGCGGCGCGCAGATCGACAAATTCGCCAATCTCAACACCACGGTGGTCGGCGCTTACGACAAACCGAAGGTGCGGCTGCCCGGCGGCGGCGGCGCGCCGGAGATCGCCACCAGTTGCGGCGAGATTTTCATCATCATGGCGCAGGGCAAGCGCAGTTTCGTTGACAAACTGGATTTCGTCACCTCGATCGGCCATGTCACCGGCGGCGATAGCCGCGCCAGACTCGGCGTGAAGACCAAAGGCCCGACCAAGCTGATCACCGATCTGGCGATGTTCGAGCCCGATCCCGAGACCAAAGAGATGACCGTCGTCTCGATCCATCCGGGCGTCACCCGCGAGCAGGTCCAGGAGAATGCCGGTTGGAAGATCACTTTTGCGGCACAAGTGGCGGAGACGCCGCCGCCGACGCCCCGCGAGCTTGAGGTGCTGCGCGACCTCCACGCCCGTACTGACCGCGCGCATTCCGAGGCAGCGTAATGGCAAGTCGTGATGCATTTCTCTGCGATGCGGTGCGCACCCCGATCGGGCGCTACGGCGGCGCATTGGCGAAAGTTCGCACCGACGACCTCGCCGCTACGCCGATCAAAGCGCTGATGGCGCGCAATCCGAAAGTCGATTGGGAAAAGCTCGAAGAAGTCTATTTCGGCTGCGCCAACCAGGCCGGCGAGGACAACCGCAACGTCGCGCGCATGGCGCTGCTGCTGGCCGGCCTGCCGACCAGCGTGCCGGGCATTACCCTCAACCGCCTCTGTGCGTCAGGTCTTGAAGCGGTCGGCACCGCGGCGCGCGCCATCCGCGCCGGCGAGATGGAATTCGCCATTGCCGGCGGCGTCGAATTGATGACGCGGGCGCCCTTTGTGCAGGGCAAGGCGC
>CAVPXX010000008.1:0-36947 GCA_963709855.1 uncultured Alphaproteobacteria bacterium | reverse complement strand
TTCGCAATGAGGAGGTCAGGGGTTCAAATCCCCTCGGCTCCACCAGCCTTCGCTCCTCAAATTGACCAATCAGCCCCCTCCGCGGGCCCGCGATCGATATCGAGGATCGCCGCATGCAGCGGAATGACGATCTCGCAGCGCAAACCGGCGGGCTTGAAGGCGAGACGGGCGCTGCCGCCGAGCTCGGCGGCAATGCTGCCTTCGATCAGCTTGGATCCGAAGCCGCGCTGTTGCGGCTCGGCGACCGCCGGCCCGCCTTGCTCAACCCATTCGATGCGCAGCAGCGGACGGCTGCCGTCGTCGTCGCGAACCTGCCAGCGGATTTCGATAAGGCCGCAGGGAACTGACAGCGCGCCGTATTTGGCGGCATTGGTGGTGAGCTCGTGGAACGCCATCGCCAAGGTGAGTACCGCGCGCTGCCGCAACACGATGTCCTCGCCGCGCAACACGATCCGCTCCGACCCCGCACCCATATAGGGTGCGATGCTGGCCGACAGCAACTCACGCAACTCGGCGCTCTCCCAATGATGCCTGGTGAGCTGGTCGTGCGCCTTGGAAACGCGATCAGCCGGCCCTCGAAGCTTTCACGAAAAACCGCCGGCGTAGGAGCGCCGTGCACGGTCTGAAACGCCAGCGACTGCACGGTCGCGAGCGTATTTTTCACGCGGTGATTCAATTCGTCGATCAGCAGTTTCTGGCGCTGTTCCGCCGCCTTGCGTTCGGTTACGTCCCGCACGATGCGGACCAGATAGAGCAAATGCCCGTCGGCCGCGCGCACCGGCGATGAGCGCACCGACAGCCAGATCACGTGGCCATCCTTACGGTTGAACCGCTTCTCCACCGAATAGAATTCTAAATCGCCATTAACCTGCTTTCGGAAACCTTCGCGGTCAGCGTCGGCGTCCGCAGGATAGGTATGGGTGAACAGCTTGCTGGCGAGTAGATGCTCGCGGCTATAGCCCGTGATGGCGCAGATCGCCTCATTGACGCGCAGGAAGCGCCCGTCAGGCGCGACCTCCGAAATCCCGATTGCGGCATGCTCATAGGTCGCCGCCCAACGCTGTTCCTGCTCGAGGGCATGCAGACGCGACTGTTCGAGCGCGGCGGCCGTGCGTTTTCGCTCGGTGATATCGATAAAACAATTGACCGCGCCGATCACATCGCCTTTGGCATTGCGCAGCGGATCGATATTGAGCGACACCGTCACGCGCACGCCGTCCATGCGTTCGACGATACGCTCGACATCGCGCGCCGGCTTTCCGGTCGCCAGCACTTCAGCCAGTTCCGACCGCTGCAACGGCGTGCCATCGATATCGAAAAACCGCGCGGCCGCGGTGAACTGGTGGTGCGTTTGTCCCGGTCGCGGTTCCCGGCCCCAAATTTCCACGGCGCGGCTGTTGTATTGGAGGATCGTGCCCTTGGCGTCGCAAATAAAAGTCGCGATCGGCAACATGTCGAGAATGCCGTCCGAGGCACGCAGCATCGTGCCCAGCGCCGCGGGTTTTCGCCGTGCGGCGGACCGACCGTTGTCGTTCGAATCAAGCATCCACCCAGCCTCCGCGCGTGGGCTGCCGACTCCCCCCGAACCCCGGCGCAACGATCAGGCCGGCTAGCAATTTGTCAATGGTTTCGGCTGGCCTGCGCCGGGCCCGTGGGTGGCAGGCGCACAAATGAGGCTTACGGGGCGGCGGCGGGTTGATTCGCCGGCTTGCGGCCGATCCAGTGATCGATGAAGGCGGCGAGCCAGTTGCGCGAGGCATGGTCGTGCACCGCGCGGTCGGCGACATGCTCGGCGCGCTGCTTGGCGCCCGGAAGTTCCATGCGATGGGCGCCGCGCACCAACCAGCGATACATCATGGCGTGGGTGACCTCGGGGTGGAACTGCAGCGCGTAACCGGTGCAATAGCGAAACGCTTGCACCGAGAAAGCATCGCCTTCGGCCAGCAGTTCGCCGCCGGCCGGCAGGTCGAAGCCCTCGCGATGCCATTGATAGACGTGATCGGGCCAATCGGCGCAGATCACCCGCCCAGCTTGCGTCGGGCGGATCGGGTAATAGCCGACCTCGGCGTGGCCTTGCGGATGCGGATAGACGCGGCCGCCGAGATGGTGCGCCATCATCTGCGCGCCGAGGCAGATGCCGAGATAAGGCTTCTTGTCGCGCAGCGGCACGCCGATCCAGTCGATCTCGCGGCGCACGAATTCCTCATTGTCGTTGGCGCTTTGCGGGCCGCCGAAAATCGCGGCGCCGGCATGCTCGTCCATCGTCTCCGGCAGCGGATCGCCAAAACGCGGGCGCCGGATGTCGAGCGGATAGCCGAGCTTGGCCAGCACCTGGCCGACCCGGCCGGGCGATGAATGCTCCTGGTGCAGGATGAGAAGGACCGGCTTCAACATGGCGGTTCGGGGCGCGATTCTGCGCTCGTATCGAGTACTAACCGCTTTACCGGCGTTTGCAATATGAGTGGTGGGAGGCGGCTATGTGGTTTGCGCGGGCCTGCGCCGGCGCTGGCGGGCGTCCACCAGCGCCACCACAATTCGGCGCGGGACAATGCGGATCACGAGGATGACCAGCTTGTTGACCAAACCCGCCACCACCGTCCGGCGGCCCTGCATCAGCCCGCGATAGCCCGCCTCCGGCACGTGCTCCGCGCTTAGGCTAAGAATGGCCGGGGCCATGCTCTTGGAAAGGGGGGAGGGGGGGGGGGGGGGGGAGAGGGGGGGGAGCGTTCAGGATCAGGTAGGTGGATCGTGGTTGAGGTCGACGACGATAGAAGGCCTGATACCGCCGGCCACGGCGATTTCGTCGGCCAGCGCGCGCAAGCGATCCTCGGCCGCGCACCAGCGCCAAGGCATGGCCTTTGCGCGCAAAACGCGCGCCAGCGCCGCGCCGATGCCGGCCGAGGCGCCGGTGATCACGGTGACAGGCCGCAAGCCACTCATTGCTTTTCGTTCCCCCCATCCATGCGGGACGCCGAAATTCGCTCGCGTAACGCGATTCGCTCACCCTGCGAAACGCCGAGCAAATCGGCCGCCCGCCAGATCAAATTATCCTCGAATTCGCTGACAACCCCATCGGTATAGGCAATTTGCCACATCATTTCGACCATACGCGCGCGCCCCGCCTCGTCGAGCAAGCGGTTGAGCCGGGCGGTGAAGTGATAGAGATCGACCGCTTTCTGCTCGGCTTCGGTCGCCGCGGCGACCAATTCGTCGGTCGTGGCATCGTCCAGATTAAAGCAATGCTTGATCAGGGCATGCAGCTTATCGCGCGCGGCGTCCGAGATCGAGCCGTCGATGGCGGCCGCATGCACGAGCAGCGCGGCGGCGGCCAGCCGGTAATCGTCATCCTCGAAGCGGCTGGGATGCTTGCCGCCCTCGCCTAATTCGGAAATCAGTTTTCGCAATGAATCGAACATGACCGCATTATTCCTCGCGCAAGCGCACTCTACGGACCATGCATCTATGAAAGCAATCAGCCGCCCGGTAGCCCCGACGGCCGACGTATGACGTCAGGGCGCCGATCAAGCCTTGGCGACCGCGACATCCTCAAGTGCCCGGTTGCGCGGCTCCACGCCCCAGGCCCAGACCACGATGATCTGGATGACCACGAGGCCGATCATCAGCCAGACCACGCCGGGCAACTTGTAATTCGCCATCAGCGCGCCGACGACGAAGGGAGAGATCACGGTCGCCCCCCGGCCGAGCGTATTACAGATGCCGTTGGCACGCAGCCGGATCTCGGTCGGAAACAGTTCCGGCGTGTAGACGCCGAACAGGATCGCGGTCTGCACATAGATCGCGACGATCAGCACGAAGCCGATCGACAATACGATCGCCGGATCGGAGGCGGCGTTGAAGCGCGCATAAATGTAGCCAAACACGATGGTGGCGATGGACGCGCCGATGATGCTCCGGCGCCGGCCGATGGCGTCCGAACTCCAGGCGCCGAGGGCGCACCCAATCAGCGAGGCGATCGACAACACCAACGTATAGGCGAGCGAGTTGGTGATGGTGAGCCCCTGACGCAGGAAAAACTGCGGCAGGAAGATCACGAAGCCGAAGATCAGCGTGTTGATGGTGATCAGTACCCAGCTTCCGACGATCAGCCGCTGAAGGATCGGCGGCTTGAACATATCAGCAGCTGACAGTTGCAGCGCGGTCGGGGCCGGCGCAGGTAGCGGCAAAGTCGGCGACGCCACTTCCCCCTCGATCGACGTCATCAATGCTTCCGCCTCGGCGGCACGGCCTTGCGATTCGAGCCAGCGCGGCGATTCCGGCAGTGCCTTGCGTAGGTACCATACGATCAAAGAGCCGATGCCGGCGATGATGAACATCGGCCGCCAGCCCCAATGCGGGATGATGAGATAGCCGAAGATGGCGGTTGCCGGGAACCCCGCCACCACGATGAAGGCCATGAAGGAGAGCCAACGGCCGCGCGTCTTCGGCGGCACGAATTCGGTCAGCGTCGAATAGCCGACAACGATCTCGGCACCCAGCCCCAGCCCCTGGATGAAGCGGCATACGATCAACCAGTCCATGGTCGGCGCGAAGGCGGCCGCTAGCGAAGCGAGACCGAAGATCAGCAGGTTGATCTGATAGGTGAAGCGGCGGCCGTATTTGTCGCCGACAAAGCCGGTGATCAGCGCACCCAGCGTCATACCCACGAAAGTGAGCGAGAGGAATTGCAAGTTCTGCGGCACCGTCGAGAATTTGGTCTGGATCGCGGACGCCAGTACCCCGCCGGCGACGTAGAGATCGTACCCGTCGAAGAACATGCCGGCGCCAACCAGCCAGAAGATGCGGTAATGGAACGACGAAATCGGGAGCCGGTCGAGACGTGCGCCGGCATTCACTGCGCTTGCCATTTGACCCCCCTGCTGACCGGATGTTGAACCACCGGCCTTGCTGCCTACGCCCTAGCGTAGTCGAGACGGCACGCGGGCGCTACCGCCCTAGCCGACATTAACAAAACTGCGTAGTAACCACGCTCAACCTGTAACGATTGGCTGAGCCTAACGATTTCTCGCGGGCGACGAAAAGCCCGCAAATATCTGGATCGTGCCTACGCAGCGCCGCTGCCCGCCGCCGAGGCAGGACATTGTCGCGCCAAATATACCGTTACCGAATGACATAATCGGCGTTGCCCGTGCCGCGCGGTTGCGGCAACATGCGAGCGAGGTCACAACAATCGTCGCATCCGCAATGGGCGAGCATAACAATTCTTCCGTGGGAGAAATCATCAATGCCGGGACCGCGCATTAGTTACGTCGATCCAAAGACGGTCAAAGACCCTGCCATGATCGCCGAGTTCCAGCGCTGCGCGCGGGAAGGAACGCCGCGGCCGGAAAGCCAAGCGATCCGCGCCCACGTGCCGGCGACATTCTGGTCGTTCGCCAATACCTGGCGCGACGTATTCAAGAACGGGGTGGCCGATCACAACATCAAAGAGCTGTGCCGTATCTATGTCTCGCGCTCGGTGCTATGCGAGTTCTGCGGCAATCAGCGCTCGATCAAGGCGGCCAAGGCCGGTCTTAAGGAAGACGACTATTCCGACCTGATCAATTTCGAGAGTTCATCGCGATACGACGAGCGGCAAAAAGCCGCGCTTGCTTATGCCGAGGCGATTACCTGGGATCTGCCAGCTGGCGACGAGCTATGGGCACGCCTGCACAAGCATTTCAGCGAGCCGGAGCTGGTCGAGATCGGCTATTTTGTCGCCATTACCATGGGTCAGCAGCGCTGGTTGCGCACCTTGAACATCGAACACCACCAGATTCTCGCCGGCACCGATGGCTCGATGGCGCCAGGCTTCGAGACCGAGGAAGCGCTCAAGCGCTCCAAACAGGCCGCCGATTATTGGGCCAAGATCAACGCCAAGTCATCGACACAGGCCGCCGAGTGACAAGTCAAGCAACTGCGGCATCCGCCATTCGCCCGTCCGTCCCGCAAGGTGCCGCCGGCGAACCCCGTATCCGCGTCAAGGGACTGGCCAAGCGTTACAGCGCACTCGAAGTGTTCCGCAACATCGATTTCGACGTAGCCGAGCGCGAGATCGTCGCCGTGGTCGGACCGTCCGGCTGCGGCAAGACCACGCTGCTGCGCTGCATCGACGGTTTGCTGCCGCACGACGCCGGCGAAATTTGGGTCGGCAATGAGCGCGTCGAAGAGCCGATCGCCGGCGTCGCTATGGTGTTTCAGCATTTCGGCCTGTTCCCCTGGAAGACGGTGTTCGAGAACGTCGCCTACGGCTTGCGCATGGCCGGCGCGGCGAAGGCGGAGATCGAGCGCAAGGTGCCGGAGTTCATCAAGCTGGTTGGCCTCACCGGCTTCGAGAACGCGTTCCCGTATCAGATGTCCGGCGGCATGCAGCAACGTTGCGGGTTGGCGCGCGCGCTCGCCATCGAACCGAACGTGCTGCTGATGGACGAGCCGTTCGCTGCGGTCGATGCGCAGACTCGCGAAATTCTGCAGTTCGAGCTGTTGCGCATCTGGGACGAACGCCAGACTGCGATGATCTTTGTCACCCACTCGATCGAGGAAGCAGTGCTACTCGGCCATCGGGTAATCGTGCTCAAGGGACGACCCTCGAGCATCCACGAGACCATCACCATCGATCTGCCAACTCCCCGCACGCGCGAGACGCTGCGGGAGCCGCGCTTCGCCGAATTGCGCGAGCAGGTGTGGGGTACGTTGATGCGGGAAGCCCGCGAAGCCGAATTCGTTTTCGAACGCTGAACAAAAAACGGTAATGCATAAAGGGAGGATTTAATGATCCGCAGAACTTTACGCCTGATGGCCGGCGGTGCCCTGCTGGCCGCGCTGCTGATGGGCACCGATCCGGCCGCCGCGCAAGGTAAGAAAATCGTGTTGGCGATCCCCGGCGTCCCGCCGATCTATTCGGTGACCATCGCTTACGTCGCGGAGAAGCAGCGCTTCTTCAAGAAGTATGGCGCTGACGTTACAATCCGCCCGTTTGATAACGGCACCGCTGCCGCACGCGCGGTGGTGGCTGGCGATATCGATCTCGCCTGGTCGCCGACGCCACCGGTGATCAACCAGGTTTCCAACGCCGACGTGCCGCTGGCCGCGGTCTACGGCATGCCCAATCCGGACTGGGTGATCGGCACCACGGATGCCGGCAAGACCTGCAAAGACATGGTCGGCCAGGATGTCGCGGTCGATTCGATCAACGGTGCCCGCTCGGTGGCCTTGCGCTCAATGCTAGTCGGCTGCCCCGGCGTGAAGTTCGAAGACGTCAAGCAAGTCGCCCTCGGCTCCAGCCCGGGCCCGGCGCTGCTCGCCGGCCGGCTGCACTTCGCCGTGCTGCATCTCGATGACCTCGCCGAGATCGAACATCAAGGCAAGAAGCTCAATATCCTGCTGGCGATGAAGAACACCAATCCAACCAGCCATTATCTAATCATGGTCGTGCGTAAGGACAATCTTGCAAAGAACCGTGACGCGATCGTGCGGACCGTCGCCGGCATGATCGAGGCCGCGCGCTTCATGCAGGACCCCAAGAATGCCGACTCGGTCGCCGAAGCAGCTGCCGTTACCGGCCACGACAAAGACGTCAATAAGGCCGCGCTCAAGGCCTTTCTCGACATCAACTTTTGGGCGGCGAACGATGACGGCATGCCGCGCAACAAGATCGAGGCAGTTGCCGCGCTGATGAAGAAGATCGGTTCGATCAAGCCCGACAAGGAGCCGGTGAGCTACGACAAGTTCGTTGATGCGAGCGTCTGGAAAGACGCTAACGCGATGGTGAAATGACAGCCGCTGCGATCCGGCGCAACGCGCCAATCTGGATCAGCATCCTCGCCGGCATCGCCCTCTGGGAGATCGCGGGCCGCAGCACCAGCGCGGCTTTCATGGTGCCGTTCTCGGAAACCTTGGTGCGGCTCTGGCAACTGGTTTCACGCGGCGAATTCATCAGGCAGCTCATCGATTCGAGCGAACTGTTCCTCACCGGCTTCGTGCTGGCGCTCGCGGTTGGCGCGCCGCTTGGCATGCTGCTCGCGCGCGTGCGCGCGCTACGCATCGGCGTCGAGCCCTACATCATGATTCTCTACGCCACGCCGATGGTGGCGCTGATCCCTTTCATTCTCTCGATCATGGGTTTCGGCTTCGTGCCCAAGGTGCTGGTGGTGTTTTTGTTCACCGTATTTCCGGTGCTCTACAACACCGTGGAAGGCGCGCGTAGCATCAAGCCTGAAATGATTGAGGTGGCCAAATCGTTCCGCTCCAGCGAATGGGCGCTGTGGCGCGAGGTGATGCTGCCCTACACCCTGCCCTATACCATGAGCGGCGTGCGTCAGGCGATCGGCCGCGCGCTGGTCGGGATGATCGCGGCGGAGTTCTTCCTGTCGTCCACCGGCCTCGGCCAGCTGATCATGGGCGCGTCGCAGGATTTCGACACCGCCGGCGTGTTCGCCTCGATCCTAGTGATCGGGCTGATCGGCATCGGTTTGACGAGGCTCGGCTTGAAGATCGAGCAGCACTTCGCCCGTTGGAGACAGTAGCCGATGGCCAATTCCACCATCGCCGCATCGTCCGCTACAGTGGGCAAGGCGCCGCCCTCGCGTGTTGCCGCGCAGCGGTCCGCCAGTTTCGTGCCGCGCCTGATGGCCGGAATCGCGATCGTGCTGGTGTGGGAGATCGTCGTTCGCGCCTTCGCTCCCGCTTACGTCGCAAAGCCGAGCACGGTGGTACTCGCAATTCCGAGAGTGATAACCGATCCGGGATTTCTGCAGGCCCTCGGGACCACCGTCGCGGCAGTGGCCGAAGGATTGGCAATTACCATCGTCGTCGGCACCATCCTCGGGCTGCTGATGGGACGCAGCAACACCATTGATCGGATGATCCGTGTCTACATCAATGGCTTCAACGCCATGCCGATGATCATCGTGCTGCCGCTATTTTCGTTGTGGTTCGGCTACTCGAGCGCGGCTCGTATCGCCACGATTATCTTCGCCGCGATATTCGCCATCACCATGAATGTCGCCGACGGCGCCCGCTCGGTGCCGCGCGAATATCTGGAGGTCTCCCGCTCGTTCCGCTCCGGCCGCCTGCGCATGCTGATCGATATTGTCTTGCCGGCGTCGACGCCCTATCTGCTGGCCGGTTTCCGGCTGGCCGCCGGCCGCGCGCTGATCGGCGCGGTGGTGGCGGAATTCTTCCTCTCGGTCGGTGGGCTCGGCTACTACATCCTCTATAATTCGCGTTCGTATCACCACGACGAAGCCTTCGTCGGCGTACTGCTGCTCGCCGCCTTCGGTGTCGGCTTCGAGCTGATGGTGAACTGGGCCACGCAACGCTTCATGCCGTGGTATCGCCGCGATGAAAAAGCCAACTAACGCAATCCAGGGAAATAACGCATGTCGTCCGACCCCTTGCTCAAGGCCGCGATCGCGCATTGGAGCCCGCGCTTCGTCGCCAATGGTATCGTGCTGACCGATTTCGAGGAGGTCACCGGCTCGCTATCATCGTACAGCGATTGGTGCCGCGCCTGGTCGGCGCGCGCAGCGCATCACGAGCAGCTTGGCCGCGAGGCGCTGGCGCAAAAGCATTTCCTCACCGCCGGCGAGTGCCTGCAGCGCGCCGGCGTTTATTATCATTTCGCGTCGTTTTTGTTCGTGCACGACGTCGTGCAAATGAAGGCCGCACACAAGAAACAGATCGAATGCCGCCAGGCGGCGCTGCCGCACCTGCGGCCGCCCGGCGAGCGCGTCGAAATCCCGTACCAGGGCAAGACGCTCGCCGGCATTTTGCGCAAGCCGGCCGGCTTCGAGCGGCCGCCGGTGGTGGCGATGGCGGTTGGGCTCGACTCGACGAAAGAAGAAACCGACGCGTACGAAGCGCCGTTCCTGGCGCGCGGCATCGCGACTTTGGTGTTCGAGGGACCCGGACAAGGCGAGGCGCAATACGATTTCGCGATCCGCGGCGATTATGAGGTGCCGGTGAAGGTGGTTCTCGATTACATCGGCACCCGGCGCGATCTCGATGCCGCGCACATCGGCATGTGGGGCGTGAGCCTCGGCGGCTACTACGCGCCGCGTGCGGCGGCCTTCGACAAGCGCATCAAGGCCTGTATCGCGCTCGGCGGTCCGTTCGACTTCGGCGCCGCCTGGGATGGGCTGCCGGAACTGACGCGCGAGGCATTCCGCGTGCGCAGTCATTGCAAGACCGACAAAGAGGCGCGCAAGAACGCGGCCGCGCTGTCGCTCGAAGGCGTCGCGCAGAACATCACCTGCCCCATCTTCATCGTGAACGGCCGGCTCGACCGCATTGTGCCGGCTAAGGACGCCGAGCGCCTCGCGCGCGAGGTGAAAGGCCCGGTCGAGCTGATGATGATCGAGGACGGCAACCACATCGCCACCAACCGCGCCTACCGCTGGCGCTCGCAAAGCGCGGACTGGATGGCAGAACAACTCAAATAGTGTGGAAGCCGCGCGGAATCGTGTGCAATCGCTCTATCCCGCTTTTGGTGATCACTACCATCTCGCCGGTCTGCACGCCGGCCTTGCCGTCGCACGTGACGACATTGGGCTGGATCACCACCGTCTGCCCGTCGCGGAACGGCTCCTGCTGGATCGGCCCGGCCGGGCGGCTTTTGCTGCCCAGGATCGGCGGCAAGTAGCCGCCGCCATACCCATGCAGTAGATCGTCGATGATGGTGAACCCGGCCTCCTCGATCACGCCTGAGGCTTCGATCACGTCATTCGGCATGGTGCCGACCTTCAAGATCGCAGCGATGGCATCGAACGTACGATCGGCTGCCGCGTGCAGACCGCGATAGAGCTTGTTCGGCTCACCCAACGCGAAACTGCGCAGCACCTGCCCGGGATGATCCCAAAATGCCGCGCTGATCTCCGCCACCACCACGTCGCCCTTCTGCACGCCCCGCGTGGTCGGATACTGCCGCGGTACGCCGAGGTCAGGCGCACTCATCGATGTGGTGCCGATGTAATGAATGACATTGGTCGCCCCTTGCGAAATGTAGGCGCGCTCGACCAGATCGCCCAATTCGCGCTCGCTCATTCCGATTTTCAAACCATCGCGGAGCGCCGCCATGCCGAGATCGCTGAAATGCGCGCCGATGCGCAGCCAGTCAATTTCCTCCGCCGATTTGACTTGACGCAGTTTGGCATACGCGCGCGTGAGGTTTACGCTTCTCGAAAAGCGCGCGGAGAGATGCGAATGCTGGTCCGCCGTCAGCGGGCCGATGAAGGCGATGCGGTCACTGCGTGAGGCGCGCTTCTCTACCACCTTGATCGCCGCGTCGATCGAGGACTCGCCGCCCCAGGCCACGTCCGCCTTGTCGGCGAGCAGTCGCGCCTGCGGCACATGGTTCACGTACTGCACGAATAGCGCGTCGCGCTCGCCGAGGCTGAACACGCCAACTGCCTCAGCGGTCACCGGCCACTGCGTCAGCCACTGCACCGCTGAGCCGAAACGGTTGGCACCGCAGAACACCAGATGATCGCACTCGGCTTCCGCCAGCAGCGCCTCCACCGCCGCGCGCCGGCGCGCCATCTCGCCATCGGAGAAGCGAGGAAATTCCGCTGCGACAATGCGGGCGAGATGCGGAGGTAGCGTCACGCGGTCTTCTTCGGCAGCGCCACGATCATGTCGAGTTCGATGCGCGCGCCGGGCGAGGAGAGCTGATTGATGCACACTGTGGTGCTGGCCGGCCGCCAGTCGCCGAAATATTTCGCCATTGTCGCGTGCATCGCGTCGGCCTCGCGGAAATCGGTCAAATATTTCGTCACCTTAACCACGTCGCGCCAAGTCGCGCCGGTATGATCGAGAATCGACTTGATCGCCTCCATCGCGCGCGTGGTCTGCTCCTCGATCGAGTGCGGATGCACGTGTTCGGCCTCAACATGCGGATGCTTGTGATAGAGCGGCGACGGGGTCGCTCCCGACAGGAACATCAGATCGCAAGCGCCGACGATGTGGACCGCCGGGGCATAAGGCATGGTGTGCGCCTCTTCCGGTTTAGGGTGCACCGGCTCGAGCTTGAAGCTGCGCTGGGGCTCGGTTCTGACGTTCATGGGGGTCTCCCTCGGAAGTGTCCAGCAATTTGGGGCCGAAACACGCTTCGGCGCAACCGGTTGATCGGGCCGGGGAAAACGCTAACGTGCGCCCCGCCCCGCCCTTAGGAGACCTGAATGCCCTCGACGATCCTCGATTCCACGGTATTACGCGACATCTTTACCACACCGGCGATGCGGAACGTATTCTCGGATGAGAACCGCGTGCAGAAATATCTCGATTTCGAGGCGGCGCTGGCGCGCGCACAGGGCAAGCTCGGCATCATCCCGAAAAACGCCGCCGCCGAGATCATGCGCCACTGCGATGCCAAGAATATCGACATGGCAAAACTCAAGGAGGCGACCGAGAGGATCGGCTATCCGGTGTTGCCCGTCGTGCAGCAGCTCGTCAAGCTGTGCAAGGGCGGGCTCGGCGAATGGTCGCACTGGGGCGCGACCACTCAGGACATCACCGACACCGCCACCATCCTGCAGATCCGCGAGGCGCTCGACCTTCTCGAGCAGGAGATTGACGCCATCGCCGATGCGCTGGCCGCGCTCTCCAAGAAATATCGCGACACGCCGATGGCCGGCCGCAGCAACCTGCAGCAGGCAGTGCCGATCACCTTCGGCTACAAGATGGCGACCCTTCTCGGCGCCTTCGAGCGCCACAAGCAGCGCCTAAAGGAGCTGCGTCCGCGCGTGCTGGTTGGCGAATTCGGTGGCGCCGCCGGCACGCTGTCCTCGCTCGGGAAGGACGGGCTGAAGGTGCAGGTCGAGTTGATGAAGGAGCTCAAGCTCGGCCAGCCCGATATTTCCTGGCACACCGTGCGCGACCGCATCGCCGAAGTAGGCTGCTTCCTCGGCCTAGCTACCGGCACCTGCGGCAAGATCGCCTTCGACGTGAAACTCTTGATGCAGACCGAGGTGGAAGAAGTCTACGAGCCGTTCCACCAAGGCCGCGGCTCATCCTCGACCATGCCGCAGAAACGCAACCCGATCTCGTCGGTCTACATCACGGCACAGGCCGCCATGGTGAAGCAACTCGTCGCCGCGCTGCTGGAGGCGCAGGTCGAGGACCACGAGCGCTCCACCGGGCCGTGGGAAATCGAATGGATCGCGTTGCCGGAAATCTTCATGCTGTCGGCCGGCGCGCTGGCACAGACGCGCTTCCTGGTGAGCGGCCTGCAGGTCAACGAAAAGAAGATGCGCGCAAACCTCGACATCACCAACGGCCTGATCATGTCGGAAGCGGTGATGATGGGGCTGGGCGCCGCGATGGGGCGCAACCGGGCACACGACATCGTTTACGACATATGCCGTGAGGTGGTGAAAAACGGCCGCCCGTTGATCGATCTGCTCGCCGAGGACAAGGAAATCAGCAAGCATGCCAGCCGCAAGCAGTTGGAGAAGATGGTCGATCCGGCGAACTATCTCGGCGTCGCCGGCGAAATGGTCGACCGTGTGCTGAAGATGCGGAAGAACCGCTAGTCCGCTTTTGGCACCATCACTGAAATTCTTCGAAATGTTCGTCGCCGCTCTGGCGGTGTTGGGCTTCGCACGTGCCTGCCAAGGTGACCAAGGCTTCCGCATCAACAGCGCCGGAGCGGAATAGAATCAGGAAGACCAGCGCGGTGTTGAGAAAATTATCGTTGAATGCCGCGAAGAACTCGCGCCAGAACAGCGGCGCAAAGCGCCGCGATAATAGCAGGGGCGGCGGCATCGCCGCTATTATTGCAAAGTTCCCGCACGGCGTAGCGCCCCCGCCGCCAATAAAAATGGGCGGCCTAGGGGCCGCCCAAGTCTTTGCTCAGACAAAACGCAAGTAAAACGCAACTACAGGCGGAACTTTCCTCCGTTGGCGGAATCCACCACAATCGCGGCCATGCTCAAGGCGACGGCGATCAAGGCGGTAACGGCAAACAGCGAGGTCCACATGGCAAGCCTCCTCGTTAGAGCGATGCGCGCGGGGAAGTCTGGCCGGAGCAACGCGGCGGCCCGGTTTTGGTTCCTGGGTTTTCGGTACCGGATGCAGATTTTTGGTGATCAATTCGCGTGCTACAAGGTTAAGATTATGCGCGATATTGACTAAAGCTGGAGCGCGCCAGTGTCGGGTTCAAAGGGGGCTACCATGGCCAGTATCATCAGCGAGAGCATGATCGCCGCCGAGCCGGGGGGAAACGGCACCGCCCGTCAGCGTTTGCTCACCGAGGAGCGTGTCGCGGGAACCCGCATCTTGCTCGACCGGCTGACGTTTGACCCCGGTGGCGTGGCTGGCCTGGCGGTCCCGGCGCGCGGCCTCGCCTGGTTCCAAGTGCTGGACGGCGAGGCTGTGCTGGCGCATGGCGGCAGCCGCGAGACGTTGAATGACGCGCATGTGGCGTTCCTGCCGCCGGGGTATTCGGCCACCATTTCATCCAGCCGCGGCGCCGTTTTGCTCTATGGCGAAATTCCCGACGCCGCACGCCTCGATCCGGGTCTTGCAAAAAACCCGCCCGCATTCCACGTGGTCGATTGGACGCGCGAGCCGGTGCTCGATTCCGAGCACGATGCGCGGAAGCGCATTTATCTGGTGACGCCAAAACTGTTCGGCACCAAGGCGGTGAAGGGCGAGATGATTATCTATCCGCCCGGCACCGCGGCCGCCAACCATCATCACCTCGGCGCCGAGCATTTCATGGTTGTGTTGCGCGGGCGCGGCACTGTCTATGCCAACGAGCAGCCGTTTCCGGTACGCAAGGGCGATGTAATCTACTATCCCGACCTGGAGCGGCACTATCTCGAGGCCGCGCCGGACGAGGAACTGGTGTTCGCGGAATTTTTCGCGCCCGGCGAATTCAAGACTATTTGGGTGGACGAGAGCCAGATCTGCACCTGGCGCCCGACCGGCCGCGATATCCGCGGCCAGGCGCCGGTGCGCGAAATCAAGGCGCATTCGTCGGCCGAAGTGCTCAGCCCGCAGGATGTCTAAGTGAAATGGTGCCGGCGAAGGGATTTGAACCCCCAACCACCCGCTTACGAATCGAAAACTCAAAATGTTTAGCGAATTAGCTGCAGCGCAGCGTAGTACGTCAGCGCGTTAGAACAGGTCACTTCACGTCAATTATTGCAGCACATTGGGGGGAATAGCGGACTTGACGCGGACATCACTAATCTGTCGCGAATGGCCTAAAGCGATGTGATGCGGCGTCTCGATCAGATCCGGAAAGTGTTACCTTGGTGGGATTTTGTAAACAAAATGTCCAGTTCACCAACTGGCATCGCCGCTCAAGCGAGTGGCAAACATTCCAAGCCCCGAGATGAGGGCAATCCAAAATAGCAGCTTCGGGCCATTAGCCCTTAGCGCGATCAGGCCGACAATACGAGGATATCGGAGGCTGGGCAGCTCAAATAGTTATCTGTCGCCGCGAACATGATGGTGGTCCGCTGGGGCAAGTGATCGTTACGGCGTGAGCGGCGAATTGAATTTGCGCGCGGTGTCAACGATCCAGGCGCGGTACGACAGCAGCGGCGTCACGCCGGTTAGGCCGCCGCAGCCTTCTTCGTCGCCGGGCGCGGTGGACCAGCTCACGACGCCGATCACCGCCCCGCTTGCGGGCTCAAATGCGGGCGCGCCGCTATCGCCGGTGCAGGCGCCGAGGCCGGCGCGGGCGTCGCGCGTCGCCAGATCATAAAGACGGATTTGCAGTGAGCCGGGCTTGCCGGTGACGGTGAGCGTGGCCATGCGCGGGATGCCTAAGCCGCGCGCGGTACCGGCGGCAGTGACCCCGAAGCCGGCGATGGTCAGCGTCTCGCCGGCGGCGACGCGGCGCCCCCGCGCGAGCGTTGCCGGCACTACCAAATCGTGCAGTGGCGCGCCGAGCTTGAGCAGCGCCACGTCGGCGGTGGCGCGGCTCGCCGCATAGCCCGCCAGATCGAAGCGCGGATGCAGCGCGATCGCGCGCACCGAAATCGTCTGGCCGGTCTGAAAGGTCTTGACCCGGTAGTCGAGCTTGCCCGCCACGCAATGGGCGGCGGTAAGCACCAGGTCGTGCGCCAATGCGGTGCCAGTGCACAGGTCGCCGCGCGGATCGACCACCATCACGATCGGCCGCGCCGCAGAGCCGCTCGCCGGCAGCGCATTGCCGGTGAGCGCGAGTGTAGGCACGCTGAGCGTCAGCCAGATAAGGGCGAAAAGGATGAGAGGCATGCCCAGCGAGAATACCACACAATTATTGACGTCGGCTTCGGCACTTCGCGTCAATTTGGACTCATGTTTTGAATGGTTGCTATTGGACGCATAGCGGACATTGGTCGGCACTGGCGCTGAATGGATCGGTAGCGATTGATGCTGTGGACGGCGCCCGCTGTGCGGCATCGAATTGCCATAGGGTGGTTGGGCTGAAGCAAACTACATTGAGGGGAGCCGTCCATGGGCGAGTATCTGTAAACGTGTCAGCGCTCGAAGATGCTGGAGTTCTTCTCCAATTTTCCGCCGTTTCTGACCGGGATCGAAGCCTGTCTGTCGGCCCATCACTGTGGTCGCGAGCTGCAAGCGCTTGGTCACGCGGTGAAGCTGATGTCGTCGAGCCTATCTGAAGCGTAGAAAAAACGACGCGAACGATGCGGCAGCGCCATGATGCCGTTTCACTGGTCCTTATCGCCGCATAAATGAGGATTGTGCTGTTATTTTTGCGTGGGGGCGGATCGGGAAATCCCTTTGGTTTTGCAATTTAAGCGATACAATAAGCTTCCGTGGGCCAAATACTATAACAGACCCGCAGTTGGGAGGAACAATGGCGTCCGTCGTCATTCGCGACGTGCGCAAGGCGTTCGGACTGGCGTCCGTTATTCACGGCGTCACGATCACAATTGATGATGGCCAATTCGTCGTGCTGGTCGGCCCCTCCGGCTGCGGCAAGTCGACATTGCTGCGCATGATCGCCGGCCTGGAAAACATCACCGCCGGCGAAATCAAAATCGGCGAACGCATCGTCAATAACCTGCCTCCGAAAGAGCGCGACGTGGCCATGGTTTTTCAAAATTATGCGCTCTATCCGCACATGACCGTTGCCGCCAATATGGCATTTTCAATGAAGTTGCGCGGCGCACGCAAAGGCGAAATTGAAACACGAGTCAAGCGCGCGGCAGAAATCCTCGGTCTGCTGCCATTGCTGGAACGCTACCCACGTCAACTTTCGGGCGGTCAACGCCAACGCGTCGCCATGGGCCGCGCGATTGTGCGCGATCCACAGGTTTTTTTGTTCGACGAGCCGTTGTCGAACCTGGACGCCAAACTGCGGGTGCAGATGCGCACTGAAATCAAGGAGCTACATCAAAGGCTGGAAACCACCACCGTCTATGTTACTCACGACCAGATCGAAGCCATGACCATGGCCGACAAGATTGTCGTGATGCACGACGGTCGCGTAGAACAAATCGGTGAGCCTCTGGAACTCTACGATCGGCCACTTAATCTTTTTGTTGCGGGGTTCATCGGCTCGCCGGCCATGAATTTTCTGTCGGGTGCCATTCGAACCAATGGCAGTCGCGGGTTCGACGGCCCCGGTGGATCGCGCTTGCCGCTTGCTGCGGCTCCGCCCGACAGCGAGGGCCGGCAAGCCGTATACGGCATAAGGCCCGAGCACTTCTCCATCTCCGACGACGGCGCCGAGGTCGTGATTCAGGTGGTCGAACCGACGGGTTCCGAAATCCAGATCGTCGCCAAGCTCGGCGATGCCGAAATTGTCGCCGCTTTCCGCGAGCGCCATCCTTTCAAGCCGGGCGACAAGATCCGGCTCAAACCCGATCCCCGGCTCGTGCATCTTTTCGATGCCGCTACGGGGCAACGGCTCATAGCCTGAAAACACAAACGGAGGAATGTCCATGACGATGATAACTCGCCGTACGCTGGTTGGAACGGGCACAGCGTTGGCCGCCGCCAGTGCACTCATTGGGCCGGCTATGCTCGATTGGGCCAAGGCCTGGGCACAGACCGCGCCCTGGAAGCCGGAGAAGGGCGCGCAACTCTCGATGCTGCGCTGGAAGTATTTCGTGCAGTCGGAAGATGACCAGTTCGTGAAGTTGATCGATGCCTTTACCCAAGCCACCGGCGTGAAGGTTACGATCTCGCGCGAGTCCTACGAAGACGTGCAGCCAAAGGCGTCGGTTGCCGCCAATACCGGCGCGGGGCCAGACATGTTCTGGGGTCTTTATTCTTTGCCGCACCTCTTCCCGCAGAAGTGCGTCGACGTGACCGATGTCGCCAATTACCTCGGCAAGAAATACGGCGGCTGGGTCGAATCCGCGCAGAAATACGCCATGAATGGCAAGAAATGGATCGCGATCCCGATCTGCTACAGCGGTAACATGCTGAACTACCGGCTGGATGCGTCGAAGAAGGCAGGCTTCTCCAAATTCCCAACCAAAACCGACGAGTTCCTCGAATACGCCAAGGCGATGAAGAAGAACAACACGCCCGGCGGCTTCGCGCTCGGCCACGCCTCGGGCGACGGCAACGCCTGGGTCTATTGGGCGCTATGGGCGCACGGCGGCAATGTCGTCGACAAAAACGACAAGGTGACGATCAACACGCCCGAGACCGAGAAGGCGCTCGTCTACGCCAAGCAGCTCTACGAAAACATGATCCCCGGCACCGCCGCGTGGAACGACGCCTCTAACAACAAGGCGTTCCTTGCCGGCGAAATCAATTGGACCGACAATGGCATCTCGATCTACGTCGCCGCTAAGAAGGATCCGACCAAAAACGAAATCGCCAAGGACATGGATCACGCTGTCTGGCCGATCGGACCCATCGGCAAGCCGACCGAACTGCACCTGATGTATCCGATCTTGGCCATGAACCACACGAAATATCCGCAAGCTTGCAAGGCCCTGATGGCGTTCATGCTGGAGGCGGATCAGTTCAACAAATGGCTGGAAGCCGCCCAGGGCTACCTCACCCACTGCCTCAACGCCTACGACAAGAACCCGATCTGGACCGCCGATCCGAAGAACACGATCTTCGGCGAAGCCGGCAAGCGCACCTTGACCGCCGGTGGCCTCGGGTCGGTGGGCGAGAAGGCGGCGTCGGCGATCGCCGATTTCGTCGTGCTCGACATGTTCGCGAGCTTCTGCACCGGCCGCGAAGACGCCAAGGGCTCGATCAAGATCGCCGAACGGCAATTGCAGCGAATCTATCGCTGATGACGTGAGTCTCGGACCTGCGGCGCAGCGCCGATCGCGCTGCACCGCATCCAGGGCATGAGGTTTTCGTCGATGACCGACGTTGCCGACAATATCGTCAGGCGGTCGCCGCGCGTCCCCACCGCGTGGGGCCGGCTCAATACTAACCGTAATTGGCTCGCCTTCTGGTTCATGCTGCCGGCGGCGGCATTTCTTATTTTGTTTCTGGCCTATCCGCTCGGCCTCGGCGTGTGGCTGTCGTTTACCGACGCCAAAATCGGCCGCAGCGGCGTATTCATCGGTGTCGAGAACTACGAATGGCTGTGGGACGACAGCGTGTTCTGGCTCTCGGTGTTCAACACGCTGCTCTATACCGGCGTCGCCAGCGCGGTGAAATTCGCCGTCGGGCTCTATCTGGCGCTGCTCCTCAATGAAAACCTGCCGTTTAAGGCGATGTTGCGCGCCATCGTGCTGATACCCTTCATCGTGCCCACCGTTCTTTCGGCCATTGCTTTCTGGTGGATCTATGACGCCCAATTTTCCATCGTATCCTGGTCGCTTCGACACCTCGGGCTGATCTCCGGCAATATCGACTTTCTCGGCGATATCTGGAATGCGCGCTGGTCGGTTATCTTCGCCAATATCTGGCGCGGTGTGCCCTTTGTCGCCATTACGCTGCTGGCCGGGCTGCAGACCGTGTCACCGTCGCTCTACGAGGCCGCCACCATCGATGGCGCCAGCCGCTGGCAAATTTTCCGCTACGTCACTTATCCGCTGCTGACGCCGATCATCGCGGTGGTAATGACGTTTTCTGTACTGTTCACCTTCACGGATTTTCAGCTGATCTGGGTGCTCACGCGCGGCGGTCCGGTCAACGCCACGCAACTGATGGCGACGCTGTCGTATCAGCGAGCGATCCTGGGTGGGCAACTCGGCGAAGGCGCGGCGATTTCGACCGCCATGATTCCATTTTTGCTGGGCGCTATTTTGATTTCCTGGTTCGGGTTGCAGCGGCGCAAGTGGCAGCAGGGCGAAAGCAATGACTGAGGCGCTCGTACCCAAGCTGGCCGAACCGAAGCAGGTACTCTCCGGGTCATCGGCAGCGGCGGACCACAGCGAAGGCATGAGCTATCTTGAGCGGCTGCCGCGGCGGCTGATCACGCTTTATCTGCCGCTGTTCATTATTTTGGCGGTGCTGTTGTTTCCGTTTTATTGGATGGCGCTCACTGCCATCAAGCCGGACGAGCAACTGCTCGATTTGGAGCGCTTCAATCCATTCTGGACCTGGAATCCGACCTTCAAGCACATCTACAAGCTGCTGTTCGAAACCTATTATCCGCTCTGGCTCTGGAACACGATGCTGGTCGCGATCTCCGCCACCGTGCTTTCGATCGTCGCCAGCGTGCTTGCCGCCTATGCCATCGTTCGGCTGCGCTACAAAGGCGCGCAGTGGGTCGGCGGCGCGATTTTTCTGGCTTATCTGGTGCCGCCTTCGATCCTGTTCATCCCACTGGCGTCGGTCGTCTTCCAGTATGGGCTGTTCGACACACCATTCGCGTTGATCCTCACTTATCCGACTATCCTCATTCCATTTTCCACCTGGCTACTGATGGGTTATTTCAAAACCATCCCGTACGAGCTCGAGGAATGTGCGTTGATCGACGGCGCCAGCCGCTGGCAAATCTTGACCAAGATTGTGCTGCCGCTGGCGATACCCGGACTGATCTCATCCTTCATCTTCTGCTTCACGCTATGCTGGAACGAATTCATTTACGCGCTAACATTCCTGTCCTCGACCCAAAACAAGACCGTGCCGGTCGCCATCGTCAATGAATTTGTCGACGGCGATATCTACCGTTGGGGCTCACTGATGGCCGGCGCGCTGGTCGGATCGCTGCCGTTAGTGATCCTGTATGCCTTCTTCGTCGAGCACTATGTTTCAGCGATGACCGGGGCAATAAAGGAATGAAATACCAGCAAACTCGATTCCGCGTGCAACAGGATTTTTAAATTTTGCAGACTAGGCCCGAGGAACGCTACGTTCGGGCCGCATATCGCTTTTTGTGCGTTACAACCGCGACAGGGATTTTTCGCGCAGGGCCGCCCCGGCAGGTTATTGGATCGTAGTGTGCTGGTACGTCGTGCTTGCTGCGGCCTCCGGCTCGGGCGTCGTGATCCGTTGCTTGTGGCAATGACTTCAGACTGAGACGCTACCCAGAACGCTAGCGTGCCCCGCAGCCGGGTTAATAAGTCAATGCTGCCTAGACCTATTAAAATGTCGAAGTGAGGCGAGGCACCGGATGTGGAATGGCTCCCTACAGGCCATCTACGCGAACCGGTTTCACAGCGGAGCTAGCCGCCAGGCCGAACGTCTTTTGCGCCGAGCACCTTTACGCGGCAGCACCAGTGAATGTGAATGAGCAAGGAAGTCCTGTTCACCTTCGACTGCTTCAGACTGCGAAGCCCGGCACCTATCAGCCCGATTGTTTCTTTTGAGCGCTAAGGCCGAGAATCATGATTAGGGCTGCCGACGCCGAGAAAGCCGCGCTTGCGACGAAAGTCGCTGTCGGGCCGAAGGCCTGCCACAGCCAACCGGCAAGGACGCTCGCGATTAGCAGCGCGCTGCCGGTTACAAGATTGAACAGGCCGAAGGCCGTGCCTCGCAAGTCTTCGGGCGCGGTATCAGCGACGAGAGCTGATAACAGGCCCTGCGACAGTCCCAAATAGAGGCCCCAGAGGCCAACGCCAACGAACACGGCACCAAGGCCAGGAGCGACAGCCAGCATGAGGTCGGCGATGAACAGTGCTCCGAGGCCGCACAGAAGCAACTTCATCCGGCCTATCTTGTCAGAGAGGATACCGGCTGGTGTTGCCGTCAGAGCATAAACGACGTTCATCCACACGAACACCAGCGGGATCAGAACCAATGCCAAGCCTTCAGCTTGCGCCTTCAGCACGAGAAAAGCTTGGCTGAAGCGTGCCAAAGTGAACACCACGCCGATCGCAATGACCATCCAAAAGGATGGAGATAGGCGCTCGAGTTCCTCCTTGCGGATCGGCCACCCGCGTTTCGCCGTCCCCTTGATGCCGTCCGGCTCCTGTACAGCCACCACGACCAGGAGCACCGCAAGAGCTGCCGGTGCCACTGCCCACCAGAACACGGCGCGGAAGTCGTTGGAATAGAGGGCCATCAAGGCCATAGCCAGCAGCGGCCCCGCAAACCCTCCAACAGTATCCAGCGCTTGGCGGATGCCGTAGCCAGCGCCGCGGATCGCGGGTGGCGTGATATCGGCCACGAGTGCATCGCGGGGCGCATCGCGTATGCCCTTACCTATGCGGTCGACGAAACGTGCGGCCAGAACTTCCCAAGCCGTGCCTGCGAGCGGGAACACTGGCTTGGTGATCGCGCCGAGCCCGTAACCAATGCCGACTAAGAGCTTGCGTTTGCCGATGCGGTCGGAAAGAGCGCCGGAGAATACTTTGGCAATGGCTGCCGTCGCCTCCGCGATGCCCTCGATCAAACCGACGATCACTGTGCTGGCACCGACCACGGTGACGAGGAACACGGGCAGCAGGCTGTGAATGAGCTCGGATGAGACATCCATCAACAACGAGACAAAGCCGAGCGCCCAAACGCTTGCCGGGACGTCGCGCCACGTCATGGACGGAATCTTTCCGGTTTCGGAACTCATGCATCAAAAATAACAGGCCACCGGCCTATAATCTTGCGTCAAATCAACATGTCGGATGACTGCTGTTGATGCGCTGGAGTTAAGTAACTCCAGTATCTAAAGGGCGAGAAGCCGGTCGACTTGCCAGTTCAGCAACCCAGCAAGTTCGAACTTGCCATTACCCTCAAGACCGCCAAGGCGCTCGGTCTCGAAGTGCCGGCGGCCGTGCTCGCTGGCGCGACCCAGGTGATTGAACAAATTGCGTGATGTCGTGTATTGGCACTTAGCCGTGGCACCGATCCATCAGACGAATATCCGTTTACGGGGTCCAGCGGACATCGTGCGGGGGGCCTTCGCGCGTGAGCCTTGCGGACGGCTGAGCACGGCGTAGACTTTGCTGGCCACCTTAACCTTTTGAGGCCGGCTGCGACTAAAGAACGGCGGCGAAATTGCCGTCTTTTTCCGTGTTTGCCGCGGAGGATTTCCATGCGCCCTACGATGCCGTTGCTTGTCGCCTTCTGCCTGCTTGCCGCAATCCCCGCGTCGCAGGCCAACGCGCAGGCCAACGCCAATGCCGACATCTGCGCGGCCGACGACGACAGCGCGTTCTCGCCGCCACAGCGCATTGCGGCTTGCACCGCCTTGATCGAGGCCGCCAGGGATGCACCGAAAGAGCTCGCTGCCACCCTCGTCAACCGCGGGGCGGCCTATTGGTATATGCGTAAAATGTCACAAGCCTTCGCCGATCTCGATCGTGCGATTGCGCTCGATCCGAAAAACGCCCGCGCCTTCCGCGAACGCTCCAATAGTCATCGTTCGGTTGGCCGCCTCGACCGTGCGCTCGTCGACGCCAATGAGGCGGTGCGGCTCGATCCTAACGACGCCAAGGCCTTCGATAACCGCGGCAATGTATTCAACAACAATGGCCAGTACGATCGCGCTATTGAAGACTACAACGAAGCGTTGCGGCTCGATCCTAAATTCAGTCTGGCTTTCAGGGATCGCGGCGCCGCCTATTACTTCAAGAACGACTACGAGCGCGCGATCAAAGACTACGATGAGGCGATCAAGCTCAATCCCAAAAGCTCCCACGCCTATACCAATCGCGGCGCGGCCTACAAGAAGCTCGGCCGCAAAGAGCAGGCACTCGCCGACGAGAGCGAGGCGATCAAGCTGGATCCGTCGGTGCCGGAATATTTCGACAATCGCGGCCTGTCCTACGCAGAAAACGGTGACTATGACCGCGCCATCATCGACTACAATGAAGCGATCCGCCTCGCGCCGCAGGCGAATTTCCTAACTAATCGCGGCAATTCCTACCAGTTCAAGGGCGACTACGACCGCGCCATCGCCGACTACGACCGCGCGCTCAAGCTAAATCCAGGTTTTTACCTGGCCTACAACAATCGCGGAGCGGCCTTTCGCAAGAAGGGCGACCTCGACCGCGCCATCGCTGATTACGAGCAGGCGCTGCGCATCAATCCGCGTTTTGATTCTGCCGCCGAAAACCTCGCGGCTGTTCGCCAGGAGCGCGACCGACGCGACACGATTACGCAACGCATGCTTCCGACCTTCAATTGCGCTACCGCCAGCCGCGCGGTCGAAAAGGCGATCTGCTCCGATCCCGACCTCTCTCGGCTCGACCGCCAGATCGACGATGCCTACAAGGCCGCGCTCGCCAAGCTAGATCGCAAAGGCGTCGCCCGTTTGCGGGAGGAACAGCGCGACTTCAATATCAAGCGGAATAGATCCTTCGGTCGTCCCGAATATCAATTGAAGCGGGAGCTCGAACGGCGCTTGCTAGTTCTGCGCGGAAGGGCTGCCGAAAACTGATGGTCCGGGACGATCGGGCTTGATCACTTCGCCGGGGTGATCTTCGGCAGCACGACGTTCACCCCAGGGGGCCTGGCCATCACAAAGCTACCGTGCCGCTTGCGTTGCCGAATGTCTCCTTTGAGGGGTAAAAGTGGCCAATGTCGCGAATGACCCGGAGCGGCCATCAGGCCTCCATCCCCGACTTTGGGAATTGATGCTCGATCAATACGCAATTTGCACGAAACTTGACGCTTACCGAGCCGAGGATCCATGTTGGAATTGCTGAACATATCGAGTACGTGTTCCCCAGGCGGCGGCTAGTAATGGATGAGGCTGTCTCTAACAAGCTTGAGCGGCGACTGGGTCGGCTGCACGCAAGGCTCCGCTTAGGAATTGAGACGGATCACGAAGCCCAAATTTTTGGCCAGGGGATCACATTCTTCCATATTGAGAACTGGTATTCGATTCATTCTGTCATTCGAGCGACGTTCTGGTTGATGGGATTATATTGGCGTGGCCGCAAGAATGCGGAAAAGATCCAGGTCAGGCACAATCATATCGTCATGAAGGCGCTACCGAGGCAGTTCGATGGCTTCACACTACTTCATATCAGCGACCTACACGTGGACATGAACAAAGGTGCGATGCAGCGCCTGATGGAGCTTATTCCCGACATAACTTATGACATTTGCGTCCTGACTGGTGACTATCGCGGTACAACATTTGGTCCATTCGATGCTGCGCTCGAAGGCTTAGCGCGTATACGCTCGCTTCTTAAGAGCCCAGTCTACGGCGTGTTAGGAAATCACGACACCATTCGAATGATTCCCAAACTCGAAGAGATGGGAATCAGAATGTTGCTTAATGAATGTGACACTATTTTCCGCGGCGGTGAAGCTATCTATTTAGCTGGCATCGACGATGCGCACTATTATCGGGTCGATAACATCGAAAAGGCGGCATCCGAAATTCCCGGTGATGGATTCTCTATCCTCTTGTCGCACACGCCGGAAATCTATCGCCAAGCTGCACATGCTGGGTTTGATCTGCTTTTGAGCGGCCATACCCACGGGGGCCAGATCTGTCTACCGGGTTCTATCCCGATCACTCTAGATTCGGTGCTACCACGGCATATGGGCTCCGGACCCTGGAAATACGGCGACATGGTGGGTTACACGTCGGTCGGTGTAGGATCCTCGGTCGTTGCCATTCGGATTAATTGTCTTCCGGAAATTACGCTGCATCATCTCCATTGCATCTAAAACAGTCCTCCTAATATGGGCGATCGCGAACGTGAAGTTTGAACAGCACACGTGAGAGTACCACTTCGCCGACAAAAAAGATCGTGGTGCCGGCGATGATGTCCAAGGTCGTCAGCGAGAGTGCCTGGCGGCAAGCGAGCAGCGGAAACAGCGATTCTGGAATTTGGTCAAGACCCACAGCCCTGCTGCTCGACTGCAAGCTGAGACGTCGCTTCATAAAGCTCGAGAGTAGGTCCCCGGCCATCGCAGTGGTCGCCACAACCAAACCAATTTCTAATTTGAGACCAAGCAATGGCGCGCAAGCTGACGTTGTGACGACCGAGACCAGAATACCGCGCACAGTTTTCGAAGCGCCGAAAAGCGGGCGTCCATCGACGAACATCATGTTCGCATCAATGGGCCACGAAAAATAGTTGCCCAAGATGTTTTTGGCGATGACTGGGGAGCCATTCGCTAGGGCCAGCAAAATTAGGATCTGCAAAACGGCCCAGTATTGCATTCATACACATCACAACTTTGGATGAATTAAGTGTCTTCGTTTACCAAGTGGCCCAGATACGCTCGCCATGACCCGAAAGTTCCGGGCTTTCCTTGCGGGCGAATCAACAGCCACCTTCTTTCATTCCAAACCAAGTGTCCAATATTGCTTGTTGGCGTGAAATCGCCATGCCGTGGCACAACCCGGACCCACCAATCCTACTTTGAATTGCCAAGCTCGCAAGGCGGCACCACCCGCAGCCGCTCCGAGCGTTGCCACGCCACGCGGCACGAGAACCATCACTGCGTCGCGCCTGCACGGGGTGCCGGTGCGCGGTGCCAGCCGAGTGATTCGCGGCCATAATTATTCGGCATAGTGCAGCGGAAACCATACGTCATGGCAGCGGTTGGTGGAGCTTTGCCGCGCTCAGCACCTTGGGCGCCATCGCGATCGGCTCGAGGAAATACTACCCCTATGCCTACATTTCGGCGCCTAAGCCGTATTGCGAAGGGCGGACCGAAGATGGCTGCGAACTGATGTGGCAGGAGGTGGAAACGATTGAGGGAGACGTTGTCAATCAGTGCTTGGCTTATTGTCCGTGGCAGTAGGCTCGCTGGGCGAAAGGAATGTCATGTCGCTTGGAACCTTACTGGCCATCATTATCGTCATCGTGTTGCTCGGCCGTTTTAGCGAGTTAGGGCGGAGAGAGCGCGGTCGCCCGCTCTGGAGCGGGCATATTCAACCACCTAAATCTTCGAAGTGAGGCAACTGGAGCTTACTCGCCTTGGCTGTCACCTGCGGAGGGTGGGACTGTGAGCGAATGCCGGGCGCCGAATTACCGTCGAGGCGCTCACGACTGCGCCTGACCACAGCATCTCCCGCTCGCGTTTCTTTTTGAGCTCGCGCGCACGCGAGATATCCCGCAAGCCGATCCTCAGTTGACAGGTGGCTTATGGCGTCGAGATTAGACCCCTGCTGGTCGCGACTATCCAACGGTTGCCCCAACGAACAATAGAGTTCAACTCTCCCCACTTCCGGCACCGTGTCTCCGGTTGTCGCCCTCCAGATGCCATTGGGCCCTTCCAAGACCGCCGTGCCATTAATAACTTCTCGAAGTGTCCAGCCCTCAATGGTAGTTGGTCTCGTCTCCGGCGTCGGAGTGAGCTTCGCCTGGGCCTGCAGGCCCCCCGCCCTTGGTCCATTCGGGATTGTATGCTGCTGCGCGACCGTCGAATGGTTGCTTGCGGATGGAGCTGGTGGAGGAGCGCCAAGGGATGGCTTGTGCCCATAATCACTGCTGCTTGCTGAGGAAGAAGAGGAGAGCTTCAGGCTGTCTGGCGCTTCCGCAGTCGCCTCCCGACCCGTCTCACGAGCAGTGCTGGCAGCAACCCCGCCAGTCTGAAGACGATCTCTTTTTTTGGAATCGGGAATACGACGTGAAGAGTTGAGACTCTGCTCGGGTGGGCTCGAAGTGGCTGCAATAGGATCGAGAAAACGATACGGGTTCCATCCACCCAGCCACGCCAAGCCAAATGGTAAATCTAGCGCGCCTGTAACAATCCACGCCAAGCCAAATGACCCTACTAGCGCACTTATGATAATCCCTGCGCGGACTCCTAGCCCGTCGCGAGACGCGGCCGAGACTAAGACCCCGTCCCTTTTATCGATATTGATTTCGCGAGGTGCAGGTGCTGCCTGAGATATCGCAATGACCTGATCAGTCCTTCCCGAGGATTCGTGTCCACGGCCCCAACCTGCGGTTGCCGTGGTATTTGTGCCGGGTTCGCAGGCTGCTTCTAGATCGAAGTGAGCTTCCAACTCATCGTTTATTGGTTGTCCGGCCGACATGATTTTGATTCCTCGCGTGGCCCGTTCCAATGATCAACGCCGGACCTAAATGGACCCTTAACGGGGGTGCAGGAATTTCGCCGTCCGGTTGGTTCTCCACGGCCAATTCAATGACGATGTCTCGTGTTGGGCCCTTAACGGATATTGCCAGCCTACCCGCCGGATGTCTGTTATCGGGCGTAAACCGAGCATCGCGCGGCTGACCGTCGAGTTGGAGCGCATGCAAGAGCAGCGCCTGTACGACAAGCCGGTTCCCCTACATACGATATGAACTTGGCAGGAATACTCACAGTTGCGACGCGGCGCTTGGCGAGGAAAATTCCTCACCGAGCACCGAAGCCGTGCGTCATGTTGTCTTTCAGTGGCCGGCGGCGTTGTACCATGCCGGCAGCAGTACGATACAGTTCGGGTTAAACCCCGCATTCTTGAGCGTGTCCATGCTCTTTACGACTTCCTGTTTCTGAAGGTCGACCACGGTCACGGAACCGTCGCTCATCCCTGGCAGGTTCAGCAGGGCATTCTGCACAAAGGCGTAATGCTCGTCGGGCGTGATCGCGACATGATGCGAGCCTTCGGCAATTGGGATCGATTTGATAAGCTTCGGCTGTTCGACGCTGCCGCTCACATCAAAGATGTGCAGATGTCCGGGCTTCGCGGTAGTGACATAGAGACGGTCCGCCTTACCGTTAAAATAGATCTCCAGGGGTACGCCGCTCGCGACGGTCGCGAAGTCGAATACCTGCGATGCGTCAAAATCCTTCTTCTGCGCATTCCACCTGAGTATCCAGAGCGTGCCGCCATACATGTTGGTGACATAAGCGGCCGGCGGATTGGAGCCGGGCACAAACAGGACTTCGACCGGCGCATCGCCCGCAGGCGACGCCTTGTTCGAGACCTTGATCGAGCGGAGCGACTTTCCTGTGCTCAGCTCGACCACCGAGATCGCTTCGCCGGCATCGCCGAGGTCCGTCGCCCGCACCGTACTGGTCGCAAGCAATCGATCAATCTTCTCCTGAATCACGACGCCGTGGGGATAGGGCTTGTCCAGTGCAATGGTCCGGAGCGGCCTGTCGGCAACCGCGTCCCCCACCATGACGTTCTGCGTGCCCATGCAGCTCACGTAAAAGGTTTTGTTGTCCATGGAAAACACGACGTCCTCGAGCACCGAGCAGCCGGGCGTCTCGACCCGAACCGGCGTATAGGGCTGCTTCCTCATGTCGATGACGTGTAGCTCGGATTTGCCGAGCGCCGTGACATAGGCCTTGGTGAGATCCTTGTTGTAGAAAATGTGATGCGCGACGAGATCGGCCGGCAGTGGAATGTCGGTGACGATCTTGCCGAAGGCGGCCGATGCCGGATCAACGTCGATGATCGCGATACCTTCCCGCCGCTCGGCGGGCGGCACTGGCGCCTTCAGCGATTTCAGGGAATCTTTCGACTTGGTCTCGTAGTTCATCATGGCAAGGATTTCGCTTTGCGCGAGGCTCGGAGCAAGCAGTATCGCGCCGAGCGCAATCAGTGCCGCGCAGGATCGAACAATCATCGGAAATCTCCCCGTTTGGTTCTTCTTGGTTTCACGCACCGCAAAATTCGCGGCGTGTGGCCTTAGTCGCTATCATACCCAGATAACGTTGCCGAGTAAGTGGAGGCGATCGTCACATAGGTCAGGGAGGCTTCCCCGATGAGGCGACGGCAGAGCGATCGCGGCGAATACTGTCAGCCGGCAGTGCCTTGGTTGAGGCTGGGGCTCACGAGCCTGCTGCTCGCAACAGCCATGTCGTCGCCGCTCTATGCGCACGGGTTCGGCCAGCGCTACGATCTGCCGGTTCCACTCTGGCTCTACCTCCTCGGCGCCGGCGCGACCGTGGGGTTTTCGTTCCTCTTGGTCGTTGCTCTGATGCCGGCACGCCGCTCCGGAGACCGCCGATTGCAGCTTGCACTACTGAGTGGTGGCGTGGTCGGCAGATCGTTTGTTTTGGCTGTCCGAGTGGCGGGTATTACGCTCTTTGCGCTCGTGGTGATCGCGGGCCTGATCGGCAACCAGAGCCCGTTCAAGAATATCGCGCCGACTATGGTCTGGGTGATCGGCTGGGTGGGGCTCTCCTTCGCATCCGCATTGATCGGCGACATATGGGCCGTGGTCAATCCGTGGGACAGCCTCGCGACGTTCGTTGAACGGCACCACCAGCGCGGAAATCCGCCGCGATCGAGCAGCGCCCTGCCGCTCTCCATGCCATGGCTCGATGCGTGGCCCGCTGTCATCCTTTTCCTGCTCTTCGCCTGGTGCGAGCTCATTTGGGACGGCAGCGACCGGCCGAGAAGCCTCGCGTTAGCCCTGGTCGGCTATTCCGCTGTGACTTGGGCTGGGATGCTTCTCTTTGGTCGACAGCAATGGCTGCGACGCGGCGAGATCTTTTCAATCGCGTTCGGGCTCTTCAGCCGTTTTGCGCCCCTGGAGGCCGTCGCCGACGGCGAGGGCACACGCTTGTGCTTGCGCCCCTATGCCGCCGGCCTGCTTTCCCGCGACCCCGCGTCACCCGCGCTCACCTGCTTCGTGCTGCTGCTTCTGGCGACGGTCACCTTCGATGGCATACTCGAGACGCCGAACTGGGCGGCCCTCGCCGTGTGGATCGAACGCCGTGGCGTCGACTCAGCAATCCTCGCCACGCTGGGCCTCGTCGGCCTTCCCTTGGCGTTCCTCGGCATTTATCTCGCCACGATTGCGCTGATCCTTCGGCTCGTGCGCTCCTCCAAGAGCGTTGGCGAACTCGCGGGCTGGTTCATCACAACCTTCGTTCCGATCGCCCTCGCCTATGACGTGGCGCATAATCTTTCATTTCTCGCGCTCGGGGCCCAGTACCTGATTCCGATTCTCTCCGACCCCCTGGGGATCGGCTGGGATCTGTTCGGCACGAAGCTCTATTTAATCGACACCGGCGTGGTGACGGCGAGCCTCATGTGGTACGTCGCGATCGCCGTCATCGTCGGCGGCCATGTCGTCGCTGTCTATCTCGCTCATACTCAAGCCCTGCGGCTGTTCCCTGACCGGGCTGAGGCGCTGCGGAGCCAAACTCCTTTGGTCGTGTTGATGATTGCCTACACCATGATGAGCTTGTGGATTCTCGCGCAACCCATCACCAACATTCGACCCTAAGCGGAGTGCGGTGCATGAGGCTGTTTATGGCAGCCTAAGCATGCCAGCCATTCCGTGGCGAGATGCGTACAAGGCGAAACCATCGTTGCGGAGAACAGTGGCACAACCAACGCTGCGTGCGGATCCGGTGACGAGGTTGCGATTGCGGCCCGCGAACTGGCGGTTGAGATTGCTCTGGTTCGCGAGCGCAGAACTTGAACCCAGCTGTCGGTTGCTCAGTTAGCGACGCCGCAAATGTCTGTTCGATATTGCGCTGTTTGTGTTGCCGGGGTAACCGAATAACCTAACAGCCAAGTAAGCCACTACACCCTGACAGCGGCGATTCTGGTTTTCGAAATTGCCTCGCAGCTGGATGACCGCAATTATACCAAGAGGGGCGCAAACCGCACGAATGCCCGAGCCGCCCATTAGCACCTGTCGGGGCGAGGTGACCCTGCTATTATACGATGCTGGGGGCCCGAACGGCTGCTCGCGATCGGACCTGCGACGCCATGACAACCGCAATTACAATGGATGTGATAGAGCTCCGCGTCGACAACATTGCTCAGCTTTTCCATACGCTCGATCCGTTTCCCTTTCGGGAACGAGACCTCGACAAAGAGGCGGACGATTATATCGTTAGTTGGGCCCGAGAATTAGCTGCTGACCAACCAATAAACATTGTCATTCACATTCCGGACAGCGAAGCTCAGACGACGGGAGCGCGGGAACTCTGCGAAGCATTCGGCCGATATTTCTCCGATCGGGCGGGTGTCCTTCAGCGCGACCTCAATGAGCTTTTTCGGGTTGGTCGCCGTTCGCTCGGTATCGGCGTGACTATCCTGATTGCGTGTCTCGCGTCGGCGCATCTCGCAGGCGACTACTTGATTGAGACTCCGTTCAAGCGCCTAGTCGAGGAGAGTTTTCTAATCCTCGGCTGGGGTAGCGAATTGGCGCCACTCGAAATTTTTTTGTACGATTGGTGGCCGCTCGCTCGCCGACGTGACCTCTATCGCCGGCTTTCCACAGCAACGGTTGAGCCGAAGCCATACCCGGTCGCGACCTCTGGGGCGATAACGGCAAATGCCAGTTGATGGCGATGGTTTTAGTCTACGCGGACATCGCGGAATGGACCAAAAGCAGACGTTCCGATCGCGGGTTGATTGAACCTCACACGCAGAAACTCTTGGCATAGCGCGCCTTGATCTCTTCGCCGTGAGCATGATCGGGTAGTGTACTCGCTTGAAATGCAGCGCCATTTTGAGCTGCTCGATGCATGACCTGCCCGCGCTGGCGTCAATGGTGAGGTCGTCGCCGTCGAGCGAGTAATGACAGTCGCGGGCATTACCGCCGTTGGCCATGCTCAGCGTCAGTTTATTGAACCAACCGGTCTTCCAGTCGACCGAAGGACCGTGGGAATCGCGCCGAGCTCGTAGGCGTATTCAAACGACCCATCCTCGTGGAATTCGGCCCACTTGCCCTGCGCCTCAGCGACCTGCGCGGAGGTTATGTTCCGTTCGACTACGTCTCTATTTTCTGCTGCGTCTTGGTAGCCCTGTGTCGTCGACAAGTGCCATAGCGCCGCCTTAATCAGCGGCGAGGTGAAACCACTCGGCACTTCAGCGTACTCCTGCGGTACGCCTTGGCCTTGGGCGTACAATAGCCCGAGATTGTGCTGTGCTTCAGCATCCCCCTGATTGGCGGCGAGGCAGCGCCATTTCTGCTTATGACCCATCTCGGGCATAGCGGCCCCGGCGAACGGATCCCACAACCCGGCCATGGCTATGAATTTTGACACGATTCAGCCTAAGATTTCGTAATATTGTTTAATTGCGGTCAAGAAAGGCAAGGGGGGACTCAATTGTTTCTAGGACGCCAGTTTGCTGCTGCTGTGACAGCATCGTTGCTGATCGCAGGCGCATTTTTCGTCTTTCTTTTTTCAATAGTGGACGTAAAGGCCCAAGGTCCGATCGGCATCTGCGAAGACGCTGCCGAGCTCGCGGTCCTGCCCTCACCGATCGCGCCGTGGAAAGGCGTGCCTTTGCGCGTCGTCTTTGCCGCGGAGAAGCCGCTCGATGGCGAGCTTTCGCTGATTGCGCCCGATGGAAGCGTCGTGGCCAAATCGCGTGAGCGGCACGGCGGGCCGCCGTATTTCTGGTTTGCCGAGGTCGCGTCGCCGGCCGCGGGGGCGTGGCACGCGACGCTCGTGCGCGACCACGCTCCGGCCGAGTGCAGCAAGATCACGCGCGAAATCGCCGTGCGCGACATCAAGCCGCCGCCGCCGAGCGCGACACCGGGGAGCCTCTGGCCCTTGCGCAATTCATGGAATCGCGCGACGGAAAACTTGTTTTCTGCGTGGATCGAAAAGCTGTTCGACGCGCGGCTCGACATGGAGCCGTCGTGGCCGGCGCTGCATGACGTGCTGCGCGATCGATCGCGCAATGTCCTGTTCAACTATTTGGGTCTCGGCGAAGACGAAGTGCGAATGACCCTTCGACCCGACTGCACCGACATGGTGTACTTTTTGCGCGCGTATTTCGCATTCAAGATGGGCCTGCCGTTCGGATATTCGAAGTGCTCGCGCGGCGGTGGCGGCAAGCCCCCGAAGTGCTACCAGTGGTTCAGCATTGTCAATTCGGCGGCGGCGAAGCAATCGGGTCTAGCGGCGTCGTTCGCCCATTATTTGCCGATCGTCGGCGACGCCGTTCAGTCCGGAGCCGTGCGCACGCTGGCGAACGACGACAATACTGATTTCTATACCGTGCCGCTGACGCAGGAGACGTTGCGCCCGGGAACCATATACGCCGATCCATACGGGCACGTTCTGATGCTGGTGCGGCGCGTGCCACAGGCCGGCGGCGCGGCGGGTGTCTTCCTCGCCGTCGACGCGGAGCCCGACGGATCAGTTACGCGCAAGCGCTTTTGGCGCGGCAATTTCTTGTTCGTGCACGATCCCACGCTTGGGAGTCCCGGCTTCAAACACTTCCGGCCGATCGTGCGCGAAGAGAACGGCGACTTGCGACGCCTCACCAACGGCGAAATCGCCAAAAATCCGCAGTACGGCGATTATTCGCTCGAACAGTCGAAGCTCGGGGTCGAAGCCTTCTACGATCGAATGGATGACGTGATGTCGCCGGCACCGCTCGATCCTTTGCGGGCGATGAAGGAGGCAATCACATCGCTCGAAGAGCAAGTCAAGACGCGCGCCACGGCGGTCGAAAACGGGCGCAAGTTCCAGAATAGCGGGCACGGCGAGGCGGGCATGCCGGACGGCCCGGCGATCTTTGAGACAAGCGGCCCGTGGGAAGATTTCTCCACTCCGGCGCGCGATTTTCGCCTTTTGATCGCGATCGACGTGGTGCGCGGGTATCCGGATCGCGTGGCGCGACGGCCCGAGCGCTACGCGATGCCGAGGGGGAAGAGCGTCGCGGACGTGAAGGCCGAATTACAGAGCGTGCTCGCGTCGGAACTTTCGGCGCGTAAGTTTTCATATACGCGCAGCGACGGCTCCGCGTGGACGCTTTCGCTCAAAGACGTCATCGACCGCGCGGTGGATCTCGAGATGGCGTACAACCCGAACGACTGCGTTGAGCTGCGGTGGGCCGCGCCGGACAAGAGTGACGAGGCGTCGACGTGCAAGCGGCATGCGCCGCCGGCGCAGCGCGCGAAGATGACAAAGTACCGTACGTGGTTCCGCGACCGGCACTGGCCGGCGCACGCTTAGCGGTCGGTGCATTGTGACGAAGGTTGGCTTTGTTGTCGGACTCGCTATACTCGCGGGCGCTACGCCTCTTCTCGCGCAGAATGATCAGGTTCATTTGGCGCTCGACAAGTTGGTCGTTGCTTACCCGAACGCGCTCGCGGGGCATGACGCCGAAGTGCTGCATTGGCGCGATGGAACGGCCATGTCGGTATCCGACGGCACCGATAGCAAAACGTTCCCGGAGCTCCTACGTCACGCTTCCATCGTCGATCAGTTTCGCATCTCGTATCCGCGCCGCCCGCTCGAAAAGCCCCCGGCCGTTGATGCCGATCCGGGCCGCTTCCGCAACACCGCCTTCTTCACGAAGATGTACGGCGACTGCAAAAAGGGTGAAGTGTCGCCACACCTCGTTTCCGTCGCATGGCTTCCCAAGGCTTGGGGCAAGTCAATCCGCGTCACGTCCCTGAACCACGTCGATGAGCATTTGCGCGCCGTATCGGCAGAGATCGACGCGCTGCCCGATAAAATCAAACGCGCCGCATACCCGATCGCTGGCACCTACAATTGCCGGGCTGTGGCGGACACCGGCCAGCCGAGCCCGCACGGCTACGGCATCGCGATCGATCTCAATACCGCCTTCTCGGATTATTGGCACTGGCGCCCGCATGGCGGCCGCATCCCTTATCGCAATCGCATGCCGCAAGAGATCGTCACGATCTTCGAAAAACATGGCCTCATTTGGGGCGGGAAGTGGTACCATTTCGATACGATGCACTTCGAATTTCGGCCTGAACTACTTCTTACGCAGTGAGCTAAGTATTCCCCTTCCCAGTGACAGCATTGGGCTTGTGAGGCGCCTAGTGTTTCGCTCCCCATGGACTGCGATGTCGCTGATTGGCTGCCGGTATGCCCTATCCAGCCGCCGCGCAGGATTTGACCCGCTGTGATGGGGAAATATAGTGATCTTGAAACATTTGCAGAAGGAGAACGCATATGCTCCGCATGCTGGGATTAGTGACCTTGTTGACGCTGGCCGTAGCCATGCCGTCTCAGGAGGCAGCGGCTCAGGACCCGCTCGGCGGGGCGATACTTGGGGGCGCCGCCGGGGCTATCATCGGCGGCGTCGCAGGCGGTGGCCGCGGTGCAGCTATCGGGGCTGGGATCGGTGCGGCCACCGGCGCCATTATTGCAGCGGAAGGCCAGCGGCGCAGAGGCGGGTATTATTATTGGCACCGGGGCTGTTACGTGGAACGGCCGGATGGCGCTTGGGTTGGGGTTTCGCCTCGCTATTGCGATACGGAGTATTATGAGCCCGCGCCGCCGGTCGCAGGCGACCCGGTCGCGTATTGCATGCAACGCTTCAGGTCCTACGATCCAGCCTCTGGCACCTATCTCGGCAATGATGGGTATCGCCATCCTTGTCCGTAGCGGGGAGATTGCTAGAGCCAGAAACGCGGCTACGCCAATCGAATAGCTACGACAGATCGGCCCGCGCTTCGTCGGTTATCCCGGTGGTTGCTTAGTCGGCTTCCACTTGCGAGCTAACTTGGCAGCAGAGGGCGACAATTTGGCACGTCGCGTCAATTTCGGACTTACGCGTTGAATGGTCGCTTCTCTATCCCCGGCGGGGTCAAGCGCTTCCAGACTTTTCACCAGTACAGTGTCGATGTCGCTCACGGGTCCGCGCTTCTCTTCGAATTCGGCGCAGACCAACTCCCGATTGGTGATAGGACGGTGCCGGCATCCGGCAAGGACAAGCTCGGCAGCATTACCAAGCATGGTAACCGCTACCTGCGACGGCTCCTGGTTACGGCCGCCATGGCCGTCATCCGCTACGC
>CAVPXX010000007.1:0-567440 GCA_963709855.1 uncultured Alphaproteobacteria bacterium | reverse complement strand
GTGCGCCGCCGCCGAGGTCAATCGCGATCTCGGCAGCCTAGATAACCGGCGCGCCAAGGCAATCGTCGCGGTGGCACAGGACATCGCCGACGGCAAGCTGGACGAGCATTTTCCGCTGCTGGTTGGCAGACCGGCTCCGGCACCCAGACCAATATGAACGTCAACGAGGTGATCGCCAACGCCGCCAATGTCGCGCTCGGCGGCGAACTCGGCGCCAAAAAGCCAGTTCATCCGAACGATCACGTCAATATGAGCCAGTCGTCCAACGACTCGATCCCGAGCGCCATGCATATCGCCGCGGCGATCGAGATCGACCGCCATCTGCTGCCGGCGCTCACGCAATTGCACGCCGCGCTCGACAAGAAGGCGAAGGAATTCGCCAAGATCGTCAAGATCGGCCGCACCCATACCATGGACGCGACCCCGCTCACCTTGGGCCAGGAATTTTCCGGCTATGCCGCGCAGGTGAAGTCCGCGATCGCGCGCTTGCGACTTGCCGCAGCGCGAACTATATCCGCTGGCGCAAGGCGGCACCGCAGTTGGAACCGGGCTGAATTCCAAACCGCAATTCGCCAAGGCCTTCGCCAAACGCATCGCGCAACTGACCAAACTTCCCTTTATCAGCGCGCCCAACAAATTCGAGCACATGGCCGGCCACGACGCCTATGTGTTCGTGCACGGCGCGCTCAACGCCGCCGCCACCGCGCTGTTCAAGATCGCCAACGACATCCGCCTGCTCGGCTCCGGCCCGCGCTCGGGGCTCGGCGAACTGATCCTGCCGTCGAACGAACTCGGCTCCTCGATCATGCCGGGCAAGACCAATCCGACCCAGTGCGAGGCGCTGACCATGGTCTGCTGCCAGGTGTTCGGCAACCAGACCACCATCACGGTAGCCGGCAGCCAGGGCCATTTCGAGCTCAACGTCTACAAGCCGGTGCTGGCCTATTGCATGCTGCAATCGATCCGCCTGCTCGGCGACGCAGCGACGTCGTTCACCGACAATTGCGTGGTTGGCATACGCGCCAACGAACCGCGCATCCGCGAATTGATGCAGCGCTCGCTGATGCTGGTGACCGCGCTTGCGCCGCACATCGGCTACGACAAGGCGGCGCAGGTGGCCAAGGCGGCGCACGCCAATGGCACGACCTTGCGCGAGGAAGCCGTGCGGCTCGGTTTTGTCAGCGGCGCCGAATTCGACCGCCTGGTGCGCCCAGAAAAAATGACCAGCCCGCGATAAGTCTTATGTGCGGCACCCAACGTATTGCCGGCACACCGCCTGCGTATCCCCATTACTATTTCTACCGCACGTCTGCGGCTAAAATTGTGCGGACTTACGTTTGCCGAAAAGGGCTGTTGAGAGCCGGTTGTATGAAGTTCCTCAGTAATTCTTTCGAGGGACATAATATACATGCCTGCGACCACGTGAAAAATCTACAAATTCGGTCAATCATTATTAGTTGTGTGCAATATTGAACAGTTAGCATCGCTTGCGATCAACTAACCGTGTATTGAATTACCATCGGCATCTCCTCCAACATAATAGCGTGATCCTATGGATGGCATGTCGAATGCGTAGCGGCGGTCCTTGGTCGGCGTGTCGGCGACTTTAGCAGCAATGCAAAGGTTCACATGAGGGCCTGGGGGGCCAATGTATCTGGCTACCGTCGAGGTGCGGCATGGCTGACCTGATCAATCTTCGAATTGCTCGTAAGCGAGCCAAGCAACGGCAAGACGATCTGCGTGCCGACGCCAACCGTCTCGCCCATGGCCAGCCCAAGAATCGGCGCAAACTCGACGCCGCGCAGCGGGCGAAAGCCAGCCGCGATCTCGACCAGCACCGGATCGACAAGGGAGACGGCGGATGAAATCCCCGGTTGTCAAACGCTCGATCGTGATCGCTGGTCACAAGACCAGCGTCAGTCTGGAAGACGCGTTCTGGAAGAGCCTGAAAGAAATCGCCGGCAGCCGCGAGATAACGTTGTCGGATCTGGTGGCCTCAATCGATACCAGGCGCCACGACGGCAACCTGTCGTCGGCGATCCGGCTGTTCGTGCTCGATCACTATCGCGGGCAGCTCAGCGACCGTCGCGCCAGCGGCAAATCGCGCGACACTGACGGCTCGCGGACAGCTTCAGTTCTGCGTGCCGACTGACGCCTCCGGCAGACCGCTGCGCCGCGGCACGGGCAACGGCTTGACATCGATCGGCGCCGGCAAGGCGGGCGCCAGTTCGTTCTTCGGCTGCGGCGCCGGCGGCTTTAATTGACGCTGCGCGTTCTCGATTTCACGCAGTTGCTTCGCTTGATTTTCAACCGCTCGCAAGGTCAGCCATCCGGTCAACGCGGACACGTCGATGCTGCGCGCCGGTGCCGCCAGCGGACCCTTCAACGCCATGTAGATATCGGGCCGCGTGCCGGCGGCCTGGCGCGATCTCGAGAGAATGAGCCGCGCGTCGATCGAGCCGTCGGTGAGATCGAGGTTGCCGGCAAGCGACAAGGCGGCGTCCTTGCCGTCGGCGGTCACATTGCTCAACCGCGCCTGGCCGGCACTTAAAGAGATCGTTCCGTCGGCGCGCTTGACTGCAAGCTGGCCGCTGTCCAGCGCCTTGCTCACCACGTCGGAAATGCGGGCGGCATCGATCGCCAGCCCCTGGTCCACCGCGCGGGTGACGACATCGAAGGCGCGCGGATCGAGGCCGGCGAATTGCGCATCGTCGAGCGCGATCTTTCCGGACCCCTGCAGCGAACCGATCATGGCGACCGGACTTAAGCCCGTGCCTTCGACATCAGCCGAAAACCCGAGCGAGCCGGTGACCAGCGGCCGCGCGCCGGATGGCAGCAGGCCGGCGGCATCCACGCCGGTGAGCGAAATCTTGCCGCGCGCTTTCAATCCGTCCTCGGCGGAGCGAAACGACAATTGACCGGCCAGGCGTCCGCCGGCGACGGCCCCAGTCATGTCCTCCAAGGCGAACTCGTCCTTGCCGAAGCGCAAGGTAGCGCGAAACTCACGTGCCGTCAGCCGCGGCAGCCCGTCGACACGGCGCGCCTTGAGCGCGATCTGGCCGTCGTAGTCGCCGAACAAGCCGCCGGCGAACGGGTCGCTCGACCAAACCCAGGCCATATTGCTGTCGTTGCCGGCTGGCGCCGGCGTGCCGATTGCCGCCGCGATCAGTGCCGCCAAATCGATGCTGTCGGCGTCGATCTCCCCTTGCAGGCGATGCGGCGCCGGCAGCGTCAAAGCGAGTTTCCCGCGCATCGTCGCGCCCGCCACGGTGGCGTCGACGTCGCTCAGCGTCAGGTCCTTGGCCGTCAGCGCAACATTGCCGGCGAACGCGACCGGCAGCGCAGCGCGTGCGCCGACGCGCAAAGGCGCCACATCAGCGCGCGCGATCGTGGCACGCAACGCAGCCGACGGGTTGTCCGCGAATGGACGCGCGTTGCCACTCGCGCTGGCTTCGAGGCCGCCGGCAGTCAACTTGCTGTCGATCCGCCATTCGCCGCGCGCCGGCCCGCTGGCCTTGAGCGTCAGCGTACCGGGGCCGGCCTCCACCGCCAACATGCGGTCGAGACCAAGTAAGGCCACTAGCAGCTTGCCGTCGTCGGCCTCCAGTTTGCCGTCGAGCCGCAGGTCGCCGGTGCTGAGCGCGATCGCATCGGCTTTGGCCTCGCCAGCGAGGGCGACGCGCACCTTGCCGAGACTGCCGTCAATGGCGAGCTTGGCGATCGCCGCCGGCGCCGCGCCGTCGAGGGTGAATTGCGCGTGCAGCTTAGCCGGCGCCATGACCGCCGCGCCGCTTTGCAGCGTCTGCGCGGTTTTCGGCGCGAGCTTTGCCAGCAGCGCCATCACCGGCGTCATGTCCGGCGCATCGAGGTCCACCCGCATACTGCCCTGCGGCGACGGCGTGGTCACGATCCGGCCGCTCGCCGAAAAGGCGGCGCCGCCGAGATCGGCGACCGCGAGGCGGTCGATCTGCACGCCGTTCCCGTCCACTTTCAATCGCGCGCTCGCATCACGCGCGACGAACCCGGCGATGGTGGCGCGGCCGATATCGGCCGCGATCGTCATGTCGTGCGGCCGCTCGATCTTGGAGCCGGCGATCAGCGCGTTGCCGAAGCCGAGCGCGGCGTCGATATCGAGCTCGGGCGCGTTGAGCGCGGCATCGAGCTTGGCCACCCGGTTGCCGGACGCGAACGCATAAGCAAGGCGGCCGGTGACGGTCTTACGGTCGAACTCAGCTTGCAGCCGTTCGACGGCAATTTTGTCACTTCCGAGCGTGACGTCGCCGCGTAGCGTCAAAGGCCGCACCTCGCCTTGCGTCACGTCATTGCGCCCTTCTAGCCACGCCGCCAACAACTTCGGATCGCCGGCTTCGATCTCGGCCGGACCGGTGAAGCTGACGCCGTCGCCGCCGACCGCGAGATGACCGCTCAACTTCACTTGCGTGAAGCCGGGCGCGCGAAACTCGAAGCGATCCAGATTCCATCCATTGGCGTCGGTGCTGATGTCGCCGCGCAAGTTCGCAATGGTGCTGCCGCCGAGCGCGACCTGGTCGATGCCGACGCCGATCTGGATCGGAATGGCGGGGCGGAAGGCACCGCCGGCCAGTTCCGCGATTTTGCGGATGGCGGCGGCCGGCGGCGGCCGGCCGCCATCATCGCCGGCGAGCGCGCGGTCGAGGTCGATTTGCCGGCCAGACAGTACGCCGTCGAAGCGCGGGCGCTTGCCGAATTTGAAATCGGCGACGCCGGTGAGCTTGAACCCCTGCTCTTCCGAGCCGTACTGGAATTCGAACTGCTCCATCAGCGCCGATGCCGCAGTGGCCTTGATCCTGCCGCTCACGCGCCAGGGCTGGGTCACTTGTTGGGCGTTGCGCGATACGATGCCCACCGGCCGCATCAAGCTCAAGGTGCCGTCGAATTTCGGCTCAGCCCCAGCGAACACCAGCATGCCATCGGCTTCGATGCTGAGCGGATGATTGACCGGATCGACATTGACATGGAGCTTGAGCGCGCCGTCATCGGAATAGCGGCCGGCGGCGATGCGGAACGGGTAAAGCTCGCCGCCAATGGTGGCGGCGCCCTCGCCCTTGAACGGACCGAGCAGCGAGCGCGCCTCGCCGTTGAACCAAAGCCCGTCGAGCGTGGCGCGGGCGCCGTTCGCGGCGTCGGTAAGGGCCACCTTGCCGTCCTCGACGCTCAACCGGTCGATCGACAGGTTATCCGGGCTGAAATTGATCGCCAGGCTCGGCGCCAGCACATGGCCCGACGGGTCGAGGCCGAGGCTTAGTTCCGGTCCGACCAGATGCATCTCGGCCGCCCGCCATTCGCCGCGCATCAGCGGGCCGAGCGCGAATTCGAAGCCGAGCGAGCGAGCGCGAAGCTTATTCGCGCTGCTGCTGCCGATTTCTATCTCATGCAGCGTGAGCGACGGCGTCGGCAACAGCCGCGCTTCGATGGCGCCGGCGACGCGCACGTCAACGCCGATTAGGCGGCTGGCCTCAGCCTCGAACAGCGAGCGGTGGCCGCCCCAATCGATCAGCAGCGGACCGACCAGCGCCGCTACCAGCGCCAGAATGATCGCGATCGCTAGTCCTAGCAGGGTGGTTTGCAACGCCAACTCCAACGCGGTTGCCCGCGCGGCCCGCGGCGCGCTCCGCGCTTGACGATGTGAAATGTACGCTATTTTTGCCGGTGTTTGGCGGCAAATCTATGTCGACTCACAAGAGCGCGACGATCTTGCCCGGATTTATGATGTTTTGCGGGTCGAGCGCGCGCTTGATCGCCGCCATGGCGGCGAGCGCCGGCGCGCCATGCTCGGCCAACAGATATTTCATCTTGCCCTGCCCGACGCCGTGCTCGCCGGTGCAGGTGCCGTCCATCGAAAGGGCTAGTTCAACCACACGCTCCATCAGGATTTCGGCGCGCTTGACCTCGTCGGCATCGTTCACGTCGACCAGCAGCGCCAGGTGGAAATTTCCGTCGCCGACATGCCCGAGGATGGGCGCGACCAGGCTAAGCTCGGCGATGGCGCGCTGGCTGGCGGTGACGCATTCGGCCAGGCGCGAGATCGGCACGCAGACGTCGGTGGCGAAGGCCTGCGCGCCCGGGCGCAGATGGCGGGCCGCCCAATAGCCGTCGTGGCGCGCCTGCCAGAGCCGGCTGCGGTCCTCCGGTTTGGTCGCCCAGTCGAACGGCCCGCCGCCGAGCTCCGCGACAATCTCGCCGAAGCGCTGCGACTGCTCGGCGACGCCAGCATCGCTGCCGTGGAATTCGACGAATAGCGTCGGCACTTCAGGCAGAGACAATTTCGAGTAGGCGTTGACGGCCTTGATCTGCAACCCATCGAGCAATTCGATGCGCGCGACCGGAATGCCGGACTGGATCGTGAGGATCGTCGCTTTGCAGGCGGCATCGACCGAAGGAAACGGGCAAACGCCGGAGGCGATCGCTTCGGGGATTCCCGACAATTTGAGCGTCAACTCGGTGATGACGCCGAGGGTACCTTCCGAGCCGACGATCAGCCGCGTGAGATCGTAGCCGGCGGACGATTTTTTCGCGCGGCGCGAGGTGGTCATCAGCTCGCCATCGGCCATCACGACCTTCATCGCCAGCACATTGTCCTTCATGGTGCCGTAACGCACCGCGTTGGTGCCCGAGCAACGCGTCGCCGCCATGCCGCCGAGCGAGGCGTCGGCGCCGGGGTCGATAGGAAAAAACAAGCCCTGGTCGCGCAGATTCTCGTTGAGCGCCTTGCGGGTGATGCCCGGCTCGACCACGCAATCGAGATCCTCCGCGTGCACCGCCAGCACCTTGTTCATGTCGCGGACGTCGATCGATACGCCGCCGATCGGTGCGTTGATGTGGCCTTCAAGCGAGGTGCCGACACCGAACGGGATAACCGGCACGCGGTTCGCCGCGCAGATGCGGACGATGGTCTGCACGTCGCCGGTGTTCTGCGGATAGACCACTGCATCCGGCGGCTGGTTGGGGACCCAGGTCAGCGTATTGCCGTGCTGCTCGCGCACCGCCTGCGACGTGACGACGCGGTTGCCGAACGCCGCGGTCAGCGCGGCAATCGCCGCCGCGATCGCGGCAGGATCGCGCGGCCGTTCACCCGTGTTCTTTTTTGCTGCGCTCGCGCCGGCCATCGGCTGTTATCCCGGATATCGGCGGCGAACGTGGCGGGGATGGCGGGCGAGGTCAAGCGTCCCCGCTGCGCGGCCGGGGCGCGCCGCAGACACGTCGAAAAACTCCTGTTCTGAAAGGGACTACTGCAATCGTCCGCGGCGACGCGTCAGCAATACCAGGTTACGACCGCTTGGTCGTTCTTCGGCTCGGCCGGGCTGCTTTTGCTGGCCGACACCGCCCACGCCACGATCATCCGCGCGACAATGAGCATATACGCCCCGCGCGCCAACCTGCCGATCATGGCCCCACCTCCCTTGGTTTTTTCAGCATAGCCAAGAGATGCGGTCCGGGGCGACCATCGTTAATTTTTGGTTAATGGCGCCAAGTCATTGGTATTTATCAATTTGCCCGTCTCGGCCGGAGATAGACTGGCAAACTTTGCTGGCGTAGGTTCCGCCGACATCCCGCCCAACGAATTTGGAGTTTCCCAATGGCCGGCCCTGTTATTGCTGTCACCGATAGCGTGTTTCCGTCGCTCGATCTCGCCAAGGCGGCGCTGGCACGGCTCAATCCGACTTATCGGATGTCGAAAAGCGTCAATGCCGACGACATCCTAGCGGTCGCCAAGGATGCCGACGCCATCCTGGTGACCTATGCCAAACTCACGCGCGAAATCCTCACCCAGCTCACCAAATGCAAGGCGATCGGCCGTTTCGGCCTGGGCGTCGACAATATCGACCTGCCCGCCGCCAAGGAGAAAGGCATCGCCGTCAACTACGTACCGGACTATTGCATCCGCGAGGTATCCGACCACGCCATGGCGCTGCTGCTGGCGCTGATCCGCAAGATCCCACTTTCCAACAAACTAGTGCAGAGCGGCCGCTGGGAAATGCCGGCGGTGGTGCCGATCCGGCGCATCGAAGGCACGGTGCTCGGCCTCGTCGGCTTCGGCCATATCCCGCGCTTGGTGGCGCCCAAGGCGCAGGCTTTCGGCATCAAGGTCATCGCCTACGATCCCTACGTCAAGCCGGAAGCATTCAAGGCGGCGAATGTCGAGGGCGTCGATTTCGACAGCCTGCTCAAGGCCTCCGACTACATTTCCGTTCACGCGCCGCTGCTGCCGGCGACACGCGGCATGATCAACGCGGCCGCCTTCGCCAAGATGAAGAAAGGCGCTTACATCGTGAACACTGGGCGCGGGCCGCTGATCGACGAGCCGGCGCTGATCGCCGCGCTCGATGCCGGCCAGATCGGCGGCGCCGGGCTCGACGTGGTGGCGGCCGAACCGCTGGCCAAGGATTCCCCGTTGCTCGGCCGCGACAACGTCATCATCTCTCCGCACACCGGCTTCTATTCGATCGAGGCGCTCGAGGAGTTGCAGACCAAATGCGCGGCTGACGTCGCGCGCGTGCTCAGCGGCGAAAAGGCGGTCTATCCGATTAGCGCATGATGCCCGAACCGGTTTTCGCCGCGCCGTTCGTCTCGACGGTGATGCGGATCGAGCCGCAATGGATCGACTATAACGGCCATCTCAACGTGGCCTATTACAACGTGTTGTTCGACCGCGCGGTGGACGAGGTCTACGAACTCATCGGCCTCGGCCCCTCCTATCTCGAACGGCACAAGCACTCGACCATGGTCGTCGAATCGCATGTGCGTTATCTGCGCGAGCTGCATCTGGGCGATCCGGTGCGCGTGAGCGTGCAGCTGCTCGACTACGACGCTAAGCGCATCCATATGTTCGAAGAACTCAGACACGCGACCGAAAACTGGGTGTCGGCGACCTCGGAAAACATGACCTTGGGTGTCGACATGACGGCCAAGAAAGTGGCGCCATTTCACGACAGCGTCCTGCGCTTGCTCGAACGCATGAAGGCGGCACATGCGGTGCTGCCACGGCCGAACGGCGCCGGGCGCAGCGTCAAGATGCCGGGCAAGAGCTGACCGCTTGCCTATCGCCGCAACGCGGCGATAGCATTCCCGGTACGCGATGCGGATGTATTGGATCGCGGTACGGGGCCAAAATGTCAGCGAATGCCGGAGAGGCGACCTCGCGTCGGCGCGCGGCACGTTCAGTGCTTATTCGCGAACATCGGATTCCAAGCGCCAATAGCGCGCCCTACATCTGCGTCGAGGGACCGGACCGCAATCTCTGGTTCTGCGAGAGCGGCGCGGCAAAGATCGGCTGCTTCGATCCGCGCAGCGGAGCCTTCACCGAATTCTCACTTCCGACGCCCGGCGCGACGCCGATCGGCATCACGCTTGGGCCGGATGGCCACCTGTGGTTCGCGCAGAAAAAGGCCAACAAGATTGGGCGCATCGCACCGAGCGGCGCGCTCAGCGAATTTCCGGTACCGACCGAAAACGCCGGCCCCGACGGCATCGCGCTCGGACCGGACGGCAACGTCTGGTTCTCGGAAACCGAGGCCAGCCAGATCGGCCGCATTACGCCGGCCGGGCAGATCACAGAATTCAAGATCGGCATCTCGCCCGGCAGCAAACCGCTGTCGATCGTGGTGCGCGACGGTGCGCTCTGGTTCAGCGAGGCCGCCGGCAATCGGGTCGGCCGCATCACGGTGGATGGCGCGGTGAGCGAGTTTCAAATCCCCGGTAATGACCCGCAACCGCGCGCCATGGTCAGCCATCCCGACGGCAGCATCTGGTTCGTCGAAACCGGCGCCAATGCGCTCGGCCGCCTTGGCCGCGACGGTGTGTTCGGCGAATTCAAATTCCCTACTCCGAACGCGTCCTTGCGCGGCGTCACGGTGGGGCCGGACGGCAACCTTTGGTGCACCGAGAACTTCGCCAACAAGATTGGCCACATGGCACCGGACGGCACGCTGATCGGCGAATACGACATTCCGACGCCGGCAAGCGGCGCGCGCTGCATCGCGGCGCTGTCGAACGGACGTCTCTATTTCACGCAATATGATGCCGGGCTGATTGGGGAAGTGATCCTCGAATGAACGAATAATGCATTGAGGGGGAAGCGGTGGCGGTCGAGCGGATCGATTATCGGGCGGGCAATGCCGCGTGCAACGGCGCGCTGGTCTATGACGAGAACGCCAGCGGACGCCGGCCGCTGCTACTGATAGCGCCGAACTGGCTCGGCGTCACCGACGACGCTATCAAGCGCGCGGCGGTGATCGCGGGCAGCAAATACGTGGCCTTCGTGGCCGACATGTATGGCGGCGGCAAAATCTCCGCCGGTCCGCCGGAAGCGGCATCGCTGGCCAATGGGCTGCGCGCGGACGCGCCCGAGCGGCGGCGCCGCATCGCGGGTGCGCTCGATGCGCTGCGCACCGAAAGCGACAAGCGCAAGATCGGCGATCTCAAGCGGCAGGCGGCGATCGGCTTCTGCTTCGGCGGCGGCAATGTGCTGGAGCTTGCGCGCACCGGCGCCGACATCCAGGCCGCGATCTGCCTGCATGGCGACTTGCTCACCCTGCTGCCGGCCAAGCCGGGCGACATCAAAGCGGCGATCTGCGTACTGCACGGTTCCAAGGATCCGGTGGTTCCGAAACACGACCGCGATGTCTTCGAAGCCGAAATGGAAGCGTCCGGAGCCAAGTGGCAGATGCTCGTGTTCGGTGGACTGCTGCATTCATTCTGCGAGGCTGAATCCGACGTGCCGGGGATCGCGCGTTACGACGCCGGCGCCGCGCGCCAAAGCTACAATATGCTCGACGACTTCGTGACCGCCGCCTTCGCGGGAAAACTATAAGAGCGGCAATTCAGGGAGGGGAAACGTCATGAAAAACCTCAAGCGCATCGTCTTCGGTTTCCTGCTCACGTGCTGCGCGGCAGCGGCGCAAGCGCAAACTTATCCGGACCGGCCGATCCGGCTGATCGTCTCGATCGCCGCCGGCAGCGTGACCGACGTCATCATGCGAACGGCCGCGGTCGAACTCACGCCATTACTCGGTGGCCAGCCGCTGGTGATCGAGAACCGCGGCGGCGCCAGCGGCATCGTCGCCGCGCAGGCCTGCGCGCAGGCCGCCCCCGACGGCTATACGCTGTGCGTCATCTACCACAGCACGATGTCCTTCAATCCGCTGCTGTTCGATCACCTGCCCTACGATCCCGACCGCGACCTGGTACCAATCGCGCGGCTGTTCTTTCTCAACGAAGGGCTATTCGTGTCCACTGAGCTCGGGGTGAATTCGGTTGCCGAGCTCAAGGCGATGGCGCTGACCAAATCCGACCAACTCAATTACGCCACGCTCGGCGAGGGCTCATTCCCGGACCTGTTCCTGCGCTGGATGAACAACCAGTGGGGCACCAAAATCGTCGGCGTACCCTACAAAGGCGGCGGACCAGCGGCGCAAGCGCTCGCCGGCAATCAGGTGCAGCTGACCCGCTTCGGCATCGGCAATTTCCTTGGCCTGGTCAAAGCCGGCAAGGTCAAGGCGATCGCGGTGTCGGCTGCGAAACGCTCGCCGCTGCTGCCGGACGTGCCGACGCTCGCCGAGGCGGGCCTCGGCGGTTTCCCCGGCCAAGGCTGGTGGGGGCTAGCCGCGCCGAAAGGCACGCCGCCGGCGATCGTCAACAAGGTCAATGCCGACTTCGTCAAAGTGTTCAGCGACCCGAAATTCATGGCGTTTCTGGACCAGCAGGCGGTTGTGCCGGCGGCGACCTCGCCGGCCGGCTTCGCCGCTTTCCTGAAAGAAGACCGCAAGGCGGCCGAGGAACTGGTCAAGATCGCGAACACCAAGCGCGAAGAGTACAAGCCGCAATAGCGGGCGCGCGCGGCAGCAAAGGCCGCCGAGTCGGTTCACGGAAGAAATAGCCGAACGCCTGCCCGCCGTCGGCGCCGACCGCACTGCCGGTGGAGCAGTGCATCGGCGCAGACGAAACAGGTCGCCGCGTTCAGCATAACGCGACGATTAGTTCTTCTTGGGCACTTTATGGCCGTTGGCCGCGAAGGCTTTGCCAAAATCCGTGTTCGGCCCGCCACCCGCGGGATTCACGTGACATTGCCCGCAAGGCAGCCCCGTCTGCTGAGCATAGGCCGGCAGCGCCGACGCCTGGCGAGACGACAGCGTGACTGCCGCGCCCGCGATCAACCCCGCGACCGCAATACCAGCGGCTCCGCACATGACCGCCGTCATCGCGATCAAAACTTTTTTGCAGCTCATGGCCATTCCCTTCATCGCGCTATCGCGCGATTTCTCGTGATGTCGCACCCCAGGCATCGGTATGCCTGCGCTCATCGTAGACAAGCAGCGCATTAACACAATACGATGTTTTCCTAATCAAAAGCGCGCTCCCGAGCCAAGGACGAAACAATGATAAAACGGTCCGTAATATTTGCCGCTGCCATTCTTGCTTGCGCGGTCGCTGCTCCGACGGCGCGCGCGGAGTGGCCGGATCACCCGATCCGCTTCGTCGTGGGGTTCGGGCCCGGCGGCGCCAATGACCTGATCGCTCGATTTGCCGCCGAGGGCGTCAGCAAGCGGCTTGGGCAGCCGGTCGTCGTCGAAAATCGGCCGGGCGCCGGTGCGGTGATTGGCACGGCGTTCGTCGCTCATTCCGCGCCCGATGGCTACACCTTCCTGGTCGGCGCCGCGAGCACCATCACCAACAGCCTAATATTGAAAGATCTTCCCTATGCCGATTCCGATCTCGTGCCGGTCGGCATGATCGCCGTCGCGCCATCGACTATCATTGTGCATCCGAGCGTGCCTGCGAATAACATGGCCGAGTTCATCGCCTGGGCCAAAGCGCAAGGCGGCAAGGGCGTCACCTGGGCGACGGCCGGCAACGGCAGCACGCCGGAATTCGTCGCCGAGATGATCAAGGAGGCGACCGGTGTCCCCTTCACGATCGTCCCTTACAGAAGTGGCGGCGACGGGGTGAACGCCGTTCTGGCGAACAATGTTTCGGCGACGTCCGAGGCGAGCATCGTCGTGATCCCTAAGATCAAGGCCGGATTGTTGAAGGCGATCGCCACGACTTATGAAAAGCGCATCAGTGCCTATCCGTCCATCACGACCACGGCGGAGCAGGGCTATCCCAGCGTGCAGATCGGCCACTGGGCGGGTCTCTATGCGCCGCGCGGCACGCCGGAGCCGATCATTCAAAGCATGAATGCCGAGCTGCAGGCGGCGCTCAAGAGCGATGAGGTGCGCGGCAAGCTGATCCCGACCGGCATTGAGCCCGCCGGTGGCTCGGTTGCCGATTTCGTCAATTTCACCAAGACGGAACGGCAGCGCCTCAGCGATCTCGCGGCGAAGATGAAAGTCGGTAAAGAAAAGTAAGCGGATCAACCGTTAGCCAAGGCCTCGGCGATCTGCTCGGCGCGCGCAAGCTTTTCGGCGCCGAGCACGAGGCTGACGACCTCGTCCGCCTGGATGTCGCTGACGACATGCGTGGCAAGCTTCTTGAACTTCTGCACGATGTCGGCTTCGGAGGCGAAGCTCGCTTCGCTGCCGCGCGGCGCCTCGACGGTTTGCTCGAGCTTGACGCCGTTTTTCAGCTGCACCTCGACACGCACCATGTGCCGGTAATTCGACCCGCGGCCGGTGATTGCCGGGTCCTCTACCACGCTGACCTTTTTCGACAGGTCAATCCGGCGCTGGTCGTCGACCACCTCATCCGTGAATTGATCGACAAACACGTCGCCTTCAAGCAGCAGTGTGGCGACGCAGAACGGCAGATTCAATTGCGCCGAAGTCAGCCCCTGCGGCGTATAGGGCCAGCCGACGTGTTCGACCGTCACCTGCGAACCATGCACCACGATCGACGCGATATCGTCCGCGCCGAAGGGCGTCTTCTCTTGCAGGTTGCGGATGGCATCGAGCGTGGTGTGGTTGCTGCCGACGCAGGAATAGAATTTCAGCGAAATGCGCATGGTTTCCCACTGGCGGCCGAGCTCCCAGGACAGCTCGTCGAGATTGAAGCGGTCGTTCGAGCGCGAGAACGTCGAACAAAAGCCGCCATAAGGCGATTCGAAAACGTCGACGATCCCGGTGAAACCGGCTTCTGCGAGCAGCGCGCCGTAAAGTCCGCTCTGCGCCGCGCGTCCGGCATGCATGCGCTTGACCATCGCGCCGTATTGCGCGGCCATCAGCCCCGCCGCTTGGGTGCCGGCAATGCCGAGCGCATGCACGGCCTGGTCGCTGGACAGCCGCAAGGCGGCGGCCGCGCCCGACACCGCGGAAAACACCCCGACGGTCGCGCCGGAATGCCAGCCCTGCCCGATATGCTGCGGGCCCATGCATTTGCCGACGCGCGGACCGATCTCGTAGCCGGCGACGGCGGAGCGCAGGAAATCGCGGCCGCTGATACCGCGGCGAAGCTCCGTGACCGCCAGCAGCGGCGGCAAAGTGACCGCACCGACGTGCAGCACGCCCTGGCGGTGCACGTCGTCGAGCTCGAAGCTTTGAATGAGGGTGCCATTGACCAGCGCGGCATGCGGTGCAGATAAAAGTTCCGGCGTTCCCCACACGCGGCATGCTTTCGTGTCGTCGAGCTTGCCGAGTGTCGCCCGCAAGATCCGGCTCCACTCGAGATCGCTGCCGTAGAGCGCGCAGCCGAGCGAATCCAGGATCAACAGTTTGATGCGCGCGATCACTTCATCCGGAATATCTTCGTATCGGATCTGCGAGATGAATTGCGCGATGGCGCGGGTATGGGGATTGTTGCTCGAACCTGACATGGGCGACTTCCTGACGACCTACACTTTAATCAGGTCACGAGTATTTTTTCTCGAGATCGTCGAAGCGTGGCTTGGAGACCAGCCGTTGTCGCTCCTCGAAGCTGGCGAGCTCACCGGAAATCCCATCGAGCGACCCGTGCGCCTTGAGGTGACCGAGCACCTTCTGCATGCCGGCGATCGAGGCCTGCAGCGCCGCGTTGGCGTAGAGCACCATGGAATAGCCCATGGTCTCCAGCTCATCGAGGCCGATCATCGGCGTCAGGCCGCCGGCAACGATGTTGATGAATTGCGGAACGGCCAGACGTTTGGAGATTTCGGAAATCTGTTCACGGGTGCGCGGCGCCTCGACGAATGTCATGTCGGCGCCGGCTTCGATATAGGCGGCCGCGCGCTCCATGGCGTCCTCGAAGCCGTTGCTGGCGATCGCGTCGGTGCGCGCGACGATGACGAGATCGGGATCGATCCGGCTATCTACCGCGGCGTGAATTTTCTGCAGCATGTCGGCGCGGCTGATCACGCTCTTGCCGGAAAAATGGCCGCAGCGCTTTGGGAAAATCCTGGTCCTCAAGTTGAATGGCATTGGCGCCGCTGCGCTCGAGCACCTGGATGGTGCGCGCCACGTTGATCGGATTCCCGAAACCGGTGTCGGCATCGACGATCAACGGCAGCGCGACCACATCGCGCATCGCGGCGACGTGGCTGGCCAGCTCGGTCAGCGTGATCAGGCCGATATCCGGCACGCCGAGGAATGTATTGGTGACGCCGGCGCCGGTGACATAGATCGCCTGGAACCCGATATCTTCAATAACGCGCGCCGCGAGGGCATTGGCCGCACCCGGCAACAGAACGGCTTTTCGATCGCTCAAGAGTTCGCGAAGACGGCGGTTGCAGCTTTCCTTCATCACCGTTTCTTTCATGATCACCATTAATGGGCGGCGGCCTTGTCATTTCCGGCCTTGCGGCCTTGTTGCTATGCCGCCCTCGTCCCCTAATCAATCCTGCCGCCCGAAAACCGCCGTCCCGGCACGCTGAGGAGATATCCCACCGCCTGACTGTCGTCAGCGCCGACCACGCCGACCGGCTTTGCCGCGTTCTTGAAATGTACCGCAGGGTGGCCGAGACGCTGATCAAGATCGCCAATAGCAAGAGAGAGTAGTACAAGCCGCATTAGCGCCAAACCGCCGAGTCTGTTTCCCGCGAAACGCCGGCTGGACCCTGAAGCCTGTAGGAGCCGTCATGCCCACATCCGTATCGCGCCTTCGCACCGTTGCCGCCGTGGCCTTTCTGGGGCTTTTCCTTGCGGCCTGCGGCTACAACGCCATTCCGACTTACGAGGAACAGGCCAAAGCGAAGTGGGCGGACGTGCAGAACAATTACCAGCGCCGCACCGACCTCATCCCGAATCTGGTCGCCACCGTGCAGGGCTACGCCAAACAGGAAAAGGACGTGCTGACGGCGGTCATCGAGGCGCGGGCGAAGGCGACCCAGGTTAAGATCGACGTCTCGCAGCTCGACGATCCCGCCAAGCTGAAGCAGTTCCAGGATGCGCAGAATCAGCTCTCCGGCGCGCTCGGACGGCTGCTTGCGGTCAGTGAAAACTACCCTGACCTCAAGTCGAATCAGAACTTCCTTGCGCTGCAGTCGCAGCTCGAGGGCACCGAGAACCGCATCGCCGTCGCGCGGCGCGACTACATTGAGGCTGTGCGGGTCTACAACACCACGCTCAAGACCTTCCCCGGCATCCTATGGGCGGCAACCTTTTTCCGCTCCAACAAGCCGATGGCAGAGTTCACCGCGGGCGAAAATGCGCAGACGCCGCCGCAAGTGAAATTCTGACACCCCTTCATAAGGGACCAGGATGACCGCAGCCAGCAGCACGCCGCTCCTCGCAAGGGGCGGCCGGCGCGTGGCCGGCGGCTTTATTGCGCTGCTGTGCGCGGTCGTCGCTGTATTCGCGGTCAACTTTCCCGCGCTCACCGGTCGCATCGTCGATCAGGCGAACATCATCCCGGCCGCGACGCGCGATGCGATTGAGCCGAAGCTGGCCGATCTCGAAGCCAAGTCCGGGATCCAGCTAGTTGTCGCCACCGTCACGTCGCTCGAAGGCCAGGAGATCGAACCCTATGCCAATGAGCTGTTCCGGACCTGGAAGCTCGGCCAGAAGGAAAAGAACAATGGCGTATTGCTGCTGGTCGCGCCAAAAGAGCATCGGGTGCGCATCGAGGTCGGCTATGGGCTGGAAGGTACGCTCACCGACGCGCTGTCCAAGGTCATCATCAGCCAACGCCATCGCGCCGCGTTTCAAGACCGGCGATTTCGCCGGTGGCATATCACGCGGCGTCGACGACATCATCACGGCGCTCACCACCGACTCCGCCGATTGGCAGCCGCGCCCGTCGCTGCGGCTTGATAATGCGCCATCCAGAGATCCGACCAACTGGATACTTTTCGCAGTCCTGATTGTCGTCGTCATTCTGTGCATCATTTGGCCTGGCTTCCGCTGGTTTGCGCTGAACGTGGCGCTGAATATTCTGCTCAGTTCCGGAAGTTCAAGCGGCGGGAGCTCTTCCGGCGGCGGCGGCTTCTCCGGGGGCGGCGGGTCATCGGGCGGCGGCGGGGCCTCGGGGAGCTGGTGATGAGAATTCCGGAACAGGATCGCAAGCGCATAGCGGCCGCCATCCGCGCCGCTGAAAGCAAGACGTCTGGTGAGATCGTCTGCGTGCTGGCGGAGAAATCTTCCGATGCCACGGCGCTCCCGATATTTATCGCGGCAGTGGTCGCACTCGCACTGCCTTGGCTCCTGGTCGCCACCACGGCATTGCCGGTCTTTCGGATTTTGTCGCTGCAAGTCGTGATATTTATTGCCGCCGTCGCGGTGCTCTGTTTGCCGCGCCTGCGCGTCGCGCTCATCCCCCGTGCGGCGCGCCATGCCATCGCGCATCGCGTCGCGCTGGAGCAATTCGCCATCCGCGGCGTCGCAAACACGGCAGACCGCACCGGAATTCTGATTTTCGTCTCGCTCTCCGAGCGCTATGCCCGCATCATCGCCGACGCGGGCATTGCCGCCCGCGTGCATCAATCGGAATGGCAGGGCGCCATTGACGCGCTGATTGCGCACATGCGCGACGGCCGCATTGCCGATGGCTTCATCACGGCGATCGAGAAATGCGGCGACGCGCTGGCGCGGCACTTCCCGCGCACCGAAACAACCCGCGATGAATTGCGGGACCGAATCTATTTGATCTGAAGCCTAGTCGATCCGCCCGCCCGAAAACCTTCTTCCCGGCACGCTGAGGAAATAGCCGACCGCCTGCCCGCCGTCGGCACCGACCACGCTACCGGTGGTGTAGCGCGCATCGTCGCTCGCCAGAAAAATCGCCGGCCCGGCGATGTCCTCGCCCGAGCCGACGCGGCCCATCGGCACGCCCTTGCGGCGGCCCTCGTAGATTTCCGGATCGGCATACATCGCCTCGGTGCCGGGCGTGCGGATATAGCCGGGCGTGATGGCGTTGGCGCGGATGCCGTAGGGCGCCCACTCCATCGCCTGCAATTTGGTCAGCATGATGAGGCCGGCCTTCACCACCGAATAGGCGCCGGCCCAGTTGTACGGGAACAGTCCGGCGATCGACGCGATGTTCACGATGCAGCCGGACTTCTGCGCGATCATGTGCCTAGCCGCCGCTTGGCTCGTGAGGAACGCGCCCTTCAGGCCGATGTTCATGGTGGTGTCCCAGGCCGCTTCCGGCAGCGCTTCCAATTTGCCCGGCACGATCTTCATCGCGTTGTTGACCAGGATGTCGACGCGGCCGCGTTCGGTGATGACCGCGTTCATCATCATGGTGATGTCGGCCGACTTGGCGACGTCGGCCACGACGGCGAGGCTCTTGCTGCCGAGGGAGGCCGCGTCCTTGGCGGTGGCGTCGGCCGTGGCGGGATCGACGTCGTTGATCACCACATGGGCGCCCTCGCGGGCATAGGCGAGCGCGATATCGCGGCCGATGCCGCGGCCGCCGCCGGTGATGACGGCCACTTTGTCCTTCAGGCGCACGGGATTCCCCCTCAATTGTTCTAAATCGTTGGAAATCGAGGCTAAAACGGTGGGAAGTTGCCGACAAGGGCGGCCGGCGCCCCTCCCAATTGCCACCCACGAATGCCATCTTTGGCCTAGAAGAAGAATCACAAATGGCCGAACCGAAGCGTCACCCGCCCGTCGAATTGAACCCGCAGCCCGCCGCCGGCGGCATTGCTGCGCGCGCGATGGGGGCGCGGGGGGCGGCGTATCTGGCCGACCTCAATCCCGAACAGCGCGAGGCGGTCGAGACTTTGGACGGGCCGGTGCTGGTTTTGGCCGGCGCCGGAACCGGAAAAACCCGTGTGCTTACAACACGGATAGCCCACATCCTCAATTTGGGCCGGGCGCGGCCGGCGGAAATTCTCGCCGTCACCTTCACCAACAAGGCGGCGCGCGAGATGAAGGACCGCGTCGGCCAGATGGTCGGCCAAATTGTCGAGGGAATGCCGTGGCTTGGCACCTTCCACTCGATCGGCGTGAAAATTTTGCGCCGTCACGCGGAAATGGCCGGTTTGAAGTCGAATTTCACGATTTTAGACGTCGACGACCAGATCCGCGTGATCAAACAGCTCTTAGAAGCTGAGAAGCTCGACGAGAAAAGATGGCCTGCTCGGGTGTTCGCCATGTTGCTCGACGGCTGGAAAAACCGCGGGCTGACGCCCGACCAGGTGCCGGCCGGGGAAGCCGCCAGCTTTGCCAACGGCAAGGGCAAGAAGCTCTACCTCGCCTATCAGGAGCGGCTGAAGACGCTCAACGCCACCGACTTCGGCGATCTTCTGCTCGAATGCATCCGGCTGTTCCGGACGCATCCGGACGTGCTGCGGCAGTATCAGCAGCGCTTCAAGTACATCCTGGTGGACGAATATCAGGACACCAACGTGGCGCAGTATTTGTGGCTCAGGTTGTTGGCGCAGCCCTCTTCCGTAATTCCGGAAGCCGCGAAGCGGCTGTCCGGAATCCATACTCCCGGTGCCGAAGGTGAGGGCGAGACAGAAGTTATGGATTCCGGGCCCGGCCCTTCGGGCCGTCCCAGAATGACAGAGAAGAAAAACATCTGCTGCGTGGGCGATGACGATCAGTCGATTTATGGATGGAGAGGCGCCGAGGTCGATAATATTTTGAGATTCGATCATGATTTTTCGGGCGCGAAGATTATTCGGCTGGAGCGCAACTACAGAAGCACCGGTCACATCCTCGCCGCCGCTTCGCATCTGATCGCCCACAACGAAGGCCGGCTCGGCAAGACGCTGCGCACGGAAGACGTGCTGGGCGAAAAGGTGCAGGTCACCGGCGGCTGGGACTCGGAAGAAGAAGCCCGCTCCATCGGCGAGGAGATCGAGCAGCTGCAACGCGAGGCGCGCGAACGCGGCGAGGACCATCCCCTCGACGAAATCGCCATTCTGGTGCGCGCCTCGTTCCAGATGCGCGAATTCGAGGACCGCTTCATCCAGCTCGGCCTGCCCTATCGCGTGATCGGCGGCCCGCGTTTCTACGAGCGCGCCGAAATCCGCGACGCCCTGGCCTATCTGCGCGTGATCGCACAGCCGGCCGACGACCTGGCGTTCGAGCGCATCGTCAATGTGCCCAAGCGGGGCTTAGGCGACGCCACCATGCAGATGCTGCACGACCACGCCCGCAAGCAGCGCATTCCGCTCACCGAGGCGGCCGCCGCGCTCTCCGCCACCGACGAGATGAAGCCGAAGCCGCGGCTCGCTCTGCGCGAGCTGATGGCGGGCTTCGAGCGCTGGCGCGCCAAGAAGGACTCCATGCCGCACACGGAGCTGGCCGAGATCGTGCTGGACGAGTCGGGCTACACCGAGATGTGGCAGAAGGACCGCAGCGCCGACGCCGCCGGCCGCCTGGAAAACCTCAAGGAGCTGGTGCGCTCCATGGAGGAATTCGAGAACCTCGCCGGCTTCCTCGAGCACATCTCGCTGGTGATGGACCGCGACAGCGCCGAGGGCGAGCAGGCGGTCAACATCATGACTTTGCACTCGGCTAAGGGGCTGGAATTCGACACCGTGTTCCTGCCCGGCTGGGAGGAAGGCCTGTTCCCGCATCAACGCGCGCTCGACGAGAGCGGCCGCGCCGGGCTGGAGGAGGAGCGCCGCCTCGCCCATGTCGGGCTCACGCGCGCACGCAAGCGCGCCAAGATCTATTTCGCCACCAACCGGCGCATCCACGGCATGTGGACCTCGACCATGCCCTCGCGCTTCCTCGACGAATTGCCGGAGGCGCATGTCGAGGTGAAAGAGCCGGCGGGCGGCAGCGGCGGCTTCGGCATGTCGGGCTACGGCGCCTCGCGCTTCGACGAGATAAATTCTTTCGGCTCGAACTACACCACGCCGGGCTGGCAGCGCGCGCAGGCGCGCAAGGGGCGCGGGGGGTTCAACGAAAACGGCCAGCCGCGTTATGTCCCGGACGGGGTTTTTGACGACGTCGCCGACGAAGATACGGATCACCTCTCCCCGAATTCTTCTTCACTTCCCCCCTTGAGGGGGAGATCGGCGGCCGGAGGCCGCCGGGAGGGGGGTAATCTTCGCAAAAACCCCCTCACCATCGAAGGCGAGCTAGTGGCGAAATCCGCCGGCGCCGCCTCGCTATTTGCGGTCGGCGAGCGCGTGTTTCACCAGAAATTCGGCAACGGCAACGTCACCGCCGTGGACGGCAACAAGCTCACCATCCGCTTCGACAAGGCGGGCGAAAAGCGGGTGGTGGATAGTTTTGTGGAGAGGACGTGAGGGAATTGTAAATTGACCAATGTATTCGAATATCAAATCATTCCCCGAAAATTTTGATTCCTTTGCCACCGACTCCCACGCTTGTGGCTACCGTTTTTGAACGGCTTAAAAGTGCTGCTCTACGATCTTTCGACATCCTTTTCCCAAATAAACATATTTACAAGGCTGCGCGCGATCTCCCTGTTGGTCTTGCCCTGCACGATCAGATACAAGACTTCTCGTTGGCGGAGGCTCAGGGCATCCACGCTTAAGGGCGGTGACACCTCCGGGGCTTCCGTTAGCGTAGCAGGCGGCGACGACAAGTCGTCGGCCGGTCGTTCGACGACGCCCCATGGCAGCCCTGTAAGTACCGCGTCGGCCGAATATTGCACCGTATAGCCAGGCGCGCCCGAATTGCTCGCCCAGACGGGCCCGACAGAATTGCGGTTGGGGCCATACACGATCCTCAATTTGCTGCGCAAACTATTCGACCGCACGACGCTCTTTTTCCTATCAGCAATAAACATAGGCCCCCTCTGGATATCGTCACAGGGCCTACTAGGCCACTAAGGGACCATACATATGTAGCCATCCATCCGAGTCTACACAAGGCGGGCGAAAAGTGGTGGTGGATAGTTTGTGGAGAGGGTGTCGAGGGAATTGTAAATTAACCGTTAAATCGCTCAACCGTGAAGTAAAGCAATACTGTCGTTCTGCGTTGCCACTTACCAACGGAAGCTTTTCCCCACGCAATATAAATTGTAACACCTGATAGTTGTCTATTCCAAATTTGTCACTCGCTTTGCTTCTTGCTACCGGGACTTGCCCCTCGCTCGCGTTCTGATCCCCAGGGATACGGAGCCTATGACCATGTCAATCATCCGTCTCAGGTTCGCGCTCGCCGTCGGAATCGCACTCGCCACCCCGGCCTCTGCCCTCGACCTCAATTCCTTCCGCCACCAGCACGGCCGGGACGCGCTGAGCATGAGTTCGGCGCTCACCGGCCTCGCCTATGAACAGGCCCAGAGCATGGCCGCGCGGGTGCATCTCGACCACGCCAATTTCCGCGCCCGCATCGCCGGCCTCGGCGGCAACGTCCATGCCGAGAACGTGGCCTACGGCTGCGCCACGGAAGATTGCGCCATCCGCATGTGGTCGCGCTCGGGCGGCCACCGCGCCAATATGCTTCGCCGCGACGTGTCGGCCTACGGCATCGCCTCGGTCAAGGCGGCGAACGGCCGGGTCTATTGGGCCTTAGAATTGGGGAACTAGCTCGCTTTCTTCCCTTTCCCACCGAACTTGGGTTTACCCGAGTTCGGCACTTAGATTGGCCACAGTCGGATAAATCCGACTGTGGCTGGGAGAGTGTGCCGAGCGAACGAAATCAGCGCGGCGGGTGAGGGGTCAGACGCTCTCCCACTCTTCGCCACCGGCCTCGGCACGTTGGGACTGCTCGGCTGGCGCAGGAAGCGGAAGGGTGCTGCTATCGCAGCCTGATCAAAACACCTAATCGGATTTCGGAGAGACCGCCGCGCGGCAATCTTTCTGATTTAGCAACGAGCAAGACGCGCCCGCTCATCATCATCGGTGCCAGCCGCCCGAGCTCCTGTAGCCGACCCACTCATTCGTCTAATGCGGGCTGCAGTAATAATAGCTCTTGAATTAGGGCTCACTGGGGGCTGGGATATCCGTGTTAAGATTTCGAGCTCGCCACCCTGATGAGGCGCCCGCGACATGTAGGAGTAGCAGATGGAGGAGATTCGGGACCGAAATCTCGCGACCGTTCTCGAGCAGCTCTACGCCGAGATCAGTTTGCTGAAAAACTATTTTGGAGGGGCCTATGAGTAATATTGATTTAAGCTCCACATCTGAAACGCACGATCGAATCAAGATGAGTCCGTTTTTGATTCGATTGTTGCGCAAGAGCCCACCCATTCCGAGTTTTTCAGCAAACTGCTAGAACAACTCGGCTGGAAACGGCAGAAGCAAAGTTGGGACGGCAAGCGATGGTGGACAAAGGGTTAAAAGCGCGCATCTCGCGATATCTGGGGCTTCCCCCCGTTTTACCCCGGTGGGCTTTCCCCCATATAAGCGACGATACCTACTAGGGTCAAAACTCATAAACTAGCTAACTCATTGAGATCGAGCCGCTTTCAAATATCTGCCCCTCATAGGGGCGGCCGAAAAGCACGAGTTGTATCAACCAGTTACGTTTTATTAGTCTGGACCCTAGGTTGTCAGGCCTAATGGCACCTGTGACGAACTTCATACGTAGCCCGTGATCCTTATTGATAGCTCTCATGCCATGAACAACACTGCAACAGGGCTGCTCACGATCACGGTGACAGGCGCGACCGTCGGCTTCTTTCTGGTGGCCGGCGTCCTAATGGTGATCCAGCACGGGGGTTTTTAAATCCGCATGACGACCAAAAAAATATCCCGCCGCGCCGTTGCCGCCGCGTCAGCCATAGAATCTGATCCGATCTATGCCGCAATAAAGCAACATCGGAAGCTTGTTGCAGAAAGTGACCGTCGCTATGACGAGCTCCAGAAGGCGGAGCACGCGGCCGAAAAGAAGCACGGTCGGCGCCCTTCGGCATTGATAGACTGGCGCGGTTACTCGGAGATCGGCGCTTCCGAGATCGATGATCGGCGCGAAGAGTTTTTGCGACAACCGGGCGCCGACCGGAAGCAGGTGGAACGGGAATATCGATACGCAAAGTATTGCGCGCGCGCCGCCGTGCGTGCCGGGCTTGAATGGGATAAGCGTACGGGCGTAGCGCCGTTGCGCCAGCGATACGAGCGCACGCGACGCGCGGAGACAGCCGCAGGTAGACGCATGGCTAAGACGAAACCGACGACGCCGGCCGGGGCGGCCGCCCTGGTTAACTACGTGAGGCACGATATCGAGATCGGAGAAGGTCCCGGGTGGCACAAGATCGCGCTTGCGACAACGGCAGCGGCGCTCAACCGCATGTCATCGCGGGATGTGTCATGAACCAATGCATTTTAGATGCGTGCGATTACGTTTCGTCCGAGTTCGCCTTGCGGAGGCTGCTTTCTTGAGTGCCGCAAGGTGAAATTTCACGGTTGCCTCGGGAAGCCCGAGGCTGCGCGCGATCTCCTTGTTGGTCTTACCCTGCGCAAGCAAATAAAGAATTTCTCGCTGACGGCGCGTCAGCATTTTGTGCACTCCTACTGTTGACGCGGTGCAGTGTCGCAACACGACCGCAAGTCAATTCTTCAGCTTCAAGTAACCCCACTAAAGGCGGCCCGGCCGGTCCGCGCAAGAAACAAAAGTCATTAAGGTTTTTGCTCGATATTTTAATTGCATTTTAATGGGGATTGCCGCGTAACAATGACGTCGACCTTGAGCCTAATTACCGAGAAGCGTGATGAACTCGGGCTGCCTAGCGCGGCACGCTGGTCACCGATCTCCCGCTCACCGTCGCTACCGACCAGCAATCCTTCTTCATTCAGCCACAGCACGGATGATGGGTCTGCTCGGCTGGCGTAGGAAGCGGAAAGCTGCTGCACTCGCAGCCGCCTGATCAAAACAGCTAATCGGATTTCGGAGAGACCGCCGAGATGCGGCCTTTCTGCTTTGCTATGTAGGCCCTTTGGTTCAATGGACCTAGGTACAATAGAACTGTGTGAGATTACCGGGCCTCGTCGTGGCATTGGAGAATGCCATGAACTGGTCGATGTTCACGGCAGACCGCACTACCCACCTGAAGATTGTAGTGGTCGGCCTTTGCGTCGCGCTGCTGATCTCGGTGATCAGCATTGCCGGGCACCAGCTCAATTTCGGAACCGATATCACCGCACAAGGCCCCACCGTGATCAAGGCCGGTGTGCCAGTGATCTTCACCGACCGCAGCCTTCCGGTTATCCGCTAGAGGTGACAAGGGCACCCCCAAACCCCGAAACAAGCCCTTGTCTAACCCCGAGGCCGTCAATGCCCCCCGCATGGCGGCCTCGTTCCAAAACGATTTTTCGCATCCCGACGTCCAACATTGATTCAAGAAATCCGTCGCGCAAGATTGATTCAAAAAGGGCGCTCATTGGATTCTAAAGTTGCTCACTTGGAGGGGGCCGCCGACTTTTGCAATAATATCTGCCAAACAGGAGACAACACAGGTCTAGAGAGTTCCAATGGAACTTTGAGCAAAGAAATTGCAGCGTGCTGATAATTCGGACTGGCATAAGATTTGAGAATCACGGCAAATCATTTCAGCAATATAAACTTGTAGCAGTCCGATAGCTCAACAAGACTTCGAGGGTGCTCATGTCCATTGAAAATACAATTCCGTCGCGCTCAGCGCACATGATCGTTGTGGGCAATGAAAAGGGCGGATCGGGCAAATCCACCGTCGCGATGCATATTGCGGTCGCGCTGATTAAGTCAGGTCGAAGTGTCGCCACCATCGATCTCGATTCGAGACAAAGAAGCTTCACCCATTATGTTGAGAACAGACGCGCTTGGGCTGATCACGTTAGTCGCGACCTCCAAATCCCTGAACATCTTTGCCTCGGTGAGAACGATTATCCGAAGGATGCCGCAGGATGCGAAGCATTCGCCGATGCCATTGATGCACTGGCGCAAAGCCACCGCTTTATTGTGATCGATACTCCCGGTCATGATAGTGATCTGTCGCGGCTGGCTCATTCATTGGCTGACACCTTAATCACGCCACTTAACGACAGTTTTGTTGACTTCGATGTGCTCGGCACCGTCGATCCTGAGACTTTCGCCCTCACCGGCACCAGCCACTACTCCCAAATGGTGGAGGAAGCGCGCCGCCAGCGCCAGCTTACCGATCATGTAACCCCTGATTGGATCGTATTGCGAAATCGCCTTTCGATGCTTGGTTCGCGCAATAAGCGTTTCATCGGCGAGGCGCTGCACGAGCTTTCACAAAGGCTTAATTTTCGGTGCATTGAAGGATTAGCCGAGCGGGTGATCTTCCGCGAGTTTTACCCACGCGGATTGACTGCCGTTGATGATCTCGATGAAATCACGCTCGGCACGCGCCCAACAATGTCGCACGTCACCGCTCGGATAGAGATGGAAACCCTGCTCAGTACAATGAGATTGGGCGACTTGGTGGAAAGTGGCGCAGCGGTTGAGCACACCCGCGACGCGGCTTGAACCGAAAACCCCGGACGGCCGCTGCTATCGCAGCCGCCTGAAAGCTCTTGCATGTCGGACGCCATCCACACATGAGGCGGCCTCGCGTTAGGCATTAAGGGCGATCACTGAGAGTTAGGCGGCGCCAATTTCCTCAATACCAAGCTTCCGGTAAGCCACAGAATCCCGAGAACGGCAACAGTTCCTCCCGCGAAGACCAACGTACTCATGCAACGCTCCGTTCGGTTTACCCCCCGAAGGCTCGAGCTAACGGGATTAAACTTACCAACTGATTAAACGTTCCAAGCCGTCGCTATTACCGGCAAGCGCAAGCTGAGCGCAAAGCGATGATCAACCGTGAGCACGATCTACCGATCACAAAGCAGGCGGAAGTACTGCGCATCAGCCGTGGCAGTGTCTAGTACCTGCCACGTTCGGTGTCGGCGATCGACCTGGAGGTCATGCGACGTCTTGACCGGCTGCATCTGGAGTTTCCATTTGCCGGCTCGCGGATGTTGAGAGGCCTGCTGGCTGCCGAGGGATGCAAGATCGGCCGTTGGCATGTCAAAACGCTGATGCGGCGGATGGGGACAGAGGCGCGCTATCGCCATCCGCGCACGACGAAGCCCGAGCCCGGCCACAAGATCTACCCGTATCTGCTGCGCGGGATGGAGGTCACGCGGCCGAACCAGGTGTGGGCGATGGACATCACCTACATCCCGATGGCGCGTGGCTTCGTCTATCTGGCTGTCGTGCTCGACTGGTTCAGCCGTCGCGTGCTGTCGTGGCGGTTGTCGATCACGATGGAAGCGGCATTCTGCGTCGAAACGCTGGAGGATGCTTTGGCTCGTCACGGCAAGCCCGAGATCTTCAACACCGATCAGGGATCGCAGTTCACGGGCTCGGCCTTCACCAGCGTGCTCACCAACAACGGCATTGCGATCAGCATGGACGGTAAAGGGGCTTGGCGGGATAATGTTTTCGTCGAGCGCCTGTGGCGCAGCGTTAAATATGAGGAGGTGTATCTGCGGGCCTACGACAGCGTCGGCGAGGCCCGCGCTTCGATCGGCCGTTACTTAGACTTCTACAACGGCCGGAGACCACATTCGAGCCTTGACGGTACGACACCCGATAAAGCCTACTTCACGCTGCTGCCTCTCCGCTTGGCAGCCTAACCCTGGCAGACGCTCCACTTATCGACGCGGAGAATCTGTTCAGACAACCGGGACCACCTCTGAGCAAGCCCATCATCCGCCAGCATCCGGGCTTTGTGCCCGTCGATATAATCGAGATCACTCTACCGGGAAAATGATCGATGGCAACCGCCTAGTGTAAGTGCGGGGTCACCATTAGGTGATCGTGATCAGCGTTCTTTTTGCTGTGGCTTGGCTTTTTAGGCCATCTAGCCGAATAGACTTGCCGGCTGTTTTTAATATCCTCCGCGGCGGCCATAACGTAACTTGCGGCAGGAGTGTAGTTGTCATGACGGCCGAAATAATATTACTTCGCACACTCTCTGCCGCGTCGGCCGTAGATTCGATCTACGCCGCAATCGAGCACCATCGGAAACTTGTTGGAGAAAGTGACCGTCTCTATGAGGAGCTCCAGAAGGCGGAGAACGCGGCCGAAACGAAGTACGGCCGGCGCCCTTGGGCATTGATAGCCTGGCGCAGTTACTCGGCGATCGGCGCTTCCGAGATCGATGAGCGGCGCGACGAGTTTTTGCGACAACCGGGCGCCGACCGGAAGCAGGTGGAACGGGAATATCGATACGCAAAGGATTGCGCGCGCGCCGCCGTGCGTGCCGGGCTTGAATGGGATAAGCGTACGGGCTTAGCGCCGTTGCGCCAGCTATACGAGCGCACGCGACGCGCGGAGACAGCCGCTGGTAGACGTATGGCTGAGACGAAACCGACTACGCCGGCCGGGGCGGTCGCCCTGGTTGACTACGTGAGGCACGATATCGAGATCGGAGAAGGTCCCGAGTGGCACAAGAACGCGCTTGAGACAACGGCAGCGGCGCTCACCCGCATGTCATCGCGGGGTACGTTAGACACCCTGCGCCGAGGCGCACGGGATCGCCTTTAGATAGTTGCATTTTCGCAGTCGACGGCTAGGCGGATTGCAAAGCGCCCTGTGAGAGAAATCGCGCACCCGCAACGGCAATGGCCGCGCGACGATGGACGCCAAGCTTCCCGAACAGTGCAGCCACGTGAATTTTCACGGTTCCCTCGCCAAGCCCCAGGCTGCGCGCGATCTCTTTGTTGGTCCTGCCCTGCACGATCAGGTACAAGACATCTCGTTGGCGCCGGGTCAGGGCATCCACGCTTAAGGGCGGTGACACCGTCGGGGCTTCCGTTATTGTATCGGCCGGTCGTTCGACGATGCCCCGTGGCACCCCTGTAGGTCCCACGTTGGCCGAATATTGCACCGTATAGCCGGGCGCGCCCGAATTGCTCGCCCAGAGGACAAAATCGCGGCCATACACGATCGCCACTTTGTCGTGCAAACTATCGGACCGCACGACATCCGAATCCCTATCTACTGTTTTGTTCACTTTACGCACCCCTACTATTGACGCTCTTCCTCCCTCATAAAAGCTATCAGTAAGGATCTTGGGCACCTATGACATCGGTCACAGTCGCGCTGGCGGCGGGTCAACATGGTCCGGCTCCATCGTTTCAAACGAGCGAACGTACCGCGCGCCCGCTGCAAAACATCCTGCCCTTAGGTGCGTAAAACTAAAGTCACAGCGAACGCATAGGCGGCCACGGCTAGGGAATCGCCGTCTATAAGGCACTGAGCGTTGGTCCATACCGGGTGCTTACCGCCACCGTAGCCTGAAACCGTCTTAAGTCTTTGATTTCGTTGCGATTAAGTTTCTTCGCCGTCTTGAGCTCGATTTTAGTCGCCGTTAATGACGCGAACCAGCTCGACGCGCTGGTGCAAGACCTCATGGCGAGTGACGCGGGCGCGCCCTTCCGGTTGCCACCACCCGGGATCGGACCTTCCGAGCTTTCCTGAGTGCCGCAAGGTGAAATTTCACGGTTGCCTCGGGAAGCCCGAGGCTGCGCGCGATCTCCTTGTTGGTCTTGCCCTGCGCAAGCAAATAAAGAATTTCTCGCTGACGGCGCGTCAGCATTTTGCGCACTCCTACTGTTGACGCGCTGCAGTGTCGCAACACGACCGCAAGTCAACTCTTCAGCTTCAAGTGACCCCACTAAAGGCGGCCCGGCCCGTCCACGCAAGAAACAAAAGTCATTAAGGTTTTTGCTCGATATTTTAATTGCATTTTAATGGGGATTGCCGCGTAACAATGACGTCGACCTTGAGCCTAATTACCGAGAAGCGTGATGAACTCGGGCCCTCTCATGTAGCCCCCGAGGTTTAAGACAAGGCCTGGGACATTGCCCTAGCTAACTCCGATTTCAGTTAACACGTCGTGCGCCTCGCGATTCGGATACCGCACGGCTCGCAGCGCGACGCTAGTCGTGGCCCCGACATGTCAGGCACCACACCACACCGCACACGAAGGCCGTCCGCTATACCTTGGTAGGCTTTTTCCCATGTACGCGATGATGCCTAGGCTATCAGGCCTATGGGCGCCTGTGACAAATTTCATAGGTATTGATGACACTAATTGATAGCTCTCTTGCATTGAAGGATTGGGATATGCCTGCAAGAGAGTTTGTTGTTCACGATCGCGATAGCTGGCACGGCCGTCGGCTTCTTTCTGGTGGCTGGTGGCTGGTGGCCGGCGTCCTATCGGTGATCCAGCACTGATAGTAGCGGGTAGCCACAGTATGAGTGCGCAAAATGAAAACATTTCATCTGGATCCGATGTCGTCCGGTCGGCGCCGCCGTTGCTGTTGCGGGCGCGCGATTTCTCTCATAGGGCCTTTTGAAATCCGCATGACGAACAAAATAACATTCCTCCGCGCACTCCCTGCCGGGTCGGCCGTAGAATCTGATCCGATCTATGCCGCAATCGAGCAACATCGGAAGTTTGTTGCAGAAAGTGACCGTCTCTATGACGAGCTTCAGAAGGCGGAGAACGCGGCCGAACAGCAGCACGGCCGGCGCCCTTCGGCATTGATTGCCTGGCGCAGTTACTCGGAGATCGGCGCTTCCGAGATCGATGATCGCCGCGAAGAGTTTTTGCGACAACCGGGCGCCGACCGGAAGCAGGTGGAACGGGAATATCGGGACGCAAAGGATTGCGCGCGCGCCGCCGTACGTGCCGGGCTTGAATGGGATAAGCGTACGGGCATAGCGCCGTTGCGCCAGCTATACGAGCGCACGCGACGCGCGGAGACAGCCGCAGGTAGACGCATGGCTAAGACGAAACCGACAACGCCGGCCGGGGCGGCCGCCCTGGTTAATTACGTGGGGCACGACATTGAGATCACGCCGGCCGGGGCGGCCGCCCTGGTTGACTACGTGGGGTATGACATTGAGATCGGAGAAAGTCCCGAGTGGCACAAGATCGCGCTTGCGACAACGGCAGCGGCGCTCAGCGATTACGTTTCTTCCGAGTTCGCCTTGCGCCGACTGCTTTTCTGAGTGCCGCAAGGTGAAATTTCACGGTTGCCTCGGGAAGCCCGAGGCTGCGCGCGATCTCCTTGTTGGTCTTGCCCTGCGCAAGCAAGTAAAGGATTTCTCGCTGACGGCGCGTCAGCATTTTGCGCACTCCTACTGTTGGCCGGCTGCCTAATCCAGCGCAACCGCAATTTAATTCTTCAGCTTCAAGTGACCCCACTAAAGGCGGCCCGGCTCGTCTGCGCAAGAAACAAAAGTCATTAAGGTTTTTGCTCGATATTTTAATTGCATTTTAACGGGGATTGCCGCGTAACAATGACGTCGACCTTGAGCCTAACCACCGAGAAGCGTGATGAACTCGGGCCCTCTCATGTAGCCCCCAAGGTTTAAGGCAGGGCCTCCGAAAGGGGTACATCGCCCTAGCTAGCTCCGATTTCAGTTAACACGTCGCGCGCCTCGCGATTCGGATACCGCACACGGCTCGCAGCACGACGCTAGTCGTGGCCCCCGGCCATCCGGTTATCGCACTCGCTGAGAACACGGCGGCGATCCAGAACTCGACCGGCAGCGTCACCAACTATCGCAAGTCCAATAAACCGGCGCTGAGGCCGGTCGCTCGATGATTTCATAGGATGAAGGCGGGCGCGCGTCTCGGTCAGGTCAATGCTGACGGTAGCCCCTATGCAGCGCCATCGATAAAGGTCAAGATTGAGGCTGACCCCTCCTAACTCGACAGCGAAACGTATTAAATAGAATGCTGTAACAGGCGGTTGGCCAATTCGTCAGTAACCAAGGAGAGCGTTGCTATGTCCACGATTCTCGTTGATGGCGCATTGACTGCATTCGGCGAGATTTTTCTCTTCCCATCAGCACCTTTGACCCAAAAAATATCTATAAGCCTAACCTGTTGCTGCCGCCTCCAGGCGGTTGCTTGGCCCGTTAGAGCAAACGACCTATGTCGTTAGGCTGAATAAACTCTGGGCCTAATGCTCCGACTAGCTTCACTTCACGCGTCACGCACGCGGAGAAGTTTGAGAACGCATCAGGTGTGCGCGAGGTCGAGAACTTCCCCGACGGCACAGTCAAGCGGGCGCGAATGGGCGGTATCGCATAGGAGGCTGTCATGACTGACGGCGACAAAATCGTCAGACTTTGCGACTACGAGCGTCTAATACCGAAGTGGCACTCGTTCCCGAAAGACTACATCACCGCCGAGTTATTCTTCATCAAGCGCGATAGGCCGGTGACCGCAGGCGAACTCACCGCCCGCCAATCGCAGCACATGGCCGAGTCGATCAAGAGGTACGACTGACAGTGGCTCCGCTAGGGCCTTTGTACGGGACGGGGGGCGCCAAATTCGGCGCATGGGCGCGTAATGCTGATTTGACTTTGCCCGAATTCCCTAGTGGAAACGGTCGAGCGTTCTTGGCCTCGCCACTGCGGATCAGAAGCCCACGTCGCCACGGCCATTCTTGTAACCTAACACGGGCCAAAGAAGCCCGAAGAGCGTTGCCAGCGCGGGCGGCAGAGCCGGTCAGAAGGCCGCCTGTGCGTCAAAAGGTGGGTGGGTATAGGCGCGTCCCAGCAAGACTTCAGATCCTCGGGGGACGCAAATTTAGCCCCCTGCCCGGCCCTTGCCGAGGCCACCCCGAGGTACAGCCACCTCGACGATGTGCGGACACTCCCGTCTAAAAGCTTGAGAATGCCGCAAATAAAAACTCACCACTTAAGCCATTTAGCTGAATTGATTTAATCGCGGCGGTCACCGTACCAATCTGGATTCCGACTGCAGCACTATTCTCGCGCGATAAAATCTACAAAAAGAAAAACAACTAATATTAGAATAGCAATTATCAGCGGCCATTGCTGAATGTAGCGGGCAAGAAGTTGCAAAACTGCAAGGAACTGATCCATACGGTGACAACGCCCTTCAATGAGCGAGTCGGTAGCGTGGCGTTTTGCTGGCCCGGTTTTTCAGTTCTTTGCTTTCGCGTCGAACCACAAACCGATCAGAGTTCGTAATCTTGATTTCCCGGCCGAGACAACTCCCGGCGAAGACAAGACAATGTAAGTCGCATTGAGAGCAAACCCGATCATGAAAGCCGCCCATATTAGCTTGTCAGTGAGTGCCCGTGGCGGATGCTGCGAAAACTCATGAAACGCAAGCAGCAAAGCGAAGATAGAAGCAATTATTAAGAGCACTCGCGAAACCCGCATTCGTGCCTCTCTTGCAGTCATAGTCCCGCTCCCGATCTCAACTAAAGTGCTGAATCACCATTAGGACGCCGGCCACCAGAAAGAAGCCGAAACTCGTGCCCGCCACTGTGATCGTGAGCAGCCCTCTTGCAGTGTTGTTCATAGCCCTCTCCTTCAATGCACGAGAGCTACCTAAAAGGATCACGAGCTACCTATGAAATTTGTCACAGGTACGCATAGGCCTGATGGCTTAGTTACGTAGTGGTGGCGACTTCAAGTCGGCGGAATGCGAGCCGAGATCCTCAAGCGTTATGGTAAATAGCTATAGCTGCTTGCGTCTGTGCTTCTCGCGAGGCGGCCGTGCTTCCACACAGGCAACAAATCGACGCCACGCTAAGGCCGCGGCCTTGGCAGCATCATCGACGCGCGTGGAACTACCTTAAGCTATGGCGACTAATTCGGTAGTCTTAAGACGCGCTCGAATTCGCGCATAAGCGTTCGCCGTTGAGAGGTGGACACAATGATTAGTAGCGGCATCACCCCAAACAATATTGCGCCCGAGAGGCCAACGAACAGGGGCCTTTGGCCCGGATCGCTGATGGCTCCATTAATGCACGAAACGAAGAATAGGAAAAAGAAGAACAGTGCTGCCAGACTTAGAACCCAACACCATGTTGCTCCGCTCCGGCCCTTCATCCGTTGAGATATCAATCCAATCAAGATGGGCCCGCTACCCAAGACCGCCAAGAAAATAATGACATCACTCTTGGCTCCGGTCAGAAGCCCGAAGACGGAAAGCGCTAAAAAGATCGCGGCAGCAAGAACTCTCGTCTTCATAGTCCGATTTGTTGTTTATTCGTGAATCACTTTGGTACGCGATATCAGGACCGCAGAGCGGAAACTATTCAGCCTGACGACCTATGTGACGAATGTCACAGGTCGCCGCGTGACATTCAAAACAGCTTGGACAGAGTTATGAAAATCGCATCAGCCATGACGTGTTCGATGGCGCAGATGTCGAGGCCGATTACTAGTGAAATAAGATAGCCGGGGGGCTAAATGGATGATGTGGGGAAAAGTGACGAATCAACCGGGCCCCCCTTTCGACTTAGGACATACAGCCGAATGGTATTTTGGCCGATGCCTTGCCACTGTGTCCGCGGACAACGACCAGCCAAGTTGAGAGGGAAGATCGTCATGCACTCGCCTTTTCGGACGTCGTATCAATTGCACACTTCAGCCTGCGTGCTGGCGGTGTTGTTCGTGCTCCAATCAACAGCCTCTAATGCCGAACCCATCGGAAAAACCACCTCTATGAAACCTGACGCGCATGTCAATGCGCAGATGCTTGCGCCTGGAAGTGAGGTTCATTCGAACGACACGATACGCACCGGAAATGTTGGCGTAGCGGACTTGCGGTTTAAAGACGAAAGCAATCTTAGTGTGGGGCCGGCGTCGAACGTCCGCCTCAACAAGTTCGTATACGATCCAAACAAGGGTTCCGGCACGGCTGTGATGGAGGTCTCGCGCGGCGCATTCCGGTTCGTTGCGGGCTCACAAAATAGCAACTACACGGTCAAGACACCATCCGGCAACCTCGGCATACGCGGTTGAGCGATGTTGTCCGCCGCCTGCGCCTCTGCGGCTTGCCAGAACGGCGCGGCCTGATCTGGCCGCAACGCTCGGGCCGCGGCTCACAAGCGCACTTACGATGCATGACGGCTGCGGTTGAGGTCGCGGTGGCGGTGGATTTTGCGCTTGGCTGCGCTGCCGCATTTCATCAATGAGACGCGTAGCCGCCACGGCGGGGCAAGGCAGCGTCCGGAGTTGGGTTCGAAATTTCCCAAGGCCGCGTGATCACTTTACGTCGCGCTATTACCGTATTGGTGATAACAGGCGTATTCTGTACTAATGCTAACGCCGCCGCCGGTCGGGGTTTCTCTCATCTCCCATGGATAGCTGTGGCAGAAATTGGTGTATCTCTTTCGCCATCTAAACCCATCCTTATAGGTGGCGCGGCCCCAGACGTAGAGATACAGACCTTTGTAGAAGTGGTCATCAGGACGTGGGCCCGCGCTTCCTTTTGGCCAATCCGCACCTACAGGGATCACGCTTTCGCCGACCAAGTCTTTGTTTCTAATTTTCGGTGGTTGCCAATCCTTACCGCTGATATCGAGCTTTACGAGCCAAGAGAATTTTTGCGCTGGCAAATGTCCGACATTGATAAAGATGACTTGGCCTACCAATTCTCCTTCAGGGTTACTTCCAATACCACCAAATTTTACGTTCAAGTAAGCGCGTTGAAGGACTCTCGCATCTCTCGTTTGCTTCAAGCCAACCCAAGAGAGGACCGCGGTAAAGACGGCAACAGTGATTGCGGAAATCGCTATTATTTCGTCGTGATTGAGATCGACAGCAAACCAGTTCCAATAACTCAGAACGATGTCGCGCATTGCTGTTTCCCCGAGAATATCGTGCTGGGTTTAAGTTTTACAGATTAGCACTCCAATCCCGACAAGGCCTATATGGTAATGTGTAAAGCAAAGAAGGGTTCGGCGAAGGCCCGCTAGCCGTATTCGCTGCGAATGATACAGTGGTTGTGGTGTTTTATTTCTCCCCCACACCATCCATTTAGCCCCCGGCTCCGAGCTTAGTGGGGGCTATCTTTTCCAATAGCAATCGGCCTCGACATCGGCGCCGCCTCAGCAATGGGGCGGCGTTTTCGTTTGCGGCGCAATAGGCGGCTCCGGCAGCGTGAAGTAGCGGACTACAGAGGCTCTTTTTTATTCAAGGCCGCTAGCATGGCCTCAAATGTTCCGATGGTATGCCTGTAATGCTTTATCCATTGCTCAGTAATATCGTGTGACCGAAGGGCGGGACCCGGCATTATGTGGCGCGCGGGTTTGGTGCACGCAGGTTCATGTTGTCGGCTTTGCATTTAAAGCCGGATCGAAGATTTCAGATCGGTCAGCAGAATGCGCAAATCGAGTTCCCGGAACCCCAGATAAATCCGCCGCAACCAGTGTTGCAGTTCGATATTGATCGTCGGCACATCGAGCGCGGCGGCACGCCGTGAATCCGCGAACGAGAATGGTGGCGTCTCGACGTATTTGCGCAAGCCCGGCGCCAGCAGTCGGAAGCTGCACGACAATCGTAGCGCTGCCCATCAGCGCATATTTATCCCGGTATTGCGCGGCCCCCAGGATTTCATTGTGCACCGGCGCCAGCATCGCCTCGGGACAACCGGCTGCGCAGACTGCGATAGGCCTCGACCGAGGTGCGGTCCGGCGTCAGCAGGTACAGGACCGCTGGCGCGATGCCGCGGCTGCGCGCTTCCTCGGCAAAGCCGAACTGACTGGCCAGCGCGAAGAAGGGTTCGAATGACGCGCGACCAAGATCGACGATCTTGGTGGTGCCGTCGTCGGCGATCAGGCGGTCGAACAGCGCCATCTGTCCTTTGATGTCGTCGATCGCCGACCGCGTCACGTGCTCGGGCAGGAATTGCGCCAGTGTCCCCTCGCCGATGTTGAGATCGAAAGCCGCCACCGCGCGGCCTTCCTGCAAATGGAAGTCGGTGAGCAGCCGCGCCAGCAGGGTCTTGCCCACGCGCGGACGCGGCGATGCGACGATGGTGACGGAATTGCGGAACGACATCAATTCACCGGACGCCGCCGCGCATCGGCTTAGCACTGGCAAGCGGCTAGCCGGCGGCTTGGCGGACGTTCTTTTCCAATTTCGGCGAGACCAAGTCGACCAGCTTGACGCGGTCGAACTCGCCCCAGACCTGGCCGAGCCAATGGCGCACATAGCCGCGCAGCACGAATGAATAGTTAGCCGCCTCGCCTTTGGCATTCTTGTTGGCGACGAACGAGACATAGGGAACGCCGGCCACTTCCACCTGCTCGCAAGCCATCTCGTTGAGCTTTGGAATGGTGATCTCTTCGGCGCCCTTGATCTTCTTGAAATATGATTTGTAGGTCGCCGGATCCCACTCGAAGAACGAGGTCTCGTTGATGTGGTTCTTGACCAGGAAGTAGTTGGCGTCGCCGACGAAGCGGGCGGTCTCGGCGATTTCCTCGAGCGAAGCGATCGAGGGACCGAGGATGTGGAACATGGCGAAGGTAATCTGCCCCGTCTTCGCCAATTCGATGAAGCCGATGTCGCTCAATGCCTGCAGCGTGGAGGATAACAGACCGGCGCGCACGTCGATCACCGTCACCTTGGCTTCGGCACTGCCCAGCGTGTCGAAAATCTTCATCTGATCGGAGACCGACGGTCACATCCACGACTTCGGTCACGTCGGGATGGAAACGCTTCAGCGTGCCGCGCGGCGATTCGGTATCAAAGGCCCGGGTCGGCGTATGACGTGCGCCGAAATAGTCAAGCAAGGTGCGGGCGACGGTAGTCTTGCCGACGCCACCCTTGTCGGCACCGATGAGAATGACAGCTGGTTTGGCCATGGCACACTCTGGGATACGAGGTACGCACAGGATTGGACGTGATCCTTATACCAGACCATTATGCCGATTCAACCGGTTGTCCCTGTTATTGTGAAGGCTTGCTAACGAATTCCGGATCACCAATTGCAATCGGGTGGGTTCTTGCGAGGAAGTTGCGATATATGCGACGGAATTCGAATGTCGCAATAGCTACGGAGCACTATGTTTTCATTACGCCGCTCTCCCCGAGCCGCCGGAACCCCCAAGCGAACGCGGCTCAGGGGGGCGCATTACCATTGAGCACAAAGATGCGCGCGATACACGGAGCAACGGACGTGATCCGGAGACCGGTCGCGTAATGAGCAAGAAAAATGCGGCTAATGATGATGACATTTGAGCCATGCCGCCGCTTGAAAATCCGGGACATGAGCGTTTCGCCCAAGCCCTATTTGAAGGCGAACCCGCCAATGCGGCCTATGCAAAGGCTGGCTACAGACCCCATGATGGAAATTGCATCAGATTGAGTCGGAATGAGAGGGTGTAGGCCCGATTAGTCGACTTATAGGCCGTCGCAGCGTAGAAGTCGGAAGTCACAGTGCAGTCTTCGCTCGATGAGCTTGAGCATGCTCGCAGCCGCGCAGATGGGCCTCGATCAGCTTAGTGCAGCGGTGAAGGCGATATCCGAAAAGACGAAGATAGCGGGTTTATTGGTGCAAAAGGTCGAGGTTGGTGATGTTGGCGACTTTGACGGGTGCGAGACCGTGGCTGACGTTGCCGACGAGTTGCTTGAAGATGTGAGTGCGTTCCGGCCTGTAGATGAGCAGGATCCGCGTGAACTTGCGGCTATGTTAAATCGCCACGGCGAAAAAGTTGCGGAGTTTCTGGCGTCCATGCGCGCCCGCCAGATTATCGGCTTGCCGGTGGTCGATAATCCAGCGGAGCGGCGGCGGCAGGAAATCCAGAGCCGCAGATGTCTCGCACCCCCCCAATGGCGGCCAAAGATAGCCCCGCAGGATTGATTCAAAACCACGCCCGACAACGCAATAATCGTGCCCTTGAATTAGCTCCACAACTGTCCGGCGTCTCAAGCTGGTACCTTGGTTCTTAAACTGGGCCCACAAATACCGGTAGGGCCCGCTAATGGTTTAGGAGTTCCCACGATTAAGTTTTCCCGCCACCCGACACATTTCCGCGCAAAAACCAAAAAAATTCAGCAAATCTAAACTATCACTGCCGCCGCGGGGCGATTATGGCCATGAATGAAGCGCGAAAGACCTAGGTCGTTTGGCTGAATAAACTCCGGGTCTAATGCTCCGGAATCATTGCGCGCCTATGTCCTAGGCGAGTACTGGCCGAAATAGGCTACTCGGCCTTTCAAAACAGGCGGCACTCTCAATGGAACTTATAACGCCGATCTGCGTTACGAGGCCGGTCCGCTATTGGGTTTTGAACGCGCGGAGTGCCATAACATGACGGCCGAAATAATATTACTTCGCACACCCTCTGCCGCGTCGGCCGTAGATTCGATCTACGCCGCAATCGAGCACCATCGGAAACTTGTTGGAGAAAGTGACCGTCTCTATGAGGAGCTCCAGAAGGCGGAGAACGCGGCCGAAAAGAAGTACGGCCGGCGCCCTTGGGCATTGATAGCCTGGCGTAGTTACTCGGCGATCGGCGCTTCCGAGATCGATGATCGCCGCGAAGAGTTCTTGCGACAACCGGGCGCCGACCGGAAGCAGGTGGAACGGGAATATCGGGACGCAAAGGATCGCGCGCGCGCCGCCGCACGTGCCGGGCTTGAATGGGATAAGCGTACGGGCTTAGCGCCGTTGCGCCAGCTGTACGAGCGCACGCGACGCGCGGAGACAGCCGCTGGTAGACGTATGGCTAAGACGAAACCGACTACGCCGGCCGGGGCGGTCGCCCTGGTTGACTACGTGAGGCACGATATCGAGATCGGAGAAGGTCCCGAGTGGCACAAGATCGCGCTTGCGACAATGGCAGCGGCGCTCAGTAGCATGTCATCGCGGGCGCGTTAAGCAGGCTTCGCCGATAGTAAGGCGCACGGGATCGCCTTTAGATCGTTGCATGTTCGCAATCGACGGCTAAGCGGATTGCAAAGCGCCCTGTGAGAGGAATCGCTCACCCGCAACGGCAACGGCCGCGCGACGATGGACGCCAAGCTTGCCGAACAGTGCAGCCACGTGAATTTTCACGGTTCCCTCGCCAAGCCCCAGGCTGCGCGCGATCTCTTTGTTGGTCCTGCCCTGCACGATCAGGTACAAGACATCTCGTTGGCGGCGGGTCAGGGCATCCACGCTTAAGGGCGGTGACACCGTCGGGGCTTCCGTTATTGTAAGGTGCGGCTTCTTCCGGATCGAACCCACAGCAGGCGGGGACGATAAGTTGCCGGCCGGTCGTTTGACGATGCCTCGCGGCATCCCTGTAGGTCCCGCGTCGGCCGAATATTGCACCGTATAGCCGGGCGCGCCCGAATTGCTCGCCCAGAAGACAGAATCGCAGCCATACACGATCGCCACTTTGTCGTGCAAGCTATCGGACCGCACGACATCCGAATCCCTATCTACTGTTTTGTTCACTTTACGCACCCCTACTATTGACGCTCTTCCTCCCTCATAAAAGCTATCAGTAAGGATCTTGGGCACCTATGACATCGGTCACAGTCGCGCTGGCGGCGGGTCAACATGGTCCGGCTCCATCGTTTCAAACGAGCGAACGTATCGCGCGCCCGCTGCAAACATCCTGCCCTCGCAAACGCATAGGCGGCCACGGCTAGGGCTGTGCAATCGCCGTCTATAAGGCACTGAGCGTTGGTGCTCACCGGGTGCTTACCGCCACCGTTAGCCTGAAACCATATGTATCTTAAGTATTTGATTTCGTTGCGATTATGTTTCTTCGCCGTCTTGAGCTCGATTTTAGTCGCCGTTGATGACGCGAACCAGCTCGACGCGCCGGTGCAGGACTTCATGGCGCATTATTTGTTTAAACCAAGGCAAGGCCGCGTACGAAGGCGGCCCCATATTGTGCTTTACGCTCGGCGCCCCATATTGCGCGGAACATAAAACTGCCTCCGGGCGGCTCGAGCAATCGGCCCTTAAAAGGTAGCAGGAGGAGCATCCACTTGGGGGGTGTAAAGTGCGTAAAATAGAAAAAGTACTCTGGGATTCTGGCTCCGAATTGCGATTTTGGTGGCGATTCTGGTCTGAAATGCGATGTCTGCCCCTTGTGGGCGATCATCCCCGGCGCGCCGCTACAAAATTCGGCCAACGCGAAAATTACACTGGTGCCACGGGGCGTCGTCGAACGACCGGCCGACAATTGGTCGTCCCCGCCTGCTGTGGATTCGATCCGGAAGGAGCCGCACCTTACAATAACGGAAGCCCCGACGGTGTCACCGCCCTTAAGCGTGGATGCCCTGACCCGCCGCCAACGAGATGTCTTGTACCTGATCGTGCAGGGCAGGACCAACAAAGAGATCGCGCGCAGCCTGGGGCTTGGCGAGGGAACCGTGAAAATTCACGTGGCGGCACTGTTCGGCAAGCTTGGCGTCCAACGTCGTGCGGCCCTTGCCGTTGCGGGCTCGCGACTTCTCTCACAGGACCTCTTGAAATCCGCATAGCCACTGGACTGCGAACAAGCACACTATTTCTCCGAGACCGGCCACACCTCGGGCGTTCGTTGAATGAAGCTATGGCTCGCGTTGAGCAGCGTGAAGTTGTTGAAGATGGGAAGATAGTTCGATCAGAGGGGTGATAGGTCCTGGGCGCCTTGCTGTCGGCGAAGGCTGCTTAACGCACGAAAGTTAGAGCCACAATTCTCGCCAGAACGCTCCGGTCGACGTTCGCCGCATCAGGACAGACCGCCACACACGCAAGCTGCTTGCGGTATCGACTTAGATTTTGCCTTTGTAATGCGCTGGGTTCATTACGCACGCCGCGATGACATGCTACCGAGCGCCGCTACCGTTGTCGCAAGCGCGATCTTGTGCCACTCGGGACCTTCTCCGATCTCGATATCATGCCTCACGTAGTCAACCAGGGCGGCTGCCCCGGCCAGCGTCGTCGGTTTCGTCTTAGCCATACGTCTACCAACGGCTGTCTCCGCGCGTCGCGTGCGCTCGTACAGCTGGCGCAACGGCGCTACGCCCGTACGCTTATCCCATTCAAGCCCGGCACGCACGGCGGCGCGCGCGCGATCCTTTGCGTCCCGATATTCCCGTTCCACCTGCTTGCGGTCGGCGCCCGGTTTTCGCAAAAACTCTTCGCGGCGATCATCGATCTCGGAAGCGCCGATCTCCGAGTAACTGCGCCAGGCGATCAATGACGAGGGGCGCCGGCCGTGCTTCTTTTTGGCCGCGTTCTCCGCCTTCTGGAGTTCGTCATAGAGACGGTCACTTTCTGCAACAAACTTCCGATGTTGCTCGATTGCGGCATAGATCGGATCAGTTTCTACGGCCTCCGCGGCAGGGAGTGCGCGGAGGAATGTTATTTCGGCTGTCATGACAACTGTACTCCTGCCGCAGGTTACGTTATGGCCGCCGCGCGGAGGATATTAAAAACAGCCAGGCGGTCCTTTGGTCAATCAATTTTTATTACGTGTAACGGCGTTTAAGCCAGGGCGACCATTAGGCTGGCGGCCTGCATTTGAAAAATCAGCATTTTTTGCTGTGGCTTGGCTTTTTAGGCCATCTAGCCGAATGGACTTGATGTCAGCTTCGTGCCGACACTCCCCAGTCGGACGCCGCAACCTGACGCACGCCCACGCCCTGCTGCACATGGCCGTGGCGTCATAATAATGAGGATAATATGTCGCCTAGTCAGCACATGTTTTACCGCTTGTCGTGCGAGCGACAGACAATCCATCTGAAACAGCACCGCGCACGTCAACAGTAAGAGTGCGCAAAATGCTGACGCGCCGTCGGCGAGAAATCCTTTACTTGCTTGCGCAGGGCAAGACCAACAAGGAGATCGCGCGCAGCCTCGGGCTTCCCGAGGCAACCGTGAAATTTCACCTTGCGGCACTCAGAAAAGCATTCGGCGCAAGGCGAACTCGGAAGAAACGTAATCGCACGCATCCAAAATGAATTGGTTCATGACACACGCCGCGATGACAGGCTACGGAGCGCCGCTGCCGTTGTCGCAAGCGCGATCTTGTGCCACTCGGGACCTTCTCCGATCTCGATATCGTGCCTCACGTAGTTAACCAGGGCGGCCGCCCCGGCCGGCGTCGTCGGTTTCGTCTTAGCCATGCGTCTACCAGCGGCTGTCTCCGCGCGTCGCGTGCGCTCGTACAGCTGGCGCAACGGCGCTATGCCCGTACGCTTATCCCATTCAAGCCCGGCACGCACGGCGGCGCGTGCGCAATCCTTTGCGTCCCGATATTCCCGTTCCACCTGCTTCCGGTCGGCGCCCGGTTGTCGCAAAAACTCTTCGCGGCGATCATCGATCTCGGAAGCGCCGATCTCCGAGTAACTGCGCCAGGCAATCAATGCCGAAGGGCGCCGGCCGTGCTTCTTTTTGGCCGCGTTCTCTGCCTTCTGAAGCTCGTCATAGAGCCGGGCACTTTCTGCAACAAACTTCCGATGTTGCTTTATTGCGGCATAGATCGGATCAGATTTACGACCGACCCGGCAGGAAGTGCGCGGAGGAATGTTATTTTGTCCGTCATGCGGATTTCAAAAGGCCCTATGAGAGAAATCGCGCGCCCGCAACAGCAACGGCGGCGCCGACCGGACGACATCCGGATCCAGATGAAATGTTTTCATTTTGCGCACACATACTGTGGCTACCCGCTACTATCAGTGCTGGATCACCGATAGGACGCCGGCCACCAGAAAGAAGCCGACGGCCATGCCAGCCACCGCAATTCGTGAGCAACTCTCTTGCAGTCATATCCCAATCCTTCGATGCATGAGAGCTATCAATTAGTGTCATCGATATCTATGAAATTTGTCACAGGCGCCCATAGGCCTGAAAGCCTAGGGATCTTTACGTGCATGGGGGAAAGCGCTTCGAGGATGGTTCATAAGTTTTAAGCAATCAGCGAACGTCGGGGGTGGCCCTACTTGTGAGTCCAACTTATGCGGAAGCCGAGAATCAGTGCGGAACGTCGAAGTGGCGGCACGCACCATGGGATTGCAGATCGTAGTTCACAACACTAGAATTGACTTGCGGGTGTGTTGGATTCAGCAGCGCGTCAACAGTAGGAGTGCACAAAATGTTGACGCGCCGTCAGCGAGACGAGCTTGACTTTAGTCGCCGTTGATGACGCAAACCTCAAGACCGCGGGGAAACTTAATCGCACGCATCAATAATGCGTTGGTTCATTACACACCCCGTGATGACATTCGGTTGAGCGCCGCTGCCGTTGTCCCAAGCGCGACCGTGTGCCAATTGGGACCGATCTCGATATTGCGCCTCACGTAGTCAAGCAGGGCGGCCGCCCCGACCAGCGTAGTCGGTTTCGTCTTAGCCATGCATACAGCAGCGGTCTTCTCCACACGTCGCGTGCGCTCGTATAGCTGGCGCAACGGCGCTATGCCCGTAATCTCGGCACCGCCCATCACCGAGTAATTGCGCCTGTCTTCCAATGGCCAAGGGCGCCGGCCGTGCTTTTTTTCGGCCACTTTCTTCGGCTTCTGGAGCTCGTCATAAAGACGATCACTTTCTGCAATAAGCTTATGATGTTGCGCGATTGCGACATAGACCGGATCAGACCATGCGGCTGACGCGGCGGCAACGGCGCGGCCGGATATTTTTTTGGTCGTCATATAACCCCGTGCTGGATCATCATTAGGAAGCCGGCCACCAGAAAGAAGCCGACGGCCGCGCCTGTCACCGTGATCGTGAGCATCCCTGTTGCAGTGTTGTTCATAGACCTCTCCTTCGATGGCATAAGGACTACCAAAAATGATCACGAACTACCTATGAAACTTGTCACAGGTACGCATAGGCCTGATGGCTTAGTTACAAAGTGATCGCGACTTCACGTCGGCGGAGCGCGAGCGGTAATGACGCTTTCGCGGAAGCGCGAAAGATCGTCGGCAAAAATCGAGTCTCTTCTGGCGAGATGCTACCGTTTTTTGCTGCTGGCTTATTAGCCCATCTAGCTGAATAGAATCACCGACAATCAGCAACACGCCAAAGAAAGACGACGGTGGGCCACACCACGCGAGCCGCAAGACGAGCCTCACGCTCGAAGCCTATCGACTGAACAAACCATTGACTCGTGGACCGGGAAGACTTCGGGGCGGAGCGGGCGGAAATTGCGCCAGGAATCGGTAAATCGAGTTGAGCGCCGCCGATGGCTGACAATCCCCGCGCCATAAAATCAGCAAAACAAATCAGCGATTGGGAAAAGGCCCAAACTCAGGCTGACAAAGTAAGCGCCGAGCAAATCGAGAAGCGCGGCAAGCTATGGCAAGCCCTTACCACGCATATTCAGTCGAATGGCGGCTGGGTGATTAGCCTGCCGGGAACCAAATACTTGCGCTTCGAGGTGCGCGCTTGGTTATTCGGTGCGCCATTCCGGCACCACTACACGGGTCACGGGCGGCGCAGAGGATCACGGCTTCACGCCGGTCGATATAATCGAGCTTTTAAGTCAGTTGTTTGCCGCCAAGCAATCCGATAAGACCTCCGAACCCCCCTTGCCAAGAAGCCCCCAGTAAATTGAAAACGGTTTGTTCACTAGGCGTCGCCATCGTTACGGCCAAAATTAACTGTGCGACAAACATAAGCAATGTGAGTACAGCTACTGTTAAAAATACCAGTTTGAATATTGGTGATAGAGCAAACTCACGTGGCTCTTGCGGCTGTCGCTGCTGTCGCCGCTGTCGTGCCGCCTCACCGACGTCACGAAGGCCGAAGCTGCTAGCAGCATAACCAACGCCGGTCGTAATAACTGAACTGATGGTTGGTGCTCGAAAAATTTCTGAAATAATTGAAGCGGTATTAGCAACAAAATTATCTGACGGGATGGTAATATATCGAACTTTTTCGTCGCCACTCATTTTCACTTCCCCTTTGTGGTCTCGTACCATGTTTTCCACAGCACGATTACCGCGCCAAGCTTTTGCCTGAAATCAAAATGACCATCACGCGAAAGGGAGGGCATCAAATATGTATGGAATGCTCGTCTTTTCTGGGCTCTTTGCGGTCCTTTTTATAGTGGTCTCTGCGGTGATGGTGCACGGCGCTGACTGAGGCGCACAGGCCACCCAGTGGCCTGTAGGCTAATGGCCTGCAACTAAGTGCAATATCAATTAGCGCCGTGTGCCATACCTTTATAAAGGATGGTTGTGGTGTTTTATTTCTCCCGTACATTGTCCATTTAGCTCCCCGGCTCCCCGGAGCTTAGTGGGGGCTATCTTTTCCAACAACAATCGGCCTCGACAACTGCGCCGCCTCAGCAACAGGGCGGCGTTTTTCGTTTGCGGCGCAATAGGCGGCTCCCGCGGCGTGAAGTAGCGGATTACAGAGGCTCTTTTTTATTCAAGGCCGCTAGCATGGCCTCAAATGTTCCGATGGTATGCTTATAATGCTTTATCCATTGCTCAGTAATATCGCGCCAAGGTCCATCGACTTTTCGCTCGCCCAACCGCATTTCCCCAGATTCTAAGTGAGCCAAGTCTTTGCGGACTTGCGCCAAATCGGCCTCAATCCGCTTTCGGTAATCGTCCCAAAAGGAGGGCGGAATGTCGGGTGGTAAAGGGTTCGCCATGAACCTACGATAAGTGTTTGCGGCCTCTTCGCCAAGGCTGCTCGCCTGCACACTACTGACGGTCTATGCGGCGGCGAATCCCGTCGCAAGCAAGCCATTGCCGATTAGCACCGCGACATGAAATTTCACGGTTGCGCTTTTATTTCGGGCACCTGCCAAAGCGCCGCATGTTTGCCACACAGCGTACACCGCCCCGGACCATCGACGGCGTATAATGTCCATAAACCGGCGGTCAGAACCGTCATGACCAAATTGAACACATTGCGGTGCTGTTTCTGATGGATTGTCTGTCGCTCGCACGACAAGCAATAAAACATGTGCTGACTAGTCGACATATTATCCTCGTTATTATGACGCCACGGCCATGTGCAGCAGGCCGTAGGCGTGCGTCAGGTTGCAGCGTCCGACTGGCGAGTGTCGGCACGAAACTGACGTCAAGTCTATTCAGCTAGATGGGCTAAAAAGCCAGAAGCAAAAATCGGTAGCTTCTCCGCCAGAAGAGACCCGATTTTTGCCGACGATCTTTCGCGCCTCCGCGAAAGCGTCGTTACGGCTCGCGCTCCGCCGACTTGAAGCCACCATCACTACGTAATGATTCCTAGGCCATCAGGCCTATGCGTAGCTGTGACAAGTTTCATAGGTGGCTCGTGATCCTTTTTGGTAGCTCTCGTGCATCGAAGGAGAGGGCTCATGAAAAACACTGCAACAGGGCTGCTCACGATCACGGTGACGGGCATGGGTGTCCTTTGTGGTGGCCGGCTTCCTAATGGCTGTTCAGCACCTGAGTTGAGATTTGGTTGTAGGAGTGCGCGTCATGGCTAATTTGTGGCCGGCAGTCGTTCTGCTGTCTCTGGTCTTTATTGTTGGCGTCTCTTGTCGCGCTCCTTGACGGGGGGACGCGTGCTAGCTGGGCCAACGCGCGGTGGCGTCCTATCGGTGATCCAGCACTGATAGTAGCGGGTAGCCATATCGCTAAGGTGTGGAGTTCGATATGTGGTTACAAAATGAAAACCCGGATTGGTCTCGCCGCACTCCCTGGTGGGGGTTGATTCGAAAGCGCCTGATGGCCGTTGTGGCCACGTGTCGGCCCGAACGACACGAAGCATCGTACCGGCCCGAACTCCACTACATGCGCGGGCCGGGGCCAAAGTGGCGTGAGAAGCACGCTCGTCCGCCTGCTGACCAACAAATCCACCAAGATAAATTCATTCCCGTGGACGTTCTGGAAATCTCACTGTCGGGAAAATGATCGTGGCCGTGACTTGGCAAGGCGAAGAAATCAAACGGGACCCGGTCACGCTGCCGAAGGTGGTGCTTCCAGCAATCGAGGACGATAAGAGTGAGGTCGCCGCCCGGTTTGCCGAGCAACGCACCATCAGAGCGGGCGTCGAGGCGTGGCAGGCAATCAATAAAGCGGGATCCTTTGATAGCTGGAAAGCAATCGGCAAGGCCCTGCAAGTCGGAAGGGACTTTGCCTTGAGAGTAACCGGAGCCAATGCGCCAATAGGCCGCCGCTACAGCATGGCGCTTTCCGCTTGGCTCAATCAACATCACTTTGGGAACATGCCGAACGGCACACGCTCCTGGGCGCTTGCGCTAAATGAAAACCTCTCGGCTATAGAAGCATGGCGGCAAACGCTAACCGAGGGCGAGCGGCAAAGGCTCGTTAATCCGCAATCGGTGGTGAAGCGTTGGCAAGCCACAGCGCAGCACAAGACTAAACCCGTCGATGCTGCCAAGGCCGCTGCCGCATGGCGTCGTTTTGTTGCTTGTGTGGAAACGTTGCCAGCGGATCAGGCCGCACCATTCTGGCGAGAAGCACAGGCGCAAGCGGCTGCGCTTCTAGGGACTATGGGACGTTGCCAGAAAGTAGGGCGGAGCGGTAAAAAAGATGGGCCGCAGATACGTGCGGCCCAAGAACGCTACCCGGGGAGCTAAGGTGATCAGATCGCCATCTTGAGGTCCTTAGCGGCGCGGAAAGCCACCTTCTTGCTTGCCTTAATCTTGATAGCCTCGCCAGTCGCTGGATTGCGGCCCATGCGGGCGGCCCGCTTGCGCACCTGCAAGATGCCGAGCCCGGCGATCCTTATTCGATTGCCTTTCTTCAAGTGTTTGGTGATCAGGACTGCGAGGTCATCTAGTATCTCTTGGGCCTGCTTCTTCGTTAGCTCATGCTGGTCCGCGAGCGCGTAGGCTAATTGCTTGGTGCTAATCGGCTTCGGCTTCGCAACTACGACTGTCATAGACGTTTACTCCCCCTGCGCATGATGCGCTGCGGCATTAGCCGTACACGAAATTCGTCGATGTGCCACAAAATAGATTGCCGCGTCGTTCCTACGGCCTTCACGGCGGCGAGCTGCGCGGTACTGACTCCACCCACCACTACAAAGACATTTAGGACATGCGAAGGCTTCTGGCAGAGGCGTAAAAACCCCGTAAAATCGGCGTCTCCGGTGCCTCCTGTCACAGGGGGCACTCTCGCCATGGACACTGCAACAAAAAAAGTCCGTTCAGCGGATCGCAACTGATATTGATGATCTTTCCCTGTACTTGCGCGTATATGGGTTGGATCGCGTTGCGGGCGTGCTACTAGTGGGGGCTATTTTTTGCACTAGCAATCGCTGTTCGATGCTTCTTGCGCTTAACACCCGCGGGGCCGGATTTCTCTGGAGGACCGGACCTTTCCACATTAAGCCGCTCGAGGGACGAATTTTGTAAATTGTTGCCCCGTCTGAAGTCAACCCAGTCGGCCAAACAGCCCTGCGCGGGCTATTGGTTCAGCAGCTTGCGTAGCTCTAATTATTTTTTGTTAGATTGGGCTATCGTTTCTCAGCCGAAATCCCAATTCTATCCCCCAGCCTACCTTTAGTTGAACGGTATTGTAGTGCTTCAACAAGTCAGTGCGGAACGCGTGATGTATATAGGAAATTTATTATGTGTCCGCCCTGTTGTTTTGAAAGGTTGATGTATGATTCAAATGGCATTTTTCGCCGGGGGCGTCTTTTGCGGTAAATCAATGCCTGCGTATTGCGATTGAGATGCTCTGCATAAAGTGAAAACAGGAGCAGCACTTACGTGCTCAAACAAGGAAATAACGTTCAGCCCACTTTTGATGGTGGCACCGGGCAGGACGCGCAAGCCGCAACAGCGCAATCGGCCCCGTAGCTATTCACCCGAACGCTTAGGGTTGCTTGGTGCTTTGGCTCACAAAGCGACATGACCTACACATTCACTCGTAGTTGGAAAAATATCTCGGCCACTCCCACGCCGTTCAAGCTGGACGGCGGTTTCTATCGAGTAACCGTTCATGCGGAGACATGGGATGGGGGCAGCGTGATGTTACAGCGGCTTGCAGCCGATGGTTCGACCTATGCGACTGCCCTCAAGGCATTCTCAGCCGATGGCTCGGCCACCGCTTACGTTGTATCGGGAGTTTATCAACTCACAATTGCTTCGGCTACCGACGTGTCCGCCGATTTGGTTCTCACAGAGCCGCATTAGAGTGCAGGCGGCTCGCGCTCCTACACTGTGGCCTTGAACGCCGCCAGCGCTTCCTCACGCGTTGCGCTTCTATATGTTTCGTAATGAACCTTAGGCTGTCAGGTCTAATGGCACGTGTGACGAATTTCATATGGTAGCGATGATCCTGACTGATAGCTCTCATGTATCCAAAAGGAGTGGGCTATGACAGTGAGATCGAGACGAGCTGCAAGAGAGCTACTCACGATCACGGTGACCGGCGCGACCGCCGGGTTTGTTCTGGTGACCGGCGTGGCCGCTTAGGCGGTTCTGGGCCACGATGATGCCGCCAAGGCCGCGACCTTAGCGTGGGCTCGATTCACTTCCCTTGCGGATAAGCTGCCAGTAGATCAGGCCGCACCGTTATGGCGGGAGGTGTATGAGCAGGCCGCTGCGGTTTATCGTTCCGGCCTAGCTTTTCGGCCTTGGTTTTTTTCGCGTTCCACTTCTTCCCCTTCCCTCAGCACACCCAACTTGCGAGCCAGTTCCAGGTGGTCGACGTCCGCGTCCATCACATGCCCGGCTCAATGTCTTCGAGTCACATCATAGCGCCCATCCCTTGCGGTGTTGAACGCGACCAGCCCACCGGGTGTGAATACTAGCCGCTGATTATTTCTCGATAATTGCCCTTTGTGGCTTCAGTTTCTCGATTTCCGATATGCCCGACAATCGGCCAGCAAAATCGTCAAAACGATGTGTGGTTTCGCATTCTCCATTTCAATAATGTGCCCTATCATGACGGGTACTCCCTATGGGCCCTAAAAGAACGAATATGCCGCAGACAATATTCGGTGTCCTTTAAGGTCCTGGGAGTACCCGCTATGAGAGGGCACACCTTATTTGAAACGGGCAAGTCGAAAGCCACACATCGTTTTGGACGATTTTGCTGGGCGACTTGGGCGGGCCTATCGCGAAACCGACGAAGCTGAAGCCGACGAAAGGGCCAAATTATCGAGAACATAATCAGCGGCGAGTATTCACACCCGGTGGTCGGTTCAACACCGCCGAGGGATGGGCGCTAGATGTGACTCGACGACATTGCGGGCCGTGGTGATGCCGTGCCCGGAACGAACACCGTGCGCTCGGAGCCGTTGCACAGACATTCGGCGAGACGGCGCTCGGTGAAGATACGGTGGAACCGCATTACGTTTTTCCAAGATGGGCCGACTGAAAAAGACGATAGGCGCTCCACCAGCAGACCACAGCGAACGCATGGGCGGCCCGCCAGATCAGGCCGAACCGTTGTGGCAAGCCGCACAGACGCGGCGATAGCCGCCTTGGCGGCCTGATGGGCGATACATTAGGCAAACATCCGTAATTGAGCGAATCATCAAATTGCAATTAGCGAAGCAGTATAGGTGCGCCGCAAGTTCATCCTGCACCACCATGCCCGATTTGTGGGATGCCGATGACACTTGTGTTCATTGAACCACGGGTCGCGTCATTTACTGAACTGCACATATTTCGATGTTTCGCCTGCGGCGACATGCGCTCAATTGAGCAAAAGAATAACCAAACCGCTGAGCTGCGTCCAAGTTTCTTCGACTGATGTAGCCTCAGTGTCCTTGTCCGGTGGAGCGCTCGCGGCTCCGGCCGCCTGCGGCTATGTGGGCAGACGCAATTAGCGGCTGTGCTCCACTGAATTAGTCGGCGTTTCTGGCTCCGCAGACGACTTTGTATCTATTCGCCGGACAAGCGCGGCTAACTCTTCGGGAATTGGCCCAGTTACTATGTCCGCAAACCATGACGACAGCTCTGGTGCGATGGCGCTGACGATTGGGTGACGTCGTGGAGGTACGATTTTCATGACACATCGGCCGCATTTCATCGAGCTACAGGGACATTGGCGAAGTCCAATATACAAAGCAGGCGCCTTCCCATCCCGTGACGGATTTCACAGGGCGAGCTACAAAAAATAGACGCCCTCGATTCGAGGTGGGCCACCGCCTGAGAGCTCCTTGCCTTATGCATGCGGGGCGAGGCAGCTTTGCCAAAGCAATCGCGGCCGGACGGTGCGCGGAAGGACCCGGCTCACTGACCCGGCACGGGTGCCTGAGTTCCGGCCTGTGGATTTCGAGGAAAACACGATGTCGCCATTAGATTTCCGTCTAATGAAAAAGGACACTGATTCGTTTTGGAGGATCACATGCCAATGTTGACCTCATCGTCCCCTTCACCAACTGCGACCATTTTTTGCTGCCCGCAATGTGCGGCAGCCATGAGAATCAAGCTGGTTGAACCCGATCTGAAACAGCCACTCAAAGCATGGCACATTTTTGAATGCCAAGAATGTGGTTTGCCGCGCACCTATTTGATTGATTGCGAAAGGCCGGCAGCGCCGCTCGCCGTGTGAAGTCTTAGTCGCGGCTGCGATTGCTTTAGGGTTCTCGAGGTGAGTGCCTACCCCGACGATGTGCCGGTGCTGCGACGCCGCCCCCGACGCCCTCCCTCTCTTCGCCACCGGCCTTGGCGCATTGGGCTGCTTGCTGGCGCAGGAAGCGAAAAGCTAACGCGTCGGGAATTCCATGCCCTCCGAGGCTGCAAAAATGGCTTCCATAATTTCTCCATTCTTATTAGGCTCCGTTGAAGACACGGGGTAGGGGGAAATTCGCCATCCGTTCGCTACGTAATCAGGGAACCGGCGAGAGGCCCGTCCGCTTTGGCGTGGCCGATTTCAGGTCAGCAAACATCTGGTAATCACCTGTTATGGACTATGCGACCACACTCTCTGATATCACTTCCGTAGCTCGACGCATATTTTGTCCAGTCCATAATCGCCATGCCGCGTTTAGGGCTCCCATCATTTCCCTGGAGACTCTGCTCGTTGCAGCAGCCATAGCCGCTTCGGTCACATTCGGCACCGAGTGGATGCACACTGCTTATGTCAAAGCCGACAGTAATCTGAAGGCCGAAGAGAATTGCTGCGTCTTCCGCTCGGTACCTGCGAGCGCCGTTTCCCTGCTCGACAGCCCGTTCGCGCACGGAAACGCCCTACTCTTCCTGTCAGAGCCTCTGGGGTCTTATGCATCACGCCAGGAACAAGCGTCTCCCCGTGAGACGGAACGACCTTCCGGCGAGTTAATCCCCGGCAGTCAGCTATCCAACCGAGCGTCTTCTGACGAGGACATGCTCTCGGTTCCCTTGCCACGGTCTCGTCCGTTCATCGATCAATACAGGCAGGTCCAGAGCGGCACCGCTCCCTTAAGCGGTATTGCTACGAGTTCAAAATCCACAGCAAACCCTTCGTCGGCTGCTTCATCGGCATTCTTGACTTGGCTGAAGAACCTCTTTGGACAGTCCCGCAACGACTTGCTTCCGCCCGAGGCAGTTGGTCGTACTGCGGTCTATGACATTGAGGGCCGTGTCGTCTATTTGCCCAACGGGGAAAAACTGGAAGCGCACTCGGGACTAGGCAAATGGCTAGATGATACTCGTTATGTGAGTGAGAAAGGTCGAGGACCGACACCCCCTAACGTCTATCGTCTCGCTTTGCGAAAAGCACTTTTCCATGGCGTTCAAGCCATTCGGCTCAATCCTGTCGACGGTAGCAATATGTACGGACGCTCCGGCATCCTAGCCCACCCCTACATGCTCGGCCCCGATGGTCAGTCAAACGGATGTGTGTCCGTGCAGGATTATCCCAAGTTCCTGGAAGCATTTCTGAGAGGGGACATCGACCGTCTCATTGTTGTTCCCTCTTCTGGTGCTGCTAGTGCTCGTGCTGCAGGTGATAAACAATACGCCTCACGATAAGCCAACAAGGATCAGTTTATAGTGATTTCATGAGTTCAGACTTTGAAGCAAGTCTAGAGCGACCAGCTTGGTGATCGAACCTGCATCCGTGTCAACAATATTGAACACGGCTTCTCAAACCCAAACGTCTCGCCGCCGATACGGCCTACGGCACGGCTAAGTTCCTTCGTTGGCTGATCGGTATTGGCATCACGCCGCACATACCAGTCTGGGACATGAACCAGAGAGAGGATGACACCTTCTCACGCGCCGACTTCGCATTCGACCAAGAGCGCAGTGTTTACGTCTGCCCCGCAGGCAAGCTGCTTCCGACCACAGGTAGCGTCGGCTCCGACCATGTCCTGCGCTATCGCGCGAGCAAGCGCGACTGCGGACCATGTCCGCTTAAGCCGCGTTTCCGGGTCGAGATATAATTTTGGAAAGGAGAGGCATCGCCGATTACGCTTGAGGCCCCATTTGGTGGTAATCATGTTCGGCACAGAAAACGTGATTGTGTAGGTTCGCGATCCACTGCTGCCCGGAAGCCGTCGCATTGAGGTAAGTCATCGCCGGGCCAAGATGCATCGAGACGCTATTCCAGAAAAAGGCTGGATACTTGTCGATCAGGTCAGCTGGCGACTGGTATCCTCGCTGCCGGTTAATACCGATTTCCTCAAACTCGCAATACAACGCGTTTGCTTTTCTCGCATAAAGGGGATCGCCTAGCTGGCCGATCAGGTCCGCCGCCTGTACAAGGCGTGGCTCTAGTCCCACGTCAGCGCGATCAGAAACTGGCGGAAACCGCGTAGATTCGATTGCCATCGCGACCCGCTCGGCATCGATGGTTGGCGATTTGCCCAACCGTTCAAACACGAACATCTTGGAACGGTCGACATGATAGGGTGCCAGTGCCGCGTCCGAAGCGCCACGCGGTAAGGTTATCGTCTTCCCGCTTTTGTCCACGACGAAGTTAGTCTTCGTGTCGTTTCTTAGAATGCCGCGGACGTATCCGACATCGTGTAGCAAACAGGAGACGATGAGGTGATCGTAGTCTGTTGGTTCGATACGTTCGGTCAGCGTTCTTCCCCGCAGGATGTCTCGACCAACCAGGGTCACGAGCATCGTGTGTTCGACGTTATGGTAAAGAGCATCACTCCGGCCGAGGCATTCCAGGGTACTCCGCGCCAGCGAAGCGAGACGTTCGGCAGTGTCCTGTTGCGCTGAGCCAAACATCTCCCGAAAGTCTTTAGCCAAGAGCTTGCCGAGACTCTTAGCCACCATCGCGGTAATCGTCTTCATTCCGATCACTCTCGGGACACGCACAGCAGTGTTCGCCGCGCGTTTAAATTTTATCACGAATCCTTGGATGCGAGCTACGGTATTAAAAGTCAGTTGAGTGTTGAGTTAGGAAGGAACGAGAGCCTGGCCATCGCAGTGCTCCAAGGTTTGGTGCACGCATCAAGCTCCCAACGGCTGACCAACGATACGGCGCGACCAAACAAGAACAAACGTCGTCAAACGTGATCGAACACCACGTTAATCGTCAGGTTTTATCGGCTTTTCCGGGGAGGGCGTACCGCTCATAACGGTCTGGTTGCACGTTTTGGAGTGGGGGTTCTACGCACTCACAAAGAAAAATAATGACTTTCGCAGGCCATCGCCTGCCGCGGTGACACCTAGCTGCATTTCCTTGCGCAATCGGCTTTTGCAATTGCCAACAGCCCTCTTGCAAGGGAACCGAACACTAAAAACGAATCCACGGCCAATTCTGAGCCATGGCGGTCAGGTCAATGCTGCTGACCAAACCCAACGTTTCGCGCTTGACGTGCAATTCTTGTCTTTTGTTAAATTTGCATCGAACCGGGCTACACTTTTGGCGATGGGGCCGCTGCAATCACTACGGGGGAGAAGCTGTGCTCAAACAGGAAAAATTCCCAATCGACAAAATTTACGTTCCTGTGAAGAGGAGGAAAACTCTCAAATCTGAGGTGGTTCAAGAAATCGCCGAGAGTATTCTGGAAATCGGACAACAAGCTCCCATTCTTGTTCGACCCGACCAAGACCGCTTCGTTCTGGTCGAGGGGCTTCATCGGTTGGAAGCGTGCAAGGCTCTTGGCGAAAAAACAATTATCGGACTCTTGGTCTCGGCTCAGGTTGCACGTCAAGACGCGCTTTTACCTCACAACGCTCAAGCAGAAGCAGAACGCCAGAAGATGGCGCGATTAAGAAAACTCCGTCTCGAAAAAGAGGCTGCGGAGAAATTGGCCGTTGCTTCAACGGCGGCCAAAGCAACGCCGAGCCGTCGCAGGACTTCAGAATCAACACAAAGAACTTTATCGGAATGGCTCACGAAGCAAGAGCGCGATGGTGGTCGTTATTGATTATTGAGCATACGCTGACCGCGGGCAGCTTCGTTGGAGTAATAGCGGACAAATCCAATGGGCGAACAAGTCGCCAAATTCTTTATTTGCAGTATTTTTTGGAATTGCGTGTGGAAAGTTCGGAGGCGCAAATGAAAACTAAAACGTGTCCCGACTGCAACGGTGATGGTGTGCTTGATAAAGGCACGGACGATGAACATCAATGTCCAACGTGCGGTGGCTGTGGTTTCGTACCTGATGACGACGACGATGAAGAAGTACTAAACACCTGCGCAAGATCATCAAGACCAGGGGAGCATTCCCGTCAGATGAGGCGGCGATGAAATTGCTCTACCTCGCGCTCAGAAATATCGGCGTTCACTGGAAGCCTGCAATCGAATGGCGGGCAGCCTATGCTCAGTTCGCTATCTTCTTCTCTGATCGCTTACCAACTACAATCCGCTGATGCTCAACCGCCATGGATCGCTCACACACAATTAAACAGATACTCTCTTATAGGACGGCGGCTTTGGCCCTTTGCCGATCCCCATCGGCCGGGCATCGGGCTCGCCTTCCACCAGAGTATTGCGATCTTCCTCATCAAGCTTGGCAGCCAAGCGATCAAGTTCGGCGCGCCGCATCTTGAGGACCTCAAGCGCCGCTGTCGTCGCACTCGGCGCTTCATCGGGCTCGCAGGCGTCGCTCTCATCCAGATCGGCCAAATACTCAGCGATCCGGCGGTCGAGACGGCCAGCCTCGTCCGCAATTTCTCGCCGGCCCATAATACGCTTGGCGCTTGCCGCAGCGCGGAACTTCGAGCCGTCGAGCGCCACCAGCCGCGCCGCGAATAGGCCCTGATCCCGACAGAACAGCACAAAGGCGCGGCATGTCCCCACAATCGCTGCGCCGTTATCGCGGCGAAAGTCCGCAATCGTCTTGAAGTCGGGAGCGAGGCGGCGCACAAGCCACATCACTTCCACATTGCGAAAACACTCGCGCTCCAGCCGGCGCGACGAGCGCACCTCGTTCAAGTAGCCATAAAGGTAAAGCTTCAGCAGGTCTCGCGGATCGTAGGGAGGCCGCCCCGTCGCTGCCGGCACTGACCGCCCGAACCTGAGCCCCCTCACATCAAGACCGTCCACAAACGCGTCGATCACCCGAACCGGCGCATCCGCCGCCACATAGTCCTCGATAACCGCCGGTAGCAGCGCTGCCTGACCACGATCGTCGCCCGGAATATAGCTCATGAGAAAGGCCGCATCGTTGTTGATGCGGCCTTTCTTATCTGACTCGCTTAGTTCTCACACAGCCTGCGCGAGGCGGGCTCTCCGAAATCCGATCAGGCGTTTTGGTTAGGCTGCGGCGATCACTTTCGAGGTCTCGACGCGAGCGGCTATGCCGACGACATGCCGGTGCCGTATTGAGGCTGCTGTGCGAGGTCTGTGGCCTTGGGGCGACGCATCAAAGTTCCCGTCCGGATTCACTGTTTACTTAGTTCCATGCCGGCGCCACAATCACTTCAGCATTTCACACGGGGAACGGGAAGGCGATCATGAGTGTTCCGATCAGCGACGATCAGTATAGGAAGTACGCGCCTAAACGGCTTCGCGAGCAACCGCCAGAACAAGCTTACGTCACTTTGGCACCAACGATTCCTTCGTCCATGCACGGGCATGAAGACCGGCGGACAACGTCCGAATTCGCGTCACGGCCCGAACCCGCCCCGGAGCCACCACCACCACGACGGCTAAAGGACTGGGCGTTGGCGCCGATTGGCCGGTTTGCAGTGGTGGTCACATTTGCGGCTCTCGTCGCATTGTTGGCCATCTTCGTGAAGCCGTTATGGCAAGGTGCACGCACCCTGCTCAATGCAAATTCGCAGACATTGCAAACGCCGGCGAATAGCCCACTCGTTCCAGCCATCGGGATTGCAGCGGGCTCTGGACCGGAGCTGTCCGCAAGCGCGCAGGCGCAGCAAGCGCCGCCAGATTCGCAGACATTGCAAGCTTCCAAACCATCTGACCGACTTACGGCGAATAACACGCCGGCGAATAGCCCACTCGTTCCAGCCATCGGGATTGTTGCAGCGGGCTCTGGACCGGAGCCGTCCGCAAGCGCGCAGGCGCAGTCAAGCCGGCCTCGCACCGCTCCGACAAGAACCAGGTAGCGTCAAGAGCTCCCGTTCGCGGTGTCACCGACACTGAAATTCGGTTTGGGATTTCCGCACCATTCAGCGGCGCGACCAAGGAACTCGGCCAGAATATGCAGCGGGGCATCGAGGCGGCGTTCCGCGTGGCCAACGCTAGTGGCGGAGTGCACGGCCGGCAGCTCCGGCTCATTGCGGCGGACGACGGTTATGAGCCCGCACGCGCCGCCGAAACAATGAAGCAGCTTTTTGAGAAAGACCAGGTTTTTGGCATGGTCGGCAACGTGGGAACGCCCACGGCGGTGGTCGCGGTGCCCTACGCCCTTCAGCGCAAGATGCTGTTTTTCGGGGCCTTCACCGGCGCTGGCCTGCTCAGGAACGATCCACCCGACCGATATGTTTTCAACTACCGGGCCAGTTACGCGGAAGAGACCGCCGCCGTCGTGCACTATCTGGTGAAGGTCAAGCGGCTGAAGCCGGACCAGATTGCCGTCTTTGCGCAGCAGGACGCGTACGGAGACTCTGGCTTCGCCGGCGTCGCCAAGGCTTTCCGTGCGCTCGGGGGCAACGACAGCACAATTTTGCGGCTCAACTATCAGCGCAACACCGTCAATGTGGACGACGCCGTCGCGCAACTCCAGGCACACAACGCCAACAAGACCGCGCCCCGCGATAAAAGCGGTGATCATGGTGCCCGCCTATCGGGCCGCGGCTAAATTCATCGAGAAGACGCGCGACCTGTATCCAGACATGATTTACACCAGCGTTTCTTTCGTGGGCAGCACCGCGTTGGCCAATGAGCTGATGCTACTGGGCAGCAAATTTGCAAACGGGGTCATCGTGACGCAGGTCGTGCCTGCGCTCGAGGGCTCCTCGTCGTTGGTCCTCGAATACAAATCTGCGCTCGCCAAATACTTCCCTGGGGAGGCGCCGGATTACGTGTCCCTCGAAGGTTATGTGATGGCCAACGTGTTAATCGCAGCATTGCAACACAATGGCCCTGACCTCGACACCGAAAAACTCGTGCAAACTCTCGAAAATCTTCACGACTACGACATTGGGCTCGGGACACTCGTGACCTTCGGTCGATCCGAGCATCAGGGTGTGCACAAGGTTTGGGGTACACAGCTGGACGCCAATGGGCATTATCAACCCATTGATCTGCAGTAGCGCCGGCGACGAACGTTCGTGTCGAAGCTCGACGGGCCTGAAGTCGGTCGCCAAAGCCGGCGCTGCATAGGGCCTACCGGCAGCATTGACCGACGCGCACGTCTAGCGGCCTACATCAAACAGGCGCATATTTGTGTGGCATGAACCAACTTCTATGCAATTGCGGCGCTATCTATGAGACGGTCAATCCTAAGGATCGCACCGAGGGCCAAGACCTTTTTAAATGCGTTGTACGCTTTCGCGGTCAAGAAGCGAAGTCGTCCAATGAATCGCCAACCGGCTGCGCGGGTTCTGGATCGCCGCTGTGTCGGCGGCGAGCGCCGGATTGGCAACTGGGTCGAGGGGCAGACGGAGGAGTCCCGCTTAGATTTTTCCCTTGATCCCCGACCCGTCACACCAAAAAAAGCAAAAAACCAAACGAGATGTCCGCTTTACGCCCGAAAGCGGACAGACAAACGCGGGCGCAACTGGATTGTCCGCTAAGCGCCACAAGCAGACATCCCGCTGTTTATTCGATAACATTGTCGGCACGCGCGAGCAGCGTCGCTGGCACGGTGAGGCCGAGATCGCCGAGCTGACTGCGGAAAAGAAAAGGCGTGAGCTGATGGTCGCGACCGGCAAATTGATCTTAGTCGAGGCCTTCGAGAAGCGATGCGGATGCGAACTGGCGGACTTGATTGCTGATCAGGAGACATTTCTGTTCAATACATTGGCGCCTGCCCTGGCCGAGCGTTTCAACGTTGATCGGCGGCTTGTGGCGGCATGTTAGCGTGAAAGTTGGCGCGAGTTTCGCTCGCGCGCGTCCGAGCGAGCGCTAAAAGAAGCAGGAGAGCAGCCACCGGCGGCATGACTCTGCTGCGGCTCGATTCGGGTGCCCGGTGGGGTGGCCCATTTTATTTTTACTGCGGTCAGCGGCCAACCGTTGCCGTGCTGAGTGGCGCTAGCTCTGTCGCCGGATGATAGCTGACCAGGTTGATGGTCCAGGCACTGAAGAGGACGAATGATGCGACCACGGAAATGATGGCGGTTCGGATCATGACGCAGCTCCCTTTTTTGCTTTTGTATTGTGTAGTTTTTATCGAGCCACGCCGACATTGTACTGTGACGGATTTCACAGGATAAGAAATTTTTTGGCGGTCTTGCACGTCGTCGAGCGACAGGATGTAGTTGAGCCCAGCCTTTACGAAGGCGTCCTCGAAAGCCCTGGTCGGGCGGCGAAACGTCACCGCAAAGCGCGCCTTGTCGCCTGCCACGGCGGCATTCCTCCAAGGGTGGCGTCGCGGCTCTCGCCAACAAATAGTGCGAGCACACTTTATCGGCTAAACGTCTTCACAACCGGCAATTAGGGCCGCGAGAAATTCGCGCGATCGCCGAAGCATCGGAGCGTCGCCATGCAGCGCGCCGGACTACGAACCAGGACAAGGGGCTACCTTCTTCGGTCCTTCGACTTTGTTGTCGACGATCTTTCGCGCCTCCGGTGGGGGTTAAGCACGGCAGCGTTTCGGTCAGTCTTAGCCCATCCTCATCGTAGATCGTCACAATGAACCCGGCTTGGCGCGTGAGATCGAGACGGTGGAAATTATAAGTTTCGGACTTGAGGATCACGGCTTGCGCTACTGAGTGCCCGACTTGTCCGGCGCGCTTTTCCATTGAGTGAGGCTGTCGGAGATGGCCTTCATCGCCGTTGCTGCCGCGTCGTTCAAGCTGACGTAGCCTTTGATCTCGCGGCTCACACGTTCGCCTTCGTTGCGCAACATGTCACGCACGCTTTCCAAATCGCGGATGACCCGGTCGATTTCCTCCATCGACGCGCCGGCGACGCGCCCGATCAACTCATTTAGGTTTTCGGCGGCCGGAACCGTGGCCGCGTCTTCGGCGCGCCGGCGCCGAACGATTTCACGGATCTCACCCTCGACCACGTCCGCAGCCACTTGGTCGATATCGCTCAGTTTTTCCGGCCCACGCCGATTCGGCGGAGCGTATTTCTCCGGGCCCGATTTCTCCGGCTTACCCCCGCCAAGCCATTCGATGACCGCCATCGTCTACTCCTATACAGGCGCAGCCGTTGCCTTGACCTTCCTTTAAGTATGATCGCATGCGGGGATAACGCCTGTCCAATTCATCCAACCGAGCGAAATCACGGCCCGCGCTCCCACGCCGCCTTGAACGCCGCCATCGCTTCCTCTCGCGTCGCCGCATAGCCGCGATCATGCGGATACTGCGGCACCCGCGCCGTGATCGTCCAGAACCTGACCTTCCGGCGCGAGATTGGATGATTAAGACTCAATTTGGTTTGTGGCCAGCGACCGCCAATGCTGTCGCTTCAATTTGAGCGGCAATACTTTGGAGATTTTGAAGAAGCTGGTTGGCGGCGACGGTAGTCAGCACAATCCTGCCGGTCACAATCCGTCGTATTTTTGCGGGCTGATTCCCGATGGGCTCCTCAAAGCGGGCGTTTGCGAGTGTTACAACGAAATTGCCGTGTATTACAGCAACTCCGACAACTTCGCTGGCGAAGATTTCTTTTTCGTGCAGGGGGTCTTCTAACGGAGGCTTCGGATGAATGTCAGTCATGACCGTTGTCCTTGGGATACCGCTCCTCAGCAACGGTGCGGCGTTTTTGCATGTGCTAATTCTTGTCGCTTCCCTGCTTCGGCTTCTCGCTTGATGGCTTCTCCGATGGCTTGGCGGGAACTCAGCCGAACGGCTGGTGTGCCGGTTGACCTACAAGTGACGCTCCGTAAAGGGCAGTGCCTTGCGCAGCCTTATGATCAATCGGATTCTTAGGATCGAGTTGGCCCCCCGTTCAGCCGATTATTGCCGAACGCATTCGGACCCAGTAATGGTAAACTCGGATACCCCCAGATGTCCCCCCGAACTGACGTGGATGGTAACAACTTTCCGGATTGTCCGAAAGCCAGATCGCGCCAGGCACGACCGCCGGTTTCGTTCTGGTAGCCGTCGCCCTATTGCTGATCCAGCACGTATAGCGCGTCACCGCAAAGCCCCGATCGGTTGGCTGCTGATTATTAAAATATGCATCGAGTCATTTTCATCGTTTTCGTTGGGCGTAAATAGTAGCCAGCGGCGAGCGCCGGATGATCCGGCTCATTCATCATTTGGTCACTTTAATCCGGGCAGCTTGGACCTTCGGGGGATAAACCGAACGGAGCGTTGCATGAGTACGTTCATCTTCGCGGGAGGAGCTGTTGCCGTTCTCGGGATTCTCTGGGTTACCGGAAGCGTGGTATTGAGGAAATTGGCTCCGCCTAATTCTCAATGATCGCCCTAAATGCCTAACGCGAGGCCGCCGCAGTTGGCGGCCTTCCCTGTCATTCGGTCTCTTCGGGCGGAATAAACTTGTTCAGCGATTCTTGCTACAAGCCAGCAAGCTCCCGAAAAGACAACTCCTCCCATAATTGCGTACAGTGTGCTCATGGTGCCCTAGTGGGCTAGTTTCAAAAAGAACCGCGCCAGTTAGGGCGAGCGGTATCCAGCGCCGTCGCCGAGAGCCGAACAAATAAATTTCCGTTTATGGGCCGACCGCGCAGGCCTTCCTAAGGCGGCGGCAGAGGCGGAGGTGGCGGCGGCGGCGGTGGTGGCTTGGGTACGCCCCCCGCTTTTTGAACCAATCCGATGAAATGAACGGCGCAAGCATCACCGGCTTTCTGATGTCGTTCGCATCGCGCAATCTCGTGCCGCAAGTCGGGCAGCGCAATGTCGGCGCCAAATTGTGCGATTAGCTTTTCCTTGCGGTATTGCCCGATCCGTCCGCAACCGCCGCACGATAGGCGCACTATCTCGCCGGGATAATCGTGGAGTTGGAGTGAGCCAGTCATGCGGGGCAAAATACCACGCAGCCTACTGTCTATAAACGCCCCTCACGTCAGCGGTTGGGCGCTAGACGTGACCGAGCAACGCCCGACGAATTGGGCGCTACCGGCGATTTGAATGACGTTGAAAAATTCATGGTGATCCTGGCGCGCCGACCGATGGAGCAACTTGGAATCCTGACGCGGCTTATCTGCGAAACTGAAATGCTGGTCGAGGAAAACTGGATTCCGATTGTGCGTGTGGCCAGTGCGCTCAAGCAGCGGCGCTTCTTTTCCGGCGACGAATTGGACGAGTTCGGGCCGACTGAAGAAGCCGGTGGGGCGCGCATGCCGAGCCGAAGATGGCCGGGACTTGAGGATCGCGGCTCGCGCTCCCACCGCCGACTTGAAGCCGCCATCAATCCGTAATGATCCCTAGGCCATCAGGCCTAATGGCACCTGTGACGAAATATAGCTCTCATGCATCCAAAAGGAGTGGGCTATGAACAACACTGCAAGAGGGCTGCTCACGGTCGTAGTGGCGGGCACGAGTTTCGGCTTCTTTCTGGTGGCCGGCGTCCTAATGGTGATTCAGCACTTTAGTTGAGATTGGTACCCATCATCCGAAAAATCCACGGGAGCTGGACTATGACTGCAAGAGAGGCACTAATGCGGGTTTCGCGAGTCCTCTTAATAATTGCTTCTATCTGCGCATTGCTGCTTGCGTTCCATGCGTTTTCGCAGCATCCGCCACGGGCACTCACTGACAAGCTAATATGGGCGGCTTTCATGATCGGGTTTGCTCTCAATGCGACTTACATTGTCTTGTCTTCGCCGGGAGTTGTCTCGGCCGGGAAATCAAGATTACGAACTCTGATCGGGTTCGACGCGAAAGAAAAGGCCTGAAATACCGGACCAGCAAACCGCCGCGCCTACCGGCGCGCCGTCATCGCAGCCTAGTGAACTATTCTCGCGCGATTAAATCTACAAAAAGAAAAACAATTAAAATTAGAATGGCAATTATCAGCGGCCATTGCTGAACGTAGCCGCCAAGAATTTGCAAAACTGCAAGGAACTGATCCATCCGGTGACAACGCCCTTCAATGAGCGAGTTGGAATGCAAATTGGTACGGTGACCACCGCGATTAAATCAATTCGGCTAAATGGCTTAAGTAGTTTACGAGTTTTTTATTTGCAGCGTTCTCAACGTGTCGCTTTTGAATAACGAGCGAAACGCCGCATCAAGCCGCGGACAATGCCTTGCGGTGCGAAACATTGAACGCCCGCAACCTTTCGGCGTCGGCATTTACTTTGTCGAGTTCATCCTTCAGATCGGCCTTCACCCTGCTGAGTTCAGCCCTCAGGTTCTCAATCAGCTGATTATTGACCTCGGTTTTCTTGCCGTCGGTATTGGCGACGATCTTCGTAGACGCGGCCATGTGAGTGTTGCCTGAGAAGGTGGACTGATTCAGGTACATCGACATGGTTTACAATTGGTTGACTAGCGCGACCACAGTCACCGGATGGCGATTTGAACCGCCCCACCGTCGCCAGGACGCCTCGCAATAGCGCGCGCATGCGGGAAGTCTGGTGCGAGCAACGCACAGCATAAGCAGGTGTTATGCGATTTCTGTTTTGTGACTTTTTTGTAAAGGCGGGGCAGGTGCTCACCGATAGTGTGCAGCATTAAAGGCTAACGTCGTGGGCCTGCCTACCCGACTGAACCACCGACCACCCAGGCAGGCTAAAGGCTGCATGCTTAATAATTCCTTAAAGCCCCTGCGCGGCCGTCGCTTTGACGATGGCATCGTCGCCGATGTGCGCGACTGGCGCTCGCCGGCTTGCGCACCAAGGTGCAACCCACAAAAAAAGCCCCGTCGAAGCGGGGCTAGGTCAGGTAGTCTTCGCCGAGTATCGTCGTGGAGGGGGAGCCACACTCAGCGGGAGAAAATATGCCCTGACCTAAATCTCAACGTATCGTCCCTTCGCATTCAGTGCCATCGCCACAGCGCAACCCGGCCATGCGTTTGCGCCCCCCTAGGGGCGTCGTCTCAAGATGGGGGCTCTTCTGTTGAGGTGGCTCTATATCACGCGATCACCGCCCAATCCATGCTAGGCTTCGACCGCCATGATGAAGCGCGAGAATTTCCAGATCGCCCAAATCTACGTACCGGTCAAGCGACGCACGACGCTCGTGCAGGCGCGCGTCGACGAGATCGCCGAGAGCATGCTCAAGGACGGCCAGCAGACGCCGATCCTGGTGCGGCCGGACGGCGCGCGCTTCGTGCTGGTCGAAGGCCTGCACCGGCTGGAAGCCGCCAAGGCGCTGGGCGAAAAGACCATCGTCGGCTTCCGGGTGGATGCCAGGAAGCATTAGGGCTGCCCGCTTTCTTTCTTTGACCTACAGCACCTCGGACGTCGCCGTCTGTTGCTCCAGTGCTTCAGAGAGATCACCGGTGCGCTGGCGCAGCTCGTTGAGCAGCCGCGTGTTCTCGATACCGATGACAGCCTGAGAGGCAAAGTTCTTGACGAGTTCAATCTCGTTAAATTGTAAGATCGGCCAACTGTGGCGGCCCATAAACAAATATTTATTTGTTAGACTCTTCGCGAGGTCGTTAGATACCGCTGTGCAACGTTGCCAACCTCCCATCAGGCGGCGTGAATCCTCCACTGCCACTGCACAAATCCGCGCCCTAACCGGCGCGGTTTTTTTACAAGAAGAGGCGCGGCCTCACGGTCACGGTGCACGCCGCGTGTGAAAGTGGTGTAAATCGAGGAGGCGGATTCATTTTGCTTGATAAGACTCCGTTGGACACATTTGATAAATTGTTGGCCACTTTTAATGTCGCCTTTACAGAACGGTCGTCTTTTTTTCGTGGAATTTAAACCGATAGTGGCGCACGTTTCTAACAAGGGGGGAAGGGGGTCTTCCGGAGTAGTTCCGATGATCGCTCTTATGTTTGAAAATCTTAAACTCATCATGCTTTTCATGCTTATCGGAACAATTATTGGGCTTTCGCACCTCCGCGGCGAAGCTCTAACTCATATGAAACAGGAGAAATAAAGCGAACGTTGGCGCGCAATCGTGCCGAGATTGCGGTAAGGTACTAATTCCAAAGGTTAATGTTCGCTTCGGGGCGTCATGTCCCGCCGCGGACATCTCGTGATGTTCGCGTCACGTCCGGTTGCCCCTAAAACCAATCTACCTGCACCCCAACCGAGATCCGATCTTAGAACCGATTACTCCAGGGGTGCTGAGACGGCCTAACCTCGGGATGCGTTTTTAGAAAATGGTGCAGTACATGCAGCAAAGTTCGCACGTGTACTGTGTCATCGCGGTGTTGAGCCTCGCGAATGTCGTCAACAATCATGTCGCGCACCCTCTCCATACTGTGCTCCTGGGACAGCAGGTATTGCGCAAGCGCCGCTGCAGCGATCTCGGGTAAGTGTTCATGCTCGGCAATCGCTAGGACTTCTTCTTCAGTCAAGCCAGAGAATGCGATGCAGTCCTCTAACGTGATCATGTTCTAGCCTCAAATAGTCTCTTCAACGCCCTGCTCGAATGCGGAACGCATGGCCCCGCCGTCCGGAGATTTTGTTTATTTACTTATCAGTCGAAAAGATTATTGGCGCATTGAGCCACGTCAAAATGCGCCCTAATAGCAGCCGTGATGTTTGCAGTGCCGCGAACGGTCGAGATGGGTCATAAGCGGACCAGATGCAGTTGGTTTCTATGGAATTATCGCAGCCGCAACGATTATTGGATTTGGACTTGGATTCACGAGCATCGACCCGATCAAAATGCTGATCTGGAGTGCGTTATTAAACGGCATTGTTGCAGTGCCTATTATGGCTACAATGATGGTTATCGTTCAAAAGTAGACTTGATGGGACGCTTCAAAGGCAAGCCGTGGCTCCTCGGATTTGGCTGGGGAGGAACTGCACTGATGGCGGGCGCAGTCATTGCGCTCATTTGGTCGTCGCTCTCATGAGTGCTGTTTTGAATTAGTGAGAATATCCGCTTGGGGTCATTCGCGACAGTTTCGCGATGACCGCCGTTTGGCATCCCGCAAATTGATGAGTTTGGCCAGCTGCACGGGCAGCGCTCCGCTTATTTCTTCTCCAGCATCAGCTGGCCCTTCTGCCCGATCACGCGCTGCGCCGCGTGGGCGAAGCGCGCGAGCAGCCACGGCAGCGTGACCTCGAGCCGCACCGCCTGCTCATAGACGTCGATGGTGCCGAAGGCGCGCTGGCCGAGCGCGGCGGCGCGGAAGCTCAGGCGATCGCCGGTCCACACCTCCTCCTCGAGCGCGATCAGCCAGGCGAACTCGGTCTTAGCGCGGCCGAGCCCGTCCTTGATGCGGCGCAGCGCCTCGTCCTTGCCGAGGCGGTGGGGAAGCATGACGACGAGCGGCTCCGACATGGCGGCGATTTCTCTCTTTAAGGTCTGGACAAAACATGTGGGGATGGCGGCGGCGCGCGAAAAGGGCCCTCTATCGGGGGAACATGGCCGGTGCGGCCGAGCTATCGATCACAGAACTTTGCCATAATGGGGCCCCGGTGCGTGCTATGCTTGAGCTGGGGTTGCTCGGGAGGTCCGTCATGCGTCTTCGCCTTGCCGCCGTTGCCGCCGCCTTTGTGGCGCTCGTTTTTGCCGCACCCGCGCGCGCGGACCTCCTGATCCAGATCGACAAGGCCGCCCAGCAGATGACCGTCTCGGCCGACGGCGAGCAGCTCTACACCTGGCAAGTGTCGACCGGCCGCGCCGGCTACGACACGCCAGACGGCGCCTACAGCCCGTTCCGCATGGACCGCGACCACTACAGCCGCGAGTGGGACGACGCGCCGATGCCCTATTCGATCTTCTTCACCCAGCAGGGCCACGCTATTCACGGCACCTATCACCGCAGCCTCGGGCGTCCGGCCTCGCATGGCTGCGTGCGGCTGTCGGTGAAGAACGCTGCGACGCTGTGGGCTCTCGTGAAGAAGCACAAGATGACCAACACCATGGTGGTGCTCACCAACGAGATCCCCGGCGGCGGCGCTGCGGTGGTGGCGCGCGCCACATCGCGCGATGATCAGGACGATGACGTCGATGCCCCGCCGACCCGCCGCAACGCCCGTGCCTGGGGCCAATATAAACAGCCCGCCCTATTATTACCGCGCGCGGCCTTATTACCCCCGGCGCGGCTTCTTTGGCGGCTTCCCGTTCGGCTGGTGAGCTTAGACCGTTGTCGTAGATCAAGGCCAAGTTCCGGAACTTGTGTTCTGCTTTCACCTTATCGATCAGCGCAATCGGGAGTTTGCCATGCCTAAATCCCGCAAACGCCGCAGCACTGCCCGCCGTGCCAAGACTCGTCGCGTTAAGCCGGGTGCGCGTGGCCGCGGCAACTTCTTCCACATCCAGGTGCGCCCGCGCACGGAGTTCGTCACCTTCCGCAATCAGGATGTCGGCGCCCGCGGCGGTATCGAACGGGTCGCTGGCCAGCGCGCCAATGGGTCCTGGGACACACAGAAATGGCTGATCGGCAAGAACGAGGCGCATATCGACGGCGCTAAGCTTGTGGCCGATAGCGTGGCAGCGGAAAAGGTGCTGTCGCAGCTCGACTCGACGCCGCGCCATCTCGGCGGCGACCGCTTCATCGCCAAGCCGCGCCGTAACATTCCGGAGCGTGAGAAGCCGACGCCGGCAATGCGGCGCGCCCAGCGCGCCAACATCAAGAAGGCGCAGGCCGCGGTGCGCAAGCGGCGGCGGGCGCGCGCATGATCCGCAAGCTCAGCAGCGGCAAGTACCGGCTCTATTCGCGGAAAGTAAATCCGCGCACCGGCAAGCGGCGCAATCTCGGCACGTTCGACAGCAGAAAGGCCGCGCAGAAGCACGAGCGCGAGGTGCAGTATTTCAAGCGGCACTAAGGCGCCCCTGCACTTCGCAGGCAAAACGCAACGTTTCGACCCATGCATTCAATGATTCGAGCACGATGGCCTCCGCTCGATCTACTTCCCGCCGGAGTCACGCCGGGCCTATCGAACGGAACTATCGCGCTAGATTTACAAAGATCATTTATGTCGTTGATTAAAACTGTAGGGATTCCGCTAACTGGCCACAGGCATTAAAGCTGCGGCCGGTCCAGCATTACTCCTTGATCGACAGCCCGGATTCTTTCACCAGACTGCCCCATTTCGCGAACTCGTCGCGCATGTAGCTGCCGAACTGTTCGGGTGAGCCGCCGGCGACGTCGATGCCTTGCACGGCGAGCTTCGCCTTGACATCGGGCATCGCCAGTATTTTTCCGATTTCCTTGTTTAGACGATCGATGATGGCGGGCGGCGTGCCTTTCGGCACCGCGAACCCGAACCAGGTCACGGCCTCGAAGCCCGGCAAGCCGGCCTCGCTCACCGTCGGGACATCGGGCAACAGGGCTGTGCGCTCGCGGCTGGTGACGCCAAGCGCGCGCAGACGCTTTGCTTTCACGTGGGGTAACGCCGTCGATGTGATGGCGAACAGATAATCGATTTGCCCGCCCAGCAGCGCCGACGTCGCTTCCGGACCGCCCTTGAATGGAACATCGACGACATTGATGCCGGCCCGGTGGCGGAACAACACGGCCGTCATCTGTGGAGACGTTCCGATGCCGCTCGATCCGACCGTCAACTTTCCGGGCCGCGCTTTCGCCAGTGCGATCAGTTCCTGCACCGATTTCGCAGGCACCGATGGATTCACAACCAGCAGATTGGGCGCCCTGGCGGCGAGGATCACGGGCGAGAAGTCGCGAAGAACGTCGAACGTCAGATTTTTATAGAGTGTCGCGTTGATCGCGTTGGCGACGGTCGCAACAAAGATCGTATAGCCGTCGGGCTCGGCCGAGACCGCGTAGCGGGTGCCGATGTTGCTTCCAGCACCGGGCCGGTTCTCGATGATAAAGGGCTGCCCCATCGATTCGGCGAGCTTTTGCCCGACGATGCGGGCCATGACATCGACGCCGGAGCCGGCGGTCAGCCCGATGATCACGTGAACCGGCCGGTTTGGATAGTCGTCGGCAATGGCTGCAAACGACATGACGACGGCGCAGAGACACAAACACAATCGGATCACCATCGGTCGCATGAATTTCTCTCCATTTGCCTGACTGTTCTAATTGTTCATGAACAATCCGCCATTGACGTGGATGGTCTGTCCGGTGATGAAGCGGCCATCGTGGCCGCATAGCATCATGACGGCGGCGATAATCTCAGCAGGCTCGGCGAAACGGCCGAACGGGATGCGCGTGGTATCGAATTTGAACGGACCGGCACGCACGGTGTTGGCCGGACCCGGCGCAACATAATTGACATTGATATTATGCTCGGCCAGTTCGAGCGCGAGCGCGCGCGTTAGACCGGCCAAGCCAGCCTTGGCGGCAGCGGTCGGCGCGCGGTTCGCAATAGGCATGTGGCCAAAGAGGCCGCCCATGTTGACGATGCTCCCGCCGCCGGCACGGATCATCGCCGGAACAACGGCCTGCGTGCAGTGGAACGCACCATCGAGCGTGACTGCAATCGGGGCACGCCAGTCTTCGAAGCTCAGCTCAAGAAAAGGCTTGGTGGCGTGCGTGACGGCATTATTGACGAGGATGTCGAGCCGGCCGAAACGCTCGACGATCGCCGCCACCATGCGATCGACTGCGGCGCGATCGGTGATATCGCCGATGACCGCTGTCGTCTTGCCGCCGGCCGCCTCGATCGCTGCGAGCGTCTCCGCAAGTTCTGGCCGTTGCGAGCGCGCGTTGATGGCAATCGACGCACCGGCGGCAGCAAAGGCAACGCCCATGGCCCGGCCGAGATTGCGGGCGCCGCCGGTGATCAAAACGACTTTGCCTGGGAACGCGTCGCTCATCGGTCGCCCCGCGTCGATGTTCAGTCCCTCATGCATTCTGGTGGGTCAAATTCGCGTTGTACATAGCGTTGGAACATGACGCCCATGTGCGCGCGAACGTTGCGCGCAATCGGAAGTAGTTCTCTTTCGAGGTCTGGCTTATCCGTGATGCGCGACGCCGAGCGCTTCCTCGCCGCGGTCGAGGATCAGCGGCACGATCAGGTCTTCCTCGTCATCGAGGTGGCGGATCAGCCCCTTGAGCAGGGCGCCGCTGGCGGCCGCGTAATTGTCGCCGCAGCGTCGCAGCGTATCGGCATCGCCGGATAACGCGCGCAGCAGCGCGTTAGCGGTGTCGGCGATCGCCGCCATGTCGGCATGGATGGCGTGATGGTCGCCTTCCAGCACGTCGAAGCCGCGCGCCAGCCGCGCATCGGCGGCGCGGAAGATCGGGAAATAATGCAGATCCTCGATCTGGTGGTGCACGCCGAGCTGCGACAGCAGAAACTGCAGCCGCGGCACGAATTGGCGCGGGAATTCCGCCGTCGATAGCGCCCCCGCGCGGAATTGCGCCTCGATCGCTTTGATCATCATGGCGAGCTCGCGGAACATATCATGGCGCGATAGCCAGAACCGCGCCATCTCGCCGAGATTGGCATGGCCCTCCCATTGCTCGCGCGGATAGCAAGCGATCAGCACGCGCAAATCCTCCGGCCAGCCGCTGCGGCGGGCCAGCGCCAGAGCTTCGATGTCGGTGGCGTGGGGCGTTTGAATGGTCATTACGGGCCTTACATAACGGTCGCCGAGCCAATTACCAATGGTCGGGACAAACCCGGTCGCGCCACGGTAAAGATTGCACATGGACGCGCCCACCACCGTCGCCCGTCTAGCCTGCGACGAGCCGACCGCCCGGCGGCTCGCCGCCTATCTCGGCGAGATCTTCGGCGCCGACAATACCGCCTGCGCCGCCTTCGAGGGCGACGGCGGCCAGTGGCAGGTGGCGATCTATTTCCGCGACCCGCCCAATGAAGCCGGCTTGCGCGCGCAGGTCGTGCTCGCGGCCGGCGATCAGGCGGCGGCTGCGCTCAGCATCGAACGGGTTGCGCCGGCCGACTGGGTCAAGGAAAGTCTTAGCGGCCTGCAGCCGGTGCGCGCCGGCCGCTTTATCGTGCACGGCGCACATGACCGCGCCCGCGTCAGACCCAACGACATCGGCATCGAGATCGAGGCCGCGCTCGCCTTCGGCACCGGCCATCACGGCACCACGCGCGGATGTTTGCTGGCGCTCGACGAAGTCGCTAAGCGGCGGCGACGCTCTCTTATCCCTCCCCTTTGCAGAGGGAGGGATAAAAAGATTCTCGACATCGGCACCGGTTCGGGCGTATTGGCGATCGCGGCGGCGAAAATTTTCCGCACGCGTGTCGTTGCGAGCGACATCGACCCGGTCGCGGTCGAGGCCGCGCGCGCCAATGCACGGCTCAATCGCGTCGGCGCGGCGATCACCTTCGTACGCGCGTTAAGCGGCAACGCCCGCGCCATCGCACACGGCGCGCCTTACGATTTGATCTTCGCCAATATCCTGCTCGGGCCGCTGCTGCGGTTGGCGGTGCCGCTCAGCCATCTCGCCGCGCCGGGCGCACACATCATGCTATCTGGCCTGTTGCCGGGCCACGCCAATGCCGTGCTCGCAATTTACCGCGCGCAGGACTTCGTGCTCGAATGCCGCATTCCGCTCGATGGCTGGGTCACGCTGGTGTTATTGCGTCGCGCAAAACAAAACCGCCCCGGGCGGGGATGACCGGGGCGGCTTCGCGGTGAAACGCGGCAGTTACCAGCCGCCGAAGGGCATTTCGCCAGAGCCGGTCTTGACCAGCCGGTTGCCGAGCTCATCGAGCGTGTAGGGCAGCAACCCCGTGTGCATCCTGATTTCGCGGCGGGCCTGCTGCATGCGCGCTTCGACCAGCGCACCCATAAAGCGGGCAAACCAACTCTTTTGCGGCACGGCGGCCTTCGCGCGCCTAGCCTTCGCGGCGGGCTCGGCGGTTGGTACGTGGGCGACGCCATAAGTGACAGCAACCATCTTGTCTCTCCTGCTTGCAAACGACGCGTCAGCGAATTCCCTGGCGTCACTCCCTGACTATTGCGATGCAACATAAGCTAAATCGGCCATGCGAGCTACGCATGACAATGCATGGAAGCCCTGTAACTACGGTATGAACCGATTAATACTCCGGCAAGATTGGTGTCCTCATTGCGACGAGTAGTCTGGTGCGTTGCACAAAATTGATTCAAGCATGCGATTCGTTGCTGAGTTGATCGCCCGAGCGATGCGAATATTTCGGTACGCTGCTGATAACTACGCGCATACTTTCCGCGCATGCCTGCGTTGCTACGCTGGAGGAGAGCGTTACAGTGCCGGCCATGTTCGAAGCCCGGTTCCAATCATTCGATGATTCGCACGAGCCGACGGCGGCGCCGGCGCGCCTCGAACGTTTGCGCGGCGAACTCAAGCGCCGCGGGCTTGATGGATTTATCGTGCCGCGCGCCGACCGCCAGCAGAACGAATACCTGCCGGCAAGCGAGGAAAGATTGGCCTGGCTCACCGGCTTCACTGGCTCGGCGGGTGCCGCCATTGTGTTGGCCGAGCGCGCGGCTCTGTTCGTGGACGGCCGCTACACCGTGCAGGCGACGGCGCAGATCGACGCGAAACTCTTCGCCATCGAGCATCTGGTGGACTCACCGCCGGAGCAATGGCTCGAACAGAATCTCAAAAACGGGGCCAAGCTCGGCTACGATCCGTGGCTGCTTACATCCGAGAGCGCCGACAGATTGAGAAAGGCCTGCGCCACCACCGGCGCCGAGCTGGTGGCGGTCGACAATAATCCGATCGACGCCCTGTGGACCGACCGCCCGGCGCCGCCCGCCGGCGCCGTGACGCTGCGCGATATCAAACTCGCCGGCGAGAGTGCCGTCGACAAGTTGAAGCGCATCCAGGCCGAACTCAAGAAACTGCGCGCCGATGCGCTGGTGGTTTCGGACCCACAGAACGTCGCCTGGGCGTTCAATATCCGCGGCGCGGATGTCCCCCATACGCCGCTGGCGCTCGCCTTCGCGGTAATCCCGCGCGAGGGCAAGCCGGCGCTCTACCTGGACGGCGGCAAGCTCGACAACAAAACGCGCCCCGCGCTGGAGGAGATCGCCGCGGTGCGCGCGCCCGGCGAGCTTGCCCGCGACCTCTCCCAACTCAAGGACAACAACGTACGTCTCGACCAGGCGAGTGCCGCCGACGCACTCACGCGCCTAGTGGCCGGCTGCGGCGGCAAGCCGGTGCGCGCCGCCGACCCGATCGGACTGATGAAGGCGGTGAAGAACCACGCCGAAATCGCCGGCAGCCGCGCTGCGCACAAGCGCGACGGCGTGGCGATGATGCGATTCCTGGCCTGGCTCGAGCGCGAGGCGGCAACCGGCATCGTGACCGAGATCGACGCGGTGCAGGCTCTGGAGAGCTTCCGCCGCGATACCGGCCTGTTGAAGGATATTTCGTTCTCGACCATCGCCGGGTCGGGCCCGAACGCGGCAATCGTGCATTACCGCGTCACCCGCGCCTCCAACCGCTCCATCGGGAAGAACGAGCTGTTCCTGGTCGATTCCGGCGCGCAATATGAGGACGGCACCACCGACATTACCCGCACCGTCGTTGTCGGCACGCCCACCGACGAGATGCGCGACCGCTTCACGCGCGTGCTCAAAGGCCATATCGCCATTGCCACCGCGGTGTTCCCGGAGAACACCAGCGGCGCCCAACTCGATCCGCTGGCGCGCACCGCGCTGTGGCAGGCCGGGCTCGACTTCGATCATGGCACCGGCCACGGCGTCGGCAGCTATCTGTCGGTGCACGAGGGTCCGGCGCGCATCTCCAAGCTCGGCACCGTCGCGCTCCGCCGCGGCATGATCCTGTCGAACGAACCGGGCTATTACAAAACCGCCGCCTACGGCATCCGCATCGAGAACCTGCTGCTGGTGATCGCGGCACCCGAGCCGGCCGGCGCCGAAAAGCCGATCAATACGTTTGAGACTCTCACGCTGGCGCCAATCGACCGCCGGCTGATCGATACCCGGATGCTGACAGGCAAGGAGCGCACCTGGATCGACAGCTATCACGCGCGCGTGCAGGAGGTGCTGAGCCCCCTGCTCGACGCCGCTACGCGGGCGTGGCTCGACGCGGCCGCGCGGCCACTTGGAAACAATTGATGGACGCTCGCACGTCCACTTCGCAGACACCGAGCAAGCAGGTCACCCAGTGGCGGCTGCTGGCGCTCCTGATGGCGATGACCGCCATCGGGCCGGCCACGCTCAATATCCTGGTGCCGGCGCTGCCGGGACTGGTAGCGCGGCTCGCCTCCGATACCGGCACGGTGCAGCTCACGCTGTCGCTTTATCTGCTGAGTCTGGCCGTCGCTCAACTGCTGCTCGGGCCGCTGTCCGACCGCTTCGGCCGGCGTCCGGTGGTGTTGGCCGGGCTGGCGCTAAGTGTCGTCGCCTCGCTCGCCGCCATCGCAGCCTCCTCGATCGGCGCGCTGATCGGCGCGCGCGTGGTGCAGGCAATCGGTGCCTCGACCGGCATCGTGATCGGGCGCGCTATCATCCGCGACCTTTACGAGCGCGAGCGCGCCGCCGCCATGATCGGCCTGGTCACCACCGCCATGGTGATCGCACCGATGATCTCGCCGCTAGTGGGCGGCATTCTCGACACCGCCTTCGGCTGGGAGGCGATCTTCCTGTTCATTGCGGCGTTCAGCGGCGTGGTGCTGCTGTGGGCGGTGCTTGTGCTGCCGGAAACGCGGCCGGCGAGCATGGCGCAGGCGCCCGGCATGCTGATCCAGGAATGGCGTGCGCTGCTCGGCAACGCCAAGTTCCACGGCTATGTGCTGTGCGGTGCGCTCGGCTCGGCGCCGTTCTTTACGTTTCTCGGCGGCGGCCCGCATGTCGTGGTGACGCTGATGGGGCGCACGTCGGCAGAATTCGGTGTCTGGTTCGTGGTCACTTCGCTCGGCTATATGAGCGGCAATTTCACGTCCTCGCGGCTGTCGCAGCGGTTCGGTATCGAGCCTATGATCATGGCCGGCATTGTGTTCGAGCTAATCGGCGCGAGCCTGACCGCGCTACTCGTCGCTACCATACCGGAGGCCGGGCCGGCGATCATTTTCCTGCCGCAGCTGGTCATCTCCTTCGGCAACGGCTTGCTGCTGCCGAACGCAATTGCCGGCGCCATCAGCGTGCGCCCACAAGCTGCCGGCGCCGCCTCCGGCATGACCGGCTTTACACAAATGGCGGTCGGCGCGGCCTCGACGCAAGTGGTCTCGATCGCGCTCGCCGGCGGCAGCAGCGCCATGCCGATGGCCTGGATGCTGGTGATCGTGGTGGTGGCGACCGGCGTGGCTTATGCCGCGCTAGTACGGCGTTAGCCGCCGATCAGCTTCAGCCACTCATCCTCGGTGAGCACCTTGACGCCGTGCTTCTTGGCCTCGGCCAGCTTGGAGCCAGCGCCGGGACCAGCAATCACGAAATCGGTCTTCTTCGACACCGAGCCGGCGGCCTTGGCGCCCAGCCGCTCGGCCTGGGCCTTCGCCTCCTCGCGCGTCATCTTCTCAAGCGCGCCGGTGAACACCACGGTCTTGCCGGCGATGGCCGAGTCGGCCTTCGGCTTCTCGGCGTCGATGATTTTCACCTCTTTGGTGAGGCGCTCGACGATGCCGCGATTGTGGCTCTCGCCGAAATAGGCCTTGATGCTTTCAATCACCGTGTCGCCGATCTGATCGAGCGCGTCCATTTCGGCGATGGTTTCTTCGTCGCCTTTCGCCACTTTCAGGCAAGCGTCGTGGAACGCCTTCCACGAGCCGTAGCCGCGCGCCAGCGCCAGCGCCGTGGTCTCGCCGACATGGCGGATGCCGAGCGCATAGATGAAACGGTCGAGCGAAATCTCGCGCCGCTGCTCGATCGCATCGAACAGATTGCGCACCGAAGTTTCGCCGTAGCCCTCGACTTCTTCGAGTTTGATCTTCTTATTACGCTCCGGCAGCGTGAAGATGTCGGCGGGCTCCTTCACCCATTCCTTCTCGAAGAACATTTCGATCTGCTTTTCACCGAGTCCCTCGATATCGAAGGCGCGGCGCGAGGCGAACAGCTTAAGATGCTCGATCTTCTGGTACGGGCAGGCGAATTCGCCGGTGCAGCGGGCGCGCGCGCCCTCCTCGCCGGTCGCGGTCTCCTCGCGTGCGATGTTGGTGTGTAGATAGCACGGGCATTTCTTCGGGAAATGATATGGCTTTGCGTCCTTCGGCCGCTTGTCCAGCACCACGTCGACCACCTGCGGAATCACGTCGCCGGCCCGCTGGATGATGACGGTGTCGCCGATGCGGATATCGCGGCCGTCGCGCAATTGCTCGCCGCCGCCGCCAATGCCCTTGATGTAATCCTCGTTGTGCAGCGTGACGTTCTGCACGATGACGCCGCCAACGCCGACCGGCTCGAGCTTGCCGACCGGCGTCAGCGCGCCGGTGCGGCCAACCTGGATCTCGATGTCCTTGAGCACGGTGATAGCGCGCTCAGCCGGGAACTTGTGCGCGATGGCCCAGCGCGGCGAACGCGAGACGAAGCCGAGTCGCTCTTGCCAGTCGAGGCGGTCGACTTTGTAGACGACGCCGTCGATGTCGTAATCGAGATCGGCGCGGCCCTCCTCGATCTTCTGGTGGAAGGCGATGAGCTCCTCGGTGGAGCGGCAAATTTTCGTGAGCGGATTGGTTTTAAAGTCGCAGGTTTCGAACCACTTAATCATGCCCGACTGGGTGTCGGCCGGCATCTCGCTTATCTGCCCCCATGCGTAGGCGAAGAAGCCGAGCGGACGCGACGCGGTGATGCTTGGATTCTTCTGCCGCAGTGAGCCGGCGGCCGAATTGCGCGGATTGGCGAAGATTTGCTCGCCGGTAGCCTTCTGCCGCTCGTTGAGCGCGAGGAAAGCGTGCTTGGTCATGTAGACCTCCCCGCGCACCTCGCAGATTTTCGGCACGTGACGGCCCTTGAGCTCGTGCGGCACGTCCTTGAGCGTGCGAATATTGGCGGTGACGTCCTCGCCCTCGCTGCCGTCGCCGCGGGTGGCGGCGGTGACGAGTTCGCCGTCCTCGTAGCGCAGCGACATCGACAGGCCGTCGATCTTCGGCTCGGCGCTGAAGGCGATCTTCTCGTCGTCATTGAGCTTAAGGAAGCGGCGGATGCGGGCTACGAAATCCACGACGTCTTGCTCGGCAAAGGCATTGTCGAGCGAAAGCATCGGCACCGCGTGCCGCACCTTCTTGAACTTGCCGGTGGGCGCCGCGCCGACCCGGCGCGACGGCGAATCTGACCGCACGAGGTCGGGGAAGCGTTTCTCGATCGCAGCATTGCGCTCGCGCAGGGCATCGTAGGCGGCGTCGGTGACGGTCGGCTTGTCTTGCTGGTAGTAGCGCTTATCGTGCGCAGCGATCTCGGCCGCCAGCCGCTTCAACTCGGCCTTGGCTTGCGCTTCGGTCAGGTCGGCGGGTTTAATTTTGGACGCGTCGGAACTAGCCATGCCGGCACTGTATCACCCCGCCGCCTTGATCAGGCGCTCGGCGGCGGCGCGGGCTTCATTGGTGATCTCGGCACCGGCCAGCATGCGGGCGATCTCCTCGCGGCGGCGCTCGGCGGCCACCTCGGTGATGCGGGTAGCGACCCGCCGGCCCTTCTCCAGGGCGTCCTTACTGATCAGATAATGGCGGTCGGCGCGCGCTGCCACCTGCGGCGCATGGGTCACCGCCAGCACCTGCACGCCGGAGGCGAGCTTGGCCAGCCGCACCCCGATGGCGTCTGCCACCGCGCCGCCCACGCCGGTGTCGATCTCATCGAACACCAAAGTCGGCGCCGAGCCGCGGTCGGCCAGCACGACTTTCAGCGCCAGCAGAAAGCGCGCCAATTCGCCGCCACTGGCGACCTTCATCAGCGGCCCGGGCCGCGTGCCGGGATTGGTCTGCACCCAGAATTCGACACGGTCGATGCCGTTCGGCCCGGCGGCGGCGGCATCGCTGACAATTTCGGTGGAAAATTTCGCGCGTTCCAGCTTGAGCGGCTTGAGTTCGCCGTTCACCGCTTTGTCGAGCGCAGTTGCCGCTTTCAGGCGGGCTTTCGACAACTTGTCGGCCGCCGCGCGATATTCGGCTTCGGCCTGGGCGGCAGATTTTTCCAGCACCTTGAGCCGGTCCTCGCCGGCGTCGATCAGCGCGATGTCGGATTTGTAGCGCGCCGCCAGCGCCGCTAGCTCGTCCACCGGCACGTTGTATTTGCGACCCGCCGCGCGCAGCGCGAACAGGCGCTCCTCGATGCGTTCGAGTTCGGCGGGATCGAAATCGGCGGTTCGCAGCGCCTGCTCAAGATGGCTGCGGGTTTCCTCCAATGCGGTGAGCGCCGTGTCGAGCGCCTTCACTGTCGGCTCGACCAGTTGCGGTGCCTGCGCGCTGCGCCGCTCCAGCCGGCGGATGACGCCAGCGAGCACCGGCACGCTGGAATTGGCGCCGGCGATCACCTCGTGGGCGTCGCGCAAGTCCTCGGCCACCTTCTCGGCCAGCATCATGCCGGCGCGGCGTTCGACCAGCGTGATTTCCTCAGCCGTTTGCGGCGAAAGCGCGCCGAGCTCGTCGACCGCGTGGCGCAGCCAGTCGCCTTCGCGCTTGGCGCGCTCGACTTCGGCGCGATGGGCTTGCGCCGCGGCCTGCGTTTCTCGCCGCGCCTCCCACATACGTTCGACCTTGGCCGCGTCCGCTTCCATGGCGCCAAAGGCATCGAGCAGGCGGCGGTGCGTGGCGGCATCGACCAGAGCGCGTTCGTCGTGCTGGCCGTGGATCTCGACCAGCACGGTGCCAAGTTCCTTCATCACCTGCACGCTGACTGGCTGATCGTTGACGAACGCGCGCGTGCGCCCGTCGGCGAATTGCACGCGGCGCAGAATGAGCTCGTCCTCGGCCGGGATGTCGTTGGCCTTGAGCAATGCACGCGCCGGATGTGCACGCTCGACCTCGAACACGGCGGTCACCTGGCCCTGCTCGGCCCCCTGCCGCACCAGCGCCTGGTCGCCGCGCGCGCCCAATGCCAGAGCAAAGGCATCGAGCAGGATCGACTTGCCGGCTCCGGTCTCGCCGGTGAGCACGGCAAGCCCCGCGGCGAAATCGATGTCGAGCCGGTCGATCAGGACGATGTCACGGATCGATAGTCGGGTGAGCATAGCGCCTAGCCATCCACGCCTTGAATCATTGTGAGGTTGCAAGACGTGGATGCCCGGCACAAGGCCGAGCATGATGGTGTGTGTAACTAATTCGGGACGGCAAGTGGAGAGCTAGCCTAGTCCGACCTTCCTGAACGCCTTACTGATCCAGGAGCCGCGGTTCTCGGACGGTTCGGCGCCGCCGGTTTTCACCAGCGTGTAGGCATGCTTGTACCAGACGCTGTCGGGGAAATTGTGTCCGAGCACGGCGGCCGCAGTCTGCGCCTCGTCGACGATGCCGAGCGCCATGTAAGCTTCGGTCAGCCGCATCAGCGCCTCTTCGACATGCCGCGTGGTCTGGTACCTGGTGACCACGACTTTGAAGCGGTTGATGGCGCCAGTGTAGTCCTTCTTGTCCAAGTAGTAGCGCCCGGTCTCCATTTCCTTGCCGGCGAGCTGATCACGAGCGACTTCCATTTTTTGCTTGGCGCTGACGGCATATTCGCTAGTCGGATACTTGCTGATCACTTCTTGAAGCGTGGCGAGCGCCTTCTCGGTGCGCGTCTGGTCGCGGGTGATGTCCGGGATTTCTTCGAAATTGGAGGCGCCGATCAAGTACTGCGCGTAAGCGGAGTCCGGGCTGCCTGGGTGCAGCGTGATGTAGCGCTGGGCCGCGGTGACGCTATCGTCATAGGCGCCGGCTTGATAATAGGCATAGGAGGTCATGATCAGCGATTTGCGCGCCCATTCCGAGTAGGGGTGCTGGCGGTCGACCTCCTCGAACTTCTTCGCCGCGGCCGTCGGGTCGTGCTTGACGTTGAGCAAATAGAGGCCCTCGTTGTAGAGCCGGTCGGGGGCTTCGTCGGGCGGCGTGTCATCCTTGCTAAAAATATTGAGGCCGCTGCTGCAGGCGCCCAGGCTCGCCGCCACCAGCACCATGGCCAGCGCGCGCGCGAACCAGCACCGCCTGGCGCGAGCGTGCGATGCCACGGCCGCGCCGTCGCTGGGCGCTATTTTCGTCGATATGGAATTCTTGGTCGCTAAATCGTTGGGCACAAACTCATCCCACGCGGTCGTGTCCAGGAGGGCTCTTTCAAGCCTTGCGGCAACGCCCTCATCTCCCGCTTGCTTAGACGAAAAAACGCGGGTCCGCCAAGCGATTAAGCGGACAATCGGCCGGGATTAAGGCGGAGGATTAAGCTTAAATGCTGAGCTTTTCAGGATATTTCCGGCCCGTAGGCCGCCGCGATCAGACCGGCGCCGACTCGCGCCTGGCCGCGCGTGCGGCGGGCCGGTTCGGCCGCTTCGATCACCCGCCAGGCGCTTCGATCCGCCATCAGGGCGGACAGCACCGCGTGGTTGAGCTTGTGGCCGCCTCGGACGGTGTGGTAGGCGGCGAGCAGCGGCTGGCCGGCGAGCGCCAGGTCACCGATGGCATCGAGCATCTTGTGGCGCACGAATTCGTCGGCGTAACGCAGGCCTTCCGGATTGAGCACGCGATCCTCGGTGATCACCAGCGTATTGCCAAATGAGGCGCCGAGCGCGTAACCGGCGCTCCATAATCTGGCGACGTCTTTCATGAAACCGAACGTGCGGGCGCGCGCGATTTCGCGGCGGAAGGTTTCGGCCTCTATGTCGAAGGCCAGCGCCTGGCGGCCGATCAGCGGGTGATCGAAATCGATCTCCGCTTCGACTCGGAAGCCGTGCTGGTAAGGCCGCAATTCGCCTAGCGCGCCATCCTTGGAAACGCGCACCGGCTTGATCACTTCGATATAGCGGCGCGGCAGCGCGCGCGCGGTGAGACCGGCCTGATCGATGGCGTCGACGAAAGGCGCAGCACTGCCGTCCATGATTGGCACTTCAGGCCCGTCGATCTCGACCACCACATTGTCCACGCCAAGCCCGCGCAGCGCCGCCAGCAGATGCTCCGCAGTCGAGCATAGCGGGCCGCTGGTATCGCCCAGGACAGTGGCAAATTCAGTGGCGGTGACCGCGCGCACGTCGGCGCGAATTTCGCGCTCGATCGAACCATCAGCGGCTACGCGCTGGAAAACGATGCCGGTGTCGTCGGCGGCGGGATTCAGCGTCAGGGTGACGGGGCTGCCGGAATGCACGCCGATGCCGGAAACGGCAACCTGGTCGCGCAGCGTTGTCTGCTTAGCACCCTTCATCGTACCCGTTTACGCCGGCCTACAAGCAAGCCGCACGTCCCATCCCGAATGCCGGAGCCACATTTCGGCCTTCAAAGCTGCGGCCTGCCCGTGATCCAGAAGACGCCCCCGAGGGACCAAAAAGTCCCTTTCGCGCCTGAAACTTAGGCCATATGCCCGGAGACCTCCAACTCACGTCTTCTTACCGACTGTTACTCTTTTTTGCCCCAATTGCCGGGACGATTGACCGGTCCAGGGCCCGATTCACCCTCTCATGCACGCGGGCTGCAGTCTTGCGAAGGGTTGCGCCGGGCTCGAGCCGGACCCGGCTTTTCTAATAAAACTATTTTATTTTCAATGAGTTAATTAAAACTAATCGGCGCGGTAGCGATCATTTGGTGGCCCCGCACCGGGTTCCGGGCGGGGCCATCATGGCTTTTGGCGAGGCCGTCAGTTGGCCTGACGGCGCAGGAAGGCCGGGATGTCGAGCTGGTCCTCCTCGGCCGAATTATGCACAGGCGTCGCCGGCCGTGGGGGTCGAGCCCCTGCGGTGCCGAGCGCCGGGCATATTCCGATACTGGATCGTCCGGGCGGCCCTCCGGCTGGAGCGCCGTCGGCCGAATCGGCCGCTCGAATTGCGGCATCGGCTGCGCGGTGCGCGGGGCAAGCGGCGGCTCGGTATGCTCCCCGCGCCGGCCAAGGCCGACCGAGGCGAGCCGCTGCATCAGCGACATGCGGCGCTTCTCGGGATGATCTTCGCCGAGCTCGCCGCGCTGCGCCTTGATCTCATTCTGCGCCGGCAACGGCAATTCGTCGATGCGCGGCATACGCGGCGTGCGCGCCACCGTCCGCTCGGGCGCCGGCGGGATGAAGGTCTTCGGCGTCGGTGGATCGGCCTGCGCCGCTTCGGCCACCGCCGGCTCGAACAGCGACGGTTTCATCGGCATCGGCCGGATCGAAACGTCCTCGATCGCGGTTGGCGCCATAAGTGCGGCTGCGACCGCGGCGTGGGCGGCGGATTCAACCGCCGCGGCACTGGCGGCAACTGCCGGTGTTGGACTGCGCTCGATGCGGTCGGCGGTGCGGCGGATATCCGCGCGCGCCTTGCTGGCTAGTTCCTTGAGCGCGGCTTCGGTCTGCACCGGCTGCTGCTGCACGCCGGTATGGTCGATGCCGGTCGCCACCACCGAGACACGGATGATGCCTTCCAGGCTTTCGTCGAAGGTGGCACCAACGATAATGTTGGCGTCCTGGTCCACTTCCTCGCGGATGCGCGTGGCGGCCTCGTCCACTTCGTAAAGCGTGAGGTCCTTGCCGCCGGTGATCGAGATCAGCAGGCCGCGGGCGCCCTTCATGGAAGCGTCGTCGATCAGCGGATTGGCGATCGCCGCTTCGGCGGCGGTGAGCGCGCGCTTCTCGCCGGAGGACTCGCCAGTGCCCATCATCGCCTTCCCCATCTCGCGCATGACCGCGCGAACGTCGGCGAAGTCGAGATTGATCAGGCCTTCCTTGACCATCAGGTCGGTGATGCAGGCGACACCCGAATAGAGCACCTGGTCGGCCATAGCGAAGGCGTCGGCGAAGGTGGTCTTCTCGTTGGCGACCCGGAACAGATTCTGGTTCGGGATAATCAACAGCGTGTCGACCACCTTGTGCAGTTCGACGATGCCGGCTTCCGCGAAGCGCATGCGGCGCTGGCCCTCGAAGTGGAACGGCTTGGTGACCACGCCGACTGTGAGGATGCCGAGCTCGCGCGCGACCTTGGCGATCACGGGCCCCGCTCCGGTACCGGTGCCACCGCCCATGCCAGCGGTGACGAACACCATGTGCGTGCCGGTGAGATGATCGCGAATCTCGTCGATTACCTCTTCGGCGGCGGCGCGGCCGACTTCCGGCTGCGAGCCTGCGCCGAGACCCTCGGTCACCTGGGTGCCCATCTGGATGATGCGCTCGGCCTTCGACATCGTGAGTGCCTGCGCGTCGGTATTGGCGACGACGAAGTCGACGCCTTGCAACCCGGCCGAGATCATGTTGTTGACCGCGTTGCCGCCGGCACCGCCGACGCCGAACACGGTAATTCGTGGCTTCATCTCGCGAATGTCTGGAATCTTCAGATTGATCGTCATGTTTGCCTCTTTGATGCACGGGCAGCAGGCTGATGCCCGCACGCCGTCGAACGGGACCGGTCCGCCGCCGGTCCCATCGTGGTTCCGTTGTTGTGGGTCAGAAGCTTTCGCGCAGCCATCGTCCGACCCGTGCCATGTAACCGCCCGTTCCTGTCATCAATTGCCGCGTTCGCCGCGGTTCGAAGTGTTCAAGATGTGCCGCTTGCGGATAGACCAGCAGGCCCGCCGCTACGGCGAATGCTGGACCCTTGGCGACTTCCGGCAAGCCGGCTAACCCCAGGGGACGCCCGATACGCACCGGCCTGCGCAAAATGCGCGCGGCCAAATCGGCTATACCGGAAAGCTGGCTCGCGCCGCCGGTGAGCACCACGCGCGCGCGCGGCTCGGCCGCGAACGGCGAAGCCTTGAGCCGGTCGCGCGCCATTTCCAGAATTTCCTCGACCCGCGGCTTGATGATCCGCACTAGGGCGGCGCGCGCGACAAATTGCGGCGGCTCGCGTTCATCATCTCCGACCGGAGGTACCGTGATCATGTCGCGTTCATCCGATCCACCGGTCAAAACACTGCCATAAATCGCTTTGATTCGCTCAGCATCCGCGATGCGGGTGTTCAGGCCGCGAGCGAGATCCATGGTGACGTGGTGGCCACCGAGAGCGAAACCGTCGGCGTGCACGAATTTTCCGGCGGAAAACACCGCCAGGGTTGTGGTTCCGGCCCCCAGATCGATGGTTGCGGCGCCGAGATCGGCCTCGTCGTCGGCCAGCACGGCCAGGCCAGCGATGTAGGGGGATGCGACCATCGCTTCGATCGCCAGATGGCTGCGCTCCACCGCCAGCATCAGGTTGCGCACGGTCGCGACGTCGGCGGTGACCATGTGCATGTCGACGCCGAAGCGCTGACCGAGCATACCGCGAGGCTCGCGGATGCCAGTGACGGCGTCCAGCGTGTAGCCGATCGGCAGCGAATGCAGCACCGCGCGCCCGTCGCGCACCGAATGGCGGCTGGCCGCCGCCAGCACGCGGCCGATGTCGCCATCAGTCACCGCGCCGCCGGCGAGTTCGATATTGGCGACGAAACGCTCGCTGCCGAGACGGCCGCCGGAAAGCGAAACCACGACGGATTCAAGCTGCACCTTGGCCTTGCTTTCGGCGATATCGATGGCCTGGCGCACCATCTCCTCGACCTTGACCAAGTCGACCACGCCGCCGCCCTTAATGCCGCTCGCAGCGGTATGGGCAAAGCCCAGGATGCGCACGCCGTGGCTGCGCCGTCGCAGCACATCCTGCGGCGCCTGCGGCTCGAGCCGCGCGATCAGGCAGGCCGTCTTGCTGGTGCCGATATCGAGACCGGCGACCACGGCCGCCCGGCGCGGCGAAACCGGCTTCATCTTGGGCGTGAGACCGAAGTGCAGCACCGTCATGCGTCGGTTTCCTTGCGCTTGGCCTTCTTGTCCTTCTCGGCAGCTTTAAGCGCCGCGTCGCGCGACGCCGCGGCGGCATTGGATTGCTGCACGGTGACGCGGTCGGGCAGCCGCAGATCGACCGCCACAATGTCGCGCGACAGCAGTTTCTTGTCGCGATCGAGATCGACCAGTATCGTCAGCGCCTGCGCGGGCTCGCGCTCCGGCAAGAGCACTACGACGCCGCCTTTCAGATGCAGGTTCCAGCGCCGCTCGGCGACCAGCACCGAGGCCTCGACCAACTTGGTGATCGCCGGATAGCGCTTGAGCAGATCGAGAATGTCCTGCGCCGCATGCTCGGCGCCGTCGCCGACCACCAGCGGCAGCGACGCAAAGCGCTGCGGCACGTAGGTTTCCAGCATGGTACCGTCGGCGGCGATCAGCGAGATGCGGCCGTCCTTCTGCCACAGCGCAAAGGCCTTGCGCTCCTTGATCTCGATGCGCAGCCGGCCGGGATAAAGCTTGAGCACCGCGGCTTGCGCGATCCACGGATTGGTCAGCAGCCGGATGCGCGTTTGCGCGGCATCGAGGAACAAGAGCGACGAGCGGCCGGTAACACCGGCGAGACTGAGGATGTCCTCGCGGCTGACTTCATGCTCGCCGGCGAGCGCGATCTCGGAAATGCGGAAGCCGACACTGTTGGCCGCACTGTCGCAGATGTCCTGGATCTGCTCGGCGATCGCAGGAGCGTGGCCGCCTTTGATCACGCCGTAACAGGTGCTGGCGACCAGCAACAAGGCGGCGGCGCTGGCGCCGGCGCCGCGCGGCACATTCAAATTCAACAGCGCATCGAACGTGCGGCGCGCGAAGCGCAGCGCACGCGAATCCGATGCCGACCATGAGTGCGCGCGCTGCCGCGGAGCGGCGGTCGCACGTCGTTTCCGTTCCAACTTCAGCGATTGAGCGAGGCGCCCTCGAACATCCATCGCGACCAGCTCTTCAAACGTTGGCCCAGCATGGGCAGCAAGCTCTGGCACGACCGACGTTTCGGTCATGCCCCGATTGGTATTCAGGCGTCGTCGTACCGACACAATCGCACGCGCGAACTCACGGCCGAGCGCGCGAGACGCCGCCAATGCCTAGTCTTCGGGCCTTTTGGTAAATGATTAGTAAAGGTTTACGGATTGTGAGCAGAAGGCCTTAAGTTAGGCCGGCTGTTGCAAATCCATCGCGCTTTTGGCCAGCGCTCACCGGTCGAGCGAGGCGTCCTCGATTATCCAGCGCACCAGTTGCTCGAAAGCGATGCCCGCGTAGGCGGCAAGCTCGGGAACTAGCGAGGTCTCGGTCATGCCCGGCTGCGTATTCACCTCCAAGCAGGCGAGGCCCTTGTTCCCCGCGAGGCTATCGTCGTAGCGGAAGTCGGTGCGGCTGACGCCGCGGCAGCCGAGCGCGCGATGCGCGGCAAGCGATAGGCGCCGGCATTCTTCGTAAATTTCTGCGGAAACTGGCGCCGGCAGCAGGTGTTTGGAACCGCCGGGCGCATATTTGGCCTCGTAGTCGTAGAACTTGACGGTGGGGACGATCTCGATGACCCCGAGCGCTTTGTCGCCCATCACGGCGCAGGTGAGTTCTTTGCCGGGGATATAGGGTTCGACCAGCACGCGGTCGCCGAAGCTCCAGTCCGGCCGCGTCAGCTCCTGCGGCGGATGCTCCAAATCCTCGCGCACGATGAACACGCCGACGCTCGAGCCCTCGGCGACCGGCTTGATGACATAAGGCGGCGACAGAAGATGGCGCTTGGCCGCTTCCGTGCGGGTGGCGACCACGCCGCCCGGCACCGGAACGCCGGCCGCCGCCAGCACGGTCTTGGCGATATCCTTCTGCATGGCAAGCGCAGAGGCCAGCACGCCAGAATGGGAATAAGGAATGCCGAGGATTTCCAGCAGGCCTTGCAGCGTGCCATCCTCGCCGGGGCGGCCATGCAGCACGTTGAGCGCAACATCGGGCTTTAGTTCGCGCAAGCTCGCGGCCACCTCGCGGTTCACATCGAGCCGGCTGACGCGATAGCCGCTGCGCTCGGCCGCATCGGCGCAGGCCTTGCCAGAGCGCAGCGAAATTTCGCGCTCGGCCGACCAGCCTCCCATCAAAACCGCGACGTGCTTCATGAGGTGGGTGCTACTCCGATTCGCTTAATTTCCCATTCCAACTCGACGCCGGAATGCGCCTTCACCCGCGCGCGCACGGTTTCCCCAAGCGTCTCGATGTCAGCCGCGGTGGCGCCGTCGAGAGTGATCAGGAAATTGCTGTGCAACTCGGAGACTTTCGCCTGCCCGACTTTAAGCCCGCGGCAACCGGCCGCGTCCACCAATTGCCAGGCGCTGTGGCCGGGCGGGTTCTTGAAGGTCGAGCCGCCGGTGCGATTGCGCGGCTGGCTTTTCTCACGCTTGCCCTTGATCGACGCCATTTCGGCGGCGATCGCCTCCGGGTCGCCGGCACGGCCCTGGATTACCGCCGCAGTGAAAATGACGTCGTCGGGCACGCCGCAATGGCGATAGGAGAATCCCATCTCGGCGTTGCTGTAGGTGCGCATATTGCCCCGCCGGTCGATCCCGCGCGCCTCGACCAGCACGTCCTTGGTCTCGCCGCCATAGGCGCCGCCGTTCATGCGCAGCGCGCCACCGATCGAACCGGGAATGCCGCTGAAGAACGCCAGTCCCGCGATCCCGGCGGCCTGCGCCGCGCGCGCGACCACCACGTCGAGCATCGCGGTGCCGGCGGCGATACGATTGTCCGCTTCGACCTTGATCTCGTTGAAGCCACGCCCAAGCCGGATCACCACACCCAGCACGCCGCCGTCGCGCACGATCAGGTTGGAGCCGGCGCCGATCACCGTCACGGGAATCTCGGGCGGCAGATTTTGCAGAAAATACGCCAAATCGTTTTCGTCCTGCGGCATGAAGAACACCTGCGCCGGACCACCGACGCGGAACCAGGTCAGCTCACTGAGCGACTGGTTGGCCAAGAGACGCCCGCGCAAGTCCGGCATCTTCGCTTTCAGGTCGGGAACGATGTCGGGAAAGCTCATAGCGCTTTCAATTCCGCCGGCAGCGCATAGGCCCATTGCGTGATCGAGCCGGCGCCAAGGCAGACCACGTAATCGCCGGGCCTGGCCAGTTCCTTGATGAGGCCTGCGAGTTTCTCCGGGCCCGCGAGCGGGATCGCCTGCTTGTGCCCGTGCGCGCGCAAGCCCGCCACCAGCGCGTCGCGGTCGGCGCCCGCGATCGGCGCTTCGCCCGCCGGATAGACCGGCGCCACGATCACCGCGTCGGCGTCGTTGAAGCAGGTGCAGAACTGATCGAACAAGTCATGGAGGCGCGTATAGCGGTGCGGTTGCATCACCGCGATCACCTGGCCCTTGGCGCTCTCGCGCGCGGCACGCAGCACGGCGGCGATCTCAACCGGATGGTGGCCGTAGTCGTCGATGATGACGGCGCCGTTCCATTCTCCCACGCGCGTGAAGCGGCGTTTGACACCGCCGAAACCACCGAGCGCCTTGCGGATGACATCGTCCTTGATGCCGAGTTCATGCGCCACCGCCACCGCCGCCGTCGCGTTGAGCGCGTTGTGACGTCCGGGCATCGGCAACATCAACGTATCGATCGAATGCGTGGCTTTGCCGTCGCGGTCGCGGAACAGCACCGAGAAATGCGATTGGCCGTTGTTATGCATGATGTCGGCGAGGCGGACGTCAGCCTGCGGATTCTCGCCATAAGTGAAAATGCGCCGGTCTTCCAGCTTGCCGACCAGCGTTTGCACCACCGGATGGTCGGTGCACATCACCGCGAAGCCGTAGAACGGAATATTCTCGACGAAGGCGCGGAAGGCGTCCTGTACCGCGTCGAAAGTGTGGAAGTGATCGAGATGTTCGGGGTCGACATTGGTGACGATGGCGATGTCGGCCGGCAGCTTCAGGAAGGTGCCGTCGGATTCGTCGGCCTCCACCACCATCCAGTCGCCGGCCCCGAGCCGCGCATTGGTGCCATAGGCGTTGATGATGCCGCCGTTGATCACGGTCGGGTCGAGGCCGCCGGCATCGAGCAGCGCCGCGACCATGGAGGTCGTCGTCGTTTTACCGTGGGTGCCGGCGATGGCGACGCAGCGTTTCAGCCGCATCAGCTCGGCCAGCATCTCAGCGCGCCGCACCACCGGAAGGCGCTTGGCGCGAGCCGTGACAAGTTCCGGGTTATCGCGCTTGATGGCGGAGGAAACAACGACTACGTGGGCGCCGCCGATATTGTCGGCCTGGTGGCCGATGGCGACCTTGATACCTTTGTCGCGCAGGCGCTTGACGTTGGCGCTGTCGGCCACATCCGAGCCGGTAACGGTGTAGCCGAGATTGGCCAGCACTTCGGCGATGCCGCTCATGCCGATGCCGCCGATGCCGACGAAATGCACCGGACCAATGTTGCGCGGCAGTTTCATGGGGTCGCCCTCAGTTTCCTGCGTGCTTATTGCAAGAGGTGGATGGCCGAAACAAGTCCGGGCCGGGCGGAATTCTCAGAGTCCCGCCACTTTCAACACCAGATCAGCCAGCCGATCAGCGGCATCGACGGTGCCGGCGGATTTGGCCGCCTGCGCCATGCCTGAAAGCCGCGTCAGGTTGACGGCCAAAGCCATAATCTCCGCAGCCAGGCGGTCGGGAGTGAAGTCGCGCTGCTCGATCCGGATCGCCCCGCCGGCGGATTCGAGCACGCCGGCATTTATGTATTGGTCCTGATCGAGCGCATGCGGCAGCGGCACCAAGATGGCCGGCCGGCCGATGGCGGCAAGCTCGGCCACCGTGGAGGCGCCGGAGCGGGAGATCACCAGATGGGCAGCCGCCATGCGCACCGGCAGGTCGGCGAAGAACGGTGCGGTCTCGGCGGCGACGCCAAGCCGGGCATAAGTGCCCCGCACCGCGTCCAGGTCCTCGCCGCGCGCTTGCTGCACGACGGCCAAGCGCGCGCGCAGATCGGCGGCCAGGCGTTCGATCGCCGGCGGCACGATCTCGGCCATCACGCGCGCGCCCTGGCTGCCACCGAACACCAGCAGGCGCACTTTTTCGCCTGGCTCCGGCGCGGCATAGGGCGTCGCCGCCGCGGCGATCACCTCGCGGCGCACCGGATTTCCGGTGAAGGTGATCTTGCCCTGCAGACGCGGATCGAGCCGCGCCAGCGTGCGAAAGCCCGTGGCGATGGCCGTGACTCGGACGGCAAGCAAACGATTGGCGCGGCCCATGACGCCGTTCTGCTCGTGCAGCACGGTCGGGATGCCGCGCAGCGTCGCTGCCATCAGCGGCGGCACGGTCGGATAGCCGCCGAAACCGACCACCACTGCGGGGCGTACGCGGCCGAGCATTGACCACGCCTTGACGGTGCCAAGCGTGAGCAGAGCGGCGGTGCGCGCCAGCGCAATCGGATTACGGCCGCGTAAGGTCGCGCTCGGGATGAGATGCACCGCGCGCGCCGGAAACTTGAAATGCGCGGCGCGCGTGTCAGTTGCGAGTTCGATGACAGCGCCGTGCTTTTGCAGGGCATCGGCAAGCGCTTGCGCCGGGAACAGATGCCCGCCGGTTCCGCCGGCCGCGAGCAGCACCAGCGGCGCCGCGCCAGCCGTCATCAGGCCGCGCTCCCCTCGCTCGCAAGGTCGGGCGCGGTTAGCATGGCGACGCGGGGGTGCTCGCGAGTCAATGCCAGCAGCATGCCCATGGCGTAGGCGAGCGAGAGCATCGAGGAGCCGCCATAGGAGATGAACGGCAACGTCATGCCCTTGGCCGGAATGAGGTGCAGGTTCACCGCCACGTTGATCGCTGACTGCATGCCGAACAGAATGGCGAGCCCGGCGGCGGCGAAACGCGTGAAGGCCTCCTCGTTGCGCATGGCGCGCGCCAACGCGCGGATGACGATGAAGGCGAACAGCGCCACCAGCACTAGACAGAGCGCAACGCCGAATTCTTCCGCCGCTACCGCGAACACGAAGTCGGTATGGCTCTCAGGGAGAAGCCGCTTCACCGTGCCTTCGCCCGGGCCGCGCCCGAACCACCCGCCGCGCATGAAGCTTTCGGTGGCGATATCGATGTTGAAAGTGTCGCCCGAGGCCGGATTGAGGAACTTGTGGATGCGGTTCGCCACGTGCGGCACCGTGAAATAGGCGGCGGTCAGGCCGAAAGCGGCGATGCCGGCGATGCCGAACACCCAGATCAGCCGCATGCCGGCCATAAAGAACAGCGCGCTCCACACCAGCACGACCAGCATGGTCTGGCCGAAGTCCGGTTGAATCACCAGCAGTGCGACCACCAGCAACAGCAACAGAAGCGAAAACGCATTCGCAGGCATGTCCGCGCGCTTGGCCGATTCGCCGAACAGCCAGGCGATCAGGATGACGAAAGCAGGCTTGAGGAATTCCGAGGGCTGGATGTTCACGCCGAACAGGATCAGCCAACGCCGTGCGCCCTTGATCTCGGCACCGAAGTAAGGCGTCGCCGCCACCATGATCAGGCTGACGGCGAACACGATCAGCGCCAGCCGGCGGATCTGGCGCGGATTGAGGAACGACACAGCCAGCATGATGGCGACGGTCGGGGTTAGATAAAGGATGTGCCGGTTGACGAAATAGAACGGGTCGAGCCCGAGCCGGCCGGCCACCGGTGGGCTGGCGGCGAGCGAAAGCACCACGCCGGCCAGCATCAGCGCGCCAATGGCAGCGAGCGTCAGCCGGTCGACCGTCCACCACCATTCGCCGAAGGGCGTGCGTTGCGTGCGCGAAACCATATCCCGTTCCCGTCCGGCTCAAGCTGACGCGTCACGGTTTACGAAGCATTAATTCTAGGTGTCATTGCCCGCGAAAGCAGGCACTCCACTACACTGCAGCCGTAGGGAGTCCTGGATCGTCCGCTTTCGCGGACCATGACTGCGTAGGGTCAGATCTCGCTCTTTATTCCCGGAATCGCCAGCACCAAGTCGCAGAAGGCTTTGCCGCGCACCTCGAAATTCGGGTACTGGTCGAACGAGGCGCAGGCCGGCGACAGCAGCACCACCGGCTCCTTGAGGCCCGAGACTGCGGCATCGCGGGCGGCGGCATCGACTGCCGCCGCCAGCACGCCGGCGATCTCGTAAGGCACCTTGCCGTCGAGCGACTCGTTTAGTGTTTTGGCGAAATCGGCGGCTGCTTCCCCGATCAGATAGGCCTTGCGGATGCGCGGAAAGAATTCGGCCAGGCTGGTTATGCCGCCGGTCTTCGGCTTGCCGCCGGCGATCCAGAAAATATCGTGGAAGCTCGCCAGCGCCTTGGCGGCGGAGTTGGCGTTGGTCGCCTTCGAGTCGTTGACGAATAGCACGTTGCCACTGCGGCCGACCTGCTGCATCCGGTGGGCGAGGCCGGGAAATGTCGCCAGCCCGTTCTGGATCGCCGGCAGTTCGAGGCCGAGCGCAAGACAGGCGGCGAGCGCGGCGCCTGCGTTCTGCGCGTTGTGCTGGCCGCGCAAGCTCCCAATGCCGGCGAGTTGCGCCACCGGCTGCGCTTTGCCGCCGGCGGCGCGCATGATGCGGCTACCCTCGGCGTAGAACCCATCGCGCATCGGCGCCACGACCGACAGGCGGACGACTTGTCTGCCGGCGTGCTCGATGCGGTCGGCGGCGGCGTGCGTCCACTCGTCGTCGACGCCGATCACAGCAGTGCCGCCCTTTTCCACGTGCGCCACCAGCCGCTCTTTGATGGCGGCATAATTTTCCATCGCGCCGTGGCGGTCGAGATGGTCTTCAGAGACATTGAGCAGAATGCCGACCGTGGCATGCAGCGAGGGCGCGAGATCGATCTGATAAGACGACACCTCCAGCACGTAGACGCGGCCCGCCGCGAACGGTTCGAGCGCCAGCACCGGCACGCCGATATTTCCACCCATCTGGGCGTCGCGGCCGGCGCTGTTGATGAGATGTGCGGTCAACGCCGTGGTAGTCGATTTGCCGTTGGTGCCGGTGATGGCGATGAGCGGACATTGCGCACCGGACTTCGCGCGCTCGCGGCAGAATAATTCGATGTCGCCGATGATCTCGACATTGGCTTTGCGCGCCAGCGCCGCTGTCCAGTGCGGCGCCGGATGGGTGAGCGGCACTCCGGGGGCCAGCACCAGCGCCGCGATTGTCGACCAATCGAGTTCGTGCAGGTTTTGCGTCTTGATGCCGGCGGCGCGCGCCTCGGCGAGTTTCTTTTCGTCATCGTCGAAGGCGACGACCTCGGCACCGCCCGCCATCAGCGCGCGCGCCGACAGCAGTCCCGAACTGCCGAGGCCGAAGACCGCAACCTTCTTACCCGAGAACGTGGTAACGGGGATCATCGCAACTTCAGCGTCGCCAGCCCTGCGAGCGCCAACACCACGGCGACGATCCAGAACCGGATCACGATCTGCGGCTCGGTCCAGCCGAGCTGCTCGTAGTGATGGTGGATCGGCGCCATCTTGAACACACGTTTGCCGGTGAGCTTGAACGATACCACCTGCACGATCACCGACACTGCCTCCAGCACGAACAGTCCGCCAACGATCGCGAGCACGATCTCGTGCTTGATCGCCACCGCCACCGCGCCAAGCATGCCGCCGAGCGCCAACGAGCCAGTGTCGCCCATGAAGATCGAGGCCGGCGGCGCGTTGAACCATAGGAATCCGAGGGAGGCTCCGATCACCGCGCCACACACCACCGCCAGCTCGCCGGTGCCGGCGACGTAATGGATCTGCAGATAGTCGGCGAACACTAGGTTGCCGGCGAGATAGGCGATCAACCCGAAGGTCGCCGCCGCGATCATCACCGGCACGATCGCCAACCCGTCCAGCCCGTCGGTGAGATTGACCGCATTGCCGGCGCCAACGATCACGAAGGTGCCGAGCAGCACGAAAGCCCAGCCGAGATTGATCACCAGTTCCTTGAAGAATGGAAACACCAGCGAGGTCGCGATCGGCCCTTTGGCTAGATGCGACAGCGCGGTGCAGGCGATGACCGCAATCACCGCCTCGGCCAACAGGCGGGTGCGGCCCGCAAAGCCGGCGTGCGTCTGCTTCGTGACCTTCAGATAGTCGTCATAAAAACCGATCAGGCCGAAGGCGAGCGTCACGCCGAGCACGATCCACACATAAGGGCTGGTCGGATTCGCCCATAACACGGTCGAGACCAGCAAGCCGGAGAGGATCATCAGCCCGCCCATGGTGGGCGTGCCTTTCTTGGTGACCAGATGCGATTGCGGCCCGTCGTTGCGGATCGGCTGGCCCTTGCCCTGCTTGAGACGCAGCAGGTCGATAATCGGGCCGCCGAACAGGAACACGAACACCAGCGCGGTGACGACCGCACCGCCGGTGCGAAACGTGATGTAACGGAAGACGTTGAAGAACGATATCTTGTCGGAGAATTGGGTCAGCCAATAGAACATCAGACTAAATCCTGCCGCTCTTCATTCCAGCGCGTGACTTCGCAGTCATGCGCCTTGCGCCGGCGCCTGCTCGAGCGCGGCCGGTCTGGCGAATTGCCGTTCCAGCGCCTTGACGATCGGCCCCATTTTCGAGCCAAGCGAACCCTTCACCATCACCGCATCGCCGGCGCGAATGGCGGCGAGCACGGGCGGCTCCAGCCCCGCCGCGGTCTCGGCATAGCCGCCCCGGGTCCCTGAGGGAAGGGCCTCCCAGAGCGCGCGCATCAGCGGCCCACTGCAAAATACCAGGTCGACGCCGGCCGCCGCGATTGGCTCGGCAAGAGCGCGGTGCAGCACCGATCCTTGCGCGCCCAGTTCCAGCATATCGCCCAGCACAGCGATGCGGCGGCCCTGATTGCCGACTATGGACTGGCCGAGCAGCGCGATGGCGGCAGCCATGGAGGCCGGATTGGCGTTGTAGCTTTCGTCGATCAGCAGCGCGCTGCCGCCGGGCACCCGCAGCGTGGTGCGCACGCCGCGTCCGCTGGCGGGTTTGAGCTTGTCGAGCGCGAGCGCCGCCAAAGCCAGATCGGCGCCCACCAGCGCGGCGGTCGCCAGCACGGAGAGCGAATTGAGCACCAGATGCTTGCCGGGGGCGCCGAGCTTGTACGTGACGCGCTGCCCGAGGATGCGCGCCTGCACGGTCGAGCATTCCGCCTGCAGCGAATACTGCAACAGCCGCGCGTCGGCCTTGACGTTCGCACCGAACGAGACGATGCGCCTGACACCGACCGCCGCTGCGGCCTTGGCGAGATGCGCATATTGCCGGTTGTCACGATTGAGCACGGCGGCGCCGCCCGGCTCGAGCCCGGCGAAGATTTCCGCCTTGGCGTCTGCGATCTTTTTCAGCGAGCCGAAAAATTCCAGATGCACCGGCGCGATGGCCGTGACGATCGCCACATGCGGGCGCACCAATTTCGTGAGCGGCGTGATCTCGCCGGCATGGCTCATGCCGATCTCGAGCACCGCATATTTCGCGCTCGCCGGACAGCGGGCGACCGACAGCGGCACGCCCCAATGATTGTTGTAGGAGGCGGCGGACGCATGCGTCTCGCCGTCGGCGCCGAGCGCGAGCCGCAGCGCCTCTTTCGTGCTGGTCTTGCCGACCGAGCCGGTAACGGCGATGATTTTCGCTTGCGAGCGTGCGCGCGCCGCGCGGGCGAGATCGCGCAAGGCCTCGAGCACGTCCGCGACGATCAGCAACCGCGCATCGGCGGGAAAGCGATCACGCTGATCGCGCGCCACCACCGCGAGCCCGGCGCCGGATTTGCGCGCGGCCTCGACGAAATCGTGGCCGTCGCGATTATCGCCCTTGATGGCGAAGAAGGCCTCGCCCGTGGTTATGGTGCGGCTGTCAATGGACAGACCGCGCACGTCCGCCGGCAGCACTCCGGATTTATCCGCGTGCATAGCGGCGGCCATGTCATCGATGGTCCAGAGCGCAGTCATGCGACCTTGCCCTGTAAGGCGGCTGCGACCGCGTCGTGATCGGAAAATTTCAAGATACGGTCGCCCACGATCTGCCCGGTCTCATGGCCCTTGCCGGCGATCAGCAGCACGTCGCCGGCTTGCAGCGCGGCTATACCAGCGCGGATCGCCTCGGCGCGGTTGCCGATCTCGGTCGCGCCCGGGGCGGCGGCAAGAATGGTGGCGCGGATCGCGGCCGGCTGCTCACTGCGCGGATTGTCGTCGGTGACAATGATGCGGTCGGCATTTGCCGCGGCGATGCGGCCCATGATCGGGCGTTTGCCGGCGTCGCGGTCGCCGCCGGCGCCGAACACCACCACCAGTTTGCCGCTGGCGTAAGGGCGCAAAGCGGCAAGCGCCTTCGCGAGCGCATCGGGCTTGTGCGCGTAGTCGATAAAGATCGGCGCACCGTTCTTGGTGCCGGCTAGCTCCAGCCGCCCCTTGGCGCCGGTGAGATGTTCCAACGCGGCGAACACGCGCGCCGGCTCAGCGCCGGTCGCGATGGCGAGGCCGGCGGCGACGGCGGCATTCTGCACTTGGAAGGCGCCGACCAGCGGCAGCTTAATCTTATAAGTGCGGCCGCCATGGGCGATGGTGACAACTTGCGCGAAGCCGTCGATGGCGCCGTCGGTGAGCTTGATTTCGTCGCCACCCACGCCGACCGTCATGATCTTCAATCCGCGCGCCTGGACGGCCGCAACCACCTGTCCGGCATAGCAATCATCGACATCGATCACCGCCGTGCCCATCGGCGCGACCAATTCCTCGAACAGGCGCAGCTTGGCGGCAAGATAGGCTTCGATGGTCAGATGATAATCGAGATGATCGCGTGACAGATTGGTGAAGGCGCCCGCGGCGATGCGCACGCCGTCGAGCCGGTGCTGGTCGAGGCCGTGCGAGGAGGCTTCCAACGCCAGATGCGTGACGCCCTCGCCCGCCAACTGATCGAGCGCGCGGTGCAGCTCGACCGGATCCGGTGTAGTGAGCGAGCCGTATTTCTCAGCCGTCGGCGAGACCACGCCGATGGTACCGATGCTCGCGGCTTGAAATCCAAGCAATGTCCAGATCTGCCGCGTGAATGCGGCGACCGAGGTCTTGCCGCTGGTGCCGGTGACCGCCGCGATGGTGCCTGGCTGGCGCGGGAAAAATTTCGCCGCCGCTAGGGCCAGCGCGCGCCGCGCGTTCGCAACCGGCACGAAAATGATGTCGGCGGGTAGCCCATCCGGATGCTGCTCGGCGGCAACCGCCACCGCGCCGGCCGCTGCCGCTTGCTTGGCGAAGTGCGCGCCGTCGGCCTTGGCGCCGGCGATAGCGAAAAACAGGAAGCCTGCATTAACCTTGCGGCTGTCGGCGGCAATGCCGGCGATATCGATGCCGGTATGGCGCGCATCGATCGTCGTTTCAGGCAGGAGCTCGCCCAGCCTCACCGTATCTCCTTCGCACTCGCCAGCAGCAATTGATCCGCCTTCGGCAGATCGAAGCGTGGCGGGATATCCAAAAGCGGCGCCACGCGTTCGATCACTTTGGCGCCGACCGGCACCGCGTTCCATCCCGAGGTGGTAAAGCCATGCGTTTCGGCCAGGCCCTGCGGTTCGTCGATCATGATCAGCAACAGATATTGCGGTTTGTCGGCCGGCATGATGGCGGTGAAACTGGTCAAAACCTTGGTTTTGGAATAGCGGCCGCCCACCACCTTTTCCGAGGTGCCGGTTTTGCCGCCGACATAATAGCCGGCGACATTGGCGCGGGTAGCAGTGCCTTTTTCCACGTTCAGGCGCATCAGATACCGCATTTTCTCGGATGTTTCAGGCTTGATCACGCGCTTGGCAAGCTGGTCCGCCTCGGCCTGGTCGCGCTTGAGGAAGGTCGGCGGGATCAGCCTGCCGCCGTTCACCAGCGCGGAAATGCCCATCACCGCCTGCAGCGGGGCCACCGACAGGCCCTGGCCGAAGGCAATGGTGACGGTGTTGAGCTCGCCCCAATGCTTGGGGATCAGCGGCTCGGCGCTTTCCGGCAATTCGGTGCGCAAGCGGTCGAGCTGGCCGAGCTTCTTCAGGAACGCCTTATGGTAGTCGACGCCGAGCGAGAGCGCCATGCGCGCGGTGCCGATGTTGGACGAATAAGTGAAGATTTCCGGCACGCTAAGAATGCGATGCTGCGCGTGGTAATCGTGAATGGTGAACTTGCCGTAGTGCAGATCACCGCGCGCGTCGAACTTGGAGTTGAGCGTCACCTTGCCGCTGTCGAGCGCCATCGCCAGCGTGAACGACTTGAAGGACGAACCCATCTCGTAGACGCCGGTGGTGAGCCGGTTGATGCGGGTCGGATCGTTCGCCTCGCGCGGATTGTTGGGATCGTAATCCGGCTCGGACACCAGCGCGACGATCTCGCCGGTATTGACGTTGACGATCACGCCGGACGAGGCCTTGGCCTTGAATTTTTCGCGCGCGTGGATGAGCTCGTCGCGCAGCGCGAATTGCACGCGCAGATCGAGCGCGAGCTGCACCGGCCGCTGCAGCCGGTCAGTGGCGAGCCCCGCCATGTGCAGCGCGGCGAGCCCCTCCCCGTCCACCCATTTCTCGATGCCGGCGATGCCCTGGTTGTCGATATTCACGTGCCCGATCTCGTGCGAGACCACCGGGCCGTTGGGATAGACGCGCTTGTTCTCGGTCAGGAAGCCGACGCCGGGAATGCCGAGACGATGGATCTCCTGCTGCTGCTTCGGCGTGATCTCGCGCTTGAGCCAGGCGAAGCCGCGCTTCGACGACAGGCGCTCGCGTACTTCGGTGGCATCGAGATCGGGCAGCACCGCAGTAAGCAGTTCCTCCGCCTCGTCCACGTCGATGAGCTTGCGCGGTTCGGCGAACAGCGACGGCGCCTTCACGTCGGTGGCGAGGATCGCGCCGTTGCGGTCGAGGATATCCGGACGCGCGGTAGCGAGCGCGTCTTGGCCGACGCTGCGGCGGGCGCCATGGCCATCGCTCTGCTCCGCAAACATGACAAGACGCAGCGCGATGACGCCGTAGATGGCGGCGAAGGCGACGATGGCGAGGCCGAGCCGTGCCTTGGCCTTCACATTGCGGTCGACGTCGCGACCGTAGAGAAGCGAGCGCAGCCAGCGCTGCCATCGGGTCTGCGGTGATTTCGGCGCTGCGCTCATGGGATCACCGCTGCGCCGGCACGCTGCCTGTGGTGTCGGGCGCGGCTGGGGCGAGCATGGCGCCGATCGGATCGCTGCCCGGCGCACCAATAGACGGGCGCTCGGGCAGCCGGTCGAGGTTGTCGAATTGCGTCGGCAGGATCGGCCGCAGCGCCAAATGGCGGCCGGCCAGGCTCTGGATGCGGCCGGGCGTGTCGAGCTTCGCCCATTCGGCGCGCAGGCTCGCGATCGCGTCGCGCTCGCGGCGCAATTGGCCGGCGAGCTTCGCCACGCGCTCGGCCTGCAGTGTGGAATTGAACTTGATCTTGTAGACGAAGGACGCCGCCAGGATGAGCGCGCCGATCACGAAGATGTTGAGCAGACGCATGCTCAGTGCCCCTTCAGAACATCGGCCAGCCCCGGCAGCCGTGGCAGAAGATCGGACGCCTCGTCCGCGCGAGCGGGCGCTTCGCTGCGCTCGGCGGCGCGCAACTTTGCCGAGCGGGCGCGCGGATTGCGCGTGACCTCGTCCGCGTTAGCGGTCAACGGGCGCTTAGTGAGGACGCGGAAAGTCGGCGCCGGCCGTTTGAGTTCGGGCGCGTGACGCGAGCCGGCGCGCGTTTCGCTGCGGCTGGCGAGAAACGACTTCACGATGCGATCATCGAGCGAATGGAACGACACCGCGACCAGCCGGCCATGCGGCTTGAGAATGCGCTCGGCTGCGGTAAGCGCGCCGACCAATTCGCCCAGCTCGTCATTGATGAAGATGCGCAGCGCCTGGAACGTCCGGGTGGCGGGGTGGATATCGCCCGGACGGGAATGCACCACCGAGGCGACGGTATCGGCGAGCGCCCGTGTCGTGAGGATCGGGGCTTGTGCGCGAGCCTTGACGATAGCGCGCGCGACCGAACGGGAGTGCCGTTCCTCGCCAAGCATGAAAATGATATTGGCGAGATCGCGCTCGCTTGCCGCGTTGACGACATTGGCCGCGCTCGGGCCCTGCCCGCCCATGCGCATGTCGAGCGGCCCGTCGAGGCGGAAAGAAAATCCGCGCTCCGCCGTATCGAGCTGCATGGAGGAGACGCCAAGGTCGAGCACCACGCCGTCGACCGCGTCGAAGCCGGCGTCACGCGCGGCGCCATCAAGATTAGAGAAGCGATCTTCGATCAACGTCAGCCGGCCGTTGGCGGCCTGCACCAGGTCGGCGCCCAATGCGATCGCGCTTTGGTCGCGATCTATGCCGATCACGCGCGCTTCGGCCTGGCTAAGGATGGCGCGTGTATAGCCGCCGGCGCCGAAGGTGGCGTCGATATAGAGGCCGCCATCATGAACGTTGAGAAACTCGACGGCGGGGCGGCCGAGCACGGGAATGTGGAGGGCTGGTCCGCCAACGACAGCCGCAAAGCCGTCGCCGCCCGCCGTCATTCCCGTGCTCCGAGCGCGTTGCGCGCCGCCGACTGGGCACCAAGTTGGCGCTTGAGCGCGCGCACTTTGTCGGTGGCCTCCGCGAGCTCGTTCTGGAACCGGCCCGGCTCCCAGATCTGAAACTTGTGGCCGAGGCCCACGAAAGTCACCGCCTCGGTAATTCCCGCATGACGCTTCAAGCTGTCGCTCAGCACCACGCGGCCCTCGCCGTCGGTCTTCAGCGTCTCGCTGGTGCCATAGAGCGCCAGCGCGAACTGCTCGCGTTGCTCGGAGAACGGGGTAAAGCGTCCGATCAACGCCTCGATCTCCGCCATCAGTGCATTCCCTCCAGCGTCGATCGCGGGCCCATCGAGCGCGGGATAGCAATAGAGGCCGTCGAAGCCGTCGCGGCCGAGCACCGTGCGGAAGGAAGCGGGAATCGAGACGCGTCCCTTGGAGTTGAGCCGCAACGTCGTGTTCGACACGAAGCGGTCCATATCCCGCACCCCACACCGACCGGACGCAACGCGTGAGACCCGAACGGACTAAGACCCCTGGGATTGCCGAGCCGCCCCAAAGCCTTGAGCGGTCCGTTATCCTCGATGAGAGGTTGTGGGATATCATGGGATATTATGGGCGTCAATGGAATGTCACTGCCCCAGCGCCCTCCTAGCGGACGCCGGTGCATCGCACCGTCGGAACCTCATTAACGACCCTTAGGCTTAAGGATTTGTTGCCACCGCCCGATTTCCGGGGCTGCAAACAATCCGGCGCACTGCTCGCGGTTCCGAGCAATGCAAAATCCGCGACCCCGCACCAGGGGGGCGATCCAAGATTCAAGAGGCACCGACGTAATGGGCTCCGACAATAAGAAGATCGGCGACGTCAGCGACATCCTGTTCGACAAGTCCGGCAAGATCGAAGCCTTCGTGGTCAGCGTCGGCGGCTTCCTCGGGATGGGAGCGAAAGAAGTGGCGCTCGCGCCCAGTTCCTTCGAAGTGGTGCCAGGGCAAAACGCCTCCGCTGACAAGCTCAAGATCTCGATGAGCCAGGACGAGCTCAAACAGGCGCACAATTTCGCCCGCTACGAACCGCCGCGCCCCAGTACGACCGGCTCGGGTGGCGGACTTGGCGGGCTGCCAGGCAGCAGCGGCGGCGGAATGCGACCGTCGAGCAACACGCCGCCGAGCGGCAAGTAAGCCCGTCACCATAAAATCGACCGACGCGGCCCGGATGGGATCGTCCCGGCCGCGGTTTTGTTCCGGCTGCCACGCGTATTGCTTTTTCGGCCGGGCACAGTGAATGATGCACGTCCCGCGCTTCGCGCATTCAATTTTGGTTCCGGCCCATGTCGGCGTTTCCGCCGGATTCCTTCATCGTCACCGATGTCGTGCCCTCGCCCAATTATGAGGCGCGCAAGCAAGGCCATGTGCCCGACATGATCCTACTGCACTACACCGGCATGCAGACCGGCGAGGCCGCGCTGCAACTGCTGTGTGCGCCGGACAGTCAGGTATCGTCCCATTACGTGGTGTTCGAGGACGGCCGCATCGTGCAATGCGTGCCGGAGGCGTTCCGCGCCTGGCACGCTGGCGCGTCGTTTTGGGCCGGCGAAACCGACATCAATTCGTGTTCGATCGGCATCGAGATCGTCAATCCGGGTCACGAGTTCGGCTATAGCAACTTCCCGCTGCGGCAGATCGCGGCCGTGATCTCGATCTGCCGCTCGATCATCACCCGCCGCGGGCCGATTAGCGCCGACCGCATCCTGGCGCATTCTGACGTGGCGCCGGCCCGCAAGCAGGATCCGGGCGAGAAATTTCCCTGGGACCTGTTGAGCGAATCCGGCATCGGCCATTGGGTGCGCCCCGCCCCACTCAATATCGATGGCCCCACACTCGGTCCCGGCGACAATGGCGAGCTAGTGACGCGGCTGCAGCGCGCGCTGCGCGGTTACGGCTACGGCATCGAGGAGACCGGCAGCTACGACGACGCCACCCGCGTAGTGGTCACCGCATTCCAGCGCCATTTTCGGCCCGCCCGGGTCGATGGCATCGCCGACGCCTCTACCCAGCTCACGCTGCGCGCGCTGGCCGAGACGCGGCCAGCGCCGCTGGCATAAAGCCGCATTAACGCTCTTGACCCGGCGGCCTTGACGCGGCGGCCACGCAACCCCATTGCTATCCACGTCAGTCGGCCGGACGGCCGCTCCGCGCCAATGCCGAAAGGCGACCGGGGAGGAAAGTCCGGGCTCCATGGACGAACGGTGCCGGATAACGTCCGGCGGGGATTTGTCTTCGCGCAAGCGGGAACCGATCCTCAGGGACAGTGCCACAGAGAACAGACCGCCGCGGCTGCGTAGCGTTTTGGCAGCGGCAAGGGTGAAACGGTGCGGTAAGAGCGCACCGCGTTTCCGGCGACGGAAACGGCACGGCAAACCCCACCGGGAGCAAGACCGAATAGGAACGACGCGAAGCGCAAGCTTCAGGTCCGTCCGGGCCAGTCGTTCGGGTAGGTTGCTTGATGCGCCGGGCAACCGGCGTACCAGAGGAATGGCCGTCACGTCTGCGGGTTTTGGCCCGCAGGCCATACAGAACCCGGCTTACAGGCCGGCTGATATGTTAAAGGGGGCTCGGCGGAAAAACCGCCGGGCCCCCGCCAATTTTTGGCATCGCCGAGTCGTCAGAGATCGCCCTGTTCTTCTGCCGTACAGAAACAGAAGTTTGCAGAATTGCGTTTGATCGGCGCCGAGCAAAATGTTTGTCGCGGCAGAACATGCGCGCGCGGCGAAAAATGTTCTGGTCAGGCCTTGAGCAGCCCGAGTTGGCCCAAAACGGTGACGAATTCCGCACGCTCCTGGTCGAGGTATGAGCGCAGCGCAGAGCCAGTCTGAACCATCGGCGACCAGCTCAGGCGCTTGAGGTCCTCCTGCCAGCACGGCTGCACGGCAGCGGCGGTGACGACGCCTTCCCAGAATTTCACTTGTGCGGATGTGAGCCCGGCCGGACCGCTGACACCGCGCCAGGCGCCGATCACGCAGTCCGCCGCCTGCTCGGTCCAGGTCGGCACATGCGCGAAGGGCGCAGCGAGCCGCGCCGGCGCGGAGATGGCCAGCACGCGCAGGCGGCCGGTGGTGAGCTCGGCAATCACGCTCGCGGCGGTGACGGCGCAGACTTGCGCCTGCCCGGCGATCACGTCGGCGACCGCATCGAGCGCGGTGTCGAACACACGGATCGCCGGCGCGTTGACGTCGCCGCCCACCTGCTTGGTTAGTTTCGTAATGGCGACGTGGTTCGGATTGCCGAGCGCAGTCGACAGCGCGACAGTTACGCCTTTCGCATCGTCGAGCAGACGCGCAAGCAAATCGTCCCCGGTTTTCAAATCCGAATCCACCCGCACCGCGAACGCAATGTACTCGGTCACCAACGTGGCGATCGGCGTGTAGCGGCTGTGCTCGAAATTCGCGAGGGCGACGAGATAATCGGTGGTGAGATTGGGCGAGCTGATCGCGATCACATGACCATCGCCCGCATGCTGGTCGACGACCTGCGTCCAGGCGCGGCGCGCGCCGTCGCCGGGAACGTTGACGACCTCCACCGGCATGTCGAGCAGGCGGCCTCCGCCAATCGCCTTGGCCAGCGCGCGCGCCACACGGTCGAGGCCGCCGCCCGGCGGCGTCCCGGCGACGATCTTCACGCCGTGCGCCGGCTGCCAGGTTTCGCTCACGGCGGCTACTTTTTGCCGACGCCCAGGCCGCCCAGCACCTTGGCCCAGAGCGCAACCTCGTCCTTGTAGAACGTGTCGAAATAGTCCGCGCTGCGCTTGTCCGGCGGCACGACGTCGTAGCCGAGATCGGCGAAATGCTTGACCACGTCGGGATCCTTGAGCGCAACGCCGAGCGCCTTGTTGAGCTTGTCGACGACCGGGCGGGGCGTGCCCTTGGGCGCCGACAGGCCGAACCAGACCGTGAGATTGAACTGCGGCATGCCGGCTTGCGCGGTGGTCGGCACGTCCGGCAGCATCGGCGAGCGCTTGTCGCCGGTCACCGCAAAGGCCTTCAGCTTGCCGGTCTTGATATGTTGGACGATGTTGACGATCTGGTTGCAGCCGAAGTCGACGGTGCCGGCGACCAGATCCATGGTCGCCTGCGGCGTGCCGCGGTAGGAGGCGACGGTCGGGTGAACATTCGCGACCGAATGGAACACCGAACAGGCGAGATTGGAGATCGAGCCGACGCCGGCATCCGCCTCGGTCACTTTTTTCTCATTGGTTTGCAGATAGGCGACGAAGTCCTTCAGTGTAGCGGCCGGCACGCCCTCCCGCGCCACCAGCACCACCGGCGAAATATTGATCAAACCGATCTGTTCGAAATCGGTTGAATGATAGGGCAAATCCTTGTTGAGGAATTCGGCCGCGGCATGAGTGCCCGAGCCGGAGACCATGATGGTGTAGCCGTCGGGCCTGGCTTTGGCGACGCGGTTGCTGCCGATGGTGCCGCCAGCGCCGGTCACGTTCTCGACGATGATCTGCTGGCCGAGCGCCTTCGACATCGGGCCGATGATCATGCGCGCCGTGGTGTCGGACGGTCCGCCCGGCGGGAATGGCGAAACCAGCGTGATGACGCGGTTGGGATAATCCTGCGCGAAGGCGCTCGGCGACGAGCGCGATGAGCGCCAGCGCAACGATCAGTCTTTTCACGGCCAGCCTCCCTTTTCGATCCTCGGTTTTTCTTATTTTTGGACCGACAGACTAGGCCGTGCGCTTGTGAACGCGCAACCGACGGCAATGACAGCACGTCCACAAGTCGGACAGCACGCCGAGCTGCCGCCTTGTCACCGTTTGATCCAAAGGGACCTCCGGCGCGAAGGGCGCCGGACGAGCGAGGTTCAATTCCTCGCGCTCGGCTACAAATCTTGCAGCCCATCTGAAATCGCCGCCAATGCCAGCAGCAGACCGCCGACGGCGACGAAATTGACTATGAAAAAGCCAAGGATTGCGTGCATGGCATCCCTCCAACATTGCCTGGATTTGAACAAGGCAAAAATCAGGCCAGGATGGGCACCCGCTTCCAGCCGGCCGTTTTGCAACGTCTCGCTTGGCGGCCGGTTCCGAAAACAACCGGAACGCTAAAAAACCGGCCCTAGTGGGAGGCATCCAGCATGGCCGACGGCAGCCACAGCGCAAAGCCGGGGACGGCAGCGGCGCTGTGGCTATGGTCGAGCCAGCTATTTCTTATAAGCGGCGAGAATGGCTTCTCCCTCCGGCCCGGCCTTCTTTAGCCAATCGGCGGTGAGCTGCTCGCCGACTTTTTTAAGACCAGCCTTTAGCGTGTCGCTCGGCGGCAGCACTTTCATCCCGTGCGACTTGAGCTGATCGAGATACCAGCCGCTCTTGTCTTGCCACATCTTCCAGCCGCGCGTTTCCGCGGTCACCGCCGCCTTCAAGAGCGCGTCCTGCGTCGGTTTGTCGAGCGCATCGAACGCCGCCTTGTTCACGAAGGTGATGTTCTTCGGGATCCAGGCCTGCGTGTCGTAAAAATGCGTCATCGATTCCCAGGCCTTGCTGTCGTAGCCGGTCGCCGCCGAGGTGATGAACGAGTTGACGACGCCGGTCGCCAATGCCTGCGCCAGTTCCGCCGCCTGCACTGTGACCACCTGCGCGCCGACCAGTTCGCCGATGCGGGCGGTGCCGACATTGTACGCCCGCCACTTGAGGCCTTTCATGTCGTCGACCGAGTTGATGTCCTTCTTGGCATAGATCCCCTGCGGCGCCCACGGCACCGCGAACAACAGCATCAGCCCTTGCGAGGCGAGCTTCTTCTCGATCGCCGGCTTCGACGCCTGCCAGAGCTTGTTCGATTCCGCGTAGCTGGTGGCGAGGAAGGGAACGACGTCGACGCCGAAGATCGGGTCCTCGTTCTCGTGCAGCGAGATCAGCACCTCGCCGATCTGAACCTGGCCGGTCTGCACCGCGCGCTTGATGTCCGGCGCCTTGAACAGCGAGGCGCCGGGGTGGACGGTGATCTCGAGCTTGCCGTTTGTCGCCGCAGAAACGTCCTTGGCGAACAATGTGAGATTCTCGCTGTGCGGATTATCGGCCGGATAGGCAGCCGGCAAATTCCATTTGATCTGCGCGGACGCAGGGTTCGCGGCCAGCGCTCCGGCCGCAAACGCAACCAGCAGAAGGGTACGAGACAAAGTGATCATCTGACGCCTCTTGGTTCGATTTTTTACGACACACGACGCGATCGATTGAACTCAAGCCTAGCAGGAAACGGGCCGGCCTCAACTCGGCGGAAACGCCAGATGCGGCAAGACCAGAACAATCTGCGGAAACTCCGTGATGATGAATACGGCAACGAGGAGCAGCACGAAGAACGGAAATGCAGCACGCGCAACGGTAAAGGTGTCCCGCCCGCTCATGTTCTGCAGCACGAAGAGATTGAAACCGACCGGCGGGGTGATCTGTGCCATCTCGACATGGATGACCAAATAGACGCCGAACCAGATCAGGTCGAGACCGGCCTGCTTGATCATCGGCAGCACCACGACCATCGTCAGCACGATCATCGAGATGCCGTCGATCAGACAGCCGAGCATGATGTACATGATGGAGAGATAAAGCGCTAGCATGCCGGGCGTGAGGTGCTGCCCTTTCACCCATTCCGCGAGCGCGGCGGGAATGCCGGTATAGGCCATCGCGACGGTGGTGTAGGCGGCACCCGCCAAGATAAACATGATCATGCAGGTGAGGCGCGTCGCGCTCATCACGCTTTCAAAAAACGTCTTGCGATTGAGCGTGCCGCTCCACCAGGCCAGCAGCAGCGCGCCGGCAACGCCCCAGGCCGCACATTCCGTCGCCGTCGCGAAGCCCAGCACCAGCGAAAAGAACACGGCAAGGATGAGCAGCAGGCACGGAATAAGCTTGGTCGATTCCGCGAGCTTGCGGCGGAAGGGCATCGGCGGATCGCGCGGGGGAATTTTGCGCGGATTGAGCAGCGACCAGGCGATGATGTAACCGGAATAAAGCGCCATCACCAAAAAACCCGGCAGGAAGCCGCCGAGAAAGACCTGCAGCACCGAGACATTGGCGGTCACCGCATAGACCACCATCGGAATCGAGGGCGGGATCAAGAGCCCGAGCGTGCCGGAACCGGCCAAGGAACCAAGGCTGATGCCTTTGTCGTAGCCGCGTTTATCCAATTCAGGCAGCGCGATCTTGCCGATGGTCGCGCAAGTAGCGGCCGACGACCCGGACACCGCGGCAAAGATGCCGCAGCCGATCACGTTCACATGCACCAGCCGACCAGGTAGCCATTGCAGCCAGGGCGACAGGCCGCGAAACATTTCCTCCGACAAACGGGTACGGAACAGGATTTCGCCCATCCAAATGAATAGCGGCAGCGCGGCCAGCGTCCACGAGGCGCTCGCGCTCCACACCGTGGTCGCCAGCACAGAGCCGATCGGCACGCTGGTGGTGAGCAGCATGGCGATAAAGCCGATCAGCCCGAGGGCCACCGCGATCCAAACACCGCTGGCAAGGATGACGACGAGCACACCGAGCAAAATCAGCGAGAGATTGACGAGGCCGATGTCGTGCATCAGCCGGCCCCGCCCGACGCGATGCGCTCGACCAATTCGTCGGGCGACGAAGGCGGTTCCTTCTCATAGGTCGGCTTATTGCCCTTGAGCACATGGACCATCTCGTCCACCAGCGCGACGGCGAGAATAACCAACCCGCCGCAGTAGCCGATCTGCGGGATCCACAGCGGGATTGAAAGCACGCCTTGCGCCATGTCGTTGAAGCGCCAGGAGTCGTACGTCATCGCTACGGCGTACCAGGTGAAATAGAGCGTGAAGGCCGTGGCGATAGTCAGGGCAAAGACTTCCACCGCCCAGCGCTTGCGGCCGCTCACCTGCTCGATCAGCACGCCGACGCGGATGATCTCGCCACGCTTAAATGTGTGCGCGAGACCGAGAAACGCCATCGCGCACATGCACCAGGAGGCGAAGTCGTCGCCGGCCGGAATGTTCAGTCCGATTTGCCGGCCGAGCGACATGAACATCATGATGCCGAAGATCAGCACCAGAAATACGCCGGCGGCGTAGCCTGCGAAAAGATAAAGCCGGTCGAGGAAAATGCGCACCATGCTCAGTCCCGGCGCATGATGGCGTTTGCGGTGGGCAGGAAGCAATAGACTTTTCGGACGACTTTCGAAGGTCGCGCTCAACTCGCCGGCTCGACGCCCTTGGCCTTGAGCGTGGCGGCCGCGGAAGGCGCGCTGAGAAAACGGATTAGCGCCTTGGCTGCCTCCGGCTCCTTGGTGGATGCACTCAAACCGGCGGCAAAGCCGATTTTGGTTTGCAATTGCTCCGGGATCGGGCCCACCACGTCAACGCCGGGTACTCCGGTAATGCGGGTGGCCACCACCACGACCATGTCGGCTTCGCCGCGCGCCACCACTTCGACGGTATCTTCCGCCGCCATCGGTTTGAGCCGGGATTGCATCTCGCTCTTGATGCCCATGCGATCGAGCAGGCTGACGAAGTAGACGCCGCTGGCGCCCTCGCCGGGGAAAGCAACCGCCTTGGCGGCGAGCAGCGCGCGCTTGAACGCCTCGACCGTGGAGATGTCGGGCCTGGGCGCTCCGCTGCGCACCGCGACGCCAAGGCCCGAGCTGCCGATGTCGGCGCGCGAGCCTGCGACGATCTTGCCGGAGTTGATCAGCCGCTCGATCGTCGGCGGATTGCCGACCGCAACGTCGAAACTTTCACCCGCTTCGGCTTTCTTGATCACATCGGGGTTCGCGTCGAAGCGCAGATCGATCGTCTTGCCGGTCGCGTGCACGAATTGCGTGCACAATTCGCGCACCGCGGCCCGGGGGCCGTTGCCGCTCAGCACTTTGAGACCGGTCAATTGTGCGCCGGCAACGCTCAATGGGACACCTCCGGCTTGATGTTCGCGGTCTTGATTACCTTGCCCCACTTCTTGATCTCGGCGGCGACGAACTTGCCGTATTCTTCCGCCGTGCCGCCGATCGCGGTGCCGCCGATCTTGGCGAACTCCTCCTTCGTCTTCGGATCGGCGAGGATGGCGTTGATCTCCTTGTTAAGCTTGCCGATTACGTCCGGCGGCGTGCCCTTGGGCGCGCCGATCCCGTGCCAGATGCCCGCCTCAAAGCCCGGCACGAATTCCGCGATTGTCGGGACGCCCGGCAGCGCGTCCGAACGCTTAGCGCTGGTCACCGCTAACGCTCGCAGCTTGTCGGCTCTGATGAGCGCGATCGTTACCGGCATGGGGCTGAAGATCGCCTGAACCTGTCCGCTGAGCAGATCGGGCACCGGGCTGCCGCGATATGGGACGTGCACCATATTGACGTCGGCCATGATCTTGAACAGCTCGCCATTCATGTGCGGCGCGCTACCCGCGCCGAAGGAGGCGAAGTTGATCTTGCCCGGGTTGGCTTTCGCGTAGGCGATGAACTCAGGCAACGTTTTGGCCGGGACCGACGGATTAACGGCCAGCACGTTGGGCGATTGGAAGGTGCCGATCACCGGCACGATGTCGCGGGTGATGTCGAAAGCGAGCGTTTCGTAGTACGTGGCATTGACCGCGTTAGTTATGGTCATCGCCAGTAGCGTGTAACCGTCAGGCGCCGCCCTCGCGACCGTTTCGGCGGCGAGATTGCTGCCGGCGCCCGGCCGGTTGTCGACGATCACTTCCTGCCCGAGCTTTTGCCCAAGCGGCGCGGCAATCAGGCGCATATCGATGTCGGTCGCGGAACCAGGCGGGAAACCGACGACGATGCGCACCGTCCGCGTCGGATAGCTTTGCGCCCAAGCGAAGCGCGACGCTGCCGGTAGCGCGACAGCGGCCCCGGCGAGTTGCAGGAATCGGCGACGTTGAAGTTTTTTCATGGCGTTGCTCCCGACTGAATTGTTGTTGTGACTGCCCCACGAAGCCTAGCAAGCTTGTGTTACCCTCGACAGGCTGCGCGTTCAATTCGCCTTGGCGCCCGAGAACGCGACCACCTTGGCCCACTTTTCGGTTTCGCCGGCGATGAGCTTGCCGAAGTCGGCGGGCGAGCCCGAGAGGATAATGCCACCGAGGTCCTTCAGCCGCGCCCTGATATTGGGGTCGGCCAGACCCGCATTGATTTCCTTGTTGAGCCTTTCGATGATCTCGGGGGGCGTCTTCCTGGGTACGCCGATGCCGAACCACGAGGTCGCCTCATAGCCGGGCAGGAATTCGCTCACGGTGGGGAGGTCCGGCAGCACTTCGGCACGCGTCGCCGTCGTGACCGCCAGCGCCCGCACTCTGCCGGATCGGATGTGTTGCATCGACGCGGGCGAGGTGTCGATCATGACCTGCACCTGTCCAGCGATCAAATCCGTCAGCGCAGGCGCCGCACCGCGATAAGGGACATGCACCATTTCGACCCCGGTCATCATCTTGAACAACTCGGCGGAGACATGTTGCGGGGTCCCGATGCCTGCCGAGGCATAACTGATCTTGCCGGGATTGGCCTTGGCATAGGTGATGAACTCGGGAACCGTCTTCACCGGAACCGACGGATTTACCTCCATGACGAGGGGCACGCGCATGATGCTCGCGACCGGCGCGATATCGCCGATGAAATTGAAATTGAGATTCTTGTAAAGCGACGCATTGATCGCATTCGGCGATGAGACCGAGAGGAGCGTGTAGCCGTCGGGAGCCGCACGCACCACCGTCTCGGCGCCGACATTGCCGCTGGCGCCTGGCCGGTTTTCGATGATGAAGGACTGACCGAAACGCTCCGAGAGCCATTGACCCATCAGCCGCATGACGATGTCTTGCGGGCCGCCTGCGGCAAAGCCCACGATTAAGTGCACCGGCCGCGTCGGGTAATCGAGCGCCCAAGCGCGATAGGAAAAAGCGGGCGCGGCGGCGGCAGCGCCAGCGAATTGCAGAAATCGGCGGCGCGGAAGTCTCATGGCATTGCTCCCCACAGCATCGCGATCGTCCCAGCGCGGCGAGTCTAGCAGGCTTGTGTTATCCTCGACAGACCGGCATCGTGGGGCATCCCGCCTACGGCCTTCAGTCATGCCCGCCAAGAACTCATCGCAGCTTTGGGACTTCTGGATCGATCGCGGCGGCACTTTCACCGATGTGGTCGGACGGCGGCCGGACGGCTCGCTGGTGGCGCATAAGCTGCTTTCCGAGAACCCGGAGGCTTATGCCGATGCCGCCGTGCAGGGCATCCGCGATCTGTTGGACCTAAAAGCGGGCGAGCCGATTCCGGCGGGACGCGTCGGCGCGGTGAAGATGGGCACGACCGTTGCGACCAACGCGCTACTCGAGCGCAAGGGCGAGCGCGCGCTGCTGCTGATCACCAAAGGTTTCGGCGACGCCCTCAAGATCGGCTACCAGGCGCGGCCAAAGATCTTCGCCCGCCACATCATCAAACCCGACATGCTGTACGAGCACGTCGCCGAAGTCGAAGAGCGCGTGCGCGCCGACGGCACGGTCGAGCGCGCGCCCGATCTCGCCGCCGTGCAGCGCGAGCTCGAAACGGCCAAGGCGGACGGCATCGCCGCAGTGGCGATCGTGTTCATGCACGCCTACCGATACCCCGACCATGAGAAGCAAGTGGCGGCGCTGGCGCGCGACATGGGCTTCGCGCAGGTGTCGGTCAGCCACGAGGTGTCGCCGCTGATCAAGCTGGTCGGCCGCGGCGATACCACGGTGGTGGACGCCTATCTCTCGCCGATCCTGCGGCGCTATGTGGCGCAGGTGGACAAGGATCTCGACGCCAAGCGATCCGCCGCGCGCTTGATGTTCATGATGTCGTCGGGCGGGCTGACGGCGGCGGAGTTATTTCAAGGCAAAGACGCGATCCTGTCGGGTCCGGCCGGCGGCGTAGTCGGCATGGCGGAGACTGGCCGGCAAGGCGGCTTCGACCGGCTGATCGGCTTCGACATGGGCGGCACATCTACGGACGTGAGTCATTTCGACGGCGAATACGAGCGGGCGTTCGAGACCGAAGTCGCCGGCGTGCGCATGCGCGCGCCGATGATGCTGATCCACACGGTCGCCGCCGGCGGCGGCTCGATCCTGCATTTTGACGGCGCGCGCTTCCGCGTCGGGCCGGACTCAGCCGGCGCCAATCCGGGGCCAGCATGCTACCGCCGCAACGGGCCGCTGGCGGTGACCGACGCCAATGTGATGGTCGGCAAGCTGATCCCGGATTTCTTCCCGAAGATTTTCGGACCCGCCCAGAATCAGCCGCTCGACGCCAAGACTGTGCGGCACGACTTCAACAATCTGGCGCAGAAAGTCGGCGATAAGACGGCGGAGGAAATTGCCGACGGCTTCATCAAGATCGCGGTCGAGAACATGGCGAACGCGATCAAGAAGATTTCGGTGCAGCGCGGCTATGACGTGACGCGCTATGCGCTCAACTGCTTCGGTGGCGCCGGCGGCCAGCATGCGTGTCTCGTCGCCGACGCGCTCGGCATGACCCGCGTGCTGATTCACCCGTTCTCGTCGCTGCTGTCCGCCTACGGCATGGGGCTCGCCGATATTCGCTCGACGCGCCAGCAGGCGATCGAGCTCGACTACGGGGCCAAAGCACTCTCGGCGATCAAACACGAGGGGGCGCGGCTCGGCCGCGAGGCCAAGGCCGAAGTTGCCGGCCAAGGCGTGCCCACCGCTAAAATCAAGATTTTCGTGCGCGCGCATATCCGCTATGCCGGCACCGACACCGCGCTGGTGGTGGCGGCAGGCGCCCTGCCCGCGATGAAACGCGCCTTCGAGAAGGCGCACATGGCGCGCTTCGGCTTCATCGACCGCACTAAACAGATGGTGGTTGAAGCGGTGTCGGTGGAAGCGGTCGGCGGCGGCGCTAAATTCAGGGAGAAAGCGGTTAGCGCCAAGCGCGGCAAATTGCCCGCGCCGGCGCGGCGCACGCAATACTTCTCTGCCGGCGCTTGGCACAAGGCGAATGTCTATACCCGCGACCAGCTCAAGATCGGCGCGAAGGTCAAAGGCGCCGCCATCATTATCGAGCCGCACCAGACAATCGTGGTCGAGCCCGGCTGGCAGGCCGAGCTTACGCGCAAAAATCACCTCGTGCTAACGCGCGCGAAAAAACTCAAACGCACGGACGCCATCGGCACCCATGCCGATCCAATAATGCTGGAGGTGTTCAACAATCTCTTCATGTCGATCGCCGAGCAGATGGGCGTGTCACTGCAGAACACCGCCTATTCGGTCAACATCAAGGAGCGGCTCGATTTCTCCTGCGCGGTGTTCGCGCATGACGGTACGCTGGTGGCGAACGCGCCGCACATGCCGGTGCATCTCGGCTCTATGGACCGTTCGGTCGAGACCATCATCCGCGACAACATGGGCAAAATCGCGCCCGGCGACGTCTACGCGATCAACGCGCCGTATAATGGGGGCACGCATCTGCCCGACATCACCGTCTGCACGCCGGCATTCGACGACAAAAAGAAAAATATTTTGTTCTGGGTCGCCTCGCGCGGGCACCACGCCGACGTCGGCGGCATTTCGCCCGGGTCGATGTCGCCCAACGCGACCACCATCGAGCAGGAAGGCGTCTACATGGACAACTTCAAGCTCGTCGACCGCGGCCGCTTCCGCGAGAAAGAGCTGATGGCGGCATTGACCGGAGCCAAATATCCTGCGCGCAATCCGGTGCAGAACATCAACGACATCAAGGCTCAAATAGCTGCCAACGAAAAAGGCGTCGCCGAGCTGCGCAAGATGGTGCTGCATTTCACGCTGCCGGTGGTGAAGGCCTACATGCAGCACGTGCAGGACAACGCGGCGGAAAGCGTGCGGCGCGTACTCGACCGCCTGCACGACGCGGAATTTTCCTACGAAATGGATCAAGGCACTGTGATCAAGGTGAAGATCACGGTCGACAAGCACAAGCGTGAGGCGACCGTCGATTTCACCGGCACCTCGCCGCAGCAGCCGACCAATTTCAACGCGCCCGAGCCGGTGACACGCGCGGCGGTGCTCTACGTGTTCCGCGTGATGGTGGATGACGACATTCCGATGAATGCCGGCTGCCTACGGCCCATCAACATCGTGATCCCGCCGCATTCCATGCTGACGCCGGAATATCCCGCCGCCGTGGTGGCCGGCAACGTGGAAACCTCGCAAGCGGTGACCAATTGCCTGTTCGGCGCATTGGGCGCGCTCGCCGCCGCGCAGGGCACCATGAACAATCTCAATTTCGGTAACGCGCGCTATCAGTATTACGAGACGATCTGCTCCGGCTCGCCCGCCGGCCCCGGCTTTAACGGCACTGACGCGGTGCACACGCACATGACCAATACGCGGCTCACCGATCCGGAAGTGCTCGAATTCCGCTATCCGGTCGTGCTGGAAGATTTCCATATCCGCAAGGGCTCGGGCGGCAAGGGGAAGTGGCACGCCGGCGACGGCATCCGCCGCACCATCCGCTTCCTGGAAAAGATGGAATGCACGATTCTGTCCGGTCACCGCCGCGTGCGCCCGTTCGGCCTGGAAGGCGGGGAAGCCGGCCGGGTCGGCGAGAACTGGGCGCGCCGCAAGGACGGCCGCATGGAGCGTTTGCAAGGTTGCGACGAGACGGTGATCGACGCCAACGAGGCCGTCATCATCCAGACGCCAACCGCGGGGGGATACGGGAAGGCCTAACGCTGCGCCTTACGGCGCGCCTGCGGACGTATGTGACGGACGAAATGGCCGCATGGCCGCGGCGGCGATCCAGCGCTGCAACAGCTAGCGGGAATGCGCCAGAATCCGCCGCCCCGCCTCTACCTGTTCCCAGTCGGCCGCGATTTCGTGCTGGCATTGCGCGGCCAACTGACGCGCCAGCTGACTGAACAGCTGCGGGGATTGGCCCATTCGACGCCAACGCCGCAGGCGCGACCGCGTTCCCCACGAAAAGGTAAGACCTAAGTCGCGTGACGCGGCCAGCCGGCAACCGCCAGCAAACCGGGCGGTGCCTTGACCTTGATCAAATGCCGGCGGCCGCGCCGACGCTACGTTGCCTAAATGTTAGCCCCTCCCCGCGCGGCGCGCCCGGCGTCGCCGCTCAAAATGCTATTGCAGAATGCCCCCGGCATGCTGCTGGCGCCGGTGCCGCTGGCGCTGCTGCAGCCGATGTTCACCCGCATCGCCAGCCATGTTGCGCAGTCGCGCCCCGAACTATTCAATCGGCTCGGACTGCACGCCGGAAAACGCTTCCTGATCGACCCGACCGACCTACCTTTCGTGCTGGTGCTGACGCCGCTGGCCGACCGGCCGCTGCTCACTGCGCATCGCCGCCATGAGCGCCCGGCGCACGCCGCCGCTATCGCCGGCACCTTCTTCAATCTGCTCGACATGATCGACGGCTCACTCGACGGCGACGCGCTGTTCTTTTCGCGCGACCTGCAGGTGAGCGGGGACACCGAAGCGGTGGTGGCGCTGCGTAACGCGCTCGACGATTTCGAGGGCTCAGCGCTCGACAGCGTGGTCGCGAGCTTCGGGCCCTTGTCGGGGCCGGCCGGACTGGCCCTGTCGGTGATGCGCACGGTACGGGGGCGATAGCGATGAGCGAAGCGCCAGGCTACCAGCGGCCGGAGCTGGTCTGCCCGGCCGGGACGCCGGCGGCGCTGCGCACGGCCGTCGATGCCGGCGCCGACGCCGTCTATTGCGGACTGCAGAACGAGACCAATGCGCGCAATTTTCCTGGTTTGAATTTCACCGTCGCCGAGGTCGAGCAGTCGCTCGCTTATGCGCACGCCCGCAAGGCTAAGCTGCTGCTCGCGGTCAACACCTTTCCGCCGGCCGGCAAGTTCGCGATGTGGCGCGAGGCGATCGATGGCGCCGCGCGGCTCGGCGTCGATGCCGTGATCGTCGCCGACATGGGCGTCGCCGACTACGCCGCGCGCACTCATCCGAACTTAAGGCTGCATCTGTCAGTACAGGCCGGCGCTTCGTCGCCCGAGGCGATCCGGTTCTATTGCGAACAATTCGGAGTCAAACGCGTGGTGCTGCCGCGCATGCTCACCGTTGCCGAGATCGCCGAACTGCATAGCCAGATCCCGTGCGAGATCGAAGCGTTTATCTTCGGCAATATCGGGATGATGGCGGAGGGCCGTTGCAGCCTGAGCAACTACGTGACCGGCGCGTCGACCAACATGGACGGCGTCTGCTCCCCGGCGGCCGACGTGCATTACGAAGAGGATGCCGCGCGCAATTTGACCACGCGGCTCGGCGAATACGTGATCGACTGCTTCGCCGGCGGCGAGAGCGCCGGCTATCCGACCATTTGCAAGGGCCGCTATTTGTGCGGCGTGCAAGACGGCGGCTATTACGCCTTCGAGGAGCCGGTCAGCCTCAATCTGTCGGCGTTATTGCCCGACCTGATGCGCGCCGGAGTCACCGCGCTCAAGATCGAGGGCCGCCAGCGCAGCCGCGCTTACGTGAAGTCGGTGGTCGGCGCCTTCCGCAAGGCGGTGGACGACATCATGGGCGGCCGCGAGGCCGCGTTCGCCAGCCTGCTGGCGCTCACCGAAGGCCGCCGCGAGACCGAAGGCGCCTTCCCCAGCAAGCGATGGAGATAGCGGTGCAGGCGCAGCCAAGCGAGCTCACGCTGGGACCGGTGCTGTTCAACTGGGAGCCCGAGCGCTGGCGCGACTTCTATTTCCGCATCGCCGACGAGGCGCCGGTTACGACCGTCTATCTCGGCGAGGTCATCTGCTTCAAGCGCGCGCCGCTGTTCGACGATTATCTGGACGCAGTAGCCGCGCGGCTCAAGGCGGCCGGCAAGACCGTCGTGCGCTCCACGCTGGCCGAGGTGATGTCGAAGCAGGAACGCAAAATGGTCGACGAAGTCTGCGCCGACCCCACCGCGATGGTCGAAGCGAACGACGGCTCCGCTTTGCTGCGCTTGCGCGGACGGCCGCATCACGCCGGCCCTTTCGTCAACGTCTATAATGAGCGGACGCTGGCCGTGCTCGCCAGCGGTGGCGTCTGCAATGTCTGCCTGCCACCCGAAATGCCGGCAACCGCTATCCGCGCGATCGCCGCGGAAGCGGCTAAGCTCGGCGTCACGGTCGAAGTGCAGGTGTTCGGCCGCCTGGGGCTGGCGCTGTCGGCGCGCTGCTATCACGCGCGCGCGCATGGCCGCACCAAGGACACCTGCCAGTTCATCTGCAACGTCGATCCGGATGGAATGTTGCTGCGCACACTGGAGGACAAGCCGTTCCTGACAGTGAACGGCATCCAGACCATGTCGCATGATTATCTCAATCTGGCCGGCGAGCTGGCCGATATGCAGGGGATGGGCGTGACGCGCTTTCGGCTGTCGCCGCATAGTAGCGATATGATGGTGGTGGCGACGATCTTCCGCGACGCCCTCGATCGGCGCATCGACGCGAGGGAAGCCGCCGCCCGCCTCGACGGCCTCAAGATCGACGCGCCGTTCTCCAATGGCTTTTATTATGGCAAGCCCGGCCATCGCTGGGAGCGAGCGACGGTGCTCGATTCGGCCGGCTGACGTCCGAGCAAGTTTCATTAATTTTGCCCATATCGCCATTCATTAAGGATGCCATTAAGGATGCGGCCGGCTTCAACTTGATTGTGCGCAGGGGTGCAAATCTTCGCGTCGTGCGTAAAACAATTCTGCCCGCAATGGTGCTCTGCACGCTCGCCGCGCCGGCGCTAGCCGACAGCTACCCGATCTCCGGCGCGTGGGACCAGAGCGAGTTCGGACAAAGGCTCGATCGATTGCGCCGGCAAACGCGTGATCACATTAAATGGCAATCAGCGTACCGACAGCAAAGGCGGCGTGCCGGCCTATCGCAACAAGTCGGTGACCGCGGTGGGATCGGACTATCGCGTGGTCGACGAATTCAGCACTGGGTAGATCAACGCCGCCCGCACCAGCTACACGCTATGCCAGGTCGACGCCGATCACATCGAGATGGATATGCAGTCCGACGGCACGCTGAAGCTGCAGCGGTGTCAGTAGGCACCGGCGTCGTCTCTGCGAAAGCGGGGACCCAGTAAACAAAATCCAAGACAGGGATTACCGGATCGCCCGCCTTCGCGGGCGATGACAGTCGTTGGACTAATTTCGCGCGATGATCTCACGCTCGCCGCGATGCACCGGCGTCGCCTCGGTGAGCTTACCGGCCTGACGGCGCAGCGGCATCGAAGGACGGCGACGCTTGAGCGCGCTGCTGCGGCGGCGGCGGCGCGGGCGCACCGCATTGACACGCACACCGCCCATGCGCGCGAACGGCTCGCGCAGCACGCCGTCATCCTTGGCGACCAGCAGTGGCAGGCCCAGCACATTGGCCCAGGCGCGCCATTCGGCGAAGGCTTCGCCGGCCTCGCCGGATTCAAACAGCGGCAGCGCGAGCGATGGGTCCTTATGTTCGAGAGTGACCGAGGCGGTGGCTTCCGCTTCGCCCTCGCCCGCCAGGACCCGGAGGGCGACGCCGGCGAAGGCCGAGACCGGCATATTGAGCGCCATGCGCATGCCGTCGAGCGAGCGGCGCACCACCACGCGTTCACGGTAAAGCTCCACGTGCCGCACCCGCTCGTCGGCCGCAGCATCGGTCGCCGCAAAGCGTGCCGGCAGGCTGAACGGGTCGAGCCGCTGCACGCGGCTCGACCCGGCGGGCATTCCGCCACTTCGCATTTGACGCCTCGAAACTCTCCCACGCCGGGCTTATTGCTCCGGTCGCGCGAAGATCATGGCAGAAAGGCGTCCGAATCCGCTTAATGTTCGCGGTTAATCGCTGGTAGCTTCGCCTGCTTCGCCTTGCATGATTGACGAGGCGTTACGAACCATGATTGACGAGGTGTTGCTATTCTCTCGCAAAATATTCGGATCGGCGGTTGAACCGCGCCCCGTTTAAACCCATCTGAGGTCCATCCCATCATGCGCGCTCCCGCCTCATCTTTGTTCGACCAGACCGCACTCGCCGACCGTGCTGAGCGGCTGGTCAAGGCCGCGCTTAGCTGCGGCGCCGATGCCGCCGACGCGGTGGCGGTGCGCTCGATGTCGCTTTCGATCGAGGTACGTGACGGCGCGGTGGAGGAGAGCGAGCGCGCGGAAGGCGACGATCTCGGCCTGCGCATTCTGGTCGGCAAGCGCCAGGCGGTGGTCTCGACCAACGACACGGCGGGCGACGCCCGCACGCTGGCCGAGCGCGCGGTGGCGATGGCGCGCGCGGCGTCCGAGGACAAATATGCCGGGCTCGCCGACGAGGCGTTGCTGGCCCATGATTTTCCCGATCTCGACATGATCGATCCAGACCTGCCGACGGTTCAGCAGCTCGAAACCATGGCGCGTGAGGCCGAAGCGGCCGCGCTCGCGGTCAAAGGCGTCGCCAAGTCGGGCGGCGCCTCCGCCTCGGCCGGCATCGGCGGCATGGTACTGGTGACCAGCCACGGATTTCGCGGCGCCTATCTCGGCTCCAGCCACGGCATCTCGATGACGGCGATCGCCGGCAAAGGAACCGGCATGGAGCGCGATTACGACTATTCGAGCGTGCGGCACGCCGCCGATCTGGAGGCGCCTGAGAAAATCGGTCGCACCGCGGGGATGCGCGCCGTCGAGCGGCTCAATCCGCAGAAAGTTTCCACCCGCAAGGTGCCGGTGGTGTTCGATCCGCGCGTGGCTGGGTCGCTGGTCTCCCACCTCGCCAGCGCCGCCAACGGCGCCGCGGTCGCACGCAAGACCAGTTTCCTGCGCGACAAGATGGGCGCCAAGCTTTTCGCCGAGGGCATCCGCATCATCGACGATCCGCTGCGTAAGCGCGGCCTGCGCTCGCGTCCGTTCGACGGCGAGGGCGTGGCAGGCAAGAAGCTCGCGCTGGTCGATAACGGCGTATTGTGCTCCTGGATTCTCGACTGCTCGACCGCGCGCGAGCTCGGGCTCGCCACCACCGGCCACGCCAACCGCAGCGTGTCCTCGGTGCCCTCGCCGGGCGCGAGCAATCTGCACCTGGAAGCGGGCAAGCTCAGCCCCGCCGCCCTGATCGCCGACATCAAGGACGGCTTCTATGTCACCGACCTGATCGGCATGGGCGTCAACATGGTGACCGGCGACTACAGCCGCGGCGCCTCCGGCTTCTGGATCGAGAACGGTCAGCGCACTTATCCGGTGAGCGAGGTCACCATCGCCGGCCATCTCGTAGACATCTTCCGCACGCTCACGCCCGCCGACGATCTCGAATTCCGCTACGGCACCAACGCGCCGACGGTACGACTAGAGGAATTGACCGTTGCCGGGCAGTGATCCCGCCGCGTTGCGGGCACCGCTCGAAGCAGTGATGCGCGAGGCCGGCGATCTAGCACGCGCGACCGCGCGCGGACCCTTCAAGCACTGGACCAAAGGCGACGACAACTCGCCGGTGACAGAAGGCGACATCGCGGTCAACGATCTATTGCGCGCACGCCTCAGCGATCTCGTGCCAAACGCCGGCTGGCTGTCGGAGGAGACCGAAGATCTGCCCGACCGCACCTTGACGCTGGCCTGGGTCGTGGATCCGATTGACGGCACCCGCGCCTTTATCTCGGGCCGCGCCGACTGGACCATCTCGGTAGCGTTGGTGGAGAACGAACGGCCGGTATTGGCCGCGCTCTTTGCGCCGGTGACCGGCGAGATGTTCCTGGCGGTCGAGGGCGCGGGCGCCGCGCTCAACGGCTCCATTATCGCGGCCAGCCGCGGCGGGACGCTCGAACGCGCCAAGCTCGCTGGTCCAAAACGCTATCTCGACAGACTCGCCGGACTTGACCCCAGCATCGTGGCTCAGCCCCGGGTGCATTCACTCGCACTGCGGCTTGCGCGCGTCGCGCATGGGGAACTCGATGCCGCCTGCGTCTCGCCCGGCAGCCATGACTGGGACCTTGCCGCAGCCGACCTCCTGGTGCACGAAGCCGGCGGTCTGTTCACGGATTTTGCCGGCCGGCCGCTGCGATACCGCGCCCCGCACGCTGCGCATGGCGCGCTGATTGCCGCCGGTTCCGCCCGCCACGGCACGCTAATCGATTTGGTGCGCGACCGCCGCGGCGAGTTTGCATAAATCCGGTCTCTGGCTTAATCCACGGCACGCTATGCCTTCCTGTCCGTCGCCGCCCAAATGCGCTATTTCATCATCCGCCCGCACGGCCTGCGCGATTCCGACCGCGCCGGCCGGGCGTTGCGCTGAGTAGGTGCTGATGCCTTCATTCAAGCGGATCGTCGCTTCGCCCACCTTCCAGGGCGCCGTTGCAACGGCGGGAGCGTGGTATCTGCGGCTAGCCTGGCACAGCAGCCACGCAAGCGTTGAGCCGGCGAATATCTACGACACGTTGCACACACCGGCGATCATTGCGATGTGGCACGGCCAGCATTTCCTGATGCCGTTCCTGAAAAAGAACGACGGCAGCCATCGCGTCAAGGTGCTGATCTCGCGCCATCGCGACGGCGAGATCAATGCGCGCGCAGCCGAGAAGCTCGGCGTCAACACCATCCGCGGCTCCGGCGCGCATAATGGCGAATTCGCCCGCAAGGGCGGCGCCTCGGCCTTCGCAGAAATGCTGGAGGCGCTCAAGCAGGGCTATAATGTCGCCCTCACCGCCGACGTTCCGAAGGTCGCGCGCGTCGCCGGCCTCGGTATCGTCAAGTTGGCGCAGCGTTCCGAACGGCCGATCTACGCGGTAACGATCGCGAGCAGCCGGCGTATCGAGCTCAAGAACTGGGATCGCAGCGCCGTTAATCTTCCCTTCAGCCGGATCGCCGTGATGGCGAGCGAACCGATTTATGTGCCGAGCGACGCCGACAATGCGGCGCTGGAATCGGCAAGGCAGCGTGTCGAGAGCGAACTCAACCGGCTGACGGCACGCGCCTACGAGATCGCCGACGGCAAGAGGAGCCCAAAGCCGTGAGCGACAGGCTGCCGGCACCGCTACGTGGTTACCGGCTGTTTTCGATGGCGATGACGCCGCTGACGCCGCTGCTGCTGGCGCGGCGGCTGCGGCATGGCAAAGAGCATAGCCTGCGCGTGGCTGAACGGCGCGGCATCAGCGTGACGGGGCGGTCGCCGGGACCGCTGGTCTGGCTGCATGGCGCGAGCATCGGCGAATTGATCAGCGTGTTGCCGCTGATCGAGCGCATCCGCGCGCGCGAGATCAACGTGCTGGTAACCTCCGGCACCGTCACCTCGGGCGGACTTGCCGAACAGCGGTTGCCGCGCGGCGTCATCCATCAATTCGTGCCGCTCGACGTGCCGCTGTTCGTGCGCCGTTTCCTTGATCATTGGCAGCCCGATCTCGCGCTGTTCGTGGAATCCGAGCTGTGGCCGAACATCATGATCGAGACGTCGCGGCGCGGCGTGCCGATGATCCTGGTCAACGGAAGGCTGTCGGAAAACTCATTCCGGCGCTGGCACTATTTCCCGGTGACGATCGGCGACCTGTTGCAGCGGCTCGATCTCTGCCTGGCGCGCACGCCGGCTGACGCCGAGCGGCTCAGCGAACTGGGCGTTTCGCATGTCGTCACCACTGGCGATCTCAAGCTCGACGGGCCGGCGCCGCCCGCCGACAGCGCCAAGCTCGCGGCTCTCAAAGGCGCGATTGGCGACCGAGCGCTGATCGCGGCGGCATCCACCCATGCCGGTGAGGAAACCGCCGTAATCGACGCGCACCGGCAGCTGCGCGCGAGCTTTCCCGGCCTGCTGACGCTGATCGTCCCGCGCCATCCCGAGCGCGGCACCGGCGTCGACGAAATCGCGCGCGCCGCCGGGCTGAAGGTCCGTTTGCGCTCGCGCGGCGAACTGCTTGACGCGACCACCGACGTCTATGTCGCGGACACAGTGGGCGAACTCGGCCTTATCTATCGGCTGGCGCCGATTGTTTTCGTCGGCGGCTCGCTGGTCAAACATGGCGGGCAGAATCCGATCGAACCCGCCAAGCTCGGCGCCGCTATCCTGCACGGCCCACATGTCTGGAATTTTGCCGAGATTTATGCGGCGCTCGACCAGGCTCATGGCGCCGAACCGCTCGCCGACGCCAGCAAGCTCACCGCCGGTTTCGCCGCCTTGCTGGCGCACCCCGAAGCCCGCACCCGCGTCGCCGAGGCCGCGCGGACGACCGTGGAACGTTTAAGCGGCGCGCTCGAGCGCACCTTGCATTCGCTCGAGCCCTATCTGATGCAGCTTCGCCTGCAGCAGCGAGCCGACAATGCGTGAGCCGGCCTTCTGGTGGCGCGAAGCCGGGCTCGCCGCGGGCCTGCTGGCGCCTGCCGCCGCCTGTTATGGCGCCATCGTCGCGCGGCGGATGGCGCGGCAAGGTACGCGCGCGGGCGTGCCGGTGCTGTGTGTCGGCAATTTCACGCATGGCGGGGCCGGCAAGACGCCGACCGTGATAACTATCGCGAACATGCTGCAGGAGGCCGGCAAGCGGGTGTTTTGTCTCAGCCGCGGTTACGGCGGGAGCCTGGCTGGGCCGAAACAAGTGGAAGCGCATGCCAATGGTGCCGCCCAGGTCGGCGACGAAGCGCTGCTTCTGGCGCGCGTGGCGCCGACAATCGTCGCGCGCGACCGCGTTGCTGGCGCGCAAGCCGCGGCTGCTGCCGGTGCCAGCGCCATCGTCATGGACGACGGCTTGCAGAATGCTTCGCTCGCCAAGGATTTCACGATAGCGGTCGTCGATGGACGGCGCGGCCTCGGCAATGCGCGTGTGTTTCCGGCAGGACCCTTGCGGGCGCCGCTTGATGCGCAGCTCGCGCGCACTGACGCGCTGCTGGTGATTGGAAACGGCGAAGGTGCCCGCGATATCGCCGCCGCGGCCGGCCTACCGGTTTTTCATGGACGCTTGCTAGCGGATACTGCGGCCGTTGCGGAGCTGAAAGCGCGCAAGGTGCTTGCCTTCGCCGGCATCGGCGATCCGGGCAAGTTTTTTGCGACCGCCTCCGAGGCAGGTATCGCGGTTGCCCAGCGTCAGGCGTTTCCCGATCATCACCGCTTCACCGCCGAGGAGGCCGCCGCGCTGATCATGCGCGCCGAGCACGACGGCCTCGCGCTGCTGACCACCGAGAAGGATCGCGCGCGCATGGCCGGCGAGCCGCTGCTGGCGGCGCTCGCCGAAAAGACGCACGTGCTGCCGGTCACGCTGGGGGTGGACGAAGGGGACGAATTTCGGACGCTGGTGCTGGCGAAGCTGCGGCGCTAGCTACTTTGCGGGCTGCGGCTTCATGCGCTGCAGCACTGTCTGCGGCGAGGCATAGGCCTCCTGCAGATCGACGCTCCAGTATTTGAGTTCCTCAAGCGGGATCGGCACCCCCGTCACCGCGCAGCGCACGAAGGCGCCGGGACGCACCACGCGGAAATCACCGTCGAGGTATTTCACCTCGGCCTCGCCGCTCATCGGCGAGGAGCGATCGTAGCGATTGAGCAAGGGGGCCTCCATGGACGTCCGGCTTTGGCTTAAGATAATCGTTTGGCCGCGCCGGCGAAACCCTTAACGCGCGCGATTTTCGTAAAGCGCGCGCCTAAGCCCCGAACAGGCTGCCCTGCCCGCCCGAGCCTTCGCCGCCCCGCGGGCGCGGTTTGGCGCGCGCCGTTGGCGCCGGCGCACCCTCGCCATCGGCGATCGCGCCGACGCGGCCGTCGGAAAATTCGATATCCAGCCGCATTCGGCTGCCGATGGCAGCGGCTGAGCGCAGCGAATGACCCTCGCCGTCGCGCACTAGCGCGAAGCCGCGTGCGAGCACGCTGCGATAGGAGAACGCCGCTAGCAATTGGCCGGCGCTGTGCAGGCGATCCTTGCGCCGCTGCAGATAATTCTCACGCGCGCGCTTGCCACGCTGTTCGAGCGCGACGACGATTTCGCTTGAGCGCGCCAGCCGTAGCTTCAGCAGCCGCGGCGACAGACGCGCGGCGACGCGGGTCAACTGCGTGTGATGGATTTGCGCATTGGCGCGCAGCGCGCGCGGCAATCTCTCGGCGCAAGCGTCGAGGCGCTGGCGCGGCATCGCCAGCAATTCGTCGGCCGCCGGCAGCGCGCGCGATAGCAGATAAAGCTCCTTGCGGCGCTGCTCGATGCCGCGCTGCCAGCAGGCGAGCTTGCGCGCGCCGAGCGCCGCCAGCGTGCTCATGAGTTCGGCGCGCACCGGGACCGCTATCTCGGCGGCGGCGGTCGGCGTCGGCGCGCGGCGATCGGACGCGAAATCGATCAACGTGATGTCGGTCTCGTGGCCGACCGCGGAAATGAGCGGGATCATGCTGTCGGCCGCCGCCCGTACCACGATCTCCTCGTTGAACGACCAGAGGTCCTCGAGTGAGCCGCCGCCGCGCGCGACGATGATCAGGTCGGGCCGCGGCAGCACGCCGCGCTCGGGCAGTGCATTGAAGCCGCGGATAGCATTGGCGACTTCGGCGGCCGAGCTCTCGCCCTGCACGCGCACCGGCCAGACCAGCACGCGGCGCGGAAAACGATCGGCCAGCCGGTGCAGAATGTCGCGGATCACCGCGCCGGTGGGCGACGTCACGACGCCGATCACGTCAGGCAAAAACGGCAGCAACTGCTTGCGTGCCTCGTCGAACAGGCCTTCGGCGGCGAGCTTCTTCTTGCGCTCGTCCAAGAGCTTCATCAGCGCGCCGATGCCGGCGGGCTCCAGCGTGTCGATGACGATCTGGTATTTCGACGAGCCGGCGAAGGTGGTGAGCTTGCCCGACACGATGACATCGAGGCCCTCTTCCGGCTTGACTCGCATGCGGCCGTAGACGCCCTTCCAGATCACGCCTTCCAGCACCGCCTTGTCGTCCTTGAGACGGAAATAGACATGGCCGGAGGGCGACGGCCCCTTGAAGCCCGAGACCTCGCCGCGTACGCGCACAAAGCCATAGGCGTCCTCGACGGTCTTGCGCAGCGCCGCCGAAAGCTCGGAGACGGTCCATTCCGGCAGGTTGACGCGCGGTGGTGCGGTATCGGGCCGCAACTCGGCTTCGTCGGTGATTCTGCTGTGAGCCATGAGGTAACCATATACGACCAACGCGCTGTGCGGGAAACACCCCGCTGTTGCGTCCTTGTCGATAAAAGGACGCTGCCCCCTTGTCCTCTCCGCCCCCGCTCGCTAACCGACAACGGTGGCGGGCGGAGACACGATGAACATCCTGATCCTCGGCTCCGGCGGACGCGAGCACGCGTTGGCCTGGAAAATGGCGGCGAGCCCGCTGACGACTAAGCTTTATTGCGCGCCCGGCAATGCCGGCATCGCGCAGGAGGCAGAATGCGTGGCGCTCGATCTCGCCGATCAGCAGGCGGTGATCGCGTTCGCCAAAGACAAGAAAATCGATCTGGTGGTGGTGGGCCCCGAAGTGCCGCTCGTCGCCGGCATCGTCGACGACCTGGAAGCGGCCGGGATCAAGGCATTCGGTCCGGGCAAATGGGCGGCGCGGCTGGAAGGCTCGAAAGGCTTCACCAAGGATCTCTGCAAGGCCAACAAGATTCCGACCGCCGCCTACGAGCGCTTCAAGGGCGCCGCGGCGGCGAAGGATTACGTACGCAAGAAGGGCGCGCCGATCGTGGTGAAGGCCGATGGGCTCGCCGCCGGTAAGGGCGTGGTGGTGTCGGAAACCGTCGCCGAGGCGGAAGCCGCCATCGACGTGATGTTCGGCGGGGGCCTCGGCGCACCGGCCTGGGAGATCGTGATCGAGGATTGTCTCGTCGGCGAGGAAGCCTCGTTCTTCGCGCTGTGCGATGGCGAGACCGCGATCGCGCTTGCCTCCGCGCAGGACCACAAGCGCGTCTACGACGGTGACAAGGGACCAAACACCGGCGGCATGGGCGCCTATTCGCCGGCGCCGATCATGACGGCGGACATGAACCAGCGCGTGATGGACGAGATCATTCATCCGACCGTGCGCGCCTTGAAGGCGATGGGCGCGCCCTACAAAGGCGTATTGTTCGCCGGGCTGATGATCACCAAGGATGGCCCCCAGCTGATCGAATACAATGTCCGCTTCGGCGATCCGGAATGCCAGGTGCTGATGCTGCGACTGATGTCGGATTTGGTGCCGGCGCTGCTCGCCGCGCGCGACGGGCAGTTGAAGAATTTCGATTTGCGCTGGTATCCGGACGCGGCGCTCACTGTAGTGATGGCGGCGAAAGGCTATCCAGGAAATTATCAGCGCGGCACAGTGATCGAAGGGCTCGACGCCGCGGCGCAAATCGAGGGCGTCGAAATTTTCCACGCCGGCACCAAGGCCGAGGGCAGCCGCATCCTCGCCAATGGCGGGCGTGTGCTCGACATATGTGCACGTGGCAAGACCGTGCGTGAAGCGCAAGCTCGTGCCTACGCCGCGGTCGACAAGATCAAATGGACGGACGGATTCTGCCGCCGCGATATCGGCTGGCGGGCGATTGCACGCGAGAAATAATTCTTCTGGCCTACCGCACGCACACTTCCCCCTCTCCCCTTGTGGGTGAGGGTTAAGTAAGGTGATCCCATGCCCGATCTCGCCGACCTGTTTCCCGGATTCACCTCGCACTGGATCGATACGTCGGCGGGAAAAATATTCGCCCGCGCCGGCGGCAGCGGGCCGCCGCTGTTGCTGCTGCACGGCTATACCGAAACCAACGTAATGTGGCACCGCGTGGCGCCGGCACTGGCCCAGCGTTTCGCGCTAGTGATCCCGGACTTGCCCGGCTACGGCTGGTCGGCGATTCCCGAAGCGGACACGCAACACGCCCCCTACGACAAGCGCTCGATGGCCAAGGCCATGATCGAGGCGATGGAGACGCTCGGCCATGTGCGCTTCCGCCTCGCCGGTCACGACCGCGGCGGCCGCGTTGCCTATCGGCTGGCGCTCGATCATCCCGGCCGCGTCGAGCGTATGGCAACACTCGACATCGTACCGACCTACGACATGTGGCACGGCATGGATGCCAACATGGCGATGAAGGTGTGGCACTGGCCGTTCCTCGCGCAGCCGGCGCCGCTGCCGGAAATGCTGATTTCGAAGGCGCCAGTCGAATATCTGGACTGGAAGCTGGCGAGCTGGACCAAGGCGAAAAATTTGTCAGCCTTCGATCTGCGCGCGCTTGAGCACTACCGCGCAAGTTTTTCCGATCCTTTGCGCATCCACGCCCAGTGCGAGGACTACCGCGCCGGCTATGGCGCCGATCTGGCCAATGACGAAGCCGATCGCGCCGCCGGCAAGACCATCACCTGCCCGCTGCTGGCGCTGTGGGGCGGCGTGGGAATTGCCAATGAGACCGGCGGGCCGCTGGCGATCTGGAAGCGATGGGCACCGCAAGCGACCGGCAAGCCGATTGACTCCGGCCATTTCCTCACCGAGGAAAATCCCGCCGCTACCGCCGCCACCCTGTTAGAATTCTTCACTGCGACCTAATTGCCGGAGTTTGAAATGCATCCTGTGTTGCGGCTTTACGAGGACGTGCTCTCGACCGCTGAAACACTAGAATTCCAGTTGCCCCCGCTGCCGCGCTTCATCTTCGTGGTGCACGGCTCGGCGATGATCGCCGGCGAGACCGTGAACGAAGACGAAGTCTGGCAGGGCGAAGGCGTCGCGCTGGTGCGGCCCGGTAAGGGCGGCGTGACCTGCTGGCGCTGGGAGCTTTCGCGCGGCGATCAGGGCTCAACGGTCGCCAGCGCGCCCGGCATGATGTCGCATGAGAAGCTGACGGCGTACCTGGAAACCATGCCGAAGGGTGAGTTGCTGATGCGCGGCGACAGCGTCGCCTTTCCGGCCGGCGGACGCGCTTATCTGCACCGGCATCAGGGGCCGGGCATCCGCTGCCTGCTCGAGGGTGGCATCCGCGTCGACACCCATGGCCGCTCAACGTCTTATGGACCGGGCGGCGCCTGGTACGAAACCGGGCCCGATCCGGTGTTCGCGCAAGCGGCGGCCGACAAGCCCAGCCGCTTTATTCGCGTGATGATTCTGCCGCGCGCGCTGACTGGCAAAAGCTCGATTGAATATCTCAACGAAGAGGACAAGGCGAAGCCAAAGACGCAGAGCTACAAGATCTACGCCGACGCGCCGATTTCGTTCGGCGCTGCGCGCAAATGAGCGCGGGGCGTTAGTGGCCATCGACCGCCAGCAAGCTTTTTCCGGAACTAAGGAGGCGGCGCCCGCGCTGCGGCTCGATGCGGCGCGGCTGGAAACCTATCTGTCGGCGCAGGTGACGGGCTTCGCCGGGCCGCTCACCGTCAAGCAATTCAAGGGCGGCCAGTCGAACCCGACCTATCTGCTGGAAACGCCGGCGCGGCGTTACGTCTTGCGCCGCAAGCCGCCAGGTAAGCTGCTGCCGTCGGCGCACGCGGTCGACCGCGAATACCGCGTGATCCGCGCGCTACATGCGCAAGGCTTCCCGGTCGCCGAGCCGCTGGTCTATTGCGCGGACGAGAGCGTCGTCGGCACGCCGTTCTACGTGATGGGTTTCGCCGACGGCCGCGTGTTCTGGGAGCCGCAGATGCCGGGCTCCAACCCGGCCGAGCGCGCCGCGGTCTACGACGCCATGAACGAGACGATCGCGCGCCTGCATGCGTTCGATCCGGCGGCGATCGGCCTCGCCGATTTTGGCCGCGGCGAAAACTATGTCGCGCGCCAGGTCGAGCGCTGGTCGAAGCAGTACCGCGCCTCGGAAACCGAAAAGATCGACGCCATGGAGCGCTTGATCGAATGGCTGCCCCGGCATATTCCGCCGGGCGGGCCGCCTCGTCTCGTGCACGGCGACTACCGGCTCGACAACCTGATCGTCGCGGCGGCCGAGCCGAAAATCCTCGCCGTGCTCGACTGGGAACTGTCCACACTCGGCGATCCGCTCGCCGACTTCACCTATCACCTGATGGCCTGGCACATGCCGCATTCCGAAAGTGCGGCCGGTACCGCTTCGCTGGTGGGGCACGATCTCAAAGCGCTCGGCATTCCGCCGATGGCTAATTACGTCGAGGCTTACATGGCACGCACCGGGCTCGATCCGCGCCTCGCGCTGCCGGTCTATCTCGCCTATAATTTCTTCCGCATCGCGGCCATCTTGCAGGGCATCATCGGGCGCGTGCGCGACGGCACGGCGACAAGCGAATTCGCACCGGCCAAGGCCGAGATGATCCGCCCGCTCGCCGACAAGGCGTGGGAATTCGCGCGGGAAGCCGGGGCGCGTTGACCTTTAGGGTCAACAAATCCTTTCACGGCATTGCCGTTTTTCACCCCACAACACTGCATAAAACCGCGGATAGGATTGCAGCGCTAGCGCGGGCGGCCTTGGCGTTCAGATCGTCACGGCAAAGATCGCACCGTCGCCAAAGCGTCGGCCGCCGCGGCCGGCCAATGACCGCGACGACGACTCGCCGGAGGAGCAGGCCCCGCCGCGGCCCCGGCATGGGCAAACTGTTGGATAAATCGTAGCTAACGCCGCGCGGCGAAGAAGTCGCGCAACAACATGGCGCATTCACTCTCGTTGATGCCGCCATAAACCTCCGGCCGGTGATGGCAGGTGGGTTGCGAAAAGAACCGCACGCCGTTTTCCACCGCCCCACCCTTCGGATCGCCGGCGCCGAAATAAAGTCGGCGGATGCGCGCGAACGCCATCGCGGCGGTGCACATCGCGCAGGGCTCCAGCGTGACATAGAGATCGCAGTCGGCGAGCCGCTCCGAGCCGAGCGCGGCTGCGGCCTGCCGGATCGCCAAGAGCTCCGCGTGCGCGGTTGGATCTTTGTCGGAAATCGTCCGATTGCCCGCGCGCGCGACCACCTCGCCGTCGCGTACGATGACGCAGCCGACCGGCACCTCGCCGCGCGCAGACGCGGTGCGGGCTTCGGCGAGGGCAAGTTGCATGAATGAGGGTGATGCCATAAACGCCGTCATGGCCGGGGCCTGTTCCGGCCATCCACGCCTTCTTCTGCACCCGTGTATAAAGGCGTGGATGCCCGGCACAAGGCCGGGCATGATGAAGAAAGCGTGCATGTCCGACAAGCGCAAACAACAAAATCCTGGCGAGCGCATTGCCAAGGTGATGGCGCGGGCCGGGCTCGCCTCGCGGCGCCAGGCGGAAGCCTGGATCGCTGCCGGGCGCGTCGCCGTCAATGGTGCGGTGATTTCTTCGCCGGCGCTCAACGTGACGCCGTCCGACCGCATCGCGGTGGATGGGCAGCCGCTGCCGCGGCGCGAGCGCACGCGGCTGTTCCTCTATCACAAGCCGCGCGGCCTGGTGACCACGCATTCCGACCCGGAGGGGCGGCCGACCATCTTCGCCGCGCTGCCCAAGGACCTGCCGCGGCTGATCAGCGTCGGTCGAACTCGACATCAACACGGAAGGTCTGCTGCTGCTCACCAATGACGGCGGGCTGGCGCGCGTGCTCGAGCTGCCGGCGACCGGCTGGTTGCGGCGTTATCGCGTGCGTGCGCTCGGTCGCGTCATGCAGCCTGCGCTCGACCGGCTACGCGGCGGCGTCACGGTCGAGGGCGTGCATTATGGGCCGATCGAGGCGACGCTCGACCGCGAACAGGGCGCCAATGTCTGGCTCACCGTCGGCATCCGCGAGGGCAAGAACCGCGAGGTGCGCAAGGTGCTGGAGACACTCGCGCTGAAGGTAAACCGGCTCATTCGCGTGGCGTTCGGGCCGTTCGAGCTGGGCGACCTCGACGACGGCGCGGTGGAAGAAGTGAAGACGGAAGAGTTACGCGAGCAGCTCGGGCCAGAGATCGCCGCGCAAGCAGAAGTGGATTTCGATGCGCCGCTGGTGGATCATGAAGCTTCTCCCCGCCACCCGGAGATGCGCGCGCGGCGCGCCTCGAAGGACGACGGCCCGGGCCGCGCACCTCAGGATGACGGCGATAAGCCACATCGTGCCAGTCGCAATAAACACCAGCGCCGCGACCGCACCGGCGGGCCGCGGCCCAAATATCCGAGGCCGCGCGCATGATCCCGAAAAGTGGGAACCGTTTTTCGGATCAGATCATGCGCAAACGAATCAGAGTCTAATGCGCGTGGTCGGCGGCAGATTGCGCTCACGCCCGATCGTCGGGCCGAAGTCGGACGGCTTGCGCCCGACCGCCGATCGCCTACGCGAGTCGCTGTTCAACATCCTGACCCATGCCTATGGCGATCCGGTGACCGGCGCGCGCGTGCTCGACCTGTTCGCCGGCACCGGCGCGCTCGGCATCGAGGCAGTCTCGCGCGGCGCCGCCTACGTGTTGTTCGTCGACGATGGCGTACAGGCGCGCGCGCTGCTGCGCGACAACACCGAGACGCTCGGCTTGGGCGGCGTCACCCGCATTTTCCGGCGCGACGCCTCCAAGCTCGGGCCGGCGCATCCGCTCGAACCGTTCACCCTCGCCTTTCTCGATCCGCCCTATCGCAAAGGCCTGGCCGAGAAGGCACTCGCCTCCGCGCGCGAGGGCAGCTGGCTGACGCGCGGCGCGCTGATTGTTGTGGAGGAGGCAGCCGATGCCGGCTTCACCGCGCCAGCAGGATTCGAGGAATTGGAACGGCGCAACTACGACGATACGGAATTAATTTTTCTGCGAAATCTCTAGTTGTCGTCCCGGCCGAGCGATGCGAGGACCGGGCCCCATACGCCGTGTGCTCTCGTTAGGCCGCGGCGCAGGGGTCCTCGCCTTCGCGGGGACGACAAAAACTACCGCCGCCCGAACAACCTTTCGATATCGGTGAGCTTCAACTCCACATATGTCGGCCGGCCGTGGTTGCACTGGCCGGAATTGGGCACTTCTTCCATCTCGCGCAGCAGCGCGTTCATCTCTTCCGGCTTAAGCCGGCGGCCGGCGCGCACCGAGCCGTGGCAGGCCATGGTGGCGGAGACGTGCAGCAGGCGGCGCTCCAAAGGAAGCGAGTCGTCCCATTCCGCCATGTGTTCGGCGAGGTCGCGCAGCAGGCCCTTCACGTCGATTTCGCCCAACATCGACGGCGTCTCGCGCACCGCCACCGCGCCCGGCCCGAAGGGTTCGATCGCGAGGCCGAAGTGCGCCAGCTCGCCGGCGCGCGCCACCAATCGCGCGGCGTCCGCCTCGTCGAGTTCGACGATCTCCGGGATCAGCAGGATCTGCCGCGCCACGCTGGCCTTGTCGATCGCCGCCTTCATGCGCTCGTAGACGATGCGCTCATGCGCGGCATGCTGGTCGACGATGATCAGCCCGTCGCAGGTCTGCGATACGATGTAGGTCTCGTGCACCTGCGCGCGCGCCGCCCCGAGCGGGCGCTCGATCAGTTCGGCAGCCGGCTCGAAGCTCTCGACGCGGGCATCGGCGGCCGGTTCGCCCACCTCAAAGGCAGCTTGGGCTGCTTCCGCGAACCCGAGCGCGGTAGCGCTGCGCGCTGAGACGAAACCGGGCGGCCGTGCCGGCGAACGCCGCCAGTCGTAGGCGCCGGGGCGCGGCGCGCCGAGCGGACGGAACGCCGCGATGGTAGCACCGCCGCCGGTGGTCGACGCGCGCTGGCCCTCGCGCGTCAGCGCCTCCTTGAGCGCGCGCACGATCAGCCCGCGCACCAGGCCGCCGTCGCGGAAGCGCACTTCGGTTTTCGCCGGGTGCACATTGACGTCGACTTCGCGCGCCTCGAGCGTGACGAACAGCGCCAGCAACGGATGGCGGTCGCGCGGCAGATAATCGGCGTAAGCGCCGCGCACCGCGCCGACCAGCAGCTTGTCGCGCACCGGGCGGCCATTGACAAACAGATATTGCCCGAGCGTGTTGGCGCGAGACAGCGTCGGCAGGCCGGCGAACCCGGTAACGCGCACGCCCTCGCGTTCTGCGTCGATCGCGATGGCGTTGGCGCGGAAATCCGGGCCGAGCACGTCGCCGAGCCGCGCCAGCTCGTCGTTGGCCGCCACCCAGGTCACCGGCACGCGTTCCTCGCCCGCGAGTGTGAAGGCGACATCCGGCCGGCTCATGGCGAGCCGCCGCACCACTTCGCGCACGGCTTCCGCCTCGCTGCGATCGGTCTTGAGAAACTTCAGCCGCGCCGGTGTTGCGTAAAACAGGTCGCGCACCTCGACGCTGGTGCCTTGCCCGAGTGCGGCCGGCTTCACGTCTGTTTTGTCCCCGGCATCGACGGTGATCGTCCAGGCATGCGGCTCGCTTTTGTGCCGCGTCGTGATGGTCAGCCGCGCCACCGCGCCGATCGACGGCAGCGCCTCGCCGCGGAAGCCAAGCGTGTCGATCGCGAGCAGATCGTCGCCGGCTAGCTTTGACGTCGCGTGACGGTCGACCGCGAGCGCGAGATCCGCGCGCATCATGCCCTCGCCGTCGTCACTGACGCGGATCAGCCTTCGGCCGCCACCGTCGGTGAGCACGTCGATGCGGCGCGCGCCGGCATCGAGCGCGTTCTCGATCAGCTCCTTGACCACGCTCGCTGGCCGCTCGACCACCTCGCCGGCGGCGATGCGGTTGACAATGGCCTCGGACAGTTGGCGGACGGGCATGAAATGCGCCTGATTCGGACTGGCCCGACTTTATCGGCGCCATGCGGCGCCCGCGAGGCAAAGGCGGCAGCTACCCCCGCTATTCAAAGCTCGACTTGCCGTGGCGCAGGCTTTTGATGCCGGAACGGTGCTTCTTGGCCTCCAAGCGGCGGCGTTTTTCGGCCTTCGGCGGCTTGGTGGCACGGCGCGGTATCGGGCGAACCGCCGCCTGCCGGATCAGGTCGAACAGCCGCTCGCGCGCATCGGCGCGGTTGCGCTCTTGCGTCCGGTGCTGCTGCGCAATGATGACGATGACGCCCTCTTTGGTGAGCCGCTTGCCGGCGAGCCGCATCAGCCGCAGCGCCACGTCGTTGGGCAGCGACGGCGAGTGGCGCACGTCGAAGCGCAGCTGCACCGCCGACGAGACCTTGTTGACGTTTTGCCCGCCCGGCCCGGAGGCGCGCACGAAGTTTTCCGACAATTCGGCGTCGTCGATCGAAATCGTATTGGTGATGCGGTGCATGGCCCGCTAGCCGCCGGCCAAATACTTCTTCGCCAGCACCTTGCCCTCTTCCACCGCCGGCTGGTCGAAGGCGTCGACGCCGATGAGATGCGCGGCGATGATGGTCTCTAGCATAAAATGCATCAGCAGCTCGCCGAGCGTTTCCTCATCGAGCTTCGCCAGATGAATCGTGCGCACCGGGCAACCGTTCTTCGCCAAGGTCTCGCCGGTGGCGCGGCCTTCCGCCGCCGCCAGATCGCCGATGGTCTTGCCACCGAAGCCGGGCTCGCCGGCGAGCTTGGCGAGGTCGCGATCGATGCGCGGCCCGCGGCCGACGGCATCGACGGTGATAACGGTAAACAATTTGTCGCGCGGCCCGCCGATGAACAGCTGTACCTGGCTGTGCTGATCGACCGGCCCGAGGGCGGCGACTGGCGTGGTGCCCTTACCATTCTTGCCGAGGCTTTCAGCCCAGAGTTGCACGTACCAGCGCGTGAAGCGCTCCAGCCGGTCGGCATAGGCCATCAGAACGCTGATGCTTTTGTCCTTGCTCTCGGCGAGCGACACGGCAAGTACGGCGCCGAGCGCAGCCGGCACTTGCGCGGCCGGCTTCTTCGCCAGCACCGGGGCGAGCGCTAGCCCGGCGCCTTCGCGCACCGCGGCGATATCGAGATCGAGCATCGCCGCCGGCAACAGCCCGACATTGCTCAGCGCGGAGAAGCGCCCGCCGATGCCGGGATGATGTTCAAGCATTGGCACATGATGTGCGGCGAGCAGCTCGCGCAGCCCGTTGGTCTTACCCGCCTTGGCCGGCTCGGTGAGGCCGAGAAAAATATCGGGGATGCGCGTCTCCAGCCCCTCGGCCTTGACCGCCGACAGTACGGCGATCGTCTGCATCAGCGTCTCGGCGGTGCCGCCGGATTTCGAGATGGCGACGAAACGCGTCGTCGTATGCGGCAGCCTGCGGAGCAGCGTGCTGAATGTGTCGGGATCGAGATTGTCCATGAAATGTAGGCGCGGGGACGTGCGCAGCGCGCCGATGCCCGGCACCGCATGTCCGGCAAGCTGAACAAGCGTCTGGCCGCCGAGGCTGGAACCGCCGGTACCGAGGAAAACAACATCGGTGGCGTCTTCGGCCAGCCGGCGGCCGGCTTCCCGGATCGCCACCAGATCGTCATGGATTTCCGGCAACCGCAACAGCGGCAGGCCACCATCGGCGTGGCGCGCGCGTAACCAATCGAGCGCGCCGCCGGCGCGTTCGAGCGCGGCGTTCAGGGCCTTGTCGGCAACGCCGTGCGGCCCGATGTTCTTCTCAAGAGCGCTGTCGATGGATTGGTGGATCGCCATGGCTTCTCCGCCGTTATGCCCAGCGCAACGGTTCACTCGGCGCTCGAGGTCAACCCCTTCGGCCGGCCGGCCACGGTGACCAGCATGCCGCCACTAAAGAGGCGCTTGGCCACCCGCTTGGCGTCCTCGATGCCGACGGCGTCGATCAGGGCGCCGCGGCGTTGGATATAGTCGATGCCGAGATTGTCGAGCTGGATCTGGGTGAGCTGGGCGGCGATCTTGGGCGAGGTATCGAGGGTGAGCGCGTAGGCGCCCTTCAGGAACGATTTGGCTGTCGCCAATTCGTCGGCGGTCGGACCGTTCTCCGCCATGTGCTTGGTCTCAGCTTCGACGATCGCCAGCGCATCGGCGGTACGGTCGGCGCGGGTCGCGGTGCCGCCGAGCACGATGGCGGCGCGCCGGAACCAGACCAAGCTGTCGGATACCCCGTAGGCCAGCCCGCGCTTTTCGCGCACTTCACGGTAAAGGCGCGAGGAGAAAGTGCCGCCGCCCAGAATGTGATTGACGACATAGCCGGCCATGAAATCGGGATCGTGGCGGGCAAGGCCCTGCCCGCCGAACGTGACCACCGCCTGCGGCACGTCGAGATTGATGACGATCAGGCGGCCCATGCCGCGTGGGCTGGCGTCGGCGACCGGCTTGAGATCGTTCTTGGCCGGCAGGCCGGCGAAGGCGCGATCGATCAGCGCGCCGGCGGTCTTGGCATCGATGTCGCCGACGATCGAGATCGTCAGCCCGTCGCGCGCGAAGGCGCGGCGCACGTAATCGCGCATGTCGTCGGCGGTGATGTGCGGCACGGTTTCCAGCGTGCCCTTGCTTTCGCGGCCGTAAGGATGGCCGGGGAAGGCCGTCTCCCACCAGCGGTTGCTGGCGAGAGTGTTGGGATTGGTGCTGTCGCGCCGCACCAACGCCAGCATCTGCCCGCGCACCCGCTCGACCGCATCGGCTTCGAAGCGCGGAGCGCTGAGCGCAAGCCGCAGCAGATCGAACGCCTCGTCACGGTGTTCATTGAGCGTGCGCAACGAGCCGTGGAAATAATCGCGCGCGACCTGGAAACGGAGTTCGATCGCATGGTTCTCCAGCCGCTCGTGGAAGGTCTTGCCATCAAGATCGCCGGCGCCCTCGTCGAGCAGATCGGCGGCGAGATTGGCGGTGCCCGCCTTGTCCGCCTCATCCTGGGTCGAGCCGCCATGGAATGCGTAATTGAGCGCGACCAGCGGCACGGAATGCTCGCGCACAAGCCAGGCCTCGATACCGGACGGGCTGACGATCTTTTCGATCGTCATCGCCGAGGCGGCGGGCGCAAGGCTCAGCAGCGCGAGGGCGGCCAGCGCGGCGGCGGTCAAAAAACGCGTCATGACTTTTTCTCCGCCTGCGGGCTGGTGTCCTTGATCAGATAACCGGTGACCGAGCGCCGCTTGTCGAGCCAGTGGCGAGCGGCGTCCTGCACCTCTTCGGCGGTGACCGCGCGGATGCGCTCCGGCCAGTGGCGCACGTCATTGACGGTTGCGCCGGTCATCACGGAGGTGCCGTACCAGCGCGCCATGCTGACCTGGTTGTCCTGCGCATAGACTGCGTCGGCGATCATGCTGGACTTGGAGCGTTCCAGCTCCTCGGTCGACACGCCTTTGCCGATCACGTCGGCCAGCACCGCGTCGGCGTCGGCTTCGAGCTGCGGCAGCGAGACGCCCTGGCGCGGCGCAACGAAGACGCTGAGCTTCGACATGTCCAGCGCAGAACTGTCGTACGAGGCGCCGGCGCTCACCGCGACGCGCTTGTCTACCACCAGCGCGCGGTAGAGCCTACTGTTGGAGCCGCTGCCTAGAACATGCGCGAGCACCTCCAGCGCTTCCGATTGGCCCGGTTTGGCGGTGTGGAAAGACGGCACCAGATAGGCGCGTTGCAGGACCGGCTGCTCGACGTGCGGATCGGCGAGCGTCAACGAGCGCACCGCCACCGGCGGCGGCTCCTGCGGGCGCTGGCGCGGCAGAATATTCTTGTGGCGGGCGACCTTGCCGTAGGTTTCGTCCGCAAGCTTGCGCGCGGATTCCGGCTCGACGTCGCCGGCGATCACCACCACCGCGTCGTTGGGCGCGTAAAAGCGCCGGTAAAAGCCGATGGCGTCGTCGCGCGAAAGCTGCTCCATCTCGTGCCGCCAGCCGATCACCGGCCTGCCATAAGGATGATTGAGGAACAGCGCGGCGTCGATCTGCTCGCCGAGCCGCGCGCGCGGATTATTGGCGACGCGCTGGTTCTGCTCCTCCAGGATGACGTCGCGCTCCGGCAGCACCACCTGGTCGGTGAGCTGCAGGCCGGTCATGCGGTCGGCCTCGAATTCCATCACGATTTTGAGCTGCTCGCTCGGGACACGCTGGTAAAAGGCGGTGTAGTCGCTCGAGGTGAAGGCGTTCTCCTGACCGCCGACGCGGGCGACCACTTGCGAGAAGAGGCCAGTCGGATTCTTCACCGTGCCCTTGAACATCAGGTGTTCGAGGAAGTGCGCGAGCCCTGACTTGCCCGGCGTCTCGTCGGCGGCGCCAACCTTGTACCAGATCATGTGGGTAACCACCGGCGCGCGGTGGTCGGGGATGACGATCAGCTCCAATCCGTTCGTCAGGGTGAAGTCGGAGATCTTGGCACCCGTCGGCTCGGCCGCAAGCGATGGTGTCGCGAGCGCCGCCAGGACGGCGATGCCGGCCGGGGCAATTCTTCGTTTCAATGGCACGATTTTCGAACCTAACAACCTGAGTTGAGGTGCCCCACGCGAGGTATCGCCGCCAGCTCGCACAAATATCACAGGTCGGATTGGCGATTGGCGGCGCGGCTAGTTGGTCTCGCCGCGCCCAGCAGCCGTCCCATGCGATTCCAGATAGTTATCCGCCTTGGGAGTGGCGGCCGCCTTGCCGACGCCATAGGGCTGACCCGGCGACGGCGTCTGATAGCCCGGCGGCGGCTCGGTCAGCGCCGTACGCGGCGGCTCGCCGGTGAACCTGCCGGCTTCCGGTTCGTCTTTGCCGAACATCTTGCTCCAGATATTGGACTTGCTGCCGAGTTGCGAAGGCGGGAGCGGATCGCCCGAGCCGTTCGGCGGAGGCCGATAACCGTCATCGGCCTGACGCGTCGCACGCGGCTTGGGTCCCGGCGCAATTTCATTCGGCCGCAGCACTCGCTGATCATTTAGCAGTGTCTCATCAGGATTCATGCTGATGCTGCGCTCTTGCTTGGCTTCCTGTTTCCGCCGTTGCACGTCGGGATCGTTCGGCCAAGCCGGATTTTTGGCAATCGCGGCATCGGATTGTTCCGGCGGCGGCAAAGCGTGACTCGGCGGGATCACCAGCGGCGCGCGCTCCCCGTAATTGATCGCTTCGCCGTCGCGGCGCAGGCCGAAGCCCTCGAGAAAGCCGCGAATGATTTTGGTGTCGAGCGGCACGTCGTCCGAGTCGCCGGCGCGGGCCGGGGTGCCGGTCGAAAGCAGGGCAGCGCCAAGCAGGCAGCTCAACGCGGCGAGAGAAACCGCCCGCAGGCTGAACTTAGATGCCAAACTTGTCCACAACGTATCGGTCATCCGATCCCTTACGCCCCTGAAATACCAAGGGCTACCCGCTTTTCGAGGCCTGACCATTGTCCCGGATCAGGGCGCTTTTTGGGCGCGCTCCCCGGCCAGCGATTCATACAGCAGGCCCACCACCCCGGCAACGATGGCGACGTCGGCTAGGTTAAAAACATACCAGTTGAACCGCCAATTCGGCGCCGAAACGTGGAAAAACACGAAATCGGCCACCCAGCCATAGGCCACCCGGTCAACGGCATTGCCCACCGCGCCGCCGATGATCAGGCCGAGCGACAGCGCGGTCAGCCGATCTTTCGAGCGCGCCAGCCACAGCCAGAGCAACAGCACGGCCAGCGCCTTGAAACCGAGCAGGACCCATTGGCCGACGGCCCCTTGGGTCTGGAACAGGCCATAGCTGATGCCGGTGTTGCGGGTGAGCACGAAATCGAAGAACGGGCCGAGGCGCAGCGGGTGGTTGGCGAGATCGACCACGAACAGCAGATAAAGCTTACTGGCCTGATCGATGAGGCAAATGATGGCCGCGATGCCGAGGCCAAATTTCGTAAGCGGACCATAAAGATAGCTGGCGCGCATTCACTCCGCCGCCTTGCGCATGGTTTCCCATTCGTGCAGCGCCTTGGCGTCGCGCGGCGAGACGTCCGGATATTCGGGATCGGCGCCGATAGTGGTGAGGATTTTCCACGATCGCGCGCATTTGGTGCCTTCTGCGAGATTGGGAATGACCGCCACGCCGGGCACGTCGGCCAGACTGAAAGCGCCGTCAGAGGTACCAACGTTGCGCAAGGTCAACGCAGAGGTAATGCAAACCTCGGCCAGATCAACGTCGACGACGGCTTCGAATAAGTCTTCGTCGGTGACCAGAACAATCGGGTGCGCCTCCAGCGAAGATCCGATGCGTTTTTGCGCGCGCTCGATCTCCAACGCGCCGGTGACGACCCGGCGCACGGTACGAACTTTCCGCCACTTGTTGGCGAGATTGTCGTCGCGCCAAGCGGCCGGCGCTTCCGGAAATAATTCGAGATGAACGGACTTCGCCCCCTCGCCATAACGCGAGGTCCAGGACTCTTCCGCCGTGAAGCACAGCATCGGCGCGAGCCAGGCCACCGTGTAGCGGAACAGATGGTCGAGCACAGTGAGACAGCCCTTGCGCGTCGTTGACGAATAGGGATCGCAATAAAGCGCGTCCTTGCGAATGTCGAAATAGAACGCCGACAAATCCGACGTCATGAAGACCGACAGCGCGGCGAAGATGCGCTTGTAGTCGAAATCGGCGTAGGCCTTGCGCACCAGCTCGTCGAGCTCGGAAAGCCGGTGCAGCATCAGCCGCTCCAGCTCTGGCATATGGTCGAGCTTGACGCACTCGTCCTCGTGGAAATGCGCGAGATTGCCGAGCATCCAGCGAATGGTGTTGCGCAGTTTGCGATAGGTGTCGACCGTGGTTTTCAAAATTTCCGGCCCGATGCGCAGGTCGTCAGCGTAATCCGACGCGCATACCCACATGCGCAGGATGTCGGCGCCCGACTGTTTGATCACGTCCTGCGGCGCGGTGACGTTACCCATCGACTTCGACATCTTGCGGCCCTGCTCGTCGAGCACGAAGCCATGGGTAAGCACCACGTCGAAGGGCGCGCGCCCGCGCGTGCCGCAACTTTCCAGCAGCGACGAATGGAACCAGCCGCGGTGCTGGTCGCTGCCTTCCAGATACATCACGGTGTCCTTGCCGCCGTCACCCTTGCGCTTGATGCCCGCGAGCGTCGGGAAATGAGCCGGGTCTTCCAGCACGAAGGCGTGCGTCGAGCCGGAGTCGAACCAAACGTCAAGAATATCGTCGACCTTTTGCCAGCCGTCATTGGCGAGCTTGCCAAGGAAGCGCTCACGCGCGCCCGGCTTGTACCAGGCGTCGGCGCCCTCTTCCTCGAAGGCCTCGACGATGCGCACCTCGACCTCGGGGTCTTGCAGGATGTCGACCAAGCCGTCCGGCTTTTCCTTGATGAACACCGCGATTGGCACGCCCCAGGCGCGTTGGCGGGAGATCACCCAATCGGGGCGCGACTCGATCATGCCGGTGATGCGGTTCTGGCCCTGCTCCGGCACCCAGCGCGTGACTTTGATCGCGTGCAGCGCGCGGGCGCGCAGCGTGTCGCCGGGCTTATCGATGCCCTTGTCCATGGCGATGAACCACTGCGGCGTGTTGCGGAAGATGATTGGCTTCTTCGAGCGCCACGAATGCGGATATTGGTGCTTGAGGCGCCCGCGCGCGATCAACATGCCGGCGTCGATCAGCGCCTTGATCACCGCCTCGTTGGCGTCGCCCTTCTCACCTTTGTCGTTGATGACGCGTTTGCCGGTGAAACCAGGCGCCTGCTCGGTGAAGGCGCCGTTTTCATCAACGGTATAGGGGATGGCCGGATTGATACCGCGCGCTACTAGCGCGAGTTTATTGTCCGCCCAAATATCGTATTGCTGACCGGCTTGCTTTTCAAATTCTGCTTTCTTGGCCCTAAGATCAGCATCGTCTTCGTATTGCTTTTCAAGTCTTGATCTTTTTTCGGTCCAAACATCAAAATCCTCACGACCATGTCCCGGCGCCGTGTGCACAAAACCTGTGCCGGCATCGTCGGTTACGTGGTCACCTGCAAGCAGCGGAATGTGGAAACGGTAACCAGAATTAAAATCAGAAAATGGGTGCCTGCAAATAAGTTTTGATATTTCTGCCGCGTGAACCGTACCCAGGCGCGCATACTTCTCAACGCGCGCAACCTTAAAAACATCTCCAGCCAGATTGTCGGCCAGGATAAATCTTTCGCCGACTTTGGCCCAATTTCCATCTGGAGATTTGATAATTTCATACAGGCCGTATGAAATTTTTGGAGAAAAAGAAATTGCTCGGTTGCCAGGAAGCGTCCAAGGAGTGGTTGTCCAGATGACAACACTCGCGTCGAGCAAAAATTTCATTTTGTCTTCTGCCCCGCGCCAAGGCCCTTCACCTACCCACGCGATAGTGCCTCCCGACCGCAGCACCGGAAACTTCACCCACACTGTATCGCTCGTATAGTCCTCATACTCGACCTCGGCTTCGGCCAGCGCCGTCTTCTCCACCACGCTCCACATCACGGGCTTCGAGCCGCGATACAGCGTGCCGTTGGCGGCGAACTTCATCAGCTCGCGCGCGATCTGCGCCTCGGCGAAGTTATCCATCGTGGTATAAGGATACGCCCAGTCGCCCTCGACGCCGAGCCGCTTGAACTCCTCGCGCTGCACGTCGATCCATTTTTCGGCGAAGGCACGGCACTCCTGGCGGAATTCAACGAGCGCGGCGGCATCGGAAAAATCCGGCTTCGGCTTATTCTTGGAGCGGTAGTTCTCCTCCTCGATCTTCCATTCGATCGGCAGGCCGTGACAGTCCCAGCCCGGCACGTAGTTGCTGTCGTAGCCGAGCATCTGCTGGCTTCGCGTCACTACGTCCTTGAGAATTTTATTGAGCGCGTGGCCGATATGGATATTGCCGTTGGCGTAAGGCGGGCCGTCGTGCAGGATGAATTTCTCGCGGCCTTTAGCCGCGGCGCGTAGTTGCTTGTAGAGTTCGCCTGCTTCCCACCGCTTGAGGATTTCCGGCTCGCGCTGCGGTAGCCCCGCGCGCATCGGGAAATCCGTCTGCGGCAGGAACAGCGTCTCGGAATAGTCGCGCTTCTTTTCGGACTTGGGGCTCGACATGGCGGGCTATGTAGCAGGCGGATTCCGTGAGGCAAAGGGTGAGTTCTTTTGCTGTCGTCCCGGCCGAGCAAAGCGAGGGCCAGGACCCATAACCGTGTGGTCAAGGGACGGACAGACAGGGGTTATGGGCCCCCGCCTGCGCGAGGACGACAGGAAGTCAAATCTCCCCGAGCACCGGAAATGCCTTGCCGGCGCGCTTGAGCACGTCGCGGGCCTGGGCGCTGTCCGCCAGGATGTGCTGCTTGAGCGCCTCGATCGTAGAGAATTTCTGCTCGTGGCGAATCCAGCCGATGAAGGCGACGTCGATCGTCTGCCCGTAAAGGTCGTCATCGAAGTCGAACAGGAATACCTCCAAAAGCGGCGCGCCGCCGTCGAACATCGGGCGCACCCCGAAATTCGCCACGCCGTCGTGGCGCTTGCCCGCAATTCCGACGCGTACGGCATAGACGCCGTGCTTGAGCCCGCAGGACGGATCGAGCCGCAGATTGGCGGTGGGAAAGCCGAGCTCGCGCCCGCGCTTGGCGCCGTGGATCACTTCGCCGGAGACGAACCAAGGCGCGCCCAGGAGTTCGGTCGCCTCCACCACCTTGCCCTGGCTGAGCGCCATGCGCACCGCGCCCGAGGAGACCGGCCGGCCCTCGTCCTCCAGCGGCGGCACGATGTTGACGGCAAAGCCGAGCCGGGCGCCCTGCTCGGCCAGATAGGCCGGCGAACCGGCGCGCTTGTTGCCGAAATGGAAGTCGAAGCCGATCGCCGCGCCGCCGATGCCCAAGCGGCCGACCAGGATGCGCTCGATGAAATCGGCCGCGGTGGTGGCCGCGAGCTGCGCGTCGAAGGTCATGACGATGGCGCCGTCGAGCCCGCTCGCCGCCAGCAGGCGCAATCTGTTGCGCTCGCTGGAGAGCTGGAACAACGCGTCCTGCGGCCGCAAGAACAGCCGCGGATGCGGCGCAAAGGTGAGCGCCGCGGCCTTGCGGCCGAGCGCCTTGGCTCGGCCGAGCGCGGCGCCGATCACCGCGCGGTGGCCGCGGTGCACGCCGTCGAAATTGCCGATCGCCACCACGGCGCCGTGCAGCGGGCCGATGTCGGACGGCAGTGCACCGTTGCGGGCGATGTGGAAGGCTTTCGATTTGCTCATTTTCGCGTTATGCGACCCTTTCGCGCCACGATACGGTTAGCGCGCAGTTAACAAACTTTCAAATTAACCGGGTATTCAATGCCTCCGAGTACGGTCCCCTCTTTCTGGGGGGAGACCTGTCGTGGGTATAGCGCCATGGCCGTCAATACTGCGACACCGATTCTGATTGTCGACGATTACAACACGATGATCCGTATTATTCGCAATCTTTTGCGGCAGCTTGGTTTCGAGCATATCGATGAGGCAAACGACGGCACGATGGCACTTGCCAAGATGCGCACGCGCCAATACGGCCTGGTAATTTCCGACTCGAACATCGAGCCGATGACCGGCTACGACCTGTTGCAAAAGGTACGCAGCGATCCCAATCTGGCGGCGACGCCGTTCATCATGGTGACGGCGGAATCCAAGACCGACAACGTGATCGCGGCCAAGAAGGCGGGCGTGTCGATCGTCAAGCCGTTCAACGCGCAGACGCTCAAGAGCAAGATCGACGCGGTGTTCGGCGAGAAGTTCTCGACATCCGCGTCTTAAGTTCAATCATCACCACGTCAGTTCTCGCATCACCGCCTTCGGCACCTCGCCGGCGGCGGCGAACGTGGCATTGAGCGCCTTGCTGTCGGGCCGCTCGCGGCCACCCAACTCCTCGGCGTGGATGCCTGAGGTCACGAACAGGAAATCGACGCCGATCGTGCGCGCGCCCTTGAGATCGGTGCGCACCGAATCGCCGACCGCCAGCACGCGGCGGGCCGCGACCTTCCGGCCGGCGGCGGTCTGCGCCTTGGCCAGCGCCATATCGTAGATCGGCCGATAGGGCTTGCCGGCGTAGAGCACCTTTCCGCCCATGGTGGCGTAGAGATCCGCGATGGCTCCGGCGCAGTAAACCAGTTTCGGTCCGCGCTCCACCACAACGTCCGGATTGGCGCACACCATCAACAAGCGCCGGTCGAGCATCTGCTGAAGCCGCGGGCGATAATCGGCCGGCGTTTCCACCTCGTCGTCCTCGAGCCCCGAGCAGACCACGTAATCGGCATTCTCAAGTGGGGCGACGTTGAACCTCATAAACATCGAGCGGTCGCGTTCGGGCCCGAGATGGAACAGGCTTTGTCCGGGGCGTGCCTCGATCACGGCGCGGGTGACATCGCCGGAGGAGACGATGGCATCATAGGTTTCGCGCGGCACATGCAGCTTTTCGAGCTGGCGCGCGACCACCGTGCTCGGGCGCGGCGCATTGGTGATCAAAATCACGGCCGCGCCGCGGGCGCGGGCGCGCATCAGCGCATCACAGGCGTGCGGAAAGGCGCTAATGCCGTTATGCACTACCCCCCAGACGTCGCATAGCAGCACGTCGTAATCGGGCGCCAGCGTCGAGAAATGCGGGATCAAGGGCGGCAAGATGGTGCTTCAGCCGGTTCCGGCCGCGACCAACTCGCCCGCCTCTCGCGCCGCATGCAACGCCTCGCTGGGCGTACCTTGCAAGCCTTCGGCCCGCACCGGCCGCGGCGGCGAAAACAGGAAGCCCTGACCGAAGCGCACGTCGTAGTCGAGCAGATCCACCACCATGTTCTCGTTTTCAATGCGCTCGGCGATGAGATCGATGCCGGAGCGCGCCAGGAGGTCGGCGAGGTCGCCGGGATGAATGTCACTCTGCGATGCTAGCGCGGGATTGAGCAGCAGCGAAGCCGGTACTTTCAGGAAGCAGAACGAACGTTCGGCCAATTCCTTCGTCGACATGCGCAGGTCGGCGACATGATCCATCGAGAAGCGAAAGCCGCGCTCGGCCAGCGCCGCCAGGCTTTCATGCTCGAGCGGCCCGAACGCGCGATAGGCTTCTTGCTTGAACTCGAATATCAGCGCCGGCACCAATGCGCGGTTGGCGTCCATGAAATCGAGGAACTGGTGGAAGAACACCGGATCGCTCAGCGTCGATGCGCTGACATTGCAGAACAGGCCGACGTCGCGGCACTTCAATTGCAGGCGGCGCGTCACCTGCACGCAGCGGAACAGCAGCATGTTGTCGATTTTCGGCATTAGGCCGACGCTTTCGGCGGTGTCGATGAAGTCGCCGGTCGGGATGACGTCGCCTTCCTCTGTGCGCAGGCGCGACAACGCCTCGTAGTAGCGCACCTTGCGTTGCGGCAGTGTAACGATCGGCTGCAGATAAAGATCGATGCGGTTGGCGTCGGCCGCCTTGCCGATCAATTGGACGATGCCCTCGCGGCTTAGGCTGCGGAAGCGGCGCCCGCCCACCGTGTCGCTTTCGCTTAACGTCAGCGTGGCATCGGCCTCGGGCGCGGCGACGGGCTCGGCCGACGCCGGCAAGGCCCCTTGCTGCTGCAACGCGGCGGCGTAGCTCGCGACCGTGTCGGCGATCTGCCGCACCAGGCCGCCCAGCTCGCCGATCTCGGCGGCGATCGGGTCGACCGCGCCGCGCACCCGGTTCACTGTGCCCTCGACCCGGCTTTCCATGGCGGCGAGCCGGCGTGCCATCTCGCTTACCTGGCGAGCGAGATCGGCGGTGCCGCGCGACAGGCCCGCGATCTGGTCGCCGAGATCGCGGCGGTCGCGCAGGCGGTTGCCGACGGTATTGTACAGCACCATGCCGGTGAGCGCGGCCAGCGCCACGATCACCGAGGTGCGGGCATCGACCTTGAGGCCGAGATAGAGCACGGCGCCGATCGAGCCGGCGATGAGTACCATGCAGACCGCAATGAAGATGGCGCTGATACGACGCATGAAGCCGGGCCAACCCCTGGGCATTCCCCTGGCGGTGAGTGATTCGCGCGCCGGCCACCAATGTCCATGACGCGGCCGGTCCGCGCAACCTTGGACACCTGCTATGGTAGCGGCAATTCGCCCGTTATTCGCAGGAACTTGAACGGTTTTGAATGCCGGCTTCCCGCAATATGCCCTTACTAGCCTGGGTCGCCGCCCGTCCGGGGCGAGCCTTTTCCGCCTTCCTAGGCCTGCATGCCGCGATCTGGACCGCGCTGCCGACGCTGCTTTACCCCAACCTGCCGCTCGACCTGATCGAGGCGCTGATCTACGGCCGCGAATGGCAGCTCGGCTACGACAAGCTGCCGCCGCTGCCTTGGTGGCTGGTGCAAATCGCCTACCAGATCGTCGGGCACGACTTCGCCTATTATTTGCTGGCGCAGATCGCGGTAGTGGCAGGCTTTGCCATCATCTATCTGACGGCGCGGCCAATCGTAGGTTCCCTCGGCGCGCTGGTGGCCGTGCTGATTGTCGACGGACTGCACTACCTCAACTACACCTCCGCCAAATTCAATCATGACGTCGTCCAGTTGCCGTTCTGGGCGCTGGCCGGTTTCGCCTTCCACCGCGCGCTGCGCGGCCGGCAGATGGCGGATTGGCTGCTGCTCGGACTGGCGGTGGGGCTGTCGCTGTGGGCGAAATATTTCGTCGCCGTGCTGGCGATCCCCTTGGCGCTGTTCGTGGCTCTCGACCGCGACGCGCGCAAGACCCTGGCGACGCCGGGACCCTATATCGCGTTGGTCGCCGCGCTGATCACCATGGCGCCCCATCTGGTCTGGCTGGTGCAGAACGATTTCCTGCCCTTCGCCTATACCGAACGTCGTGCGCTGCCGTCGCGCGGATTGATCGATCACGTCTGGCACCCGCTGCAATTCGCGGTCAGCCAATTGTTCTTCCTGGTGCCGTCGCTGCTGATTGCGGCTCCGCTGTTCTATCCGCGCGCGCGCGCCGGCGAGCCGACGGCCACGCCAAGCGCCGATGCGTTAGACATGCGCATCGTCACTTTACTCGCGTTCGGACCGATGGCGGCGGTGCTAGCGCTCTCGGCCGTCAGCGGCCGCGGCACCGTGGCCATGTGGGGCTACCCGCTCTGGCTGTTCCTCGGGCTGTGGATCGTGCTGTTCGCTCGCCGCGCGCTCGACACATTGCGGCTTTCTCGCGTGCTGCTCACTTGGGCGATCGTGTTCACCGGCTTAGGCGTAGCCTTCATCGTCAATTACGCGGTGCTGCCGAATTACGATCACCGCTACCGCGCGGTATTCTTTCCGGGCGGCGATCTCGGCCGCGAAATCTCGCAACGCTATCGCGCCGTTACTGGAAAACCGATCGCCTATGTCATCGGCAGCATGTGGGACGGCGGCAACGTTTCCCATTATTCGCCGAGCCATCCGCGCGTGCTGATCGATGGTAAGCCGCAACGCGCGCCATGGATTGATCTCAACGACCTGAAAGCACGAGGCGCCGTAGTGGTGTGGACCGTGGGCGATCTCCACGCCGTGCCGGCGGAGTTCAGGACGATTGCCGTCGAAGCCGCGGTGCAGCCGCCGTTCCTGCTGCATTACCGGCGCGGCGATTCCAGCCTCAACGTCGGCTGGGCGATCCTGCTGCCGAAGCCTTCCTACGCCGGCGGGCCTAGCGCCGGCCGGTAATCCCCAGCCGATGTTGCTCGTCCGAGACGATGCCGCCATCGAGCAACTCGACGTGGCGGTCCATGCGCTCAGCCAATGCGAGATCGTGGGTGACCGCCACCACGGTCTTGCCGTGCTTGTAGAGCAGTTCGCGCAGCACCTCGAACACCTGCCTCGCTGGCGTGGGAATCGAGCGAGCCGGTCGGTTCGTCGGCCAGAATGATCGGCGGCTCGTTGGCGAGCGAGCGTGCCACCGCCACCCTCTGGCGCTGGCCGCCGGAGAGGTGGCCCGGCCGCTTGTGCACGTGATCGGCCAAGCCGAGCGAGGCGAGCAGGTCGCCCGCGCGCGCATGGCCTCCAGCGATAGTCGCCCGAGCGCGCGCATCGGCAGCATGACGTTGTCGCGTATCGTGAATTCCGGCAGCAGGAAATGAAACTGGAACACGAAGCCGAGCTGGGTGAGCTGCGTCAGCGCGCCCTCCTCCTCGTCCATGTGCGGCCACCTCAGGGTGGCGGTGATGGTCACGACACCGCTTTGATGATCTTGCCGACCTTGTCGAAAATCTCGCTGATCTGGCTTTCGCTGATAATCAGCGGCGGACTTAACGCCAAAGTGTCGCCGACCGCGCGCAGCATCAGGTCGTGGTTGTAATAGGCCGCTTCCAGCGCCTCGTAGCCGCGCTTGCCCACCGCGTCGGGCTTGCTAGCGAGATCGATGCCGACGGTCAGGCCTACGGTGCGGATGTCGAGCACATTGGGCAGGTCCCTCAGGCCCATCGCGGCCTGCGCCCAGAGTGGTTCGAGCTTGCGCGCACGCGCAAACAGGTCCTCGTCGCGATAGACATCGAGCGTGGCGAGGCCGGCCGCGCAGGCAAGCGGATGCGCCGAATAGGTGTAGCCGTGGAACAATTCGATGACGTGCTCGGGCCCGCGCATGAAGGCGTCATAGATGCCCTTGCGCGCCAGCACGCCGCCCATCGGCACTGAGCCCGAGGTGATGCCCTTGGCGAAGGTGATCATGTCGGGGACGACGCCATAACGCTCGGCGGCAAAGGCATGTCCGAGGCGGCCGAAACCGGTGATGACTTCGTCGAAGATCAAAAGAATTCCATGCTTGTCGCAGATCGCGCGCAGGCGGTGGAGATAACCCTGGGGCGGCGGCAGCACACCGGTCGAGGCCGCGACTGGCTCGACGATCACCGCAGCGATCGTGGAAGCGTCGTGCAGCGCCACCAGGCGCTCGAGCTCGTCGGCGAGATGGACGCCCCACACCGGCTCGCCGATGGTGAAAGCCTGCTCGGTGCGATTATAAGTCGACGACAAATGATCGACGCCGGCGATCAGCGCACCGAACAGTTTGCGGTTGCTGACGATGCCGCCGACCGCGATGCCGCCGAAGCCGACGCCATGATAGCCGCGCTCGCGGCCGATCAGCCGCACGCGCGAGGCATTGCCGCGCACATTGTGGAAGCCGAGCGCGATCTTGAGCGCAGTGTCGACTGCCTCCGAGCCGGAATTGCAAAAGAACACATGATCGAGGTCGCCGGGCGCCAACGCCGCGACGCGGCTCGCCAGCTCGAACGCCTTGGGATGCGAAAACTGGAACGCCGGCGCGTAGTCGAGCTCCGCCGCCTGGCGCTGGATCGCCGCGACGATCGGGTCGCGGTTATGCCCGGCATTGGTGCACCACAGGCCGGCGGCGCCGTCGATCAGCTTGCGCCCGTCCGGCGTGAAATAGTGCATGTCCTTGGCGCGGGCAACCAGGCGCGGTCGCGCCTTGAACGCGCGGTTGGCCGTGAACGGCATCCAATAGGGCTCAAGGTCGTTGGGAACCGTGGCGGTTGCGACGTTCGCTTTGCCTGTGGTCATGGGACCGCCTCGCTGTTGTCGGCTTAAGCTATTGGCTATTCGATTAGCCCCTTTCGCCCATAATGACAAAGCCGGAACCGGCTGCTACCACCCGCCCATTGCAACAAAGTGACTCGTTCCGACGCCGATGGCCGATCCCAAACCCGGCAAGAAGCCAAACAAACTAAAGGCCCGCCTGCCGCGCGGCCTCGCCGACCGTGGACCGGCCGAGATCGCGGCCACCCGCCACATGGTGGAGGCGATCCGCGTGGTGTTCGAGCGCTACGGCTTCGAACCGGCGGAGACGCCGGCGATCGAATACACCGACGCGCTCGGCAAGTTCCTGCCCGACCAGGACCGACCAAACGAGGGCGTGTTCTCATTCCAGGATGACGACGAGCAGTGGCTCTCGTTGCGCTACGACCTAACCGCGCCACTGGCGCGCTATGTGGCGGAAAATTTCGACACGCTGGCGAAGCCCTATCGCAGCTATCGCTATGGCTGGGTGTTCCGCAACGAGAAGCCGGGGCCGGGACGTTTTCGGCAATTCATGCAGTTCGACGCCGACACCGTGGGCGCGCCGACCATGGCCGCCGACGCCGAAATGTGCATGCTCGCCGCAGACACGATGGAAGAGTTGGGTATTAAGCGCGGCGACTATGTGGTGAAGGCGAACAATCGGAAGGTGCTGGATGGCATTCTGGAGTCGATTGGACTCCCCGGCAACGAGAACGCGGGAAAGCGCCTCACCGTGCTCCGCGCGTTAGACAAATTTGATCGCTTGGGTCGTGGCGGTGTCGGCGCGTTGCTTGGCCCCGGACGCAAAGATGAATCGGGAGACTTCACAAAGGGCGCAGGCCTAGATGATCAACAGATCCATTCACTGCTTGTGTTCCTAGAAACGCGCGTTGCTGATCCCGCTAATCAAACAGAAGCTCAGGACTTAGAGTTTAATGACCGCGTTTTGGATTCATTAGCGCAGTTGAAATTGTTTATGAGTTCTGCGGCTTACGTGGCCGGGATAAATGAACTTAGAGAATTAGGAAGGTTGTCCGCTGCTGCCGGCTATGGCTATCGTCGCATTCGCATCGATCCTTCCGTCGTCCGCGGGCTCGAGTACTACACCGGCCCAGTTTACGAAGTGGAACTCACCTTCGAAATCAACGACGAGAGAGGCCGCCCCGTGCGCTTCGGCTCGGTCGGCGGCGGCGGGCGTTACGATGGGCTGGTGTCGCGCTTCCGCGGCGAGCCGGTGCCGGCGACCGGCTTCTCCATCGGCGTCTCGCGCCTGCAGGCCGCGCTGACTGCGCTCGGCAAGCTCAGTAGCAAACCAGAACCCGGCCCGGTCGTGGTTACCGTGTTCGACCGCGATCGCGTCGCAGATTACGAGAGGATGGTTGCTGCGCTGCGCAATGCTAACATCCGCGCCGAACTTTATCTCGGCAATCCGAAGAACAATCTCGGTACCCAGCTCAAATATGCCGACAAGCGCGGCTCGCCTTGCGCCATCATCCAGGGCGGCGACGAAAAGGCTCGGAACGAAGTGCAGATCAAGGACTTGATCCTCGGCGCGGCGCTGGCGGGGATCGAGGACCGCGCCGAATATCTAACGAAACAGGCCGAGGCGCAGTTTGCGGTCAAGGAAGCCGATCTGGTCGATGCCGTGCGCAAGCTGCTCGCCCGCCACAAGCTGGCCTAGCGAACTGGCGCGCCGCTTGCATCTCCGGCGGCAACAACGGTGATCCCATGCGGCTGCTGACCGTCCGCCACGCCACCACCTACCGCTACGCCCGGCCGATCACCTTCGGCCCGCACCGGCTAATGCTGCGCCCGCGCGATTCGCACGACCTGCGGCTGATCACCGCCGAGCTGACGCTGTCGCCGCCCGGCAACGTGCGCTGGATGCACGACGTGTTCGGCAATTCGGTCGCGCTGGTCGATTTCCAAGCCGCCGCCGCCACGCTCAGCATCACGAGCGCGCTCAAGATCGAACGCTACGGCATCGAAGGGCCGCAGTTTCCGATCGCGCCGGAAGCCGAATTCTATCCGTTCATCTATTCGAGCAGCGACCGCGTCGATCTCGGCCGCCTGCTCGAACAGCACTTTCCCGATCCCAACGGCGTGCTGGCACGCTGGGCCGACAGCTTCGTCACCTCGCGGCCGATGCGCACGCTCGACTTGCTCACGAGAATGAATGCCGCACTGCAGCCGAACATCGTCTATGCCGAGCGGCACGAGCCGGGCACCCAGTCGCCGTGGGAGACTCTCGAAAAGAAGAGCGGCGCCTGCCGCGACTTCGCGATGGTGTTCATCGAGGCGGCACGCTATCTCGGCTTCGGCGCGCGCTTCGTCAGCGGCTATCTCTACGACCCCGCGCTCGACCGCGGCGACGCCACGCAAGCAGTGGCGGCGACGCATGCCTGGGCCGAAGTCTACTTGCCCGGCGCCGGCTGGATCGAGTACGACCCGACCGACGTGCTGATCGCCGGCGAAACGCTGATACGTGTCGCGGTCACGCGCGATCCCTCGCAGGCGATTCCGATCTCGGGCAGCTACACCGGCGCGAGCTCGGATTTTCTCGGGATGAACGTCGCCGTGACGGTGACCGCGCAGGGCTGACCCGCGGCATCGACGCATTGCCTCATCACCTGCGCCGGCAGGCACGATCTTACCACGGCCTCGGAGCCGGGAAATCGCAAACCCGCGTGTGGCAAGCCGAAATCCGCGGCTGCAAATTTCGTTAACGACGCCAGACGCTTGCCCCCTCCTTGTTAAGGCCATAGGGCGATTGGCGTCGAATCCTTAAGGCTGCCGTGCTAAAGGGCCGCCGCAACGGTTAACTGGAAATTCGATGAACGCGAGCGTGACCACAGAGTTGAAAGGGCCCGATGCGCGGGCGGAGGCGCTGGTCGCTTCCTATGAGCGCGCCGGCTACGGCCGTATTGCGCCCGCCATCCTGCAGCCGGCCGAGCCGTTCCTCGATCTCTCGGGCGAGGACATCCGCAAGCGCATGTATCTGACCACCGCCCCCGGCGGCGGCGAATTCTGCCTGCGTCCCGACCTCACCATTCCGGTCTCGCGCGATTATCTGGCTTCACCCTTGGCCAGCAAGCCGGCGGGCTACTGCTATCTCGGCCCGGTGTTCCGTCACCGCAGCGACGCCAGCGCGGAATTCCTGCAAGCCGGCATCGAATCCTTCGGGCGTCCCGACAAGGCAGCAGCCGACGCCGAGATGCTCTCGCTCGGCCTCGAAGCCACCGCGCATTACGGCCTGAGCCAGGCCGACATCCAGATCGGCGACGTCGCGCTGTTCGCCGGCCTGATCGCCGGGCTTGACCTGCCGCCGGCCTGGAAGCGGCGGCTGATCAAAGATTTCAACCGCAAGAGCAATCTGGCGCAGGACCTCGACCGTCTGGTGTTAGGCGGCAACAATTCGCGCCCCGAATATCAGGGCGTGCTGGCGGCGCTCGCCGGCTCCGATCCGAAGGGCGCGCATGCGCTGGTCACTGATTTATTGTCGATCGCCGGCATCAATGCGGTCGGTGGCCGCTCGGTCGCGGAAATCGCAGAGCGTTTCCTCGAACAGTCGGCGCTCGGCGTCAGCGCGAAATTGCCGCGCGACGTGCGCGCGCTGATCGAACGCTTCCTCGCCATCAACGGCGATCTCGACGAGGCGGCGGCCGCGCTGCGCGCACTCGCAGACGAAGGCAACATGACGCAGGCGCTCACGCCGGCCATAGACCTGTTCGAGATCCGTACCGGCTTCCTGGCCGCGCGCGGTATTGATCTCAAGCGCGTGCGCTTCTCCACCGCGTTCGGACGCGGCTTCGATTATTACACCGGCTTCGTGTTCGAACTGACCGATCCGGCGCGCACCGGCGATCCGCTGGTCGCCGGCGGCCGCTATGACGGGCTGTTCACCCAGCTCGGCAGCGCCGAGCCGATTGCTGCGGTCGGATTCGCAGTGTGGATCGAGCGGCTGGCGGTCTACGGAGGGACATCGTGATGAACACGTCCCTTGTGCTGGCCGTGCCGGCGAAAGGCCGGTTGCAGGAAAACGCGGAAGCTTTCTTCGCCCGCTCCGGGCTCACGCTGATCAAGCCGCGCGGCGCGCGCGACTACCGCGGCGCCATCGCCGGGCTCGACGGCGTCGAGGTTGCCTATCTGTCGGCGTCCGAAATCACCTCGCAGCTCGCGGCCGGCGCCGTGCACCTCGGCGTCACCGGCGAAGATCTGGTGCGCGAGATGATCCCGGACGCGGACAGCAAAGTGGTGCTGATCGAAGGGCTCGGCTTCGGTTTCGCCACCGTGGTGGTGGCGGTGCCGCAGGCCTGGATCGACGTGCGTACCATGGCCGATGTGGACGACGTCGGCACCTCGTTCCGCCACACCCACGGCCGCAAGATGCGGGTGGCGACCAAATATATCAACCTGACGCGTGACTTCTTCTCGGTGCACGGCATCGTCGACTATCGGATCGTCGAAAGCTCGGGCGCGACCGAAGGCGCGCCGGTCGCCGGCACTGCCGAGCTGATCGTTGACATCACGACCACCGGCGCGACGCTTGCCGCAAATGGACTGAAAATCGTCGAGGACGGCATCATCCTGTGCTCACAGGCCAATCTGGTAGCGGCGCGCGGCGCCACTTGGGGCGCTGCCGAGCGCGAGACCGCGCGCGTGATCCTCGACCGCATCGCGGCGCAAGCGCGCGCCCGCGGCTTCCGCGAGGTGCGCGCGCGCTTTGCCGCCTGCGACGCCAAATTGGTGGACAGCGCTAAGCAGAAATTCGGTGCCGAAACGCCGTTCGGCGGGCCGACCTCTTCGGGCATGTTGACGCTGCACTGCCCGCCCGCGCAGGTTTACGCGCTCACCAGTTACTTGCGTGAAAACGGCGCGGAAGCGGTGGCGGTGGCCGACCTCGACTACGTGTTTTCGCGCGACAATCCGCTCTACGCCAAGCTCGCGGCGGCGCTGTAGCGCGGCCTAAACGGCGAATTTCACCGCTTCAAAACTGCGCTGGCCCCGGATGCACTCCGGGCGATGTCTTTTGGTTTACTTGCAATGCGACAAACCACTATCATCCGCGCCCAAACGTGGGTGTGGAGGGAATTCGGCTCACATGTATGTCACGAGCAGCAAACGCCTGACGGCGGACGGCGCCAAAAAGATGATGGCGACCGCCGTTGAAAAGGCCAAGGAAGCCGGTATCGCGGTTTCGATCGCCATCACCGACGCCGGCGGGCACCTTATTTTGCTCGAACGCATGGAAGGCGGGCGCTTCCACTCCGTGCATTCGGCCACCACCAAAGCGGTCTGCGCGGCGTCCAACAAGCGGCTCACCTCCTCGCGCGGCGCGCAGGCGCAGCAGCTCGATGTCGCGCATGCGCTCGGGCTGGCGCTGGCCGCCGGCCCGGAACGTTGGACTGCGATGGAAGGCGGCTGCCCGGTGATCGCCGACGGCGAATGCATCGGCGGGATTGGCGTCGCCGGCGGCGACTGGGCCACCGACGAGCGCATCGCGCAAGCTGCCGTCGAATCGATTGGCGCCAGCTGGCGCGCGGATTCGAAGTGAATGGCCATGGCCGAGCCGTTACGCGTCGCCTGCATAGGCATGGGCTGGTGGTCCGATGTGCTGGCCGACGCGATCACGCGTTCCAGCAAGCTCAAGATCGTCGCCTGCTTTTCACGCTCGGAACAAAAGCGGGCGGCCTTCGCCGCCAAATATGGTTGTCACGCGTCGCCGAGCTATGAGGCCATTCTCGCCGACGCGAATATCGAAGCCGTCATAAATACGACGCCGAACGACGTGCACCTTGAAACCACGCGCACGGCGGCGGAAGCCGGCAAGCATGTCTTCCTTGACAAGCCGATCGCCAATTCCGTCTCCGACGGCCGCAAGATCACCGAGAGCTGCCGCAAGGCCGGCGTCGTGCTCGCGCTCGGCTATCAGCGCCGGCGGGAAAGTCATTTCCGCTGGATCAAGCAACAGATCGACGCCGGCGTGTTCGGCCAATTGGTCAATGCCGAGGCCAATATCAGCCGCGACCGGCTCGGCCAATTCGATCTCTCATCGTGGCGCTACACTGCCGCCGGCATGCCGGGCGGCGTAATGCTGCAGATCGGCATCCATTACGTCGATGTGCTGAATTATCTGCTCGGGCCGATCAAGGCGGTGAGCGGGAAATTCGTGCGGCTGGTGCTGCCGGGCGACAACCCCGATGTCGCCAGTCTCATTCTCGAGCACGAGAACGGCGCGCTCTCCACGCTCAACGCCAGTTATGCCTCGGCGTCGGAATATTATCTGATGAATATCTACGGCAAGACCGCCACCGCCTATTACGACATGAACCACGGCTTGAGCCTGCTCAAGCGCGGCGAAAAGCAGCCGGTCGACGTGCCGTGCGCGAAGAACGACACCTTCGTCGAGGAGCTTGAGGAGTTCGCGGCAGCGGCGCGCAGCGGCGCGCAGCCGGAGGTCGGCGGCGACTATGCGACGACCTCGCTCGCGGTCATTCGTGCCGGCATCCTGTCAGCGCGTGAGGGCCGTCGCGTCGAAGTCGCGGAAATTCTGGCCAAGGATTGAGCGCCACTCTTATTTCGGCTCCGGCATCGGCTTGCTTCACGCCGTCGCCATGTTCCTTCACAAAGCGCCGGGCCGCGATCCGACTTGATCGACGTCCGCTTGGCGACCGCCGGAACGTCGAGCGCCTTGTCGAGCGCGCCGCTAGCTTAGCGACGACGTCCTTCGGCGTTCCTTTCGGCGCAAAATGCAGCCCCAGGTACTGAGTTCGAATTTGGGGATGCCGACTTGCTTTGCCGCAGGGCACATTCGGCAGGGCCGAGGAGTGCGCGTTGCCCGACACCACGTAAGCCTTGATCAAATTCTCTTTCCCTCAGGGGCAACGCTGACCACCTGCTCGCAGAAGAAATCGACGTGGTCGCCGATCAGGTCGCGGTGCAGGTCCGGCGCCGCGATAGGGGATCAGCTTTGGCTTACGACCTCGCTGCGAGGTGACAGCAGGCACGCCATGTGCGACGCCGAACGGTACCGACCATTGGCTTGCTTCACCGTCGCCATGTTCCTTCACAAGCGATGATTCTGATCCGGGAAATCCTGCGCGCGATTCAGACCGTATTAATCCGCCCGATCGGCCGAACTTCAATCGAGGTGCCGGCGAGAGCGCACCCTGCGAGCCCATGTCGAGGTAATCGTCCACCGTGCCTTTAGGCAACAGATGCCGGCACGAGCCATCTGCAGGTCTTTTCCAGACAACTCCCCTGTCGCAACATGCGCTCCTTTTTGTTTTTCTTTGCCGGGGCTCGGCCGGTTGTTCTATTCGAGCTTGATGTTGGCGGCCTTGACGATCGGCCACCATTTTTCGATCTCGGCCTTTTGGAACGCAGCAAGCGCTTCCGGCGTCTGCTGCTCACGTGGCGGAATCTCCTGGCCGAGCTCGGCAAGGCGTTTGCGGACGGTCGGGTCGGCAAAAGCCGCCTGCACGGCAGCAGTGAGCTTTGCAATGATGGGCTTCGGCGTACCCTTCGGCACCCAAAGCCCGTGCCAGACTGAGATATAGAAACCCGGCATTCCGACCTCATCGACTGTCGGAATGTCCGGCGCCGCGGCAAGTCGCGTCTTGGCCGTGACTGCGAAGGCCTTGATCTGTTTGTTGCGCACCTGCGGCAGCGAGTTCGACGACTGATCGAGCATCAGCTGGATCTGCCCGCCGATGAGGTCCTGCATCGCAGGCCCGGTGCCGCGATAAGGCACGAATAGAAACTTGGTGTCGCTGAAGCGTTGGAAGTAAATGCCGCCGACATGCGACGCGCTGCCGGGCCCAGCCGTTCCGGCCGCCACTTTGTCGGGGTTGGCCTTGATCCAGGCGACCAGCGATTTCAGGTCGTCCGCAGGCACCTTGATATTAGCGACAATCAGCTGCGGGTTGCTGGACAACAACGAGACCGGTTCAAAATCCGTGAGCAAATCATAAGGCAGATTGTAAATCGCGCCGTTGATCACATGGGTGCTCCAATGGCCGATGCTGAGCGTGTAGCCATCGGGTGCGGCGCGCACCGCCTTTCCGACGCCGATGCTGCCGGCGGCACCGGTGGCATTTTCGATTATCACGCTCTGCCCGAGCGAAGCCCGCATGCCCTCGGCCATGATGCGCCCGAGCACGTCGGTGGGCCCGCCGGCGGCGAATGGGACGATCATGGTGATCGGTCGTGACGGATATTCTTCCGCAGCGGCAGACGTGACGATTGCCAGCCCGGCCGCGGCGGCAACGATCAGTTTTTTCATCGCTTGCTCCCTCAGGTGTTTTGTGCGCCCGCCGAAAATCATCCGTTCACAGCGAAGCGAAATCAATCCGCTTGTGGCGGTCGAGCGTGCGGTGCACCAGCGGCAGCGGATATTTCAGCCCGCTCGCGCAGTTGAACAACACTACCTGGTCGGTTCGTTTGACTTGGCCCGAGGCCAGGCTCTGCTTGTAGGCGGCGTAGGTCGCGGCACCCTCCGGGCACAGCAACAGCCCCTCCTCGCGCGCCATTTCGTCGAGCGCCGCTTGGATCGCGTCGTCTTCGACCGCAATGGCAAAGCCACCGCTCTCGCGCACGGCACGCAGAATGAGAAAATCGCCGATCGCTTGCGGCACGCGGATGCCGGAGGCGATTGTGTGCGCGTTTTCCCAGCGCGGCGCGTGCTCTTTGCCTTCCTCGAAGGCCTTTACCATCGGCGCGCAGCCGGCCGCCTGCACCGCGACCATGCGCGGGCGCTTGCTGCCGATGAAGTCGATCGCTTCCAGCTCGGCGAACGCCTTCCACATGCCGATCAGGCCGGTGCCGCCACCGGTCGGGTAGAAGACCACATCCGGAACGTTCCAATCGAGCTGCTCGGCCAATTCGAGCCCCATGGTTTTCTTGCCTTCGATCCGATACGGCTCCTTCAGGGTCGAGGTATCGAACCAGCCGACTTTTGCTTTGCCTTCGCCGACGATCTTGCCGCAGTCATCGATCAAACCGTTGACGCGGTAGACTGCGGCGCCTTGCAGCGCGATCTCGCTGACATTCACCTCCGGCGTATCTTCCGGACAGAAAATCGTGGTCTTGATGCCGGCATGCGAGGCATAGGCCGCGAGCGCCGCGCCGGCATTGCCGTTGGTCGGCATCGCCATGTGCTTGATGCCGAGCGCTTTGGCCATCGACACCGCCATCACCAAGCCGCGCGCCTTGAACGAGCCGGTCGGCAAGCGCCCTTCGTCCTTCACCAGGATTTCGCCGCCGCCGAGCTTGGCCGCAAGCTTCGGCGCACGGATCAGCGGTGTGACGGCCTCGCCCAAGCTGACGATGTTCGCCGGATCGCGCACCGGCAGCAGCTCGCGGTAGCGCCATAGATCGGGCGCGCGCTCGGCGAGTTTTTCTTTGCTCAGCGCCTTGCGCACACCGGCGAGATCGTAGCGCACCAGCAGCGGCTTGCTGGAGCGGGAGAGATTATGAATTTGATCGGCCTCGTGGCGCTCGCCGGTCATCGCACATTCGAGATGGGTGACGAAGCTCGGCCAGCGCGCGGTCAGATTGCTATCGTGTTGCATTGACACCTCGACTCAACTTTAAAGCTTTGCGCATGATCTTTCCGAAAACCGGTTCCCATTTTTCGGGATCACGCGCCGTCGTGCGGACGACGCGTTCGGAAAACCACGAAATGGGACAGCGAGAAGTTGACCACGAAACTCACCAGGATGGACAGCAGCTTGGCCAGGAGAACTGGCAGCACATAGGACAAGGCAACCAGCGTCGCGGTGCTCGCCACCATGCCGGCGACGCCGGAGGCGGCGAAGGTCGCGTAGTCGCGCCAGCGCAGGATGCGGCCCGATTCCGGCCCGAAGGTGATGAAGGAATTGAGCGCATAGGAGCACGTGACCCCCACCAGCCACGCGACCACGTTGGCGGGAACCAGCGGCCACTGAAAATACTTTGCCGCCGTCCAGAAAACGCTGAAATCGACCATGGTATTGACGACCCCCACCATGGCGAAGCTGATCGCCTTGAGGGCGACCGCACGCTCATGCCAGGCCACGGTGAGACGCTCGAGCAGGTTCTGCAGGGGTGCTGGAATCATTATCGGTTCATAGCATTTTGAGGCGGGCGCGACAGCGCGGCTCCGTTGCGCTATAGATCGCGCCGAAACCGAGCGACAGGTCAACGAAAATGCCGACCAAACCGACCAAATCAGCCGCCCGCGCGACGCGATCGCCGTCGGCACCCAGCTTGTCGATCGTCGTGCCCGTGTTCAACGAGGCCAAGAGCCTCTCCGCCCTGCATGAGCGCATCGCCGAGGTGGCGCGCTGGCTCAAAGTCAAGCGCGACTTGCGCACCGAAGTCATTTATGTCGACGACGGGAGCACCGATGGCACCGATCAGATCGCCCATTCGCTCGCTGCCGATCCGCTCGATATCCAAGTGGTCACGCTGTCGCGCAATTTCGGCAAGGAGGCCGCCCTGCTTGCCGGTCTCGACCATGCTCGGCTCGGCGCCGTGCTGTTCATGGACGGCGACGGCCAGCATCCGCCCGACCTGGTCGAAACGCTGGTCGCGCGCTGGCTCGATGACGGTTACGACGTGGTCTACACCGCCAAGGCGCACCGCGAGAACGAGCCCTGGCTGCGCCGCGCCAGCGTGCACTGGTTCTACGCGCTGATCAACTTGGGCGCGCGGCAGAAAATCCCCGAGGACGCCGGCGATTTCCGCCTGCTGTCGCCGCGCGCGGCGGCGGCGCTACGGCAGATGCCCGAACGCAACCGCTTCTTCAAGGGGCTGTCGAGCTGGATCGGATTCAAGCAGGCGCGCGTGGATTACGAGCCGGCATTGCGCGCACACGGCGCGACGAGCTGGAGCGTGTGGACGCTGATCGGTCTGTCGATCGAAGGATTGACTTCGTTTTCGGTGGCGCCATTGCGCGTCGCCAGCCTGCTCGGCCTGCTGCTGGCGGTGAGCGCGCTATTCTTCGGCGGCTGGATCGCGTTGCAGACGCTGCTGTTCGGCCAGGACGTACCCGGCTATCCCTCGCTAGTGGTCGGCCTGATGGTGCTCGGCGGCGTACAGCTTCTGATGATCGGCGTGCTTGGCGAATATATCGGCAAGCTCTTATCCGAGATTAAAGCGCGGCCGGTCTATTTCGTCGCAGAACACAGCGTGAAGAGTGCGGACGATTCCGCCAAGGCGCGGCCGGCGGCCTCGCGCGCGGCGGAGTAAGCCGAACGTGGCGACGGCCGGCCGCCAGATCTGGCTGTGCGCGGACGATTACGGCATTTCCCGTTCGGTCAACGCCGCCATCCGCGAATTGATCCTGCGCGGGCGCATCAATGCGACGTCGGTAATGACGGCGGCGCCGCATTTCGACGCGAGCGAAGCGGCGGCGCTCGATGAGCTAAATTCCGGAAAAAAACGCGCCGCGCTCGGCCTGCATGTCACGTTGACGGCGCCTTTCAAGCCGATGAGCGCGGGCTTTGCGCCGCTTAGCCACGGACATTTCCAGCCGCTCAATAAAATGATGCGCACGGCGATCACGCGCCGGCTCAATCCCGAGCGGCTGGTGATCGAGGTCGCCACGCAAGTACAAGCCTTTGTCATGGCGTTCGGCCGTCCGCCCGACTTCATCGACGGCCACCAGCACGTGCATCTGTTTCCGCAGGTGCGCGATGCCGTGCTCATGGTTGCCGCGCAAGCAGCGCCCAACGCCTGGGTCAGGCAATGCGGCCGCCCGCCTTCCGCGAGACGGCTGAAGCACCGCAAGGAATTGGTGCTCGACGTTTTGAGTGTGAATTTTCGCCGCAAGGCGAGGCAGCTTGGCGTGGCCACCAATCCGGCTTTTGCCGGCGTCTATAATTTCGACGACAAACCCGACTTCGCCGCGACCTTCCCGCGCTTCCTGACCGGGCTGCCGGACGGCGGGCTGATCATGTGCCATCCCGGCTTCGTCGATGGCGAGTTGAAGCGGCTCGATCCGCTTACCAATCAACGCGAACGGGAATTTGCTTATTTCAATTCCGAAGATTTTCCGCGCCTGCTGGCGGAACGCGGCGTCGCGCTGGCGATCCCCGCCGGCGATTAAAGCACGACAACCTTGGTGCCGACTTTCACGCGGTCGTAGAGATCGATCACGTCGGCGTTGCGCATGCGGATGCAGCCGGATGAGACGTTATGGCCGATGGTCCAGGGCTCGTTCGAGCCGTGGATGCGGTAGAGCGTCGAGCCAAGATACATTGCGCGCGCGCCGAGCGGATTGTTCGGGCCGCCGGCCGTGAAATGCGGCAGACCGGGCTGGCGCTGGAGCATCTCTTCCGGCGGCACCCAATCCGGCCATTCCTTCTTGGCTGAGACCGTGTGCACGCCCGCCCAGGTGAAGCCGGGGCGCCCGACGCCGACGCGTTGCTCAACGGGCCCCGGCTTGACGGCGATTCCGACCACACCAGCCAGCGCGACATCGACATTCTTTTCGATTAGTGCGGCCGTCTTATCAGGATAAAGCAGACCAGCGCTGCCGCGGCGAAAGTGGCGGCGAGCGCTAGCGCCGCCGGATCGGATGCGCGGTCCACGACGAATGCCATCACCAGCGGCGCCGCCGCTTGCACCAGCAGGGACGGCCCCGCGAGCCGGCCCATCAGGTGGCCATAACCGGAGGCGCCGAACAGCGCCAGCGGCACCGCACCGCGCGTGATAGTGACGAGGCCGTTGGCGCCGCCGAACATCAACGCGAACGCCGCCGCCACCGGCACCGATATGCCGAGCAGCGCGAGCATCGTGAAGGCGCAGAGCAGAACCGACAGCGCGAAGCGCGCCACCCACAAGGGATGCAAATTGCGGCCGAAGGCGAATTCGATCAGCCGTGCGCCGACCTGCGCCGGTCCGAACAGTGCGCCGATCCAGACCACCGTTCCGGCATCGATGCCCGAACGCGCGAATATCGCCAGCAGGTGGGCGGACAGGCCGGAGGGAACGAAGGCATAGGTCGCGAACGCCGCGGCCACCAGAATGAACGGTAATCCGTGGGGCGGCAGCACCGCCGGCGCCGGCGGTGCATCGCTGCGCGGCGTTGTGTCCACCTGGAAGCGCACGCGCGGCAGCGCAAAAGCGTGCAGTGGCGCCGATATGCAGGCCAGCAGTGTGGCATAAACCAGATAGGTGCCGCGCCAGCCGACGGACTCCAGCAGGACATGCGTCATCGGCCAGCTCACCGTCGACGCGAATCCACCGGCGAGCGTCAACGCGGTGATCGGCGCCCGCGCGCCGACGCCGAAGATGCGACCGAGCGTCGCGAAGGCGGAATCGTAGAGGTTCGCCGCCATAGCGACGCCGAGCACCACCCACACCGCGAGATAGCTGAGGCGACTCGCGGCGTGGATGATGAGCACGAGCCCGAGCGCGCCAATCAGCGAGCCGATCGTCATCACCACATGGCCGCCGAAACGGTCGATTGCGCGCCCGACATAGGGCGCGCTCAAGCCGGCGGCCAACAGCCCGACCGAGAAGCCGCCCATGGCGAACGACATCGACCAGCCGCGCTCGGCGGCGATCAGCGGCACGATCAGTACTGGCGTATAGAAAATCGTGCCCCAGGATAAAATCTGGGTGACGCCGAGGACCGGCACGGCGCGCCAGGGGCCGTCGATGAAGTCGCGGGGAGCGGGCATGGAGCAGCCGTTACGGACGACGACGCCTGTTTGTCTAGCACGCGCCGCCTATCGGGTGCCGATGGGTAATGGCCGGCAACGATTGCGCTGGATGTCAAACTCGTAAAGCCGCACCCCATCAAGTTCGGGCGGCCCTGCCCTGGGGGGTAATTTTCTTTAGTTTTATTGAAAACAACCCCTAGTAGGTTTTTTCCGCAACAAATAGCGGCGATAATTTGTCTTGGGAAGCGATGCGGCTCATGGCGGTCGCCGCGCGAAAATCGAGCTGCGGTTTCAGGCTGATCGCTTTCTCAGAGCATGTCGACTGGCACAGCCCGCCGCGGCGGGCAACTCATCATCGCGCTGGAGGGGCGTTCTGGACAGGCGGCTGGATCGGCTTCGGCGCGGCATTCGGTTTCGGCGCGGCGCTCAGCTTGGCCTTCGGCTTAGCGGGTCGCTTGGCGCCTTCCGGCCCGCAGCGGACATAGACCATGGTGCCGTAGCGGCCCTGCACCTCGGAATCCATCCAGCGCAGGATCAGCACCCGGCCGTCGAACGACACAACCTCGCGATCCTGCGCACTGCCCGGCGGATCGCCTTCGGGGCCGACATAGGTCTTGCCGCCCGGCGCGCCTTTCAGGCGCAACTCCTCGGGCTTGGCCTGGTCGGCGAGGTGCATCATCACCCCGCCGGTGGGGCCGAGCGTGATGACATAAGGCTGCTTGCATTGATCGGCGGCCGCGACCTCGATGCGCGGGCGGTCTTCGTCCTTGTGGTAGGCGGCCAGCCCCCAGCGCCCGACAATGTCCTGCGGCGGGAAGGCCGGCGGCAGCAGCGGCACCGTCGCGGGTTGCGGTGCCGGCGGCGGTTGCGGACCGCCGGTGGCGCAGCCGGCCAAAGCGATCGCGAGCGACACTAGAACCAGGGCTGTCGGTAGACTTGGTTGATTGGGATGGCTCATTCGGACTCCTGCGCCGCCGGAGGGGGACTTTGCGGGGCAATGGCGGGCAACGCAAGCGGCTTGCGGTCGATCTGCTATAAACGGCCGACCCATTCCGCCGGTACCTGCTGCTCGGCCTGGCGGGCGTAAGGCTGTTCGTCGACAGCGCCATAAAGCTCATCGGCTTGGCCGTTAATGCTGCCGCAGCCGCGCTTGCGGTGCCGCCACAGCGTCACGCTTGACACTCCAGGCCCAAGGCCATATGTCCCGGGGCAGCATTTGGCACTCGCCGTTAACGAGTGCTAAGGGCTTATGAACTCGACATTATTTAGAAACCTGCACGCGCTCAAGCGCCGACGAGGAAGCCATGGCCAAGACCAAGTTTCGTCCCCTACACGACCGCGTGGTCGTGCGCCGCATCACCGCCGAAGAGAAGACCAAGGGCGGCATCATCATCCCCGACACCGCCCAAGAAAAGCCCTCGCAGGGCGAAGTCATCGCCGTCGGCCCTGGCGGACGCGATGAGTCCGGCAAGCTGATCCCGATCGACCTGAAGAACGGCGACCGCGTGTTGTTCGGCAAGTGGTCGGGCACCGAGGTCAAGCTCGACGGCGAGGAACTTCTGATCATGAAGGAGTCCGACATCATGGGCGTAATCGCCTGATCCCCGCATTAGAAACCATTGGAGTGGACTGAAATGGCTGCCAAGGAAGTCAAATTCGCCGTCGACGCGCGCGACCGCATGCTGCGCGGCGTCAAGATCCTCGCTGATGCGGTGAAGGTCACGCTAGGGCCCAAGGGCCGCAACGTCGTGCTCGACAAGTCGTTCGGCGCGCCGCGCATCACCAAGGACGGCGTCACCGTCGCCAAGGAGATCGAGCTCGAGGACAAGTTCGAGAACATGGGCGCGCAGATGGTGCGCGAGGTCGCCCAGAAGACCAACGATCTCGCCGGCGACGGCACCACCACTGCCACCGTACTAGCCGCGGCCATCGTGACGGAAGGCGCCAAGTCGGTCGCCGCCGGCATGAACCCGATGGATCTGCGGCGCGGCATCGACATCGCGGTCCACGCCGTGGTCAAGGACATCGAGAAGCGCGCCAAGATCGTCGGCTCCTCCGCCGAGGTCGCGCAGGTCGGCACCATCTCGTCGAACGGCGACGCCACCATCGGCAAGATGATCGCGCAGGCGATGCAGAAGGTCGGCAACGAGGGCGTGATTACGGTCGAGGAAGCCAAGGCGATGGAGACCGACGTCGAGATCGTCGAGGGCATGCAGTTCGACCGCGGCTACATCTCGCCCTACTTCATCACCAACGCCGAGAAGATGATCGCCGAACTGGAGGACGCCTATATCCTCCTGCACGAGAAAAAGCTTTCCGGTCTGCAGGCCATGCTGCCGCTGCTCGAAGCTGTGGTGCAGACCGGCAAGCCGCTGCTGATCCTCTCCGAGGACGTGGAAGGCGAAGCCATCGCCACCCTCGTTGTCAACAAGCTGCGCGGCGGCCTGAAAGTGGCGGCCGTGAAGGCGCCGGGGTTTGGCGATCGCCGCAAGGCCATGCTGGAAGACATCGCCATTCTCACCGGCGGCCAGCTAATCTCGGAGGATCTCGGGATCAAGCTCGAGAACGTGACCACGGCCATGCTCGGCCGCGCCAAGAAGATCGTCATCGAGAAGGAAAAGACCACCATCGTGCACGGCGCCGGCAAGAAGGCCGACATCGAGGCGCGCGTCGCCCAACTCAAGGGGCAGATTGAGGAGACCACCTCCGACTACGACAAGGAGAAGCTGCAGGAGCGGCTAGCCAAGCTCGCCGGCGGCGTCGCGGTGATCCGCGTCGGCGGTGCGACCGAGATCGAGGTCAAGGAGAAGAAAGACCGCGTCGAGGACGCGCTCAACGCCACCCGCGCCGCGGTCGAGGAAGGCATCGTGCCGGGCGGCGGCGTCGCGCTGCTGCGCGCCAAGAAGGCGGTCGGCCGCATCCACGACGAGAATCCGGACGTGCAGGCCGGCATCAACATCGTGCTCAAGGCGCTGGAAGCCCCGATCCGGCAGATCGCCGAGAACGCCGGCGTGGAAGGCTCGATCGTGGTCGGCAAGATCATGGACCACAAGTCCGAGACCTACGGCTTCGACGCCCAGGAAGAGAAATATGTCGACATGGTCGAGGCCGGCATCATCGACCCGGCCAAGGTGGTGCGCACCGCGCTGCAGGACGCCGGCTCGGTCGCCGGCCTGCTGGTGACCACCGAAGCCATGGTCGCCGAACTGCCGAAGGAGCCGGCCCCGGCGATGCCGGGCGGCGGCGGCGGAATGGGCGGCGGCATGGGCTTCTGACCGCTTCAAGTCAGGAAAAAACAGGGGCGCGGAAAATTCCGCGCCCCATTTTTTGGTCACGACGTCGTCTTACGGATCGAGGCAATTGCCTCGCCGCCTAGTGGCGGCCCCCATCGTGATCGTCATCCTCGAAAGTAGAGAGGACCACAGACCCCTTAGCTCAGTACTGCCAGAGAAGTTCCATGGACCAGCGCATCATCGACCTTTACGACCGCTTCACGCATGGCGACATCAACCGCCGCGCGTTCCTCGACCGGCTGGCGGAGATCGCCGGATCGAGCGCGGCGGCGCTGGCGCTGCTGCCGCTGTTGCAGAACAATTATGCGCGCGCCGCCACCGTTGCGCCCGACGACGCGCGGCTGACCATCGACACGGTGTCTTACGACGGGCCGGGGGCGCGCATCAGCGGCTACCTTGCGCGCCTCAAGTCTAATGGCAAACGCCCGGCGGTGATCGTCATTCACGAAAACCGCGGGCTCAATCCACACATCCGGGACATCGCGCGCCGCATCGCACTCGAAGGTTTCCTCAGCCTTGCGGTCGACATGCTCTCGCCGCTCGGCGGCACGCCGGCGGATGAGGACAAGGCCCGCGAATTGATTGGCACGCTCAATGCCGACGAGACCGCGCGGCGCATCGCCGCGGCGGTGCCGTTCTTGGAGCGTCATGCGGAATTGACCGGAAGTGTCGGCATCGTCGGCTTCTGCTGGGGTGGCGGCATCGTCAATCGCGTCGCGGTGCTGGCGCCCGATCTGAAAGCCGGCGTGATCTACTACGGCCTACAGGTGCCGGCCGAGCAGGTCACGGCCATCCGCGCGCCACTGCTGCTGCACTATGCCGGGCTCGACCAGCGCGTGAATGCTGGGATCGCGCCCTATGAGGCCGCGCTCAAGGCCAACAACAAGCGCTACACCATTTACGTCTATCCGAACGTCAATCACGCCTTCAACAACGACACCAGCAACCGCTACGACAAGCCGGCGGCGGACTTAGCCTGGAGCCGCACCATCGCTTTCTTCAAGGCGAACCTCGGCGCGCCGCCAAAGGAGTGAGCCGTCAGGCGTCGGCCATCTTTCCGGCCAGCCAATTCGCAGTGCGCAGCAGCCGCGCGTCGTCACCGATCGCCCCGACAAGCTGCACGCCGATCGGCATGCCGCCCGCGCCTTTCAGCAGCGGCAACGTCACCGCCGGCAGCCCGGCCAATGTCCAAAGCGTGTTGAACGCCGGATTGCCGGTGGCGCTGCCTTTCGGAGCCACGCCGGGCGCCGACGGCGTCAGGATCGCGTCATAATCCTTCAAAATGTCGGCCAGTCCGGCGCGGTAACGCAGCGCGCCGTCGCGCGCCGCCAGATAACGCAGCGCGTTGTTCTGGCTGCCCTCGGCGATGAGATCGCGCAGCTGCTTGCTCGACGCATCGCCGCCGCGGGCGACCATTCCGCCCAGATTATGCGCCATGTCGGTGAACATGATGACGCGCTGGTCGGCCCAAGCGGCAGCAAACGTTTCCGGCAAATCGACAGGTTTCACGGCATCCCCTAGCCGTTTCGCAAGGGCTTCCAACGCCGCGCGGGCTTCGGGATCCGCCTTATCCCAAACCGGCGTACGCACGAAGGCGAGCCGCGGCGGCGATGGCGGTTTCTCGGCGGCTAACGCGCGGAAGCCATACGGCGCCGATGGACGGCTGTCCGAATCCTCGGCGTCGTAGCCGGCGAGCACGTCGAGGATGAGCGCGCAATCGGCGAGCGCGCGCGCGAACACACCGACATGGTCGAGCGCCATGGACAGGATCAGCGCGCCGTGACGTGAAATCGTCCCATGCGTCGGCTTGACGCCATAGACGCCGCAAAACGACGCGGGCCGGATCACCGAGCCGTTGGTCTGCGACCCGATCGCCAGCGGAATCATGCCGGCGGCCACGGCCGCCGCCGAGCCGGAGGACGAGCCGCCCGGCGTGCGCTCGAGATCGTGCGGATTGCGGGTCGGGCCGGGATGAAAATAGGCGCACTCGGTGGTCACCGTCTTGCCGATGATCACCGCACCGGCCGCGCGCAGGCGCGCCACCGCCGTGCAATCGCGCATCGGCCGGCGGCCCTTGAGCAGCGGCGAGCCGCATTCGGTCGGATAGTCGGCGGTGTCAAAGATGTCCTTAATGCCGACCGGCACGCCGTGCAGTGGTCCGATCGGCTGCCCGTTACGGCGGCGCTCGTCGAGCGCGCGCGCTTGCGATAGCGCATAGCTGGAATCGAGGTGCGTGAATGCATGCACGTCGTTTTCGACCTCAGAAATGCGATCGAGACAGGCATGACAATAGTCTTCGGCCGAAATCGCGCCGCGAGCTAATTCGGCGGCCGCCCCAGTCGCCGACAGCGCTGCCAGGCTTGCATCAGACAATTTCGTTCGTCCTCGCTCGGTAATTAAGCGGGCGAGCCGTGCGGCTCCCATTCCTTGGCGCTGGCGCCGGCGAGCGCACGGACCCGTTCTTCGTCCTTGGCGAATTCGGCGGCGGGGCCGGAATAAACCACCTTGCCGTCGTCGAGCACATAAGCGCGGTCGGCGATTTCAACGGCGGCGCGTACGTTTTGCTCCACCAGCAGCACCGAAATGCCTTGCTGACGCGCCGAGGTGACGACCTTGAACACTTCCTGGACGATCAAGGGTGCGAGACCTTGGCTCGGCTCGTCGAGCAACAGCAGTTTCGGATTCAAGAGCAGCGCGCGCGCGATAGCCAGCATTTCCTGCTCGCCGCCGGAGAGTTGACGGCCCTTGTTTGCCCTGCGCTCGCCCAGTCGCGGAAACAGCTCATAGATGCGCGCGACTGTCCACGAGCCGGGCCGCTCGAGCGGCACTTTCAGATTTTCCTCGACCGTCAAGTTGGCGAATATGCGCCGGCCCTCCGGCACGTAGCCAACACCGAGCGCGGCAATGCGATAGGGCTGCCAGTCGGTGGTGGTCTGGCCAAAAATGCGCACCGCGCCTTGGCGCGCGTGTGTCAAGCCGACAAGGCTTCGCAGCGTCGTGGTCTTGCCGGCGCCGTTCCGTCCCAACAGCGTGACGATTTCGCCCTCACGCACCTCGAGGCCGACGCCATGCAGGATGTGGCTCTTGCCGTAAAAAGTGTGGAGGCCTTCCGCCTCGAGCGCCACGCCGCTCATGCCGCTGTCTTTCCCAAATAAGCCGCTTGCACCGCTTCATTGGCGGCAATCTCCTGCGACGTGCCCTCGGCCAGCATCCTGCCTTCCGCCAACACCATAATGCGGTCGGCGAGATGAAAGACCACCCGCATGTCGTGCTCGATAAGCACAATTGTTAGTTTCTGGTCGCGGTGCAGTTTTCGGATCAGCTGAGTTACGTCATAGGTTTCCTGATCGCCCATGCCGGCGGTCGGCTCATCGAGCAGCAACAGTCGCGGCTTGAGCGCCAGCGCCATCACGATCTCAGTAGTGCGCTGGTCGCCATGCGCAAGCTCGCCAACCAGCCGGTCGGCCTTTTGCGTCAAGCCGCCCATCTCCAGAAGTTCGTTGATCCGCGCCCTGATGTCGCGGTCCTCATCGCTGGATTGCCAAACACGCAAGCGGAATCCGCCGGCACTCTCGACCGCAATCCGCAGATTTTCGCGAACCGTCAGCTCCGGAAACACTTCGGTGATCTGGAAGGTCCGAGCGATGCCGCGCCATACTCGGCGGGCGGGCCAAAGCGTGGTGATGTCCTCGCCGTCGAAGACGATGCGGCCCGAGGTCGGCATCAGAAAGCCGCTAATCATGTTGAAAAACGTGGTCTTGCCGGCCCCGTTGGGGCCGATCACGGCGCGCAATTCGCCAGGCTCGACGGTCATCGATATATCGTCGACCGCGATCAAGTTGCCGAAATGCTTGGAGACGTTATTCACGCGCAGCAGGGTCATGACACGAGCTTCCGTCGGATAACGCCGAGAAGCCCACGGGGAAAGAATAGCACCACGAGCACAAACAACAATCCGATAAACGACATCCAATTGACGGTGATGCTCGAAAGATAGTCCTGCAGAACCACGAAGACGGCCGCGCCCAACAGCGGTCCCCAAAAGCTGCGCATACCGCCCATCACCGCCATCATAACGAAGTCGCCGGACTGGCTGAAATGCAGCCCTTTCGGATCAGCGAAATTATTCAGCAGCGCGTACAGTGCGCCGGCAAATCCCATGAAGAAACAAGACAGCGTAAATGCGATCCAGATGTGACGCTCTACCGGGATGCCGAGGAAACGCGCTCGACGTTCGTTTTCGCGGATTGCGAGCATGGTGCGGCCGAACGGCGACCGCAAAATGAAACCCATGACCGTCGCGAAGATGGCAAAGCAGAACAAAACGAAAAAATAAAAATTGTCGGCATTCGACAAAATATCGATCGAGAACAGTCCGAAGTCGAGCGGTTGACGGGAAAAGCCACGCAATCCGTCGTCGCCGCCGGTCAGCGAGCTCCACTGGAACGCGATGTAATAAAAGACCTGACCGAACGCGATCGTGACCATCGCGAAATAGACGCCACGTCGGCGCACAATCAGCGTTCCGAGCAGTGCGCCGGCGAGGCCGCCCAGAAGCATCCCCATCAACAGTGAAATCGGCGTGCTCGGTGCAAGATACTTCAGCGACAGCCCTGCCCCGTAAGCCCCGAGGCCGAAATACGCGGCATGGCCGAAGGACAGCACGCCGGTGAAGCCTAAAAGGAAATTCACCGACATGGCGGCAAGCCCAAGGATGAGAACGCGGGTGCCGAGCGCGGTATAGCCACCGAGCGGCGGCATCCAATAGGGCGCGAGCACCAAGGCCGCCCAGATACAAACGAGTACGGCCAGCTTGCGGGTGGTGTCATTCTCGATCATGTCATCATGCCTTCTTCGCCCAGCAATCCGCGCGGGCGGATCAGCAAGACCACCGCCATCAGCACGTACATGATCGCTTCGCTGGCAGCCGGCAAAAACACTGCCGTGACGCCGGACGCCACGCCGATCAGCAGTCCACCCAGCAGCGTGCCGGTGAGACTGCCGACGCCGCCGACGATGATGGCGATGAAGCTCGGCATCAGGAGGCCCGCGCCCATGGTCGGCTCAAGACCGAGCTGACCGGCCGCCAGCACGCCGCTGAGGCCGGCGAGATAAATGCCGACGGCAAAATTAAGCGACCGCAGCGTGCGCACATTAACGCCCAAGGCCGATACCGTTTCGAGGTCAAGCGTGCCGGCGCGGATCCGAATGCCGTGGCGCGTGAAACGCAGCAGCACGAAGAGCACGCTTACCGCGATGACCACCACGAGCACCATGAAAAGCCGGTAGCCGGTGATGAAGAAGAATTCATTGCTCAGCGGCTGGGCCAAAATCGCCGGCACGGTCACCGGCTTGCCTTGGGCGCCCCAGATAAAGCGCGTGCCGTCTTCCAAGATGAAAGCAAGACCGAAGGTAAGCAGGAGGCCGTAGAGCGGATCGCGCCCATAAAGCGGCCGGATCAGCACCCGTTCGGTGGCGAGCCCGATGACGGCGGTGAGCGGCGGCGCGATCAGCAGGGCACCCCAAAAGCCCACATAGGGCGTGATCGCGTAGGCGATATAGCCGCCGACCACGAGGAAGCCGCCATGGGCGAAATTGATCACATTGCTCAGGTTGAGGATCAGCGCCAGGCCGAGTGCCATCAGCACGTAAAAGGCGCCGATAATCAATCCGTTCGTGATGTTGAACAGCAGCAGTTGCAACATGGACCAATACTCGGATGGGTGAGCCGCCGTTTGAACATGGCACGCCTGGGAAGCGATGACCGCTCTCCAGGCGCGATGGATGGCTGATGTCTAGCTTAAGCGGGCCACTGCAGAGTGCAGCCGGTTTCGCTCGTCGGCGGATTGACCTTATCGCCCGCGAGGACGTGATCGACTTGGAACAGATCCTCGGGATCACCGGCCGGTTTCGACAGCGCTTGGCCGACGAAAGCCGACGTCATCAGTTGGTGATCGCCCGCACGGTAGTAGACCTTGTTCGGTTGCAGCTTGACATCGGCCGGCAGCTCGAAATCGCCCAGCGCCTTAGCGAGCTTGACCGCGTCGAGCGTCTTTTCGTGGTTGGCGGCTAGCGCATAAGTCTGCACCGAGGTGTAGCCGAACCAGGTGCGCGCCGTCGGCACCTTGCCGTTGCTGCGTTTGCGGATGTCGGCGACGAACTGTTCGACATTCGGCACGCCCGGCTGCTTCCAGTACCACTCGAACATCCAGATTCCGACGCGCGCCTCAGGCGGCATCGATTCGAGCGATTCGAGCTCCTGCTGCAATCCGGCGACATGGATTTGCTTGTCGATGCCGAACTGGGCGATCTGCTTCAGACAGTTCACCATGTCAGAGCCTTGCGGCAACACCAGCAACACGTCCGGATTGGCGGCACGCGCCTTGATGAGATAAGCGGAGAAGTCAGTGGTGCCGAGCGGCGTGAGTTCGTTGCCAGTCATCGTACCGCCGAGTTTCTTTAAGTTGGCCGCGCCCGCCTGCTGCAAGGTATGACCGAAGGCGTAGTCCGGGGTGATGAAATGCCATTTTTTGCCGTATTTGGTGAACAGAAGCTCTGAGACCGAATTGGCCTCGGCACGCGTCGTATTGCAGACGCGATAGACGTTCCACTTGCAGTCCTTGCCGGTAATGCCGTCGGTATGGCCGCCGGAGACGACGTGCAGCACCTTCTTTTCGGCGGTGACCTGCGCCATGGCCTGGGCGATACCGGAATTGACGTCGCCGATGATGAACTGCACCTGATCGCGTTCGATCAGCTTGCGCGTCTTCTGCACCCCGGTGCCGACGTCGTTAGCGGAGTCTTCGACCAGCAATTCCAGCGGGCGCCCGAGCACGCCGCCCTTGGCATTAATCTGTTCAACAGCGAACCTGGCGCCGATCACTTCATTGTTTGCCACCGCGGCATAGGCGCCGGTTAGGGGGTCCACCATGCCGATTTTGATGGCGTCGGCGGCGCGGGCGGTGATAACGAAGGGCGACGCGATTTGCGCCACGCCGGCCGCAACCGCCGTCTTTATGACCGTACGACGGTCAAGCTTCATCGAATGGATTTCATTTTTCATCTTCAATCCTCCCTTGGATTTTTTGAGCTGTGCCGCAAGCTTTGCGCGTTTGTCTGCCTTGATGACCACACTAATGTGTGATCACGAAAATACGCAAGACTGACGCGATTCATCCGCGAAAAATGTTGGTCTAAAACCAGGATGTTAGGCTTTGTTAACGATCGCACCGGCAATCGTCTTTCGTCTATAAAAGGTATGTAACATCAAGGGCTTAAATGATTATTTGGGTACGGATTCATTTTCCCGCCCACCGCGAAGATCGGATACCACGACGCAGCAGCGCCACGACAGAGTGCACCATAGCCGACAATTTATGCGCCCGAGGCTGAAGCCAGCCGTAACAGGAGACCGCCCGTGAGAGGCATTTTCTTGAAACTCGCCATCGTCTGGCGAATTGCGAGCCCCTATTTCCGCTCGGAGGATCGCTGGCGGGGCCGCCTGCTGTTGGCGGCAGTCATCGCCATCGAACTGTCGATCGTTGGCATCACGGTTCTGTTCAACGAATGGAATGCCAATTTTTACAATGCACTGCAGGATCGAAACTGGAACGTCTTCGTCTACCAGCTCGGCTATTTCTGCGTGCTGGCGACGGCCTTCATTCTGCTCGCCGTCTATCAGCTCTATCTTAATCAATGGCTGCAGATCCGCTGGCGGCGCTGGCTGACCGCAAGCTACCTCGATCATTGGATGGAGGACTCCAATCACTACCGCATGCAGCTCTTGGGCGACGCGGCCGACAATCCGGACCAGCGCATCTCGGAGGACATCGCCCAATTCATCCAACTGACTTTGTCCATCGGACTGCAACTGCTCAACTCCTGCGTCACCCTATTCTCGTTCATGATCATTCTGTGGTCGCTGTCGGCGGCGGCGCCGCTGCACGTGTTCGGGATCGGCTTCGACATTCCGGGTTACCTGTTATGGGCAGCGTTGATCTATGCCTGCATCGGCACCGCGCTCACGCATCTGATCGGCCGGCCGTTGATCGCGCTTAACTTCCAGCAGCAGCGCTACGAAGCCGACTTCCGATTCAATCTGGTGCGGGTGCGCGAGAACTCCGAACAGATCGCGCTGCTTGACGGCGAGGCGGCAGAGCGCGACCGCCTGTTGATGCGTTTCGGCAATGTCGTTGCTAATTGGCTTGCGATCATGTCCCGGCAGAAGAAGCTCACCTTCTTCACCGCCAGCTATGCGCAGGCATCCGTCGTTTTCCCGTTCATCATGGTGAGCCCGGCTTATTTCGCCAGTGCCATTCAGCTCGGCGGCTTGATGCAGACCGCCAACGCCTTCGGGCAGGTGCAGAACGCTCTGTCGGTGTTTGTGAACCTCTACCGCAATCTCGCGGAATGGAGCGCGGTAATCGAGCGACTGTCCGGCTTCGACCAGTCGGTGGCGGCCGCCCGCGCGGTCGCGGTGACGCCGCCGGTGATCGGCGTTGCGACTGGCGAAGCGGCCGCCGTCACGTTCAGGGATCTGGCGGTGCGACTGCCGAACGGCGTACCGCTGGTCAACGCCAGCGACCTCTCGATCAGGCTGGGCGAGCGGGTGCTGGTGAGCGGCCCGTCCGGCGCCGGCAAGTCGACGCTGTTCCGTGCGCTGGCCGGCATCTGGCCGTTCGGCGCCGGCACGATCACGATTCCAAAAAATGCCCGGCTGATGATCCTGCCGCAACGGCCTTACTTCCCGATCGCACCTTTGGCCGCCGCGGTCGCCTACCCGGCGGCGCCCGGAAGCTTCGATGCCTCCCGCGTCGCCGAAATCCTCACCGCGGTCGGCTTGCCGGCCTTGGTGTCAAGTATCGAGGAAGAGGCGCATTGGAACCGCATGCTGTCGCTCGGCGAACAGCAGCGGCTCGGCATCGCCCGCGCGCTGCTGCATGCGCCGGACTATTTGTTCCTCGACGAGGCCACCGCCTCGCTCGACGAGCCGGCCGAGGCCGCGCTCTACCATCTGCTGGAGCAATGGCTTACCGCGTCGACAATCGTATCGATCGGTCACCGCTCGGCGCTCGCCGCGTTTCACCGCCGCCGCCTGGCGTTCAGCCGCGAAGGCGACCGCTATTGGTTGCGCGAGGGAAATTTGGCGCCCGCCGCGTAGCGCCAGCGATTCTGTATCGGCGAAGAATTGGCGACGACCGGTTTGATTTTAGCGCACAGAATGATCCGCGCGGCGCGCCAAAATAAAATGGGCGGCGGCTCGTTAGGAGCCACCGCCCAATAAGGGAACAGGCTATCTCAGCTTACTTCAAGCTGCCCAGTGTCAGGTCAGCTGACAGCTTGGCTATGAAGGTTGAGCCGCACCAGTTCGAGCCAGGGCCAAAGTTGATCGCTGTCTGGTTGGATATGCCCGTTGCGGTCGGGTCGCTGGTGAAGGCGTTGCAGTCGCCCTTTGATAGGTTCGTATCGGAGTAGCGCAGATCGAGCGTAAACACTTTCCAGGTGAAGCCGATGCCGACGTTCCATGTGTTGTAGCTCGCATACGGGACGCCATTGGGATTGTTCGCACCGCAGCCCGACCCCGCTGGCCCAGCTAGGCAGCCGTAGAATGCATCGCTGGTGCCAAGCCACTGGCGTCCGAACTCGCCCGACACGTACCAGCCGACTGGACCAATCGCCATCTTGTCCGGCGCCGTGAACTTAATCGTGCCGGAGGCGTAATTGCCCCAAGCGCCGGTGTTCAAGAAGTTCGGCGAGTAGTACTCGTTCGCGCCGAAGGCCCAATCCGTCCAAGTATAAGTGACCTTGCCATAGACTTCATAGAAGCTGGCGTCTGCCTTGGCGACATTGCCGTTTAGCGGGATTCCGCCTGAAATACAGCCTGCGCTCAAGGACTGAGTAGGGCCTGTGCCGTAGCATTGGCCCCCTGGATAGTAATAGTACCAAAAGCCGACGTCGAACGCGACCGGTCCGAACGTCGGCCGGATGCCGCCGTAGAAGTCGATTTCCGCCGCTGCGTTATTGGCGAACTTGATGCTCTCGCCGGAGATGCCGGCATAGAGTTGGACATCTTTTGTGATGTTGTAGCGCGGTTCGAAATAGGCCGCGACCGACGGCTTGTGGTCGGACTGCGTGATGCCACGGAACATGTAGTCACTCATTATCGCGCTACCGAAGGCGAGATCCCACGGACTCGGCGCTGCGGCCGGAGCCGGAGCCGGAGCGGCTTTCACCGGCATATCCGCTGCAAGTGCCGGCGCTGCAGAGAGCGCGAGCACCGCGACTACCGACAAAACAACTTTCTTCATAGACCCTGCCCCTTTTCGGTTCGATCGACTTTCAGTCGAAACAATTCGCCCATCAATCCGGCACCGGAACCCAGGCTACATCCCGGTATGCAAATCGACGTGCATTACGTGCATATCTACATCTTTGCCCGCCTCGGGCGGCAAGCGGAAAACGATGGCAATTGCTGCCTTTTTGGGCGATTCGGCCTTGTTCTGGCAGAAAGCAGCGGACTGTTGTGATAATGTCACATTTTTTGGGCTAAAAAGGGCCCTCTGTACCGGAGTCCGGACCGGCGACGCCCCCACAGCCGCCGTCTTACCGATAGCGCTGTGAATAACTCCATACCGCTGCGCCAAGTATCAGTAAAACAATGAAAATTTGGCGCCCGCCGGCTATTCGGCAGGCGCCAAGGTTCGCAATGGGCACCGATCGGTCAGGCCGCCGCCTTCTTGCGGTTGGCATCAAGTCGCGTGTCGACCAACGCCACTTGAGCGTCGATCGCAGGATGACTGAGCCCTTTTTGCCGGGCGATCAACTGCACGAGCTTGTCCGCGCGTTCAATATTCGGCGCGCCGTTTTGCAGCGCACGCGCGGCCGAGGCCGGACGCGTGAGGCTCTGCGCGGCGGCGGCATATTTCTCGAACGGCACGAGGTCATCCGGCGAGGCGCCAAGCTTCACGCACAGATCGTTGACAAAATTATAAACCGATCTCGCTTCTTCGAGATTGGAATGCACTGCCTCTTGCGCGGTGCGCATGCCATCCGCAGTGATGCAGCGATAATTGCCAGCGAGTAGCATCGCCCACTTGGCGAGCGGCACGAAGATCGAATTGTAGACTCTCAGCTTCACCGGCAGTTCGATCTTGCCTTCAGGTGCGTCGAAGCGCGCAGCTTCGACGTCCTTTTCGAGCTGGCGCACGATCGCCGTATCTTTATCATCCTCGAAGCGCGCACATTTGAAGTTCGTCGGCAGCGTAACCAGAAGCTCATTCGCCTTTCCGTCCGGCGGACGAATCGCCTGCGGGTCGGGGCTATTGAGCGTGATCTTCTTGGGGTCAACCGAGTCCCAAACGCGCGGATCGGTGTAAGCCGCTTCGAGCGCTTTGTGATCAAGTCCGGGGATCCGCTTGATATAAGGCAGCGGCGGCATGTTCATGATCGACATACAGGGCACACGCGACTTGCCGACGGCGTCGAGCAACTCGCGCACGCCGGCCGAGCGGTATTGCGGCTCCTGCATGCAGAGGCCGACCAAGTCGTAATCCTTCGGATTGACGCCAGTGGCGGGGCCCGCGGTCACCTTGCCCGGCAGCTTGCGTGATTCGAGCAGGACCGGTTCGCTACGGCCGCGCACAGGCAAGCGAACTTTGAAACCCTCAGCGTTGATCAGATCGGCTTCTGCCGGCAGGCACACGAGATGGATCGAGTGGCCACCGAACAACAATTTGGATGCGAGCAGCGATCCGTAAGACGCGCCCATCAGCAAAATCTTGTAGGCCCTCGCCTTCGCGGGCGCCGCTTTCTTGGCGGCGGGTTTTTTCGCCGAGCGCTTTACCGTTTTGGTCTTCTTGAACGCCTTTTTGACCGTCTTCTCGACTGGGCGTTTGCTCTTCTTGGTTTTCGTCTTACGCGCGGAGACGGCGCGCTTTGCTTGCTTAACTTTGGTTTTCCGCTTCTTCGGTTTTGCCATGACAATCCTCCCAATCGGTTCGCATCGCGTCATTGTGCCGCTTGCGTCAATGCTCCGGAGCCGCTTCGGCTCCAATCTCCTCGAGCCCTTCCGGCACCGGGCCGCCGGTCGCCCAGTCGAGCAGCTCGACCGTATGCACGACCGGAATGGCCGTGCCAGCGGCGATCTGCGTGATGCAGCCGATATTGCCGGCCGCGATCACATCCGGCTTTAGCCGTTCGATATTGGAGACCTTGCGGTCGCGCAACCTCTCCGCCAGCGCCGGCTGGAGAATGTTGTAGGTCCCGGCCGAGCCACAGCACAAATGCCCTTCCGCCACATCTTTGACCACGAAGCCGAACTTGCAAAGCAATTCTTTCGGCGCCTGCGTCACCTTCTGCCCGTGCTGCAGCGAGCAGGCCGCATGATAGGCGATCGTGAGCGGTCGCGGCGCGGCGCCAGCCGGCAAATCGAGCGTCGCCAGATATTCGGTGACATCCTTGGCAAGCTGGGAAACCCTTGTCGCTTTCGCGGCATAGTCGCGGTCGCCGCGCAGCATGAAGCCGTAATCCTTCACCGCGGTTCCACAGCCGGATACCGTGATCAAGATGGCGTCGAGCCCAGCGCCATCGATTTCGCGTGTCCAGGCATCGATATTATTGCGCGCTTGCGCCAGCGCCTGTTGCTCGCGGCCCATGTGGTGGGCGAGCGAACCGCAGCAGGCCTCGCCGGCGGCAACCACCACCTCGATGCCGTTGCGGTTGAGCAGGCGGATGGCGGCTTCGTTAGTCGATGGCGCCAGCACCGGATTGATGCAGCCGGATAAAAGCGCCACCCGACCCCGGCGCGCGCCCGGCGCCGCGTAGATCTTGCCGGTGCGCTCGATCGGCGGCGACGGCCTATGGCGCGGCGTGAGCCGCAGCATGGCCGCCATGCGCTTCAGGCCGAGCACGCTGAACACCGGCGCGAACGGCTTGGCTATTAGTCCCGCCACCACAGCTAGCCGGAACAGTGCCGGATCGGGGAGCACGCGCGCGAGCAGGCCGCGCATGGCGCGGTCGGCGAGCGGCCGCTTGTAGGTTTTCTCGATATGCTCGCGGGCGTGATCGACCAGATGCATGTAATGCACGCCGGATGGGCAAGTGGTCATGCAGGCGAGGCAGGAGAGACAACGGTCGATATGCTTGACCACGTCCGCCGTCGCCGGCCGCTCCTGCTCCAGCATCTCCTTGATCAGGTAAATGCGCCCACGCGGTGAATCGAGCTCGTCGCCGAGCAGCACATAGGTCGGGCAGGTGGCGGTGCAGAAGCCGCAATGCACGCAAGCGCGCAGAATTTTTTCCGATTCGACGACCTGCGGATTGAGAAGCTGGGCGAGGGAGAAGGTGGTTTGCATGCTACGCGGAACCCGGGTCCGAAGGCGCGACTGGCCAGCTGGATCGAAACGCTGTTTGCGCGCGAAGGTCAATCCTTGCGCGCAAATTCACGCCGAAAGCCGAGCGTGGCGGACGAGCGTTGGGTGGTCCATCCGATAGAGCGCGTCGCAAATTTCCGCCGGCAGATGGCCGGGGCCCTGGCAGCGCTGCGCCGCCACCGCGCCGGCAGCGCCGAACACGGCGAGCGCAGCAACCGCAGCTAACCGCGGCGGGCGGACGGCGGTGAAGGCGGCGGTGACCGCGCTGAGTGAACAGCCGAGCGCGGTCGACAGCGGCATCAGTGCGTGCCCGGAATGTATCGCGACGCAGCTTGCCCCATCACTCACATAGTCGGTGGCGCCGGTGACGGCGACCACGCAGCCCGTCCGGTGCGCCAGCGAGGCGGCCGCGACGGTGGCATCTTCGGCGCGAGCGCTCGAATCGACGCCCTTGCCAGCCGCTCCCACCTGCCCGGAGAGGCTCAGGATTTCGCTGGCATTGCCGCGGATGACGGTCGGCGCCAGCGCCGCCAATTCGGCCGCAACTTTCGTACGATAGGGCGTCGCACCGCAGCCGACCGGATCCAGCACCCACGGCTTGCCGAGCGCGCGGGCGCGCGTCACGGCAGCGCGCATCGCCGCCACCCAGGCCGGCGAAAGGGTGCCGATATTCACCGCCAGCGCATCGGAGATGGCGACGAAATCCTCGACCTCTTCGGCGGCGTGCACCATGGCCGGCGAGGCGCCGAGCGCGAGCAGCACATTGGCGGAGACGCTCATCGCCACATAGTTGGTGATGTTGTGGACCAGCGGGCGCCGGGCGCGCAGATCTTCAAGCGCGGAGAATACGGCATCGATGGAAGGCAGATCGGTCATCGCGGCATCCTCACGATTTGGCCGCCGCGACGGACGAGAAGCGATGCCTCGGGTATCGCCACCTCACTTCCCTCCGCCGGCACGACCCGGATCAGGTTCGACGGGTTGGCGGTGCACCGCCTCTCAGCCTCCTCGCGAGGCACCCCGATTGAGATTGCGAAAGGGTAAGCCCGGCCACGGTAGCGATGCAACTCGCCGCGGTCAGCGGGTCATCCTTGTGGCGCATAGACTAAGAACTTTATATCCCCGCCCACATGCGGCCGGGATTGAGTACGCCCTTGGGGTCGAAGCCCTCCTTCACGCGCTTGCTCAAGGCGCGCAAGTTCGCCTCCTGCGGCTCGAACACGTCGACCGCAGCGCGCACTGCGGCTGGAGCGCGCACCAGCGTGGCGTGGCCGCCGACGCTGTTGACCGCAGCGCGGATCGAGCCGGCGTCGGGCTCGTCGGCGAACGGCATCGCCACCCAGAGCAATCCGCCAGCCCAGTCGTAGAACATCTGCGCCGCCGGCGTGATCGCCGCCGCGATCTCGTGGCCTTTGCTCGGCGCGGTCGAGATGCGCCACAGCGGACGCGCGCGCGCCACCTCGCCAGCAAAGGGCTTCACTTGCCGCACGCTAAGCCAGAGCGCGCGCGAGTTCTTTTCGTCGAGCAGCGCTACCGGCCCGAACGGCTTCATCAGCGCGGCGAGTGCCTCCTTGCGGTGCTTCACCGAGGGCGCGAAACCTTCCAGGCGCAACGCGGTGGCAGCTTCCGGCTTGGGCAGGCCGTCGAAATAAGACGCCACGTGATCGGGCAGATGCGCCGCGCCGGAGACATCGCAGGCGGAGCCCATAGCCGCCGCCATGGCGGCGCAGGCACGCGCGTCGTCGAGCCCTTCGACGATCACGGTCGCCTCGGTCTTAGCTTTGGGCAGCACTTTCATCGTCACATCGGTCATCGCCGCCAGCGTGCCCCAGGAGCCGGTGAGCACCTTGCACATGTCGTATCCGGTAACGTTCTTGACCACCCGGCCGCCCGACTTGATGGTCTCGGCGCGCCCGGTGACCGCGGTCACCCCCAGGAAATGGTCGCGCGCGGCGCCGGACTTGATGCGACGCGGGCCGGACAGGTTGGTCGCGATCGTGCCGCCGAGAGTGCCCTGGCCGGCCGTGCCGCCCAGCAGCGGGCCATAATCCATCGGCTCGAAGGCGAGCTCTTGGTTGTTCTTTTCCAGCAACGCCTCAATCTCGGCCAGCGGCGTGCCGGCCTTGGCCGAAAGCACCAGCTCTTCCGGCTCGTACAGGGTGACGCCGGAAAGCCCCGAGAGATCGAGCGTAAGATCGGTCTGGCTTGGGCGCCCGATCGCGCGCTTGGAGCCCTGCCCCGCCACTTCCAACGCCTTGTCGTTGCCGAGCGCCCAGCCCACAGCGTCCTCGACCTCCTTGGCGTCGCGGGGTTTGAGAACGTCGGTCATGTCATTCCGCCGCGTGGGCTTCGGGCGCAGATGAAAAGGCTGGCATTATCTCGCGCGCGAAGCGGCGCAACTGCTCCTTGCCGCCGGCAATCGTGAGTAGCACATAGTCCACGCCGTTGTTCTGCAATGCCTCCAGCATGGAAGTGATCTCATCGGGCGTGCCGAAGAGCGCGTGCTCTTCCGTGGCGCCGGCCTTGTCGGCATAGGCGAGCACGTGCGAGCCGGGCTTGGCATCCGGCGCACGCGAAACATTAATCGTGCGTTTGGTATAGGCGGCCTGCCGCACCAGCGCGGCATTCTTGTCGGCTTTATCCTTTGCGATATAGAGCTGGCGTGCGACCGTCACCTGCATCGGATTGAAGATAAGGCCGCGCTCCTCGCGCTCGGTCTTGTAGATCGCGATGCGTTCGGCGAGCGTCTCCGGGCTCGCATATTGATCGAGGATCAAATTGAAGCCGCGCGCGGCAGCGCGCCGGATCGAATCCGGATTGCCGGCCGCGACCCAGTACGGCGGATGCGGGGCTTGCGCCGGCGGCGGCTCGACCACGATGTCCTCGAAGTGCCAGAAGCGCCCGTGGTGGGAGAAACGCGTGCGCGTCGTCCACGCGCGCGTGACGATGTCGATCGCTTCCTCGAAGCGCGCCTCGGCCTCGTCCTGCGCGATCTGGAAGCCCTTGAACTCGCTGTGCCGGTAACCCTTGCCGATGCCGACATCGAGCCGTCCATCGGAGACGAGATCGAGCGTCGCCGCCTGCTCCGCCAGTAGCACCGGATTGTGCCAGGGCAACACCAACACGGCGGTGCCGAGCCGCAGTGTCTTGGTGCGCATCGCCAACGCCATCAGCAGCATCAGCGTGGCGGAGACCTGGTTCCAGCCGGTGAAATGATGCTCGACCGAGAAGCTCGAATGGAATCCGAGCGCCTCGGCCTCGACGTTGAAATCGAGATAGTCGCGAAAGCCCTGGCCGGTTTCCGGACCGAGGTCTTTGCTATCGGCTTTCGGGGAACAGAACAGACCGAAACGCATTGACTCAGAACCTCGGGATATCGGGGAACGGCAGCTTGCCGCGGGAAATATGGATGCGGCCGAGCTCGGCACAGCGGTGTAGCACCGGGAACACCTTGCCGGGATTGAGCAGGCCTTTGGGGTCGAAGGCGCATTTGACGCGCTGCTGGGCGTTGAGATCGATTTCGGAAAACATCAACGGCATCAGGTCGCGCTTCTCCACGCCGACGCCGTGCTCTCCGGTCAATACGCCGCCGACCTCGACGCAAAGTGTGAGGATTTCGGCGCCGAACCGCTCCGCGCGATCGAGCTCATCGGGTTTGTTGGAATCGTAGAGGATCATTGGATGCAGATTGCCGTCGCCGGCGTGGAACACGTTGGCGCAGCGCAACCCGTATTTTTCAGACAGCTCCTTCGTGCGCGCGAGCACCAGCGGCAGCTTGGCGCGCGGAATGGTGCCGTCCATGCAGTAATAGTCCGGCGAGATGCGGCCGATCGCCGGGAACGCCGCCTTGCGCCCGGCCCAGAACAGCAGCCGCTGTTCTTCCGACGCCGAAGCCTCGCACGACACCGCATGGCATTTGCTGGCGATGATCTCGATACGCTCGATTAGATCATCGGCCTCGGCCGGTGGCCCGTCGACCTCGACAATCAGCAGCGCTTCCACCTCGAGCGGATAGCCGGCATGGACGAATTCCTCCACCGCGTGGATCGCCGGCTTGTCCATCATCTCCATGCCGCCGGGAATGATTCCGGCGCCGATGATCGCCGAGACGCAGGCGCCAGCGTCCTCAGATGACGGGAAGCCGACCAGCACGGCGCGCGCGGTCTCCGGCTTCTTCAGGATGCGCACGGTCACTTCGGTGACCACACCGAGCAAGCCTTCCGAGCCGGTGACCAGCCCGAGCAAATCATACCCCTCGGCATCGAGATGCTTGCCGCCGAGCCGCAGCACCTCGCCGGTAATCAGCACGATCTCGCAGCCGAGCACGTTGTTGGTGGTCATGCCGTATTTCAGGCAATGCACGCCGCCGGAGTTCTCCGCCACGTTGCCGCCGATGGTGCAGGCGATCTGCGAGGACGGATCGGGCGCGTAATAGAAGCCGGCATTCGCCACCGCATTGCTCACCGCCAGATTGGTGACGCCTGGCTCTACCACGGCGACCCGGTTGTCGAAGTCGATCTCGCGGATGCGGTTGAACTTGGCCATGCCGAGCAGCACGCCGTCGGCGAGCGGCAGCGCGCCGCCCGAGAGCGAGGTGCCGGCTCCGCGCGGCACCACCTTGATGCCTTCGTCGTGGCAATAGCGCAGCACCTGCGAAACCTGCACGGTGGTCTCCGGCAGCACGACCACCATGGGTGGCTGATGGTAGGCGGTCAGCCCGTCGGTTTCGTAGGGTTTCATTTCACGCTCGGAAGCGATCACGCCCTCGCCCGGCACGATGGTGCGCAGCGCCCTCACGATGCGCTCGCGCCGCGCCAGCACCGCACCATCTACTTCGGGCATCCGCACCGACATTATGGCAATTCCCGGCTTTGGTTGGCTGCAACGATATCAGCCATTTGACGGTTGACACATAGGGCTGGCAGAACCAACCGGAACCGGGGCATGCTGGGCGGCACTGGTCCCCACGGGCGGCGACATCAAGCCACGAAGGAAAAAACCTATGAAAACAACACTTGCGATGGCGGCCTTGGCCGTGGCCGCGATGGCGCAAGCGGCGCAAGCGCAGGATGTGGCCGCCGGCGAGCAGTCGTTCAAGAAATGCTTCCCCTGCCATTCCATCGGCGAAGGCGCGAAGAACAAGGTCGGCCCCGAGCTCAACGGCCTCGACGGCCGCCATTCCGGAGGCGCAGCCGGCTACAGCTATTCCGACGCCAACAAGAACTCCGGTATCGTCTGGAACGAGGCGACCTTCAAGGAATACATTAAGGATCCGCGCGCCAAGATTCCGGGCACCAAGATGATCTTCCCCGGCATCAAGAACGAAACGGAAGTTGGCAACCTATGGGCCTATCTCAAGCAATTCGGCCCCGATGGGAAGAAGAAGTGACCGCAAACACCCCATTTGGCGCATTTGACCCTGGTCAAAGCCGGGCTCAGCCGCAACCGTCATAGTTCACCTATCGAGGCACTTTGCTTACGCATGGTCTCATCCGAATAGAGCATTCCACACTTCGGTAGCATGCGCCGGCTCGCTCAGGAGGAGCCATCATGATCAAGGATATCGTCGTCAATCTCGGGCTGGGCGAGCGCGATCCCGCCGGCGATTTTGCTATTTCAGTGGCCGACACGTTTGAGGCCCACCTGCTGGGCGTGGCCTTTATCTACGATCCGATAATCCCCGGCACGGTCATGGGTGGCATCCCGCCGGAGTTCATCGAATCCCAGCGCCGCGAATCGGAGAAAAAGGCGCAGGACGCGATTGCCCGCTTCGAGCAGGCAGCCAAGCGCGCCGGCATCTCCTATGAAACGCGCAACGTGAATGCCAGCATCGCCGGCGCCGCCGAGCGGCTCGGCCGCCTGGCGCGGCGCTTCGATCTCGTCGTCGTCGGCCAGCCCGACCGCGACAAATCGGCGCCGGTGGAAGTGGTGGACGAAGGCGTGCTGTTCGACTCCGGCCGGCCGGTGATCTTCGTGCCTTACATCCAGAAAGCGGGCCTGAAGCTCGAGCGCGTCATGGTGTGCTGGGATGGCAGCCGCTCCGCCACCCGCGCCATCGCCGACGCTATGCCATTCCTGCATAAGGCCAAGCAGATTGAAATTGTCATGGTCGCCAGCAAGGCCGGCAAGAACGACGAAATTCCCGGCGCCGATCTCGGCCAGCATCTCGCTCGCCATGGGTTGAAGGTGGACGTCAAGCGTATCACCTCGCCGGATATCGACGTGCCTTCCACCATCCTGTCCTATGCGGCGGACTCGTCCGCCGACATGCTCGTAATGGGCGGCTACGGCCATTCGCGCTTGCGCGAATTCATTCTCGGCGGCGTCACCCGCGGCATCCTCGAAACGATGACGGTTCCGACGCTGATGTCGCATTGATCTTTCTGTCGTCCTGAGCGAGCGTCACGGCCGCTCGCAAACCCATAGTTAATGGCCTGTTAGCGGGCCGGGGAGTATGGGTTCCCGCTTTCATGGGAACGACAGGAGTGCGGTAATTGGACGTAGTGCGCCACGTCAAGTTGCAGGACGGAACGCCGGTGTTGCTTCGGCCGCTCGAAGTGGCGGATGGTGCGCTGTACCCGGATTGTCTCAGTGAGATAACGCCCGAGGATTTGCGGCTGCGCTACTTTGCCGCCATGCGCGAGGTGAGCCCCGAGTTGATCGACAAGCTCATCCATTATGACCGCCAGCATGCGATGGCCTCCATCGCCATCGAAGAGGCAACCGGCCGCATGCTCGGCGTGGTGCGATTGCATAACGACCCCGGCGACGAAAACGCGGAATTCGCGATCATCGTGCGCTCGCGTCTCAAGGGCCACGGCCTCGGTTGGCTAATGATGAAGCACATGATTGCCTACGCCAAAGACAAGGGGCTCAAGACCGTGCGCGGGCAGGTGCTGGCGGAAAACAGCACGATGTTGCAGATGTGCGGCGAGCTCGGTTTCCATGCCGCCGACGATCCCGACGAACGCGGCGTCAAGCTGGTGACGCTGCCGCTCGACGAAGTATCGGCCGAAGGGTTGCGCTAACGCGCGCCATCATTGGCGGAGCGGAGCGTCAGTAATCACCGGACCTATGGCAGCACGCATTGCGCCACCAGACCGCGGGCGCGCGCATCGACCACGCCGAGCGCGCGCAGCGCCAGCAACGTCGCGCTCTGCACCGCTGCGCGCGCGGCGGCGGCATCGGCCGGCGGCGGCGCCAACGGTCCGAGCAGCCCTTCCATCAGCACGCCAACGATGGCCGGCGCCGCCACGCCGGCGTCCTGCTCGGGCAGATGGCGGCCCTCGATCGCAGTCTTGATGCGCGCCTCCAATTCGGCGGCGAGCGACTGGCGGAAATCGAGCCGTATCGCATCCACCTGGGCATCGACCGGCTCGCCGATCACCGCCCAGGCCAGCCGCCGCTCGTTGAGCGCGCGGGCGGCGAAGGTGGCGATTGCTCCCGCCAGCGCCGACAGCGGGCCGGGCGCGGCGTCGCCGGCAGCCGCCATGGCGGACAGCTCGCGGCCGGCAACGGCGGCCACCAGTTCGGCGATGAGATCGGTCTTGGACGGGAAGTAGCGGTAGATGGTGCCGGCGGCGACGCCGGCGCGCGCGGCAATCGCGGCGATCTGCACCGCCGCCATGCCACTCTCGGCGGCGATGGCTGTGGCCGCGTCCAGGATCGCCTCCTCGCGCTCGGCCAAACGGCGAACCACGTTCTCGGTGCGGCGATAGGGCATAGCAACGAGTGAACGATGATTCACCCGCCAAATGCAACAGCGCCGATCGCTATTATCATCAGCCGCGATGCGTGCTGGATTTGCCACCGGCTCCGGCGAGCGCCTTGTCGCGGATGGCGGAAATCGACGCGGCCGTCGAGATCGCTTCCGGATCGATCTTGAGATGAATGATCGACGGTTTGCCGGACGCCTGCGCGGCGGCGAAGGCCGCCGGGAAATCGCCCGTCTTTTCCACCACTGAGCCGTAGCCGCCGAAGGCCAAGGCATAAGCGACGAAATCCGGATTGTGCAATTGGGTGGCGATCATACGGCCGGGATATTCGCGCTCCTGATGCATGCGGATGGTGCCGTAAAGGCCGTTATCGGCGAGCACGACGATGACCGGCAAATTGTACTGAACTGCGGTCGCGAAATCTTGGCCCGTCATCAGGAAATCGCCATCGCCTGCAATACACACGACGTCGCGATCGGGATGCAGCAGCTTCATCGCCACCGCCGCCGGAAAACCGTAGCCCATGGAACCAGAAGTCGGCGCCACATGGGTGGCGTATTTGCGGAAGCGATAGAAACGGTGGATCCAGCCGGCGAAATTGCCGGCGCCATTGGTAATGATTGCCTCCGGCGCCAAATTCTCGCGCAGCCACACCAGAATTTCTCCGAGATTGACCGCGCCCGGCTGCGGCGTCGCCTTTTCCGACCAGGCGAGATAATCGGCATGCGCGATTGCCGCCTCATCTTTCCATACGATCTCATTCGACGGCTGCAAGCCTTCCAGCGCCGTGCAGAATGCGGTCGGCGCCGCGTTGATGGCGAGCGTGGGATGATAGACGCGGCCAAGTTCCTCGGCGCCCGGATGCACATGCACCAGCTTCATCTGCGGCTCGGGAATATCGAATAGCGTGTAGCCCTGCGTCGACATCTCGCTCAGACGCCCGCCGATCAGCAGCACCAGATCGGCGCCCTTCACGCGCGCCAGCAATTTCGGATTGGGCCCGATGCCGAGATCGCCGGCGTAACAAGGATGCAGCCCGTCGAACAAATACTGACGGCGAAAGGTGGTCGCCACCGGCAGCGCGAAGCGCTCGGCAAAGCGCGCCAGCGCGCCGAAGGCGGGTTCTGACCAGCGGCTGCCGCCGACCAGGGCGATCGGGCGTTTTGAAGCCCACAACAGTTTTTGCAGCCGGCTCATTTCGGTCAGACCGGGCCAGGTTTCCACCGGCTCGAACGCTTTCGCATCCGGCACCATGGCGCGCTCGATCAGCATGTCCTCGGGCACCGCGATCACCACCGGCCCGGGACGGCCGTTGCAGGCGGTGTGGAAAGCGCGCGAGACCAATTCCGGAATGCGCGCGGGGTCGTCGATCTCGGTCGCCCATTTGGCGACCGAGCCGAATACCGCGCGGTAATCGAGTTCCTGGAACGCCTCGCGCTCGCGCATATGGCGCCCCACCTGCCCGACGAACACGATCATCGGCGAGGAATCCTGGCGCGCGATGTGGATGCCGGCCGAGGCATTGGTGGCGCCCGGCCCGCGCGTCACGAAGCAGATGCCGGGGCGGCCGGTGGTCTTGCCAACCGCCTCGGCCATTACGGCGGCGCCGCTCTCGTGCCGGCAGACGGTGAGCGCGATTTCGGAATCGTGAAACGCGTCGAGCGCGGCCAGATAGCTCTCGCCCGGCACGCAGAACACGCGGCGCACCCCGTGGATCGCCAATTGGTCGACCAGAATTTCGCCGCCGGTCCGCGTGCCGTCATTGCTGCGCATCGATCTTCCCCACGTCGGTTCAGCGCACGATCTTTGCCGGCGGAATCGTCGGCGAGAACGGCGCCGGAGTCATCAGCCAGTTGGCCTGCTCGATCACGTTACCGGCCTTGGCGTTCTCCGACAGGAAATTCTTCCAGTCCGGGTCCTGCATCATCTTGGCGCGCTTTTGCTCGCGGTCGCCCGCGTTCTCATAGATCCAACCGTGCACCAGCGTGTTGAGCGGACCGCTTTCGCTGACCAGGTAATAATGCGGCTCGCCCATGTAGCGGAGCTGCACCGGATAGGCGAGCTTGCTGTAAAGATCGAGCTGCGCCGGCACCCGGCCCGGCAGGATTCGATAGGTCCGATGATCGATGAGCACTGCGCTCCTCCCTTGAATGGCCGCTTGGTCCGCGGCGGTGGGGCGCACTCTCTCGGGCCACTGCGTGCCGGTCAATAGACTTGGCATGCAAAGCTCGAATGCTGAAAAAGAATTCGCCGCCGCTTAGGTCGCGGGTTCCACCGAGGCGACAACATAAGTATGCGTTTCGTCGTCCTCGTTGCGGACCGAGACATATTCGCCCGGGCGAAACGCATGGGCACCAAAGCGATAGCCGCTCTCGTCGTCGTCGGCCCGGGATGGGTTGTAGTCGAAGATCCAGCGCGCATGCTCGGGGCCGCCTGGCTTGTGCACCAGGAAGCCTATCTCATCGTCCTCACCTTCCCAGAACCGGCGCACGCGGCAATTGTCTTTGTGCTGGCGCCAGAACGCCACGTCGATATGGCCCTTGTCGTCGAGCGGGGCGACGAATTCGTAACCATGGCGCGCCGAGCCCTGCGGAAATTCCTTGGAGCGAGCAAGATTGAGCCTGATGCGCTTGAACGTATGCGGTAGCGTGGTCACGGCAATCTCCATCCTCAACCGAGTCCATGTTATCCATCATGATCTTATCCGGCCAAGGCGGTATTGATTTGGATCAGTCCGGCGATATTGGTCAGATCGATAGTAGCGTCAACCCGAGGACCTGATGAACCCGGCCGGAACCTCGCAGCAGGCGGTAATCGATTTTCTCGGGCGTCCCGCAACCCACGGCGGCGCGCCGGTCAAGCGGATCGATACCCATGCCGCGACGGTATTTCTGGCGGGTGAGCGCGCCCTCAAGATCAAGCGCGCCGTGCGCTTTCCGTTCCTCGATTATTCGACATTGGACAAGCGCAAGGCCGCCTGCGCGGCCGAGATCGAGGTAAATCACCCATTCGCACCGGCGATTTACCGCCGCGCGGTGGCAATCACGCGCGAGAAAGACGGCGCACTCGCCATCGGAGGCGAGGGTGAGCCGGTGGAATGGGCAGTGGAGATGCGGCGCTTCGACGAGGCGCAGACGCTCGACCATCTGGCCGCCGCGCAGCGGATTGATAGCGCGCTCGCCGACATGCTCGGTCGGGCGGTGGCGCGCGCTCACGCGACCGCGCCGGCGACCGCGAATGCCGGATTCGTCGACGCGCTCGCCGAATTCATCAATCAGAACGATGCTGAACTGCGCGCATCACCCGTACTTTTTCCGCCCGGGGCGGTGAACGCGTTGACCGAGGCGACGCGCGGCGCATTCGCACGCGTGCAAGGATTGCTCATCGCGCGCGAGCGCGCCGGCCTCGTGCGGCGCTGCCATGGCGATCTCCATCTCGGCAATATCGTTTTGCTCGACGGCACGCCGGTGCTGTTCGACGCCATCGAATTCGATCCCAAGATCGCCACTGGCGACGTGCTCTACGATCTCGCCTTCCTGCTGATGGACCTGATCGAGCGCGGGCTAAAGCCAGCGGCCAATGTCGTGCTCAACCGCTATCTCACCGAGACGCGGCGGGCGGAGGACGTCGATGCGCTCGCCGCGCTGCCGCTGTTTCTGTCGTTGCGGGCAGCGATCCGCGCCAAGGTGACTGCGGCGCGGCGGGCCCAAGGCACCGACCGCGCGGATATCGAGCAAAGCGCACGCGATTATTTCATGCTCGCCGGCAAACTGTTGGCGCCGCCACCGCCGGTCCTGCTGGCCGTGGGCGGGCTGTCGGGCACCGGCAAGTCGCTGCTCGCCCGCGAACTCGCGGCCGAAATTCTCCCCGAGCCGGGCGCGGTGGTGCTGCGCAGCGACGTCGAGCGCAAGACCATGTTCGGGATCGCCGAAAGCGATCGTTTGCCGGAAGCCGCCTACGCTCGCGAAGTCACGGCACAAGTCTATGCGGCGCTCGTCGAGAAAGCGCGGCGGGTGATCGCAGCCGGCCATTCGGCGATCGTCGATGCGGTGTTCGCCGATGCGGGGGAGCGGGCGGCGATCGCACAAGCAGCGCCCGGCGCCACATTTCATGGGCTGTTCCTGACCGCCGATCTGGCGACACGGCTTGCCCGCGTCGGCGCACGTAAAAGCGATGCCTCCGACGCCGATGCGGCGGTCGCCCGCGAGCAAGAGCAATACAATCTCGGCGTGATGCAATGGGCGCCGGTCGACGCCTCCGGCTCGCCGGAGCTGACGCTGCGCAATGCCAAAGCGGCGCTCGGCCTTGCATGAGCCAAGCTATGCGTGCGGCGATCCACTGTCCCGCCGCCCTCCCCCTTGGCCTCCTGTGCAAAACCGATAGCTTCGTCCGGTAGAAGCGCTCGTGCCGAGTCCGGATTACCAATGAACGCTGCGCAACGCTCGACGTTTTCCGCTCGCCATTTGGCGGTCGGGCTTGCTGGCTATTGCGCCTTCATTAATCTCTATGCCCCGCAGTCGATCCTGCCTTTGCTCTCGCACGAATTCAGCGCCAGCGCCGCCCAGGTTTCCACCATCATCACCGCCAGCACCCTGGCGGTGGCCGTGACCGCGCCGTTCACCGGCGCGGTTGCCGACGTGCTGGGCAGGAAGCGAGTGATCGTCGCGGCGATGTTCGTGCTGGTGGTGCCCACGGTGATGGTGGCAATGGCGACCAGCCTGTCGGCGCTCATCTTCTGGCGCGCGGTGCAGGGGCTGGTGCTGCCGCCGATATTCGCGGTCACCGTCGCCTATATCGGCGACGAATGGCCGCGGCACGAAGCAACCACCGCCGCCGGCATCTACGGCTCGGGGTCAAGCCTGGGCGGCTTTAGCGGACGGCTGGTGACTGGGTTGTTCGCCGATCTGATCGGCTGGCGCGCCGGCTTCGTGGCGCTCGCAGGGATCGCCTTTGCCGGCGCGTTCGCAGTCGCTTTTTTGCTGCCGCATGAGCGCAAATTCGTTCGCTCCGAAGGCTTGCTCGCATCCGGGCGGCAGATGCTCGCGCATTTCCGCAACGGGCAATTAATCGCGACCTACGCGGTCGGTTTCGGCGTGCTGTTCAATTTCATCTGCACATTCACTTTTGTCAGCTTTCACCTCGCCGCCGCGCCATACAATCTATCCGCCAGTTGGCTTGGCGCGATTTTTGTCGTCTATCTCGTCGGCTCCGTGCTCTCGCCGTGGACCGGCTGGGCGGTCACCCGGTTCGGGCGGCGGCGCTTCACAGTGCGGGTGATCTGTCTGTGGATTGCTGGCATTGTGTTGACCCTCGCGCCCTCGCTGCCGCTGATCATTTTGGGCCTCGCCATCAGCGCCGGCTGCGGGCTGATCTGTCAAACGGTCTCCACCGGCTATGTGACGATCACTGCGCAGGCCGGCCGCTCCTCGGCGGTGGGCCTCTATGTAACGAGCTTCTACGTCGGCGGTAGTTTCGGCGCGGCGCTGGGCGGCGTCGCCTGGACGCTCGCCGGCTGGCCGGCCTGCGTCGCGCTGGTGGTGGCGATGCTGCTGGTAATGGCGGGCATCGTGTACTTCGCCTGGGCCCGCCGAGTGCCGGCCGGGCCGGCTACGGCGCCGATCGAGCCACCGTGAGAGCGTTATCCTGAACTCGGATGCCAGAGCGGCCGGTAGCCGCGGGACGAACACGGCGAGGATCGACGGCGGCGTGAGCACATCAACTTGCGTCCCGCGCGGGCGCGGTTGTGCGCGGCCATAGCCCGATGCCGTCCAGCGCAGCAAATGGTGACCGCGTACGGCGAAGGCGTCGTCTCCGAGCACAATCATCGCGCCGTCGGGAAGCGTGTCGATCTTGCGGCGGTGCAGGCGCTTTGCCTTGCCGTCGAGACGCTCGGCGTGCAGCACCTCGTCCATCGCGGCAGCGCGAGCGCGCGGCCTGCCGCGCGAGAACAGCGCAGCGAATCGTTCCGCCTCCTTGCGCCGGCATTGGAAGCAGGGCCGGTGACCGGCGGCGAGTGCCGTCAGCTCGTCGAGAAAAAACAATTCGCTATAGCTGTCGCCCCACACCTTGCGGTGGCGATTGCTGTAATCGAGACGGCAGCAGATCCATTGCTTCGACGTCCAGCGCCGCGCGCCAAGCTTGCGGTGCCCATCGTGCAATCGCCCGCCGCGATTGCCCATCAGCAATCCGCGCGCCGCATCGGCGAACAAGCCGCCAAAAGAATCGACGCGGTTTTGCAGGGGCATCGTCGGGCGTCAAAAAACAAGGTGGCCGGGAAAAAGAACTGCCCGGCCACCATACCCGTTCCAGGAAGACCCGGTTACCCGGACGGATGAATTAATAAAAGCGAAAGCGGGGCGCCGCCGCTTTGATCAAAATCAATATGAACCGGCCTATGAATAAGCCGCGGACAGCCCTCATGAAAACGCCCGCCGAATAGGCGGGCGTCCGCGGCAAAGATGGTAACCCTCAGCCCTGAGGCTGGGGTGCTACTTCGCCGGTCGGCGGCTCGGGCCGCGGACGCGGCTTGCCGGCCGGCGGGACGGCGGAGCCGCGCGGCGTGGTCGGCTCAATCACCGACTCGCGCACCGGTCGTTTGCCGTTGATCAGATCCTTGATCTCGTCGCCGGTCAGCATTTCGAACTCGAGCAGGCCCTTGGCCAGAATTTCGAGGTCGGCGCGCTTATCGGTGAGGATTTGCGTGGCTTCGGCATACCCGGCCTCGACCAGCTTGCGAACCTCGGCATCGATCGTCTGCGCAGTTGCTTCCGAGATGTTCTGCTGGCGCGACACCTGATAGCCGAGGAACACCTCGTCCTGGTTTTCACCGTAAGCAACCGTTCCGAGCTTGTCCGACAGGCCCCAGCGTGTGACCATCAGGCGGGCGAGCTTGGTCGCCTGCTCGATGTCGGAGGACGCTCCGCTCGTCACTTTCTCCCGGCCGAACACCATTTCCTCGGCGACGCGCCCGCCCATCATGATGGCGAGGCGCGAGGTCATCTGCTCGCGGCTCATTGACAGCTTGTCGCGTTCCGGCAACTGCATGACCATGCCGAGCGCGCGGCCGCGCGGAATGATGGTGGCCTTGTGCACGGGATCGGTGGCTTTGACGTTGAGCGCGACGATCGCATGACCACCTTCGTGATAGGCGGTGAGCATCTTCTCCTCGTCGGTCATCACCAGCGACTTGCGCTCGGCGCCCATCATCACCTTGTCTTTGGCGTCCTCGAACTCGGCCTGCGTGACCATGCGCTTGTTGCGGCGCGCCGCCATCAAGGCGGCCTCGTTGACCAAGTTGGCCAAGTCGGCACCGGAGAAACCGGGCGTTCCGCGCGCGGTGGTCTTCAGGTTCACGTCCGGCGCCAGCGGCACCTTGCGCACGTGGACCTTCAGGATGTTCTCGCGGCCGACCACGTCCGGGTTCGGCACTACCACCTGGCGGTCGAAGCGGCCGGGACGCAGCAGCGCCGGATCGAGCACGTCGGGCCGGTTGGTGGCAGCGATCAGAATGATGCCTTCGTTCGCCTCGAAGCCGTCCATCTCGACCAGCAACTGGTTGAGCGTTTGCTCGCGCTCGTCATTGCCGCCACCGAGGCCAGCGCCGCGATGGCGGCCGACCGCGTCGATTTCATCGATGAAGATGATACACGGCGCGTTTTTCTTCGCCTGCTCGAACATGTCGCGCACGCGCGAGGCGCCTACGCCGACGAACATCTCGACGAAGTCGGAGCCCGAAATGGTGAAGAACGGCACGTTGGCTTCGCCCGCGACCGCGCGCGCGATCAGCGTCTTGCCGGTGCCCGGTGGGCCGACCAGCAACACGCCACGCGGAATGCGTCCGCCCAGGCGCTGAAATTTTGCGGGATCGCGCAGGAATTCGACGATCTCCTGCAAATCCTGCTTGGCTTCGTCGACACCGGCGACGTCCTCGAAGGTGATGCGGCCATGCGCCTCGGCGAGTAGCTTGGCGCGCGACTTGCCGAAGCCGAGCGCCTTGCCGCCTGCACCTTGCATCTGCCGCGACAGGAAAATCCACACGCCGATCAGTGCGATGAACGGCAACCAAGACACCAGCAGCGAGACGAACCACGGGACATTGTCTGATTGCGGCCGCGCCGTGATCGAAACACCCTTGGTATAGAGTTTCTGCACCAGGCCGGGATCGCTCGGCGCATAAGTCTGGAAGCTGGTGCCATTGGCGAACGTGCCACGAATTTCGGGACCCTGGATCACCACATCGCGCACTCGGCCCTGGTCGACCTCGCTCAAGAGCTGTGAGAACGAAATGTCCTGCGCGGTGGTGCGCTGTCCGGGATTTTGAAACAGCGTGAACAGCGCGAGCAGCAGCAGGACGATAATCACCCAGAGGGCGAAATTGCGCAGATTGGCGTTCATCAGGCGTCCTTACCCGCCGCTTCGGGCGCTGTGGCCGTGGTTATGGCCAAAATTCGTGGCGACTTCACGTCGAAGCCGTTCACCAATGTAGGCACCGTGGACCCGCATGGAAAGGGCTCGAATGTCACATAGTTAAGCGCGATTTCGCCGGTTTTGCGTTACCACGTCGACCTGTGGTTAAGGCTTTGCCGCGGCGCGGCGGCGCCCGTTCTACCGTGATTTCCAGCCCAGCGAGCGTCACAATAGCCCCCGCCAGGCTGCGTCGAAACCTCGCATTGCCGGCCTTTTGAGCAGTATCGAGGGCGGCCTTCAGCGCCTCCAGTTTGGCCAATTCAACTGGTCCTTCATCCCCGGCGCGCGCCACCGCGCGGCCGATCAGGCGCAGCGCGATTTCCGCCGGCAAGCGGGCATAGCCGGCCGCCTCGAAGGCGACCGCGCCCGGCGCCGATGGCGGGCTCGCTAATTCGGCCTCGGCCCGGTCGACCGCGGCCTCGATCGCCATGTCTGCGCGCTTGAGTCGTCGAGCCAGAAGCGAAATTCGGCGGGCGTCGAAACCCTCGCGCGCGAGCTCCTCCATCAAGCCGCGCAGCCGCGCCCGCGTGAAGCGCAGATCGCGGTTGGACGGATCGTCGGCGAACGGAATTTTCGCGGCACGCAAGCTGGCGATGAGCCGCGTCTTGGGAATTTCGAGCAGCGGGCGGACGAGCTTGATTTGCCCCTCGCCGTCCCCCGGCAATGCGGAAATCCGCGTCATCGCCGCGAGCCCGCTGATGCCGCTGCCCCGGCTCATGCGGATCAGCACGGTCTCCGCCTGATCGTCGCGCGTGTGCGCAGTGAGGATGTGCGACGCGTTTGCTTTGCGCGCCGCGTCGGCAAGCAGACGGTAACGCGCCGCACGCGCCGCCTCCTGCAAGCCGGCCTTCGGCTTGCGGCCGGTCCAGCGCAAGGTGCGGTGCGTGATCCCGAGCTTGCGCGCCAACCGCCCGACGTTTGCTGCCTCGCGCTTGGCTTCCTTGCGCAAGCCATGATCGACGGTGACCGCGATCAGCTTCAGCTTCGCTTTGAGCGCTTTGCACCAGCGCGCCGCGAGCACCATCAGCGCGGTGGAATCCGGCCCGCCGGAAACTGCTAGCACCAACGTGGGAAAATGTTCGAGATCGGAGAAAAGCGATTTGGCTTCCGTTGCCGAGACTGGTGAAGTCTCAGCAGTGCGCACGCTTTTGTTCCTGCGTGACGCCGCGTTTCACACTCGCCGAGGCGCGTGGGAATTTGCGCCCGACTTCGGCCAGCGTTGCGCATGCCGCTTCCTTCTGATTAAGCGCGGCGAGCGACTGCCCGAGCCGCAGAAGCGCGTCCGGCGCCTTGCCAGAGTGCTCGAATTTGGTCGAGACCGCCAGGAAGGACTCCGCCGCGTCACGATAGCGCTGGCGCTGGAACAGGCTTTCGCCCAGCCAGTATTGCGCATCCGACACCAGCTTTTCATTCGGATGTTTGCGCAGGAAATCGCGGAAGGCCTGTTCGGCCAAAGCATAGTCCTTGTGCAGTACATAGCCGTAGGCCATGTCGTATTCGTCTTTCGGCGTCGCCGACGGCGGCAGCGTGGCGAGTTGCTCGCCGGTGGCGCTGGTGTTGCGCGCCGGCGGCGGCAATTGCGACGGCTCCATCGGCCCCGCACTCATCGGCACCGCCGGCTGCGCCGGCGCATTGCCGGCAAGCGTCGACAGATCGAGCGGGGCGCCCGGGGCGCGGCCGCCGGGCGCCCCGACCGGCGGCTCGTTGTCCGCATTCTGGACCGGCGCGACCGCCGCTTCATTGCCGAGCACGCGCGGCGCGCCGGGCGCGTTCGGATCTTGCGCCGGATTGAACAGGTCGGAGCGGTTGCCGGATGTCGTGGGCGGCGGCGCATTGACCGGCGCCTGCGGCGCCACGGCGCCCGCCGGCATTCCGCCCTTGGAGCCGAGTTGCTGCAAGCGATACTCGGTGTCATCCTGCATGCGCTTGAGCTGCATTTCGAGCTGCTGGTTGCGGTACTGCAGCTGCTCCAGCGTGCCGGTGAGCTGGCGCAGCGCACTTTCCATGCGATCGAGGCGGACCGACAGATCGCCGGGATCGGATTGCGCCACGCGAGGCTGGTCCGCTTGAGGCTGCTCGCCCTGGCGCTGTTGCGACGGCTGCTCGCCGCGGCTGAACAGATTATCGAGGAAGCCGCCGGAGGAACGCTGCTCCTGCGCTGCCGCGGTACCGGCCAACAGGAGCACGGAAAGCGCGGCGAGCGCCGCGGTGCGAATTGGGGTTCGTGAACGCGTCATGAAGAACACAGTCCGGCGGCGGTCGATACAGCTAGCATACGGCGGGCTGCGTCGAAATTGTGACTGGAGCCCCCGCGCGGCCAATATACGTCCTGTTTGCGGCCGTAAAGACGCCAATGCCCGGCGCAAGACCGGGCATGACAGTTTTTAAGGAAGCGCCGCCAGTCTCTTACGAACTGACGCCGAGCACCGTGACTGCGCGGCGGTTCTGCGACCAGCAGGAGATGTCGTCGCACAGCGCGACCGGCCGCTCCTTGCCATACGATATCGTGCGCATGCGGTTTGCCGCCACGCCGCGCGAGATCAGATAATCGCGCACGGTCTGTGCCCGGCGGGCGCCGAGCGCAATGTTGTACTCGCGAGTGCCGCGTTCGTCGGCGTGACCTTCGACGGTGAACTGACCGTACTGGCTATAATTGTTGAGCCACTGCGCCTGCTTGTCGAGCGTCGCGCGCGACTGCGGCGTTAGCTCGGAGGAGTCGGTTTCGAAGAACACGCGGTCGCCGACATTGACCACGAAGTCCTGCTGGCTGCCGGGCGTCGCCATGCCGGCCGCATTCGCCTGCGCGTCGTCGCCAGGCTTGTTGGCGCAGGCTGAGATCGCCAGCGCTGCCGCTAAAGCGGCCACGAGCCGCGCCGCGCGGAAGATGTGCTTCACGTTGGTCATCCCGGTGCCTCCATTCTCGCTCACGCAACTACCGTAGCTAGCCTCATCGTCTACCAGCACGGTGGTTAAGCGAACCTTCCATCAACCTTGATGGAACCTTGCGCGAGGCCCGTAAAATTGTCTGAGCCACGGAAACCTATTCTGATGGTTAAGAGCTGGTGAAAATGTGGCGCTGTTTTGTTCGCGCACCACCTATTTCCAAAAACCGGTACCCGGATCAAGTCCGGGCAGGCTTTTTGGGGGTCGAGCGCTTAAGACAACAGCGGCGACCAGGCCGGATCCGAGGCATAGCCGGGGGTTGGAACCTTGAGCTGATTACGGCCTGTGATGTCGATTGTGTACAGCGACGGGCCGCCGCCGGGATCGCTGAAATACATCAATACTCGGCCGTTCGGCGCGAAAGTCGGTCCCTCGTTATGGAAGCCCTCGGTCAGAACTCGCTCGCCCGAGCCGTCCGGCTTAAGAATGCCGATCGAAAATTGTCCACGCGACTGGCCGGTGAAGGCGATGTAGTCGCCGCGCGGCGACCATACTGGGGTCGAATGATGGCCCTCGCCGAAGCTGACACGCTGCGCCGGGCCGCCATCGGCCGCCATCACATAGATCTGCTGGGTGCCGCCGCGGTCGCTCTCGAAGCAGATGCGGGTGCTATCCGGCGAGTAGCACGGCGCGGTGTCGATCGCCGGCGTGTCAGTGAGCCGAGTGGTCGCCTTCGAGCGCAGATCCATCACGAACAAATTGGCGTTGGAGCCCTGCTGCAGGCTCATGATCACGCGCTGGCCGTCGGGCGAAAATCGCGGCGCGAATGTCATGCCGGGAAAATTGCCGACGATCTCGCGCTGGCCGGTCTCGATGTTGAGCAGATAGACGCGCGGATCGCCCTGCCCGTAGGACATGTAGGTGATCTCTTGCGTGGTCGGGTTGAAGCGCGGCGTGAGCACCAGGTCGTCGCCGCGCGTGAGGTAGCGCACACCGGCGCCGTCCTGATCCATGATGGCGAGGCGTTTCACTCGCCGGTCTTTCGGGCCGGTCTCATCCACGAACACGATGCGGCTGTCGAAATAGCCCTTCTCGCCGGTGAGCCGCTCGTAGATTGCGTCCGAAATAATGTGTGCGATGCGCCGCCAGTTGTCGGGCGTGGTGAAGTACTGCTTGCCGTCGAGCTGCTGCCCGGCGAACACGTCCCATAGCCGGAATTCCGCTTTCAGCCGCCCATCACCCTGCTTGGTGATGCGGCCGGTGACCAGCGCCTGCGCATTGATGACGCGCCAGTCGGGGAAGCGCGGCACCGCGTCGCTATTCGTTATTTTCTCGGTAAAGGCCCGCGGATCGATCGGCGCGAATAGACCGCTGCGCTGCAGATTGCCGGTGATGACGCCGGTAACGTTGTGCGCGATATCGGTCTCGGTCGGCGCGCCGGCCAAGAAGTCGGGCAGCGCGATCGGCATCGGCTGTACATTGCCTTGCGTGATGTCGACGCGCACTGCTGCGGCCACCGCGCGCGGCAGCAGTCCGGTCATGAGGCCGCCGGCGGCAAATGAGGCGTGCATGAGCAGGCGGCGGCGGCTCAACCGCGACCGGTCGTTGAATGAAGCGATCAAAGAATCGACCATTTGGGATGTTCGGCTTCTGGTTTCCAAGCAATGTCGCTAGTGGAACATGTCGCTCGGCTTGAATGCGAGTTCCATATCTTGCCAACTGTCAAAGGTTTCTTTCCGCAACATCGTGTAGGGCTGGCATTGCAGGATCGCGCGCTTGGCGCTTTCGGCGAAGGCTGGGCCGGTCGCGTTCGGTCTGCCGCCGATCACATCCGGACCGCGCTTCACGCTGCCGTCGGGATTGAACTGCACCCGGAAAATGACGACCAATTCCTGCGCGCTGTCCAGGCCAACGGGCGGACTCCAGCAGTCGGTAATCCGACGCCTGAATGCATCGATCTCGCTTTGCGAAAGCCGGCCGGCGGTAGCGTTCACGCGCCCGAGTGTGGGCGTCGGATTGAGCTCCGCGCCGGTGGCGGCGTTGCGCTGCGGATCGCGCTTGTCGAGCAGCGCGGCGATCTTGTCGGCGTCGAATTTCGGCTGCTGCTTTTGCGGCGGCTTCTGGGGTGGCAGCGGCTTCGGCTCGGCCTTGGCCTCTTTCTGCTCATCCTGCTTCTTGAGCTTCTCGGCGATCGGGTCGGGCTTGGGCAGCGGTTGCGGCTCGGACGTTTTTTCCGCCGTGGCCTTGACCTCTTTTTTCTCGGTGACCTTGGGCGCGATCTCTTCGGCCTGTTTCGTGTCGGCTATCTTCTCCACCAGCGGTTTCGGCTTCTCAGCCTTAGGCGCCACCTTGACGCCTTTGCTCATCTCCGAGAAGTCTTTATCGCTCACCAGGTCGACCGGCAGCGATTCCGCCGGCGTGACCTCGAAGGTCTTGCCGGAAAACGACACTAGCGCCCACAGCAGCACTGCCACGTGCAGGCCGGTCGATATCGCTGACGCCATTCTCATCTGCATTACTGTACTTTCGAGCCCTGCTCGAATTCGGTCACCAAGGCTACCCGATGGAAGCCGGCCTCCGACAGCCGTCCCATCACCTTCATCATGGTCCCGTAATCCACTTTTTTATCGCCGCGCACGTAAATGCGGGCCTCGGTGCCGCCGCGCGCCTGTGCCACCGCCTGCAGCTTAGGGATTAGGTCGTCCACGCTAATTTCGGCATTTTGCAGGAAAACCTGGCCCTTATCGTTGACTGACAGCGTGAGCGGCTCCTTGTCTTGATCGAGGCTCTTGGCCTGGCTTTGCGGCAGGTCGATCGGCACCCCGACCGTAAGCAGCGGCGCCGACACCATGAAAATGATCAGCAGCACCAACATCACGTCCACCATCGGTGTGACGTTGATCTCACTCATCACCCTTTGGCGGTGATGCTTCCTGCGTCCGATGACCGGCGTCCCGGCATTGCCTGCCATGGTCCCCTACCCACGCTCATCGATCTGGCGCGACAGAATGGCGGCGAACTCGTCGGCAAACCCTTCCAGCCGCTGCGCCTGCTTGTTCACCTCGGACGCGAACTTGTTATAGAAAATGGTCGCCGGTATGGCGGCGACAAGGCCGATTGCGGTCGCAAATAGCGCTTCCGCGATGCCCGGCGCTACAACCGCTAACGAAGTGTTCTTCGACGCGGCGATCGACTGGAAGCTGGTCATGATGCCCCAGACCGTGCCGAACAGGCCGATAAAGGGGCCAGCCGAGCCGACGGTGGCGAGCACCAGAAGGCGGCGTTCGAGCCGCTCGACCTCGCGCGCGATGGTCACCTCCATCACCTTCTCGATCCGCATCTGCAAGCCAGCGAACGAGCGAGCCTGGCCTTCGAAGCTGCGCTTCCATTCCCGCATCGCCGCCACGAACAGCGCCGCCATCGAATGGTTCGGGCGCGAGGACAGCGAGCGGTAAAGGTCCTCCAGCGACTCGCCGGACCAGAATGCCTGCTCAAACCGGTCCATGCCGCGTTTGGTGCGCGTAAACAGCACGGTCTTGTCGATCGCGATCGCCCACACCCAGATCGAGCAGATCAAGAGCCCGACCATGACCGCCTTGACGATCCAATGGGCGTGCCAGAACAGCGTGAACAGCGAGAGGTCGGAGGAGGTGAGCGGGAGCACCGACTGTGCCACGTCGGCAGGATTCATGGGCACGTCCTTTCCGCTGTCCGGCTCAAGTCGGTTAAACCGGCGCGGCGCATAATGCTCGGACCAAGATGAGCGCGCCGTGGGTCCCGCTCACGCGCTCAACCGCAAACCGAATGTTTCGCGAAAACCATTAAGTCCCGCCACCGGCAGGCTTAACGAAATCCCCGCGAAACTTGGCCAAACTAGGGCGCAGAACGGGTCGTTAGCTCTCTAAACAGCGCTGATTGTGGTTAAGAACTGGTTACCAGGCACGCTTCACCTCTCCCGCTTGCGGGGAGACGAAAATAGCAACGGCCGCCCGCCTCGGGGAAGGCGAACAGCCGCTGCGGGGCAGATTCAAAAAATCAATTCTGGGCCTGCGGCGATTCCGGCGCTGCCCGGTTGCGGCGTTCGGCCATGAACTGGTCGAACTCGGTCTTGTCCTTGGCAAAGCGCAGGCGATCGAGAAATTCGCGGAACTCGCGCTGCTCTTCCTCGAGGCGGCGCAGCGTGTCGCTGCGGTATTCGTCGAAGGCACGATTGCCGCTGCTGGGAGCCGAGTTCCATGGCCCGCCTGCCATCCGCGAACGCATCCAGTCCATCTTGCGCTGCATGCGCTCCATCTTGTGCTGCCAGCGGTCATGACCGCCATGATATCCGCATCCCATTCTTCCGCTCCATATCGTGAAGGCGAGGACGGTGAGGCCCAGCGGCCACCAGACCATGAACCCGAGGACGATCAACGCGATCCAGGCGGGTTTGCCGAATTCATCGAGCTTCGCGGTGATAGGCATGGGTAAGCCTCGCGTGTGAATGTAAATAACATTTACATGACTAAGGTCATGACGAACCGATGTCAAGACCCTTCACATAGGAAGCTTGGTCGCCGCGGGAAGAGGTGATGGCCGCTCAGCCGCGGGCCGCAGCGACATCCCCGGGCAGCCCGAGCCCGCGCAAATAAATCAAGAAGGCAGCCTCCAGCAGTTCCTCCGGTGGCATCGGCAAAGCGCGCCGCGCCGCGTCGCCGCGCGAAAACAGCGAGGCGATGCCATGTGTTAGGCTCCAGATATGCAGCGCCACCATCAGCGCCGGCGGCCGCCCCTTCGCCGGCATCAACGCCACCAGCTTTTCGGCGGCGCTGCGCAGCACCGCGAAGGCGCGCTCGCCCGCCTCACGCAATTGCGGATCGGCATCGAGCGGGACGCCGGCCTCGAACATGGCCGAGTAGTAAGCCGGCTCGCGCTTGGCGAAGTTGAGATAGGCCGTGCCAAGCCGGTCGAAGGCGGTGAGCACGTCCGGCTTGCCGGCATCCCATGCGCTTAGCTGCGCCGCGGTGAACAGCTCGAAGCCGCGCCGCGCCACGTCCGACAGGAGCTCATCGCGATCGCGGAAATGCCGGTATGGCGCCGCCGGGCTTACCCCGGCCCAACGCGCGGCGTCAGCGAAGGTGAAGCCGGCTGGCCCCTTCTCCGCGATCAGTTCGAGCGCGGCGCGCACCAACGCTTCCTTGAGGTTGCCGTGGTGATAGCCGCGCGGCCCTCCGTGCCTGCCCCATCTCATGTGAATGGCATTAACATGAGTCTCGCCGCTGCGCGAGACTTTATCCGCGGCGGCGGCGCGGGGCGACCAGCGGCAAATGATCGAACAGCGTCGGGCCGCCCGGCTGCGCCCCTTCGATCGTCAGCAGACGCAGTTTCGTAACGACGCCGCCGCCGGCCGAGAAGCCGCCGCCCTTGCCGCCGGCGGCCAGCACGCGATGGCACGGCACGATCAAGGGACACGGATTTTGCCCGAGCGCCTGTCCGACCTCGCGCGCCAGCGTCCGGTCGCCGAGCCGTTCCGCGATCTCGCCGTAGGTCATCGTCGCGCCCGGCGGAATGCTGCGCGCGATGGCGTAGACGCGGGCGTTGAACTCCGGCGCGCCCGTAATATCGATTGCTACGCCGGTCAGGTCGCGCGCTTCGCCGCGCAACAGCGCCGTGATGCCGTCAATGGCTTGGCTTATTTCGCGAGAAGGCGGCACTTCTGCCGCGGACGGAAATCGCCGCAGGACGCGCGCGCGCGTCGCGGCCTCGCTGGCTTCTGGAAGCTGCACGCCGGCAACGCCTCGCGCACTCCAGACGATCGCGCAACAGCCGATGGCGGTCTCAAACAATGCAAAATTAAGTTTCGGCATGCTGCGGTCATATTAACACGTGGCCTCAGGCCGCGCCGCCCGTTTCCTGGTCCGCCTTCATGGCGATCCGCAGCGGCTTAGGGATCGGCCGCGCGCGCCCGCCGGATACGAAGGCGACTTGAACATGCGCCTCCACCAGCAGGTCCTCGCCGCGCATCACCTTCTGATTGAGCACCACCGACGCGCCTTTGACCTCTTCCGGCGCGGTGACAATATCGAGCACGTCGTCCATAAAGGCGGGCTTGCGGAAATCGATGCTCATGTGGCGCACCACGAAGGCGAAGCCCGGCGCTTCCTTCTCCGCCGCCTCGAACATGGCACGATGGTCGGCTCCGATCAGGCGTAGATAGTTGGTGCGCCCGCGCTCCATGAAGCGTAGGTAGCTAGCGTGATAGACCACGCCGGAAAAATCGGTGTCCTCGTAATAGACGCGCACCGGCTGCGAATGGCGGCCGTCGCGGATTTCGCCGTCGAGGGAGGGATTCTGAGCGGTGGTCATCGCTGCAATTCCTGATGACTGTTCATGCGCCCGTTTATCGCGCGGAGGTGTTATTACGAATTCCAAGCGAGATCCTGACGAAGCTGCTCGTGCGCGGCGAAAACAATATCCTTGCCGTACTTTCGTTCAAGTCGTCAAACGGCGTTCGCAAAATGCCGCCCCTAGGTCCGCAGCTCTCGCTGCGGCGCATCGATGTGGGGCGAGGTCAATTATGCACGGCAATGCCGACGCTGGAGAGGCCGCGCCGGTCGCTGCCGCCAGCGATGCATAGGCAGCAGCGTGTCGAGCGGTCATTTTTCGATTCCGGCCACGTTCGGCGCAGCCAGACGGTCGGCTTTGCTTGGTTGATGCAGATCAACGCGCCTGCTCCAATACCTTCAATAGTGGGTCAATTGCTGCCAGCCCGTAGCTTCACGAAAAAAGAGCGCCTTATGGCAAATTTTGCAATTAAATGGCTCATTGTTGCTAATGCGATCGTCGGGTCTAGTGCGTACGGGTGGGCTCAAGATGTTGATGTGGGAAGAACAGAATATCAGTCCAGTTGCGCCGCATGCCACGGTATGGACGCAAAAGGAAACGGACCATTAAGTGAGAATTTGAAAACGAAACCTACCGATCTGACAATGCTCACCAAGAAAAACAACGGCGTGTTTCCTCTCAAGTCAGTGTACGAAATAATTGATGGGAGAAAATCAATCAGCAGCCATGGCACTCGTGAAATGCCAATTTGGGGATACCGATATACGCCACTTAAGTTGAGAAGCGCCGAAGAGTATATCTATTTACCTCCAGCCAATCGAGAAGCTTTTATTTACACTCGCATTATGGCGATCATCGATTACCTAAATCGTGTACAAGCGAAGTAAACGGTCGAACGATGATATTGCGCGTCGGCCAAACTCGTCTCCGCGCCTTTGGCTTTTGTCACTCACCACCCTAAAAACTCGACGCAGCGTAACGGTCTGCGCCCGTCTAGGAAATTTGATGCGGTGGAATTGATTGAAGGCATATTTTATAGATTAATTTGCATGAAGAAGAACGTGAGCGGTCAGAGGGACAAGGGATGTTGGAGATCATCATCATGCTTTGTGCGGTTGGCTCGATCTTGTGGATCGTATGGAAAGTGCGGGCGCACGACCGGGTGTTAGAAAAGGCCACCTTGGATCAGGCGTAGCGTATAGTCCTCGATGACCCACATTATGCGAACCGGCGGCAATATGAAGAACGCAAGCACGAAGACGAAGCGCGGTTGCGTAAAGAGGCGGGCTTGTAGGCGGTGAGGCCTGTCAAAATTAGAAGAGCGCCCAACAATCGTGATAACGGAATAAAATTCATTGCCCGCTCGCGATGTTCAGCTTGCGAGGACTGGCGCCATCGCAATCAGCTGACATTCCCTAGATGAACTCTGTAACGCATTAGACGATAGCCGCCCGCCGTCTCTAATCATTTTCTTCGGCGTCCCCGAACAATCCGAACTGGCTCGGGTCGCGCTTCGGCTCGGCCAGACCGAGATGCTTGAAGGCATGCGAGGTGAGCAACCGTCCGCGCGGCGTGCGCTGGATGAAGCCCTTCTGGATCAGGAACGGCTCGATGATGTCCTCGATGGCGTCGCGCGGTTCCGACAGCGCGGCCGCCATGGTGTCCACGCCGACCGGCCCGCCCCCGTAACTGACCGCGATGGTGGTGAGATAGCGTCGGTCCATGGCGTCGAGGCCGCTGCTGTCGACTTCCAACTCGCCGAGCGCGCGGTCGGCGATTTTGCGGTCAATCGCCTTGTTGCCGTCGACATGGGCGAAGTCGCGCACCCGGCGCAACAGCCGCCCGGCGATGCGCGGCGTGCCGCGGGCGCGCCGCGCGATCTCGTTGGCGCCGTCGGGCGTGATGCCAAGGCTGAGCACGCGCGCCCCGCGATTGACGATCTCTTCGAGCTCAGTCTCGGAATAAAAATTCAGCCGCACCGGAATGCCGAAGCGGTCACGCAGCGGATTAGTGAGCAGCCCGGCGCGCGTAGTGGCGCCTACAAGCGTGAAGGGCGCGAGATCGATCTTCACCGAGCGCGCCGCCGGCCCCTCGCCGATGATCAGATCGAGTTGGAAATCCTCCATGGCCGGATAGAGGATTTCCTCCACCGCCGGATTGAGCCGGTGGATTTCATCGATGAACAGCACATCGCGCGGCTCGAGATTGGTGAGCAGCGCGGCGAGATCGCCGGCCTTGGCGATCACCGGGCCGGAGGTCGCGCGGAAATTCACACCCAATTCGCGCGCGACGATCTGCGCCAGCGTGGTCTTGCCGAGGCCGGGCGGGCCTACGAACAACACATGGTCAAGCGCTTCCTTGCGCGCGCGCGCCGCCTCGATGAATACGCCGAGATTGGCGCGCGCCTTTTCCTGGCCGATGAATTCGGCGAGCCGCAGCGGGCGCAGCGAAACATCCGCGTCGTCGTCGCGGCGGTCAGCGGTCACTAGTCGGCGCGGCGTATTCACTTCGCCAGCTCCCTCAGCCCCTGGCGGATCAGCATCGCTGTGTCGGCGCTCTCGCCCGCGTTACGCGACGCGGCGGCAATCGCGGCGGCCGCCTGCGGCTGGCCGTAGCCGAGATTGACCAGCGCGGACACCGCATCCATCACCGGCTTGGGTGCGCGTTTGTCGTCGAGCGCGCCTGCGAGATGCACCACCGCCGGATCGACGTTTGTATACGCCGGCGCCTTGTCCTTCAATTCGGTGACTATGCGCTCGGCCACTTTCGGGCCGACGCCGGGCGCGCGCGAAATCGCCGCCTTGTCGCGCATGGCGACCGCGGAGGCGAGATCGGCGACCTTCAGCGTGCCGAGCACCGACAGCGCCACCTTGGCGCCGACGCCCTGCACCGTCTGCAGCAGACGGAACCATTCGCGCTCCATGTCACTGGCAAAGCCGAACAGCTTGATCTGATCCTCGCGCACATAAGTTTCGATCGACAGCGTGGCGGCTTCGCCTTGCGCCGGCAGCGCCTGCAAGGTGCGCGGCGAGCAATGCACCTGATAGCCGACGCCGCCGACGTCGAGGATGATGTAATCCGCGCCGTAACTGTCGACGATGCCCTTGAGCTTGCCGATCATGATGCCGCCACCTTCAGCACCGCGCTGGTCCGGTGATGCGCGTGACAGACCGCGATCGCTAGCGCGTCGGCGGCGTCCTCGCTCTGCGGATCGGCCTTCGGCAGCAGCATGGCGATCATCATGCGGATCTGCGCCTTCTCGCCGTGGCCGGTGCCGACCACGGTCTTTTTCACGACGTTGGGCGCGTATTCCGCTACCATGAGCCCGGCCTTGGCCGGCACCAGCATGGCGATGCCGCGCGCCTGCCCGAGTTTGAGCGTCGCCGCCGCATTGGCGTTGACGAAGGTCGCCTCCACCGCCGCCTCGTGCGGGCGATATTGCTCGATCACTCTGGCAAGTCCGTCGTGGATGAGTACCAGTCGGGTGCCGAGCGCGGCCCGCTCGCTGGTCTCCAGCGATCCGCAGGCCACGTAGATGAGCCGGTTGCCGGCAGCCTCGACCAGGCCCCAGCCGGTGCGGCGGAGCCCGGGATCGATGCCGAGGATGCGAATCGGATGCCCGACCATGGCCTGTTGATAGCCCCCCGGCGGGCTCTCGGCCAGAACGGACCACCCAAACACCCCCAAGCCTGCGAGGCTTGCCCCGTCCGCCGAAGCCGCCCCCCGTGATCGATCCACAAACGCTAGCGCTGTTCCACGACACCGTCGCCCACCCGCGGTTCCCCATCGCTACGCCCCGGTTTCGGTCGGTGGCGCGGTGGTGCTGCCATTCGGCGCGATGGCGCTGGTGCTGGTTGATCCGCTGAGCTTGCGTTGGTTCGTCGCGGGGCTGCTGGTCTCGCTGATCACCGGCTGGCGCTATCACGGTCGCCCGACGTTCGCCGCCTCGCTCGGCGTCGGCGCGCACGCCGGATTCGGCGGCGGCGCGGTGCAGATCGGCGCCCCGCCGTTGCTGGTGTTCTGGCTCGGCGGCAACAACAATTCGGTGACCGTGTGCGCCAATATCATGGTCTATTTCATCATGCAGGGTGCGCTGTCGATAGTGATGTATTTTCTTCAGCGGCTTGTTCAACGCGCAGGCGATCATGTTGCGCCATGGCCGGCGGCGCCTACTGGTTCCACGGCGCTAGCGACGCGCTCTATCGCCGCGCCACTTATCTGATCATCGCCTTGGCGGCGCTGGTGAGCCTGCCGGTGTTCGACTCGCTGCGCTAAGCACTCATTTTCTGAACGAGCGCGTCGGACATTTCGAAATTGGCGTAGACGCTCTGCACGTCGTCGCTGTCATCGAGCGCCTCAATCAGCTTGAGCAATTTCTCGCCGGTTTCGTCGTCTACCGCGACGGTGTTCTGCGGCTTCCACAGCAAGGCGGCCTTGCGCGGCTCGCCGAATTTCGCTTCCAGCGCCTTGGCCACCTCGTTCAAGGTTTCCGCCGTGGTGAAGATCGCATGCCCGTCGTCGCTCGACACGACGTCCTCGGCGCCGGCCTCGATCGCGGCATCCAGCATAGCATCGGCGCTGGCGACTTTGGCGCCATATTCGACCACGCCGACATGATTAAACATAAACGACACCGCGCCGGTCGTGGCCAGGTTGCCGCCATTTTTGGTGAAAGTGGCGCGCACTTCGCCGGCGGTGCGATTGTGATTATCGGTGAGCGCCTCGACGATCACCGCAACACCGCCCGGCCCATAACCTTCGTAGCGGATTTCGTCATAGCTCTCGGCGTCGGACCCTTGCGACTTCTTGATCGCGCGCTCGATATTGTCCTTCGGCATGTTCTCGGCGCGGGCGGCGAGGATCGCGGCGCGCAGGCGCGGATTGAACGCCGGGTCGGGCAGGCCCATCTTGGCCGACACCGTGATCTCGCGCGCGAGCTTGCCGAACAGCTTGGAGCGCACCTTATCCTGACGCCCCTTGCGGTGCATGATGTTCTTGAATTGGGAATGACCAGCCATGACTCGAACTGCAATGAGGTTGATGCCGTCGACTATATAGGCTGGATGGCTGAGAAAATAAACCGCCGCCGGCACGTTCGCCGCTAAAGTTCAGGATCACATCCTGCTTGCAGAAGCGCAGATGGGTGAACAGGCTCTCCACGTCGGCGATGCGCTCGAGCGTGCCGAGCATGACGATGATGTCAGATTGCGTCGCGGCCTGAGTCGGAAAGTCGCCGCCCGCCATATTGCAAACGGCCCCGTCGTCGCACCCGATGCTATTGCGGCCTTGATAGGTGCAGCCGTTCGGGAGCAGACGCTGCATGGTCATCGCGTCGCTGAGATCGAGCACGCGCGAGCCGGCCAGGATGAACTGGGCGGCGAGTTCCGCACGCGCATCGGTCTCGAGCGAGACGCCCGGCGCGAAGCCTGTCTCCAGCGCGAGATTGCGATTGACGTTGAGGGTCATTCCCGTCGTGCCGAGTTGCGATGCTGGAACGAGCACGAGCCGGCGAATCAGCGTGACTGAATCACCGCGGGTGATTCAGGTCAACCCGACGGGCTCACAAAAAACTTTATTCCCAGAATTTCGGCCGCGCCTCTTCCAGAATACCGCCGAGGCGGACGGCGCCGACGCGCGCCGCAAGGCCGGTCGCATCGTCGGTCTCGACCGCGATCGCGCACAGCGTGGCAGGCCCGTTCGCCGGCTCGAACTTCGCGCTCGGCACCTTGCGCAGGAAGCGGTTAAGCGGCTCGTCCTTGATCATGCCGATGACCGATTGGAAATCTCCGGTCATACCGACGTCCGACACGAAAGCGCTGCGGCCCGGCATAACGCGGTGATCGGCGGTGGGCGAATGGGTGTGGGTACCGACCATGAGGCTGACGCGGCCATCGACGAAATAGCCCATTGACTGCTTCTCGCTGGTCGCCTCGCAATGCATGTCCAGCACGATGGCGTCGGCGCCGGTCTTGAGCGCACAGGCAGCGAGCTCGCGCTCGACCGCGGCGAACGGATCGTCGAGCGGGTCCATGAAGATGCGGCCCATGGCGTTGATCACCAGCGCGCGCTTGCCGTTCTTGGTTTCGACCAAAGCCGCGCCGCGGCCGGGCGTGCCCTTCGGATAGTTGACCGGGCGGATCAGGCGCGGCGATCGCTCAATGAACACCAGCGCCTCGCGCTGGTCCCAGGCATGATTGCCGAGCGTGATGGCGTCGGCGCCAGCGTCGATCAGCTCATTGTAGATGACTTCGGTAATGCCGAAGCCGCCGGCTGCGTTCTCGCCGTTGACGATAACGAGATCGAGCTTCCACTCGGCGATCAGACCCGGCAGCCGCTCGTTGACGATCGCTCGCCCGGAGCGGCCAACCACGTCGCCGATGAAAAGGATACGCATGCTTCAAGTTCCGCGGGCATCGATTACCTCGCGCTCCGTTAGCACGAGATCGAGGCGCGCGTCGCGGGTCGTGGCGGGCACCTTAGGGATTTCCTGGGCTGCAAACCCAATACCAATGGCGATGACCTTCTTTTTCGCGCGCAGCGCGTTGATGGTTATGTCGTAATAGCCGGCGCCGTAGCCAATGCGATGGCCGGCGCGGTCGAAAGCGGCGAGCGGCACGATCAGAATGTCGGGCGCCACTTCCGGCGCCTCGGGCACCGGCTCGCGGATGCCCCACTGCCCGGCATTGAACGGATCGCCGAATTTCCACGCCCGCATGATCAGCGGGTGCCCGCGCCCGGCGATGACCGGCAGCGCGAGCTGCGCGCCGGCATCGGCGAGCTTGCGTAACAATGGCACCGGATTGATCTCGGTCTTCATCGGCGAGAAGCCGGAGACGATGGTGCCCGGAGCAATCGGCACCGGGAATGCGCGGCCGGCAATCGCCTCCGCCGCTGCCGCGCGCGCAGCAGCCGGCAGCGCATCGCGCAGCGCAAGGGCTGCGGCGCGAAGGGCGGCTTTCGTCTGGTCGGTATCGGTTACGTCGGACATCAATAAAGTGCGGAGCCGCGAAGGCCGTCGGAGTGTGATCCCGGGAACCTACATAAGTAGGTGGGCGCCATATGACCGAGCCCACGAGCCCGGCCAGGGACAGCTCCCGTTAGGATCGTAAGGCCCCGGGGAATGTGACCCCATCGCGCCCCACAGCCCCGCGACTCGAATGTAGTGCTTATGACAGGCAGGCGCCAGCGGTGGCCGGCGCCGATCAATCGCGCAAGCCGGCGCCGGTCTCGACCACCATCATCGTTGCGGTAATGAGCGCGACCTGTTTGCGGGCGCCGCCTTCCTCCGCGAACACTTCGCCGAGCGTGATCACCAGCTTCTTTCCGCTGCGAATGACGCGGCCGACCGCGCGCAGTCGCTCGCCCTTGGCCGGCGCCAGCAGGTTGATCTTGAACTCTGTGGTCAGCACGCCCGCATCGCGCGGCATCACGGTGAGCGCGGCATAGCCGCAGGCGCTGTCGGCGATGGTCGCAACGGCACCGGCGTGGATGAATCCATGCTGCTGAAGAATTCTGTCCGAGAATGGCAGCACGATCTCGACTTCGCCCGCGCGCACGGCTGCGATCTCCGCGCCCAACGTCGTCATGATCGTCTGACGTCCGAAGCTGCCTCGAACGCGCGCCTCGCTCTCCCTCGCATCCAGCATGAACGGCTACCCGATCGCCACGCCGTTGCCGAGCGACGCATTGAGCTTCTTGGTGATGCCCTCGATCCGCTCGGCCGCCGAGTTGAAGGCGTTAACCACCGCATTTGATGCCGCCTTGGCGCGGTCGGACGCGACCACGCGGGCATCTTGCAGGCCGGTCGCCTCTTCCTCCAGGCGGCGGATCTTGCGCGCTGCCTCACTGAGTTCGTCGGCCACCATCAGCGCCGCCATCACCGTGAGCCTGGTGTCGCCGATCTCGCCGAATTTCTTGCGAAGTTCCTCGATTCTCTCGTCGAGATTCTTGGCGAGCGCCTGCAGATGCTCCTCCTGCCCGTCCTCGCAGGCGAGGCGGTATTGGCGGTCGGCAATGGTTGCGTTGACCTGGGCCATAAGTTCACTCGTTAGAATCCAGCACCGACTGGATGCTGGCGATTGCCGTGTCCAGCCGCTGCGCGATCTCGCGGTTGGTCGTTTCCAGCCGGCGAGAGCGCGCGGCTTCGCCGTCGAGCGCGGCGGCGAGCCGGGTGCGGTCGACGCCCAGCGCGTGGAGCTGGCTCGCCAGTCCTTCCTCGCTGCGGTCGCCTTCGCGCCTTCGCTCCACTGCGGCATCGAGCGAGTCCAATGCCAGCGCCAGACGCTTCACCGCTGTATCGATCGCGCTTTGGTCGGTCATCGCCTTCATCCGCACTCAAAAACTCTTGCGGGAGCAAAGATTTAGGCGAAGGACCTTACGTGCTGCACGATCCCGCCGTCAACGCTCGGCGCGCGATTTACCCCGATGTTTTCGCGAGCCTGTGCATGGCTGCCCGGCAGGTGCGCCGTCACATTGACTCAAGGGCCTCACATGCTATCCACCCCACGCAAACAGGCCTTTTCCATGAATGCACCCGCTTCGTCGACGGCAGCGGTGGCGCAAGACGATCGCCACGCGGCCGGCAGCGCATCGCCCGCACAGGCCGACCTCGCCAATGCCATCCGCGCTTTGGCCATGGACGCCGTCGAGCAAGCGAAATCCGGCCATCCCGGCCTGCCCATGGGCGCCGCCGACGTGGCCACCGTCCTATTCACGCGCTTTCTGAAATTCGATCCCGCCGATCCCGCCTGGCCCGACCGCGACCGTTTCGTGCTGTCGGCCGGCCACGGCTCGATGCTGATCTACGCCCTGCTCTATCTCACCGGCTATCCGGCGATGACGCTCGAGCAGATCAAGCGCTTCCGCCAGCTCGGCTCGATCACGGCCGGCCATCCCGAATACGGCCACACCCCCGGCGTCGAGACCACCACAGGCCCGCTCGGGCAAGGCCTCGCCAACGCGGTCGGCATGGCGATCGCCGAGCGGCATCTCGCCGCCGAGTTCGGCGCCGACGTGGTCGGTCACAAGACTTACGTGCTCGTCTCCGACGGCGACCTGATGGAAGGCATCAGCCAGGAAGCCATCGCGCTCGCCGGACACCTAAAGCTCAACCGGCTGATCGTGCTGTTCGATGATAATGGCATTTCGATCGACGGCGCGCTCTCGCTCACCGACAGCGTCGACCAAGTGAAGCGTTTCGAGGCGGCCGGCTGGACCGCCTCGCGCATCGACGGTCACGATCCTGCTGCCATCGCCGCCGCGCTGGAAAAAGCGCAGACGGCGGACAAGCCGGTAATGATCGCCTGCAAGACCACCATCGGCTTCGGCGCGCCGACCAAAGCCGGCAAGGCATCGTCACACGGTTCGCCGCTCGGCGCCGACGAGATCAAAGGCGCGCGCTCAACGCTCGGCTGGACGCACGCGCCGTTCGAGATCCCCGCCGATATTCTGTCGGCCTGGCGCAAGGCAGGCGAGCGCTCTAAGGGCGCACATGCCGACTGGAACAAGCGCCTCGCCGCGCTCGATGCCGCAAAGCGCGCCGAATTCGAGCGCCGCATGAAGGGCAACCTCCCGAAGCCGGCCTTCGCCGAAGCCCTGCGCGCGGTGAAGCAGTCGCTCGCCGCCACGCCGAAGGATATCGCCACCCGCACGGCGTGCGAATTCGCGCTTGAGAGCCTGATCCCGGCGCTGCCGGAAATGATCGGCGGATCGGCGGATTTGACCGGCTCTAACAACACGCGCACCAAATCGATGAAGGCGATGAGCGCGGCCGATTACTCAGGCCGCTTCATCCACTACGGAGTGCGCGAGCACGGCATGGCCTCCGCCATGAACGGGATGGCGCTGCACGGCGGCATCATCCCCTATTCCGGCACGTTCCTGGTGTTCTCGGATTATTGCCGCCCGGCGATCCGGCTCGCCGCGTTGATGGGCAAGCGCGTCATTCACATCATGACGCACGATTCCATTGGACTGGGCGAGGACGGCCCGACCCATCAGCCGGTCGAGCACCTCGCCGCGCTGCGCGCCATTCCAAACCTGTTCGTGTTCCGCCCCTGCGACGCGGTGGAGACCGCCGAGTGCTGGCAGCTCGCGCTCGAGGCGAAAAACCGCCCGAGCGTGCTGGCACTCACCCGCCAGAATCTGCCGCAACTCAGCCAGAATTTCCTCGAGACCAACCGTTGCGCCCCCGGCGCCTATGAGATTGCCGCCGCCGACGGCAAGGCAGATGTTTCGATCTTCGCCACCGGCTCGGAAGTTGCGATCGCGGTCGAGGCCAAGAAATTGCTCGCCGCCAAGGGTGTTTCAGCGCGCGTGGTGTCGGTGCCCTGTTTCGAATTGCTGCTGGAGGCGCCGGAGGCGGGCCGCCGCGCGGTGATCGGCGACGCGCCCGTCAAGGTCGGCGTGGAAGCCGCCATTCGTCAGGGCTGGGACGCCATCATAGGTTCCGATGGCGTTTTCGTGGGCATGACCGGTTTCGGCGCCAGCGCGCCCTACAAGGACCTTTACAAGCATTTCGGCGTTACGCCCGAAGCGGTCGCCGAAGCGGCCATCCGCAAACTCGGAAAAAGTTGATTTGTGTCAATACGTGCCGTGGCCCATTTCGGCCATGACACGTGGAATTATCCGGGAGTGACTGACATGACGGTACGCGTCGCCATCAATGGATTCGGCCGCATCGGCCGCAATGTTCTCCGCGCCATTGCTGAATCGGGCCGCACGGACATCGAGGTTGTCGGCATCAACGATCTCGGCCCGGTCGAAACCAACGCGCACCTCTTGCGCTTCGACAGCGTGCATGGCCGCTTCCCCGGCGAGGTCATCGTCAAGGGCGACACCATCAGCGTCGGCAATGGCGCGATCAAAGTCACCGCCATCAAGGACCCCACCACGCTGCCGTGGAAGGACCTCGGCGTCGATATCGCGCTGGAATGCACCGGCATCTTCACCGCCAAGGACAAGGCCTCGATGCATCTGACCGCCGGCGCCAAGCGCGTGTTGGTATCGGCGCCTGCCGACGGCGCCGATCTCACCGTCGTCTACGGCGTCAACCACGACAAACTGACCAAGGATCACAAGGTCGTCTCCAACGCCTCCTGCACCACCAATTGCCTGGCGCCGGTCGCGAAGGTGCTCAACGACGCCGTCGGCATCGATAAGGGCTTCATGACGACGATCCACGCTTACACCGGCGACCAACCGACGCTCGATACCTTGCACAAGGACCTCTACCGCGGCCGCGCTGCCGCGCTGTCGATGATCCCCACCTCGACCGGCGCCGCCAAAGCCGTGGGCCTGGTGCTGCCCGAGCTCAACGGCAAGCTCGACGGCGTCGCGATCCGCGTGCCGACGCCGAACGTTTCGGTAGTTGATTTCAAATTCGTCGCCAAGAAGGCCACCAGCAAGGACGAGATTAACGGCGCGATCAAGCGCGCGGCCGAGCAGCAGCTCAAGGGCATCCTCGGCTACACCACGGCGCCCAACGTCTCGATCGATTTCAACCATGATCCGCATTCCTCGGTCTTCCACATGGACCAGACCAAGGTGATGGATGGCACGCTGGTGCGCGTGATGTCGTGGTACGACAATGAATGGGGCTTCTCCAACCGCATGGCGGACACCGCCGTGACGATGGGCAAGTTGATTTAAATTCAATCCGTCATCCTGAGGTGCGCGCCATTTGGCGCGCCTCAAAGGATGGCAGGAGAGATTGCTAAATGTCGGCTTTTAAAACCCTCGATCATGTAGACGTAAAGGGCAAACGCGTGTTGGTACGCGTCGACCTCAACGTACCGGTCGAGAACGGCGTTGTCACCGACGCGACCCGCATCGAACGCATGGCGCACGCGCTCACCGAGATCGCCGACAAGGGCGCCAAGGTTATCCTGCTATCGCATTTCGGCCGCCCCAAGGAACGCGATCAGAAAAATTCGCTCAAGCCGGTGGCAGCCGAGGTGGCGCACATCATCAAGCGGCCGGTCAAATTCGTCGATGACTGCATCGGAGAGGCCGCCGAGCGCGCGGTGGCGTCGATGAAGAACGGCGACATCGTCTGCTTGGAGAACACCCGCTTTTATCCCGGCGAGGAGAAAAACGATCCCGCTTTCGTCACCGCGCTGGCCAAGCTCGGCGATATTTTCGTCAACGACGCCTTCTCGGTATCGCACCGCGCGCACGCCTCGACCGAAGGGCTGGCCCATCTCTTGCCGGCCTATGCCGGCCGCACTTTGCAGACTGAGCTGGAAGCCCTCGAAAAGGTGCTGGACAAGCCGGCGCGCCCGCTCGCGGCCATTGTCGGCGGCGCCAAGATTTCCACCAAGCTTGACCTGCTTGGCCACCTGCTGAAAAAGGTCGACGGGCTGATCATCGGCGGCGCCATGGCAAATACGTTCTTGCTCGCGCAAGGCAAGAAGGTCGGAAAGTCGCTGGTCGAAGCCGATCTCGTGGCCACTGCGCAAAAGATCATGGCCGAGGCAAAGAGCGCCAAGCGCGAGGTCGTGCTGCCGGTCGACGCGGTGGTCGCCGAAAAATTCGAGGCGCATGCGCCCTCGCGCGCGGTCGATATCGACCGCGTCGGCGACAAGGATATGATCCTCGACATCGGCCCGCGCAGCATCGAGCTGGTGGTCTCGGTGCTGGCCCGCTCGAAGACGCTGGTCTGGAACGGCCCGTTCGGCGCCTTCGAGATGGAACCGTTCGACAATAGCACGGTCGAAATCGCAGAAGCCGCGGCGGAACTCACTGCGGCCGGAAAGCTTGTTTCGGTAGCGGGCGGCGGCGACACGGTAGCGGCGCTCAACGTCGCGGGCGTGGCCGACCGCCTGACTTACGTTTCCACCGCCGGCGGCGCCTTCCTTGAATGGCTAGAAGGCAAGGCCTTACCGGGGGTCGAGGTGTTGCGGCAGAAATGACGCCGACTATCATGTCGGCATCATCGCGGGGAGCCAAACTTTTTCGGATGCGATGGAGGAAATCATGAATCTCAATGAACTGAACAAGGTGGCGCTGGCCATGGTCGCGCCCGGCAAAGGGATTCTGGCGGCCGACGAATCCTCCGGAACTATCAAGAAGCGCTTCGACGCCATCGGCGTGGAATTGACCGAGGATGCACGCCGCGACTACCGCGAGATGCTGTTCCGCTCGGGCGAAGGTATGAAGCACATCTCCGGCGTCATCCTGTACGACGAGACGATCTGGCAAAAAGCCAAGGACGGCACGCCGCTGGTCGATCTCATCAAGAAGGCGGGCGCCATTCCCGGCATCAAGGTGGACGAAGGCACTAAGCCGCTGCCGATGTGCCCGGGCGAACTCGTCACCATCGGCCTCGACAAGCTAGCCGACCGGCTGCCGAAATATTACGAGCAGGGCGCGCGCTTCGCCAAATGGCGGGCGGTGATCGACATCGGCGCCGGCATCCCGACCCACACCTGCATCTACGCCAATGCGCATGCGCTGGCGCGTTATGCCGCGCTCTGCCAGGCCGCGCAGATCGTGCCGATCGTCGAGCCGGAAGTGCTGATGGACGGCGGCCACGACATCGACCGCTGCGTCAAGATCACCGAATGGACGCTGAAGGAAACCTTCCAGCAGCTCTACTACAACAAGGTCGCGCTCGAAGGCATGGTGCTCAAGCCCAACATGGCGATCTCCGGCAAAAAGAACGACAAGCGCGCTGGCGTCGAAGAAGTGGCCGAGAAGACGGTGAAGATGCTGAAAGAATGCGTGCCGGGCGCGGTACCGGGCATCGCCTTCCTGTCCGGCGGGCAAAGCGACGAGGAGGCCACCGCCCACCTCGACGCGATGAACAAGATCGGCAACCTGCCGTGGCGCCTCACCTTCTCCTACGGCCGCGCGCTGCAGCACGCGCCGCAGACCACCTGGCGCGGCAAGAGCGAGAACGTCGCCGCCGCCCAGCGCGCATTTTCCCATCGCGCCAAGATGAACGGTCTCGCCGCCATGGGCCAATGGAAGGCCGACATGGAGAAAAAGGCCGCGTAACCTCCAAGCGAACCTATACAAGAAAAAGGCCGCGTCACATGCGGCCTTTTTCATAAGGTACGCCGTTGTAACGCGGCGTCAGTCGCAATTGGTCTTATGCACGGTCTTCGACCCGGTATCGTCTTCCTTGTGCACGGTCTTAGATGTGCAATCGCCCATCCCGTTGGTTTCGCGCTTGATCACCTTCTTTTCGCCGACGACACCGCGTTCTTTCACGTTCACTGACGGGCTGTCGTGCTCGATCACGACTGCCGGATCGCGGCGTTCTTCGATCACGGTTTGGGCATTCGCGCCGAGCGAACCGAAGGCGGTCGTCGCCAATGCGAGAACAAGGAGATTGAGCTTCATGGTCGCCTCCTGCTAATGGAACTCCGCTGATAACGCGCCCGCCTCTCGGGATGTTCCCGGTTCCATCGTCATTCAAGGACAATAATCGTGATCGATCTGTACACCTGGACTACTCCCAACGGCCGCAAGGTTTCCATCGCGCTGGAAGAGCTCGGCTTGCCCTACACCGTACATCCGATCGATATTTCCAAGGGCGGGCAGTTCGCGCCGGCCTTTCTCAAGATCGCGCCGAACAACCGCATCCCGGCGATCGTCGACCGCGACAACAACATGGCGCTGATGGAGTTGGGCGCGATCCTGATCTATCTCGCCGACAAAACCGGAAAGCTGCTGCCGAAATCCGGCGAAGGCCGCTACCGCACGATCGAATGGCTGATGTGGCAGATGGGCGGTCCCGGTCCGATGCTCGGCCAGGTGCATCACTTCGTGAAATATAATCCCGGCAAGGCGCCTTATGCCGAGGAGCGTTACCTGAAGGAAGCGCACCGGCTCTACAAAGTGCTCGACACGCGGCTCGCCGGGCGCGACTTCGTCGCCGACGAATACTCGATCGCCGATATCGCGATCTGGCCGTGGATCTCGCGCTTCGAGTGGCAGACCATCGATATGAAGCAATACCCCAACGTGCGGCGCTGGTACGAGACCATCGCCGCGCGCCCCGCCGTGCAGAAGGGCTATAAAGTGCCCAAGGACATGGGCCCGGTGCCGATGCCGAAGTGAGGCGACTGCGCCCACCCTATCCGTTGTCATGGCCGGGCTTGTCCCGGTCATGACAGACTAATTACTTCCCCGCTCCCGGAATGACAATGTTCTGCTCCTTCACCAGTTTGCTCCATTTCGCCACATCGGCGTTGATGAAGCGGCCGAACTCCTCGGGCGTCTGCGGCTCGGGCTCGGCGCCCAGCTTGGCCATGCGGTCGACCACGTCCTTCTCGCCCATGATGCCGACCACCGCCTTGTTGAGCTTATCGACGATGTCCTTCGGCGTATGCGCCGGCGCCAGCAGGCCGAACCAGCCGACCGACTGGTAGCCGGGCAAGCCGCCCTCGGCCACTGTCGGCACGTCGGGGAAAAATTTCGAGCGCTTGGCACCGGTGGTGGCGAGTGCCTTGAGTTTGCCGGCCACGACGAACGCCTGCACCGTGGTCGACGGCGAGAACATCATGTCGATGCGCCCGCCCAGGAGATCGGTGACCGCCGGACCGGTTCCCTTGTAGGGCACGTGCAGCATCTCGATCTTGCCATCCTTCTCGAACAGTGCGCCCGACAAATGCGAGGCGGCGCCGATGCCGGACGAGCCGAATGAAAGTGCCTTCGGCTTCTCGCGCGCGAGCTTGATCAGCCCGGCGACCGAGCTCGCTTTGACGTTCGGATTGACCACCAGCAGATAAGGCGGCGCCGCCACCACGGTGATCGGCGCGAAAAATTTGTCGACGTCGAACTGCCCTTCCGGCGCCAGCGCGGCGGAGGCCGCCATCAGCGCGCCGGTCGAGGCCATCAGCAGCGTATAGCCGTCCGGCGCCGCTTTGGCGGCGGCCTTGGTGCCGATGCCGCCGGAGGCGCCGGGCTGATTTTCGACCACTACCGGCTGGCCCCATTGCTCTGACAGGCGCTGCGCGATGATGCGGCCGAGCACGTCGGTGCCGCCGCCGGGCGCGAACGGCACCACCATCTTGATGGCGCGGCTCGGATAGTCGTCCGCGGCGGCGGGCGCGACCGGCACGGCGGCAAGGCATAGCAGCAGCAACGACAGGCGTTTGAGCATGTTCTCCCTCAAGTCTTGCGACCTTTGTCTCGCGGTCTTTTGCGCGATGCTAGCGAACAGCCTTTGGGCCGTCTACGCGCGCGGCGCGAGCGAATATTCTCGTGATGATTCGCCCATGGCCCATCCACAAACCAAGCCGCAAACCGCGCCGCCCGATCTCGCCGATACGCTGCTCCGAGGCAAGACGCTCTATCGCGCAGTGCTCGCCGCCCGCCCCGACCATTTCGATGCTTTGCACCTGCTTAGCGTGCTCCAGCACCAGACCGGCGAGCCGGTCGAAGCGCTCAAGCTGATCGGCAAGGCACTGGCCAGCAACGATCGCTCCGCCGCTGCCCATTCCAATTTTCGCATCGTGCTCGCCGCGCTCGCGCGCAACGAGGAGGCGCTGGCGAGCTATGATGCATAACCGTGCGCCCGGCTATTCCGCCAGCCCGAGATCGGCGACTGGGACAGCGTGATCGCCCGCGTGGCGCGCGAACTCGCAGCCTTCGCGCGCACGTAAATCGACGTCAATATTCCGCCCGATTGCGCTACCATGCGTGGGACATGGCTTCACGACCCAAACAGGCCGACCCGCGCCCGGCGCCGCGCCTCTATCTGGTGACGCCGCCGGTCGCGGACGCGCAAGCATTCTCTACGCAGCTTGCGGCGGCCATGGGCGTAGGCGACGTCGCCGCTGTGCTGCTGCGTCTGGCCGATGCCGACGAGCGCACGCAGATCAACCGCGCCAAGGCGCTTTGCCCCGTCGTCCAGGACAAGGGCGCGGCGCTGCTGCTCGATGGCCACCCCGACCTGGTGGCGCGCGCGGGCACCGACGGCGCGCATCTGACCGGGATCGCGGATTTCACCGCCGCGTTGGAGCAACTCAAGCCCGAACGCATCGTGGGCGTCGGCGGCCTGGTCACCCGCCATGACGCCATGGTCGCGGCCGAAGCCGGTGCCGACTACGTGATGTTCGGCGAGCCCGGCGCTGCCGGCGAACGGCCGGATTTCGATGCGATCGAGGAGCGCGTCGCCTGGTGGGCGGAGGTGTTCGAGGCCCCTTGCGTCGCCTATGCCGAGTTGGATGAGGAAGTGGCGCCGCTAGTGAAGGCCGGCGCCGATTTCGTCGCGCTCGGCGATTGGCTGTGGCGCGATCCGCAGGCGATTACAGAAACAATTATACGTGCCGCCGGCCACTTGCGCATTCCGGAGAGCGCGGCATGACGGTGAGGCGGCGCAGCACGATTGTCGCGCTGTGTGTGTTCGCCGCCTTTGTGGCGCCGGCGCTGGCGCAGCCCAAGAAAAAAACGCCGCCGCCCGTTCCGCCGCCTACGCCGAGTGCCACGGCCAATGTCGACAACAGCAAGGCCGATCTCGCGTATGGCGCCTTTCAGCGCGGTCAATATTTGACCGCGCTCGCCGAGGCCACCAAGCGCGCGCAGCAGAACGATCCCGCCGCTATGACGCTGCTCGGCCTCATCTACGCGCAAGGACTCGGCGTCGCCGAAGACAACAACAAGGCAGCGGAATGGTACAAACTAGCCACCGCGCATGGCGACCGCGAGGCCATGTTCGCGCTGGCGATGTTCAATCTCGAGGGCCGCACCGGCGCGCGCAACCCCGACGAAGCCGCCCGCCTGCTGGCGGCCGCCGCAAAGCTCGGGCACGCGGCCGCCGCCTACGATCTCGGCCTGCTCTACCTGCAAGGCCAGCAATTTCCGCAGGACTTCGCGCGCTCCGCCGAGCTGTTCCGGCAGGCCTCCGATGCCGGAAACTCGGACGCGCAATACGCCCTCGCCACCATGTACAAAGAGGGGCGCGGCGTGCCGAAGGACCCCAATGAGGCCGCGCGCCTGATGGGGCAGGCCTCCGTCGCCGGCAATCTCGACGCCATGGTCGAGTACGCCATCGCGCAGTTCAACGGCAGTGGCATCGCCAAAAACGAAGCCGCCGCCGCCCAGCTATTCCTCAAGGCGGCTCACCGCGGCAGCGCGATCGCGCAGGACCGGCTGGCGCGCATTCTGATGGCCGGGCGCGGCATGCCGGCCAATCCGACCGAGGCGGTCAAATGGCACATCGTCGCCAAGGCGGGCAACGCCGGCGATCCCGATCTCGACGCCTTCGCCGCCAAGCAGACGCAACAAGTGCGCGAGGCCGCTGAGAAGGCGGCCAAGATGTGGCTGTCCACCGCCGCGCCGCGCTCTTGACGGCGAGCCGTGGCGCGGGCAGACCCCACGCGCCATGCACCACTCCGCCCTGCTCAACGTGATGATCGCCGCCGCGCGCAAAACCGCGCGCGCGCTCAAGCGCGATTTCGGCGAGCTGGAGAAGCTGCAGGTCTCGCTTAAAGGCCCGGCGAATTTCGTCTCGTCGGCCGACCGGCGCGCCGAGGAAACGCTTTACCAGGAGCTAAGCAAGGCGCGGCCCGGTTACGGCTTTCTCGGCGAGGAAGGCGGCACGCGCGAGGGCGCCGACAAGTCGCACCGCTGGATCGTCGATCCGCTCGACGGCACCACCAATTTCCTGCACGGCATCCCGCAATTCGCGATTTCGATCGCGCTCGAACGCGAGGACAGCGTGATCGCCGGCCTGATCTACAATCCGGCCGGCGAAGAGATGTTCATCGCGGAACGCGGCAAGGGTGCGTTCATGAACGAGCAGCGCATCCGCGTCGCTGGCCGCAAGCGGCTCGCCGACTCCGTGATCGCCTGCAGCTTGCCGCATATCGGCCGCGGCGATCTGGCGCTGGCTCGCCGGGAAACCGGCGCCATGCAGGAGCAAGTCGCCGGCCTGCGCCGCTTCGGCGCCGCCGCGCTCGATCTCGCCTGGGTCGCCGCCGGCCGGCTCGATGGCTATTGGGAGCGCGACATCAAGCCGTGGGACGTGGCGGCCGGCTCCATTCTGGTGCGCGAGGCCGGCGGTTTCGTTTCCGATTGCGACGGCGGCGCCGACATATTCGCCAAGAGCCACGTCGTCGCCGGCAACGAGGCGATCCAGAAAGAGCTGCTGCGCGTGCTGAAAGGCGCCGGCAAGGGTTGAAGCCGACCGCAATTTGAACTCAATCCGCCGGTCTATGCTGGGGGTCCGGAACAGCTGCTTTTTCCTTGTCACGGGTCTGTGTCATATTGAGTTGACTCGACCCGGCTGGCATCAAGCTCATGGCAAAAGAACTCGATCCGCTCAAACTCTCATCGCCCCGCATCTTCCTGTTGCGGATGCTGGTGTTCGTCGTGCTCGGCGGACTGGTCGCCTTCGTGCTGCACAAGCAGATCGAAGTGGCCTTTATGGCCAATCCCGGCCTGAACTCGCTGATCATCGGCGTGTTGATCATTGGCATCGTTTTGTGCCTGCGCCAGGTGATCCGCCTCTATCCCGAGATCGCCTGGGTCAACAATTTCCGCCTCGCCGATCCCGGTCTCGCGGTCGAGCGGCCACCGGTGCTGCTGGCGCCGATGGCGGCGATCCTCGGCAGCCGCGTCGGCCGCATGGCTATGTCGGCGCAATTGATGCGCGGCATTCTTGACTTCGATCGCCACCCGCCTCGACGAGGCGCGCGACCTTTCGCGCTACATGACCGGCCTGTTGGTGTTCCTCGGCCTGCTCGGCACATTCTGGGGGCTGATCGAGACGGTCGGCTCGGTCGGCGGGGTGATCCAGGGGCTGAAAGCCGGCGGCGATGCCGGCAGCATGTTCGATTCGCTGCGCGACGGCCTTGCCGCCCCACTCAGCGGCATGGGCATATCGTTCTCGTCCTCGCTGTTCGGCCTCGCCGGCTCGCTGGTGCTCGGCTTCCTCGACCTGCAATCGGGCCAGGCACAAAACCGCTTCTACACCGAACTGGAAGACTGGCTCTCCACCACGGTCTACGACCAGGCGGCCGCGCCGATCGTCGCCGGCGGCGGCACCGGCGAGATGCGCTCGGCCATCGACCGCCTGCGCGAGGCGCTCAGCGAGGGCGGCGCCAGCAAAGGCGCCTCCAGTGCCATGTCCAATCTGGCGGAAGCGATCCAAGGCTTGGTGCACCACATGCGCACCGAGCAGCAGATGATCCGCGACTGGGTCGACAGCCAGGCTGAACAGCAGCGCGAGATCAAGCGGCTCTTGGAGATCATGGTGCGCGAAAAAGTGGACCGTTAACGCCCATGATCCCGAAAAGTGGGAACCGGATTTCGGATAAAATCATACGCAATTTAGTGATGTGAATCATGGCGCTTGCCCGAACCCGCCGCGGCGAAAGCGGCATGAATTACTGGCCCGGCTTCGTCGACGCGCTGTCGACGCTGATCCTTAGCATCATTTTCATCCTGACTGTGTTCGTGGTGGTGCAATTCTACTTGCAGCAGGAAGTCGCCGGCAAAGACACAGCGCTCACCCGCCTCAACGCGCAGATCGCCCAGCTCACCGAGCTGTTGTCGATGGAGAAGACCGGCAAGGCCAATCTCGAGGACCAGCTCGCGCAGTTGAGCGCCTCGCTCGCTTCCGCCGAGAGCGATCGCGACAAATACAAGGGCCTCGCCGAGGGCTCCGGCGCGGGCGCCGCCGCGGCCCAGGGCAAGGTCTCCGAACTCACCGGCCAGCTCGAAGGCGAGAAGAAGATTTCCTCCCGTGCGCTGGCACAGGTCGAGATCCTCAACCAGCAGATCGCGGCGCTACGCCGCCAGCTCGCCGCGATCGAGACCGCGCTCGATGCCGCCGAGAAGAAGGACAAGGAATCGCAGAACAAGATCGCCGATCTCGGCCAGCGGCTCAATCTGGCGCTGGCGCAGAAGGTGCAGGAGCTGACCAAGTATCGCTCCGACTTCTTCGGAAAGCTGCGCGAGATCCTCGGCAATCGGCCCGACGTGCGCGTGGTCGGCGATCGCTTTGTGCTGCAATCGGAACTGTTCTTCGACACCGGCAAGGCCGATCTCAAGCCGGAAGCGACCGCCGAGCTCGACAAAGTAGCCGGCGCGCTGGTCGAACTGGAGAAGCAGATCCCCACCGATATCGCGTGGGTGCTGCGCGTCGATGGCCACACCGACGTGCGGCCGATTTCCGGCAGCGGCGGACAGTTCAAGTCGAACTGGGACCTGTCGGCGGCGCGCGCGATTTCGGTGGTGCAATATCTGGTCGGCAAGGGCGTCTCGCCTCAGCGCCTGGTCGCCGCCGGCTTCGGTGAATTCCAGCCGATCGACACCGCCACCACCGAGGACGCCTATCGGCGCAACCGCCGCATCGAGTTCAAGCTGACCGAGCGATAGCTCTCGTGCTCGGGCGATGCCGTCGCTACACTCGCCCGGGACACGATGACCAACTCTTCCCTCACCCTGCGCCCCTATTCCGCCGCCGACGAGGACTCGGTTATCGAACTGTGGCGGCGCACCTGGCAGAAGCATTATCCCCATCTCAATTTCACCGAGCGTGTTCCCTGGTGGCGCGAGCGCTGGCGCAAGGAGCTGGTGCCGGTAGCGCGCGTCGTGGTCGCGGAAGACAACGGCGCACTCATCGGCTTTGTCACCGTCGATCCCGAGACGATGTATCTCGATCAGATCGTGGTCGCGACCGAATATTGGGGCAGAGGCGTTGCCTTGGTGCTGCTCGATGAGGCCAAACGCATTTCGCCCAAGGGCCTCGAGCTGCTGGTCAACAAGGACAACGCGCGCGCCATCCGCTTCTACGAGAAGCACGGATTTAAATACACCGGCGAGGACAAAAACCCGGTGTCGGGCAAGTCGGTAAACCGGATGGCGTGGCGGCCCTAGAAGCTGTCGTCCCCAGCCGAGCGAAGCGAGGGCCGGGACCCATAGCCACCGCCTTATCGATAGCCAGCGGCGTATGGGTCCCCGCCTTCGCGAGAACGACAGTGTGTTTCACCTCGTCACTTCGCCAGATAGCTCCGGTGCACCCAGCCATCCGCCAGTGCCGTCTCGAACAGCAGCTCGTTGTCATTTTCGCGCGTGATCCGGCGCACGCCGAAATTAAGCGGCGTTTCGTTGGCTTTGGCAGCATCGGCCGCGCCGCGGAACGCCATCACTGCCTTGATCGGCGGCGCGGCAGCCTTGGAATTGTTGCGGTGGCTGATCGCCTCGGTGGCGCTGGCGTCTAGCAGCTTCGGCCACATTTTACGGAACAGCCCGTTCGATTCATAATTTCCGCGCTGTTCAGCTTGCCGTTGACGGCGAACACATAGCCGACGATATCGTCGCTGCCCGCGCAGGTCAGGGCGCGCCGGCCAAGGATTGTGCCATGGCCGCGTCGAATGATTTAGAATCCACCTTGAGATAAGCGAGCTTTTCCTCGGCGATCACGACCGCTTCGGCCACGCCCGGCACCTGCCGCAACCGCACGGCGAGGCCCTCGGCATCTCTTGTCTGGCCGTCGCCAAGGGGCACGAGCCGCGTCGTCAGGTAGCTCGGTTGCGCCATGGTGGCCGCTGCGAGCAGCCAGAGCAGCGCGATCAGTGCCGTCAGTGCAAAAACTCCGGCGCTACCGCCGGTTTGGTGCGCCCAGCCGCCGACGACGCCGCCGCCGAAGATGCCAAGAAACTGCAAGCTCGAATAAAGGCCGGTGGCCGTGCCCTTGGCGTCGGGCGGCGCCACCTTGGTGATAAGCGAGGGCAGGCTCGCCTCCATCACATTGAAGCCCGAGAAGAAGATCGCGAGCGCAGCCAGCAAGACATATAGGTTGCCGGCGCCGAGATAAAGCATCGCCTGGCTGACGACGAGCGCGGCGACCGCGCAGACAAACACGCCCTTCATGCGACGATGCTTCTCGGCTACGATGATCGCCGGCACCATCACGGCAACCGAAATCAGAAGCACCGGCAGATAGATCATCCACTGGTTATGGCTCGACACGTCCAGCGTGCCGTGCAACAGGCCCGGCACCACCAGGAAGCTCGCCGTCAGCATCGCGTGCAGGGCAAATATTCCAAAATCTAGCCGCAACAGTTCCTTGTTACGCAATACCGCCATCATCAATCCCGGAACGGTTTCGGCATCGCGATGGACGCGCACGAGGCGCGGGTTCGGCACGACGAATTCGGTGATCGCAATCCCGACAAGCGCGAGCCCAACCATCAGCCAGAAGATGCCGGCAACGCCAATGAATGTCGCGAGGATCGGGCCAGTCACCAGCGCGACCATGAAGGAAGCGCCGATGGTGATGCCGACCATGGCCATCGCCTTAGTACGGTTCTCCTCGGTCGTCAGATCGGCCACCAGCGCCAAGATCACGGAGCCGACGGCGCCCGCGCCCTGCAACACGCGGCCGAAGATGACGCCGCCGATCGAAGTGGAGAGCGCCGCTACTGCGCTGCCGATCGCGAAAATGATTAGCCCGACGACGATCATCGGCTTGCGTCCGAACTTGTCAGACAACAGACCAAAGGGAATCTGCAGGAGCCCCTGACTCAGTCCGTAAATGCCAAGCGCCTCGCCGACCAGATAAGGCGTCGAACCAGAAAGCTGCTGCGCATAGGCGGCAAATACCGGGTAGATCATGAACAGGCCGAGAAGCCTGACCGAGAAGACGGCCGCGAGAGAGCTGGCGGCGCGGAATTCCTGTCTTCCCATTGGATCTATTCCCAATACACGGACGAGGCTGGAGGCTCGCCAAGTTCAAGGCACTATTGCGAAAGGCCGCCGAGCGTTAAGTCGACGGCCCCATGGATCCACGTCGGCAGCCTTCTCGGCGCCTTCACAGAGCGCGCACCATGCCCTGCGGCCATGATCTCGGTCAATTGCGGCGGCTTGCCGCTTTCGTCGGGTTCCTGTATAGACCCGCCAAATTCAGCCCCTTTTCGGCGCACAGGCGCCCCACGGACCCGAACCAATGAAGCAAGATATCCATCCCGGCTACCACACCATCAAGGTTGTGATGACCGACGGCAGCGAATTCACCACCCGCTCCACCTGGGGCAAAGAGGCCGATGTCATGCATCTCGACATTGACCCAAAGTCGCACCCGGCCTGGACCGGCGGCCAGCAGCACCTGGTCGACCGCGGCGGTCGGCTGTCGCGCTTCCAGAAGAAATTCTCGGGCTTCCTCAAAGCGGAAGAGAAGAAATAAGCCGCTCTGGGTAAAGCCGGCAATGAATAACCCCCGCCTCGCCGCGGGGGTTTTTTGTTTGTTCAATGACCGCTGCGGTCAGACGCTTTCCGCGCCGAAGGCCGCCTTCAGCAGGCCGAGCTGGCGCTCGACCGGATTGACCGCCGTGCCCCGCTCGGGAACGGTTTGATTGTGAATGGTAGCGTCGAGCCGGCGCACCTTGCCTTGCAGCTTGTGCGAACGTTCGATCAGCTCGCGCAGCGCGGCAGGCAACAATTCCAGATTATGCGGTTCGTGAAAGTCGGCGGCGGAGAGCTTGACCTTGCCCTTCTCCTTGTTGGCCTGGGCGAGCGACATCTCGCCTTCCTTCACCGCGCGGTGCAGCAGCAGCCATGAGGCGAGCTGCATCAGCCGCGTGGTCAGCCGCATGCTCTCGGTGGCGTAAGCGAGCGCAGCGGCGCGCTCGAGCTTCTTTGATTCCTGCCGGCCGACACCGTCGAGATAGGTCGCGGTCTCTTCCACCAGTGCCATGCCGTCACGGAACAGATCGGCAAAGACTTGCGAATTGGCGAGCCGCGCTCTGAAAGATACCGGCTGTAGTTCGTTCATTGACTTTTCAGCCATAACGTTACGCCTCACCCCTACCAGAACTGTTACGCATCCCGTGTCAGGATCAGCATCGCGCGCTCCGACCCGCTATGTCCAGACCGCGACAGGCAAACTTCGCGACATAGTTGCTGGGCAAGCTTAAGACCGCGGCCACCATAGCGGCCGCGACTGTCCCAGAACGGGACAAAAAAAGAGCCGCCGTTGCCGGCGGCTCGAAGTTGATAACAGGGAGGCGTCAAACAGAGTGGACAGGAGCCACTCAATGTCCACGAAGCTGGACGATCACAGTAATGATCCAGAAGGCTTAACAACGCGTTAAGAAATTACATCCGATGCCGGATTTTTATACGATCGCGGGAACGTGGCGAACCGGCAAGCCTATCGTTTGAAAAACTGATCGGCGGCGGAACGCGAAGCGCGTTTGCTCGCCATGTCCGCTTCCAGCCGCGAAATTTCGTCGTGCATGAGTTGAACGCGCACGGCCAGTTCCTCCACTGAGAGCAGGCTCAAGTCCTGCCCGATTTCGTGCACGGTCTTCTTCTTCGGCTTGTCGTCGTCATCAATCGCCGCCATGGCTGCCTCCAAGCAGAATCTAGCCGCTGCCAACCGGGTTGTCACACCGCCCTCGGCCGCCTAAACAGGCGCCCTGCCCTAAAAGAACCGAGGAACCCATGAGCGCACTTCCGACCCGCATGACGGCCATCGGTATCAAAGCCCCCGGCGGACCCGAGGCGCTGGCGCCGGAAGAGCGCGCGGTTCCCACACCTGGCCAGGCTGAAATTCTGGTGAAGGTGGCGGCTGCCGGCGTCAACCGGCCGGATGTCATGCAACGCCAGGGCCTCTATCCGCCGCCGCCCGGCGCGCCGGATATTCCGGGCCTGGAGATCGCCGGCGAGATCGTCGCGCTCGGGCCGGACGTCAAGCGCTGGAAAGCCGGCGACCGGGTGATGGCGCTGGTAGTCGGCGGCGGCTATGCCGAATATTGCCTCGCGTACGGGAGCCACGCACTGCCGATCAGGGGATTATCGATGGTCGAGGGCGCGGCGATTCCGGAGACTTTCTTCACCGTCTGGCACAACATGGTGGAGCGCGGCGGCCTCAAGAGCGGCGAGACCTTTTTGGTGCATGGCGGCACCTCGGGCATCGGCACGACCGCGATTCAACTCGCCAAGGCCCTCGGCGCGCGCGTCATCACCACCGCCGGCACGGAAGAAAAATGCGCGGCCTGCCGCAAGCTCGGCGCCGACGTTGCCATTAACTATAAAACCGAGGACTTCGTTGCCGCCACCAAGGCGGCCACCGGCGACAAGGGCGCCGACGTTATACTCGACATGGTCGGCGGCGACTACATCGCGCGCAATTACGAAGCCGCAGCGGTCGACGGGCGCATCGTGCAAATCGCGTTTCAGGGTTCACCGAAGGCGACGGTGGATTTCCGCCGCATCATGCTCAAGCGGCTGCATCACACCGGCTCGACCTTGCGCTCGCGCTCGGTCGCCGACAAAGGCGCGATCGCGCGCGCGGTCGAGGACAACGCGCTGCCGCTGATCACGGCGGGCAAGGTGAAGCCGGTGATCTACAAGACTTTCCGGCTTGCCGAGGCGGCCGCCGCCCATGCGCTGATGGAAACCAGCAGGCATATCGGCAAGATCGTGCTAACCCTTTGAAAATGTGCCTGTCTCTTGCCCACCGGCAGCGGAGCCGGTACTCCTGGCTGGCGCGCAAGGAACACAAGGGCCGCGAAATCGGCGCAATGTCGAAGCAAAACCGGCCAGGGAAGAATTTGCTTGCAGATTTTCACCGTCGGCGAGGCCAAATCAGCAGCATGACTGGCACTGCCGCGGCCGGGGGTTTTGGATTGATCTCGCTCCGCTGCGCCATGGCTGCCGTGCTCGCGTTCGCCGGCTTGCTGCTGGCAACGCAGCCTTTGCGCGCGGTCGAAGCCGTGAATGTGCGGCTCGGTACCTCGGCCATTGATCTCACCGACGCCACCGAAGTGCAAAAGGCCGACGGCGACCGCATCCAGGTCTCGACCGCGCCCGGCCCGGACAGCATTGTGCGGCGCATCGAGGTGCGCGCGCGCGAAGCCAACACCAACTGGGCGGTGTTCGCGCTCACCAACAATTCCGACGAGCAGATCGACCGGCTGATCGTCGTGCCCCATTACCGAATGGTCGGCTCCGGCCTGTTCTGGCCGGACCTCGGACTCTCGCGCGTCGCCGGCATCACGCCCAGCTCGGGCGACCGCCCGGTGCGGCAGGAGAACACGACCGCGGATATTTTCCGCGTCACGCTCGATCCCGGCACAGTCATCACCTTCGTCGCCGAATTGCGCTCCGACAAGCTGCCGCAGATCTATCTATGGGAGCCAGACGCCTACAAGGACAAGGTCAATTCCTTCACTTTGTACTACGGCATCGTCATCGGCATCGCCGGCCTGCTGGCGCTGTTTCTCACCATCCTGTTCGTGGTCAAGGGCTCGGTGATGTTCCCTGCCGCCGCTGCGCTCGGCTGGGCGGTGCTCATCTATATCGGCATCGATTTCGGATTCTGGGGCAAGGTGTTCGACATGTCGGCCGGCGCCGAGCGGGTCTGGCGCGCCTGCGGCGAGGCGATCCTGTCGGCGACGCTGCTGGTGTTCTTGTTCGCCTATCTCAATTTGTCACGCTGGCACGTGCGCTATGCCCATATCACTATCGCCTGGCTGGCGGCGCTCGCCGCCTTGACCGCGGTGGCGGTGTTCGATCCCGCCGTCGCCTCTGGTATCGCGCGCATGTCGCTCGCCGGTATCGCGGTGTTCGGGCTGGGGCTGGTGATCTATCTCTCCACCCACGGTTACGACCGCGCGGTGCTGCTAATCCCGACCTGGCTGCTGCTGGTAGTGTGGTCGGCGGCCGCGGGGCTCGCCGTCACCGGCGTCATCATCAACGACATCATCGGCCCGGCTTTGCTCGGCGGCCTGGTGCTGATCGTGATGCTGATCGGCTTCACGGTGATGCAGCACGCCTTCGCCGGCGGCATCACGCACGGCATTGTTTCGGATGTGGAGCGCCGCGCGCTGGCGTTGACCGGCGCCGGCGATCTGATTTGGGACTGGGACGTTTCCGCCGACAAGGTCTACACCAGCCCGGAAACCGAACAGCTGCTCGGCCTCAAGCGCGGCACGCTGGAAGGACCGGCGGCGGACTGGCTCGAGGTGCTGCATCCGCTCGACCGCGATCGTTTCCGTGCTGCGCTCGACAGTGCGGTGGAGCAGCGACGCGGACGTCTCAATCAGGATTTCCGCCTGCGCGCGGCCGACGGCCATTACCTCTCGTTTTCGCTGAAAGCGCGCCCCGTCGTCGGCTCCGACGGTGAAGTGGTTCGCCTGGTCGGCACGCTCACCGACGTGACCGATTTCAAGAAAGCCGAGGAGCGGCTGCTGTTCGACGCGGTACACGACAATCTCACCGGCCTGCCCAACCGCGAGCTGTTCATCGACCGCATGGAGGCGGCCTTCGGCTTCGCCCGTTCCGATCCGCAAATCCGGCCGTCGGTGCTGGTGATCGATCTCGACCGCTTCAAGCAGGTCAACGACTCTGTCGGCATCTCCATTGGCGATTCGGTCCTGCTCACCATCGCGCGCCGGCTCGCGCGCCTGCTCAAGCCGCAGGACACAATGGCGCGGCTGGCCGGCGACCAGTTCGCCCTGATCCTCCTGTCGGAACGCGAGCCCGCGCGCATCGTAGCCTTCGCCGAAACCTTGCGCCGCACCTTGCGCGCGCCGATTGGCTTCAACGACCGCGAAATCTTCATCACTGCCTCGATCGGGCTGGCGCTCGCCGAAAACGAGTCGCGCAACACCGAGGAAGTTCTCAAGGACGCCGAGCTCGCCATGTATCACGCCAAGCGGATCGGCGGCGACCGCATCGAAATCTTCAAGCCGGCTATGCGCTCGCGCAAGACCGACCGGCTGACCATGGAATCGGAACTGCGCCGCGCCATCGAACGCGAGGAGATTAAGGTGCTTTACCAGCCGATCGTGCGGCTAGAGGATCGCGCCATTGCCGGCTTCGAAGCGCTGGCACGCTGGGATCATCCCAAGCTCGGCCGCCTGTCGCCGGCCGAGTTCATCACCACCGCCGAGGAAATTGGCCTGATCGTCGACCTCGGCCTATTTGTGCTCGAACGCGCCGCGCGCCAGCTCGCGATTTGGCAGGCCGCAAGCCGCGCGCGCGAGCCGGTCTTCGCTAGCGTCAACGTGTCGTCGCGCCAATTGCTGCGCTACGACTTGATCCAGGACCTACGCAGCGTGCTGTCGCGCTCGGCGCTGGCGCGCAACACTTTCAAGCTGGGAATCACCGAATCGCTGCTGATGGAAAACCCCGAGCATGCCGCGCAGATGCTCCCGCGCATCAAGGAGCTCGGCGTCGGGCTGTCGCTCGACGATTTCGGCACCGGACATTCCTCGCTCGCCTATCTGCAGCGCTTCCCGTTCGATACCATCAAGATCGATCAGTCGTTCGTGCGCACCACCGCGTGCGGTAAGCGACCGGTGATCCTGCGCTCGATCATCGCACTCGCCCATGATCTCGGCATGGACGTGGTGGCGGAAGGCGCGGAGACCGATTCCGATGCGGTCGAGCTCTACCAGTTGGGCTGCGAATACGCGCAAGGGTTTGCCTTCGGCGAGCCGATGAGCGCGCAGGCCGCCGGCGGACTGCTGACGAGCGAACACCTCGAGGCCGCGCGCTAGCAACGTTATAAATCACGCGCGGTCCCGCGCCGCGACCGAGATCTGCGATGACATCGCTGCGAAAAAATACCGATCAAGCGACGATCGAAGGGTTTGGCCGAGAGTGGACGACTTTCTCTCAGTCGGAGAGCTGCCCTTACGGCCGAAGATCGGCGCGCGATGTTCGAGAGCTATTTTGCGATTTTTCCATGGGACCTATTGCCGCCGCGAAGCATCGGCGCAGATATCGGCTGCGGCAGCGGGCGCTGGGCCATGCTGGCGGCGCCCCGTGTCGGACATTTGCACGCCGTCGATGCCGGCGCCGTGGCGCTGTCGGTCGCGCGTAGCAATTTGGTCGGCTTCCACAATGTCAGCTTTCACCACGCGTCGGTGTCGGCGCTGCCGTTCGACAATGGCGCGCTCGATTTCGCCTATTCGCTCGGCGTGCTGCACCACGTTCCCGATACCGCGCAGGCGATCCGCGATGTCGCGACCAAGCTAAAACTTGGGGCGCCGTTCCTCGTCTATCTCTACCACGCCTTCGACGACCGCCCGGCAGCCTATCGGGCGCTCTGGAAAATTTCCGATGGTGGGCGGTTTCTGCTTTGCCGCGCGCCTTATCCGGCGCAGATCGTCGCGACGACCGTCATTGCCTGCCTGGTCTATTGGCCGCTAGCACGCATGGCCGCGCTGCTCGAAAAGTTCGGCCTGCAGCCGCGCTCATGGCCGCTCAGATACTACCGCCATCGGTCTCTTTATGTGATGCGCACCGACGCCTTCGACAGGTTCTGCACGCGCCTCGAGCAGCGCTTCACGCGCGCACAGATCACCGGCATGCTGCGCGCGGCCGGGTTTGATGACATCAGGTTTTTGGATACGGAGCCGTTCTGGGTCGCGTTAGCGATCAAGCGGCGTTAGGCGTGGCCCGATTCGCTCGACAGCATGCCGAGGTCGATGCCGATCTTGCGCAGCGCCTTCTCGTATTTGCCGTCGGTATCGGTGCCGAAGATCAGTTCCGAATCGGCGGCGCAATGCAGCCAGCCGTTCGCCTGGATCTCGTTTTCCAATTGCCCGGGCGCCCAGCCGGCATAGCCGAGCGCGAGGATGGCGCTCTCCGGCCCATTGCCGTGTGCGATCGCCTTGAGAATATCGAGCGTGGCGGTGAGGCAAATGCCTTCGTCGATCGGCAGTGTCGAGTTCTCGATGAAGAAATCGGCTGAGTGCAGCACGAAGCCACGCCCGGTTTCCACCGGCCCGCCCTTGAGCACCTTGACGTCTTCCGCCCGCACCGGCAATTCGATGCGCTCAGCCGCCGGGATCACCTCGAGCTGCACCAGCAGATCGGGGAATTTGATGTTGCCGGCCAGCTGGTTGACGACGATGCCCATGGCGCCTTCGCTGGAATGCGCGCAAACATAGATCACCGCGCGCGCGAACCGCTCATCGTTCATCGCCGGCATCGCGATCAGCATCTGACCATCGAGATAGCCGCGCGCAGGCGTCTTGCTAGCCGATTTACGTGGAAGTTTCATGCTAAAAGGTTACCCAATCAGTCCGATTTTGCAAACGACGCTCGCAGGGAGAAGTTCAATCACTCCACCGTCATATTCAAGCGGGTAATTGTGGCGAAATCGCCACCCTGCCCGCATCTTGTTCACCCCATGCTCACAATGAATTCAGTGGCGAAACGCGTCTTAACCGACTAGATCGAGCGCCATGGAAAATCGTAACGATCGAATCGGCGTGACCTTGGCGGCCTGCAGCGTCGCCCTGTTGTTCGGCGCCCCGGCACGCGCCGCCGACTCCTCGCCCTGGGTCGAGGATAGCTACTCGGCCATTCGTCTGATCGCCGGCGCCAACAAAAGCGGCGCCGACAGCCTGCGCGCCGGTATCGAGATCAAGATGCAACCGGCTTGGCACACCTATTGGCGCTATCCCGGCGACTCAGGCGTGCCGCCGCGTTTCAGTTATTCCGGGTCAGACAATCTCGCCACCGTGAAGGTGCTCTATCCGGCGCCGCATGCCTTCACCGACGAGGTCGGCACCACCATCGGCTACAAGGGCAACGTCATCCTGCCACTTCGCGTGTTCCCGCGGCAAAAGGACAAGCCGGTCACGCTGCGCGCCAAGATCGAATATGCGGTCTGCGACAGGCTGTGCGTACCGGTCGAGGCGCATGTGGAATTGACGCTTGCCGGCATGGGCGGAGAGGACAATGCCGCGCTGGCGGCGGCCGAAGCGCGCGTGCCGCGACCAGTTTCCGCCACCGAGGCCGGGCTGACCGCGCGCCGCGACAAAGACGACAAGCGCAAGCCGCTGGTGTTGGTCGATCTTGCCGCGCCCACTGGCCAGCCGGTCGAACTGTTCGTCGAGGGACCGACGGCGGAATGGGCCCTGCCCGTCCCCAAGCCGGCGCAAGGCGCGCCGCCCGGCCATGCGCATTTCGGTTTCGAGCTCGATGGGCTGCCGCCCGGCGTCGATCCCGACGGCCCGTTCGAACTCACGTTCACAATTGTGAAAGGCGGCAGCGCGACCGAGGTCAAAACCCATCTCGACTAAGCGGGCGCAGGCGCGCTAATTTGCGGCCCGACATTCAACAAACCACCACGCAAGAGGAAACCCATGGCTATCAAGGTCGGCGACCGTCTGCCCAACGCAACGTTCCGCGTGATGACCGCGGAAGGCCCCAAGCCCAGGACAACCGACGACGTCTTCAAGGGCAAGAAAGTCGCCCTCTTCGCCGTGCCCGGCGCGTTCACGCCGACCTGCAACAACCTGCACATCCCAAGCTTCCTGAACAATGTTGACGCCATCAAGGCGAAAGGTGTCGACAGCATCGCGGTGACCGGCGTCAATGATGTATTCGTCATGGAGGCCTGGAAAAAATCGACCGGAGCCACCGGCAAGATCGATTTCCTCGCCGACGGCAACGGCGAATTCGCCAAGGCCATCGATATGGCCTTCGACGGCTCGGGCAATGGCCTCGGCACCCGCTCGAAGCGCTACTCGATGCTGGTGGACGACGGCGTGGTGAAGAAGCTGAACATCGAGGACGCGCCCGGCAAGTGCGACATTTCCGGCGGACAGGCACTGCTGGCGCAGCTTTAGGCTTCGCGATTATTTCGATTTCATCGCGCCGACCGCGCCGGCGCGGGCGGCGACCAGACCATCGCGAGCGAGCTGATCAGCACGCTCGTTCATGGTGTGGCCGGCGTGGCCCCTCACCCAGTGCCAGCGCACGTCGTGATGGGCGAGCGCGGCGTCGAGGCGTTTCCAGAGATCGACATTCTTGACCGGCTTCTTGTCGGCGGTGCGCCAGCCGTTCTTCTTCCAGCCATTGATCCAGCCGGTGATGCCGCCGTGCATATACTCGCTGTCGGTATAGAGATCGACCGAGCACGGACGTTTCAGTGCTTCCAGCGCCGAGATCGCGGCCATCAGTTCCATGCGGTTGTTCGTGGTATGCGGCTCGCCGCCGTTCAATTCCTTTTCATGATCGCCGAAGGTCAGGATCGCGCCCCAACCGCCCGGGCCCGGATTCCCGGAACAGGCGCCATCGGTGTGGATGGTAACGCGCTGCTCGTTCACGCTTCAATTCCATAGTCGCCCACGCCCTTCACCGACTGGTGGAAGCGCAGCTTGCGGAAATATTCCAGCGGGTCCTTCGGCTTGACCAGCGCGCCGTCCGGCACCGCCAGCCAATCCACCAGCCGCGTCAGCAGAAAGCGCATGGCCGCGCCGCGCGCTAGCACCGGCAGCGCCGCGCGCTCGGCCGCCGACAGCGCACGCAATTTGGCATAGGCCTTGAGTAGTGCGCGTCCCTTGGTGACGTTGTAGGAATGGTCCGCCTCGAAGCACCAGGCGTTGAGACAGACCGCGACGTCATAGGCGAGCGTGTCGGTGCAGGCGAAATAGAAATCGATCAGTCCGGACAGCTTGTCGCCGAGGAAGAACACGTTATCGGGGAACAGATCGGCGTGGATCACGCCCTGCGGCAAATCGCGCGGCCAAGACTTTTCGAGCGCGTCAAGCTCCTTGGCGATCTCGGCGCACAGGCCGGGACGTACGCTGTCGCCGCGCGCCTTGGCCTGCTCGTAGAGCACGCGCCAGCTTTCGATCGACAGCGCGTTAGGCCGCTTGTTCGGAAAATCCTTGCCGGCGAGATGGAGGCCCGCCAGCGCCTCGCCCACCGCAGCGCAATAGCCAGCATTCGGGCGGCGGATCCATAAGCCATCGAGAAAAGTGACGATCGCCGCCGGCCGGCCGGCGAGTTTGCCGAGCACGCCGCCCTGCTTGTTCTTCACCGGCTGCGGGCAGGTGATGCCGCGCGCCGCCAGATGCTCCATCAGTGCGAGGAAGAACGGCAGGTCTTTTTCTGCCACGCGCTTTTCGTACAGCGTGAGAATGAAATTGCCGGCGCTGGTATGCAGCAGGAAATTGGAATTCTCCACGCCTTCGGCGATGCCCTTATAGGCGAGCAGCGCCCCGATCTCATAACGGCTAAGAAATTCGGTGAGATCGTCGGCGGTGACGTCGGTATAGACAGCCATGAAAGCGTCACTCCGCCGCCTGGCTCTCCCGCAGCGGGCGGGGCAGTGGAAAAAATATGTCCTCCTCGGCGGCGGAAACGGTATCGATGCTCACCGCGTAGCGCTGCGCGAAGGCGCCGATGATCTCCTCGACCAGCACTTCCGGCGCAGAGGCGCCGGCGGTGATGCCGAGCCGGCCGATGGCGCCGAAAGCATCCCAGTCGATATCGGCGGCGCGCTGTACCAGCGCCGCGTACGGACAGCCGGCGCGCTTGGCCACCTCCTTGAGCCGCTGCGAATTGGACGAGTTTGGCGAGCCGACCACGATCATGGCGTCCACGATGGGCGCCACGCATTTGACCGCTTCCTGCCGGTTGGTAGTGGCGTAGCATATGTCGTCCTTGTGCGGCCCGGCGATGGCCGGAAAGCGCGACTTCAGCACGTCGACGATCTCCGCAGTGTCTTGAACCGACAAGGTTGTCTGCGTGACGTAAGCCAGGTGGTTGGCGTCGTGCGGGATAAAATTCGCGGCATCGGACACGCTCTCGATCAACGTCACCGCTTCCGGCGGCAACTGGCCCAAGGTGCCGATCACTTCCGGATGACCGGAATGCCCGATCAGCACGATTTCGCGGCCGCGGCGGTAATGAATTGCCGCCTCGCGATGCACTTTGGTCACCAGCGGACAGGTGGCGTCGAGCGCGAACAGATGGCGGCGCGCCGCCTCCTCGGAGACGCTGCGCGCCACGCCATGGGCCGAGAAGATCACCGGGGCGCCGGTGTCGGGAACTTCGTCGAGTTCCTCGACGAAAATCGCGCCCTTGGCGCGCAGGATCTCGACCACGTAACGGTTGTGCACTATTTCGTGACGGACATAGACCGGCGGGCCATATATCAGCAGCGCGCGCTCCACCGATTCGATGGCTCGGACCACCCCGGCGCAGAATCCGCGCGGCGAGCACAGCAGCACCTTGAGTGCGGGCTTTTCCGACGTGTTCATCACGATGTCCTAGAAATCTCGCCGATTTTTAGCGAGATTCAAGTCTCGACATGGGCTGCACCGCCCACCCATGTCAAGACGGCATGGTTGCATGGGCGCAGGCCAGCCCCTATATTCCGGCCACTTTCCGATCATCACCGATGATCTGGTGCTTCGCCCGGCAGGCGGGCGGAGCGTAGAGGAGATTTGCCATGGCCACACCAGCACCTTTGATGCCGAAGGCGACCGCCGTCTGGTTGTTGGACAACACCGCTTTATCGTTCGACCAGATTGCCGAATTCTGCAAGCTGCACCCGCTGGAGGTAAAAGCGATTGCGGACGGCGACTCCGCGCAGGGCATCAAAGGCCTCGATCCGATCCAGACCGGCCAGCTCACGCGCGAGCAGATCTCCGCGGCAGAGGCCAATCACGACCTGCGCCTCACGTTGAGCAAGGCAAAAGTCTCGGTTCCCTCGCCCGAACGCGGCGGCAAGAAGGGTCCGCGCTATACTCCGGTATCGCGCCGACAGGACCGGCCGAACGCCATATTGTGGCTGGTGCGCAATCATCCCGAGCTCAAGGACAGCGCCATCATGCGGTTGGTGGGTACCACCAAGTCTACGATTTCGGCGATCCGCGACCGCACCCATTGGAATGCGGCTGCGCTCGCGCCGATGGATCCGGTGACGCTCGGCCTGTGCTCGCAGACCGACCTCGATTTCGAGGTCAACCGCGCCAACAAGGAAAAGCCGGCACCGATCGACACCGGCGCGACGCTGCTGCCGGCGGCCGAGACCACCGCGCGCAAGGAGGCGGAAGTCGCCGCCGTCGCCGCGGAAGCCGAGAACAAGCCGGGCGGCAGCGATCTCAATGTCAGCGCCGTCTTTGCCAAGCTAAAGCAACTCGGCGGCAAAACCGAGAAAGACGGCGACGAATAAGCGTCCTACGGGCTTCGGGCATGATCGCGCGCAATGACGCGTTGCGATGTGCCAATCACACGTGGCGCGAAGGTCATCCGGGCCGCGGTGGCTGTCGCCCCCTCTGGGTAGCGCGCGGCCCGCGCCGATGCCGGTGAGGCCCGGCTCGTATTCGCGCATGCTGTTCATGTGGCTTTGCGACAGCGCCTCGAGCGTGGTCCAGCTCTGCCCGCGCAGCGGGACGTATTGCCGCTCCTCCTCGCAGATGACGCACTGCGTAGGCGGCTTTTCGCTTTCGGCATATTGCATGCCGCAGGCAGTGCAGATGAAGAAGGGCATGAGGTTTCCTTGGGCGTTTGTTGTTTGGTGGAAGCATTGTGGTGGCTTTGGTGAGGATTGAGAAGCGCGGAGATATTGTGCCTCTCGGTCGTCATTGCCTGGCTTGACCCGCCAATCCGTTAGGCAGCGCGGCAATTGCAGACTTACGTAAGACTTTCGCTCGCTGACACTCATCGTGGATGCCCGGGTCAAGGCCCGCCATAACGGCGAGAGAGAAGCCAATGTTTCGCCACCCATATTCTTTGTGGCGCCGGGTACGCCGTAGTCCCTGCCTCGGGTGGCGGGGCCTTCGTTTTTAGTCACTCGCCAAGACCGAGGGGAATGGAACGCCGGGTGGCGCGACCATCCTTTAGTGCCACGTTCTCTTTGGAAGAACGCGGGCCCCTCACGACACTCCATGGCGACGTCGTGATGCGCCGTGCCGCGATTTCTGACGTTCCGTTTCGCCTCTCCTCCGGCTCGCAAGCGCTGACCCATTCCGGGTGGCCTTTTTGAGCCTCGGGCAAGACTTTGCGGCCCGCCGTCAGCCAGCTCCTGGCAGGGGGCCGTAGTACCAGTGCAACGCTTTCGCCGTTCTAGTGCGGCGTGCCGGCCCCCACGGATTCGGCTGTCGCCGTCTTGTCGAGGGCGGCGCGCACGCCCTTGGCGAGCTTGAGGGCATCGTCGTTTGCCCAGAAATGAATGAAAAAGAGGCGCGGCTGCTCGTCGAGCATGCGGCGCCTTTCCATAGACCCCGCCTGAAACTCGTCGGTCGCCGCTATTGTTCCCCGGCCAGACCCGGCCACAGCCAGCTTACATGTTCTCCTCCGGCGGCTTGATGTGTCGAAACGAAAACAACAAGGCTACGTCGTAAGCGATTTTCAGCGCTCCGCAGAGGATGAGAGGCAGACCGGCGAACGACGTCGTCAGTAACATGCCGGCAACCGCAGGGCTGAGCGACGATGCCAGGCTGCGCGGCACGGCGGTGACGCTTGCCGCGGCCGGGCGCTCGGGCGGCGTCACCACCGCCATGACGTAGGAGCTGCGGGTCGGCACATCCATCTGCGACAGCGCGGAGCGAAGCAGCAGCAGGCCGAGCGTCACGGTGAGATCCGAAGACAGCGCCGCGAGGATCAGGCAGATGCTCGATGGAATGTGGGTAAACACCATCGTATTCACCAGGCCGATATGTTTGGCGATGCGTGCGGCCAGCGGATAGGAAAAAGCACTCAACACGCTCGACCAGAAAAAGAACACGCTCGCCGCGGAGAGCGACATATCAAAACGTTGGAACAGCCAGACCGCGAGCAGCGATTGCACGACAAAGCCACCGGCAAAGGCGTCGACGCTGAACAAAGCGGCGAGTTTGTAGACCACGCCGCGCGAGACCGTCAGCGGCACGGCGGCGGGTCTTTGTTCGATATGCGCATGCGGAAGGCGATAGTAGATCGCCGCGCTGGCGAGCCCCAGAACGGCATAGCCATAAAACATCGCCTTCAACGAGCCGATGCGTCCGACACCCGTGGCGATGAGCATGTCCGGCGTCGCCGCGGCCAGAGCGCCGACCGCCATCGACAAGGCGCCGATCAGACTGTAGCGCGCGAATGTGGGCGTGCGCTCGTGATCGGCGACGCCATAGCTGAGCATGGCATGCTCAAGCGGGATCAGAACGCCAATGTCGCCGGTCGACGGATTCACAGTGCCGAAAAAAGCCACCGCGATGATGAAGCCGATGTGCTCGGACTGCGGAAACGCGAGCCCCGTGCCCATCATCAAAGCCGCGCCGACGATCAGAAGATTTCTCAAGTCGTAGCGCGGCGCGACGAAGCCGACAACAAGTGTAAACACCGCGGTTCCCAGCAAAGCAGCGGCGGCGGCAAAGCCGATCTGCGCCGCGTCAAATCCGAGCGCGGCCAAATAGGCGGGCAAAACGATGATCGCAAAACCATCGCCAAAACCGCGCAAGGCGCGCGCGGCATAGAGCAAATAAATATTGGAAAGTTGCCGTTTTCCATCCATGCGCAATCACCTCGAAAGGTCGAGAATTGCGCAGCACTTGGACGGTCAGCCGTCTGACGGGGAGACTGCGTGTCCCCGCATGCAATTGAGACTAGCGAGCCGGAACGCTTGTCACAAGTTCCGTTTCACGCGGATCTAAGTCCCCACCCTATGCCCTTCAACCCACTGCGATCTCATCCAGGATCATCGATGGTCGCCGGCATGGTCGCTTTAGAACAGGTGCGGCAGTTCGATTCCAAATGCATCTGAAAACGAGAACGACGATCGCGTATAGAAACATCAGAATCGTTCCTAGAATGCCCACGGCCACGATACCGCCGACAATCACGAAGATTGCAATTCCAATGATTGCAAGGGCACTCTTGTCTGCCATCTCACCAATATGCAGCCGTTCACGCGAAGCCGCTAGGGCTGCCTTTCTTTGAAAATGTGGCGGCGGAGCGGCCTAACTCCCAACTCCGTGCGTCTTAATCGCCGCGCCGATCTCGTCCAAAATCACCGGATCATCGATGGTTGCCGGCATGGTCCATTTCTCGCCGTCGGCGATCTTTTTGATGGTGCCGCGCAGGATCTTGCCTGAGCGCGTCTTCGGCAGCCGCGCCACCGTGATGGCGAGCTTAAACGCCGCCACGGGGCCGATCTTGTCGCGCACCAGCGCCACGATCTCCTTCTCGATCTCGGCAGGCGGTCGGTTGACGCCGGCTTTCAGCACGATGAAGCCGCAGGGCACCTCACCTTTAAGCTCGTCCTTGATCCCGAGCACCGCGCATTCCGCCACGTCCGGGTGGCCGGCCAGCACCTCCTCCATGCTGCCGGTGGAGAGCCGGTGGCCGGCGACGTTGATGATATCGTCGGTGCGGCTCATCACGAAGATGTAGCCGTCCTCGTCCTTGTAGCCGGCGTCGGCGGTTTTGTAGTAGCCGGGGAATTCGGCGAGGTAGCTTTCCTGAAAGCGGTCGTCCTGCTGCCAGAGCGTCGGGAAATTCGCCGGCGGCAGCGGCAGCTTGACCACGATCGAGCCGATCTTGTTGGCGGCGACCGGGTGGCAGGCTTCGTCGACGATGTCGATCGCGTAGCCCGGCATCGGCACGCAAGCCGAGCCGTATTTCACCGGCAGCGCGCCGAGGCCGACTGGATTGCCGGCGATACACCAGCCGGTCTCGGTCTGCCACCAGTGATCGATCACCGGCACTTTCAGCACCTCCTCCGCCCATTGGATGGTCGGCGGATCGGCACGCTCGCCGGCCAGGAATAGCGTGCGGAATTTCGATAAGTCGTATTGCTTGAGCAGCTTGGCGTCGGGGTCTTCCTTGCGGATGGCGCGGAACGCAGTCGGCGCGGTGAACAGCGACGCCACGCCGTGGTCGGCGCAGACGCGCCAGAACGCGCCGGCGTCGGGCGTGCCGACCGGTTTGCCCTCGTACAGGATCGAGGTGCAGCCGTGGAACAGCGGCGCATAGACGATGTAGGAATGGCCGACCACCCAGCCAACATCGGATCCCGACCACCACACTTCGCCCGGGGAGACGCCGTAGAGATTCTGCATCGACCATTTGAGCGCGACCATGTGGCCGCCATTGTCGCGCACCACGCCTTTTGGGATGCCGGTGGTGCCCGAGGTGTAGAGGATGTAGAGCGGATCGGTGGCGAGCACGGGCACGCATTCGCTGGTCTTGGCGTAATTGACCGCGTGCTCCCACACTTTGCGCCAGTCGTGGTCGCGGCCGGGCGTGAGCGGCGCCTCGCATTGCGGGCGCTGCAGGATGAGGCAGGTGTCCGGCTTGTGTTTGGCGAGTTTAATCGCCTCGTCGAGCAGCGGCTTGTAGGGGATGACGCGCGCGCCCTCGATACCGCAGCTCGCGGATAAAATAACTTTCGGCTTGGCGTCGTCGATGCGGGTGGCAAGCTCCTTGGCGGCGAAACCTCCGAACACCACCGAGTGGACGGCGCCAATGCGCGCGCAGGCCAGCATGGCGAACACCGCCTCCGGCACCATCGGCATATAGAGGATGACGCGGTCGCCTTTCTGCACGCCGAAGTCGCGCAGCATGCCGCCGAGCAATTGCACTTCGGACAACATGCGACCGTAGGTGAAGGTCTGCTTGGTGTTGGTGACGGGAGAATCGTAGATCAGCGCGGCTTGATTGTTGTGTCCGGCGAGCACGTGGCGGTCGAGCGCGTTGTAGCAGGTGTTGCAGACGCCGCCGGCGAACCAGCGGCCGTAGATGCCGGCCGACGCGTCGAAGACTTTCTTCGGCTGCTCGACCCAATCAATGGCCTGCGCGGCCTCACCCCAAAAGCCTTCCGGATCGCGCTGCCAGCGCGAATAGACGTCGTGATAACGGCTGCTGCGGGCATCCATTTTTTTTGCCTCCCCTGGGCACTCTAGCTGGGATTGTGGAACGGCCGCTATGCGCAAACAAGGCTGGCGCAGGCGCCCCGCCATGGCTTTGATATTAAGCAAGTCCGGCTTGCCCAATTGGTCTTAGAAGGGTCGCGCCGCTTCTCCCCGCATGGCGGGGAGAGGGCAAGAAAGAACCCTGTGACGATCATCACCGACCCCCTGTTCTATCTGCTGGCGCTTCCCGCCGTGGTGGCGCTCGGGCTGTCCAAGGGCGGCTTTGCCGGCGCCGGACAGATAGCCACACCGATGCTGGCGCTGATGATGCCGCCGCTTGAGGCCGCGGCCGTCCTGCTGCCGATCATGATGGCGCAGGACGCCGCCGCGCTATGGGTCTACCGCAAGGACTGGAACGGGCGCATTCTGGCGACCACGCTTCCGGGCGCCCTGCTCGGCGTCGGCGCCGCCTGGGTCCTGGCGGCGCATATTTCGGACGCCGCGGTGCGTGCCTTGATCGGCGTCACCACCATCTGCTTCGTGCTCTACCACTGGATCGGCCCGCGCATTGCCCGCGAGGTCGGCGAGCCGGCCGTGGTCGGCGGCGTGCTCGCGGGCGCGATGTCCGGCTTCACGTCCACGCTCTGTCAGGCCGGCGGGCCGCCGTTCCAGATGTACACGCTTGCGCAGAACCTGGCGAAGATGAAGTTCGTGGGCACCACCGCGTTCTTCTTCGCTACCGTGAACGCGCTCAAGGTCGTCCCCTATTTCGCACTCGGCCAGTTCTCCACCAAGGGCTTGGGCACCTCGCTCGTGCTGCTGCCGCTGGCGATGGTGACCAATATACTCGGGTTCTGGGTGGTGCGGGTCACCCCGCAGGAGCTGTTCTATAAGATCACGATAGTCCTCATGTTCGTGATCTCGATCGAGCTGGTGCGCTCAGGGATGACGGATATTCTGCGCGGCTGACAAGCGGACGTCCCTTGGCTACTTTTGGGCTCCGGGAGAAACGACCCAATGGCGAAAACGCCCTACGACACCGACCTCGACCGCAATCCGGCGAATTTCCAGCCGCTCACGCCGCTCGGCTTTCTCGAGCGCGCGGCCGCCGTATTCCCGGCGCACACCGCCGTTATCCATGGGCCGCTGCGGCGCTCTTACGCCGAGTTCTACGGCCGCACGCGGCGGCTGGCTTCGGCCTTGTCGAAGCGCGGCATAAAGCGCGGCGATACCGTGTCGGCGATGCTCGCCAACACGCCGGCCATGTTGGAATGCCACTACGGCGTGCCGATGACGCAAGGCGTGCTCAATACGCTCAACACGCGGCTCGATGCGCCGATCCTCGCCTTCTCGCTCGATCACGCCGACGCCAAAGTGGTGATCATCGACCGCGAATTCTCCAAGGTAATGGAAGAGGCGCTGGGCCTAGCCAAAGTAAAGCCGCTGGTGATCGACTACGACGATCCGGAATATTCCGGCGCCGGAGAGCGGCTGGGCGGAATCGAATACGATGACTTCGTCGCGCAGGGCGATCCCGATTACGTCTGGTCGATCCCGGACGACGAATGGGACGCCATCACGCTCAACTACACCTCGGGCACCACCGGCGATCCAAAAGGCGTGGTCTATCACCATCGTGGCGCGCATTTGCTGGCGATGGGCAACGTCATCACCTGCGGCATGCGGCAGCATCCAGTTTATCTCTGGACGCTGCCGATGTTCCATTGCAACGGCTGGTGTTTTCCCTGGACGGTGTCGATCGTCGCCGGCACCCATGTCTGCCTGCGTGCGGTGCGCGCGGGCGCGATGTTCGATGCGATCGCCACTCACAAGGTGACGCATCTGTGCGGCGCGCCGATCGTGATGGCGGTCTTGCTCAATGCAACGGAAGCCGAGAAGAAGCCGCTGCCCCATGTCGTCAATTTCGCGACCGCCGCGGCGCCGCCGCCCGAGGCCGTGTTGGCCGCGATGAAGTCCGCGGGCTTCAACGTCACCCACGTCTATGGCCTCACCGAATGCTACGGCCCGTCCGTGGTGAACGAGTGGCGCGCTGCCTGGGATGCGCTGTCCGGCTCCGAGCAGGCCGCTAAGAAAGCGCGCCAGGGCGTGCGCTATCCCGTGCTGGAGGCACTCGACGTGCGTGATCCCGATACGCTAGTGCCGGTTGCGCGCGACGGCGAGATGCTCGGCGAAGTGATGATGCGCGGCAACGTGGTGATGAAGGGCTATCTCAAGAACAAGGCCTCGACCGAAAAGGCCTTCATGGGCGGCTGGTTCCACACCGGCGATCTCGGCGTCATTTATCCGGACGGCTATATCCAGCTCAAGGATCGCTCCAAGGACATCATCATTTCCGGCGGCGAGAATATCTCGTCGATCGAGGTGGAGGACGCGCTTTACAAGCATCCAGCGGTCGCCGCCGCCGCGGTGGTGGCCAAACCCGACGACAAATGGGGCGAGACGCCCTGCGCCTTTATCGAGTTAAAGCCGGGCGCGCAGGCGACAACCGACGAATTGATGCAATGGTGCAAGAAGCACCTCGCGAGCTACAAATGCCCGCGCTACGTGGTGTTCGCGGAGATCCCGAAAACCAGTACGGGGAAGATTCAGAAGTTCAAGCTGCGCGAGATGGCGAAGGCCGTTTAAGGGCCGCGCCGAAGTTACGAATTCGTCTGGATGACGGCCGTGTGCAGGTCCGCGTCTGCCCATCGTCCAGGCTTGCGCTCCGGTGAGCGTGCCGCCCTTGCCGGCGAGCACGCTGCTAGCTGCCCTGGTAGCTCGAGCCGCCGGTGCCTCCCTTACCCAGTGCGAGGATATTCGTCGCGTGCAACACCTTCAAATGGGCCAACGCGGCGGCGCGTAAATTCGCCATTAAAAATGGCGGCCGAAAAAATTTAGGGGCCCACGCAGGGCCCCCGATCGTCAGCGATGAAAAATTGAAATCGCCTCAGCGGTTATCGTCCGGCCGGCCGTTCTGATCGAACATCCGGTTGGGATTGTAACGCTGGTCGAACGAGCCCAGCTGGCCGCCGTAACGCAAGGTGGTGTTGCCCTGCTGGATCGTGGTGGCCGGGCCAGTACCCGAGAAGCGCGCCTCGGGCTCGCTGTAGCGCGCGCTGCCGTCGCTATTGGTGTTGCTCTGGTTGTCGATGGTAAAGGCGTGCGCCGCGGGCATGGCCAGGACGGCCAGGCCAAAGGCGGCGGCCAGCACGGCCAAGCGATGACGCGACGGAGACGGCGGCAAATGCTTCATGACGGCCTCATGCATATTCGAACCGGCAAGGCAGCCTGAACAATATGGCTACATGGCGGCGAATGCAAATTCCCCCCGCCCTGGCTGTATTTGCTTTCGCAATGACGAAATAGAAACGGGCCACCCGTATGCCGATACGCCTTACCGACCGGCCCCGGGGAGCCCGCATCGTCTTTGACGTCTTGTTCAACGCCGCCATGCTGGTGAGCGCGCTGATCCTCACGTTCATCGTTCTGGTGCGCGAGGAGCAATATGCCTTCGGCCGCAGCCCGACTCAGGTGGTCCAGCAGGATCCGGTGGATACTACCGGCGAAAGCCAGGTCTTTCCGCCGTCGAATTGAGCCTGCACACGTTGGCTATTCCACTTTGAGCCCGAGCTTGTGCACGAGCCGGCTCCACTTGGTCTCTTCCTTGTCGATGTCGGCGGCGTACTCGGCCGGCGTCGAGGTCAGCGGATCGCCGCCCTCAAAGTGGATGCGTTTCCTCACATCGTCGGTGTCGACCAGCGTGCGCAATTCGGCGCTGAGCTTGTCGACAATGTCCTTCGGCGTGCCGGCCGGCGCCAGCAGGCCATAATGCAGCACCGCTTCGAATCCAGGCATGCCGGATTCGTCGAATGTCGGAACATCCGCCAGCAGCGAAAAACGCTTTTTGCTGGTCACCGCGATGGCGCGCAGCTTGCCGGCTTGGATGTTGCCGAGCGCCGGCGGCAGTACGCTGAACGCCACCGGCACATGCCCGCCGAGTAAATCGTTGATCACCAGCGCCGAGCCTTTGTACGGGATAATGGCGACGTCGACGGCGGCCTCCGACTTGAACAGCTCGGCGGACATATAGCCGCCAGTGCCGAGCGGCGCGGTGCCGACATTCAGTTTGCCGGGCTGCTGCTTGGCAAGCGCGATGAACTCGGCGACGGATTTGGCCGGGAACGATGGATGGGCGAGCAGCGCCACCGGCATCGAGGCGACCAGGCCGATGGGCGCGAAGTCCTTGCGCGGATCGTAGCCGGCATGGGCGAAGAGGCTGGGATTGATCGAGATGGTGCCGGTGTGGCCGAGCAGTAGCGTATAGCCGTCAGGCGCCGCGTGGGCGACCAGCCGCGTGCCGAGGGTGCCGCCGGCGCCCGGCTTGTTGTCCACTATTACCTGCTGCTTGAACGCATCCGACAGCTTGGCGGCCACTACGCGCGCCATGGCATCCACGCCGCCGCCCGGCGGATAGGGCACCACCAGCGTGACGACGCGGTTCGGATAATCGGCAGCGCCGGCGCCGCAGACGGCCGCCAATATGCTGGCGAGCGCGGCGAGCAGGCGGATAACGATGTTATTGGATGCGAACGGGCGCATGATTTCCCCTGGCTCTTGCTGGAGAGCATTATAAACCCATCCGCAATGTAAAAGCGCCACGTCCCGGCTCTTCGCCGGGGTGGCGCCTTTAGAACAACATCGTGACCGATCGATCAGTGGACGCTGGCGTTTCCGTTGTGCCGCAACCGCTCGATCTCGTCCTTCACCAACAATTTCTTACGTTTGAGTTCTACGATTTTCAAATCATCGACCGCGGGATGGGTCAGGCAGTCGTTGATTTCCTGTTCGAGTGCCTGGTGCTTTTTTTCGAGTTCCGCAAGATGCGATTGCATCGACATTCAATATGTCTCCTCAATCCGTGGCTCCAAGACCAGATAAGTGTAGCTCAAACTCATCTCAAGGGCGACGTTACACCCGGCTTTATGCTGCGGCAAATGGACCCAAAGTCTTTGATCAGCCGGGGTTTTCTAGTGGCTTGAACGCCGCTGTGGAAAACGCGATAATTGTTAAGGTTTGCCGGGCCCGGTGGCCGGAAAGCAAACCAGCGGTGGCGATGACGCAAAACGACGAACGCGAGTTGCGAGAGCAGTTGGCACGCCTGCAGCAGGAACACCGCGACCTCGACGCCGCGATCGCCGCCTTGGCGATGTCGCCCGGCTCGGACGTGATCCAGGTGCAGCGTCTGAAGAAGCGCAAGCTGGTGCTGCGCGACAAAATCCGCCAGATCGAAGACCAAATCACGCCGGATATTATTGCGTGAGTACTTTCTTCCCTCTCCCCATATCACGGAAGAGGTAAAGCGGTATTTATGGAGAGGAAGGCGCGTCAGTGCGTGGCGACTGGCGACGCAGATTTGAGCGCTCAAGGTTTTGGAAGTGGCGAATAGCTTTGCTCGTTACATCGATCCAGTTGGATCGCCGATCTAGAATCTACAATCTTATTCTCACTCATCAAAAATACGACGTACTTGGTGTCACCGCCGCCAGAATTGCGAAGACATATTGCCGACGCCGCAGGCGTACCAAGAGCGTCGTTCTTGTGTAGAGGTGAAATTTCCGGAGAGCCGCTCATTTTCATACTGGTGAAGGTGGAATAAATATTTTGATGAATTGCCTTCCACTCAATTACATTCGGTACAACGGGGGCTGACGTAACAACAGCCGTCGCGCATCCAGATAGGAACAAGCCTGCAAATACCACTAAGGTCGAAAGCATTATTTTTTCGCTTTTGTCTGATGCCAGAGCAATTTACCCCCGCGTCTCCTTCTTCCGCACATACATGGCCTTGTCGGCCGCATCGATCATCCTTAAAGCCGTCGAGATCGATGAACAGCAGCGCCGCCTCGCCTTTATAGCGTTGTAGATAGGCAAGCGAGCGCTTGAGCTCGCGCTCGAAGCCGCGCCGGTTGAGGATGTCGAGCGGCGGAGGCACCATTCCGCTCCGATCAGAGCGTAATCGTATTGACCGTCCGGTTTTCGATCTCGCCGCGCAGTTTGGCGTAGAGACGGGGATTGCGGCCGGAGAGGATCTGCAAGGCCGCGAGCACCGCGTTGGCAGGTTCAAGCACCGTCATGACCGGAACCGCGCTCGGCGCGCGCAACGACGACCAGAGATCGTCGGGAAACTCCTTGATGCTGGCCGGCACGGTAATGACGGGCACCGTCGACATGGCCGACAGCGTCGGACCGGCTCCGTTCGAGCGCCCGATATAGGCGATCACGACCGCGTCCGGAATTTCCTGCACCATGCGATGGAAAATACCGGCGGCGTTGACCGGCTCCTTGTGCACTGAGCAGGTGACCACTGTCATCATGTCCTTCAACTCGCCCAGTGCTTCCGAGAACGCATCCGTCTTGTCCTTCTCTGAACCGCGCCAGAGAATGATGCGCTGGCGCGGAACGCGGAACTGGCTCGTGATCTCGGCGACACGCCGGTACTTGGCGGCCACGTCGTCGAGCGCGCCACCGTCGCGATACACCTGCTTGTCGATATAGGAGCCGCCCTCGATCACGCGCCAGGAATCGTTGTCGATAACGTCCGCCAGCAACAGGTCGCCTTTGGTATCGAATCCGAACTCGACCTTGAGATCGACCAGCGTTCCGCCTTCGAGTTGCCAGGCCCTTTCGAGCACGAGGAAAGCTTGGCGAGCGATGCGCCGCATTTCGGGAAACATTTTCGACTCGTCGTCACGGGAAAACACCTCCGACGTCGAAAGCACGAGGAACGGTTCTTGCCCTTGAAGCGGCTTGGCGGGGTTGAATAGCCTGATCTGCTTGGCGTCGTCCGTAAACTGCATAAACGGATCGTCGGCAATAAGCGGCTTTCCCTTCCAGTTCTTGTCTTTGGTCTTGAGGTAGAACTCGAGGAGCGTTTGCGGAAACAACTGGCCCTTCGAGAGGTGCGGATTTCGCTTCAAATAAGAGCCATGCGCTTCGCGCCGGACCACCACCTCGTAGGGCAACATGTTGCACTTGGGGGCGACGAAGGATGTCGCGCTGTCTTGCTCGACGAAGGCGACCGGCAGGCCGCATGCCTTCAGCAAGCGGAAGACGTTGCATGTGGTCGCGTTGGCGAGCCGCCCCTTGTCCGGGATGATGTCGTGTTTGGCGCCATCGCCGGCCGTGATGTCGTCTTTTGAAATCACGGCGGCCAGACCGGAATCATCTTTGATCTGGAACACTTTTTTCGTCTTGCCCTCGGTGACGAGGGGGCCAAGCGCACGCTTTGTTGTGAGGCGGTCAGACATCTGGACGTTCACGGCAGGTTCCCAATCCGGCTATAGGCTTAATGGAAACAATAAGGTTTACACGAAACTCCGCGGTATGAAGAGGCTAATCTGCGGCTGTGGGTTATTTTTCACGCCTCGGCAGCGGGCCCGGGCGGGCCTGGGCCAAAGCCTAGCGCAGCACGGGCGCGGTGGTGTCGCGGTTGTAATAGATCGTCGCGAGCAGCAGCGTGTCGAAATAAGTCCAACCAAGGAAGGGGACGAATCTCACGACCAGCGATTTGTAGAGCGTACGGATGGAATCCTTGCCGAGATTCTCGGCGACCGCTGCGACGGTACGGGGCAGCACCGTGACCCGCATCAGGCGCTCAAGCTCAAGCGCGGCAAGGCCGTAACGCCGCGCTTTCACCGCGGCGGCGGCGTCCTTGAGCGCGGCCACCAGGGCGCGGTCGTCTTTGAGCACTTCGAACAAGGCGACGCGGCGCGCGAGACCCAACGCGTCCAACACGATCGTGAGCAGGACGTCCTCAGCCTCGTCGCCGGCGAGCGGCTCGATCTGCGGCAGCGGCTGCTTGATCGCAGCCTCGACCTCCTGCGATGTTGGCGCCAGCCGGATGACCAGCGGCTGCACGGTGAGCGCGAGATCGAGCTCTCGGGTCGGCGCGACCAGCAGCCAGTCATCCTCGCTGACCCGGCTGTTGAAGATCGTGGCCAGGTCGCGCGCAAGCGGGATCTGTTCGGCACGGAACCGGCGCACCGCGCTGGCGGAGCGCTCGGGGCCATCAGCGACGGTGAGGCGCAATAGATTGTCGGCACGGCGGGCCAGCAGGCCGACGTCGCGCCGCGCCTCCTGGGCGGCCTGGCTAATCGAGGTCGCGGTAAAGGTCTGCGCCGCCGCAAGCGGCGGCGCAAAAACCGCGGTCGCGGCGAACCCGCCGGCCCTGCGCAGCAGGTCCCGCCGCGCCGTCACGCAAGCTCCCCGTCCCCCATCACCGCGCGACGCAACCATCGATGTCCCCTTCCGAAAATCGGGCGTCCGGACACCGGAAACGGCCCCGCGGAGGAGCAATTGTGGACTCTTAAGCCCTTTTCTGCTAGAGCCGCGCGACTCAGAAGGCCCCTGTTTTACAGGGCTTTCGACCCTAAACCCGGCCCTTAATCAACGAAGGAGCAAGCGTGCAAGTTCTCGTTCGCGACAACAATGTCGACCAAGCCCTCAAGGCGCTCAAGAAGAAGATGCAGCGCGAGGGCATTTTCCGCGAGATGAAGCTTCGCGGCCATTACGAAAAACCCTCCGAAAAGAAGGCGCGGGAAAAGGCGGAAGCGATCCGCCGTGCCCGCAAGCTGGCGCGCAAGAAAATGCAGCGCGAAGGCCTGCTGCCGATGAAGCCCCGCATCGTTCCCGGCGCCGCTGGCCCCGGCGGTCATGGTGGCCCCGGCGGCGGTGGCCGCGGCCGTGGCGGTCCGCCGCGTTTCGGCTGAGCCGCGCAGAGTTTCGCAAAGACGGGCTTCGATTGATATGTGGCGCGGGCCTTGAAACGCCCGCGCTATTGCTTTTGGTAGGGGCGACAGCGAGCGTTGCGATCACCGCCGAGACGAAACCGGCGCCACCGGAACAGAGCGCGCCGGCATGGGAGAGAACCGCTGCCGCGGGGTCTTGAACGCAGGGGCCGAACAGCATTTTTTCCTCGGACAATCGCTGTGAGTCATTTCCAGCAGAACTTGGCGTCGGCCTCGTTGCGCTTGCGCGTGGCGTAGAATGCTTCGGCATTCTTGGCGTCATCGAAATAGGCGCGCTCCTTGGCCGCGCGATCCTTGGCGTTGGCGATCGCGCGTTTGTGGTTCTCGGCGCGGTCGCCGGGCAAGGCGGGCGCGCGCGCCATGAACATGACCTCGTAGGGGTTGCTCTCCACCCAATCGACCGCTTTGGCATGCAGCGCTTTTTGCTTGGCGAGATCGCAGAAGGCATAGCCATTGATGACCGGGCCAGCCAGTGTGGTGAAGCTGCGCATGGCGTCCTCGGCTTGCGCGAGCATTTGCGTCTTCACGTCAAGCACTTCCGACATCACGATATAGCGGTCCTTGGCGGCGTAAAACCAAAACACCGCATCGTCACGCAGACCAACGTCGTAGAGGCGGATGGCAAGCACCATCAGCGTCATCGGCGTGACCAGTTTGGGCGCGGCCGTTATCAGGTCGCGCGCAGCCAGGATATCGTCGCGCTTATTCGATCCAAGCAAAGCATTGTATTCCTTGCCGACGCCGACCTGCGGCTGGGCGTCGGGCTTTGGCGCCGAACGGTAAAAGGGCTCGACATAAATCGCGACGTGTCGGACCGGCTCGGCCGCCAAGACGGAGTACGGAAACGCGAGCAGCGCGGCGGCGCCGACGAGCAGTTTAAAGAAAATCGACATCAACAAGGCCCTCAGACCGATCTTAAGGCAATTCCGTCAGAAATTCCTTCACCACTTTGGCGGCGCCGTGGTCGTCGAGATCGACATGACTGCCTTGCGGGAAGCGTACAAAGCGCTTGGGTTCGCGCGCCAGCGCGAACAGCCGCTCGCCAAATTTGATCGGAACGATGGAGTCGCGCTCGCCGTGCAGCATCAAGAGCGGTGCCGACACGCGGCCGATGCGCTCGTCGGAGTGGAACTCATCCCTCATAAACCAGCGCACCGGCGCGAACGGATAGGCGGCGGCGCCTACCTCAGCAGCAGACGTGAACGGCGCATCGAGGATGAGCCCGCCGATCTCGTGCCCGGCGGCCAGCGCCACCGCCACCGCGGTGCCGAGCGATTCGCCGAACAGCACGATGCGATCCGCCGGATAGCGCGCGCGGGCGAAGTCGTAAGCAGCCACCGCGTCGCGGATCAGCCCGTCTTCGGTCGGCGCGCCTGTCGAGCCGCCATAGCCGCGATAGCACAGCGCCAACAGGCCGGCGCCGTCGGCGGTAAGCCAGGTGAAGCGCCCGACGCGAGCGGCGAGCCCCTCGGCATTGCCCTGGAAGTACAGCACGACCGGATTGTTGCCACGTGGGGGCACGAACCAGGCGATCAGCTTTTCGCCGTCGCTGCTGGTAAGCATCACCTCTTCCGCGTGCGGCAGCCCGGCTTGCGCCGGCGGGGTACGCGCAGCGTCGGGGAAATAGAGCAACGCTCGCTGAAATACATACATCAGCGCGAGCAAGCCGCCGTAGCCCAGGACGGCGGCGATAACGAGCCATTTCAGCGCGGCCATAAGCCTCTCATAACACAAGCGTCATGCGGCACGGGATTGCCCGGCCCGCCTGATCTCAATACGGTTCGCAGCAAGGGCCGCGTTTAATGCGGGTCTACAGCGGGAGAAACGCCATGCCACGCTTGCGCTATATCGAGGAATCCGAAAAGACACTGAAGACCAGCGCGATGATCGAATCCTCCAAAAGGACCGGCGCACCCGATCCGCGCGTGGTCAGCATCATGACGCGCAGCTACGTCGGCACCGCCTGGGTCGAATTGTGGAACACGGTGCTCTATGAAGGCGTGCTGCCGCATAAGCTCAAAGAAATGTGCCGGATCCAGATTTCGGTCGCGCATCAATGCGGCTATTGCTCGACCGTGCGGTCCAATGTCGCCAAGGCAGAAGGCCTGACCGAGAACATGATTAACGATCTGTTCTCCTTCGAGACCAGCCGCCACTTCACGCCGCGCGAGAAGGCAGCGCTGCGCTATGCCAGCCTGTTCAAGCAGGGCGGGCACGCCATCGACAAGGACGAGGTCTATCAAGCTCTCGCCAAGCATTTCGGCGACGAAGAGATCATCGAGCTCGGCCTGCTCTGCGCGCAGACCGATGGCGTCGGCAAGTTCGTCAAGTCGCTCAACGTGATCAGCTGGGAAGAGGCCTGCGAGATCAATCCGCGGCTCGGCCAGACCGCCACGCAGGTGGCGGCGGAATAGTGCCGCTGGCGATCCGCCCGGCTGAGGCGCGTGACGACGACGCCATCTGGCGCATTCTCGAGCCGACCTTTCGCGCCGGCGAGACCTATCCGATCCCGCGCGACGTGACCCGCGCGAACGCGTTGGCCTATTGGCGAACGCCCGGACATGCGGTGTTCATCGCCGAAGACGCCCACGAAATCGTCGGCACCTATTATCTGCGTGCCAACACCCTTGGCGGCGGCGCGCATGTGGCCAATTGTGGCTATATCGTCGCGCCGGAGGCCGCACGACGCGGGATAGCGCGCGCGATGTGCGATGATTCTTTGGCGCGAGCGCGCGAGCGCGCCTTTACCGCCATGCAGTTCAATTTCGTCGTCGCCTCCAACGAGCATGCGGTGCGGCTGTGGCAAGCCTGCGGCTTTGAGATCGTCGGCCGCCTGCCGGCGGCCTTCCGGCATCCCCGGTTCGGGGACGTGGACGCCTATGTCATGTTCCGCAGACTTTGATCCGGGCTCGGCCGCGAGGTCATGAATGGAACTGTTAAGGAAAATCGCCGACTCCGCAGAAATTTCGTCGATTCCACGCAACTATTTTCAAAGTTGAGTGTTTAAGCTGCGGGGTGAGGGCTTTTGCCCAGACGAAACCCTGCGATGAGTGAATTTCGGCTGGAAAATGGACAAGCCGGTGGGTTTCCTGGAAAGCGAATTTGAACGTGCCTTGGCCGCCCGCGGCGGCGCAGCCATAGGCGAAAATGTCGTGCCGATGGTCGAGCCGTTGCGCGCGCAGGTCACATTGCGCGAGCGCGAACGCAGGTTCCGCGAATTGCTCGATGCCCTGCCTGCCGCCGTCTATACGACCGACGCTGCCGGGCGGATCACGTATTACAACGAAGCCGCTGTCACGCTGTGGGGCCATCGGCCCATGCTCGGCAGCAGCGAATGGTGCGGCTCCTGGAAGCTTTACTGGCCCGATGGCACGCCGATGCCACACGACCAGTGCCCGATGGCCGTTGCATTGAAGGAGGACCGGGCGGTGCGCGGCCTGGAAGCAGCCTGCGAACGCCCCGATGGCACGCGCGTGCCGTTCATCCCCTACCCGACACCACTGCATGACGAATCCGGTCAACTAATCGGCGCGGTCAACATGTTGGTGGACATCACCGAGCGCAAGCGCACGGAAGAGCAGCAGGCACTGCTAGTGCGCGAGCTGCATCACCGCGTGAAGAACACGCTCGCAACCGTGCAGGCGATCATGGGTTCGACTGCACGCTCGGCGCGGACCATCGAGGACTTCAAGAACGCGCTGATCGGACGCATTGGTTCGCTGGCCAAGACTTACGTGCTGCTCACCGACGAGGGCAATACCACGACCTTCGCCGACATCCTGCACAGCGAACTCGATGCCTTCGACGACGGCAGCGGCGATCGCATCCGGCTCAGCGGGCCGCGCATCGACGTGCCGTCGCAGCTGGCGATGTCGCTCGGCATGGCGATCCACGAGCTCACCACCAATGCCGCGAAGTACGGCGCGCTTTCGGTCTTCGGCGGCAAAGTGGACGTCGCCTGGACTATAATGATCGAGGCCACGCGCCGCACTCTGAATATCGACTGGCAGGAAATTGGCGGCCCGCCGGTGACGGGGCCGATGCGGCAGGGCTTCGGCTGGCGGCTATTGGAGTTCGTACTGCCCGGGCAGATCCAAGCCAAAACCAAAATCGAATATCGGCCGGACGGTGTGCGCGTGCATTGTGCAGTGCCGATGCCGGCGGAGGCCGCGAGCTAACTGCCCCGGCTGCCTGAGCACCGTTTCAGGGAGACAAGGTCATGGCCTATTCACACGTTCTGCTCGGCGCCGGCACCAGGCCGGCGCAACCGTCGATCCGCCGCATCGGCTTGGTTGATCTCAGGGACGCACTCAGCAAAGGCGTTGCCGACTTTTACGCGATGCCGACGCATGCCATGTTCTTGTGCATCCTCTATCCGGTCGTCGGCCTGTTGGTGGCAAGGCTTGCTTTCGGTTATTCGATCCTGCCGCTCCTCTATCCGTTGGTGAGCGGATTTGCCTTGCTCGGGCCGGTAGCGGCGCTCGGATTGTACGAATTGAGCCGGCGCAAGGAAGCCGGTCTTCCTGTTTCGGCGGCGCATGCCCTCGACGTGGTGAAATCGTCGTCGATCGGCGCGATCCTGGCATTGGGGCTTTTGCTGTTCGCGATCTTCCTGATCTGGGTAACGATCGCAAACGCGATCTACATCGCAAATTTCGGTTACGCGCCGCCGCAGTCGATCCACAAATTTGTGGAGGATTTGTTGACCACGCGCGCCGGCTGGACCCTCATTGTCGTGGGCAATGGCGTCGGTTTTCTGTTTGCCGTTCTTGTGCTCACGATCAGCGTGGTATCGTTTCCGATGCTACTCGATCGTGACGTCGGCGCGGCGGTTGCGTTGCTGACGTCGATCCGCGCGGTGGCCGCAAACCCGCGGACCATGGCGATGTGGGGATTGATCGTGGCGACCTTGCTGCTGGCAGGATCGCTGCCGCTGTTTCTTGGGCTGCCGATCGTGATGCCGATTCTCGGGCATGCGACCTGGTATCTCTATCGCAAGATGGTCAAATCGGATTCGGACCCGCCGCCAACACAGCGCCCCGAACCGAAGCAACGGCGTTACGCGGCGGATTTTCCGGCGGTACTGTTTCCGTGGGCGAGATAGCTCCGAGGCGCCTCACATCGCCTTGACGATGCTTTCGGTCATTTTCTTGGCGTCGCCGAGCAGCATCATGGTGTTGTCGCGGTAGAACAGCGGGTTATCGATGCCGGCGTAGCCGGAGGCCAATGATCGTTTGATGAACATCACGGTGCCGGCCTTCCACACCTGGAGCACCGGCATGCCGTAAATGGGCGAGGTTTTGTCTTCTTCCGCCGCCGGGTTGGTGACGTCGTTGGCGCCGATCACGAAGGCGATGTCGGCCTGCGCGAACTCGGAGTTGATGTCTTCCAGCTCGAACACTTCGTCGTAGGGCACATTTGCCTCAGCGAGCAGCACGTTCATGTGGCCCGGCATGCGGCCGGCCACCGGATGGATGGCGTATTTGACCTCGACGCCCTCCTTCTTGAGCTTGTCGGCCATTTCCCTCAGCGCGTGCTGAGCTTGCGCCACCGCCATGCCGTAGCCCGGCACGATGATGACCTTCTGCGCATTCTTCATGATGTAGGCGGCATCGTCTGCCGACCCGAGCTTGACCGGACGCTGCTCGGCGCCGGCCCCGGGCCCCGCCACCTCGCCGCCGAAACCGCCCAGGATGACCGAGATGAACGAGCGGTTCATGCCCTTGCACATGATGTAGGACAGGATCGCGCCCGAGGAGCCGACCAGCGCCCCGGTGATGATCAGCGCAGTATTGCCAAGCGTGAAGCCGATGCCGGCGGCCGCCCATCCCGAATAGGAGTTGAGCATCGAGATCACCACCGGCATGTCGGCGCCGCCGATCGGGATGATGATCAGGACGCCGAGGGTGAGCGAGATGGCGGTGATCAGCCAGAAGTCGAGCGCGGTCTGGGCGGCATAGAAGTGGTAGATGAAGAAGATCAGCGCCACCGCGAGCGCGATATTGATCACGTGCCGTCCCGGCAGCGTGATCGGCTTGCCGCTCATGCGGCCGGAGAGCTTCAAGAACGCGATCACCGAGCCGGTGAAGGTGATGGCGCCGATGGCCACCCCGAGCGACATTTCGATCAGGCTGGCGCCGTGGATATCGCCTTGCGTGCCGATGTCGAAGGCCGCCGGCGCGTAGAACGCGCCCGCCGCCACCAGCACCGCCGCCATGCCGACCAGCGAGTGGAAGGCGGCGACCAGTTCCGGCATCGAGGTCATCGGCACCCGGCGCGCGATCACCGCGCCGATGCCGCCGCCGAGCGCGAGACCGCCCACCACCAGGCCCCAGGCGAGCGGGCTGGTCGGGGGGTGCGAACCGAGCGTGGTCAGCACGGCGATGGTCATGCCGATCATGCCGAGCAGGTTGCCGCGCCGGCTGGTGTCGGGGCTCGAGAGCCCGCGCAGCGCCTGGATGAACAGAACGCCCGCGACCAGATAGAGCAGCGCGACGAGATTAGGGCTCATAACAATACCTCAAGCTCCGCGGATCGCGATTGCCGGTTGTGGCAATGACGACGGCATAATTCGAAGAAGGAGATTCATCGCCGGCATCACTTCTTTTTCTTCTGATACATCGCCAGCATGCGCTGGGTGACCAGGAAGCCGCCGAAGATGTTGACCGAGGCGAAGGTGAGCGCGACGAAGCCGAGCCCGCGCGCCAGGATGGTGCCGTTGTCGTTTTCGATGAGCGCGACGCCGACCGCAAGAAGCGCGCCCACCACGATCACCGAGGAGATCGCGTTGGTCACCGACATCAGCGGGGTGTGCAGCGCCGGCGTTACCGACCACACCACGTAATAGCCGACGAACACCGCCAGCACGAAGATCGAGAGCCGGAATACGAAGGGATCGACCGCGTTTGCGATGTGCTCCATAAAGTTCTCCTTCAGGCCGCCGTCTTGGGCTGGAAATTCGGATGCACGATCGCGCCGTCGCGGGTCAGCAGCGTGCCCTTGACGATCTCGTCGTCCCAGTTGACCGCAAGCTTCTTCTCTTTCTTGTCGATCATCGTGTCCAAGAACGTCAGCAGGTTCTTGGCGTAGAGCGCCGAAGCCGATGCCGCCAGCCGTCCCGCCACATTGAGATGGCCAACGATCTTGACGCCGCCCACTTGCGCCACCGCGCCCGGCTTGGCGCCTTCCACATTGCCGCCGCGCTCGACCGCCAGATCGATGATGACCGAGCCCGGCCGCATCGAGGCCACCATGGCCGCCGAGATCAGCCGCGGCGCCGGCCGCCCCGGGATCAGCGCGGTGGTGATGACGATGTCCTGCTTCTTGATGTGCTCGGCCACTAATGCCGCCTGCTTGGCCTGGTATTCCTTCGACATCTCCTTGGCGTAGCCGCCGGCCGTCTGCGCGTTCTTGAACTCCTCGTCCTCAACGGCAAGGAACTTGGCGCCCAGGCTCTCCACCTGCTCCTTGGTGGCCGGGCGCACGTCGGTCGCCGTGACGATGGCGCCCAGCCGGCGCGCCGTTGCGATGGCTTGGAGACCGGCAACCCCGACCCCCATAATGAACACCTTGGCCGCCGGCACCGTGCCGGCCGCCGTCATCATCATCGGCAGCGCGCGGCCGTATTCGCCAGCGGCGTCGATCACCGCACGGTAGCCCGCCAGGTTGGCCTGGCTCGACAGCACATCCATCGACTGCGCACGCGTGATGCGCGGCATCAGCTCCATGGCAAACGCGATAACCCCGGCATCGGCCATCTGCTTAAGCGCGGCCTCGTTGCCGTACGGATCCATGATGGCGATGACCAGCGCGCCCTTCTTGTAGGAGGCCAACTCGCTCGGCCCCGGGCGGCGCACCTTGAGCACCACGTCGGCGTCCTTGGTGACGTTGTCGCCAACCGTGGCACCGGCCGCCTCGAACTCCGCGTCCGGTAGGCCCGACGCCATACCGGCGCCGCGCGCCACCGCGACCTCCGCCCCAAGAGCCTTGAGCTTCTTCACCGTCTCCGGTGTCCCGGCAACCCGCGGTTCCGAGGCGTCTGCTTCACGTGCTATGGCAATTCGCATTCGCCCCTCCGCGGTTACGCCCGGTCTGATGTCAGTGCGGCGAAAGCCCGGCGAACGCGAAGATCAGAAAACAGATCGCGAAGGCCACATAGCTCGACGTCTTCGAGCCGCTCAGCAGGCCGGAGACTGCGCCGATGATTGCGAGGATGAAGATCGGCACCGCCATAAACCATTGGCCCATCACGCCGCCGACCGCCAAGCCGAGCAGCAGGTTGACCACATGGATGATGCCGACGAAGGTGAACAGGACGAAGCGTTCGTAAGTGGCCTCGTGCGCGTGATAGTCATTTCCTGTCGCGGTCGCATATTCGACGGTGCCGTGATCGGCCATGGTGAGATGTCTCCAGGGATCGCAGTGGTGGGAGGCTGTCAGGTAGCGCAAATGGCTACCTAGAGCAACGGTTGCGGTCCTCCGGATCGGTTGAAGGATTCGTCCCGAAACAGCGCCTCCATATCATTCGGTGCCGGCCTGATTTTGATCCGGATCAACTCCGCGGCCGGTGTCTTCAAGCGGACGGCTTGAGCCCGACCTCGGCCAGCGCGGCGCTCTGCCGTGCGGCCACCTCACGAATCGAGAAGTGCTCGATCGCCTCGTTGAACAATCGATAGAAATTCAGTTCCGCCGCCAAATGCAGGAATACCGCGCCGAGGCCGATGGCGGCGCGGTCCATGAATACGAATTCGCGCGGTACCATTACCGGCCCGCGCTTTTTCAACGCCTGATGGACCTGGAACGCTTCCTTGCGGCCGTATTCCGACGGCTTCACCCCATCGGCAATGCTGCGCACCCGGTCGTCGAGCAAAGGGCCATAGATGAAGCGTGCCCAGATATTGAGCGCTTCGATCAGCTCGCGGTTGAGCCGCTTGAAGCCCCAGGTCTCGTAGGCGTGCACCACCAGATCGTCATCGCCATGTAACAGGCCGCGATAGAGATCGACCACGCCGCCGACGAAGCTCTCCGGGAAGATGCGGATGCAGCCGTAGTCCAACAAGTTAATGCCGGCCGGCTTGCCCTTGGCATTGTCGAACACCGTGTAATTGCCGAGATGCGGATCGCCGTGGATGACGCCGAAGCGGCTGAACGGAAACCACCAGGCGGCGAACATGGCGGTGGCGAGCCGGTTGCGCACGGCAAGCGGATCGTTCTTGTGCTCGAGCAGTTTGCGGCCGGTGAGCCAATCCATCGTGAGCAGGCGGCCGGTGGAAAGTTCCGGCCAGACTTCCGGCACGCGGATAGTGTCATTGTCTTTGAGCATGTTGCGATAGAGCGCGACATGCTTGGCCTCGCGGATATAGTCGAGCTCCTCGCGCAGACGCGCGGTAATTTCCTTGGCGATCTCGGTAGTGTCGAGTGCCGGATCGAATCGCTTGCGAATCGCGAACAGCAATTTCAACTGTCGCACGTCGGCTTCGACCGCCGACTGCATGTCGGGATATTGCAGCTTGCAGGCCAACTCGCTGCCGTCGAGCGCGCGAGCGCGATGCACCTGGCCGAGCGAAGCGGCCGCCGCCGGATGATGCTCAAAGCTCTTGAATTTGTTTTCCCAGCCGGGCCCAAGTTCCGCGCTCATGCGGCGCTTGACGAAGGCCCAGCCCATGGGCGGCGCCTGGCTCTGCAGCTTGGTCAATTCGGCGGCGTATTCTGCCGGCAGCGCGTCGGGAATGGTGGCGAGCAGCTGCGCCACCTTCATGATCGGACCTTTCAAGCCGCCGAGTGCGGCGGCAAGCCCGATGGCATTGGCGGCACGATCCTGCGGCACGCCTAAAAGCCGCGCCCCCGCCATGCGCGCGGCCACGCCGCCGACTTTGCTGCCGACATTGGCATAGCGTTTGGCGCGGGCGGAAAAGCGGTTTTTTTCGCGGTCGGTGGGTGCCGCCATGTTCAGGCCGCCGTGTCCAATGCTTCGAGCTCGCCGATCAGATTGGCGATCACGCTCAGCCCACCATCCCAGAATTTCGGATCGCGGGCATCAAGCCCGAAGGGGGCGAGCAATTCGGTATGGTGCTTAGTGCCGCCGGCCGCGAGCATTTCCAGATAGCGCTCGGCGAAGCCAGAGGCCGACCGCTCGTAGACCGCATAGAGCGAGTTCACCAGGCAGTCTCCGAAGGCATAGGCGTAGACGTAAAATGGCGAATGGATGAAGTGCGGGATGTAAGTCCAGAACGTCTCGTAGCCGGCTTTGAGTTCTATCGCCGGGCCGATACTTTCGCTTTGCACGGACATCCACAGTTCGCAGATCTTGTCGGCGGTCAGTTCGCCGTTGCGGCGCTCCAAATGCACCTTGCGCTCGAAGGAATAGAACGCGATCTGCCGCACCACGGTGTTGATCATGTCCTCGACCTTGGCGGCGAGCATGGCCTTGCGCTGCTTCTTGTCGGTGGTCTGCGCCAGCAGCTTCTTGAAGGTGAGCATTTCACCGAACACGCTCGCGGTTTCGGCGAGCGTGAGCGGCGTCGGCGCCATCAGCGGGCCGTTGGGCGCGGCCAGCACTTGATGGACGCCGTGACCGAGCTCATGCGCCAGCGTCATCACGTCGCGCGGCTTGCCCTGGTAGTTGAGCAGCACATAAGGATGCGCCGACGGCACGGTTGGATGGGAAAAGGCGCCCGGCTGTTTGCCGGGGCGCACCGGCGCATCGATCCAGCGTTTTTCGAAAAAGCGGCCGGCGACTTCTGCCATTTTTGGCGAGAACGCGCCATAGGCGGTGAGCACGGTCGCGCGCGCGTCGGACCAGGGGATCGTGCGCTGGGCGACCTTGGGCAGCGGCGCGTTGCGGTCCCAATAGGGCAGCGACTTTTTGCCGAACCATTTCGCCTTCAAGGCGTAGTAGCGGTGCGACAGCTTCGGATAGCCCGCGCGCACGGCCGAGACCAGCGCCTCCACCACTTCGGGCTCGACGCGATTGGATAGATGGCGGGAGTCGGCCACGTCCTTGAAGCCGCGCCAGCGGTCGGAAATCTCTTTGTCCTTGGCGAGCGTGTTGGTGATTAGCGTGAAGGGGCGCAGATTCGCCTTGAAGGTCTTCGCCAGTGCCCGCGCCGACGCCTTTCGCTTCGCTCCGTCGGCATCCTGCAGCATGTTGAGCGCCAGTTCGATCGAGAGCGGCTTGCCGCCGATCTTGAAACGCAAGGATGCAATGGTCTCGTCGTAGTTGCGGTTCCAGGCCGAATAGCCGGTGACGGACTTCTCGTGAAACAACTCCTCGACCCTGTCCTCGAGTTGATAGGGCTTCTCCTTGCGCACGTCCTCGATCCAGGGCCGGTAATGGCCGAGCGCCGGATCCGCCATGGCGGCTTCGAGCGTGGCATCATCGACGCGGTTGAGCTCGAGCGTGAAGAACAAGAGGTGCAGCGAGGCGGTGGTGATGCGCTCCTGCATGTCGCCATAGAACTTGGCGCCTACCGGGTCGGTATTGTTGCCGGCATAACGCAGCGAGGCATAGGACATCACCCGGCCGAGCGTGTCGTCGAGCGCCTCGTAGCGTTTAACCGCCGCGGCGAGCGCCTTGCCGCCGTCCGGCCCGGCGGCCAGCGTCGCTAGCCGGCCCTTGAAGTCGGTCTCGAACTCCACGGATCGCGTTTCCGCGTTCTCCAGGTCCCATTTGAGCTCGGGACTGTCGGGACCGGGATAGAGGTCGTCGAGGTTCCACTCCGGCAGCGCGCCGAGCTTGCGCGATTGGGTCGGCTTTTCCTGGGGCGAGCTTTTGGCCATGGCGCGGGGAGTCTTTTACGTGGGAACGGGGGATTCGGCGGGTCTGGGCACCATCTATGCCGCCGTACGTGGCGATGCGATGGCGGAGGCTGAGTTTTTCAAAATATCGCCCGCCGCCGGCCAACTTAACAGCCCATCAGGCGAGCCCAAGCTAACCACATGACATCCCTGTGTTTGGTTTTACATGGTTGTCTGAGGACGGCCCCGGAAAACCTAATAAATCCGGTCAGATCGCAAAATTTCTGGTACGGCGCGGCGTGCAAGCGTCCGAATGAATTTTTCTTTCCGAAAAAATTCAATTCGCGACCGAACCACTCAGCGCCAGTTCCGGCCAATGTGCCATAAGCGGACATCAGACCCCCCTTCCGCGCGGATGCGCGAACGATGTAGCGTTCTTAGCGAACTGCCACAGGGATGCGCCGAAGTCCCGCCCATTTTTTTACAGCGCCTGCCCCAGACCTGTCGCTGATCGCGCGCAAGCCCGGTGAAACAATCAAGAGCTAGGAGCTAAGCAGGAGCTAAGCCATGAACGGTTCAATCAGTCGACGTTCTATACTGGGCGCCTTTGTTGGCTCGGTTACCGCGCCCGCCTGGGCGCAAGCGCCACAGGCGCCGGCGTCGGCCAGCGGGCCTTCTGCGGACGCCGGAGCCACGTTGAACATAGCCCAGCGGATGGCCCGTTATGTTGCCGAAACAGAATATGGAGCACTGGACCAAACGACCATAGAGGCGGCGAGGGCGCACCTTATCGACGCGATCGGCTGTGGCATCAGCGCCTACCATGAGGATGCAGTGCGCGCCTGCAGGGACGTCGCGCTCGCCGTGCCAGGCGGGGTGTCGACTGTGATTGGGACGAAGCGGCGGACGACACCCGACCTCGCTACTTTCGCCAACGGCGCCGCCATACGTTATTTCGACTTCAACGACCTTTATTTCGGCCGGGAGCCTGGGCACCCGAGCGACAACATCACGGCCTGTCTTGCGATCGCGGAGGCCGAAGGCCGCAACGGCCGCGACTTTCTCCTCGCGATGGTCCTCGCCTACGAAATCGACTGCCGGCTGTTGGACGCAGCCGAACTCACACGGAAAGGGTGGGACCATCCGATCAACAGCCTGCCCGCCAGCGCACTCGCCGCCGGCAAGTTAATGGGTCTGCCGGCCGAGAAGTTGGAGCAAGCCGTCAACATCGCGCTCAATGGACATATCGCGATGAACCAGACTCGCGTGCAGGTGTTGTCCGACTGGAAGAACCTTGCGGATGCCGATGCAGGTCGCAACGGCGTCTTTGCGGCCCTTCTCGCACGGCAAGGCATTACCGGTCCTTCACCGATCTACGAAGGCAACGCCGGGTTCTTCAAGATGGTATCTGGTCCGTTTGAAATTGACGTCGACCAGTTCGGCGGCAGGAAAGGTCAGTTCCGCATCAACGCATGTGGCGTGAAGCCTTACCCGGCGCAGGGCGCAATACAGACGGCCATCTTGGCAGCGGCGGAGATAGCCAAAGAGATTGGCGACCTTGGGCAAATCGCGGCCATCGCGCTCTACACGACCGATTTCACATATCGAAGCGCCGCACGAGACAAGGAAAAGTGGGCGCCCGAGACGAGAGAGACGGCCGATCATAGTCTCCCGTATGTGGTGGCGCGAACCATGCTGGACGGCAAGATCACACTCGACAGCTTCTCCCACGACGCTATCCACGACCCAAAAGCTCTGGCCTTGATGGCAAAAATGACGGCCAATGCCGATCCGGTACTGACGGCGATGATGCCGAAGAAAATTCCTATCCGTATTTCTGTGACTCTCAAGGACGGCCGCGCGATCTCGCGGCAGGTCGACGCCGTTCCGGGCCTTGGGGGCATGCCCATGCAGCGCGGTAATTTCGAACGCAAGTTTTCCGACAATGTCGGTAAGACATGGCCTGAGGCCCAGCAGGGCCGTGTGCTTGATTTCCTTTGGAACATCGATCGCCAGGACAAGCTCGATCATCTGTTCAAGTTTCTCCTCGTTGAACAGTAAGGTCTTCCAAGGGTTACGTAGCTGATTTCATTGTCATGTCCGCTTTGGGTCATTAGCGATTGATCCATCTCGCGCCAGTGCCGGCAAATGTCCGCTGCTGCCCCAATCGCGGACAAACGGGGGGTGCGGCTGGAATGTCCTCTAAGGGCGAATGGGCCGCGGCTCGGCCGCGGTGCGGGCTTACGGCGCGTTGCTGCCTTCAATGGAAAAGTCGCGGCCTGCGCCACCACCGCCACCGATCTCCATCACCCAGTAGCGGCGGCCGCTGGCAGATACCGCAGAGGCAACGGCCTGGCACCCGCCGAGCATCATGTTCGCACGGTGCCGCGGCGATTGCATCCACACGCGCCTCGCACATTCCTCGGTCCCGCATCCGACCGCGACATTTTCGGCAACGGCGCCCCCTGGCCCGCGGTGCCGCATGAAGCCCGCATGATCGAGGCTGTTGCGGCGAGCCATGTCGTAGGCGTGCTGCTGAGCGAACGCGTAGAGAGCGGCACAATCGGCATGGCACAAGCCGGCGCCGGTAGCGCTGAACAACAATGCGAACCCAAAGCGGATGATACGAAACGTCATGACACGAACCTCGCTTTTCAGCGAGCCTATAACTGCAGTCAACAGGCGACGCCCCTAATTTATGGGCGAGGGCTATATGGGTCAAAAGCGGACAAACGCGGCGACATCGGCTATAGCCGCGATCGGCAGCGAAGCGGCGACACCGGGTCATGTTATTGTATGCCTAGCTTTAATTTGAGATAGACAAATTTCGCCGCTAGGCCGCCATCCTGTGATTTTTTTACGGCGTAAAAATCTCCCATGCGCTAGGTCGCTTGTGCGGGCGACATTTTGTCATTTTGAATCGACGACACCGCCCCGGTTTTCGGATGCATGCAGCAGGCCTCCAAGTGCCAACCGTGTGATGAGCTCGGTCAGTTCCTCCACGAATGGCTCGTTGGTGGTGATGCAGAACGGCTCTTGCGCGAACAGTTCGCGGTTTCGAACGAAAACGCTGCATTGGCCCATCAGCCAAATGGCCCCGCATAGGGCGACCCGCTTCTGTGTGCCTGGAGGTAAAAATCGGCGCACGATATCGACCGCAGCGGTCAGATAGGAGACCGTATTCGTCGCCATGAACTTGAGAAAGATCTTGCTGGGATGTGCGCTCTCCCAGGCGAACATGCGAATGTAGAGGCTCATTTCGTCGCGGAATAGCAGCGGCCGCAATTGCTGGTGCATGAAGCTTCGCAGAGCCTCCTCGCGGGAAAGCGACTTAAGCTTCTCCGGATCAAATCCCGCATGTTCCGTCAGTTTCTCGAACGCAGTTTTGAGGACTTCGAGGTACAACCCGTTCTTGCCTTTGAAATGATAATTTATGGCCGCCTGATTGACACGAGCTTTGGTGACGATGTCCCGCACGCTCGCACCCTCGAAGCCCTTCTCCGCGAAAAGATGCACGGCGGCCTTGATAATGGAGTGGCGAGTGTATTCAGCCGGACGGGTCATGGGTTTCCAATTCAAACGACTGTTTGAACTGGTTTCATAATACGTCCTCCGGCAGATTGCAAACTTCCAGAAGCGACGATAGGGCGCGAAACGTCATCATTTTGCCTAAAACGATCGTTTGAATTTAACTTGCGTGTATGAAATGCCTGTTTTAAAGTGCCTGGACGTTGGATATTCAGGGGTCTTCCATGCTCGAGCGAACATCGAGGTTTGTCTTGGAGGTGTTGCCTTACCTGCTATGTGCGCTGATTGCGGCAGTCATTGTGCCTGGGTTCCTCTTTACACAGGTTCACGGGATGAAGGCGGCGATCATGCCACCCGATCGCGGTGAGAATGCTCTTGAAATGATCCGCCGGGACCACGCCGCGTTTGCGCCCGACCAGAAGTTGTCGGATGGGCCCGCCAAAACCGCCGGAAACAAGCTGGCATATCGCTAAGGTGTGTGGAGTTCGATATGCGGTTACAAAATGAAAACCCGGATTTGTCTCGCCGCACCCCGTGGTGGAGCCTGGTTCGAATACGGCTGATGGCCTCGATCTCCTCATACTGGCTCGAACGGCACTACACATCGTACCGGCCCGAACGACACTACATGCGCGGGCCAGGGCCGAAGTGGCGCGCTAAGCATGGTCGGTCCGACTACTGACGCGGTAGACCAGCCTTTTACTTCGTTGCGTAGTCGGCGAACGCTTTTAGCCCTGCGGCGAGCTTCGGCGTCGAGGGTGTTTAATTTCTCAGTGGGACTCTTGGAGCAATCTGGCGTTGCCGCAGCGGGTTGCTCCCTGGCGCAGTAGAGTTCCACCTCGAATCAATCGCATCATCCCGCGCCATGTATTTGGACACCGTCGACTGGGCGGCGCACAAAGCAGAAAAACTCCGCTGCTATCGCAGCAAAATCCGGTGTGCGCTACGTGCGATCCACGACCGCTATTCCACCGAAAACAGGCTTTCGCCAACAAGATTGCCATGTCCGACCCGAAAATTCTTGCGTCTATTCGATAAGGAACATTTTCCCACCTCAAGCGTTGTCCCTCCGACCCCCAAATTGGAGTGCAATGTTATGCTTAAATTGAGCGCTGTTGCCTTCATGGTCATGATCATGGCTCCACTCCCCGCAATCGCCTATACACAACAGGATGCAGATGCCTGCACACCGGATGCGATGCGGCTCTGTCAGAACGCTATCCCAGATGCCAGTCGCGTAACCCTTTGCCTGGTTAAAAACAAACAGCAACTCAGTCCGGCCTGCACTGTCGTGTTCAATCGTTCACGTGGCGCGAGTGTTGTCCGCGAACGTCGAGAAAATATTCAGAAGACTAATTTCTGAACGAGCTAATTCGTACTCAGTAGCGTACGTTGTTTTTTCTAGATCAGCCCCGAGGCGACGATCATGACCTATCAAAACGAATTGAATACAAACGAGCGCAACAACATGAGCGACGACATCAGCTACACGCATTGGATTATCATTGGTGTCGTTACGCTCGCTATCGTCATTGTGATCGCCGCTTTCACCAGTACGGGGAACTACCCGGATCAGCCCCAAACAACTACGACTGATTCTGCTCCTTCTCCGTCACCTTCAACGACTGGCTTCGATAGGGCGCCCCCAGTTCCGGCCAACCGTTAAATCGTTCCTAGAGCCCCGACGCGGCCAATAAACAGAAAGCCCCAGTCAATGCTGAGCAAGGCTCATGCCTTGAAGCAATTCGGACTGAAGAAACAAAAAAAGAAAATTGCCAAAAAGAAAGCCCCACGCCGAAAAAAGCCGATCGCAAAAAGAGAGCGTTATGAACGGCAAGGAGTGGCGGCGCCGGCGGCTGGCTTCAATGCTCCTAAAGAACAAACACTTTGGTACTATCGCGAATTGGCAAATGCGTTTCAGACGCTCTTTCCGGGTCAGCTGGCGGATGAGTTAGCCGAAATCGTCATTGTGCTTAAAAACAAGTGATGGCCTAATACATCCCATACATGAGGTTGCTGCTCTCCGGCGGTAAGGCGAACCTTTCCGCTGGTGATTCCCTACGAAGGAATGGAGAGCAGCGATGACGATGTTTGCAGGACTGGACGTTGGTTTCAAGCGGACGGCGGTGTGCGTAGTGGATGGCTCGGGCAGAACCGTTTGGCGGGGAGTTGTGGACACCCATCCGGAGGCGATCGCGGCTGCGTTGAAGCGCTGGCGCAATGGACTTGAGAAGGTCGGGCTGGAGACCGGATCGATGTCGCCCTGGCTGGCACGCGGGCTTGGCGTCTTGGGCTTTCCGGTGGTTTGCATGGATGCGCGTCGGGCGGCGGATGCGGTCAAGAGCCGGCGGGTGAAGTCGGACAAGGCGGATGCGTTTGCGCTGGCCGAGATGCTGCGGACGGGTTGGTACAGCGCGGTGCATGTGAAGAGCGAAGAAAGCCATCGGCTTAAGGCTCTGCTGGGCGCGCGCGATCAATTGGTGCGTGCCAAGCGCGCGCTTGGCAACCAGGTTCGCGGACAGCTGCGGCCGTTCGGGATCAGGCTGCCGTCACGCCAGGGCACGAAGAAGTTTGCCGATGCGGCGCATCAGGCGGTGGCGCACGATGCGATGCTCTCTGCGAGCGTGACGGCGCTCATGGAGGCGCTGGCGGCGATCGAGGGGCAACTCGCCCGCTTGGATGATCGGCTCAAGGAACTGGCGCGGCGCTCGCCCGTGTGCTGGCGGCTGATGAGCGTACCGGGAGTTGGACCTATCGTGGCCTTGGCCTTCATGGCAGCGATTGAGGACGTGGGCCGGTTCGCAGTTTTGATTTGGCTTTCGCAAGCTACCGCGTAACTCTTGCGGGGGCGTCGGGAAACCCCTGGCAGCACCAGCGGCGACTGACAATCAGTGGGAAAACGTCATGAGCATCACGAACCACGGTGAGTTGAAACTAATCTTTCCCGGGCTCGCCGGATTTTACGCGGCGGTGTCCGATCTCTGGTATCCGATGATCCGCATCACCGTCGGCGCCATCTTGCTGGTCCACGGTTGGGGCAAGATCAAAACTGGCATCACCGCGCTTGCAGCTTATCTCGGCCGGGCCCGTCTCGTGCCTCCGGAACCGCTTGCTTATGTGGTATACATCAACGAGACGATCGGCGCCGTCTGCATCATACTCGGTCTGTTCACCAGATTCTTCGCGGCCTCGATCGCAATCGAATTGGCCGTCGCGCTTTGGCTTGTTCACTATGCCAAGGGATTTGGCGCACCTGCGCGGTGGCGGCCCGTATTCGCTCGATCGTGTTATCGGCAAGGACCTGTGAAACTCATACGCGGCGCAATCGCAAATTCGCCCGTTTTATTAAACTAAGAAATCCATGCTCGCTGGAGCACTGCTTGATAACCCGTCGCCGCGTCGTCTACGTCCCTGGCTATGATCCGCAAGGGCCGCAGGGTTATTATGATCTCTTCGGCAGTCAGCTGAAAAGAGCCTGTGCGCTTTGGCACGCCAAATTCGCACTCGGCCCGCTTGCCACTGAATCAGCCGACGTCGCTTCCTGGACCGTCACCATGGGCGGCCCGAATTGGCAAGTGTTTACGCGATACGACTTCGTGCGCTACGAAGATATTGTCAACGCCAATACTGCCGAACCGATCATCCGGCAAATTTCCCGTGCGGTTCGATGGATGCTGGATGATCTTGCAACCGGAACGACGTTTCGGACATTCCGAGCGAATTGGCAGTTCGGGATGCATCATCTCGTGCTTCAACTGCTGCTTCTCACTTGGATTGGCACGTCCGTGGCATCCGGAACACTTGCCTGGGCAACCGCGCGATATGGGCTCGGTCTGAACGCATCGATCAGCCTTGCCATATCGGTCGCGATTTTGTTTGCGATTTTCATGGCGCTGCGCCCGCTGGCCGATCGGTGGTTGGTGATTCGCGTCAATAATCACTGGCCTTATCTTCGGGAATTTGGCCGCGGCGAAGCAACCTGCTTCGACCGGCCGATCGAGATCGGCGTTGCACGTCTCAAGGAATTGGTGAATGCCAATGATGCGGATGAGGTGGTCATAATCGGTCACAGCGGCGGCGCACCGATGGCGCAATGCATGGTCGCACGTGCGCTTGAGCTCGACCCGGATCTCGGCCGGCGGGGGCCGCGCATCGTCGTGTTGACCATCGGTTCGATTACTCCCGCCATTGCATTTCATCCGCGAGCACTGAAGATGCGGGAAATCATTCGGCGGATTGCAATCGAACCGTCCATAAATTGGATCGAGTGCCAGTCCCGCAAGGATGCCCTGAATTTCTGGGGGATCGATCCCGTCGCAGGCGTCGGAATTCAGCTCGGATTAGCGCGCTGCAATCCCTTGGTATGGGAGGTACGATTTCGCGATATGCTATCTGCCGAATTCTACCGCAAGCTGCGCTGGAAGCTTTTCCGGCTGCACTTCCAGTACATTATGGCCAATCATATGCGGGCACCCTACGATTACTTCATGCTGATAGGCAGTCCGGTTCCGATAATGGAATGGGCGAAGCGACAGAGAGACATCGTCGCGGCATTCTCACCGGAGGGAAAATATCTCTTGGCCTCGTAATCCAAAGATATTGATCGTAGCCGAGAGCGCTGCAATCCCTTGGTATGGGAGGAGTTAGCTACAGCGACTATCGGAACAATGGAGAGATTCGTGCTTCGCAGTGTCGAACCCGAATTGGCGGATCACATCCCTGGCGATGACGTGAGCGCTCTCCGCTTCCGGCGAGACCTCAGCCGCTTGAACGCCTTTGCCATGACCGACCGTATCATGGCGCACACACTGATGAAGCATTGTGGTGGCGTGATTCCTCGCGAATTAGTCGACCTCGGTGCAGGCGACGGTACATTCATGCTGCGCGTTGCCCAAAGGCTTGCGCCGAGATGGCGGGACGTGACAGTGACGCTAGTCGATCAGCAGGCTATTGTGGGCGCTCATGTTCGCAACGGCTTTGCCGCTTTGCATTGGAATATCCAAACGATTTCCGTTGACGTGTTCGAGTTCCTGCAGAAGACGCAGTCAAGCGCGGATATCATCACAGCGAATGGTTTCCTACATCACTTCACTGTCGAGCGTTTGTCTCGCTTGCTTGACCTGACGGCAAAAAAGGCAAAACTCTTTGTCGCCGGTGAACCAAGGCGAACGGCCTTTGCACGAGAACTGAGCCGCTTCGTCTGGCTCTTGGGTTGTGGTGACGTGATTCGCCATGACGTGGTGACGAGTATTCGTGCCGGTTTTGTCGGAACGGAGATATCGGCATCATGGCCCACACGCGACGGTTGGGTGATTGAGGAACGGGAAGCGGGACCGTTTTGGCATACTTTTGCTGCAAGGCGTGAAAGCGGGCCATCCCAGGGATGATCGCTGCGTAACGTTATCTGTAGATAGCGCTGTCGACCTTTGGGACGATAGCTGACTTGTTGGGGACTTTTCGCAATGTCCGTTGTTGGCGGTGGTCTCAACCGGTCGACGCAACACTTTATCGCAGGGGGAAAAGATAGAGAGTGTAGGACGATCGGTCAGTGACGTCGTAGTGGTATGGGGGCGGCAGAGAAAATGGTGTTGTGGGATAGCTGGTTGCGAGGGGAATTGCCGAAAGCGATTCGGCGAACGTTTTGGCAAGCCGTCATCGTTATTTATTGCCATCTAACCCCCGGGTGTTGCGTCGACCGGTTGAGCTGGCAGAGTAACAGCGGACATTGGTCGGCACGGGCGTGGGATGGCTTCGTCCCCATAGCGGACGTTGGGAAGTCCGATGTTCCGCTCCGTGGAACTTAGCCTAAATTTTCAGCTGACAACCCTATGGATTGCGACAAATTGGAATGAGACAATGGCTAACGCTTGCGGCTGCCGGATTGCGGCTGGCCTTTTAAGTGCGAACGAAATTTAAACAAGAAATTGAACTCTCGCACTGCGCCGGCGCAATATGAGCGGACGCCTCTGTATCTGATTTGCAAACAGCAGCGCAGGAGTGAGCCATGATGAGAACTTCATCCTCGGTGATTGTGATCATTACGGTACTGCTCGCCGCCTTGGGCAGTATCGGTCTTGCCGCGCAGGACAAGTACACTGTTAAAGTGCCGAACGGATTCGCGTTGTCTGAGTTCAGAGGATACGAAACCTGGCAGGATGTCGCTGTCAGTCAGACCGAAAACTCGCTGAAGGTGATCGTGGCGAATACCGCTATGATAGGCGCATATAGGGAAGGCATTCCCGGCAATGGCAAGCATTTCCCCGAGGGATCCAAGATTGTGAAGATCGAGTGGTCCGCAAAAAAGAACACAGAGTCCCCATATTTCGTGATGGTGCCGGACACCCTCAAAACTGTGTCGGTCATCGAAAAGGATACCAAAAGATTTCCGGACACGAGCGGATGGGCTTACGCACAGTTTGTTTATGATGCCGCTTCTGACACTTTTAAGCCTAGCGGTAGCGACGCCAAATGCGGGTACGCGTGTCATACAACGGTGGCGGCTAAAGACTACATTTTCACGGCGTATCCGAAGAGGTAAACGGGAAAATTCTCGACGATGTCGCTTATTGGCACTTAGCGGACATTCCAACCGTGCCCGCATTTGTTCGCGATTGGAGTAACACGGTTGGCGATGGACGACTTCGCTTTTTGACCGCGAAAGCTACGGTAGAATGCTATAATGAATGAGAGAAAGGTACCCTCAGTAGTGGATTGTTACATCCACATGAGGAACACATGAAAACAAAACGTGTCCAGACTGCAACGGTGATGGTGTGGTTGATAAAGGCACGGACGATGAAATCAATGTCCAACGTGCGGTGGCTGTGGTTTCGTACCTGATGATGACGACGATGAAGAAGTACTAAACACATCGCCGATTCATCATCCATGACCGCGCAGCGGATCGGAGTATGGGTGGCGGCGATTGTGCGCGCCGGACTGATCGTCAAAGGCCCAAGTAGAGAGCCTCAAACCTCTCGTCGCCGACTTTTTCAACGATATCGGACTAAAACGGACATGGGTGGATTTTGGCCCGTGATGGTTTGTCATGGATCAGGAAAACCAACAAATCGAAGACCTGCGGTTCGATCGGAATCAGCTCAGTTCCACGCTTGAGCTCGCCCGTTCCGGTGTCAAACTCGTAAGCCTCGAACAAATATAGCAAATTTCCCGTCCCACTCGCCCCACGGCCGTTGGGATCTTGCGCTTCTGGAGCAATAATCAAGGCGATCTCACGGGTAAATCAAGCGCCCGTCAAAGACTTTCGGAGCACTTCCGATCATTCTGCGGCCACGTGATGCAGCCGAAACGGAGGACATTATGACTTACATGTCGCTTAAGGAATTCTCCGAGCTCGGCGCGACCATGGGCGGTGTCGGCGTTATCGTGAGTGCCATCTACGTCTCCATCCAGATCAGCCACAACACCCGCGCCGTGCGCGCCTCGGCGTTCCAGCAGGTGGTCAATTCCTTTGCCGGAGTCTCCTTCGACCTTGCGAGGGACAAGAACCTCGTAGATCTGTTCGTGCGCGGCGGGCGAGACTTTGCTTCGCTCGGTGAAGTGGAGCGCACGCAGTACAGCTACATGCTGCTGAGCTTTCTGCGCCGGGCTGAGAGCGTGGTTTTCCAGACCGAGACCCACATGCTTCACAACCACCACTGGCCCGGGATCCGCAACAGCATCAAGGCAGTCATGGCGCCGCCCGGCACGCGGATCTGCTGGAGCGAAATCAAGAACCGGCTAAATCCAGAGTTCTGCGCCTTCATTGACGAGCTTATTGCAGAGCAGCATAAGCATCGCCGTGGTCAGACGGGCGCGATAAGCGGTGGATTCGATCCACTAGCGTTTGTCTACCGCGCAACAAATCCTGCGCAGGTGGCCAAAGCTCTCCGGCAGGTCGCGCCCTAGCGCGCCTGTCCACCGTGATTGATCCGATAACTGCGTATTCCTGATTGAGGACACCACCATGGAGACAGCGTTGAGGGAATCACTTTGGGAGAATCCAAGGTTCGCGGTTGCGCCGTCCTACGACAGCAATAGCGAGCCACTATTTCTTTGCCCAATCACCGGCTATCCTTGCGAGGGCGATCTTTCCCATCTATGCGAAGACTACGGTTGCGCTCGCAAAGGCGGCTTATCGCCCCACTCCGAAGAAAATTTGTGAATGAGAGTTCTTATGATCATCACCGCATACAATCGGAGGAACTGGACATGCAGCGAACAGCACGTATCCTTTCTGCCTTTCTTTCGGTGACCCTGCTCGGTTCTGCGATGGTCCCGGCACAAGCGGCTGGGAGTGCCAGCATCATTCAGCCGGACGCGCTCACCTGGGCACCGGCGCAAGGTCTGCCGCCGGGTGCTCAAGTTGCGGTGCTCTATGGCAATCCTTCGAAGAAAGGGCCGTTTGCGATTTGTTTCAAGTTCCCTGCCGGCTACGAAATACCCACACATGCGCACGGTACTGACGAGTTTCTCACAGTTGTTTCCGGCAAGGCCCGCATGGCATTCGGCAAGGACGCCGATGCCGCGCACACCCAGCCGTTTCCTAGTGGAGCCTTCATGATTTTGCCCGCTAGATCGTGGCATCATCTTTGGAGCGACGCGGAAACTATCATCGAGTTGCACTCGACCGGACCATTCAGCATTACGCTCGCCAAGTGAGAACCTCTTCACTTTGATCCTTGAGGCCGCCTGAGTTGGCGGCTTCTTCGTTATTTTGAATCGCAGACGCGATGTTGGCTTCTAGCACTTAGCGGACAATTCGACCGCGCCCCCGAATGTCCGCTTTCAGGGGTAAAGCGGACATCAAGACTAGACGGCTTCCATCTGCGACATTGGGCCTAATCAGCATCTGAGGCCAAGACTACTCCAACCCCGCGCGGCGGAAGCCTTCCAAATAATGCTCCCGGTCGGAGTCCAGCTTGATCGGCATTTGGCTTGCGATCCAAGCGAGCGAGATATTGGGTTGCGCACGGCGCAACTCCTGGAGTGCCGCGTTGGCGATGGCGGACTTTCCCGCCATGCCAGCGGCGGCGGTGAGTACCCGGTGCGCACCGACGAAATCGCCGCGCTGGCGGATGGCCTCGCGCGCCAGCCGTATCGCCTCCTCGTAGTTGCGGCCGATAAACTGGGCGTAGGCGACGATGCCGTAGTAGACGGCCGAAAACGGATCGCGTGGGCTTAGCCGCAACGCGCGATGGGCGGCCTCGGTGGCTTCCTCCCAGCGCCCGCAATACGAGAGCGCCAGGCCGTAATAGCCCTGGGCCAGCGAGAAGTTCGGATTAAGCCGCAGCGCCAACTCGAACTCGGCCAATGAGTTGTCGAAGCGCCGCGTGAACAGATAGACGCAGCCAAGCGCGTGGTGCGCCCAGGGGTCCTCGCTGTCGGCCCGGATCGCCGCCAGTGCCGCGCGCTCGGCGATCGGCACGGTAGTTGCCAGGTCCTCCCAACCCATATGGGCGCTGAATGTATGACTGGTGGCGAGAACTCCGAGCGCCTGGCCATAGTTTGGATCGATGCTGATCGCCTTCTCCAGTAGCGCCTGCGCAACCACATTATCCTGTCGCGTCACCCGCCAGTAATGTGACAGCGCCCGCATCACCAGATCCCAGGCGTCCATGCTGTCCGGCGGCTTGCGCTGGGCGTGAAAATTTTCGGCGGCATAAAGCTGCGGCTCGATTGCGGCGACGATGGCCTCGGTAATCTCGTCCTGCACCGCGAACACGTCGGCGAGGCCGCGGTCGTATCGCTCCGCCCAAAGGTGGCTGCCGGTGGCGACATCGTTGAGCTGCACCGTGATGCGCACGCGATCGCCACCCTTGCGCACGCTCCCCTCGACCACATAGCCGACGCCGAGCTCCTCGGCGACCTGCTTCATATGGACGGCTTTGCCCTTGTAGATGAAGGAGGAGTTGCGCGCGATCACGAAGAACCAGCGCAGCTTGGACAGCGCGGTAATGATGTCCTCGCTGATGCCGTCGGAGAAATACTCCTGCTCCGGATCTCCGCTCATGTTGATGAAGGGGAGCACGGCGATGGCGGGACGGTCGGGAAGTGGCAAGGCCGGGCGCGACGGCTCGTGGATTTCATCCGGCTGTGTACCGGTGGCATGTGCCGGTTCGGTGTCGTGTGGTTGCGTGCTCACGGCGCCGACAAAGCGGAGGCCCTTGCGCGCGATGGTGCGTATCAGCTTCTGGTTCTCGCCGCTGTCGCCGACCGCCGTTCGCGCGGCATTGATGCGGCTGGTCAGGGTCGAATCTGACACGATCCGGCCGCCCCAGACGGAAGCGATGATATCGTCCTTGCTGACGACGCGGTCGCGGTTCTGCACCAGGTAAACCAGCAGGTCGAAGACTTGCGGCTCGACGTGTACCGCGATTTTGGCGCGCCTGAGTTCGCGCCGTTCAACATCGATCTCGTAGTCGCCGAAGCTGAGGGTCATTCGTGGGCCAAGGGCATCTGGGACGGGCCGGAAAGAAATAAAGCGCGTCTCAAGAGCATCTAAAGAGCATCTGGAGAGTAAATCATAGCATTCTGAAAGTCTTAATTGGCCGAAACATGCATCCTGTCGCCAGTGCCCTCGCACGGGCGAGGCCAACATAGAGGAAGCACGACAATGCCATTGATAGAAGTCCATCTAATCGAGAAAGTATTCAGCCCTGAGCAAAAGCGGCAGATCATCCACAAATTGACCGATGCCATGGTCTCGATCGAAGGCGAGAACATGCGCGGCGTGACCACGGTAAAGATTTCAGAAGTAGCGAGCGGTGATTGGGGCATCGGCGGCCAGCCGTTGACCACCGAAGCTGTTAAGGACCTCGCCGCCGGCCGACACGCGGCGTGACGTGTAGTTATTGGGCCGGCATCACCAGCGGGGGTTACCCTGCTGGCAATGCTCGCTCATGGCAAGATTGCGGTTTTGCTTGTGCCCAAGGCCGCCTGAACGGACAGCGACAGCGGTAGTCCGTCTCCCTTGTTTTGTTGCGGTGCATGAGTTCGCTTTGCGTCTTTGTCCGCACCGATTCCGGCATACACGAACCCAAGGACCTCAAGGGCTGGCACAAAGCGGACAATCCAACCACGCCCGCGTTCGCCTCGTCGCTATCGTCGGCGCAGTCGTAGACAACCTCGAGCAGGTGATCGGCGCTCACCTACTTGGGCATTTGGCGAGCCAGTACTCGATTATCTTCCGGTTGGCGCGCTCGCGGCGAGCGGTCTCGTACCAAAAACCATTTTCATTATCGGGGCGTTTCCATCTGTCGTCTCCCTTGGGGCGAGATGCCCGACGCGGATGAAACACCGCCAGGGTAAAGCGGCTGTTTAAACGGAACGGCCGCGGCCGATCGCCGCGGCTCCGGATCATTTTGCTTGGACGCGATCGTTAGCGCATTGTTAGCGGAAAATTCACCATATCGCAGGATATCCCAGAGCGACAAACACTTCTCGACCTCACACGAGTAACAGCCCATTAAGCCGGACCGGCAACATTGCACCAAATCGGCACAGCCGCCGAGCGGTGAGTTCGTAATGTCCGAAACAGTGCTCATCGTCGATGACGATCCGGTCCAGTGCCGCCTGCTCGAGGCCATGGTACAGCGCTTCGGCTACCAGGCTCTAGTCGCTGAGGGCGGCGATGCGGCCGTGGCACTGCTCGGCGGCACGCAACACATCGACTGCGTGGTGCTCGACCTGGTGATGCCCGATCTCGACGGCCTCGGCGTGCTGGCGCGCATGCGCGAAGCCGGCCTCGACATTCCTGTCATCTTGCAAACCGCCCATGGCGGCATCGACAATGCGTTGTCGGTAACGCGCGCGGGCGCTACCGACTTCGTGGTTAAGCCGGCGAGCCCGGAACGGCTGCAGGTATCGCTACGCAATGCGCTCGCGACCAAGGCGCTGGCGGGCGAATTGCAACGGCTCAAGCGCAGCCGCGACGGCACGCTGAGCATCGCCGACGTGATCAGCCGCTCGGACGCCATGCGCCCAGTGCTGCGCGCGGCCGAGAAGGCGGCGGCGTCCGCCATCCCCGTGCTGATCCGGGGCGAATCCGGCGCAGGCAAGGACCTGATCGCGCGCGCCATCCACGGCAGCGGCGCCCGCCGCGCCAAGCCCTTCGTTGCGGTCAATTGCGGCGCCATGCCTGAAAATCTGGTTGAGTCGATCCTGTTCGGTCATGAGAAGGGCGCCTTCACCGGCGCCACCGACAAGCACACCGGCAAATTCATCGAAGCCGACGGCGGCACACTGTTCCTCGACGAGGTCGGCGAGCTGCCGCCCGCGGCACAGGTGAAGCTGTTGCGCGCGCTGCAGGAGGGCGAGGTCGAGCCGGTCGGCGGGCGCCTATCCGTGAGAGTCGATGTGCGCATCATCTCCGCTACCAACCGCGACTTGATCGCCGACGTGAAGTCCGGAAGCTTCCGCGAGGACCTGTTCTATCGCCTGCATGTGTTTCCGATTTCCGTTCCGCCGCTGCGGCAGCGGATCGAGGACATTCCCGACCTTGCCCGTCATTTCCTCGCACGCCTCGCGGCCGAGGAAGGCAAGCGCGTTCGTGCGATTACGCCCGAGGCGCTGCGGCTGCTAACGGCCTATCGCTGGCCGGGCAATGTGCGCCAGCTCGAGAACGCGATCTTCCGCGCGGTCGTGCTCACCGACGCCGAGGAAGTTGGCGTTCATGAGTTTCCGCAAATATCCGCCCAGGTCGGGGCCGATGCCGTTGCCGCGCAACCGATGATTGCTTCCTCGCCGGCCATCGCGGCCACCTGGCCGGACGCGCGCGACGTAGTCGATCTATCCGGCCAAAATGCAGCAGCGTTAAGCTCGCCGTCGCTGCGACTCACCGACGCGCAAGGCGAGATGCGGACGCTCGAGGAGATCGAACGAGAAGTGATCCGCTTCGCCATCGCGCATTACCGCGAGCAGATGTCGGAGGTAGCCCGCCGCTTAAAAATCGGGCGATCGACGCTTTACCGCAAGCTCGAAAAGCTCGGTCTTGACGAAGCGCCATGCGAGATGGCCGAAGAGGAAAACGCTACGATTTGAGCCGGTAAACGGCGCGTTTCCATGGGCCACCCCCGCCCGCAGCCCGTGGCCGCCGCCCCCGGGTTCCATAACGAATTCCAACAGCCCCCGCCCCGGCCATTTTTGGCCATTTTTGGCCGCTAGGAAACGACGGTCGGGGGGCGGCCACTAAATACCCGTTAACCGTTCCCGATAAGACTGCATAATCGTCGCCGCCGCAGCCAGATGCTGCGGGGGGAGCGGCTTTGGGACAACGTAATTCACGGAAGATTGCAGTGTCGGTTGGCGCGTGGCGCGAGCGTACTCTCGTTTTGTCCTTGGCACGCGCCGGTGCGCGGTTTGGCATGGCCGGGCTGCTGCTGCTAGGCGCCAATAATTCCCTGCAAAACGCCGTCGCCGAAGGCGACACCCGCACCCTCTCCTTCCATCACGTCCACACCGGCGAAGACATCGCCATCACCTTCAAGCGCAGCGGCCGCTACGACGAGGCCGCGCTGAAGAAGCTCGACTGGTTCATGCGCGACTGGCGCAAAGAACAAGAAACCCACATGGATCCCCACCTGTTCGATCTGCTGTGGGAGGCCTATCGCGAAGTCGGCGCAACAGACCCGATCCAGGTGATCTGCGGCTACCGTTCGCCGGGGACCAACGCCATGCTGCGCGCGCGCTCGAACGGCGTCGCGCAGTTCAGCCAGCACATCAACGGCAACGCCATCGATTTCTACATCCCCGGCGTACCGCTCGCGACGGTCAGGGCCGAGGGCCTGCGGCTCCAGCGCGGCGGGGTCGGGTTCTATCCGACCTCGGGCTCACCGTTCGTGCACATGGACACCGGCACCATCCGGCACTGGCCGCGCATCCCGCGTCAGGAACTGGTCAAGATCTTTCCCGATGGACGCACCGTGCATATTCCCGCCGACGGGCATCCACTGCCCGGCTATGCGCTGGCGCTCGCCGACGTCGAACGCCGCGGCGCGATACCGTCCGGGACTTCGCTGGAAGCCGCGCGCGATGCCGGCGTGATCACTGCGAGCCAAGAGCACGCCGCTGCACAGCCTAAGCGCAGCCTACTGGCCAGGATTTTCGGCACCGGCAAGGACCGGGATGAACAAAGCCAAGTGCCGACGCCCAAGCATGTACGCGCGCCCATGGCGGTCGCCAGTCTGAGCCCGCCCAAGACAGTAGCCACTGAGCGCATGCCGGCGGCGCGGCCGAAGCCGGTCGCTATTGCGGCGATGTTGCCGCGGCCGAGGCCAGCCGAGCAGAGAATCGCGACGGCATCGGTGGGGAATAACCTGTTCGACAACCGCGGCTACTGGCGCGGCGCGGCCGAGGCGGGACCGGCGCTGCCGGCGGCGATCGCGGCCAACGCGCCGTATGCGACGGCCTCCGCCGAACCGCTCAGCACTGGCAGCACGGACGGCAATGCACTGGCCTATGCCACGGAATCAGAGACGCCGCTCGCTGCGCGCGCCCGCCCGATGGGCTCGCGCCTGCCCCACATGCCGGCAGAAGCCCGGGTGATCCCCACCACGCCAAATACCAGCGTGGTGAAGCCGCCGCTGACGCCCGCCCTCGCGATGGGCGGCGGCGAGCGTTCCGACAGCCCGTGGCTACGGGCAGCCATGCTGACGCCGAGCGTGAGCAGTTATATGACGATAACACGGGTCGGCGCGGTCGATCCGCGCTGGCAGCATGATCTGCTGCATAAGCCGTCACAGTCGCTAGTGATGACCTTCTCGGCCGAACCACATCTCGGCATGGTCGCCGACCGCTTCAGCGGCAGCGCGGTGGTGTTCATGGCCACCACCACCTTCAACACGCAGACGGCGTCACTGCAGTAAGTTCAGTCGTCGTCCCCCGCGAAAGCGGGGACCCATACGCCGTGCACTCTCGATCGTTCAGGGTTATGGGTCCCGGCTCGCACTCGCTGACGCTCGCTTGGCCGGGACGACAGAGTATTACTGTAACATCCCCAGTGCGTGCATGTAGGTCTCCAGCACGGCCTGCTCTTCGCGGCGCTTATCGGTGTCCTGCTTGCGCAGGCGGACGATGGTGCGCAGCACCTTGATATCGTAGCCGGTGCCCTTCGCCTCGGCATAGACATCGCGGATGTCGTCGGAGGTCGCCTTTTTCTCTTCCTCGAGCCGCTCGATGCGTTCGACAAAGGCTTTCAACTGATCCTTGGCGAAGCGGGTGGCGGGTTGTTCTTTTTCGGCCGCGGCGGTGGCAGGCATTGAACTCTCCTGAATGAACTCAAAGCGGGTTTCCCACCCGTTATTACGGAGAATTCCGAGCCGGGGGTCATTGCGTCGATGCGAAGCCCCCGACATTCACACCTGTTCACATATATTTTTTGCGCATGATCTTACCCGAAAACCGGTGCCCAATTTTCGGGATCACGCGCCGTTAGTGCTTTTGGCTGGACTTTTCGAATGCCGCATTTTGCTCGGGGCTGGCTTCTTTCTGGTGCTTCTTGCGCCATTCGTCATAAGGCATGCCGTAGACGATCGCACGGCTCTCATCCTTGCTCATGGCCACGCCCTTGGCGTCGGCGGCATCTTTCATCCAGTTCGACAGGCAATTGCGGCAGAAGCCGGCGAGATTCATCATGTCGATGTTTTGCACGTCGGTGCGGCTGCGCAAATGCTCGACCAGGCGCCGGTAGACGGCGGCCTCCAACTCAGTGCGAGTCTTGTCGTCCATGGGGATATCCTGCCTTTCCTGTTCGCAAAGATAGGCCCATAAAACGCTAAGTTCCATAGTAGCATCAATCAATCCCCGACTGCCGACTTGCGTTGTGGAGCTTGCTCGATGAAGTTCGCCCATTTTTCTCATATCTGGGGCAAGCCGGGGATGACCCCACACCAGCGCTACGAACAATTGTGGCGCGAACTTCAATTATGCGACGAGCTCGGCTTCGATTACGGCTTTTGCGTCGAGCACCACTTTCGCCCCGACGAAAGCTGGATGTCGTCACCCAGCCTTTACGCGGTAGGCGCCGGCGCGCGCACCCGCCGCATGCGGATCGGTCCCATGGGCTACATCGTGCCGCTCTATCATCCGCTGCGGCTGGCCGAGGAGATCGCGATTGTCGATCAGATGCTGGGCGGGCGCATGGAACTTGGATTGGTACCGGGCATCAATGCGGATTATTTCAAGCCGTTCGGGCTCAACTATAATCTGCGCAAGTCGCCGACCCTCGAATTTGTCGATTATCTGCGCGCCGCCTATGGCGAGCAGCAGCCGTTCTCCTTTCATGGCGACGTCCATCACACCGACAGTGCGCAGATTTCGGTGCGGCCATTGCAATACCCGCATCCGCCGCTCTGGATGATGAGCCGCGATCCGCAGACGCTCGAATTTTGCGCGGCCAAGGGAATCAATCCCGGCTATTTCCTGGTTTATCCGCGCGCTGACGCCGCGCCGCGCTATCGCAAGTTTCTCGAGGACTGGGGCAAGGCCGGTTGGCCGCGTCAGCCGAATATCGCCTATTGCACGATCGTACACGTGGACGACACCGACGAGAGGGCGCTCAGCGTCGCCCTTGCGCGCGCGGCCCGCGCCTATGAGGGCTTCTTGCCGACGCCGCAACCGGGCGAAACATTCGAGCAACGCGTGCGCGAACACGCCAAGAAATTCATCGGGCGCGGCGAGCTCGGCGCCTCGCAAATCATGGCCAATCTGTTCGACGTGGACTACCTGATGAAGCATGAGCTGGTGTTCATCGGCTCGCCCGACACGGTCGCCAAGAAGATCCACGCAGCGGCGCAATTCGGCCTGTTCAACGTCTTCATGGGCGAATTCAATTTCTCCGATCTGCCGGAAGACGACCTCATGCGCTCGATCCGCCTGTTCGGCAAAAAGGTGATCCCGGCCTTGCGCGGCTATGAGCCGTTCTAAGCAAAAAACTCCCGCGGATAAACGCGGGAGGTCTTTTGTCGCCGATAGCTCGCTTATTGCGCGTCGCGCAATTCCGGATGCGCCGCCAAGCGCGCGGTGTTGAGGCGATGAACGATGAAGCAGACGATCGCGGCGATCACAAACGGTACGGCGGACCAGAGATAGAGCCGTTCGACCGGCAGGCCGATCAGCAGCCCGCCCGCCATCGGCCCGACAATCGAACCGATGCGTCCGATGCCGAGTTGCCATCCCGAGCCGTTGGCGCGCAAGGAGGTCGGATAGATCAGGGCCCCGACGGCATTGATGCCGGTTTGGATACCGAGCACCAAGAACCCGGCCAGAAATGTCGCTACCAACAAGGCGGTCTGTGAGGTCAGGCCGGCAAAGCCGATCGACGCGACCACCGGCACCGCGCATGCGAACATGATTGCGAGGGCAAGGAAGCGGTGGCGCTGGAACCACCAGCACAGCCCGATCGCCGCGACGGTACCGCCCACTTGCAGCAGCGCGCCGGAGAGGGCCGCCGTGGCGGGCGGAAGCTTGGACGCGGTCATCAGGATCGGCGTCCAGCTGATAAGGAAGAAATAACCCATCAAGTTGAGGGCAAACAGCAGCCACACCAACGGCGTGATCAGCGCCAGACCGTCGCGGAACAGATAGGCCGGATTGAAGCCGGGAAACTGTTTCTCATCCTCGATGACGAATTTAGCGTTAGCTGGAATCGGATAGTTCGGTTGGATGGCCTTGATGGTGGCTTCCATCTTGCCGCGTTGGCTTTCGTGCAACGCCATGTATTTGATCGATTCCGGCAGCCCCATCATTGCAACCAGGGCGATGATGATCGGCACGATGCCGCCGATATAGAACAGGATCTGCCAGCCATGAGTGGGGACCAATGCGGCCGTCACGAAGCCGGGAATGGCGCCGCCGAGCGGTACGCAGCCGACCGCAAGAATCGCCAAGGTTGCACGCATCTTACGTGGGGCAGATTCGGCATTGATGGCGACTGCATTCGGAATCACGCCGCCGATGCCGATGCCCGCCAGTAGCCGCAGCCAGAACATCTGCGTGAGGTCCGTTGAGTAGGCGGCAGCCAGGGTGAACACGCCGAACACCAAGTTGGACCAGACCAACGCCGCCTTGCGGCCGAAGCGGTCGCCCACCCAGCCGAACACGGCCGAGCCGAACAGAATGCCGATGAGACTGGCGGAGAACACCGGACCGAGCGCGCCCGGCTTCAAGCCCCACTCTTTGACCAGGCTTGGTGCAGCGAAAGCGATTGCGGTAATGTCGTAGCCGTCGATCAACACCATGAAAAACGACCAGGCGAGCAGCTTGATCTGAAACGAGCTGAGCCCGCGCTCGTCGAGCAGACGCGATACCCGGACGACTGATTGGTCCGCCATTGTTCCCTCCCCAGGGCAATCTTCGTTTTATACGGGCCATTGCGGCCCTTAATCGAATGCTATGCCGCCGGTAAAGCCATGGAAAGCGGGTGCTCTGCATTTCAGGCCGGAGTGGGCGAGATGGGCAAAATCAATTCCGACGGATGCGCGGCATCGTGATGGATCGTATCGCTGCCCACCTTGTCGGGCCGGTAGTAATGCGGCCACAACTGCTCGCTGACAGGCGAGTCGCCGTTGACGATCTCGAGCCGCAGGCGGTGGCCCTGCTTGATCAGGTAAGCCATCGGCTCGAGGCTGATCTCGACCTTGTAGATTTCATTCGGCGTCAGTGGCTGCGGATTGGTATGCGTGTGATACGGCACCATCTCCGTGCTGTGCTTGGGGTCGAGCGCGCGGTGCGAGGCGCGCAGCCAGCCGCGCGTGATCAGCTCGGCGAAGGGGTTCAATGCCTTGGCGCGCTCCTCCGGCGCTTGCGGGGACTGGTCGGACAACTTGATGAAGAAGTCGGTGTCGCGCGCGCTCGACGACGCATAGAGAACGAGCTTGATCGGCCCGCAGATTTCGAGATCGTTGTCGAGCGGCGCGCTCGTGAAGGTGAGCACGCGGCGCACCGGATCGAAGCCCCCGGCTGATCCGCCTGGCCCGAAGCCGACGACACCAGCTACCCAGCCCGGCGCCGGATATTTGTACGTCGTCGTGGCTGCGCCGCTCGGAGCCTGCGGCGCCAGTCCGCCGTCGTTCAATGACGTGACGCTGCCGGAAGCCGCGGCGTTGAGAAACCAGCGCGTATATTTGATGCCCGGCGGCGGCCAATTCTCGGCGCTGCGCATCGCGTTCGAGCCGCGCACCGCGTATTCGACATTCGGCCGCGCCAGATAATCGGTGCTCTTGCCTTTGAGATAGTGATCGTAGAACGGCAGCATCACGTTCTTGTGGAATTCGACGCCAGAGAATTCCGCCGCCGCCGCCCAGGCATTCGGCACGCCCGACATGCGCAATTTTTTCGGTCCGCTGGCGCGCAGATAGCCGTCGATATTACCGCGCGTGTGCAACTGCATCTTGCCCCACACGCCGCTCGAGTAGAGCGGGACCTTGATGCGGTCGAGCACCTCCCAGGCGCTACGCTCGCGCCAGAATGCATCATAGGTCGGATGCTCGGCGACCAAGCGCGTAAAATCCGTGTCTTGGTCGCGCGAGGGCCCGCTCGCCGGATAGCGGTTGATGAAGCGGTTCTGATACCACCAGTAGCCTGGAAAGAAATCGCACGGGATGCCGCCGTGATAGGTGCTGGCGCGGTAGGCGTCGGCCAAGCCGTCATGCGCGCCGAGGCAGGCGAGCGAGGGGGGCGCCAGTGCGCCCATGAACCATTGCGCCATGCAGAAATAGGACTGGCCGATGCCGCCGACCTTGTGGTTCGACCAAGGTTGCGCGCCGATCCATTCGATCACGTCGTAAAGGTCGTTCTGCTCGCCGCGGCCAAGAAATTCGAATTGGCCTCCGGAGCGGCCGCTCCCGCGCACGTCCATGTGCACGTAGGCATATCCTTGCTCGACGTACCATTCGATCGGGCCGGTCTCGCGCCAGAGAAATTGCGGGCTCGCCGGGAGACTGTTGTTGTCGAAGCGATAAGGCGACGCACCGAGCAGCGCCGGATAAGGACCGGCACCATCCGGCCGATAAATGCGCACACCGACCGACGTTCCGTCGCGGGCATCGATTTGAACAATGTTATCGATCATGGACAGTCACTTCGGCTCAAGGTTGGAAGTCATGATATCTATGCATGTTTTCGCCCCGTTGGGCAGCTAGGATCGGATGATGGACGCCCGACTGCGTGCATTTCTCGCAGACTTGTTTCGCACTGCGGTAGCAGCGGCGCATCCTGCGACCTGCTTGCCGCCGTTGTTGCCGCCGCCGCCCTTGGGGCAGCTCATTCTGCTCGCCGCCGGCAAGGCGGCAGGGTCCATGGCCGAAGTCGCGGAAGGCTTTTATCTCGACCGTTTGAAGCTGCCGGCCGGACGCTTACGTGGCAACGCGGTGGCGCGCCACGGCTACGGAAGGCCGTTGAAGATTGTGACCATGATTGAAGCCGGCCATCCGGTGCCGGATGGAGCGGGCCTGGAAGCCGCCCTTCGCGCAGTTGAATTCGCCGACGGCGCGGACGCGGACGACCTGGTGCTGGTGCTGATGTCAGGCGGCGCCTCCGCCAACTGGATCGCACCTGCAGCGGGCGTAACCTTCGCCGACAAGCAGGCGGTGACGCGCGCGCTTCTCCGTTCGGGCGCGACCATCGGCGAGATCAACACGGTGCGCAAACATCTCTCGCGCATCAAAGGCGGACGGCTGGCGCGCTACGCTGTTCCGGCGAAGCTTGTCACGATCGCGATCTCCGATGTGCCGGGCGACGAGCCTTCGGCGATCGGCTCCGGCCCGACCGTGCCCGATCCGACGACGCTTACCGATGCGCGCGCCATCGTCGCCAAATACCGGCTCGATCCTCCAACAAGCGTGACCGTCGCACTCGCCGATGCCAAGAATGAATCGCTAAAGCCCGGCGATCCGGCATTCGCCGGCAGCCAGTTCGTGCTGGCGGCGCGGCCCGCCGATTCGCTGCGCGCGGCGGAGGCCACCGTGCACGCAGTCGGCTACGAATGCATTTCGCTGGGAGACCAAGTCGAAGGCGAGGCGCACGAGGTGGCGGCGGCCCACGCCAAGCTCGCACGCGAGCTGCGTGCGCAGGGCAAGCGCGCCGTGATCCTCTCGGGCGGCGAACTGACGGTCACCATCCGCGGCAAGGGCCGCGGCGGGCCGAACCAGGAATACGCTTTGGCGCTCGCGATCGGGCTTGCCGGCATGCCGGCGGTGGCGGCGCTGGCCGCTGACACCGACGGCACCGACGGCGGGATCGGCGACGCCAGCGACCCCGCCGGTGCGCTGCTTGACGGCGGAACCGTAGCGCGCGCAGCAACGCTTGGCCTCGATCCCGCCGCGTTTCTTGCCGACAATAATTCAACCGCTTTCTTCGCCGCCCTTGGGGATTTGCTCATGACTGGAGCCACTTACACCAACGTGAACGACTTCCGCGCCATCGTCGTTGACAGGGCGTGACCGATCACGCGAAAACCGCGACGAATCATAAGCGACGACAGCTTGACCGCATTGCCCCGCCATCCCGCCACGCGCTGCATCATCGGCACGGTTGCGCTCACAGCGGCGCTGCTGACGGCGTCGGCGCATCCGACGCGGGCCGATTTCCGGCTTTGCAACAACACGGGCAGTCGGGTCGGCGTCTCGCTGGGCTATAAGGACGCCGAAGGCTGGACCACCGAAGGCTGGTGGAACGTGTCGGCGCGGTCTTGCGAAACCCTGCTACGCGGCGCGCTGGTTGCGCGCTACTATTACATCTATGCGGTCGATTACGACCGCGGCGGCGAATGGTCGGGTCACGCTTTCATGTGCTCGCGCGAGAAGGAATTTACCATTCGCGGCACCGAGGATTGCCTGGCGCGCGGCTATGACCGCACCGGATTTTTCGAGGTCGATACCAGCGAGCAGCGCTCCTGGACGGTGCAGTTGACCGACAGCGCGGAACAGAAGCCTGCCCGCCCCTTGCCGCCGCGCACGCCGCCCTCAACACAGCGACCGCCGTCCGCCGCACCGTCGGCGCCAGCCGAAGGCGGCAAGCGATGAGGCGCCTGCGCCGCGGCAAGATCGTTGCCACGCTGGGACCGGCCTCTTCCGACGCCGTCATGATCGCGCGCCTATTCAAGGCCGGCGCCGACGTGTTCCGCATCAATATGAGCCACACCAGCCAGGACCGCATGCGCGAACTGGTCGCCATGATCCGCGGCGTCGAGAAGGACACCGGCCGGCCGATCGGCATCCTGGTCGATTTGCAGGGACCCAAGCTGCGGCTCGGCACCTTTGCCGGCGGATCGGCGATGGTGGCGAGCGGTGACAACTTCGTGCTCGATTGCGATCCGGCTCCCGGTGACGCCACACGGGCTTATCTGCCGCACCCGGAAATCTTCGCCGCGGTCGCGCCCGGGCGCACGCTGCTGATCGACGACGGCAAGGTGCGGTTAACGGTCACGCAAGCCGAGTCCAAGCGCATGACCACGCGCGTAGAGGTGGCCGGCAAATTATCCGACCGCAAGGGCGTCAGCCTGCCGGATTCGACCATTCCGTTCTCCGCCTTGGCCGAGAAGGACCGCTCCGATCTGGAAGCCGCGCTCAATGCCGGTATCGACTGGGTGGCGCTGTCGTTCATCCAGCGGCCGGAGGATATTGCGGAGGCTAAGAAAATCACCCGCGGCCGCGCCGCGGTGATGGCCAAGATCGAAAAGCCGCAGGCGGTGCACCGGTTATCGGAAATCATGGATCTCGCCGACGCGCTGATGGTGGCGCGCGGCGACCTCGGCGTCGAGATGCCGCTGGAGAAAGTGCCCGGCGTGCAGAAACAGATGACGCGCATGGGTCGCGCCACTGGCAAGCCGGTGGTGGTGGCGACACAAATGCTGGAATCGATGATCTCTTCGCCGGTGCCTACGCGCGCAGAAGTCTCCGACGTCGCCACCGCGATTTTCGAGGGCGCCGACGCGGTCATGCTGTCGGCGGAATTGGCGGCGGGAAACTATCCGGTGGAGGCGGTCACCACCATGAACCGCATTGCCGAAGAGATCGAAAGCGATCCGATCTACCGCACCATCATCGACGCCCAGCGCGCGGTGCCGGAGGCGACCGGCGCCGATGCCATCGCGGATGCCGCGCGCCACATCGCCGATACGCTCGATCTGGCGGCGGTAGTGTGCTGGACCTCGTCCGGCTCCACCGGCTTGCGGGTGGCGCGCGAGCGACCGCGGCCGCCGATCGTGGCGCTGTCGCCGAACATCACCACCGGACGCCGGCTATCGGTAGTATGGGGCGTGCATTGCGTGATCACCGAGGACGCCCACGACCAGGACGACATGGTCGACCGCGCTAGCCGCATAGCCTTCAAGGAAGGCTTCGCCAAGGCCGGCCAGCGCGTCATCATCGTCGCCGGCGTTCCGCTCGGCACGCCTGGCGCGACCAACATGCTGCGCATTGCATATGTGGGTTCGGAAGCGGCGGGGGATTAAATATCACGGCCCTCGACCTTTTCCTGCAGCGTCTTCACCAGGTCGGGGATGCGCTGTAGGCGCGGATAGATCGCGAGCGCGCGGCGATAGACTTCCAGCGCCTGCTTGTCATCGCCAATGTCCTGCATGATCAAGCCGAGGCCGGACAGCGCACCGAAATGGCGGGGCTCGCGGCGCAGCACCTCGCGAATGTCGGCCAGCGAATGGCCGTAGTCCTTTTTCATGTAGTAGATAGTGGCGCGCCGGTTCCAGGCTTCCACGTATTTCGGCCTGATCTTGATGACGGCATCAAGCAGCTTGATCGCGAGATCGAGATCGTTCTGCTCGATCGCGGTTTGGACGCGCGACATCAGCAGCGTGGTGGTGTCGCTGCGCGTGGCAACCCACAGCGCCCAGATGCGTTGCTCGATCGCCTTGGCAGTGACGTCGTCGGGCGCGACCTTAAGCGCGCCGAACAAGAAATCGAGATTGTGCGTGGAATTGCCGTGCTGGACATGGGGCAGCTTTCTCGGTGGCTGCACCCAATCGCTCGGCGCCGCGACGGAGGGCGCGGCAAAGCCGGCGGCCAGGGCCGCGGCAAATAAGCTTGCGAGGAATCGCGAGGGCATGGGCGAAGTTTAATATCTCCGCCTGTCAAGGCAAATATGCGGCGACGAAATTAGCACCCGGCCGAAGCCGGTTCAGGCTTGGTTTCAGCCTTGGCGCGCCTTAAAGCGGCGATTGGTCTTGTTGATGATATAGACGCGGCCCTTGCGCCGCACGATACGGTTGTTGCGGTGGCGGCCGCGCAGGGATTTCAGGGAATTACGGACTTTCATGACAATCTCTGGGTTCTCTGGTTGCCGGGTTCATAGCAGCCTCCCCGCCGCTGTCAACGCAACAGGCCGGCACGAAACGCGCGGGCACTGCCATTTGGCCGCGAAACGCCGGCTCATCGCTGGCCGACGAAAATGCGCAGCAGATCATTGGGTGATGATATCGGTCGCGATCGAAATCGCGGTGTTGGCCCCGCTCATAACCTACGGCGCCTGGCAGGCCTTCGGCCGGCGCCCGCTCGATGCGACGTCCCAGCTGCTGTTCGGCTTATTCTTCGCATCTTGGCTTTCGTGGCTGCTGGGCGCAGTGCTATTCGCGCTCTGATCGGAATTTGGGACCGCACAAGAATGGTGGGCGCGACAGGGATCGAACCTGTGACCCCTACCATGTCAAGGTAGTGCTCTTCCGCTGAGCTACGCGCCCTTTAATGGATTTGGTCTTATCGGCTCCAAACTGGCGAGGCAAGCCGCCCAAGGAGCCTTAAGCAGCCAGCATCTTCTGCACTTCGTTGACCAGGTCGCGCAGATGGATCGGCTTGGAGAGCACTTTGGCGTGCTTGGGCGCGGTGGAATTGGCGTTGAGCGCGACCGCAGCAAAGCCCGTGATGAACATGATCTTGATGTCGGGGTCGAGCTCCGCTGCCCGGCGGGCAAGTTCGATGCCGTCCATCTCGGGCATCACGATATCGGTGAGCAGAAGCTCGAACGGCTCCTCGCGCAGCCGCTGATAGGCCGACAGCCCGTTGTCATAGGAAGTCACGTCGAATCCGGCATTTTGGAGCGCCTTGACCAGAAAGCGCCGCATATCGGTGTCGTCTTCAGCCAGTAGGATTTTCGACATAATACCTGAACGCCCCGTCCCAACAGCCCCTGCACGGGGTACCAACTGCCCCATAAGACTTACGCCAGGTAAATAACGGGTGAACCAAAAGCATGGCTTGGCATTAGGCCCCGGCGCATAGACAATAAAACGTTATTATAGACTAGTTGGGTCCGTCTTAACCGCATGCTACTTACGCTCGAAATGGCCATTACCATCCATGGGTGAGATTCGCGACGAACTTGACCCGCCGTTCGAGGTCCTGGACCCGGCCGAGGGTAAGGGGCCGGTGCTGTTCAATTCGCCGCACAGCGGCTCGACCTATCCGCGCGATTTCCTGGCCGTCTCGCGGCTCGATATCGCCACCTTGCGCCGGTCGGAGGATAGCTTCGTCGACGAATTGATCGCGGGCGTGGTCAAGCACGGCTTTCCGCTGATGCGCGCGCATTTTCCGCGCTGCTTCGTGGACGTCAATCGCGAGCCCTATGAACTCGATCCGCGCATGTTCGAGGGCCGCCTACCCTCCTTCGCCAATACCCGCTCGATGCGGGTGGCGGGGGGCCTAGGAACCGTAGCGCGGGTGGTTGGCGACGCCCAAGAAATCTACGACCAGCGCATTCCGGTCGACGACGCGCTGCGCCGGATCGAAAGCCTGTACAAGCCCTATCACCGCGCCCTGCGCCGGCTGTTTTCAAGACTGCACCGGGACTTTGGCGCCGCCGTGCTGATCGATTGCCATTCCATGCCCTCCACCGTCGGCCACAAGGACGAGCGGCCGCGGCCGGAATTTGTGCTCGGCGACCGCTACGGCACCAGTTGCGTCGGCGTTGTATCTGAAACCGTGGAAAAGGCCCTGCGGACGCTGGGCTACAGTGTGAGCCGCAATAAACCCTATGCCGGCGGCTTTATCACCGAGCATTATGGCAACCCGGCTGCCGGCCTGCATGCCATCCAGCTCGAGATCAACCGCGCGCTTTACATGGACGAGCGCCGGTACGCACGCTCCAGCACCTTCGGGCGGCTGGTGACCGACCTGGAGACGCTCGCTCGGCGCCTGGGCGAGATTCCGCTGGAAGAACTGCGCCCGTATCGGGCGGCGGCGGAATAGCAAAAAAAGGGCCGCTCGCGTTGGCAAGCGGCCCAAGTCTAGGGAGGAAACGCCCAAGGAGGGCAACGATAGCTCTCGCTACCGCATTGCAATAATTTACACCGCGACGCACAAAAATCAAGGCTCGTCGTCGAAAATCCCATGTTTTAATGCATAGCTGGATGCCAGATTTAGGCGAGAATATTATTCGATTCTAGAGCTTGGTGGTAAAAAACATCACAATTTCAGCGAGGCAGACAGAACTCTTCCAGTGAGCTTTGCATTGCTTGGGGCTAAAAAATGCTGTGCCGCACTCGGCTAGGCGGCGATAAATGATCTCTCGCGAGAACCCGGTACCCCCCTTTGTGGATCGTGCGATAAGCAGTGGGCGATGACGGCCATCGATTTCAGCAGTTTTGTCGATCAACTCGCCGGCGTGTCGGGCGAGACCATCCTGCCGTTTTTCCGCACCGCGCTGGCGATCGACAACAAGAAGGCCGGTGGTTTCGATCCGGTTACCGCGGCCGACCGCGCCGCCGAGCACGCCATGCGCGCGCTCATCCGCAAGAATTTTCCGAGCCACGGCGTTGTCGGCGAAGAATACGGCGCCGAGCGCACCGACGCCGAATATGTCTGGGTGCTTGACCCCATCGACGGCACCAAATCCTTCATCACCGGCATGGTCGCCTGGGGCACACTGATCGGCTTGATGCGCTTCGGCGAACCAGTGTTCGGCATGATGAACCAGCCGTTCACACGCGAAAAGTTTTCCGGCGACGGCGGCGCGGCACGTTATCGGGGACCGGCGGGCAACCGCGATCTGCACGTGCGCACCTGTGCGTCGCTCGACGACGCGATCTTGTCCACCACCAGCCCTCTGCTGATGAATGAATCCGATCGCGCCGCTTTCGGCCGGTTGGAAAACGCGGTCAAGCTCTCCCGTTATGGTGGCGACTGCTACGCCTATTGCATGCTGGCGGCAGGACTGATCGATCTCGTGATCGAAACCGAGATTAAGCCCTACGACATCGTCGCCGTGATCCCGATCGTCACCGGCGCCGGCGGCATCGTCACCACTTGGGAGAACGGCCCGGCCCAGGCCGGTGGCCGCATCGTGGTCGCCGGCGACGAGCGCGTGCATCAGGCGGCGCTGGAGATGCTCAGGGGTTAAGGCAGAGTGTCCGGATCGTCGCAGACGGTACTGCGCGCTTACTTGATTTGAAAAAATCGTCGCGACCTTGCCCGATCGTCGATATCGAAGCGGACGACACGGCCACCAATACGGTAGGCATAAGCCTTGTTGTCGCCGAAATCCCACGGAGTGGTGTAAGGCTCGGCCAGTCGTAACCGAATGCCACTGACCGGGTCTCCGATGTGCACGTTTTCCACGCTGCTTTCGAATGGCGCGTCCACCCGGACATTTTCCAGCGTTTGTCCGAGTCGATCAAAAGACATAAATGCTGGACAATGGAAGGCGGAAGTCCAGCGACTTGCCGCTCGTGACTGGGTCCATAGTGATATGGTGCACCGATTTCACGTTATCCATCGAATCACCGAGGGCAACCCGCGGGAATATAGCGTGTAGCGCCGCAGCTAATTCGATACGAACATAGTCATGCGCGCTGTCGAGCCGGCGCTGGCCTTTGTCATCATGGGCGTCGAACCAATTGGTGTCGATGATGGCCAGCACTACATCGCATTGCGAAGACCTGTACGTTCGAGCTGATTGACGAAGTCGAATCCGGGTTTCATCGCGTCGACGTCATGAAGACGGCGTCCGATCCAAACGTCCTACGAAGGTAATCGGCGTAGTCGCCCCGGCTAATCCGGGTAAATCGTCGCGCCGGTAATTGATAAATATGCCAGTCATGCTCCGAATCCCCCACAGCCGGCAAATTCATTGCACCGGCGCAGCCAAGGGACAGCAAGGGCGGACGGCCGATAAAGCAACCGGCACGCGTCTTAATACCTTGGCGTGCCCGGCACGAAGGCGTCGAAGGCCGCCCAGAACTGGCCGCGATAGTGATCCTGCTCCTGCAGGATTTCATGTTTGCTGCCGGCCACGATTAGATGCCGGCCGGCCAGCAATTTCGTCCCGAATGTCTCGATCGCTGGGGTCGATACCACTTCGTCGCGGCCGGCCGCGACCAGCAGGATCGGCTGGCGGATGTGGCCGGCGTAATCGGGCGCGGCGAACCGCTTCATCAGGCGCAGCGCGGCATCGGCCCAGGCGACCGTCGGCGCGCCAATGCCGAGCCCCGGCGCCTCCTCCAGCACCGCAGCGTTGCGCGCGTAGCGCACCGGATCGGAGGTGAGCACATTGCCGATGAAATCCTCGGCGCCGATGGATTTGCCATCGCCGGTAGGCACATAGCCGGAGCCGCGTCCCAGCATCCGCATGAAACGCGCCAGCGGTCCCGCCACGGTGGTGAGCCGGCCCGGCCGCAAAGCGATCATCGGTGCGCTGAACACCATGCGTTCGAACCAGCGGCTGCCGTCACGGCAAGCGCGGATGCCGATCGTGGCGCCCATGGAATGTCCGAGCGCGAAAATAGGCGGCGGGCAATCGGGCAGCACCACCTGTTCCATGATGGCTTCAAGATCGGTGGCGTATTCTGAAAAATTCCGCACATGACCTTTGTGATGGTCGGCCAAAGCGCGGTCCGACATTCCTTGCCCGCGCCAGTCAAACGTTGCCACCGCGAACCCGCGCACACGAAGATCGCGCACGGTCTCGAAATATTTCTCGATGTATTCGGCCCGGCCTTGCAGCACGATGACCGTGCCTTTCCGTCCGGCCGGCGGTGCCCAGCGCGCAAAGCGTAAGGTGACCCCGTCCGGGGTTTTGATGCTACCGGTCACGACATCGTCGGGCACCGGATTGGCGGGGATGGAAACGAGTTTCATGGTGCCGAAATTGTGTCGGTAGACGGGGGTCCGCGCCTTATAGCAGGGCGCAAGGCAGGCTCAATCGCACTGCAAGTCTTGATTTAAAATTATTTTATTTCAATGGCTTAAGACATAACCGGCGACCCTCTTGCGAGCCCCAAACCACGTTCCCATATGAATTTCGCGCAGGCCATTCTGGCTGCGCTCGGGCTTAGGTTCGGCCATACGGCGGACCGCCCGCATGTCGCTCAACTCAAGGAGGATATGCCATGCGCACGTTTGATCTTGCCCCCCTTTATCGTTCCACCGTCGGCTTCGACCGGCTATTTTCGATGCTGGATGGATTCGAGTCCGCCCCGGGCTACCCGCCCTACAACATCGAGCGCACCGGCGAGAATGATTACCGCGTCACCGTCGCGGTCGCCGGCTTTGGCGAGAACGAGCTTTCGATCGAAGCGAAAGAAAACACGCTGACGATCAAGGGCTCCAAGCAGATGAAGGAAGAGCAGAAAGGCGAAGTGCTCTATCAGGGCATCGCCGCGCGCGCTTTCGAGCGCGTCTTCCAACTTGCCGACCACGTATTGGTCAAGAATGCGAGCCTCGAGAACGGATTACTGCACGTCGATCTCGTGCGCGAAATTCCCGAGGCCAAGAAGCCGCGCCAGATCCCAATCGGCAATGGCAATGCCAAGCCGCGGGTGGTGGACACCAAAGCCGCGGCCTGACACAGCAGCTTCAATCGCAAACAGCAGCGCCCCGGACCCCCGGGGCGCTTTCGTTTTGAGAGCTTAGTTGCCGTCCGGCGCCCGTGGGGAGCAGCGCCCGACCCGCGCTTGGGCGAACCGGCGGCGAGTAGCGACAAGGTGCCGGCTAGAGCCACGTCGGCCAAACCGATAGTCACCGCTTTCTTCAAACCGCCTGCCCTCGTCAGAAACTGATCATTTATCGTATTTTTCGGCAGCGCAGCCAAACACCTGTATTGCACGGTTTTTTCCGCAGCCACGGTTAAACGGTTAACCCGCCGGGCAACTTGCCGGAGCATGACCGGCGCAATGGCATTGCGCCCGCGACTTGCGCGTGGTCCTCTTCTTGCGTGGTACGAAGACGCGGCCGCAACAAAACAAAAGGTTCGACCAAATCCGGCGTGGACCAGCCTTGTGTGGCGGTGCAGAATTTGGCATGGTCTATTAGGACAGTAATGCTGTCCTAATAGCTGGCGGCCATGGTGGCGGCCTTTGAACGCGGGGCTGACATCGGTGGCGCCCAACGGGAACAGCCTCGGCGGCGACGGCCGAACAAGGCTGGCCTTCTCGAGATCGGTTGCGCGTTGGCCGCGGCGCCTAAAAGCGCCCGCGGAAGAGGTGAGTACGCCGGAGGCCAGTACGCGGAGGCGTTGGCGCCGGCGAGGCAGGACAAGATGAGCGAGGACGGGCGCAGCGCAGGATTGGTCGAACCCGGGATTGCGGCGCATTCCCGCGACGTTGCGTTGTTGCGTTTCACCAGCGCCGATCCCGGCACGCCGCTGCCGCAAGGTCTGTACGATCCGGCGCTCGACAAGGACGCCTGCGGCGTCGGCTTCATCGCCGATATCAAGGGGCGCAAGTCGCACCAGACCGTCGAGGACGGTTTGCGCATTCTCTGCAATCTGGAGCATCGCGGCGCGGTCGGCGCCGACCCGCGCATGGGCGACGGCGCCGGCATCTTGGTGCAGATCCCGCACAAGTTCTTCGCCAAGAAAACCGCCGAACTCGGCATCAAGCTGCCGAAACCGGGCGAATACGCGGTCGGCTACCTGTTCATGCCGAAGGATCCCAACTGGCGGCAGATCATCCGCGACATCTATGCGGAGGTGATCGCGCGCGAAGGGCTCTCGCTGCTTGGCTGGCGCGAGGTGCCGACCGACAATTCGACGCTCGGTGAATCGGTCAAGCCTACCGAGCCGATGCACCTGCAAGTGTTCATCGGCCGCGGCAAGAAGAAAATCTCCGAGGATGAGTTCGAACGCCGGCTTTATATCCTGCGCAAGTCGATTTCCGGTGCGATCTACCGTCGCCGCGCGCGGCGCACAGCCGGCTATTACCCGGTGTCGATCTCCTGCCGCACGGTAATCTACAAGGGCATGTTCCTAGCCGACCAGCTCGGCACCTACTATCCGGATCTGCACGATCCGGACTTCGAGAGCGCGCTCGCGCTGGTACACCAGCGTTTTTCGACCAATACTTTCCCGACGTGGTCGCTGGCGCATCCGTACCGTTACATCGCGCATAACGGCGAAATCAACACGCTGCGTGGCAACAACAATTGGATGGCGGCCCGCCAGGCTTCGGTATCCTCGCCGCTGTTCGGTGCCGATATCAACAAGCTGTGGCCGATTTCCTATGAAGGCCAATCCGACACCGCCTGCTTCGACAATGCACTCGAATTCCTCACACAGGGCGGCTACCCGTTGGCGCATGCCGTGATGATGATGATCCCCGAGGCGTGGGCGGGCAATCCGCTCATGAATGAGGAGCGGCGGGCATTCTACGAATACAACGCTGCGCTGATGGAGCCATGGGACGGCCCCGCCGCTATCGCCTTCACCAACGGCCGCCAGATCGGCGCGACGCTCGACCGCAATGGATTGCGACCGGCGCGCTATCTGCTCACTCGAGACGACCGCATCGTGATGGCGTCCGAAATGGGCGTACTGCCGATTCCGGAAAAGGACATCGTCAAGAAGTGGCGGCTGCAGCCGGGCAAGATGCTGCTGGTCGATCTCGACGAAGGTAGGCTCATTCCGGACGAGGAATTGAAGGCGACGCTGGCGAAGAGCCATCCCTACAAGGAATGGCTCGGGCGCACTCAGATCGTACTGGAGGAACTGCCCGAGACCGCCAACGAGGCGCCGATCTCGAACCTGTTGCTGCTCGATCGCCAGCAGGCCTTCGGTTACACGCAGGAAGACCTCAAGTTCCTGATGACACCGATGGCCACCACCGGCGAGGAAGCGGTTGGCTCCATGGGCAACGATACGCCGATTTCGGCGCTGTCGGACAAACCGAAGTCGCTGTTCACCTATTTCAAGCAGAACTTCGCGCAGGTGACCAACCCGCCGATCGACCCGATCCGCGAAGAGCTGGTGATGAGCCTCGTCTCCATCATCGGGCCGCGGCCGAATCTATTCGACCTGGAAGGCATGTCGCACACCAAACGCCTGGAAGTGCGCCAGCCGATCCTCACCAATGCCGACCTAGAAAAGATTCGCGCGATCTCGCAGATGAGCGGCGATCATTTCAAGTCGCACACTTTCGACATCACCTTCCCGGCCGAGCATGGCGTTGACGGCGTGGGCTGGGCGCTCGACGCGTTGTGCGAGCGTGCTGAGGAAGAGGTGCGCGCCGGCTGTAACATCATCATCCTGTCCGACCGCAAGGCCGGCGCCGACCGGATTCAGATTCCGGTGCTGCTCGCTTGCGCGGCTGTGCATCATCATCTTATCCGCAAAGGCTTGCGCACCTCGGTCGGCCTAGTGGTGGAGACCGGCGAGCCGCGCGAAGTGCATCATTTCGCGTGTCTAGCCGGCTACGGCGCGGAAGCGATCAACCCCTATCTCGCCTTCGAGACGCTGATCGCTATGAAGGACGATCTGCCGCAGAAGCTCGACGAGAAAGAAATCGTCAAGCGCTACATAAAGTCGATCGACAAAGGCCTGCTCAAGGTGATGTCCAAGATGGGCATCTCAACTTATCAGTCTTATTGCGGCGCGCAGATTTTCGACGCCGTCGGCCTGCGCCAGGACTTCGTCGACAAATACTTCACCGGCACCCATACGCGCATCGAGGGCGTAGGGCTGGCCGAGATCGCGGAAGAGGCGGTGCGCCGCCATCACGACGCCTTCGGCGATTCGCCTATTTACTCGGCGATGCTCGATGTCGGCGGCGATTATGCCGTGCGCATGCGCGGCGAAGACCATGTCTGGACCGCCGAGACTGTTGCCAGCCTGCAGCACGCGGTGCGCGGCAATTCGCAGGATCACTACCGCGCCTTTGCGAAAATCGTGAACGAGCAGAACGAGCGGCTTCTGACGATCCGTGGCCTGTTCCGCGTCAAGTCGGCGGAGGATGACGGCCGCAAGTCGATCGCTCTTGAGGAGGTCGAGCCGGCCAAGAACATCGTGCGGCGGTTTTCCACCGGCGCCATGTCGTTTGGCTCCATCTCGCGCGAAGCGCATACGACGCTTGCTATCGCCATGAACCGGATCGGCGGCAAGTCGAACACCGGCGAAGGCGGCGAGGAAGCCGACCGTTTCAAGCCGTTGCCGAACGGCGACAGCATGCGCTCGGCGATCAAGCAAGTCGCCTCGGGACGTTTCGGGGTCACCGCCGAGTATCTCGTCAACTCGGACATGATGCAGATCAAGATGGCGCAAGGCGCCAAGCCCGGCGAAGGCGGTCAGTTGCCCGGCCACAAGGTCGACAAGACCATCGCCAAGGTTCGCCATTCGACACCGGGTGTCGGCCTGATCTCGCCGCCGCCGCACCACGACATCTATTCGATCGAAGACCTGGCGCAGCTCATCTTCGACCTGAAGAACGCCAATCCGACCGGCGACGTGTCGGTGAAGCTGGTTTCCGAGGTCGGCGTCGGCACGGTCGCCGCCGGCGTCTCCAAGGCGCGCGCTGACCATGTCACCATCGCCGGCTTCGAGGGCGGCACCGGCGCGAGCCCGCTCACGTCGATCAAGCACGCCGGTAGCCCATGGGAGATCGGCCTCGCCGAGACCCACCAGACGCTGGTGATCAACCGGCTGCGCGGGCGTATTTCCGTGCAAGTCGACGGCGGCATTCGTACCGGGCGCGACGTGGTGGTGGGCGCCCTGCTCGGCGCCGACGAGTTCGGCTTCTCGACCGCACCGTTGATTGCCACCGGCTGCATCATGATGCGCAAGTGCCACCTCAACACCTGCCCGGTCGGTGTCGCGACGCAGGATCCGGTGCTGCGCAAGCGATTCAAGGGCCAACCCGAGCACGTGATCAATTATTTCTTCTTCGTCGCTGAGGAAGTGCGCGAGATCATGGCCGCGCTCGGCTACCGCACTTTCAATGAGATGGTCGGGCAGATGCAGATGCTCGACCAGCGCCGGATGGTGGAGCACTGGAAGGCCAAGGGTCTCGATTTCTCCAAGCTGTTCTGCAAGCCGCCGGCAGCGCCAGGCACCAACATCTACAAGTGCGAGGCGCAGGATCACAAGATCCACGACATCCTTGATCGCAAGCTGATCGCGGAGTCGCATTCGGCCCTCGATCGCGGCGCGCCGGTACGACTGCAAACGAATATCCGCAATATCGACCGTGCCGTCGGCGGCATGCTGTCCGGCGAGGTTGCCAAACGCTACGGCCATGCCGGCCTGCCCGACGGGACCATTCACGTGCGCTTCAACGGCACGGCCGGCCAGAGCTTCGGCGCCTGGCTCGCGCGTGGCATCACCTTCGAGCTCGATGGCGACGCCAACGACTATGTCGGCAAGGGCCTGTCGGGCGGGCGCATCATCATCCGGCCGCCCGCGGATTCCGGTATCGTGCCGGAAGAATCGATCATCGTCGGCAACACCGTGCTGTATGGCGCAACAGAAGGCGAATGCTATTTCCGCGGCGTGGCCGGCGAACGCTTCGCGGTGCGCAATTCCGGCGCCATCGCGGTGATCGAAGGCGCCGGCGACCATTGCTGCGAATACATGACCGGCGGCGTGGTAGTGGTGGTCGGCGTGACCGGGCGCAATTTCGCGGCCGGAATGTCGGGTGGCATCGCTTACGTGCTGGACGAGGATGGCACCTTTAAATCCCGCTGCAACATGGCGATGGTCGAGCTTGAGCCGGTGCCGCAGGAGGAACTGGTCGCCGAGCAGGAGTTTGGGCACTACAACGATTTGGAGAGCCACGGCCGCGTTGATGTGATGGCAGACCTTACAGCTAAGGATGCCGAGCGGCTGCATATGCTGATCGCCAATCACGCCCGCTATACTAATTCAAAACGCGCGGCGGAGATTCTCGCCGATTGGCAACGCTATCGTCCGTTGTTCCGTAAGGTGATGCCGGTCGAATACCGCCGCGCGCTTGCCGAGATGGCAAAGGAGAAGGCCGCCACGATGCAGGCCGCGGAGTAGTATGGGTAAGGTCACCGGCTTTCTTGAAATCGAACGGCACGATCGCAAATACGCCCCGGTCGCGGAGCGTATCAAGCACTGGCACGAATTCGTCCTGCCACTGCCGGAAAAGGAAATCCGCGACCAGGCCGCGCGCTGCATGGATTGCGGCGTGCCCTATTGCCATGGGACCAGCCGCGTCACAGGCGCGCCGACCGGCTGCCCGGTCAACAACCAGATTCCGGACTGGAACGATCTCGTCTACCGCAACCACTGGGGCGAGGCGGCGCGCAATCTGCACTCGACCAATAATTTCCCCGAATTCACCGGCCGCGTCTGTCCGGCACCATGCGAGGCGTCCTGCACGCTCAACATCGATAACAATCCGGTCACCATCAAGACCATCGAGTGCGAGATCGCCGACCGCGCCATCGCGCAGGGGCTTAAACCGGAATTGCCGGCGCACAAGACCGGCAAGAAAGTCGCCATCGTCGGCTCGGGCCCGGCGGGGCTTGCCTGCGCCCAACAACTCGCCCGTGCCGGGCATGAGGTCCATGTCTATGAGCGCTGGGCCAAGGCCGGCGGCCTGCTGCGCTACGGAATCCCTGACTTCAAGATGGAAAAGATTCACGTGGAGCGCCGCATCGAGCAGATGCAGGCAGAGGGCGTGCTGTTTCATTACGGGGCCGATGTCGGCGTCAACTTACCCGCAGAAAAACTGGTCAAGGAGTATGACGCCGTCGTGCTCTCGGGCGGCGCCGAGACGCCGCGCGACCTGCCGGTCCCGGGCCGCGAGCTCAAGGGCATCCATTTCGCCATGGAGTTCCTGCCGCAGCAGAACCGCCGCGTGAGTAACGAGCCGCAGGGTAACGTCGAGCCGATCCTCGCCACCGGCAAGAAAGTCGTCGTGATTGGCGGCGGCGATACCGGCTCGGACTGCATCGGTACCTCGATCCGGCAGGGCGCGGTGTCGGTGACCAATTTCGAGATCATGCCGCAGCCGCCCGAGCACGAGAACAAAATGATGGTCTGGCCGGACTGGCCCCTCAAGTTGCGCGTCTCCTCGAGCCACGAGGAAGGCGCGAAGCGCGACTTCGCCGTGCTGACGCAGAAATTCAGCGGCGAAAATGGTCGCGTCAAGAAGCTTCATTGCGTGCATGTGGACGCCAAGTTCAAGCCGGTGTCCGGCAGCGAGTTCGAGATCGAAACCGATCTTGTGCTGCTCGCCATGGGCTTCGTGCATCCGGTGCACGAAGGCATGATCAAAGCGCTCGACGTGGCGCTCGACAGTCGAGGCAATGTCAACGCCGATACCAACGCCTACCTGACTTCGGTGCCCAAAGTATTTGCCGCCGGCGACATGCGCCGTGGCCAATCGCTGGTGGTGTGGGCGATCCGCGAAGGGCGCCAAGCCGCGCATGCGGTCGACAAATTCCTGATGGGCTCGACGACGCTGCCGCGTTAAGCGGCTATAGCCTTTCGAGATCGTTCGAGATCATTAAAAAACAATCGCTGGATGATGGGAGAAAGAAACATCGAGCCAAACAAACTACAAAACCGTCGAGATATCATTGATTTAGTTCAAGGGGCACCGCACAGGCTAGGTGCCCTCCGGCGCGAGCTTTTAAGTCAGTTGTTTGCCGCCAAGCAATCCGATGAGACCTCCGAACCCCCCTTGCCAAGAAGCCCCCAGTAAATTGAAAACGGTTTGTTCACTAGGCGTCGCCATCGTTACGGCCAAAATTAACTGTGCGACAAACATAAGCAATGTGAGTACAGCTACTGTTAAAAATACCAGTTTGAATATTGGTGATAGAGCAAACTCACGTGGCTCTTGCGGCTGTCGCTGCTGTCGCCGCTGTCGTGCCGCCTCACCGACGTCACGAAGGCCGAAGCTGCTAGCAGCATCCTATGCGTACCTGTGACAAGTTTCATAGGTGGCTCGTGATCCTTTTTGGTAGCTCTCGTGCATCGAAGGAGAGGGCTCATGAAAAACACTGCAACAGGGCTGCTCACGATCACGGTGACGGGCATGGGTGTCGGCTTCTTTGTGGTGGCCGGCTATCTGTTCAGCACCTGAGTTGAGATTTGGTTGTAGGAGTGCGCGTCATGGCTAATTTGTGGCCGGCAGTCGTTCTGCTGTCTCTGGTCTTTATTGTTGGCGTCTCTTGTCGCGCTCCTTGACGGGGGGACGCGTGCTAGCTGGGCCAACGCGCGGTGGCGTCCTATCGGTGATCCAGCACTGATAGTAGCGGGTAGCCATATCGCTAAGGTGTGGAGTTCGATATGTGGTTACAAAATGAAAACCCGGATTGGTCTCGCCACACTCCCTGGTGGGGGTTGATTCGAAAGCGGTTGATGGCCGTTGTGGCCACGTGTCGACCGGAACGACACGACGCATCGTACCGGCCCGAACTCCACTACATGCGCGGGCCGGGGCCAAAGTGGCGTGAAAAGCACGCTCGTCCGCCCTTTGACCAACTCGGATGGCGTGGCTAAGAATTTGGTAGGATTTGAACCAGCCCTTGGGAACGAAACACTCTCCGAGGAAGGCCAGTCTAGGCCGCTTATCAAACCGCCCGCTTCCAATCGATGACTGTTACGATCCATACGCCGTCATTTGTGTCAAAACGAATTTGACACCCCGGCACAAGCCTACTGCTCCTTAGATATCCAGCGAACGCGTAGGCGGGCCGCCCCGATCAAGCCGCGCCGCACAGACGCAAGTGACTGCCGCGCTCCGCATTTAATTTGCTCGCAGAGCTATTGCTCCCCTTGGGCAGGCAATCTTGCCTCAATGTACAATATCGTTTCGCGGAATTTGGTGTTGCGATTGCGTTAAGTGATAAGGGCGCACGCAGCCCTCCGAGCCCCGCGCCCTTATCTAATTGCGAGACCGCCATTGTCCCCCCTGTGGCGGTCTCGATTTTATTGGCGCGATGCCGCCTCACAGCGTCAAGCTGCGATCACAAGCGAACGCATAGGCGGCCAGCCAGATCAAGCCGCACCATTCTGGCAAGCCGCACAGGCGCAAGCGGCTGCCCTTCTAGGGACTATGGGGCGTTGCCAGAAAGTTAGGGCGGAGCGGCGGCCCAAGAACGCTACCTGGGGGCCAAGGTGATCAGATCGCCATCTTGAGGTCCTTGGTGGCGCGGAAGGCGACCTTCTTGCTTGCCTTAATTTTGATAGCCTCGCCAGTCGCTGGATTGCGGCCCATGCGGGCGGCCCGCTTGCGCACCTGCAAGATGCCGAGCCCGGCGATCCTTATTCGATTGCCTTTCTTCAAGTGTTTGGTGATCAGGACTGCGAGGTCATCTAGTATCTCTTGGGCCTGCTTCTTCGTTAGCTCATGCTGGTCCGCGAGCGTGTAGGCTAATTGCTTGGTGCTAATCGGCTTCGGCTTCGCAACTACGACTGTCATAGGCGTTTACTCCCCCTGCGCATGATGCGCTGCGGCATTAGCCGTACACGAGATTCGTCGATGTGCCACAAAATAGATTGTCGCGTCGTTCCTACGGCCTTCACGGCGGCGAACTGCGCGGCACTGATTCCAGCCACCACAGCGAACGCATAGGCGGGCACGGTTAGGGTGCTTTACCAACTGAGCTACGCGTGCGCATCCGCGCGAAGCAACCGCACATAATGTCACCGCTCCGAGATTCAAATGGATCGGGGCGATGCGTTGCGTTACTCACCGCTCCTTCGACGCGTCGGCGTCCCCTGTATCGCCGCGTTGTGGAGTTGCCCATCCGAGAACCTAACTAACAGATTATCTAACAAAATCGTTGGCGCGCAATACCACTGGTTGGCCTGCCTGGGGTTTCTCTTCAGAGAATTTTCGCGATGCTCGCTCTTCGATTACTTTGCGCAGCCGCATAAATTGATCCACACGCTGATCTGGTTTTACGCCGAGCCTACCTTCAAGATCGTCCATCGCCGCGGTACTGATCGCGCACAGAATTACATTGCCCTGATTGAGCATCGTGAACTCAACGACCGACCGATTGAAGTCGTAACCCTGGACCTCACCTTGCTGTAGCGGCATTGCAAATGCTCCATTTCGGAGGGGGTTCATTGCGCCACTTCAACGATGTCAGTTTAGCTCCGATGAGCAGATGTCAGGTAAACCCGGCGAAGAACCTCTAGAAACCAGTCCGGGCAGTGGCACGCTTGAGCCTCATGGTCTGCGACCTTCGCTATCATGGAGGCGCTGATGATACTCCATCGCGTTTGGCACATTGATATAAGGGATTTAAACTCAGACGGCCAAGATCGAACTAACGACGCTACTTGCCAAGATCCAAGCACCAATAGCGGCGACCGCCGCTAGGCCGATGCCATGCCGTAGCTGCGGACAAGTCTGGTTGTTGCTGAACTAGCGCTGGCGGCGCACGGCGGGGCGCGATAAACCGCGTTAAGCGGCTTTTACCGCTACCAGCCGAACGTGCTGTGGGATTGCGGAATACTGCGCGGCGGGCGCGGAATATCGCTTTGCGGCGACCACGGCTTGGTCTCCACCCGATGCTCGAAGCGAGGCTTGGCGCCGCCGGAGGTCTGCGAGGTCTTGGCAGCGCGGCGCTTGGGCTCTTCCGGCGCCTTTCCAGCAGCCGCAGCCGGCTCGGTCCGGGCGACAGCATGGGCCGGCGGCGCTGCAACCGACGCGGGTGTCGTGGGCGCGGCTGCCGTCGGCGGAGCACTCTTGCCGTCGCTGCCCAGAGGCCAGATGAAATCGTCGGCCCGTCCCGGCGGGGCCGGCACCGGCTCGCCTTTGACCAGCACGCGGTTGGCGGTGGAGTCGCCATGCACCGGCTGACTGCTCGATCCGCCGAGCAATTCCTCGGAATTTCCCGGCGTCACGGTCAGTGGCACCACCGGTCCGGCCACCGGGCGCACGGCCGATTTTGCCTCGTCCGGCAAAGGCCCGACCGGCCCAGAAGGGAGCGCCACCGGCCCGCGATTGCTCATATAGCGGCGCAATTCGCGTTCGACATAGTGCGCGAGCTTGCGGGCGCCGGACTTGGTGAAATAAACACCGTCGTTCGAACGTAGTCGCCGCATCTGGCCTTCATAGTCCGGGCCGTAGTTCGAGTACTTGCCGGCCTCGTCCACGAAACCGTCCCACACGTCGATATAGTTTACGCCGGCGCGCTCGGCGCGCGCGCGGTAGAGATCGTTGAGATAGACCGCATCGGCGGTGGACTTAGTGCCGCGGATCGACGGCAGGCCGACCCAGAACACCGGCACGCCCTTGCTCTTAAGCGCGGCAATCGTTTCGTCGATGCGTTTCGCGTAAACCTCCGCCCATTTGTCGCTGCGAAATTCGATAATGCCGTTGGCGCTTTTGCCGCGCGGCGGCTCGGGCGCGGCGATGGTCGCCTGATCCTGGTCGTCGGACCGATCCTTGCTCTGCGCGTTTTGGTCGCCGTTTTTCTTGTCTTGCGCATCCTTAGCGTCCTTAGAGTCCTTGGCGTCCTTGGCGTCCTTGGCGCTTTTGTCGGCCTCTCTGGCCAGATCGCGCTCGCGGATGTTCTGGCGGTCGCTGACGCCGAGCATCATGATCACATAGTTGGGCTTCTCCTGTGTGAGGATATCCCGCGCGACATGCCACCAGTCGAGATCGCTTTTCGCCTCGTAGCGCAACAGCCCGGAATGAATCTTGTTCTTGCGAACGATACCGATTTCCGGGGAGTCCGAAAACGCGTCCTCCAGTCCATAGGCGAGCCAATCGGCCATGCCGTCGCCCATCACCACAATGGAGGTGGTGGGTGCAGGCGCGTCCGCATCCGGCTTGTGCGGGCTCGGCGCATGCGAGTAGTCGGTTTGATATTGATACTGCGGTTGCTGCGGTGGCTGCGGTTGCTGCGGTGGGTACTGACCCGGATAGGGCCGCGAGTTGAAGCCTCCACCGCCGAAGAGCCCTCCGAAAAATCCCCCCTGTTGACGCTGGCGACTCAGAAAGGGATAGCGGTCATCGGCCCGCCTGGGCCTGGGCGGGCACCGTGAGCGCAATTTCGATCGCCGCCACGCTAGCGCACTCGGCCACGGCCAAAGTGACCGCCCCGATGAGCCAATGCGAAAGCCGGATTTTGCCAAACATGCCGATCGCCCAAACTCTTAATCTACAAGGAAAAAGGCCAGCCGCGAAGAGGACCTTCGCCCAGAATAGCGCCAATAGCGCGCAAAAAGTGTCAACTCGAAGGTGGTCGGGCGGCGAACTTCAGCGGCCGCGCAACTGGTCGAGGACGCCCGCCGAGGCAAAACCATCGGGAACTCGCCCGATCCTGGTCTGGAAATCGCGAACCGCGGCCCTGGTTCGAGCGCCGAGGTGCCCATCCGCCTCGCCGACATTGTAGCCGTGCCGTTCCAGCAATTGCTGCAACTCCAGTCGCTCGCCGCGCGACAGGACTCGTTCGTAACGCGGCCAGTTTTGCGCGAATGGCGGAGCCCCGCGCAAGCGGTCGGCCAGATGACCGATCGCCAGCGCATAGGCCTCGGCCGGATTGTATCTCATGATGACGCGGAAATTTGCCAGCATTAGGAAGCCGGGCCCCTGCACGCCGGCTGGGATCAGCAGGAATGCATGGTCGTCTGGACGGGGGAACGACTTGTTGCCGGGCCGCGTGATCCCGTAGCGCTCCCAATCTCGGATCGGCATTGACCGCGCATGGTCAGCGAGCAGGAAATTGAAGTTCGCCGGCACCACGACTTCGTAGCCCCAGGCCTGTCCGGTTACCCAGCCGTCCTTCTTCAGGTTGTTGGCGGTCGAAGCAACAATGTCGGGCACTGAGTCGACCACATCGCGGCGGCCGTCGCGGTCGAAATCCACCGCGTAGCGCTTGAATGCCGTCGGCATGAACTGGGTTGGTCCGAAGGCGCCGGCCCATGAGCCGACTAGCCGATCGGGTTTGACGTCGCCGTGCTGGAGGATTTCGAGCGCCGAGAGGAATTCCTCGCGGAAATAGTTCCGCCGGCGGCCGATACAGGCAAGCGTGGCAGTGGAGCGGATCACCGGACGGTCGCCTCCAAGCGTGCCGTAATTGGTCTCCACGCCCCAAATTGCGGCGATGACATACCGGTCGACGCCGTAGGCGCGCTCTACTGCGTCGAAAGTCGTGCGGTAACGCTGCAGTAGGGCGCGGCCCTGCTCGATGCGCATATCGTTCACTAAGAGATCGAGATAGTCCCAGAACGACTTGGTGAATTCCGGCTGCCCGTCGAGCAGATCCATGATGCGCAGGTCTGGCGTAAGCTCGGCGGTATAGGCGGCATAGACGTTTCGCGAAATGCCGCGCCGCGCCGCCAGCGGCCACAGGCGATCGAGGCAGCTGGTGAAATTCGCCGCGGCCGCGCGGATCGCCGTGGCGGTCATCTGGGGATCGCCGGACGAGCCCGATTCGCCGCTCCAGGCCCGCCCGCCTGCCGGTGAAGCCATAGGAGCCGGCGGAATCGTCCCGGTCACGCCGGAAGAACGTTCGTTGCGCACCTGCGCGGACGCGCCGCCGCACGCAATCGCCGTCACGGCCGCAGCCATGATGTATCGGTGGATCAATCGCATCGCGATACCGGTCCTATTTTCGCCCCCAAATTCCCCGTATGGGTGCCCCGATATCGTTTCGACCGCGTTAATAGTCTAGCATCTGGAACCCACCTAGACCCGCGCCCGCTGTCATGCTTTCTGCTCGCCTGAATGAATCTGCACCCCGACGACCACCATAAATCCCGCATGGCCCGCATTCGCAAAGCCATATTCCCGGTCGCAGGCCTAGGAACCCGCTTTCTGCCGGCGACCAAGGCCATGCCGAAGGAAATGCTCCCCGTGGTGGATCGGCCGCTGATCCAGCACGTCGTCGACGAAGCGCGCCAGGCCGGGATCGAGCATTTCATTTTCATCACCGGCCGGCACAAGGCGGTGATCGAGGACCATTTCGACCGCCAGTTCGAGCTCGAGCTAACTCTGGTCGAGCGCGGCAAGAAGGCGGATCTCGCGCTATTATCGCAGGATTTGCCCGAGCCAGGCACATTCAGCTTCACCCGTCAGCAGTCGCCGCTCGGCCTCGGCCACGCAATCTGGTGCGCGCGCGAACTGGTTGGCCGTGAACCCTTCGCGCTGCTATTGCCCGACGTGTTGGTGCAGCACGCGCCGGGCTGCCTCGCCCAGATGATCGATGCCGCCAAAAGCCTCGACGACAACGCTAATATCATCGCGGTGGAGGAAGTGCCGGCTGACCGCATCCATATGTATGGCGTGGTCGGCGTCGGTGAGCTCAAAGGCAAGGCCTTCGCGATCACCAAAATGGTCGAGAAGCCGAAACCGGCCGATGCGCCGTCCAACCTTTCCATCACCGGGCGCTACATCCTGCAGCCGCAGATCTTCGATCTCTTGGAAAAGCAGGCGGCCGGCGCCGGCGGCGAAATCCAGCTCACGGACGCCATGGTGGCGCTCGCGCGAACGCAACCGTTCTATGGCCTCAAATTCGCGGGCCGCAGCTTCGACTGCGGCTCTAAGATCGGATTTCTCGCCGCCAATGCGGCCTATGCGCTCGAGCGCCCCGACATAGCGCCCGAGTTCCGCGCCGAGTTAAAACGACTGCTCGGCGAAAAGTGATTTCCCAGCGTTACCTCTGCAACCGCAATCCGAGCAGGAAGACGGTTGAATTGTAGTCAGCCGGCGACGACGCTCGAGCGCGGCTAGCCCCGGCGGACCTCGTCCTTCGTCTGGAACTCCGGGCTGAGCTTCGGGCATCGTTTCGTAGCGGCCGCGTAAGCGCGGCACGGCTGTCTCTGTGCCCTCCCGCCCAGGGCTGAACGTCGGGCGGACGCGCCTTTCCGAAAGGAGCGTCCGACTTTGGTTAACGGAAGTTAAAACCGTATGGTTAACGGGACATTGATGGGCGCCGCCGGCCTCAAATCCAGCCCTTGAGCTCGCGCAGCACCACGTCGCGGATCACCGCCATGCCGAGGTCGGAGTCGTTGAGGCAGGGAATGTGCGCGAAGTTTTCCCCGCCCGTGTGCTTGAATATCTCGGCATTCTCCATGGCGATCTCTTCCAGAGTCTCCAGGCAATCGGCGGCAAAGCCGGGCGTGATGACCGCGAGATTTTTCACCCCGCGTTCGCCCAGGCTCCTCACCGTCGTGTCGGTATAGGGCTTGAGCCATTCGGCCGTGCCGAAACGCGACTGGAAGGTCATAATGAACTTGTCGCCATCGAGCTTGAGGCGCTCGCGAATGAGCCGCGCGGTTTTTGCGCACTGGCAATGATAGGGGTCGCCCTTGTGGAGATACTCCTCCGGCATGCCGTGAAACGAGGCAAGAATCATGTCTGGCTTGAACGGCAGCTTCGCCAGGCCCGCTTCGAGCGAAGCGGCGATTGCCTCGATATAAATCGGCTCGTCGAAATAAGCCGGCGCCACGCGCACCGCCGGTTGCCAACGCATCGCCGAAAGCGCCTCGAACGCCTTGTCGCAGACCGTGGCGGTGGTGGCGGCGGCATATTGCGGATAAAGCGGGACAATCAGAATGCGGTCGCAGCCGGCGGCTTGCATCGTATCAAGGCGCGAGGCGATCGACGGATTGCCATAGCGCATGGCCCAGTCGACCAGCACACGCGGATCGTTCGCGAAACTTTCGGCGAGCTTGTCGCCTTGCGAGCGCGTAATGGTCTTGAGGAAGGATTCATTGCGCTCGCGATTCCAGATCTTCTCATAGTCACGGCCTTTGCGGCCGGGGCGCACCGTCAGGATGATTAGGTTGAGAATGAGCCACCATTTGACGGGGTTTTCCTCGATCACGCGGCGGTCGGAAAGAAACTCCTTCAGATATCGTCGCATCGACCAGTAGTCAGTGGCATCCGGTGTGCCAAGATTGACCAGCAGCACGCCGATGCGGCGCGGCGGGATGGCGGGATGGCCCGGCGGCTGGTGCGAGAGGTCGCTCATGGTTCGCTATCAGGAGCAATCGGCCGGCGCGGTCAAGGGCGCGTCACCTCACCGGCCGCTCGTCCGCAATCACCTTGCCGTCATTCGACAGTGCGCCCGGCGCGACCAGCTTGACCGCACCTTTGAGCTTGGTGACCGACTGTAGCGTGGCGGCGACCGCGGTCTCAAGCGCGGCATCGTGCATGACACATTCCGCCAACAGCGTCATGCTATCCTGCTCGGCTTCTCGGCCGATCACGAGGCGCAGCCGCTTCAATTGCGGATGCCGCGCGGCGACCTCGGCGATCTGCTTGGGGTGCACGAACATACCCTTCACCTTCGCGGTCTGGTCGGCGCGGCCCATCCACCCCTTGATGCGGGCGTTGGTGCGCCCGCAGAGCGATAGGCCAGGCAGCAGCGCCGACAGATCACCAGTGGCGAGGCGGATCATCGGATAATCGGGGTTGAACGAGGTCACCACCACTTCGCCCACGTCTCCTTCAGCGACCGGGTCGCCGGTGCCGGGCCGCACGATTTCGACGATAACTGTTTCGTTGACGATCATGCCTTCGAGCGCGGGCGACTCATATGCGATCACGCCGAACTCCGCGGTGGCATAGCATTGCAGCACGGCGACGCCGCGCTTACCGAGTTCCTCCCGCAGCGAAGCCGGCAACGCCGCGCCGGACACCAGGGCGCGCTTGATCGATGCGGCGTGCTTGCCGGTCTTTTCGGCGGTATCGAGCAGGATCTTCAGAAAATCCGGCGTGCCGACATAGCCGGAGGGCCGGTAGTGCGCGATCGCCTCAAGCTGCTGCTCGGAATTGCCGACGCCGCCCGGGATGACCGCGCAGCCGAGCACCTGGCAGCCCGATTCCAGAATGAAACCGCCAGGCGTGAGGTGATAGGCGAAGGAATTGTGCACGATGTCGCCTGAGCGGAAGCCCGCGGCGTAGAGCGCGCGCGCCGATCCCCACCAATCTTTGCCCTGCCCTTCCGGCTCGAAGATCGGCCCCGGCGACATCAGGAGGCGCCGCACGTTGCCGGACGCCGTGACATTGAGGCCGCCGAACGGCGGGTTCTCTTTCTGCAAGGCCGCCAGGTCGGACTTCCGCAGCACAGGCAGTCTCGCCAGCGCGGCGCGCGAATTGACCGATTTCGGATCGACGCCCTTGAGATGCCGGGCCCAGCTGGACGCCGTCATGGCGCGCGCGACCGCTTCGCCCAGCCGCGCTGATTGCTCGCGCTCGCGCACCGCTGGGTCGCGGGTCTCCAGGGCGTCGTAATGGTCGGGCATGGCTTACGCCAGCCAGCGCTTGCGCCGGCGGTAATGCTTGCCTTCGCGGAAGGATTTGCGCCGGCCTCCGGAAATGCCGAGATAGAATTCCTTCACGTCCTCGTTCTCGGCCAGTGACTTGGCGTCGCCATCCATCACCACCCGGCCGTTCTCCAAGATGTAGCCGTAGCGCGCGAAACGCAGCGCCATATGGGTGTTTTGTTCGGCCAACAAAAACGAAACGCCTTCTTTCTCGTTAAGGTCGTGCACGATCTCGAAAATCTCCTCGACGATCTGCGGCGCGAGCCCCATCGATGGCTCATCGAGCAGGATCATTTTCGGGCGCGACATTAGCGCGCGGCCAACGGCGCACATCTGCTGTTCGCCGCCGGAGGTGTAGCCAGCGACGGCGGCGCGCCGCTCAGCGAGCTTAGGGAAATAGGAATAGACCAGGTCGATGTCCCGCCAGATCGCCGCCCTGCCGTCGCGGCGGGTGAAGGCGCCGGTGAGCAGGTTTTCCTCGATGGTAAGATGCGAGAAGCACTGCCGGCCTTCCATCACCTGGATGCAGCCGCGGCGCACCAATTCGTTGGGCGAGAGGTTCTGCACCTCGTTGCCTTCGAAGATGATTGTGCCCTTAGTGACGTCGCCGCGCTCGGCGTGCAGGAGATTGGAGATCGCCTTCAGCGTGGTGGTCTTGCCGGCGCCGTTGGCGCCAAGCAGCGCGACGATGCCGCCTTTCGGCACGTCAAGCGAAACGCCCTTGAGCACCAGGATGACGTGGTCGTAGATGGCTTCGATATTGTTGACGGAAAGGATTGCGTCCGCAAGCGCGGACGGCGTCTTCTCCATCTGCGCCGCGACAGACATGCAAGCTCCAACAAGATCTCTCCCCGCGTCATAGCGCGGGGAGAGGAATTTTCAAATTACGACGACTTGTCGCAAGGTTCGGTGCGCTTCGGCCACGATGGGTTCTTGGACACGTAGTCCGCCGCCGCCGCGTCGAGCAATGGGCGCACTTTGTCCTTCATGGGCGCGATCCAGTCGGAGACCTTTGCCCACTTGGCGCCGTCCCACTGCATCACGTAAGCCGCCTGATGGCCATTGTGATCGGTGCAGGAGACCGCGAGCGGCGGGCCGAACTCGGGTAGGCCGAGCTCTTTCCAGCGCGCCGCGCTGATGTTCATGGTCTCGAGTCCGCGGCGCACATCCTCGCCGGTCACGGCTTTCTTGCCGGTGATCTTTTGCGCGTTGCGGATCGCTTCCGCGATCATCACGGAGTTGTAGACGCCCTTGTTGTAATGCGACTCGCCGACCTTGTCCTTGGGCGTCTGGCTCTTGCCCTTGTCCACGACATTTTTGACGATGTCCTGGATTGCAGGGAAGTTCGCGCCCACCGCCGAGAAGTTCAGAGCGGTAAAGCCCTTGGCCTCGGCGCCGGTCGGGCGGGCATCATCCTCGCCACTGCCCCACCAGATGCTAACGAACTTATCCATCGGGTAGTTGATGCGGGCAGCTTCTTTCACCGCGGTCGGGTTCATCGCGCCCCAGCCCCACATGATCATCCACGCCGGGCGATCGCGTCGGACGTTGAGCCAGAGACCGGACTGGTTCTGCATTTCTGCCGCCGGCACCGGATAGAGTTTCACTTCGAAGCCGTAATCCTTGGCGTATTGTTCGAGTAGCGGGATCGGCTCACGGCCATAGCCGCCGTCGAAGAAAATAAAGCCGATGGTCTTGCCCTTGAGCTTTTCGAGGCCGCCCTCCTTGCCGCCGATATAGCGGAAAATCATGGACAGTCCGTCCCAGTAAGTCGCGGGCGGATTGAACACCCAGGGGAAATCATTGCCGACGGCCGATGCCGACAGGCCGTAGGCCATCGACAGGATCGGAATCTTGTCCACGGAGGCTTTCGGGATCAGACCGAGCGTGATGCCGGTCGACCACGGATTGGTGATCACCGGATGCTTGCCCTTCACCTGCTCGTAGCACTCGAGCCCCTTTTTGGTGTCGTAACCGGTCTCGCATTCTTCGATGGCGATCTTGACGCCGCCGATGCCGCCGTCGCGTTCGTTCAGCATCGAAAGATAGTCATGCATACCGTTGGCGATCGGTATGCCCGAACCGGCAAACGGACCGGTGCGATAGGTCATAAGCGGAACGTAAATCGTGTCTTGCGCTTCGGCCTTGGTCGCCATGACCGTTGCGGCAAAGCCCGCCGCAACGATGGCGCCCAGAGCGAGATGTTTCACATGCATCGCGTTTCTCCCTAGTGTTAGCTCTCAGCCGACAACCCTTGAGTGGGCGCCGGCACCCCCCTTGGGGGCATTCTTAGTCCGCATCATCGTTGGTGCGGATTTGCGTCAAGTGTGCCCAATCAGTACGGGAAAGGCCATACCCTCAGTTTCTGCTTGCCGATCTGCCACAATCGCGCCAGGCCGTGCGGCTCGACGATCAGAAAGAAAATGATCAAAGCGCCCAGAATCATGAAGGTCAGATGCTCGACCGTCGCCGCATGCACCGACACCCCTAACAGCGGCGGCACGGCTTTCAGCATGATTGGAGTGCCCCAGATGAAGATCGCGCCGAAAAACGATCCGACCAGGCTGCCCAACCCGCCGATGATGACCATGAACAGGATGAAGAAGGACTGGTTGATGTTGAAGGTGTCCGCCTCCGAAGAACCGAACCAGAGGAATACCATCATCGCGCCGGCCACACCGCAGTAGAAGGACGACACCGCAAAGGACAACAGCTTGGTGCGATAGAGCCTGATCCCGATCAGCTCGGCCGCGAGGTCCATGTCGCGCACCGCCATCCACATGCGTCCTAAACGGCCGCGGACCAGATTCGACGCCAGCCACGTCATCAACACGACGATCGACAACGCCACGAGATAACGCGTCGTAGCGGTCGCATTGGGACCGGTGACCGGAATGCCGAACAGGGTGCGCGTCGGCACTTCGATCGCGCCCGAAATGTTATAGTTGACGAGCCATGGAATGCGCACAAAGCACCAGGACAGGAAGAACTGCGCCGCCAGCGTCGCCACTGCGAGATAGAATCCCTTGATCCGCAGCGACGGCAGACCGAACACGACCCCGACCGCGGCGGAAACGAACCCAGAGGCCAGGATCAGAATGAGGATGTTCACGCCCGGAAACCAAGTCGCCAACTTGTAGCAGCCGTAGGCGCCGACACCCATGAAAGCGCCGGTGCCGAGCGACAACAGTCCCGTGTAGCCGGTGAGCAGGTTCAGCCCAATGGCAGCGAGCGAGAATACCAGCACCGGAATGAAGAACGAACCGATCGCGAATTCCGACGCCAGCAGCGGAACACCCGCGAATGCGAGCGCGAGAATGATCGCGATCCCAAGGCGATCCTGCAAGATCGGGAATACCGCATGATCCGCCTGGTAAGTCGTTTTGAACTGGCCGGTCTCGCGATAAAACATGAGACCTCAAATCCGCTCGATGATGCGCTCGCCGAATAGGCCCTGCGGCCTGAACAGCAAGAACACGAGTGCGATGACGTAAGCGAGCCAGCTTTCGATGCCAGAGCCGATGAGTGGACCCCAATAGAACTCGCCGAGCTTTTCACCGACACCGATGATAATGCCCCCGACGATTGCGCCCGGAATCGACGTGAAGCCGCCGAGGATCAGCACCGGCAGCGCCTTGAGCGCCACGATCTCCAGTGCAAACGATACGTCGGAGCGCGCGCCCCACATGATGCCGGTGACCAGCGCAACGATTCCGGCGGCAAACCACACTACGACCCATATCTGCTCGAGCGAAATACCGACCGACAATGCCGCCTTATGGCTGTCGGCGACGGCGCGCAGCGCGCGGCCGATCCGGGTCTTCTGGAAAAACACCGCCAGCACGGCGACCATCACGGATGCGATTAGCGCGGCGGCGATATCGAGCTTCTGAAAACTGACGAGACCTCCCAGCATCCTCACATCGATAGCGCCGCGCGGAAGATGCAGGTCGTTCGCGATCATCACCTTCGGCTCGCCGCCGAACACAAGCTCGCCCAGCCCGATGAGAAAATAGGTCATTCCGAACGTCGCCATGAAGAGAATGATGTCCGGCTGATTCACCAAGGGGCGCAGCACGACCCGTTCGATCGCAAATGCCAGGCCGAACATCACGGCGACAGTCAGGGCGAGCGCGAAATAGGCGGCGACAGTGCCGGATGACACGCCCCAACGGCGCAGCATCGCATGCAGGCCCACCAGCGTGAGCGCCGCGAACACCACCATGATGCCCTGCGCGAAATTGAACACGCCCGAGGCCTTGAAGATCAGCACGAAGCCCAGCGCGATCAGCGCGTAGAGCACCCCGGAGACCAGCCCTTCCCACAAGGTCTGCACCAGCAGATCGGGTGCGCTGCCCATCTGCACGAAGGGGTCGAGGAAGATCTTATATAGCAGATCCATCGCCACTCCCCTAATGCGCCACGCCGAGATAGGCGTCGATCACAGCCTGATTGCTCTTCACTTCGTCGGGCGTACCGTCGGCGATCTTGATGCCATGGTCGAGCACCACTACGCGGTCGGACAAATCCATCACCACGCCCATATCGTGCTCGATCAGCGCGATCGTGGTGCCGAAGTGGTTGTTGACGTCGAGCACGAAGCGAGACATGTCCTCCTTCTCTTCGAGGTTCATGCCGGCCATTGGCTCGTCAAGCAGCAGGAGGTCCGGCTCCATGGCGAGCGCGCGGCCAAGCTCGAGACGCTTCTGCAAGCCGTAGGGCAACTGGGCAACCGGCGTACGGCGGATATTTTGGATCTTGAGGAAATCGATAATTTCCTCGACCCGATGGCGATGGTCGACCTCTTCGGCCATGGCTGGGCCAAAGCGCAGCAATTGCCAGAAGAAGTTCTTGTGCATCTTCAACGTACGGCCGGCCATGAGGTTGTCGAGCGCGGTCATGCCGCGGAACAGCGCCACGTTCTGGAAGGTGCGCGCGATGCCGCCATGCGCGGCGTCGTGCGGGCGCATCTTGGAGCGCGTCTCGCCCTTGAACGTGATGCGGCCCTGCTGCGGCTGATAGAAACCGTTGATGATATTGAGCATCGAGGTCTTGCCGGCCCCGTTCGGCCCGATGATAGCGCGAATTTCGCCCTTGCGGATGTCGAAGGAGACGTCGCTTACCGCGTTCACGCCGCCGAACGACAGCGAGACATTCTCGACCGACAATAGCACGTCGCCGGCCGCAACATCGGGGCCGCTCGGTGCTCTCATGCCGCCTTCCCCATCGTGGCTGGCTCCGGCTCGGCCTTCATGTCGCGGATTTTCACCCGCGCGCTGATCGTCCCTTTGCGGCCGTCCTCGAAGGTGACCTCGGTCGAGATGTCCGCTTCCTTAGAGCCGTCATAGAGCGCCTTGACCAGCGGCCCGTAACGGTCGGCAATGAAGCCACGGCGAACCTTCTGGGTGCGCGTCAACTCGCCGTCGTCGGCGTCGAGCTCCTTGTGCAGGATCAGGAAGCGCTTGATCTGGGCGCCCGCCATCACCTTGTCCTGGGCGAGCGAGCGGTTCACCTCGGCGACATGCTTCTCGATCATGTCGTAGACCAGCGTATGGCCGGCGAGCTCCTGATAGGAGCCGTAGACTACGTTGTTGCGCTCGGCCCAGCTTCCCACCGCGGTGAGATCGATGTTGATCATCACCGCGACGAAATCGCGCTGATCGCCATAGGCGACGACCTCGCGGATGTTGGGATAGAATTTGAGCTTGTTCTCGATGTATTTCGGCGGGAACAGCGTGCCGTTGTTGAGCTTGCCGACGTCCTTGGCGCGGTCGATGATCTTCAGGTGGCCAGTCTTCTCGTCGAAGTAGCCAGCATCGCCGGTCTTCACATAACCGTCCGGGGTCATCGCCTCGGCCGTCTTGTCGTCGTCCTTGAAATAACCGGAGAACATGCCCGGTGATTTGAACTGCACCTCGCCATTGTCGGCGATGCGAATATCCACGTTCGGGCACGCTGGACCAACGGTGTCGGAATAGATTTCGCCGTCGGGCTGCGCGGTGACGTAGAGGAAAGCCTCGGTCTGCCCGTAGAGCTGCTTCAAGTTGAGGCCGATCGAGCGATAGAAATTGAACAAGTCTGGTCCGATCGCCTCGCCGGCGGTGTAGGCCACGCGCACGCGCGAAAAGCCGAGCACATTCTTGAGCGGGCCATACACCAGGATATTGCCCAGCCAATAGAGCAGTCGGCCGCTGAGCGGCACCGGTTGACCGTTGAGGATGCGCTCGCCGTAGCGACGCGCTATTCCGATGAAATAATGGAACAGCTTGCGCTTGAGGAAGCCGGCGTCCTCCATACGGATCATCACGCGCGTAAGCAGCAGTTCGAGCGTGCGCGGCGGCGCAAAATAAAAGCTCGGTCCTATTTCGCGCAGGTCGACCATCGCGGTGTCGGCATTTTCTGGACAGGCCATGCAGAATCCCGCGACCAGGCCCTGCGCGTAATTCAAATAATGATCGCCGACCCAAGCGAGCGGCAAGTAGGCGAGCGCCACGTCATTCTCGTTCAATTTGTCGAATATGACCGTATCGGTCGCCGCTTTGATCGAGCGCTCGCCGGTCAGCACAACGCCCTTGGACGTGCCGGTGGTGCCGGAGGTGTAGAGAATGATCGACGGATCGGAGCCCTTGCCGGCGGCGATCTCGGCATCGAGCGATGCGACGACGGCAGGATCGCTGGCGAGTGCCTTGCGCCCGTCCGCGATTACGTCGTCGATCGGATGCAGGTGGCTGTGATCATAGTCGCGCAAGCCGCGCCGCTCGTCGTAGACCATCTCCTCGAGCTTCGGCAGACGTTCCATGACCGACATGATCTTATCGATCTGCTCCTGGTCCTCGACCGCCGCAAAGCGTACCTCAGCGTGGGCCAGCACATAGGCGAGTTCGTCGGCGACCGCGTCGGCATAGACCGGCACCGGCACGGCGCCGAGCATCTGGGCCGCCATCACCGACCAATAGAGCTTCGGCCGGTTGGCGCCGATGATGGCGATGGTCTCGCCGCGCTTGAGGCCGAGCCGGTTAAGGCCGACTGCATAGGCGCGCACGATCTCGAGCACCTGGCTCCAGGTCCAGGTTTGCCAGATGCCGAGATCCTTTTGCCGCATCGCCGCCCGCGCGCCATATAAATTAGCGTTTCGAATCAATAGCTTGGGAAATGTATCCGCCGGCGCGGAGGCGATCGTCGCCACAGCCTGTTCCTCCCCTGGCGGCCGCGCTCGTGTGGCGCGCCGTCCGAAGCCCTCGCCGCCTCTGCGGACGGTTTTGTTGCCACGATATGAAAACACCGACGCAGGCCGGTCAAGTCTTGAGGACGTCGGTATTTGGTCGCGGGCTGGAGCTAAATTATTCCGCTGCCTTGAGAAACGGCGTGGAACCGGCGTCGAACTGCTCGCGCAACGCGGCTTCTTCAGTTTTGACGACGGCAAGCTGCCGCTGCTTGACGGGACCAAATCCACGGATTTTTTCCGGCAGAGAAACCAGAACTACCGCCGAACTGTGATTATCGGGCGTCAGATGTTCGACAATGTGGGCCAGTAGTTCGCAGTACTCTGAGATCAACCGCCGTTCCGTTCTGCGCTCCGCGGTATAGCCGAACGGATCGAGCGGCGTGCCGCGCAGGATCTTGAACTTCGCCAGCACGCGGAACACGCCGAGCAGCCACGGCCCGAACGACATCTTTTTCGGCTCGCCGGTGACCTTGTCGCGGCGCGCCAGCAGCGGCGGCGCCAGATGGAATTCGAGACGCAGATTGTCGCCGTCGAATGTGGATTTCACCCGCTCGACGAACGAGGTGTCAGTGTAAAGCCGCGCCACCTCGTACTCATCCTTGTAGGCCATCAGCTTGAACAGATAGCGCGCCACGGATTCTGACAGCGCGCATTGGCCCGGCGCCTTGGTGGCTTCCGCGTTTATTATCTTTTCGACCCAGCGGCGATAGCGGCGCGCGTAGCGCGCGCTCTGATAGGCGGTGAGGAACGCGACGCGCCGGTCCACGGCCTCGGCGAACGACTGCGACAGCTTGAGCGAGTCGTTAGCGAGTTCCGGCGCCGGCCTTCACCAGCGCTTCGAGCGCGGCAGGATCGACCGCGGCGCGGCGGCCATAGCGGAAGGCGGCGACGTTCATCGCCACCGACTCGCCGTTCATCTCGATCGCGCGCTCGATCGCTTCCGCCGACAATGGCAGCGCGCCGGTCTGATAGGCGTAACCGAGCATAAACATATTGCCGCCGATGGAATTGCCGAGCAGCGCGGTGGCGAGCCGGCTGGCATCGACGAAATGGCTCTGCCCCGCACCGGCAGCGGCAGTGATGGCGCGCTTGAGCCGCTCGGTCGGCAGCGAATAGTCCGCATTGCGGGTGAAATCGCCGGGCAGAAATTCCGCCGTATTGACCACGACCCGCGTATGGCCCGCCTTGATCGCGCCCAATACCTTCTTGGTGCCGACCACCACGCTGTCGCCGCCCAGCACCAAATCGGCGCCGCCAGCGGCGACGCGGATGGCGTGTATATCGTCCGGCGTATTGGCGATGCGGATATGGCTGTAGACCGCGCCGCCCTTCTGCGCGAGACCGGCCATGTCGATCACGCCAGCGCCCTTGCCTTCCAGATGCGCGGCCATGCCGACAATGGCGCCGATGGTGACGATACCGGTGCCGCCGATGCCGGTAACGATGATGCTGTAAGGATGATTGATCAGCGGTACGCTCGGCGCCGGCAGAACCGGCCAATCCGCTGGCTCGGCGACGCCTTCGCCCTTCTTGAGCTTGGCGCCGTGCACAGTGACGAAGGACGGGCAGAAGCCCTTGAGGCAGGAATAATCCTTGTTACAGCTCGACTGATCGATGGTGCGCTTGCGGCCCCATTCCGTCATCAGCGGCTGCACCGACACGCAATTCGATTTCACACCGCAGTCGCCGCAGCCTTCGCAGACTAGGTCGTTGATCACCACCCGCTTGTCGGGATCGGGGAAGGTGCCGCGCTTGCGGCGGCGGCGCTTCTCGGCGGCGCAGGTCTGGTCGTAAATCAGCACGCTCACGCCCGGAACGGTGGTGAGCCCGCGCTGCACGGCGTCGAGTTCATCGCGGTGATGCACGGTCAATCCGCGCGGCCAGTCGGTGTCCTTGGGGTATTTCCACGGCTCGTCGGTGACTACGACCACGCGCTTGGCGCCTTCGGCCGCGACCTGGCGCGCGATCTGATCGACGGTGAGACCGCCGTCATTGGCCTGCCCGCCGGTCATCGCCACCGCGTCGTTGAACAGGATCTTGTAGGTCATGGTCACGCCGGAGGCGATGGCCGCGCGAATGGCCATATTGCCGGAGTGATTGTAGGTACCATCGCCCAGGTTCTGGAATACGTGCGGCCGCTTGGAGAATGGCGCCTCGCCGATCCAATTGGCACCCTCGCCGCCCATCTGGGTATAGCCGAGCGTCTTACGCTCCATCCACTGCGCCATGTAATGGCAGCCGATGCCGGCATAGGCGCGGCTGCCTTCCGGCACGCGGGTCGAGGTGTTATGCGGGCAGCCTGAGCAGAAATAAGGAATGCGCTGGGCGACATCGACGGTTTCGCTGAGCGCCCGCTGCGCCGCTTTCAGCCGCGCGACATTGGCCGCTAACTCGTCGTTGGCGCCGTAACGCAGCAGCCGCTCGCCGATGCAGACCGCGACGTCATTGGGATCGAGCGCGCCTTTGACCGGGAAAAGCCAATTGCCCTGCTCATCCTTCTTGCCGATGCAGACCGGCTGATTGGCGGTGCCATAGAGTTCCTCGCGCACCTGCACTTCGATCAGCGAACGCTTCTCCTCGACCACGATGATGAGATCGAGCCCCTGTGCGAACTCCGCGAGCTCCTGGCGGCCGATCGGCCACACGCAACCGACCTTGAACAGGCGCAGGCCGAGGTCGTTGCATTTCACTTCGTCGATGCCGAGCTCGTCGAGCGCCTGGCGGACGTCGAGATAGGCCTTGCCGGTGGTGATGATGCCGATCTTCGGATTGCGCCCGCCGGAAGTGACGATCTTGTTGAGTTTGTTGGCGCGCACGAAGGCGAGCATGGCGTCGCGCTTGAAATCGTGCAGGCGCGCTTCCTGGCCAAGGATGGTGTCGACAAGGCGGATGTTGAGCCCGCCTTCGGGCATGCGGAAATCGCTGGGCGTGACGAGGTTGATGCGGTCGAGGCTGCCGTCCACGACGCCGGTCGACTCCACCGTCTCATGCATGCATTTGAGCGCGGTCCAGGTGCCGGTGAAGCGCGACATCGCCCAGCCGTAGAGCGCGTAGTCAATAATCTCCTGCACGCCGCCCGGATTGAGGATCGGTATCATCACGTCGACGAAATGGAACTCCGACTGGTGCGCGGTGGTGGAGGATTCCGCGGTGTGGTCATCGCCCATTAGCGCGAGCACGCCGCCGTTCTTGGCGGTGCCGGCGAGATTGGCGTGGCGGAACACGTCGCCGGAACGATCGACGCCGGGGCCCTTGCCGTACCACATGCCAAACACGCCATCGAACTTACCCTCGCCGCGCAATTCGGCCTGTTGGGTGCCCCAGAGCGCAGTGGCGGCAAGTTCCTCGTTGATGCCGGGCTGGAACTTGACGTCGGCCGCGGCAATCTGCCGGCCGGCGCGCATGAACTGCTGGTCGAGGCCGCCGAGCGGCGAACCGCGATATCCGGTGACATATCCCGCAGTGTTGAGACCGGCGGCGCGGTCGCGCGCCTTCTGCATCAGGCAGGCACGGATCAGCGCCTGATAGCCGGTCACAAAGACCTGGCTCTGGGTCAGATCATATTTGTCGTCGATACTGACGGGTCGGAGCATCATGGATGGCCTTGGCAGCGCCGCGGGCCTGCAATGTAGCGGCGCCCGGATGCCACTCATATAGGGATGCGATGCCGGGCGCAAAACCGGATAAGCGCGAAGAAAACCTTACACCTCAAGGCCCTGCGGTCAATTTCGTTATCGGCGTTCAAGCCGAAGGGAAATTTCGGCCAAGCGCAGTTTCGCGCATTTTGGCGCAATGCAGCAGACGAATCGCCGTACCCCCGGTTGACGCGGGTCAATGCGGCCGGACGACGGTTGGCTAGCTTTCCGGCCATGGCGCTCACAAAACGCAAACCGGTATTCGATTTCGCCCACCTCCGCGACGAGATGGTGGAGCACCATATCGCCGCGCGCGGCGTACGCTCCCGGAACGTCCTCAAAGCCATGCGCAAGGTCCAACGCGAGGCCTTCCTGCCGGCGAACCTGCAAGAATTCGGCTACGAAGACTCGCCCCTGCCAATAGCCGAGGGGCAGACGATCTCGCAGCCTTACATTGTCGCGCTGATGGCCGAGGCGCTGCTGCTCGACGGCGGAGAAAAGGTCCTCGAAATCGGCACCGGCTCGGGCTATGCGGCGGCCGTCCTCGCCGAGATCGCGGGCGAGGTCTACACGGTCGAGCGGATCGGGCAGCTTGCGGAAAAGGCGGCCGCGGCGCTCGCCGAGCAGGGCTACGACAATGTGCACGTGCTGCACGGCGACGGCACGCGCGGCTGGCTCGATCACGCGCCTTACGACGCCATTGTGGTCGCGGCCAGCGGGCCGAAGATTCCGGAATCGCTGCGCACACAGCTCAAGATCGGCGGTCGCCTGGTGATCCCGGTTGGCAGCGACGCGCGCGCGCAGGAGCTGATCCGCGTCACCCGCGTCGCCAAAAACGATTACCGGCGCGAAGACCTCGCCGACGTGCGTTTCGTCCCAATGCTCGGCCAGGGAGGCTGGGAGCCCGAAACGCCGGCGCGCGCGCCGCGACGGGTGATTGTCTCGCGCGAGCAATCATTGGTGCGCGCGGTCGCGGAGGCCGCCGAGCCGTTCGCCTCGATCGAAACCGCTGATTTGTCACCGCTGCTCGACCGCATCGGCGACGCGCGCGTCGTGTTGCTCGGCGAAGCTACCCATGGCAGCTCGGAATTCTACCGGATGCGGGAGGCGATCTCGCGCGAACTGATTCTGAAAAAGGGATTTTCCTTCATCGCCATCGAAGGCGACTGGCCCGACGCCGCGCGCATCGATCATTATGTGCAGCACCGGGAATATCCACCTTCGGAATGGACTGCGTTTGCCCGCTTCCCAGTCTGGATGTGGCGCAATAATGAAGTGCGCGACTTCGTCGACTGGCTGCGCGAGCACAATGCCGCGGTGAAGCCCGAACACCGGGTGGCCTTTCACGGCCTCGATCTCTACAGCCTCTACGCGTCCATCCGCTCGGTTCTCACCTACCTCGACGAGGTCGATCCCGAGTCGGCGAAGATTGCGCGCGAACGTTACGGCTGCTTGACCCCGTGGCAGGCGGATCCGGCGACCTACGGTCATGCCGCGCTCAACGGCACCTATCCGACCTGCGAGAAGGACGTCGTGCGCGCGCTGAAGGACCTCATGGGCAAGCAGCAGGCCTATGCCGCTCACGACGGCGAGCGCTTCCTCGACGCGGTGCAGAATGCCCGCCTGGTCGCCAACGCCGAGCGCTATTACCGCATCATGTATTACGGCTCGCGCGCATCTTGGAATCTGCGCGACGAGCACATGTTCGAAACCTTGCAGACGCTGCTGGCGCATCATGGCTCGCGCAGCAAGGCCATCGTGTGGGCGCACAATTCACACGTGGGCGATGCCGCCGCGACGGAAATGTCGGCGCGTGGTGAATTCAATATCGGTCAACTGTGCCGGAAGAAATTCGGCGACCGCTGTTACGCGATCGGCTTCGGCACCGATCACGGCAAGGTGGCGGCGGCCTCCGACTGGGATGGCCCGTTGGAGATCAAAACCGTGCGCGCGGCGCTGAACAACTCTTACGAAAAATTGTGCCACGAGGCGGGCGTGCCGCGATTCCTGCTGGCCTTGCGCGACCAGGCGAGCGCCGCCGCGCGCGGCCTTATGAAACCTCGCCTTGAACGAGCGATTGGCGTGATCTATCGGCCGGAGTCCGAACTCGCCAGCCACTATTTCGACGCGGCGCTGCCGCAGCAGTTCGACGAATATATTTGGTTTGACGAGACCAAAGCAGTGACGCCGTTCAAGACGGAGGAGCTGGAAGGGCTACCCGACACGTATCCATTCGGCGTGTAAAGCAATCCGATCGCGGCTGATCGGCGAGCAATCTCGCTGCCGCGTATTTCGCAATGCAGCAACAGTGCAGGTCTGCGCGGTGCGCGGGTGGTCAAATCCGGTGCGGCCTGTACAAGGGATTGTCCGCTGGGTTCCTCATTGATGTTGCAATCCCCCTCATCGTCCATTGAGAGCAAAGCGTCCTGGGTCGTCGCCTCGGTCGCGCTCTGCATCATGGCGATGGCGTTCGGCGCCGCCTGGATCACCGCAGTGGCGCTCAAGGACATCGCCGCCGAAGTGGGCGGCACGCGCTCGATTCCGGCGCTCGCCAGCGCGCTGGCCTGGCTCGGCTCCGGCGCCGGCGGCATCATGATGGGCCGCATCGCCGACCGCGTCGGCACGCGCTGGACCGTCATCTGCGGCGCGTTGATGATCGGTGTCGGGTTGGCACTATCGACCTTGGGGCCGCCCTGGCCGCTGTGGATCGGGCATGGGTTGTTCATCGGCCTTATCGGGCTCGGCGGCATCAATGCGCCGCTCTACATCTATGTCAGCCGCTGGTTCGACCGCCGGCGCGGTTCGGCGCTGGCGCTGATCTCGAGCGGCGGTTATCTGGCCGGCACGATGTGGCCGCCGGTGTTCGAGCGCGCCATCGCCGCTTTCGGCTGGCGGCAGGCGATGCTGTGGTACGCGGTCGCCGAGATCGCCGTCATCGTCCCGCTGGCGGCAATTTATTTCCGCCACCCGCCGGAAGTAATCCATCCCAGCGAGGTGTCGCACGGCGCCGCCGGCAAAACGCGCGTGCTCGGCTGGCCGCCCAACGTGGTGTTCGCACTGATGTGCGCGGCTGCCGTGCTGTGCTGCATCCCGATGGCGATGCCGCAGGGCCATCTGGTCGCTTTCTGCAGCGATCTCGGCATATCGCGCTCGGTCGGCGCGCTGATGCTGTCGGTGCTGCTTGGCACCGCCTTCCTGAGCCGGCAGGTCTGGGGCGCGATCTCCGACCGCATCGGCGGGCTCGCCACCGTGATGATCGGGTCGGCCTGGCAGGCAGCGGCCATGACGTCATTCCTACTCACGCAGGACGAGGTCGGGCTGTTCACCGTCGCCGCCGCTTTCGGGCTCGGCTTTTCCGGCATTATCCCGGCTTATGTGCTGGCGCTGCGCGAATTGTTTCCGGCCGCGGAAGCCTCCTGGCGGATACCGACGCTGCTTTTGTTCAGCGGCTTCGGCATGGCCGCCGGCGGCTGGATCGCCGGTCTTCTTTACGATCATTTCGGCTATTACGCGCCCGCCTTCGCCACCGGCATCGGCTCCAACATTCTCAATCTGCTGGTGGTCGGGCTGCTGGTGGCGCGGCAGCGCTATCGCGCGGCTTATGCCTAACGCCATCCGACAGCCAGGCTGTGATCTGCTTTGCCGCTATAGAATCGGCGAGCGCGTTGATGCGGTCGATCACGATCGAGCCAGCGTCGGGCCGCAGCAGGCCGGCGACCATGCGTAAGCTGGTGGTCTTGCCGGCGCCGTTGGGGCCAACTAGCGCGTCGAATTCGCCGCGCGAACCGCGAGCGCGACGGGGCGGTTGAACTAACTCATGCTGGCTGTCGGTACCGGAGAATGCATCACCGCTCACTACAAGAGAGTGGTTTCGGTGGAGTAAATCGCCAGGCCGAAACGCCGACACCCGGCGTCCAGATTGGTTAAGCGAGCGGAAACCATGTTTCAGGCGCCGCGTCACGTGACACACACTGCCTCACCCCAAGCGCCCAAAGTGTGCACTTTGTTTATCGCCATATCCGTGCGCTTTCCGGCCGTACCGCCGTTCGAATCGCAGACATTGGGAGCGACCGCCAGCAAACCGGCCTTGACGTCCGGATCGTTGAGCATATCGGCGAACTGCTGCTCGTCGCGCCATGCCCACTTGCCGTGCTTCAGCCGCGCATAGACTTGGCCCGTCTCATAATCGGCGAAATTGATGATCGAAATCCAGCGTGCACATCGCTTCAGAAAATCAACGTTGCACTCTGGTGCCAAGTTCTCATTGATATAAACTTCCTCAGGTTTCTGCGCGCGAATATTTATTTTCCTGAACCGTTCGATATCGAGCATGCTCTTGACATCCAGGATGGTCATTTCTCCGTTCCAACCAAATGCCACGGTCCGTGGAGGGCGACCTTCTGCGACGCTATTATCGAGAAACTCGTAATGGACTCGCTTTCCGGTGGTCAGCGCCCAGGTGAAAAATAATTCAGGCATGCCGGTATAGGCTTCGACGTTATGAGCCAACAGATCCTCAACGGCCTTGTACCTGCCAACTTTCAGCCCTCGCGTCCAAGCGCGCTCGACCGTCATTTCCGGCGGCGTAATCATGAAAAACATGTAGACCAGATCGCCAAACCGCGTCAGCAACCGGCTGGAGCCCTTGCCTTCCAACTCGGGCACAAAACTATCAAAGCGAAAGCGGTCGATCAGCAGATGCGACATCTCTCCTCTGGCCTCTCTAGCCGCCATACGGCGATCGAGCTTTTTGTCGATGATTTCGAGCTCGTGCCCTGACAGCGTGCCGGCATATTTGTAGGCGGGGCCTAGCGACCCATAGTCCAGAAGAAATTTTCGCCAAATGTCGGGGCTGATCAGCGCAAACTCCTCCCAAGGAAATTTAAGCTTTCCCACCAGGATCCGCTGCAGCGGCCGCATCGTGCTTTTTCCGGACGCCGACGCACCCTTGACGTTCATGACGACCGGCTTCTCTTGCCGTGGCAACGGCCGGTAACCTTCGCGCGCAACCGCTTCTTGAATAAATTGAACAATGGCGTCGCCAATGACCTCGCTGCCATAGTCATTGCAGACCAATGTGACGGCCAGTTCCGTGAGCAACGCGTTGTCGCCAAAAAGCCGGCCGCGCCTGCTCATTACCCCCGTTGCGATCCTGTTCAACGCGTCGAAGCAGACTTCGTCCAACCGGTTGTCCGCCGTTTCCGATTTTTTCCGCCATTCGGAAACAATCCGCCGGTCACGTTCTGCGGCAGTCTCCATCGGTTGGCGCGGCCGTTTTTTCGGCCTGCTAAACGCGAATAGCCGGCGCCAGCGGCTTCCTCCTTCGGCTTCGACCGCCGGCTTCGGATCGGCAAACGCTTTTGCAAGCTCCCGCTCGATCACGGCGGAAGCCGCACTTCTCAACTGCTCGAATAGCTGTGCTAGTTCCGCTCGATGGGGCGCAATATATCGATTAAGAATGGTTGCAGCGATTTCGCGAAAGTTTCGGCCCAAGTCCTCGTAGTCACGACCATCCGGGACAGCAACACTGGTTGTCACGTGAATAAGCAACTCGTGGACAATCAATCGGTCGGCACGAAACGCGACAAGCTCATGCACCGGCAGACCGCAGTAGTCGCTCAGTTCATACGCTTTCGCGATGCCGGTCGAAACGTTTTCGCTGCGGAATATGGTCGAGAGCGGCAAATACTCGGGCGGCAACTCCGATTCCAAACCAGGGTTCCACGCTCCATACTCTGTGGGCAGCGGCTTAACGTTCATATCTCACCCGCTAGTCCCGCTAATCTTTTCAATACACGGTTCAAGGCGCCGTGAGGGGATGACGGCTAAGCCCTTGCCACCATTTTAAACGTTTCCTCGCCATACATCTTGCGGGCGTCGGCAAGCAGCGGCTGCACCGCGGCGACGAAGGCGGCGTGTTCCTGCGCGTTCAACTCGACAATCTCGCAGCCGGCATCCTCGATGATCTTGCGCGAGGATTCATGTTCCTCGATCGCGAGCTTGCGCTGGAAGGCGACAGCTTCGGTCACGGCCTTTTGCATCGCCACTTTAAGATCGTCCGGCCAGCCGTCGAACGCGGCGCGGTGCAGGAAAATCGGCCGCGAAATGTAGAAGTGATACGTGAGTGTGTGGAATTTGTGGAACTTGTGCACGCCATAGGTGACAGTGTTGGCGAGTGGGTTTTCTTGGGCGTCTAAAGTGCCGGCCTTAATCATGGCGACGGCTTCGGTCAGATCCATGCGTATGGCGATCGCGCCGAGCAGTTCAAAGGTGCGTTTCTGGATTTCGCTCGGCAGCACGCGGATCTTCATACCCTTCAAATCGGCGGGCAGATGCACCGGCCGCAGCCGGTTGGAGATGTGGCGGAACCCGTTCTCGAACCAGCCGAGGATGCGGTAATTGATACGCTCTTCGGTCTTGCGCGCCAGGAACGCGCCGAGCTCGCCATCCATCGCCGCGCGCGCTTGCGCGTTGCTGGCGAACAGGAACGGCAGATCGACGAAGCCCAATTCCGGCACGCGGTCGGTGAGATAGCTCGACGACTGATAGCCGAGCGTCATCTCGCCGTTCTCGACCAAAGTGAGAATGTCCTCGGCCTTGTAGCCGTGGTCCATGATATTCCAGACGTATTCGATGGCGATGCGGTCGCCGAACTGGCCTTGCAATTTGTCGCCGATGAATTTCAGCGACTTGCTGAAGCCCGTGGTGGGCGGGCCGTAGCCGGCCATGCGGATCGGGATAGATTTGCTCATCATGCCTCTCTTGGCGGCATTCTCTATACCGGGGTGGCGATATGGCCAAGCGCGGCCGCTGTGGTAATCTCCATCCAAATTAGAGGAACTCCCAATGAACAAACTCGCCAAGGTGGCCGACAGGATTCCCGCGGCAGTTTCAAAGGACCGAATTGCACCGGCTGAATGGCAGGCGCGTGTTGACCTTGCCGCCGTCTACCGGCTGCTCGCCCATTACGGCTGGGACGACGTGATCTACAACCACTCCTCCATGCGGGTGCCGGGCGAGCCGCGCAATTTCCTGATGAAGCGCCACGAGCTGCTCTACACCGAGGTGACGGCATCCAACCTGGTGAAGGTCAACATGGACGAGGACTTGGACGAGAAGTCCGGCGTCAACCGGCCGGGCTTCACGTTGCACGGTGGCGTGCTGGGCGCGCGCGAGGATGTGAATTGCGCGGTGCATGTGCACACCGAGAACGGCACGGCGCTGTCGGGCTTGAAGCACGGGCTGCGCATGGTATCGCAGCAGGCGCTGCGTTTTTACAAGCGCGTCGGCTATCACGGCTATGAAGGCATCACCGAGGATTTCGACGAGCGCGCGCGTATCAACAAGGACCTCGGGCAGAACCGCGCCTTGATCATGCAGCATCACGGCATGCTCACCGTCGGCAAGAGCGCGCGCGAGGCCTTCGTGCTGATGAAGTACTTGCTCACCGCCGCCGAGATCCAACTAAAGATGGAGGCGACCGCCGGCCAGCTGCTCGAGGTGCCGCCCGAAATCTGCGCCAAGACCGCGGAGCAGTTCGAGCATCACGACAGCGGTCGCGGCAGTTCGGACTGGCCAGCTTATCTGCGTGTGCTAGATAAAATCGATCGGAGCTATCGAGACTAGGTGGTATTCAGATGATGACCGTTCTTAGCAAGCCCTTTCGCGTGCTGTGCCGCGCTGGCGTCGCAGCAATCCTCATCACTGCGACCGCATCGGCGAATGCGCAGCAATATCCGACGCGGCCCGTGCGGGTGATCAGCCCCTACCCGGCCGGAAGCGCCTCTGACACTGTCAGCCGCGTGGTCCTTGATCAGGTCTCGCAACTGATTGGCCAGCCGATGGTGATCGAGATGAAGCCCGGCGCCGGAGGAAGCGTCGGCTTCGCTTCGGTCGCTAGGTCCGACCCGGATGGCTACACACTTGTGACTAGTTCGTCTTCGATGGCGACCGAACGCGTACTGCACAAGGTCCTATCGTACGATCCTGTCAAAGATTTCATTCCAGTGGTCTTGATCGGGACCTCGCCGAATGTGCTGGTCGCTTCAGCCAAGAGCGGATTCAAGACGGTGGCTGACCTCGTCGCTGCCGCCAAAGCGAATCCTGGCGCCCTGACTTTTGCGTCGGCGGGGATCGGCTCCTCCTCGCACATGGCCGCCGAACGCTTCCGTCTCGCCGCCAAGATCGACGTGCGCCATGTGCCGTTCAAGGAAGGCGGCCTGGTGCAAGTGATGGGTGGGAATATCGACTTCTATTTCATTCCGCTGGCGGCTGCCGCCTCGGCGCTCGGCAGTGACAAGCTGGTGGTGCTGGCTGTGAGCGCCCCCACCCGCGTGCCCCGCCTGCCGAACGTGCCGTCGGTCGTCGAAGCCGGATATCCGGACGCCGTCTTCCGCTTCTGGAACGGGATATCGGCGCCGGCAAAGACACCGCGTGCAATCGTGGACAAATTGCACGACGTGACCCAACAAGCGCTGAAGGATCCCGCCCTCAAGGAAAAACTGGCCAAGCTTGGTGTCGAGCCAGCGCAGTTGAGTGTCGAGGAATTCGACAAGTTCTTCAAAGACGATCTCGCCGCGACGGTGCAACTCGCCAAAGAAGCCGATATCAAGCCGATCGACTAACTCGCCCTATCCCCACTTCCAGAAATCGCGGCCCTCTTCGCGCATGAAGCGGGCGAGCACCATCTTGTGCACTTCCGAGGCGCCGTCGACTAGCCGCGCCGAGCGGCCGTAGCGGTAGATCCATTCCAGGACAGTGTCCTTGGAATAGCCGCGCGCGCCGTTGAGCTGGATCGCCACGTCGGCGGCCTGGTGCAGCGTGTCGGCGACCTGCACCTTCGCCATCGAAACTTCCTTGCGCGCGCGGTCGCCCTGGTCGAGCTTCCAGGCCGCGTGCATGGTGAGCAGGCGGCCGATTTCGATCTGGTGCGCCACCTCGCCGAGCTTGATCTGGATTCCCTCGCGGCTGGCGAGCTTGCTGCCGAAGGCGTCGCGCCGGCCGACATACTCCTGCGCGATCTCCATGCAGCGCTTGGCGAAGCCGAGCCAGCGCATGCAGTGCGTCAGCCGGGCCGGCCCGAGCCGGATTTGCGTGACGCGCAAGCCGTCGCCGACATTGAGCAGGATATTTTCTTCCGGAATCTCCAGCCCGTCATATTCAATCTCGCAATGACCGCCGTGCTCGTGCGGCCCCATGATCGGGATGCGGCGTAGGATGCGCCAGCCGGGCTGGTCCTTGTGATAGAGGAACGCGGTCAAACCGCGGCGCGGCTCGTCCGAGGTACGCGCCATCAGGATGAAATGCGCGGCGCCTTCGGCACCGGTAATGAACCATTTGTGCCCGCGGATAATGTAGCGGTCGCCTTTTTTCTCGGCGCGCGTCAGCATCATGCTGGGATCGGAGCCGGAGCCGGGATGCGGCTCGGTCATGGCGAAGGCCGAACGCACCTTGCCGTCGACGAGCGGCTTGAGCCATTTGTCCTTCTGCGCCTGCGTGCCGGCACGCGCCAACAAATTCATGTTGCCGTCGTCCGGCGCCATGCAATGGATCGCGAGCGGACCGAAGATCGAGCGCGCCGCCTCCTCGTAGATCGCCGCCCAGGCCACGATCGGCAGCCCCATGCCACCGTATTCGTTGGGAGCTTGCGGCGCCCACAGGCCAGCCTTTTTGGCTTTCTCGCGGACCGGCGCCATCCGCTCATGCGGAATGTTTTCGTGGTCGGCAAAATTGGCCGGATCGGATTCGAGCGGCAGCACGTGCTCCTCGACGAAAGCGCGCACGCGCAGGCGGATGTCCTCGATCTCGGGCGACAGCGTGAAGTCCATGGATGTTTCCCTTATCCTGAAATCATCACCACCTGCCCACCATCGACCACGATGGTGGCGCCGGAGATGTAGCTGCCGGCGTCGGAGGCAAGCAACAGCAGCGCGCCGTTGAGATCGCCTTCCTTGCCGAAGCGGCCGGCCGGAATCTGGCGCTTGAGCGCTTCGCCCGCCTCGCCGGCGAGATATTTGTCGTTGATATCGGTGACGAACCAGCCGGGCGCGATGGCGTTGACGCGCACGCCCTTGAACGCCAGCTCGACCGCCAGCGCCTTGGTCACCTGCACCACCGCGGCCTTGGCGGTGGCGTAAGCCACGACGCCCTTGGAGACGCCGAAGCCGAGTACAGAGGCGATGTTGATGATGGCGCCTGGCTGCTTGACCGCCAGCATGCGGCGCGCGGCCTCCTGCGCATTATAGAAGACCGCATCGAGGTCGACGCTCAGTACCTTGCGCCATTCCTCGGCCGTCACCTCGATCGCACGCCGGGACGATTGCGCGATGCCGGCATTGTTGACCAGGATGGTGACGGTACCGAAGGCCTTTTCGGCGGCGTCGAAGGCGCGCGCCATGGCGGCGCGGTTGGTGACGTCGGCCTCGACTGCAATGGCACGGCCGCCGGCGGCTTCAATCGATTTCTTCATGTCCACCAGCCGGTCGGCCCGCCGCGCCACCAGCGCGACCGCGGCGCCGTTATCGGCAAGCGCCTTGGCGAATTGCGTGCCCAGCCCGCTGGAGGCGCCGGTCACCAACGCCACGCGGCCTTGCAGGCTGAACATCTCGGCGGCTTTCATGCAAAGTCCTTATACACATCCAGTGCAACGATATGGAATAGACTACTAAAAAGGGCCCGCGTAGTTTGCCAGGCAGACCGTTGACGGGGGCGGATGGCGTGAAACGACTTTGGCGGGCGACCATTAATAGCTGGCACGGCCTTGTTGCAGCGACGCAATCAGAACAGGCGTTCCGAGAGGAGCTGGTGCTGCTGGCGATCGGAGTACCGCTCGCCGTCTTCCTGACCGCAGACGTCGGCGAGAGCGTTGCGCTGATCGGCACCCTGGTCTTTATCCTTATTGTCGAATTGCTCAATACCGCGATCGAAAAGCTCAGCGATCGCATTACCCTCGATCACGATCCGGCCCTCAAGCGCATCAAGGACATGGGCTCCGCTGCCATCTTTCTATCGCTGCTGCTCGCCGGCACGGTCTGGCTCTGGGTTCTGGTCGAGCGATTTTGGCCGGCACTGCGCTGAATACGGACAATCGTTACCGCCCATAAAGCGCATGCGGCAGCATGGTCGCAAGCCCCGGCGCGGACCAGAGTACTACCAGCGCAAAAAGTTGGATCAGCACGAACGGAATAATGCCGACATAGATATGCCGGGTGGTGATCTCGGGCGGCGCCACCCCGCGCAGATAGAACAGCGTCGGCCCGAGCGGCGGGTGCATGTAGGAGGTCTGCAGGTTCATCGCCATCATGATGCCGAGCCAGACTGGATCGATGCCGGGCATCATCAACAGCGCCGGCGCCACAATCGGCACCACCACAAAGATGATCTCGAAGGCGTCCATCACGAAGCCGAGCAAAAACATCGCCAGCATCACCGCCAGCACGGCCCCGTTGATGCCGCCCGGCAGGTGCTCAAGCGCGCGGTGCACCATGTCGTCGCCGCCGAGCGCGCGGAACACCAAGCTGAATAGCGTGGCGCCGATCAGGATCAGAAAGATCATGGCGGTGATCTGCGTGGTCTTCTCCACCACCGGCATCATCAGGCCACGCAAGCCTGCTTTGGCCGCGGCGAGCAAAATGGCCCCCACCGCACCGACCGATGCCGCTTCGGTCGGCGTGGCAATGCCGCCAAGGATCGAACCGAGCACAGCCAAGATCAGCAGTACTGGCGCGACCAGGACTTGGGCTAGCTTGCGCACGAGCGCGAAGCCGCGCGCCGCGTTGGGATCGCCCGGCATCGCCGGCGCGGCCTTCGGGCGCAGAATCGCGACCGCGATCAAATAGAGCAGATAGAGCGCGACCAGCGCGAAGCCGGGAAGCAGCGCGCCGGCGAACAGATCGCTGACACTGACCGAACGCGGTGCGAAGATCCCCTTCGACAATTGCGCCGCCTGGTAGGCGTTGCCGAGCTGGTCGCCGAGCAGCACCAATACGGTGGCGGGCGGAAATATCTGCGCCAGCGTCGCGGTGGCGGCGACGGTGCCGGCCGCGAGCCGCGGGTCGTAGCCGAAGCGCAACATGCTCGGCAGCACGATCAGGCCCATAGTCACCGTGGTGGCCCCGACGACGCCTTTCGCCGCCGCCAACAGCGTGCCGACGATGACCACCGAGATGCCGAGCCCGCCGCGCAGCGTGCCGAACAGCCGGCCCATGGTCTCGAGCAGTTCCTCGGCGACGCGCGAACGCTCCAGCATCACACCCATGAAGATGAACATCGGGATCGCCAGCAGAACCTCGTTCGTCATGACGCCGTAAATGCGTTGCGGCAGCGCGCCGAGGATGGCGAAGTTCATCGCGCCGACGGCATGGCCGAACACCGCGAACATCAGCGACACGCCGGCCAGCGTCAGCGCCACTGGATAGCCGGCCATCAGCGCCACGATGACCGCGGCGACCATCAGGATGGCGAGGATTTCGGCGAGTGGCATCAGCGCGGCCTCGCCAGCGCGTTCAGCGCGCGGATTGCCTGCGCGATGCCTTGCAGCGCCATCAGAAGCGCGAACAACGGGATGAGCGTCTTGAGCGCGTACACCAGCGGCAGGCCGCTGGTTTCCTGCGAACGCTCCAGGATCGCCCATGAGCGCGCCGCGTAGGGCACGCCGAGCCAGACCAGCACAGCTGAGAACGGCAACAGCAGCAGCATGCTGCCGGCGAGATCGATGATGGCTTTCGTGCGCGCCGAGGCATCGGCATAGAACACGTCAACCCGCACATGGCCGCCGGCGCGCAGCGTCCAGGCCGCCGCCAGCATGAACAGCGCGGCGTGCGCGTAGATCACCGTTTCGGTAAGCCAGATTGAGCCGAGCCCGAACAGATAGCGCGCGACCACCAGCGCGAATTCCAGCAGCACGACGACAAGCGCCAGCCACGCCACCGCCCGCCCCACCGCCGTGTTCAGGCGGTCGATGCGGTCGGCCAGGGCGGTCAGGGGCGTAAAACGCATGGCGCGGATGATGGCATAAGGCCGACATTTTTGCTTATAGTACGGCCATGTCCGGGCACGATCACCATCACGACCACGACCATTCCGAACTCACGGAAACCCAGTTGCGCGTGCGCGCGCTGGAAACCGTGCTGACCGAAAAGGGCTATGTCGATCCGGCCGCGCTCGATCTTTTGATCGAGACCTACGAGAAGAAGGTCGGGCCGCGCAACGGCGCCCGCGTGGTGGCCAAGGCCTGGGCCGATCCGGCCTATCGCGCGCGGCTGTTCAAGGACGCGACGCCGGCCATTGCGGAGCTCGGCTATGCCGGCCGCCAGGGCGAGCACATCGTCGCGCTGGAGAACACGCCGCAGCGGCACAACATGGTCGTGTGCACGCTGTGCTCTTGTTACCCGTGGCCGGTGCTCGGCCTGCCGCCGGTCTGGTACAAGTCGGCGCCCTACCGCTCGCGCGCGGTTTCCGATCCGCGCGGCTTGCTGACCGATTTCGGGGTGACCCTGCCGCAGGATACCAGCATCCGCGTGTGGGATTCGACCGCGGAGATTCGGTATCTTGTCATCCCGATGCGGCCCGCCGGCACCGAGGGCTGGAGCGAGGAAAAACTCGCTGAACTGGTGACGCGCGACTCGATGATCGGGACGGGATTGCCCAAGGGCTCCGCAAAATGAACGGCGCGCAGGACATGGGTGGCATGGACGGCTTCGGCCCGGTTGTGCCGGAGCCGAACGAGCCGGTATTTCACGCCGAATGGGAGAAGCGTGCCTTTGCGCTCACGCTGGCCATGGGCATACCGGGCGGCTGGAATATCGACATGTCGCGCTTCGCACGCGAGAACCGGCCGCCGGGCGAATATCTGTCGATGAGCTATTACCAGCTCTGGTTCGCCGGACTGGAAACACTGCTGAAGGAACGCGCGCTGGTCAGCGACGACGAGATCGTGGTCGGCCACGCCCTGCAGCCGCCGAAGCCGGTCACGCGCATTTTGTCGCCCGGCGACGTCGCGCAGGTGCTTTATCGCGGCGGGCCGACCGAGCGCGAGACCAACACGCAGGCACGCTTCAAGGTGGGCGACAAGGTGCGCGCCAGGAACATCAACCCGCCGACCCACACGCGGCTGCCGCGCTATGTGCGCGGGCATCAAGGCACGATCGAGCGCGTGATCGGCTGCCACGTTTTCCCCGACAGTAACGCGCAAGGCGCCGGCGAAAATCCGCAATGGCTCTACACCGTGCGCTTCGATGGCCGCGAATTATGGGGCGCCGATGGCGACCCGAGCGTGACGGTCTCGGTCGACGCCTGGGAGCCATACTTGGTACCAGCCTGATAGTGCGCTTATACTTTCGCCATGACCCACGATAACGATCATGACCACGAGCACGGCTCGGAGCTCTCCGAGATGCAGCTGCGCACGCGCGCGCTGGAAACGATCCTGCTGGAGAAAGGCTATATCGAGCTGGCCGCGATCGACGAACTGATCGAGACCTACGAGAAGAAGATCGGCCCGCGCAATGGCGCGCAGGTGGTGGCCAAGGCCTGGGTCGATCCGCAATTCCGTAAGTGGCTGTTCGAGGATGGCACCGCGGCGATCGGCTCGCTCGGCTTCGGCGGGCGCTCCGGCAATCACCTGGTGGCGCTGGAGAACACGCCGTCGGTGCACAACATGGTCGTCTGCACGCTGTGCTCCTGCTATCCCTGGGCGGTGCTCGGCCTGCCGCCGCTCTGGTACAAGTCGGCGCCCTATCGCTCGCGCACGGTCGCCGATCCGCGCGGCGTGCTGGCCGATTTCGGCGTCATCCTGCCGAAAGACACCGAAATCCGCGTGTGGGATTCCACCGCCGAGCTGCGTTATCTGGTCGTGCCAGTGCGGCCCGCCGGCACCGACGGCTGGAGCGAGGCGAAGCTCGCCGAACTGGTGACGCGCGACAGCATGATCGGCACCGGGCTGCCGAAGTCGCTGAAGGACGTGTCATGAATGGCGCTGCGGACATGGGCGGAATGCACGGCTTCGGCCCGGTCGTGCCGGAGCCGAACGAGCCGGTATTTCACGCCGAATGGGAGGGGCACTCCTTCGCGCTCAATATGGTGACCGGCGTTGCCAAGCTGTGGAATCTCGACGCCTTCCGCTTCAAGCGCGAAAGCATTCCGCCGCCGGAATATCTCAACCTCAGCTATTATGGGCTATGGACCAGGACGCTCGAGCTGATGATGCTGGAATACGGCGTGGCGACGCCAGAGGAGATTAAGGCCGGCCACGCGATCGCGCCGATCAAGAAAGCGCCACACGCGGTGACCGCCGCCGAAGTCGCCAAGATGGTGCGCTGCGGCTCGCCCTATAACCGCCCGGCGCCGGCGCCCGCGCTGTTCAAGGTGGGCGACAAGGTGCGCGCCAAGAATATGCATCCGAAGACGCACACCCGGCTGCCACGCTATGCGCGCGGGCATGTCGGCGAGGTGGTGCGCATCGTCGGCTGCCACGTGTTTCCCGACAGCAACGCCAGCAATGCCGGCGAGGATCCACACTGGCTCTACACCGTGCGCTTTGACGGCCGCGAATTATGGGGCGCGGACACCGATCCGACGGTGCGCGTTTGCATCGAGGCCTGGGAGCCGTATCTGGTGCCGGTATGATCGACCAGGCCGCCGCCCGCCGCGCCACGCAGGAAGTGCCGAGCATCCCGCGCGATGCCGACGGGCCGGTGTTCCGCGAGCCGTGGGAGGCGCAGGCGTTCGCCATGACGCTGGCGCTGCATGAGCGCGGGCTGTTCACCTGGAACGAATGGGCGGCGGCGCTCGCCGCAGAAATCAAGCGCGCGCAAGCGGTCGGCGATCCCGACACCGGCGAAACCTATTACTCGCATTGGCTGGCGGCGCTGGAAAAACTGGTGGCCGACAAAGGCGTGACCACGCCGGCCACGCTGCATCGCTATCGTGACGCCTGGGATCATGCTTGCGATCGGACGCCGCATGGGCAGCCGATAGAACTGCGTCCGGACGACTTCCGCTAGACCCCCATCATCCGCTCGCTCACCATATAGCCGGCAAGCAGCGCGACGCCGAAAACGATGATCAGCATGGCGGCCGCAGTCTCCACGCCGCGCAGGAGCAGCATGCCGGCGCCCGGCTTGCGCTTCGCCAGCCGGCCGGCAAAGCCGCGCGCGGCGACTGCGAGCGTGGCGACGCCTGCGACCGTGATCGCGGTGCCTAGCCCCATCACGAAGGTGGAAGCGACGCCGATCCAGAACAGCCCTTGCGCCAGCGCGAACACCAGCACGATGATGGCGCCAGAGCAGGGCCGCAAACCCACCGCGACAATTGCCGCCAGCCCGCGCCGCAGCCAGTGCGGGCCTTTGAGCTCGCTTGGCTCCGGCGCATGAGCGTGGCCCCAGGCGTGAGCTTCGTCACCGTGATCATGCTCATGCGCGTGATCGTGCGCGTGACCGTGCGAATGCCCATGCGCATGCGCGTGGCCATGCGCGTGATCATAATGGTCATGACTTGGCGGCCACAGCAGGCGCAGGAATGCGCGGCCTTTCACCCATAACAACCGCAGGCCGATCAGAACGATCAGGGCGTAGCTCACCATCTCAATCACGCGCACGGTGTTTCCCATCATGTGGGCCGTGGCCCCGAGCAGCACCGCGGCGATGCCGACGATGGCAATGGCGGTGAATGCCTGCAGGATGGCGGAAGCGAACGACAGCGCGATGCCGCGCCGCCAGGTCTCGTTATTGGCCACCAGATAGGACGAGATCACCGCCTTGCCGTGGCCGGGGCCGGCGGCGTGGAAAATGCCATACGCAAACGAAATACCCATCAATGTCCAGGCGGCGCTGCCGTCGGCCTTGGCGGCGCGGATGGTGCCCGACAGCATGCGGTAGAACTCGGCCTGTTTGGCAAGAATCCAGCCAGCGAAGGCGCCGACCTCGGGCGGCGCCGAGCCGCGCGTCATGCCGAACGGCTGCGCCAGCGCGGCGTCGAGCGCGCCGAGCACAAGAAGTGCGCACAGCACGACAAATGCAGATCGCGCCGCCGCGGACCGAAATCCCGCGATCGTAACTGCGGGCCTCAAGGACAATGGACCAAAATCTTGTTGGCGAACTGCGCGCCCCAGGCCATCGTCGTGTTCTGCTCATCGGCGGGAATGGCGCTCAGCGCCTTGCCTTCCGCAAAGGTCATTTCGCGCGGCATCACCACGTCGGCCTTGCAGGCCGGCGCGCCGACGAGTTGGACCGGCTTGTCCTTGGCCCATGCGAAATCGACGAAGATGCTCGGATCGTAGACCTCGACCTTGAGCTCCTTCGCCTTCACCGGCGTCTTGAATGGCAGCGTGAAATTCAACGTGAGGACGGAATCGTTATAGTCGAGCCAGTAGTCCGGCGCGGGCTCGCTCAGCGGCGTTTTCACGCCGTCGGCGGTCGCGTAGGTGAAATAGTCGTATTCCTTCAGCGACTCGACATTGACCTTGGCGAGCGGGGCCAACTCCTCGCGGGTGAACTTGCCCTTCTCCTTGCTCTCCAGCCCCTGCGTGGCGAAGGCGGAGAACATGTCGTCGAACGCCCAATGGTGGCGCACGCCGGTAATGGTGCCGTCCGGCGCATAGACCAGTTCGGAATGCATGGTCACCCAGACATGGGGATGCGCGCGCGCGGGCGCGGCAAAAGCCAGAGTTACCAGGGCGACGAGGAGGAAACGGATCGAAGTGGTCATGCGCGGCACAATATCACGGAGTGCGGCGTAAAGGTGGCGTGTAACAGTGTTGCAGTTAGGCGGTGTTAACGTTGCCACCGGCTATTTAGCGCTGATGCCGGCGGCCTTGATCAGCTTGCCGTTGGAGGCGAGCTCGCTGGCGACGAATTTGTCGATTTCGGCCGTTGTCATCGGCATCGGATCGACCGCGAGTTTCTTCAGCCTTGCGTTCATCTCCGGCGTCGCCAAGACCTTCATGGCGGCGGCGTGGAATTTCTCGACGATATCGCGTGGGGTCTTGGCAGGCATGAACACCGCGTACCAGACGATGGTTTCGGCGTTGACGAAGCCGAGGTCGCGCGGCGTCGGCACATCGGGCAGATCGGAGGCGCGCGTCGGCGTCGAGATCATCAGCGGCACGACGCGGCCGTCGCGAATGAGCGGCAGCGCCGTCGAGATTGGCGTGAACAAGAAGTCGAGGCGGCCACCGAGCAGATCAGTCAGCGCCTCGGCGCCGCCTTTGTAGGGCACGTGCGTCGCTTCGATGCCGGCGGCGAGGCGGAGACGCTCGCCGCAGATATGGGTCGCGGTGCCGACGCCGGCCGAGCCGAAATTCATCGCGCCGGGCTTGGCTTTGGCCGCTGCGATGAAGTCCTGCATAGTTTTCCAGCCGCGTGACGGCAGGACGAGCATCACATTGGCGTTCTGCCCGATCATCAGAACGCCGGACAGGTCCTTGGCGATGTCGTAAGGGAAATTGGGCACGATAAAGGGCGCGATGGCGTGCGCCGATGAGTTGGCGAGGATGGTGTAGCCGTCGGGCTGGGCGCGCACGACCTCGCCGATGCCGAGCGTGCCACCGGCGCCGCCCTTGTTTTCCACGGTGATCGGCTGGCCGAGCTCCTTGGAAAGCGCATCGAACACCGCGCGCGGCACAATGTCGGTGGCGCTGCCGGCGCCGAACGGGATGTAGGCCCTGATCGCCTTGTCCGGCCAAGCTTGCGCCGATGTAGTCGCAAAAGCGACAGTCAGCGCGACGAGCGCTGCACGACAAATCAATTTCATGGCGGCCCCTCTTCCGTGTCTCCGCATTATCGGCGATCCCCTCGCCGGAGCAAGAACTAGATGCCCGCCGCGCCGCCGTCGGCGCGCGGATCGTGGCCGCCTTCAAGCGTGCCATCGGGATGCAAGACGACCGCGCCGGCATGGCCCATGGTGTCGGAATAAGGTTCATCAAGCATTTCGACATCATGGCCGGCCGCCATCAGCCGATCGACTAGATTGCCGTCGAAACGCGATTCCAGCCGCAGGTTGGTGTGCATAGAGCCCCAGGTGCGGCCGAGCAGCCAGCGCGGCGCGTCGAGCGCCTGCTCGAGCGGCTGGCGAAATGCGACGTGCCGGGTGAAGACGGCCGCTTGCGTTTGTGGCTGACCGTCGCCACCCATAGTGCCGTAGGCGATGACGCGGCCGTCCTTGAGCGCGGCCAGCGCCGGATTGAGCGTGTGGAACGGACGGCGGCCGGGCGAAAGCGTATTCAATGCCTTGGGGTCGAGCGAGAAGCTCGACCCACGGTTCTGCATCAGCAAACCGGTCGCCGGCAACACGCAGCCAGAGCCAAACTCCCAATAGAGCGACTGGATGTAGGAAACGACGAGGCCGCTTGAGTCGGCGGCGCCCATCCAGATGGTATCGCCTTCGCCGTAGGGCTGCGGCCAGCGCGCGGCTTTCTTGGCATCGATCTTGGCCGCCTCGGCATCGAGGAATGGTGGCGACAGGAATTGATTGAGATCGAGCGCGATTCCGTCGGGATCGGTGACCACGCGGTCGCGCACGCGGAAGGCACGCTTGATCGCCTCGACCAGGCCGTGGATGTGCTCGAAGCTTTCGGCTTGCCGGACGCGCAGGCGATCGAATACGCCAAGGATGATAAGCGAGGCCAGCCCCTGGGTCGGCGGCGGCGAATTATAAAGCGTTCCGACCTGGATGCGGACGCTGAGCGGTTCGGCGACAGTCGCTTCGAATTTTTCCAGATCGGCGCGTGTCACCGGGCTGCCGATGCGCTCCAAGTCGGCGGCGATCTCGCGGCCGACGTCGCCGCGATAGAAATCGTCGAGGCCCGCTTGGGCGAGCTGTTCGAGCGTAGCGGCGAATTTGCTTTGCTTGAGCCGCGCGCCTGCCTCCGGGGCTTTGCCGTCGATCAAGAACGCGTCGGCGAAGCCAACCGAGTCTTTCATCTCGGGCAGCTTGTCCGCCGTCAGCCGCGCCTGGCTGTGTGTCGCCGTATAGCCCTCGCGCGAATGCTTGATCGCTGGTGCCAGCAGGAGGTCGAGCGGCAGCTTGCCGCCCTGCGCTCTCGCCGCTTCGCCAGCGAGCATCCACGCCGCCACCGCGCCCGGCACGGTGAGCGCGGCGAGTGGCCCGCGCGCCGGAATCTCGTGGTGGCCGGCGTCACGATAAAGCTGCGGTGTCGCTTTGGCGCCGGCGCGCCCCACCCCCATGATTGCGCTGACGCGGCCCGACGGCTCGCGGATCAGCCAGAAGCCGTCGCCGCCGATGTGATTCATGTGCGGATAGACCGCAGCGATCGAGGCCGCCATCCCCAGCATCGCTTCGATGGCGTTGCCGCCCTCGGCGAGGATGCCGCGGCCGTCCTCGACCGCGGCGGCATGCGGCGCGCAAACGACGCCGCGGCGATGTCCGCTGGTGTAGAGGTTCATGGCCTCATGTAATCCTAATCGCCGCGAATGCGAAACACGCGCCGGTGGCGATTAACGCAATGCCGATGGCAACACGCCAGAATTTCGCGCCCGGCAGCAGCTTCTCGGCGGTGACCAGCGCAGTCAAACCGGCTACCCAGCGCAGATCCATGACCGCGACCGCGAACAGCAGCGCCATCAGCGCCGCGCAGCAGCCCATGCAGAATAGTCCGTGCCGCAGACCCATGATCATCGCGCCGAGCGCGCCGTCGCGCCATTCTGACAAAATGAAACCGTCAGGCGAGCGGCAATAAGCCAGGCAATGCTCCTTCAGCGGGCTGAACTGGTAGAGCCCAGCGGCGAGGAACAGCGCGGCGGAAAAATAATACGACGCCGACTGCATCATGGTGGTGAGCAGCCCGGTGGTCTGCAACAGCCATTGCAGGGCGCTGGCAATCAGCGAAAAACTGGCCCAGGCGATCAGATAACCGGCCAGAAAAATCGCTGTCGGCACATGCGGCGCGGAGCGCTCACGGCGGCGGCGGTTGATGGTGGCGAAAGCGGCGACCATCGGGCTCGCGCCCGGCACCATCATCGCCGCCATCATCGCCGACCACATCACGAACAGCAGCAGGGCATCGGCCGGCGTCCAGGACGGCTCCATGCCGTTCATCGACATGTTCATGTCGCGCCACATGGCCGCTTCCATCGCGTCCATGCGGTTGGCCTGGTCGATGGTGAAGGCCCAAGCCACAGCCGTAACGAGCAGCAGCAGAGCGGCGACAATGAGGAGATCACGGCGCGTCGGCGCGCCGGTACGTCCGGGGGTTTCGCTCATTGGCCTGGCAGCGGCGTCCGCCAGCTGAAGGTCTTCGGCCCGCGCAAGTCGAACGCGATGTGCTTGGAGCTGCGTTCCGACCAGTCCCAGTTGCGGCCGAAGGCGCCGGTGACCACGTTGCGCTTGGCCTGACCGACAGTAAGGAAACCGGGCACCACTTCAGGGCGCGGCGCATTGTAGATGCGGCAGGTATCGCCCGGCGGCACCATGTATTTGCGGAACGGGCCGCCGAGCCCCTCGACCATGCCGGGCACATCGACGCGCCAGTTCTCGGCGTCGTGTGTGACCTTCATTTTCACGGACTCGACGCCGTCGACGCTGAGTGTCAGGTCGCGCCAGGCGGCGAAGGCGCCGCCGGCATAGCCGGTGAAGATTTTTTCCAGCGCAGCGCGCTCGGCCGGATTGGCGCGGTCGTCGATCAGGAAACCGAACTCACGGTTCTTCTCGAAGACATTGCCTTCCCAATGAATGATGAGGACGACCGCGAGATCCTTGCTGATCTTGAGGTCGCCATAGTTGCCGTCACGGATCAGCCAGGTCAGCACGCCCTCGCAATAACCGAGCGTCGGATCGGAGCCGAAATTGCACGGACAGCCGATGGCGCAATTGCACAGGTCCCACCAGTCGCCGGTCAGGCGCCAGTCTGGGATGTCGTTGATTTGTGCGGGGCTAACGGCCATCGCCGCAACGGTAGCATCCGCTTACGGCGTGGCAAGCGCCGGCGCGTCGAGCCCGCGCTTTTTCAAGAGCGCATCGACCGCCGGCAGGCGGCCCCGGAAGCCTTTGTAGGCCTCCACCGGATCGCGCAGATTGCCGGCACTGTAAATCCAGTCCCGCAGGCGCTGTGCGGTGGCCGAATCGAAGGCGTTGCCGGTTTCCTCGAACGCCTCGAAGGCGTCGGCGTCGAGCACCTCCGACCACATGTAGGAGTAATAGCCCGCCGCATAGCCGCCGCCGGAAAACAGATGCTGGAAATGCGGCAGGCGGTGCCGCATGACGATTTCCGCCGGCATGGAGATGCGTTCGAGGTCGTCCCGCTCGAACTTACTCACATCAAGCTTGGTGGCATCGGGCAGCGCATGGATATCGAGATCGACCAGCGCGCAGGCAGTGTATTCCACCGTGGCGAAGCCTTGGTTGAAGGTGCGCGTGGCCAGCAGGCGGTCGAGCAGCGCTTTCGGCATCGGCTCGGACGTAGCTGCGTGGCGCGCGTATTTCTGCAGGATCTCCGGCACCTCCAGCCAATGCTCGTAGAGCTGCGATGGCAGCTCGACAAAATCACTGGCAACGCCTGTGCCGGCGAGCAGCGGATAAGTCACGTTCGACAGCAGGCCATGCAGGGCGTGGCCGAATTCGTGGAACAGCGTGCGCGCGTCGTCGAACGACAACAGCGCCGGCTCGCCGGCCGCCGGCTTAGAGAAATTGCAGATATTGAGGATAACCGGCCGGACGTCGCCGGAAAGCTTCTCCTGGTCGCGCAGCGAGGTCATCCAGGCACCGCTGTGCTTGGAGCCGCGCGCGAAATAATCGCCGATGAACAGGCCGACATGGCGGCCTTGGCCGTCCTTCACGTCGAAAGCGCGGGCGTCCGGGTGATAGAGCGGCACGGAAACGGGCGTGAAGCTGAGGCCGAACAGCCGGTGGGCGGTTTCGAACGCGGCCTCCACCATCTTGTCGAGCTGGAAGTACGGCTTGATCTCGGCCTCGTCGAGATCGAACTTTGATTTACGCAGTTTCTCGGTGTAATAGCGCCAATCCCAGGGCGCGAGCGCGAAGTTGCCACCCTCCTCGGCGATCATCTTCTGCAGTGCGTCGCGCTCGACCGTGGCCTTGGCGCGCGCCCGGCCCCAGACCTCGTCGAGCAGATTGCGCGCCGCCTGCGGGGTCTTGGCCATCTGATCGTCGAGCCGGTAGTCGGCGTAAGTTTCAAAGCCCAGAAGGTTTGCACGCTCGGCGCGCAACGCCACCATCTCGACGATCAGCGCGCGATTGTCGGTTGCGCCGCTGTTCTCGCCGCGCTTGATCCATGCCTGAAATATTTTCTCGCGCAGGTCGCGGCGCGACGAGAACTGCAAAAAGCTCTCGCATGACGAGCGGGCCAGCGTAATGGCAAATTTGCCGGAGTGACCGCGTTCTTCCGCGGCCGCCCGCGCCGCCGCGCGGGCGAAGTCGGGCAGGCCGGCAAGATCGCCCTCCTCCAGCATCAGCGCATACGATTTCTCATCCGCCAGCACATTCTGCCCGAACTGGGTGCCGAGGCTGGCCAGCCGCTCGTTGATCGCCGCAAGGCGTTCCTGCGCCGGCTTGTCGAGCGCGCCGCCGGCCCGCACGAACCTTGTGTGATAGCGATCGAGCACGCGAGCCTGCTCGGCGTTGAGACCGAGCTCGTCGCGGCGGCGATAAAGCTTGGCGATGCGAGCATAGAGCTTAGCGTTGAGATAGAGCGCGTTGCTGTGGCGGGCCAAGATCGGCGAGATCTCGCGTTCGACCGCCTCGATGGCGTCGCCGGTGTCGGCGCCAGCCAGCACGAAGAAGACGTTAGAGACGCGGTCGAGCTCGTGCCCGCTCTTCTCCAGCGCCTCGATGGTGTTGCCGAAGCTGGGCGCCGAAGGGCTCGCGGCGATGGCGTCGATCTCAACGCGGTGGGCCGCCAATGCCCGGTCGAAAGCGGGACGGAAATGCTCCGGTTTGATCGCGCCCAACGGCGGCAGGCCAAACGAGCCGGTCCAGTCGGTCAGCAGTGGGCTTCGGTTGTCGGAGGCGGATGGCGGTGAGGTCATGCGCTCTATCTAGAGGGCGGGCGGAGAATCGCCAAGCCGTGGGGCTCAAGATCCTCTGGCTGGCAATCCCAACGCCTCGCCACCGGCAAAACGCGCGTTGGCGCCAAGCGCCTCCTCGATGCGCAAGGCTTCATTCCATTTCGCCATGCGCTCCGAGCGCGAGAATGAACCGACTTTGAGCTGGCCCGCATCCCAACCAACCGCGAGATGAACGATGGTGACGTCCTCGCTTTCCCCCGAGCGCGCGGAGACGATGGTTGTCAGCCCCGCCGCACGCGCGGCCGTCAACGCCGCCTGGGTTTCGGTCAAGGTGCCGGCCTGGTTCGGCTTGATCAGCGCCGTGGTGACCGCCGCCGATGCGGCAGCCTCCCGTACGCGCGCCGCGTCGGTGACCAGGAAATCGTCGCCGACCACCTGCACGCGCGCGCCGAACGCTTGGGTAAAACGGCGGAAACCCTCCGCATCGTCTTCCGCCACCGGATCTTCGACCGAGACAATCGGATAGCGCGCGATCCAGCCCCCGAGCAATTCGATCAGGCCGTCGCTGTCAAGCTCGTGCCCTTCCAAAGCAAGGCGATAGCTGCCATTTTTCCCGAACGAAGAGGCGGCGATATCGAGCGAGATCGCGACGTCGTTGCCAGGCGAGTAGCCGGCGCGCTCGATCGCGCGCAGCAATATGTCGAGCGCTTCCTCGTTGGAGGCGAAGGCCGGCCAATAGCCGCCTTCATCGGCGACACCCTGCAGCAGGCCGCGTTCGCCGAGAAGCTTTCCGGCCATGGCATAAACCTCCGCGGTGACGTCGAGCGCCTCGGCGAAGCTGCGCGCGCACGGACAAACGATCATGAAATCTTGCACGTCGACGCGGCGCGCCGCGTGCGCGCCACCCCCGAAAATCTGGATTTCCGGCAGCGGCAGGCGGCCGGGCTTGCCGTTCGACAGGTAATGCCAGAGCGGGATGCCCTGCGCATTCGCTGCGGCGTGCGCGACCGCCATCGAGGTGGCGATCATGGCATTGCCGCCGAGACGGCGCTTGTTCGCCGTACCGTCAAGCGCGAGCAAGATGCGGTCGACCGCCGTTTGGTCGACGGCGTCGGTTCCCTGCAACGCGCCGGCAATCTCGCCTGAAATATTCGCCCGCGCCCGGCGCACATCGAGACCGCCGAACGCCGTGCCGCCGTCGCGCAAATCGACCGCTTCGCCAGTGCCGGTGGATGCGCCGGCCGGCGCAATGGCGCGTCCATACGCTCCGCCCACCAACCTGACCTCAGCTTCGACTGTGGGCCGGCCGCGCGAATCCCAAACCCGCCGGCCATGAACCGAAGTGATAATCGTCGCGCTCATGCCGCAGGTTCCTTGATGCCGATCTCTCGCGCCCAGGCGTTCCGGATCTCAGATAGCCGTTGCGGCGGCTGCGCGAGAAAATTCAGCGCCACGCGACGGATCTGCGCCTTGTCACCTTCCGCGGTGACGTATTCGGCGGGCGACTTTCCGTCCACGCGAGCGAGGAAAAGGCCAGGTAGCAGGTGCGCGGTGCGCCGCTCCATCAGCCCCGACGACTCCCAGTTGACGCCGGCGAGATAACTCTGCGCGAGGATATCGAAAAGGCCGAGCAAACGCGCCGCCGCCCAACGCGTCCACAGGCATTTCAGCAGCATGTGGTTGAGGCAAAACGCCAGATCGAAAGCCGGGTCGCCATACCAAGCGCATTCGGCGTCGAGAAAGATCGGCCCGTCCGGCCCGATCAGAATATTCTTCGGACTGACGTCGCCGTGTACCAGCGTCAGCTTGGTGGCGAGCGTGCTGCGCGACAGTGCCATCAAAGCGTCGGCGGCTTCCGGATGTTTTGATGCCGTTGCCTCCAGATAAGCCGCCAGCCGGATGGCGTGAAAGGTGTCGTCAGTCGCGAACGCGGTGGCGATGGCCGGATTTTTCGCGGTTGCCGCGTGGATACGCACGAGACAACGGCCGACCTCGGCCGCAAATGCGTCGTCGGTTCGGCCATCGCGCAGTTCGCTCTTCCAATTTCGATAACGCGCCGGATCGAGATAGCTCATCGCGAAGAAGCCGGCGGCGGGATCGTGACCGAGCAGTTGCGGCACGGCCTGCGGCATGATGGCCCGTACTGCCTCGATCCATTTAACTTCGAAGGCATTGCGCGCGACCGGCACGTACCAGTCGGTGGCGACCTTGAGCTTGGGAAGCGCACGTTTGACCGCAAAGGTCTTCGCCGCGGTGTCGACCTTCCAGATGTCGGAGGCGACGCCGCCGGTCAGCGCCGTGTAGCGCGCGCGCTCGCCGGGCGCGAGCAGACCCATGCGGGCGAGCGCCGCATCGAGGGCGGCGATATCAGCAGGTTCCCGTGCGGCTTTGGTCATCGGAAGCGGATTTAAGCCCCGTCGCCCGACGATGTCACCCACGCAGTGCCCGTAGCGCGTTGAAGATGACCGCCACGTCGATCACCTCCTGCAACAGCGCGCCCTCGACCGGCACGATGTAGCCGAGCGCCGCCGCGATCATGGCGAGGATGGAGAGCCCCATGCCGGCGATCACACTTTGCAGGGCAATGAAGCGCGAGCGGCGCGCGATGCGGATCGCGGGTAGCACGCGGTCGAGCTGATCGACCAGCAGCACCACGTCGGCCGCCTCGGCCGAGGCCGCCGCCCCCTTGGCGCCCATCGCCAGCCCGATATCGGCCGCCGCCAGTGCCGGCGCGTCATTGACGCCGTCTCCGATCATCATCACCGGCCCGTTCTTGCGCTCCGAGAGCACCACCAGGATTTTCTGGTCGGCCGTGAGCTCCGAGCGCACCAGATCGATCGACAGGCCGGCCGCAATAAACCGGGCGACCTCATGGCGATCGCCGGTCGCCAGCACGATGCGCTCGATGCCGAGGTCACGCAACTCATGCAGCATCGTTTCGGTGCCGGCGCGCAATTCGTCGGACAGGATCAGCAGGCCGGCGAGCTTGCCGTCAATTGCCACGGCGGCCGTGAGGGCGCCGGGCGGCCGCTCGTGCGGGAGCATCGACAGGCCCGAGTCGCCGATCTTGCCGGCAATGAAGTGCAGTCCCCCGACCATCACGCGGCGTCCGTCCACCCGGCCCATGACTCCTTCACCGGGCGTCTCCACCACCTCGGTCGGAACCGCAAGCGCCAGCCCATTGCCGCGCGCCTCGGCGACGATGGTCTGCGCGATGATGTGCTTGGAGGCCTGATCGAGTGAGGCGGCGATCCGCAGCAGTTCATCGGGCGTCACGCCGTCGGCCACCCGAATAGCGACGATCTTGGCCTGGCCGATGGTCAGGGTGCCGGTCTTGTCGATAACCAATGCGCGCACGCCCGCCAGCGTCTCGATCGCCTTCCCGCCTTTGATCAGGATGCCAAGCTTGGCCGCACGCGACAGTCCGGCCACGATGGCCACCGGCACCGCCAGGATGAGCGGACAGGGCGTCGCCACCACCAGCACGGCGACCGCCCGGATCGGGTCGCCGGTCAGCAGCCAGGCCGCGCCAGCCAGCGCCGCAGTCACCGCCAGGAAAATGATGGCGTAGCGGTCGGCCAGCCGCGACATCGGCGCGCGCGAGCGCTGAGCGGCCTCCACCAGGCGGACGACCCCGGCATAAGTACTTTCCGCGGCCAGCCGCGTGGCCGTGAGATCGAAGGCGTCGCCGACATTGGTCGAGCCGCTCAGCACCGCATCGCCGGTGCGCATCTGCGCCGGCAACGATTCCCCGGTCAGTGCCGACTGGTCGAGCACCGCCACGCCTTCGACCACCGTGCCGTCCACCGGCACCACGTCGCCTTGCCGGACCAGCAGCCGGTCGCCGGGCACAATCAGATCGAGCGCGACCTCCTCCAGCCGTCCGTCCCGGTGCCGGACGGCGGTGCGCGGCACCCGCGACAACAAAGCGGTCATCTCGCGCCGGGCCGCCCGCTCGGCATAGCTTTCCAGGTACTGGCCGCCGGCATACATCAGCGCGACGATCGCGGCGGCGAGGCTCTCGCCGACGAGCAGCGCCCCGGTCATCGACAATGCGGCGACGATGTCGAGCCCGAGATCGCCGCGGCTCAGGCTGGTGACGATCTCCGCCACCAGCGCCAGCAGGACCGGGATTGTGACCGCGGCCCAGATGGTCGGAGACCAGGCGCCGAGCCCGGCGAGCTTGGCGGCGAAGCCGGCGGCGAGGCCGAATGCCACGAGGCCGGCGAGGAATTGGCGGGCATGTTTGAGCGTGTTTGCGATCGACATGGCCGCAACTTCGCCGTTTCGGCCGGCCGCGGCCATGACCAAGATCAAACGCCGGTGGCCCTCTATTGACTTGATCTAGCAAGCGGATTCGTGGACATTGCGGCCGCTAAAAGGAGAACGTCATGGCCGCTGGCCGCCGCATCGTCTGGCTCAACGTCATCACCGTGATCAGCGCCGCCATCCTGATTGGCGCCGAGGTGTTCGGGGCCGCCTTCGCCGGCTCGTGGGCACTCGCCACGCTGTTCGATCTCGGCGGCATCGGGCAGCGCATTCTCGACGGTGTCTTCGTGCTCTGCGGCGTCGCCATCATGGCGCAGTTCATCCGCAACGCGCACCGCATCGAGCCGTTCACCGCTCGCAACTGAAAGCGTGCGCTCACCGCCGAAAGAAATCGTTAAGAAAGTTTTTGCGTGCGGGGAACTAATTCTCTTGCATCGCGCGAAAAATTTGTTATTTCAACGTTGCCCAAATTCGCACGTGCCTGTGGCCGTGTGTCGGTCGGTAGGTAGCCGGACAAGAGGCCGGCCAGCCGCCTGGAGAGAGAAGCCAAAGCTCTCCAAGAAATCTGACCGGCAGCCGGAGGCGAAACCGGCAAACCCTGCTCTCAGCAGGGGACGCGGCTTGAAGCAACGACGATCGGGCTTCCTTGGTCTCTGCCGGTTTCCACCACCGGCGCGGGTCACCGAAGAGGCTTGTTCATCTTTGCCGGCCGTGCGGACGGGGCCATCCCCCTTCCAATCCAAGGCAGCATGAGCGGTTGAAGAGCGGAAGCGCTTGCGCGTCCCCATCGCGCGCGGCGGCATGCTTGGAAATCCGCGACATCAGGGGCTTGCACAGCCCCCTAAGCCGAGGGGAGAGCGCCATGACTGAGCGCATCCGCGAATTCCTCCGTAAACGTCGCGACGACGGGCCATGCCTCGTCGTCGACCTCGACGTCGTGAAAGACAACTACAATGCCTTCGCCAAGGCGTTGCCCGACACGCGCGTGTTCTACGCGGTGAAGGCCAACCCGGCGCCGGAGGTGTTGTCGCTACTGGCCAAGCTCGGCTCCTGCTTCGACACCGCCTCGGTCGCCGAGACCGAGATGGCGCTCGCCGCCGGCGCCACGCCCGACCGCATTTCCTACGGCAACACGATCAAGAAGGAGCGCGACATCGCGCGCGCCTTCGCGCTCGGCGTCCGCCTCTACGCGGTCGACAGCAAGGCCGAGGTGGAGAAGGTTGCCCGCGCGGCGCCCGGCTCCCGGGTGTTCTGCCGCATCCTCTCCGACTGCGTCGGGGCGGATTGGCCGCTGTCGCGCAAGTTCGGCTGCGAGCCTGCAATGGCCGTGGACGTGCTCGAGCACGCGCTCAAGCTCGGGCTGGAGCCGCATGGGGTGTCGTTCCATGTCGGCTCCCAGCAGCGCAACCAGCATGCCTGGGACCGTGCGCTCGCCTTGGCGGCGGCGGTGTTCAAGGAGTGCGGCGAGCGCGGCATGCAGCTCAGCATGGTCAATCTGGGCGGCGGCTTCCCGACCAAGTACCTAAAGAACGTGCCCTCGGTGAAAACCTACGGCACGGCGATCTTCAAGGCGCTGCGCAAGCACTTCGGCAACCGCATCCCGGAGACTATTATCGAGCCGGGCCGCGGCATGGTCGGCAATGCCGGCACCATCGAAGCCGAGGTCGTCCTCGTCTCCAAGAAGAGTGAGGAGGATGACGTGCGCTGGGTCTATCTCGACATCGGCAAGTTCGGCGGCCTAGCCGAGACGATGGACGAGTCGATCCGCTACCCGATCCGCACCGCGCGCGACGGCGACGCCATGGGCCCTTGCGTGCTGGCCGGCCCGACTTGCGACTCGGCGGACGTGCTGTACGAGAAGCAGCCGTACCCGCTGCCGGTGAGCCTGGAGATCGGCGACAAGGTGCTGATTGAGGGCACCGGCGCCTACACGGCGACCTACTCGTCGGTGGCCTTCAACGGCTTTGCGCCGCTGAAGACCTACCACATCTGACAGCGACGGGAGGCGGCTCGCTGCCTCCCCTTCCCTCCATTTCGGCTGACTGTGCCCGTGCGCGCGCTCGCGAGCGCGAGGGCGCCGGGAAGGAACCTAAGATGATCACGTTGCGTCAAGAACGGCCGGCCGACGTCGAAGCGCGCGAGGCGCTGCTCGACCAGGCCTTCGGCGAAACCCGCGCCCGCAAGACCTCTCAGCGCCTGCGCGAGGGCCGCCTCCCAGCCGAGGGACTCAGTCTTATTGCCGCCGACGCGAAGCGCGTGATCGGCACCGCCCGACTATGGGACATCGTCTGCGGCACCGGCCAGCCGGCCTTGCTGCTGGGTCCGGTGGCGGTCACGGCCGATTGCCGCAACCGCGGCATCGGCGCCGCTTTGGTGCGCCGCGCGTTGCGCGAAGCGCGTCGGCTCGGGCATGGCGCGGTTATCCTGGTCGGCGATGCGCCCTATTACAGTCGCTTCGGCTTCGCGGGCGAGAAAGCCGCCGGCCTGAAGCTGCCCGGCCCATTCGAGCGCCATCGCTTGCTCGCACTTGAACTCGTTCCCGGCGCACTCGACGGCGCCGGTGGGCTGCTGTGTGCGACCGGCCAGCCCGCGCATAAGCCGCGGGCCCGCGCGGCCTAGCAAAACGTATAGATTCTCGTGGACGCCGCGTGGGAATTGCCCGCGTCGCTCTTCCGTTTGCGCGCCGCGGCGGATATCACCCAAACATGGCTGGAGGCTTTGAAAAATGACGAATTGGCCCGTTCATGCCCACATCACGGGCCCCATCGTAATGATCGGCTTCGGCTCGATTGGCAAAGGCACGCTGCCGCTGATCGAACGCCATTTTGGCTACGACAAGTCCCGCTTCGTCGTCATCGACCCCGAGGAAAAGGACCGCCACCTATTGGACGAGCGCGGCATCCGTTTCATCCACCAGGCCGTCACCAAAGACAATTACCGGCGTCTGCTGACGCCGCTGCTCACCGCAGGCGGCGGCCAAGGTTTCTGCGTGAACGTGTCTGTCGACACCTCATCCCTCGACATCATGGAGCTCTGCCGCGAGATCGGCGCGCTCTATATCGATACCGTGGTGGAGCCCTGGGTCGGCTTTTATTTCGATTCCAAGCTCGGGCCGGAGGCGCGCTCGAACTACGCCCTGCGCGAGACCGTGCTCGCCGCGCGCCGCAAGAAGCCGGGCGGCCCCACCGCGGTCAGCTGCTGCGGCGCGAACCCCGGCATGGTGTCCTGGTTCGTCAAGCAAGCGCTTCTCAATGTCGCCGGCGACCTCGGCCTCAAGTTCAAGGACCCGAAGACGCGCGAGGAATGGGGCCGGCTCGCCAAGAAGGCCGGCATCAAGGGCATCCATATCGCCGAGCGTGACACTCAGCGCGCCAAGCAGCCCAAGGCACTGGATACCTTTGTCAACACCTGGTCGGTCGAAGGCTTCATCTCCGAGGGCATGCAGCCGTCCGAGCTCGGCTGGGGCACCCACGAGAAGTGGATGCCGACTAATGCCCGCAAGCACAAAGCCGGCTGCCAGGCTGCGATCTACCTGACCCAGCCGGGCGCCAACACTCGGGTGCGGTCATGGACGCCGACCGCGCAGGCGCAATACGGCTTCCTGGTCACCCACAACGAATCGATCTCGATCGCCGACTACTTCACCCTGCGCAATGGCCGCAAAACCATTTACCGGCCGACCTGCCACTACGCCTATCATCCTTGCAACGACGCGGTACTCTCGCTGCACGAGATATTCGGCTGGGCGGGAAAGCGCCAAAGCAACATCCATATCCTCGACGAGCACGAAATTGCCGACGGCATCGACGAACTCGGCGTGCTGCTCTACGGCCACGAGAAGAACGCCTATTGGTTTGGCTCGCAACTCTCGATCGACGAGACCCGCGACGTCGCGCCCTACCAGAACGCCACCGGACTGCAGGTGACCTCCGCCGTGTTGGCCGGCATGGTGTGGGCGCTGGAGAACCCGAACGCCGGCATCGTCGAGGCTGACGAGATGGATTACCGGCGCTGCCTCGAGGTGCAGATGCCCTATCTCGGCCCGGTGATCGGCGCCTACACTGACTGGACGCCGCTCGTCGGCCGGCCCGGACTGTTCCCGGAAGACATCGACAAGCGCGACCCCTGGCAATTCAAGAACGTGTTGGTGCGCTGAGCCGCGCGGCGACGCTCGCGCCGCGTACGCGACGCACAAATCAAAAACCCGACCTGCTACATTCAACACGCGGTGGATGCGCGCGCATGGCGCGCGATAAATTGTTGACTCTCATCACAGTTGGATTATTCCGGTCGTTGCCCTTTTTCGCACGTGCCTGTGGCCGTGTGTCGATCGGTGGGCATCCGGACAAGAGGCCGGACAGCCGCCTAAGAAAGTGATCTCACTTTCTTGCTCATGCGATCGACAGCCGGAGGCGAAACCGGCGATCCCCGTGCTCAACGGGGTACGCGGCTTAAAGCAACGACGGATCGGGCTTTTTTGGGTTGCCGGCGCGAATGCCGGATGTCCGAAGAGGCTTGTCCTTCTTGCCGAGGCGCGGAGCGGGGCCGTCCCCAATCCAGACCATGGCAGCAGACGGCTGCAATTTGCGGGTCACGGTGGCGTATTTCGCCGTCCCGCACGGATTGCATCCATTGGTGCTTTGACGGCGGCTTAAGCCGGCAACCGAAGGGAAATATGAGCGATGACCGATCGCATTCGCGAGTTCCTTAAGAACCGCAAAGAGGAAGGGCCCTGCCTGGTGCTCGACCTCGACATCGTGCGCGATAACTACAATGCCTTCGCCAGGACCCTGCCCGACACCAAGGTCTTCTACGCCGTCAAGGCCAATCCGCATTCGGAGATCCTGAGCCTGCTGAACAAGCTCGGCTCGTCCTTCGACGTGGCCTCGGTGCAGGAGACGTTAGCCGTGCTCGCGACCGGCTGCACCCCGGACCGCATCTCCTACGGCAACACGATCAAGAAAGAAAGCGAGATCACGGCCGCCTTCAAGCTCGGCGTCACGCTGTTCGCGGTGGACTGCGAGGCGGAAGTGGACAAGGTCGCCCGCGCCGCCCCCGGCAGCCGCGTGATCTGCCGCATCCACTGCGACGGCACCGGCGCCGAATGGCCGCTGTCGCGCAAGTTCGGCTGCGAGCCAGAATTCGCCGCCGATATCCTTGAGCGAGCTCATAAACAGGGCCTTACCGCCCACGGCCTCTCGTTCCATGTCGGCTCGCAGCAGCATAATGTGGAAGCCTGGGACCGCGCGCTGGCCTCGACCGCGGCGGTGTTCCGCACCTGCGCCGAGCGTGGCATCATGCTCTCCACCGTCAATCTGGGCGGCGGCTTCCCGGCCAAATATGTGCGCAAGACGCCGAAGCTGGAATCCTACGGCAAGGCGATCTTCCGCGCGCTGCGCCGCCATTTCGGCAACCGCATCCCGGAAACGATCATCGAGCCCGGCCGCGGCATGGTTGGTAATGCCGGCGTGATTGAGGCCGAGGTGGTGCTAATCGCCAAGCGCAGCCCGGAAGACGAGACTCGCTGGGTCTATCTCGATATTGGCAAATTCCACGGACTGGCGGAAACGATCGGCGAATCGATCCGCTATTCGATCCGCACCCGCAAGGATCGCGACGAAGCCGGGCCCTGCATCGTGGCCGGACCGACCTGCGACTCGGTCGACGTGCTGTACGAGAAGACGCCCTACCCGCTGCCGATTTCGCTCGCCATCGGCGACAAGGTGCTGATTGAGGCGACCGGCGCCTATACGTCGACCTACTCCTCGGTCGGCTTCAACGGCTATCCGCCGCTCAAGTCCTATGTGATCGCGCCGACAGAGCCCGCGCTCGCCGCCTAGCCGGCCGCGCCAGTCAGCGGACAAGCAACGGGCGGCCCGCAAGGCGGCCCCCCTAGGCCCATATGTGCTTGATTTTGCATGACTTCCGATAGAACAAACTGAGGCAGCCCCGCATTCCGTCCCACATTTCGGGAGCGCTGGAATCAGTACGTCGAAAACGAATTTTTCTTTCCAAAAAAAATTAATAGTGGCGACCCGAGCCATTCAGCGCCAGTTCCGGCCAATGTCCGCTCTTACGCTGCCAGCGATCTCACAACTCCGTCTTCTCTGCCGCAGTGAAACCACGACGAAATCTCTGACCCATCGTCCTACACTCCCTATTTTCCCTCTAAGATAAAGTGTTGCCTCCACCGTGCCAATAAACGATATCAGCAGCTTGGGATACTCCCGTTTTATTATTGGACTCCGCCCGCATTGCAGCTATGTGGGCCAATGCTTTCATACTCAGTCTGTTCGTGGTTCCTTTGTCACGCCGGCGTGAATGGCGAGTAGGCGCTGCACCAAATCGAGCTTGCGTGCGCGCGCAAAGCCACATTCGGTTGCTACTCCGAATTTTGGAACGTATTTGCGCGCAAGCTCGATCCGTTTATTAGCGCCTTCGACACCGTCGGAAGCGTGAATAAGACCGAGATAGATCTCGGTTTCCGGCGCGAGTTTAAAGTCGCGCATCGGCATGAAGAATTCATCAGTGGCACGTGGGAGCGGCACCGGCAGGTGGATATAGGCGATCTTGTGCCGCACTGAACGGGCGATCGCGTTTGAGATGTCGACAAGATTCCGGGCCGTGATTGGGTCGAAGAAATGCTTGCCACCGAAGTCGCCGTAGCAAAGATGAAAGCCTAATTCGACGTTGTCAGGAATAGGCGCGCAGATGCGTGCAATGCGCGCGGCGATGTCGTCCCTTGACACATTGACCAGCGGAAACTGATCCTGCGGCTGGCCGTCCCAAACGATCATGTCGTGGCAGACATCCCACTGAATGCAGATGTCCTTGTGCGGAATGTGGCGGCAGATCGCTTCAACCTCGCGTACCATCCCTATTTCATAGGCGGGCTCGATCGCAGCGACATCGCGCGCCGTGCAGAAAGCGTAAATCACGCTCATCGGGGTCGGCAGGCAAATTTGGAAGCGAATGCCGGCGGCAATGTCTCCTCGATCGCGCGCCGCGACGAAATCGAGATATGAAGCGCGAGCCTCTCGGGCATAGCCAAGTTCCCCGAAGTTCACGTCTTTCGCGGCTATACCCTCGCCGAGGCACAGAAGCGGAAAGCCTGAAGTCTTGCGCAGCGCGCCGCTCGGATCTGGCCTCAGAAATGGGCTGGAGCGTAGCAAAGGATACTGGAAGCTTACCCACAATCGTCGCGGACCCGGCTCGCCATCGGGGATGCGCCGCAAGCGGCGTCCAAGCAACGGCCCGACCGTGCTGAAAACATCCTCGACGCCATTGAGCCCAATACTGCCGACTAGGTGGACCGAATTGGGCACATAGGAGGTTTGTGACATAGGCTGTCTCACTAGAGTTCGTTACGGCAATTAGGATGTCCGCTTTGTACCATTAGCGGACTCATGCACCGCAGCACAGCATCTCTATTCGATCACTTCGCCGGCGCGGCCGAGCAGATGCGAACTCATCAAGCACTATCAGTGACAGTACCAGTAGTAGCGCCGCCATAACCGGCCCGTCCTCACATACGTGCCATACCTGTTACGCAGCAACTTTTCCTTTTTTGCACTGTCATATTCGTGCTTGGAAACGGCAACGCACCCCTTCCTAGGAGGCTGCTCCGCATTTACTGATGAAGAGGGAACTGCAATTAGCATCAACCCAATCACGGCGGTGCGAGCCCCATTTTCAATAAGTGCAATGAGTTTTCCCAAATTCATCTGATGGCCTTACCTCTTTGCTTTTGCTTAGATTATTTTTCCCAATAGAAACTCGGAAGATGCCGGAGTCAACGGACACCCATCCTAAGTTTAAATACGCGTAGCAGTTACCAGACTCCCCAAACAGGATGGGATATTATTAGCGGCTGCATGAAAGCGAAGGTCACAGAACATGAATCCAACGCTCATCCGCGTCTCTGAACTGCTAGCTGTATTCTTGCTCAGCTCGCAATTAGTTCTGGCGGCTGATCCGGTCCCAAAGTTTGACGCCGGTCGGAGCTGTCGGTCCGCCGGTGCAGCCGCCGTCATGGGCACGCGCGACACGGCAGCCTGCGAGCGTGATGAAAACAATGCCCGCGCTGCGCTCGAAAAAGAATGGAGCCAGGTTGCGCCGTCAGATCAGGCGCATTGCGTGCGATTAGTGACGTTAGGAGGCAGCCCGAGCTATGTCGAGCTCCTCACATGCCTGGAGATGGCAAAGAGCGCGAACGAGCACCCCACTGACCAAATGGAGAGCGGCAAACCCGTCGAAAAATCACGGCCCACCAAATAAACTTGTGATTGACTTTCGGCAACATGTGCGCTCGCCGTCGAGCCGTCATCAGACCTGCTCGGGCCGTCGAGAATTTAATCACCAACTGGAGCGCGCACGCCACCTGTCGCTACATAGAACGACACCGAAACATTGCCCCTACGCCCATTCTGTCGGGGCTGCACCATCGCTATGCGCGGATATATTATTCGGAACGGACGTCAGCCATGCTGCGATCTGGTGTTCTGAGCCGGCGCCTTAGTCTGTGGCGGCCCCAACATGTTGAAGCGTGCTTTTTGCTCATCGCTCAAGGAGGAGTAGAAACTGGCGAGCGCAGGACGCACCGTCTTCACAGCCTGTGCCATAGCATCGAGACGCTTCCCGACGGCGTCAAATCGATCTAATGGTGTTTGCGGCGTCTGGGCAGGGCAGGATGCCTGCAACTGATTGGCAGCCTCCATTGATGCCGCCTTTAGCTTGTCGAACGTGTCCTGTTGCTGCTGCGTGGGCTTGACGATTTGCTCTACGCGCTGAACAGGCAGCTGCGTGAAACTTTCCGTGCGGCGGCTGCAGAGCGCAGCCAGATCGTTGCCCGAAGCAGACCCACGGCGGTTCGCCCGTGCGTTGGAAGCTGGACCCAGTGCTGCGAAGCGCTGTCTTTGCTCTTCGGTCAACGAATTGTAGAAACTGTCGAGCGGTGTGCGCACGATCCCCAACGCTTGGATCATGCCATCGAGCCGCTTTTGCACGGTGTCGATCCGACCCAGCGGCGTAAGCGAGATTTCGCTCGAACAGGATGCCTTGAGAATGTCGCTCGCCTGCGACGAAGCGGCTTTTAGCGCATCGAGTGCTTTAAGCTGTTCATTGGTCAGGTCGATCGTTTTTCCGATGCGACCGATCGGAAGGTCGGTCACGCCTGGCGCCAGGCCACCACAGGTCTGCGCCAACTCGTTGCCGCTGATTGTCGAGCCTGTAATTTCGCGGTCGCCATTGGGGGCCCTGGCGACGCGCCCATGTGCAGGGCCGCGATAATATCCATAGTCCCCATATTCGCCGTAAACATCGAAGTAGGCCGGGCCATAGGCGTAATAGGGGCCGGGCCAGAATATGGTATTCCAGACGAAAATGTCTCCATAAGCCCAGAAGGGGTCGTAATAGTCGTAAGGCCATAGCGAGAAGGCGAGGAGGTCGCCGTAGAAGTAAGGCCAGAAGACCGGTCCGACCCAGCCGCCCCAGCCGCCATTCCAACCGGACCTCCAGTAAGGATTGCCCCACCGGTTCCATGCGGTCCGAGTGCCCAGCGTGCCAGCGCCGCCGAACCCGCGCATCACATGCGCGCCGCCAATGTGAGCAACACCGCTCCGCGACACACCCATGCGAGCGCCGCCGAATCCACGAACATGCGCACCGCCGAAGTGAGCGACCCCACCGTGCGACATACCCATGCGAGCGCCGCCGCCGAATCCGCCAACACGCGCACCGCCGAAATGCCCGCCACCACCGAAGTGACCTCCACCGCCGCCTCCATGCCCACCTCCGCCCCCACGTCCAGCCGCAGAGGCGTTAATTGAACCAAGCGAAATGCCGAGCGCGGCAACGGTGGCAGTGGCGATAATAAATCGTCGGAGCACTACGCTCTCCTACATAGGAGCAATCTTGTTGCTTAGATAAGCCTTCACTGCTCTCCTGCATAGGAGCAATCTCGCCTTGGGGGTAGATCAATTTTCTGAGATTTCTTTGAGTTCGCGCACAGTTCGCGATTAGCGACCGAGCCATTCCGCGATAATTAAAATGACAAAGCGCCGGCTTCCCCAGCCTCGGTGCCGAAGGCGAGCGTCTGGCCGTTTGCATCCCAGCCGAGCGCGCTGACCGGCGCGGCGCCCGCAACCTTCACCTGGATCAGTGCACCGTCGTCGATGCGCACCAGCACGACCGCGCCGTCCGCATAACCCACTGCAACCACCGGCTGGCGCGGATGGCAGGCCACGACGGCCACGCGCGCCTGCGAGCGAGCCAGCAGCTTCGGCTGCCGGCCCATCGGGCCGTCCTTGCCGTCGAATGGCCAGAGGATGAGCTGCTCTGAGCCCGAGGTGGCGAGAAATTCGCCGTCCGCCGTCCAGCTGAGCGAGCGCACGCGCGCCGAATAGCCCGACATGCGCATGTGCTTGGCGTCGGCCAGCCGCCAGCCGTGCAGCATCGGCTCCTGCATGCAGGTGATGAGAAACTTGCCGTCCGGGCTGAAGTCGACGCCGAGATGCGAGCCTTTCCATTCCAGCTTTTCTGGCGCCGCGCCGGCAGCATTGGGAAACCAAAGCGTGACGCCGTTGTAATGCGCGATTGCCGTGCGGAAGCCTTTGGGTGCGAAGACTAGGCCGGCCACGGTGGACGGCGCCTCCAGGCTGCGCGGCTCGCCCTTTTTGGTAAGCACACGCGCGGTCTTGCCCGACGACCAGGCGACCGCGCCGTCCGGCCCGAGCGCGACCTTATCGATCCAACGTCGCTTATCGTCGATGGCAAGAACGCAATGCCCGCCACTTTCCTCGGTCGCGACCAGGGTGCCGTCGTCACCGCCAGTGACGACGCGCGTGCCGTCGGACACGCTCGCCAGGATTCCGCCGGCATGGATGGCGACGCGGCGTTCTTCCTCGCCGGCGAACAGCAGCGCTTCCTCGCCCAGTACGAATACCGGCGTGCGCCCGAGAAAATGCACGCCGACGATCGTGCCGCCCGCAGCGATTGGGCGGACGCGGTCGGCGAGCGAGGGAAGCGGGGTAGTGGTATCCGGCATTGGTCTTTGCTGCCATTGCCAAGCTTGCCCCGGCAATCAATGATGAGACTTAACGAAGACGGACTTACGTAAGGCCTTTCTTGCGTGGCACGGGATCATGGATGCCATCCGAACTCGGGCTTGCCCGAGTTCGGCGCGTTAAATTGCTGCACGTCGGGTAGACTCGACTTGCCGTGTCAAGCCCAGGCATGACACTGGGTATGTGGCGTCCCTAAGCGATGCAGCTCTCAAACCCCTGCCTGATTTTGTCTTCCGGTAGATTGCGCCCGATGAAAACGATGCGGCTGTCGCGCGGCTCGCCGCTTTTCCAAGCGCGCTGGTGGTCGCCGTCCAAAATCATGTGCACGCCCTGGAACACGAAACGCTCGGGATCGTCCTTGAACGACAAAATCCCTTTGCAGCGCAGGATGCTCGGGCCGTCGGTGGCGACCAGATCCTGCACCCAGGGGAAAAACTTGTCGGGGTTCAGCGGCTTGTCGGTCTTGAGCGCGACCGATTGCATGTCCTCGTCGTGGTAATGCTTGAGACCGCCGTGATTGTGGCCGTCGCCATGATGATGAACGTGATTCGACCCATGCTCATGCACGTGCGCTTCCTCGGGCTCGAGGAAGGCCGGCTCGATGTCTAGGATGCGGTCGAGATCGAAGGCGTTGCGGCCGAGAACTTCGGCGATGTCGATCTTGGCGCGCTCCGTCCGGTGCAGCCGGGCGTAAGGATTTATGCCGCGGATGCGCGCCTCGATTTCACTGAGTGCGGCCGGCGACACCAGGTCGGTCTTGTTGATCAGGATCACGTCGGCGAACGCAATCTGGTTCTTGACCTCGGGCGCGTCCTTCAGCCGGTCCTTCAGCCACTTGGCGTCGGCGACCGTGACCACGGCGTCGAGCTTGGTCTTGGCGCCGACCTGCTCGTCCATGAAGAAGGTCTGCGCCACCGGCGCGGGGTCCGCCAAGCCGGTGGTCTCTACGATGATGGCGTCGAACTTTCCTTTTCGTCTCATGAGGCCGTCGATGATGCGCACCAAATCGCCGCGCACGGTGCAGCAGATGCAGCCATTGTTCATCTCGAACACTTCCTCGTCGGCGTTCACCACCAGCTCGTTGTCGATGCCGATTTCGCCGAATTCGTTGACGATGACGGCGAATTTCTTGCCGTGCGGCTCCGACAGGATGCGGTTGAGCAGCGTGGTCTTGCCGGCGCCGAGATAGCCGGTGAGCACGGTGACGGGGATTTTGACGGGCGATGGGGTCGCGTCGGTCATGAAATGGGGGCTCCTTGAGGAGGGAGATATAGGGGGTCCGGGGCGCGGGTGCAAAAGCTGAAATATCCTCTTCGAGAAACCCGCATCTCGGAGAATCATCATCCGGCTGTCGACAATTCGTGGCAGCCATCGATGAACGCCGTGGGCGAGTTAGGCTCACCCATGCTCCCTTCCAACAAAAAAACGGCTCCCTGCGGTCGGCGCCACGGGGATTGAGGAGGCCGGCTATCCGGCGGCCTTTTATTTCAGATAGTCTTCCCTTCGGTCGTTGCGGCTTGTTGCCGTACTAACCAAAAAATGGGGGTGGGGATGAAAATCATAACAATAATATCGGCGGCACTGATCGGCGCGCTGGTGATATCTTCAACGGCAAGCGGCGCCGTCGGACAAAGCAGTTACCCGGACCGCGCGGTCCACATGGTCCTTGGTTATCCACCCGCAGGTCCGGTGGACATCATCGCACGGATCATGGGCGACAGACTGAGCCAGATCTGGGGCCAGCCGGTGGTGGTCGAAAATGTTTCCGGCGCCGGCGGCAACATCGCAGGCGACCGCGTCGCCAAGGCCGCGCCCGACGGCTACACGCTTTTGATGGCGACCAACGCGCAGGTCGCCATCAATCCAAGTCTCTACAGCAAAATGACCTACGACCCCGCCAAAGACCTGATGCCGATCTCCCAGGCGGTCTACTCGCCCAATATTCTCGTCGTGCCCAACAACGTGCCCGCCAAGACCGTGCAGGAGCTGGTCGCTTATGCGCGCGCAAACCCTGGCAAAACGTATGCCTCCGCCGGCGTCGGCACAACGCAGCACCTCGCCGGCGAGCTGTTCAAGGCGATGGCGCACGTCGATATCCAGCACGTGCCATATCGCGGCGCCGGTCCGGTCATCACCGACCTGCTGGGCGGACGCATCACCATGTTCTTTGGCGCCATCTCGCCTTTGATCCCGCTGGTACGGGAAGGCAAGCTGCGTGCGCTGGCCGTCACATCGTCTAAGCGCTTCGGGGCGGCGCCCGATCTGCCGACCATGATCGAAACCGGCTATCCAGGCTTTGTGTCCATCCTCTCAATCGGCCTGATGGTACCGGCCGGAACGCCGCCCGCGATCATCGAAAAAATTCATCAGGACTCGGTGAAAGTCCTGTCCACACCGGAGGTCCGCAAACGGTTGAGCGACATCGGCATGGAAGTGATCGGTAACTCACCCGCAGAGTTTGCCGCTGCCATCAAGGCGGAAACACCGCAATGGGCGAAAGTCATCAAGGATGCCGGCATCAAAGCGAGCGATTAGGGCCGTGGCCTGACGCTATTGCTTCTTCAAAGTATAGATATAGTCGTTGAGGCTGACTTCCGCCGTGCGCGCGTCGACGAAATGGAAGTCGAACTCGCAGCCGGTTTCCAGCGTCTTGAAGTTCGTGCCCTTGAATCCGAGCGAGGCGGCAAGCTTGTTCGGATTGACCGATTTATCTTTCGACCGCATTTCCTCGAACGCGCCCTGGAACAACAGGTCGGCGGTATAGTCCTTGATCGCGTAATGGGCTCCCTTACAGGGGAACGGCAGCGGCCCCGCGATCGCCTTGGCGCTGATGGTGATGGTCTTGCCGATGAGACGCGCGCGCTCCTTCTCGTCGGGCTTGCGCTGTTGCGAATCGGCCCACGGCGCCACAACCGCGCTGGCGATATTCCAATTCCCGATAAATGGGGTCTCAGCCGAGGCGAGCGACGTCATGGCGGCGACGAATGCCGCGCCGAGGGCGGCGAGGTTCAAGTTTCGCAAATGCAGCCCTCTTGATCTCGAGGCGTTCGTCTCACCCCTGCACCACGGTCACATGCGTGCCGATCGGCACCCGGTTGTAGAGATCGATGATGTCCTGATTGAACAGGCGGATGCAGCCTGAGGAGACGGCCTGGCCGATGGTCTCCGGCTCGGTGGTGCCGTGCAAGCGGAAAAACGTGTCGTGGCCATCGCGGTAGAGATAGAGCGCGCGCGGCCCGAGCGGATTGTCGGGACCGCCCTCCAGCCCGCGGGCGTAGGGCTTATAGCGCGGCATCGCCGCGATCATGTTGGCGGTGGGCGTCCAATGCGGCCACTTCTCCTTTCGGCCGATCACCGCGCTGCCGCGGAAATTCAGCCCTTCGGCGCGGCCGACGCCGACGCCGTAGCGCAGCGCACGTCCGTCGGCCTCGATTAGATAAAGCCGGCGTTGCGGCACGTTGACGACGATGCTGCTCGGCTTCTCCTTGCCGTGCCAGGCGACCTCCTGGCGCATCAGGCTCGGATCGATGGTGGTAACGTCGACCGCCGGGACGAGGAAGCCGCCGTCCTGGGTGCTGCCATAGCCGCCGGAAAACAGGCCGCCCCCGGCGCAGCCAGCGAGCAATAGCGGCAGGCCGGCCAGAACCGCGCGGCGGCTGAGAGTGGAACCGTCTTGTTTGCGGGCAAGGTATTGGCTGTCAGGCGCAAGCATGGTGCACACGGGCTGTTGATCCGCATTGTGCGCAGCATCGGTCCCGCATGCAACAGCACGTTGACGGAACTCACACTTCGGCCTGCGTTGACTGCGTTCGAGCGCTGCTAGACTTTTCTGGGGGCTGGAGCCGTTGCGTGCCATGCATCCGCCCTATTCCGCTTTCGATCGCCGGGCTGCTCGTGGCGGCGCTGCACAACAATTGCGTTCGGCTGCATCGCCGTCTTGAAAACTCCGAACGACGATATGTCTCAAAAGTTGGCGTCTTTCCCCTTACGGCGTCTGGCAGCTGGCGAGCGGGATAATAAAGGTCGTTTCTACCTGCACCCTAATTCGTGTTAGAAGCTAACCGAATGATCAATTCAGAAGAAAAAACCCTGCCCGCCGTCGGTGCCTTTTGGATCGAGGAGGCCGACTATCCTGCGTTGCTTAAAATTTTCGACGATGGCGATACGATGCCGCGCAACTGGACGGCGTGGCACAAAATGGCCGAGGAGATGGAGAAAGGCCTCAAGGCCTACGGTCATCCGGTGATGCGCGTGCGCATCGATCCGGCCACCTTCCCGGCCTGGTGCGCCGCGCATGGCACGACGCCGGGTCGGCAGGGGCGCAAGATGTTTGTCGCTGCCGTGGTCGCCGAGCGATACGGCAATCAGACCTGAGGCCGGATTCAGCGTCCCTATCTACCAAAACGAAATGCCCGGCGCAGCCGCCGGGCATTCGATCTCAATCGGATGTCGGATTTATCGCGCGCCAATCACATATGGCGGCGATGATGCCGATGGCGCCAATGGTGCTGGTAGGCCACCGGCCTTTCACTCACGTAGTAGCGGCTGATCGACGCCAAGCACGCCTTCGACGCCGCCGACCGCAGTGCCGACCACCGCGCCGACCGGGCCAGCGATACGGTTGCCCACCTTGACGCCATGAGCGCCGTCGCCGGGAACGCCTTGAGCCCGTGCGGCGAGCGGCATCGCAAGTATTGCGAGAAACGTGCTGGCAATAAACAAGCTCTTTTTCATGAGGCTACTTCCATTTCAATTGAGGGATATTCGTCGGTGTGACGGCACGAAATTGGAGTTGCCTGAAACAAATCGCCGAAGCGATGTGCGCATTGATACGGACGTAGTTTTTTCCAGAATAGCCGGTGCAGGTTTCATGGCGCTGGTGCAATCCCTGGCGTTCATCGCACTCACCATGGATCTGGTCAGCTCGGCTTCGTTCGCGTCGTAGGGATTGTATTGCGCGTTTTCCGCATAGGCGTAACGCAAGGCCGTAAAATCAAAGGCGCCGTAGTGGCGCTCGACCAGGATCTCGGACTTGCCGGCGGTTGGCAGCCGTCCCGCGTACAGCCATTTGCGTACGCGGCCGAGCCCCAGCGCGGGCATTGGCGCCGAGCGGAATTCCGCTGATCGAATAAAAAACGGCCGGCGCCGAGATTCCAACGGCCTTGCACCCGATATGTTATAATGTTACATATTGCACGTACGGGCGTCTCGATCTTCGCGCGCAAAATGTGGGCTTTTCCGTCATGAAGACCGCCGTCGGGCTCGCGCTCGCCTTCCTCCTCGCTGTCGCCCCAGCTCCGCGCACACACGCCGCCGACGGCAAGATTGCCGTGGTGGCGGCGGAGAATTTTTACGGCGACATCGCGCGCCAGATCGGCGGCGACCGGGTTGCGGTCATCAGCATCATGAACAATCCCGACCAGGACCCGCATCTGTTCGAGACCACGCCGGGCATCGTGCGGCAAATCGCGGGCGCGCAGATCGCGGTTCTCAACGGCGCCGATTACGACCCCTGGATGGAAAAGCTGCTGAGCGCGGCGCCGCAACCGAACCGCAAGGTCATCATTGCCGCCGACCTGGTGCACAAAAAGGCCGGCGACAACCCGCATCTTTGGTACAACCCCGCTACCATGCCGGCCGTCGCCGAGGCGGTCGCCGCCGCGCTCAGCGCCGCCGATGCCACGCACAGAAACGATTACGCGGCGCGGCTCACGAATTTCCTCGGCTCGCTCAAGCCGATCACCGACAAGATCGCCGCCATCCGCGGCAAATATGCCGGCGCCGCCGTCACCGCGAGCGAGCCGGTGTTCGGCTATATGGCCGGCGCGCTCGGTTTGAAAATGCGCAACGAGTTATTCCAGCTCTCGATCATGAACGACACCGAGCCGAGCGCGCGCGACGTCGGCGCTTTTGAGCAGGACCTGAAAGTCCAGAATGTGCGAGTGATGTTCTATAACAAGCAGGCCTCCAACAAAGCGGTGCAGCGACTTGTCGATCTGGCGCGCAAAGCTAAGATCCCTTTGGTCGGCGTGACCGAGACCACGCCGCCGGGGCTCACCTATCAGAATTGGATGCTGACGCAGCTCAACGATGTAGAAAAGGCACTGGCAGGCCCGTCTTCATGAATGTCGTTGAACTGGACCGCGCGACCATCGGGATTGCCGGCCATAATGTTCTGTCTGATGTGACCTTCGCGATTCGTGCGGGCGAATTCATCGGCGTGCTCGGGCCGAACGGCGCCGGCAAAACCACTTTGATGCGCGCCATTCTCGGGCTGCTGCCGTCGAGCGGGGGAACATTGCGCGTGTTCGGTCGCGCGCCGCAATGCGGCGACCGGACCATCGGGTACCTGCCGCAAGTGCGGACCGTGCTGCCGGATCTGCGCGTGCGCGGACTCGATTTCATCGCAAGCTCACTCAATGGCGAGCGCTGGGGCGTGCCGTCGCTGAACCACCAAGACCGCGGCATGATCGAGGAGACGCTCAATGCGGTCGGCGCGCGCGATCTAGCGAGGCGTCCCCTGTCCGCGATGTCGGGCGGTGAGCGGCAGCGGTTGCTGCTGGCGCAGGCGCTGATCGGATCGCCGAAATTGCTGCTGCTCGATGAGCCGCTGATCAGCCTCGACGCGCGCCATCAGGAAGTCGCGATCGCCGTTGTGCGCAAGGTCTGCCGCGAGCGCGGCATTACGGTTCTATTCAGCGCGCACGAGCTCAACCAATTGCTCGGCACGCTCGACCGCGTGCTCTATCTCGGCAACGGCCAAGCGGTGCTTGGCACTGTCGAACAGGTGATCACCGCGCCGGTGCTATCGCGGCTTTATGGCACCGACATCCAGGTGGTGCGCGCCGACGGTCACATCTTCGTGATGTCACGCGGCCGCGACGTGGAAGCTTCCGACCATCAACACGATCATGATCACGATCATGGCGGCCACGAGCATCATCACTGACATGTTCCAATATGAATTCATGAACAACGCCTTCGCCGCCGCCGGAATCGTGGCGGTGGTGTCGGGCGTCGTCGGTTACTTCCTGGTGCTGCGCGGGCAGACCTTCGCCGGCCACGCGCTTTCCCATATCGGCTTTGCCGGCGCGACCGGCGCTGGGCTGATCGGACTGGCACCGCTGTGGGGCCTGCTCGGCTTCACACTTGCTGCCGGAATCGTGATGGGCGTGCTGAGCGAGCGAATCAGCAATCGCGACGTGGCGATCGGCATCGTACTATCGCTGGCGCTCGGCTTCGGGCTGTTGTTCCTGCACTACTATACGTCGTTCGCCACCCAAGCGACTGCGATCCTGTTCGGCAACGTGCTGGCGGTCGACCGCCCAATGATCACGACGCTGGCCGTGCTCGGTCTCATCACGCTGCTCGCGCTGGCCGTAATCATGCGGCCGCTGATCTTCGCCAGCCTGCAGCCGGAACTGGCGGAAGCCAAAGGCGTGCCGCTGCGCTTCGTGTCCACCGCATTTCTGGCGATCGTGGCCCTGGCGGTGTCGGAATGCGCGCAGATCGTCGGCGTGCTGCTGGTGTTCACGCTGATGGTCGGCCCGCCCGCAGCCGCGCAGCGCGTGACCACCGGGCTGTGGAGCGGACTGCTGTTGTCGGCAGTACTGGCCCTGGCCGAAGCCTGGCTCGGCCTCACGCTCGCCTATCACACCGACTGGCCGGTGAGCTTCTGCATCGCCGTGCTCAGCGCGCTCGGCTATTCCGCCTGCCTGGCTTTGTCGGGACGCGCGCGTTTGACACACGCAGCCCACTGAAAACGCAAACGGCCCCGCCAACGCGGGGCCGGCGCGTTAATCGCGCCCGGCAGTGACTACATCTTCACCCCTCGGTCGGTCACGTCGAACCATTTGATGCGGTTGCGGAAGCGATCCGCGACAGGTTACAGCAGAAGCTCAGCAGCAGCGCGAAGGCGACGTGCGTGTGGCGCAGCGGGATCGTCGGCACGATGTCGTAGGCGGCATAGAGATGGAACAGTGTCGTGGCGACTGCGATCGTCGTCACCGTCACGCCAACCCAACCGCACAGCCGCTTGGCGGCGCCTTCTTCCTGCTGGACATGGCTTTCCGCCGAAATCTCCAAATTGACTTCGGCATCTTCAGCCATCTTCCCCCCGCGGTCCGCCGTAACACATTTGCCTTATACCGAAAACGCACTGGCCGCCAGCCGCCCGATGCGTGCAACGGCGGTCCGTGATAAGTAGGCCGGTATGACCGAATCCGCCAAACGCGTAGTCTGCATCGGCGAGGCAATCGTTGAGCTCGCGCGCGGTGCCGACGGCCGTTTTGCGCTGGCGAGCGCCGGCGACACTTTCAACACGGCAATTTATTTGGCGCGCACCAGCGTGCCGGTCGCATTTGCAAGTGCCCTTGGCGACGATCCGTTTTCCGACGCGATCGTGTCGCTCGCGCAAGCCGAAGGCATCGGCACCGACTTGATTTTGCGCGCGAACGGCCGGCTTCCGGCCTTAGCGGTAGTCGATTCCGACAACAAAGGCGAGCGGCGCGTGCATTATTGGGGCGAGGCGGCGCCGGCGCGCGAATTATTCGAGCTGCCGCAGTGGAGCGGCGTGGCGGAACGCCTGGTCAATGCGCGGCTGATCTACTTTACCGGTATCACGCTCTCGCTCTATTCGAACGTGGGGATCGGGCGGTTTCTCGCCGCCATCGAACTGGCGCGCGGCAATGGCGCCAAGATCGCCTTCGACGGGAATTTCCGTGCGCGCGGCTGGCACGGCGACCTCACGCGCACGCGCACCATATTCGCGGAAGCGCTCAAGCGCGTCGACATCGCACTGCCGGCCTATGACGACGAGGCGGTGCTGTGGGGCGATCCCTCGCCCGAGGTGACCATCGAACGGCTAGAAGCCTTCGGCGTCGGCGAAATTGTGGTGAAGAATGGGCCGAACAGCGCGCTGGTGGCGACCGCGGGCGCGCGCGACGCCGTGCCGGTGCCGGAAGTCGTGGTGCCGGTCGATCCGACCGCCGCCGGCGATGGTTTCAATGCCGGGTATCTCGCCGCGCGCCTTTCCGGACGCGGGCCGATCGAGGCAGCGAGCGCCGCGCACAGGCTCGCCGGCGAAGTGATCCGCCATCACGGCGCGATCACGCCGCGCGTCGGCGCGGTGGTGCATTAGCGCATGATCCCGAAAAGTGGGAGCCGGTTTTCGGAAAAGATTCTGCGCCAGGAAAAACAAGAGAAAGCAGCATGACGCACAAAATCATCGCAGCGACGGCCGTCATCGTTGGCCTGTTCGCGCTCGGCGGCCAGACGGCGTTCGCCGCACCGATGATGTGCAGCGGCGAGAAAATACCTGCATCGCGGCCTGCCAGAGAAGTCCGCGCGCCTTGATCGGGGACCGCATCGCCGGATGCCGTAGGCGGTCCAACTATTGCAAGCGCATGGGCTGCTGGGACAATGGCACCAGCCGGTATTGCGGCTTGTTGCGGCAGTAAGCCGGGGAGCGGGACGCGCCTCCTTAGTTGACGACCAGCCCGAGCTTCTTGATCAGCGCCGCCCACTTTCCTTCCTCGCGCTGGATATTGGCAGCGTATTCCTCCGGCGTGCTAGCCACGGGGCCGCCGCCGTCGGCAATGATGCGCTGCTTGACATCCTCGGACGATACGATTTTGCGCAGCTCCTTGTTGAGCCGCGCGACGATGGCGGGCGGGGTTCCGGCCGGCGCGACCAACCCGTAATACTGCACGATGTCGAGACCGGGCATTCCGGATTCGGCGGTCGTCGGCACGTCCGGGATCGCCGCTAGACGCTGCGGCGCGGCCACCGCGATGGCGCGCAGCTTGTCGGCCTTGATGTTGCCGATCGCCGGCGGCAGCGTGTTGAAAGCCAACATCACGTGGCCACCGAGCAGATCGGTCGTGAGCGGTCCGGTGCCTTTGTAGGTGACGATCGTCATATCAGCTCCCGTCATGCTCTTGAATTGCTCGGCGCCGAAATAATTCAGCGTCGGCGCCGGCGGCGTGCCGACCGTGATCGTGCCGGGCTTCTTTTTGGCCAGCGCGACGATGTCTGACATGGATTTCACCGGCACCGACGGATTCGACATGATCACGATCGGTATCGAGGCGATCAGGCCGATGGGCGTGAAATCCTTGGCCAGATCGTAGCCGGTATTGGCAGGAAGGCTCGCCCCGGTGACCAGCATCAGGATCGTGTAACCATCCGGCGCCGACTTGGCGGCGTCGCGTACGCCGATCACCGAGCCCGCGCCCGGGCGGTTCACCACGATGACCTGCTGGCCGAGAGCGTCGGACAGTTTCTGCGCGATCACGCGGCCCTCCGTATCCACGCCCCCACCCGGTGGGAACGGCACGATCAACTGCACCACGCGGTTGGGATAATCCTCGGCCGCCGCCGCTTTAAACGGCAAACTCACTATTGCCGCAGCCAACAGCGATACGATCGCCGCGCTTTTGAATGGAGCCCATCTTGCCTGGTGCGCCATCTTGCCCTCCCTGTTTTTTTCGTCCCTAAATTATTTTGGCAGGTATCGGCCTGGTTTAAAACCGGGGTGGCTCCCGCTCACGGCTTCGCCAGGACCATCGCCGCCGCGGCCGCGATGAACGGCAGCGGCAGCGACACCGCCGCGCGCAGCCAGACCACGCGCGCCGGCATCATCGGCGCTTCCCAGATCACCAGCCGGTGGATCGCATAGAGCGCCCAGGCGGTGGAGTAGGCGATCACCTGCGGCGCGCCCGCCCCGCTCTTAAGCGCGGCGGCGCCGATGGAAAATCCGACCACCGGCCCGCCCGGCGTGAGCGCGCCTCCCAACGTCGCGATCATGACGCCCAAGAAGCCCGAACCCGGGCCGATCCATGACGCGACCAGGGCCTTCGGCAGCACCTCGGCGATAAAGCCGGAGCCAATGACGCCGGCCCCGATGCGCGGCAGCAGGCGGATGAATTCCAGCACGCCCTCCCGCGCACCATCGTTGAACAACACGCGCCCGCGCATGGCGGCGACAAACGCCAAGGCCGCGACCACTAGCCAAAGCAGGATGTTGACGGCGAGGAACATCACTTGGCACTCAGACGCGCGAGCCTGGCGCGCACGGCGATGCGCGCCAGCAGCCCCGCGATGATCGGCAGCGGCACCGCCTCGACGATGCGCCAGATCACGAAGTCGGGGCCGAAAAACGGCAATTCCCACACCAGCGCGCGGGTATAGCCGCATAGCGTCCAACTGGTGATGAAGGTGACCACCGCACCGGCATCGGCGCCCATGGCGAGAAAGGCGCCGGCCACCGGAAAAATGGTGATCGGACCGCCCGGCAGAAGGAAGCCGAAAAACGCCGCAACAGCTAAGCCGGCGAAACCGGATTCGTGCCCGACCCAGCGGGCCACCAGTTCGCGCGGCAGGATCATCGTGACGAAGGCGCCGATCAGGCAGCCGGCTAGAACCTTCGGCAGCATTTCACCGAACAGCGTGAGGTCGCTGCCGAAAATGGCAATGAAATGTTCACGCCCGTCGCGCAAATAGACGGCGGCGGCGGCGGCGAAAGCCACGGCGGCGATAGCCGCGGTCGACCAGTCGAAGGCGCGCCGGCGGCGGCGTGGAGGGGCTGGATCTGAGAACAATGCAAATTCGCGGGCTGGCGTTACGGCACGGCATCCTGCGCGGGCGACGTACAGCTTTCAAGCCGGTGCCCCGTTGACCGTGCCCCCTACCCCCGATACCTTTGCTCGCGATGGGGATGGAGTCCCCCGAAACCGCCCAAAACGGCTGATGACTCCTACCGAGAACGAGGAACGGTAGGATTCGATCGGTCGAGCGAGGGCGGTTTTTTATTGTCGAATCGCGCTGCCACGCTTCCGATCCCGCGTCGGCTTGGTGCCGCACGCGCACAACGGAGCGTGACCGATGACGGACAATATCTGGCTTACGTCGGCGCTGTGGATTGGGCTGGCACTCGCATCCTCGCTGATTTCGATCCGGCTCGCACTGTCGGTCGCCTTGATCGAGATTATTATGGGCGCGCTCGGTGGCAACATCATCGGCATGCCGCTGACCCCCTGGATCAGCTACCTCGCCGGCTTCGGCGCCATCCTGCTGACTTTTCTCGCCGGCGCCGAAGTGGACATGGCGGTGGTGCGCCGCAATCTTGGGGCCAGCGTCGGCATTGGCTTCGTCAGCTTCCTGTTGCCCTATCTCGGCTGCATGCTGGCCGCACGCTATTTGTTGGGCTGGCCCTGGCCGCAAGCGCAGATCGCCGGCATCGCTCTGTCCACGACATCGGTCGCCGTGGTCTATGCCGTGATGGTGGAGACCGGCCTCAACAAGACCGAACTCGGCAAGATCATCCTGGCTGCCTGCTTCATCACCGATCTCGGCACCGTACTCGCGCTCGGCATCGTGTTCGCGTCCTTCACGGTTTGGCTGATCGCCTTTGCCGCCGCAACGATCGTTGTCGTTGCCTTGCTGCCGAAGCTCGGGCCCTGGTTCTTCGCCTGGGTCGGACGGCGGGTGAGTGAGCCGGAAATCAAGTTCCTGCTGCTCATCCTGTTTGCGCTGGGCGGCTTTGCCACCGCCGTCGGCAGCGAGGCGGTTCTGCCTGCCTATCTCATCGGCATGGCCTTGGCGCCCGCTTTCCAAAATGACCCCGAACTGCCGCACCGCATGCGGGTCATCGCCTTCGCGGTCCTCACCCCGTTCTATTTCCTGAAAGCCGGCTCGCTGATCGAAGCCAAGGCGCTCATCGCCGGCGCAGGTTTGATCGCCCTCTTCCTTGGGCTGAAGATCGCGAGCAAGTTCATCGGCATTTTGCCGCTGACGCGCTACTATCGCTTCGACAAACGCGAGGGCATGTACACAACGTTGCTCATGTCGACAGGACTGACGTTCGGCTCGATCTCGGCCCTGTACGGCCTGACCAATCACATCATCAATCAGGCGCAGTACACTATCCTACTCACGACCGTGATCGGCAGCGCGGTGGTGCCCACGGTAATCGCGCAAAAATGGTTCTTGCCAAAGGTCGGCCTCGCCAAACAGGAGGTGTGACGTGTTTAACCACATCGTCGTGGCCAATGACGGCTCGGAAGGCGGGCTGAAAGCGCTGACATTGGCTTGCGACATTGCCAAGCTATACCGCGCCAAACTGCACATGATCTCGGTCGAGGAAATTCCAAATTTTCCCGCCTCGATCGATGAAGTGATCGAAACCAAGATCGAGGAGAATCACAAATTCCACGATGCGCTCGCCAAGGCGAGCGCGATTGCGAAAAAGAAGGGCGTCAAGCTTGACGCCGAGGTGGTCGCCGGCCACGCCGTGGCGGCCGTAGTGGCTTACGTGAAGGCGAAGAAGGCCGACCTGCTGGTGGTCGGGTTCATGGGGCATTCCGCGCTGTTCGAGCGGATCATCGGCGGCACCGCCGATCGCCTGGTACGGCTGGCGCCGTGTCCGGTTCTTGTCGTGAAGTGAGCCCGAGCCGGTTATGCTATTCCATCGGCCTTAGGCCCAATTTATCCAGCAACTGAATGTCGCGGTCGCGATCGGGGTTGGGCGTGGTGAGCAGCTTCGGGCCGTAGAAAATCGAATTGGCGCCAGCGAGGAAACACAGCGCTTGCACCTCCTCGCTCATGTCCTCGCGGCCTGCCGAAAGCCGCACCATCGAGGCCGGCATCGTAATGCGCACCACCGCAATCGTGCGCACGAAATCGAACGGATCGAGCTTGCGCGTATCGGCAAGCGGCGTGCCTTCCACCTGCACCAGCATGTTAATCGGCACGCTTTCCGGATGGACCGGCAGGCCGGCAAGCGTCGCGATCATGCCGACGCGGTCGTCGAGCCCCTCACCCATGCCGACGATGCCGCCGCAGCAGACATGGATGCCGGCATGGCGCACGGTGTCGAGCGTGTCGAGGCGATCCTGGTAGGTGCGCGTGGTGATGATGGCGCCGTAATATTCCGGCGAGGTGTCGAGGTTGTGATTGTAGTAATCGAGGCCCGAGACCTTCAGCCGCGCCGCCTGCTCCCCCGTCAGCATACCGAGCGTGGCGCAGGTCTCGAGCCCCAAGGCCTTCACGCCCTCCACCATGGCGCAGACAGAATCGAGGTCGCGGTCCTTGGGGCTTCGCCAAGCCGCGCCCATGCAGAAGCGCGAGGCGCCGCCGGCTTTCGCCGCGCGCGCTTCGCTTAAGACCGCGTCGAGGCTCATCAGCTTCTCGGCCTTGACGCCGGTATCGTATTGCGCGGCTTGCGGACAATAGGCGCAGTCCTCCGGGCAACCGCCGGTCTTGATCGACAGCAGGGTCGAAATTTGCACCTCGGTCGGATCGAAATGTTCCCGGTGCACTTGCGCCGCGCGGAATATCAGCGCCGGAAACGGCAGCGCAAATAGCGCGCGCACTTCGTCGCGCGTCCAGTCGTGGCGAAGCCCATTCGCAGCCGTGCGCGGTGGAACGTCGTGAGCAAGTGACATGCGTTACCTCAATTGCGCCGGAATCGTCCGGGCAGGCTTAAGCTCGCATTGTAACGAGGCAGCGGCGAAATTTATAGCTGCCGCACGGGCCGAATGCGCAACAATTTCATCGCATTGAGAGCGTGGGGACGGCATGATAGCCTCTCCGGCAAAGAATTAAGTAGGTAGCCGCCATGGCAAAGTGCATCGTCGCAATCTTGTTGCTGGCCATCGTCGCCGGGCCGGCCCTCGCCCAAAATCCAAAGGGGGCCAACAACCCCCTCGTCGATGAATACGCGCGAAAGAAAAAGGAAGCCGAGGAGATTGATAAACAATACAACGCCGTGCGCAAAAACGTCGACGTGCAGACCACTCCCACCCGCGTCGATCCGTGGCAAAATATGCGCGGGACTGACGATGCTAAAGCCAAACGCTAGCGGTCGGTGCAGATGAACCGACAGGCGATCGGTAGAGTTGTCTCGGTACTGATCGGCGCCGCCGTCCTGTTCGGATTGGAGCAGGGCCTTGGCTTAAAACTCTATTTCGCCATCCCGGTGGCCATCGTGGTTTACCTTGCTGTCAAGATTGCGATCGGTCTGCTTTGGGGCGTCGACGACAAGGCGACGTGACGACAGGTCGCTTCGGCGTTCACCACCGATGACGCCAGCCCCAGTACGGCCGGTAATAGGGACCGTCATAATACACCGACGGCGGCTCGTAGTAGACCGGCTCTTCATCGACGACATAGCGATTACGGGGCTGATAGGCCGGCGGTCTCGCTGCACTGCGCGGAACGCGGCCGCTCATATCGAGCGCGGTCCGGATCGCAAAGCCGCTTTCGCCTGGCGCCGCGGATGTCCGAGAATTCCAGCGTGCAAAACCGGCGGGATCGGGGCAGACGCCGGTAAGCCCGTTGACTTGAATCAATGTGCCGCTGCCGGCGATACTGTCGATATTCTTTATCGAGTACCGATAGCGGCCGAGGAAATCCGGTCGAAGGAGAAGAACATGTCCATATTGGGCCGGGCGGTCGTGCTGCTCACGTTGATACTTATGTCGTTTGTCCCCGCCAAGGCGGAGAGTTGGCCGAACAGACCGATCAAGATCATTGTCTCGCAGGCCGCCGGCGGCACGCCCGACCTGATCTGCCGGCTGATCAGCGACAAATTGTCGGATCTATTGGGACAACGGGTCGTGGTCGAGAACCGTCCCGGCGGCGGCAATGTGGTCGGCGCGTCGGCGGCCGCTCATGCGGCGCCCGACGGCTACACTTTGTTCTTCGCGACCGCCGCCGCGTTGGTGAGCAATCCGCATACGTTCAAAAAGCTGCCCTACGATCCGGTCAAGGATTTCGTTGCGGTTTCCATGGTGGCGAAGAATCCGTTCCTGATTCTCGCCAACGCCAAAGTAGCGCCCAACAATCTTCCCGAACTGATCGCCTACGATAAGGCAAATCCGGGAAAGCTGACCTTCGCGACCGACGGGCCAAGAAATTTCTCCGGCATTCTGGCCACATGGCTGAACAAGGTCAGCGGCGCCGAAATTCTGCAGGTGCCCTACGCGACCATGCCGCAAGGCGTGCAAGACACGCTGGCCGGACGCACCCAGCTTACGATCCTGTCCCCTCCGTCGGCGGCGCCGCATATCGCCAGCGGCGCGCTCAAACCGCTCGCCATCAGCTGGACCAAACGCCTGCCGCAGTACACGCAGGTTCCCTCGATTTCCGAAACGTATCCCGGGGTCGAACTCACCGGCTGGTTCGTGATCGCCGCGCCGGCCGGGACGCCCGCGGAAGTCATTACGCGGTTGAACCGGGAGATGGACAAGGTTCTCAAGACGCCGGAGATGGTGAAAAGGCTTGCCGAGGTCGGCTTCTTCACCGACGGCGCCGAAACGCCCGAGGCCGCCCGCGCCTTCGTGCACGCCCAATACGACCTCTGGAAAAAAGTCGTCTACGACATCGGTCTGCAGCCGGAGTGAGGTTTGCGTTCCGCTAACCGCCCTTAAGCGAATCGGATTTCGCCGGCGCTGCATCCGCGCTACGGTCGGCGGCCATGGACGACGGCGATTTCAGCGAAGAGATTGCGCAGCTCGAAGCCCGCAGCGAGGCGCTGGCGGAGTCGATCGAGCGCTGCCGCAAGATATCGCTGGCCGCGAAGCTCACCATCGCTGCCGGAACGATCTGGATCGCGCTCGTGCTGCTGTTGGTGATCCCGTACATCCCCGAAACCGTCATCGCGGCGATGGCGGCAATGATCGGCGGTGTCGTCCTGTTGGGTTCGAACGCCACCACCTGGACGCAAGCCGAAGCCGCTTTGCACGCGGCCGAGGCTGAGCGGGCGGACTTGATCGGGCGGATGGAGTTGCGCGTGGTGGGCGAGGAAAGACCGACACTGCATTGAGCGGCGCGCGAACGCCGTGTCGTCTTCGATGAAGGCTACACCCGCGGGATTCCCGCCTTGGCGATGAGGTCACGATAACGCGGCACTTCTTCGGCAATGCGGCGGCGCATTCCGTCCGGGCCGTTGCCGATCACCTCGAAGCCGAGCTTGCGCAGTCGATCGTGAAATTCCGGTTCCTTCAGCGCTGTCTGCGACAACGCGGCCAAGCGATCGACGATCTCCGATGGTGTCCCGGCGGGCGCCAGCATGCCGTGAAACGTGTCGATGACGAAGCCGGCATAGCCCAGCTCTAGCATAGTCGGCACATCGGGCATGTCGTACCAGCGCTGCGTACCGGTGACGGCCAGCGCGCGCACGGTGCCGTTCATGATGCTGGGATGAACGCCCGGGAGCGAGCCGCACATCAGCGGCACCGTGCCGCTCAGGATGCTCTGCATCGCCGGACCGGCCCCCGGATATGGAATATGCGTGACGTTGATGCCGGCCGCGATCTTCAACAACTCCGCCGCCAAATGCGGCGTCGTTCCGATGCCGGCGCTCGCGTAGCTCAGTTCATCGGGCTTGGCCTTTGCGCGCGCGACCAGTTCCTTTATCGATCTGATCCCGGATGCCTTGGTCGCGATGAACACGTTAGGCGAGGTGTCCAGCTCGGCGACGGGTGCGAAGTCTTTGACCGGGTCATAGGGAACCTGCTTGTAGAGGCCGGGATTGACCACGAAGGCACTGGACGTCACCAGCAGCGTGTAGCCATCCGGCGCGCTGCGCGCGACCGTCGCGGTCCCCAGGTTGCTGCCCGCGCCGGGACGATTTTCCACGATGAAAGTCTGGCCGAGCGCTTCGGTAAACTTGACGCTGAGCGTCCGGGCCGTCAGGTCGCTGGGGCCACCCGCTGCGAACGGCACCACAAACCGCACCGGGCGATCGGGATAGCCGGCGGCCGCGGTCGATCGTGCGAACGCGGTCGCACCGATCGCCAGCGCGCCGGCGCCCTGCAGCAAAGTCCGGCGGGTGGGCCAAGTTTGCTCAGCCATGGTCATTCTCCCTGAACTGCCGCCGTTTCGGCGGTCTGTTATCCGTTGCGCAACGGCAGCGTGACCGGCATCCTGATCCGCATCGAGTGCTCAATCGCCAGTGTCGCCTCCAATGTCGCACGCGCGTCCTGCGGCGTCGCCAGCGTGCAAGGGCGATTGATCGCGAGATGGTCCAGCCACGCCCGTGTTTCGTTGGCGATCGGCCCCCAGAACTCTCCCAACGCCCAGTCGCCAGGCGTTCCGCTCTGCAGGAAGACCATGTTGACGGTATGGTCCGGCAAATAAACGTGCGGCACGCCGGTTTCGGTGTACATCAACTGGTCGGTGTGATCGTCGTCTAGAATCATCACGCCGCCAGTGCCGAGCACCTCGACCCGCGCCGCATGGCCGAGCGCGGGATATTTCTCCGGCAGCGCGTAACTGACACCGAGGTTGACCACCGCGCCGTCGTCATACGTCAGCACGGCGTAGCTCACGTCGGGCACCTCATAGCCGGTCGCCTGCTTCAATACTCCGTTTTGACCACGCGCATAGATCTCGACGACCTTTCGTCCTTCGAACAGCCAGTTCATTAGGTCGACATAATACGTCAGCGCATCCACCACCGGCGTCGCATGCGGATTGCGCTTGAGCATCGCCAACGCCTGCGATCGCGAATTGAACACCCGCGCCGCGCCACCGGTAAGCGTGCCGACACGGCCCTGCACGACCTGCTCCTTGGCGATCTGGTAGCGTTCCTTGTAGCGTCGGCTGTATCCAACCCGCACATTGCCGCCGGACCGCTTCAACGCGTCCAGCACCTGGTCGGCCTCGCGCACGGTGAGGGCAATCGGCTTCTCGACCAGCACCGGCTTGCCGCGCTCGATCGCCGCGAGCATCGGAGCGAGGTGCTCGCCCTCGCTGGTGGCGACGATCACAGCGGTCACTTGTGGGTCTTCGATGACCGCCAGATTATCGTCGCCGTGAGAGCGGCCGCCGACGATTTCCGCAAGCTTCGCCGCGTTCGCCGGATCCAAATCCGACACCGCGATGCTGCTGACTGCCGAATGTCCGGCAGCGAGGCGCGCACGGAGTGTGCCGATACGCCCGGACCCGATGATGCCGAGCCCGATCTTGCGCGCCTGCATGATCTTTTTCACTCGCGTCCGACTTGATGTCGCCTGCGTTTACTGGATCCCCGTTTGCGCGGGGACGACAGAGGTAGCTACTCCGCCGCCTGCTGCCTTGACCCCGCCGCCTCCACCTTCGCCGCGCAGAATTTGAATTCGGGAATCTTGCCGAACGGATCGAGCGCAGGATTAGTCAGGATATTGGCCGCCGCCTCCACGAAGGCGAACGGGATGAACACCACGCCGTCGGGGATTCCGTCGTCCTGGCGCGAGGCGAGTTCGACCTCGCCGCGCCGCGTGGTCACGCGCAGCATATCGCCGGGCTTGAGCCCGAGTTTCACGAGCGTGCCGCGCGACACCGAAGCGACCGCGGAAGGCTCCAGCGCGTCAAGCACGGTGGCGCGGCGCGTCATGGCGCCGGTGTGCCAATGCTCGAGCTGGCGGCCGGTGGTGAGGATGAACGGATAGTCCGCATCCGGCGTCTCGTTCGGCGGCTGGAGCTTGGCGGCGACAAGCTTGGCCATGCCGTTCGGGCGCGGGAAGCCCTTGTCGAACACCACGTCGCGGCCGGGCTTATCGGGCGCGTCCGATGGATAAGTGACGTGATCCTCGCGCTCGATGCGGTCCCACGAGATGTTGTCGAGCGCCGGCATCAAGTTCGCCATCTCGGTGTAGACCTCGCTCACATGTTTGTAGTTCCACGTCTCACCCATACGCTGGGCGAGGTCCTGGATGATCCACAAATCCTGGCGCGCGTCGCCGGGTAGCGGAAGTGCCTTGCGGCCCATTTGCACCTGGCGGTTGGTGTTGGTGACGGTGCCGTCCTTCTCCGGCCAGGCCGAAGCCGGCAGGATCACGTCGGCATAGGAGCAGGTCTCGGTGAGGAAAATATCCTGCACCACCAGGCATTCGAGGTGCGCGAGCGCAGAGCGCGCGTGGTTGAGATCGGGGTCCGACATCGCGGGGTTTTCGCCCATGATGTACATGCCCTTGATCTCGTCGGCATGCACGGCGTCCATGATTTCGACCACGGTCTTGCCGCGCTTGGGATCAAGCTTCTTGCCCCAAGCCTGTTCGTACTTGGCAATCATTTCCGGGTTCTCGACCGACTTGTAGTCGGGGAAGAACATCGGAATGAGACCGGCATCGGAGGCGCCCTGCACGTTGTTCTGCCCGCGCAGCGGATGCAAGCCGGTGCCGGGACGGCCGACCTGGCCGCAGATCAGCGACAGCGCAATGAGACAGCGCGCATTGTCGGTGCCGTGGGTGTGCTGCGATACGCCCATGCCCCAGAAGATGATGGCGTTTTCCGCGCGCGCGAAGCTGCGCGCCACTTCGCGCAGCGTGTCGGCGGGAATGCCGCAGATCGGCTCCATCTCCTCCGGCGTGAAATCCTTCACGTGCGCGGCGAGCTGCTCGAAGCCTTCCACATAGGTCTGCACGTATTGTTGGTCGTAGAGCTTCTCGCCGATGATGACGTTGAGCATGCCGTTAAGCATGGCGACGTCGGTGCCGTTACGAAACTGCATCATCTGCCAGGCGTGGCGCTTGAGCGCCTGACCGCGCGGATCCATCACCACCAGCTTGGCCCCGCGTTTGGCCGCCTGCTTGAAGAAGGTGGCGGCGACCGGATGGTTCTCGGTCGGGTTGGCGCCGATGACGATGATGAAATCGGAATTCTTGCATTCGTTGAAGGTCGCGGTCACCGCCGCCGAGCCGACGCCTTCCAGCAGCGCCGCCACCGACGAGGCATGACACAGCCGTGTGCAGTGATCGACATTGTTGGAGCCGAAGCCGGTGCGCACCAGCTTCTGGAACAGGTAAGCCTCTTCGTTCGAGCCCTTGGCCGAGCCGAAACCGGCAAGCGAGCGCGGACCGTCGCGGTCGCGGATTTTCTTCAAGCCTGAAGCCGCGCGTTCCATCGCCTCCTCCCAGGTGGCTTCGCGAAAATGGGTGAACGGGTTTGACGGATCGACCAGATCGTCGGCGGCTTTCGCCACGCCGTCCTTGCGCACCATCGGCTTCATCAGGCGTTCCGGATTACTGATGTAGTCGAAGCCAAAGCGGCCCTTCACGCACAACCGTTGCTGGTTGGCGGGGCCGTCGCGGCCGGTGACGTACAAGAGCGTGTCGCTCTTGATGTGGTAAGTGAGCTGGCAACCGACGCCGCAATAGGGGCATACCGAGTGCACCTCGCGGTCGGGGAATTCGGTGCGCACGTTCTTGGCGTCGACCAGCGTCGAGGGCATCAGCGCGCCGGTTGGACAGGCCTGCACGCATTCGCCACAGGCGACGCAGGTCGAGTTGCCCATCGGGTCGTCGAAATCGAACACGATCTTCTCGCCGTGGCCGCGGCCGGCCATGCCAATGACATCGTTGACCTGCACTTCGCGGCAGGCGCGGACACACAAATTGCACTGGATGCAGGCGTCGAGATTGACCGCCATGGCCGGATGGCTGCGGTCGGCGTCGGGAGCGTGGCGTTTGCCGAAGCGGCTGCTGCCGATGTTCATGCGGTCAGCCCAGGCCCAGAATTTCGATTGCGGATCGTGCGCTTGCGTCTTGCGCTCGGGTTGGTCGGAGATCAGCAGCTCGAACACCATCTGGCGCGCGGTCTTGGCGCGCTCGGAAGCCACCTTCACCTTCATGCCGGTTGACGGCTTGCGGATGCAGCTTGCGGCCAGCACGCGCTCGCCCTCGATCTCCACCATGCAGGCGCGGCAATTGCCGTCGGCGCGGTAGCCGGGCTCGGGCGAATAGCACAAATGCGGGATGTCGGTGCCCAGCCGCTTGGCCACCTGCCAGATGGTCTCGCCCTCAAGCGCCTCGACTTCCTTGCTGTCGAGGATGAACTTTACCGATTTGCCGGCGCCGTTGCCTGCGGTCATTGGTTTCAGCCTTCCGTCACCAGGTTCCCAGCGGCTTTCTCAGTTCTTCGGGAAAATACTTTAGCACGCATAACAGCGGATTGGGCGCCGCCTGGCCGAGGCCGCAAATCGAGGCATCGCGCATGGCGATCGAGAGTTCCGTCAGCAGCGCCGGATTCCACGGGCCCTGCGCCATCAGCTTCGCCGCTTTTTCGGTGCCCACCCGGCAGGGCGTGCACTGGCCGCACGACTCGTCCTCGAAGAACTTCATTAGATTGAGTGCGACAGCCTTCATATCGTCCCGGTCGGACAGGATGACAACCGCGTGCGACCCGACGAAGCAGCCGTATTTTTCCAAGGTTCCGAAGTCGAGCGGCTCGTCTGCCATGGAGGCCGGCAGGATGCCGCCGGAGGCGCCGCCTGGCAGGTAGCCCTTGAAGATATGGCTGTCGGCCATGCCGCCGCAGAATTCCTCGATCAGCTCGCGAGCGGTGACGCCGGCCGGCGCCAGCACTACGCCCGGCTTTTTGACGCGGCCGGAGACCGAGAAGCTGCGGAATCCCTTGCGCTCGCGGCGGCCTTGGGAGGTCATCCAGTCCGCGCCCTTCTCGATAATGTCGCGCACCCAGAACAGCGTCTCGACGTTCTGCTCGAGCGTCGGGCGGCCGAATAGGCCGACCTGCGCGACATACGGCGGCCGATGGCGCGGTAGACCGCGCTTGCCTTCGATCGAACTCGATCATCGCCGACTCTTCGCCACAGATATAAGCGCCGGCGCCGCGCCGCAGATGCAGCTTGGTGTGCGACGAGAGACCTGCCGCCTCGACCTTGGCGATTTCCTCCGCCAGCATCAGCCGCAGCTCGGGATATTCGTCGCGGATGTAGAGGTAGGTCTCCGGCGCCTCGACGACCCAGGCCGCGATCAGCATGCCCTCGATGAAGCGGTGTGGATCGCGCTCGAGATAGTAGCGGTCCTTGAAGGTACCGGGCTCACCCTCGTCGGCATTGACCGCGAACATGCGGGGCGCCGGCTCCGCGCGCACCAGCGACCATTTGCGGCCGGTGGGAAATCCAGCGCCGCCGAGGCCGCGCAGGCCGGCGTCGCTGACAATCTTGATCAGCTCGTCGCGCGTGCGTTTGCCGGACAGGCAATCCTTCAGCAGCGCGTAGCCGCCGGCCTTTTGGTACGCGGCCAAATCCGCACCGGGCTCCCAGGCGTGCGGATGCTTGTTCGCTTTCACGTCGGCCGCGACTTTGTCGGCGGTGGCGTGAAAGGTTTGCAGGTGGCCGACCGCGGCGACCGGCGCGCGGTCGCAGGCGCCCATGCAGGGCGCGCGCACGACGCGCACGTCCTTGCCGAGGATCGCCGGCAATTTTTTCAGTAGTGTCTCCGCGCCGGCCATGGCGCAGGACAGCGAATTGCACACCCGCACGGTCACCGCCGGTGGCGGCGGTCCGTCCTTCACCACGTCGAAATGCGAATAGAAGGTCGCGACCTCGTAGACTTCGGTGAGCGCGAGCTTCATCTCGGCGGCCAGCGCGGTGAGATGCGCGGCGGACAAATAGCCGTAATGATCCTGGATCAGATGCAGATGCTCGATCAGCAGATCGCGCCGGCGCGGCCGGTCGGTGAGCAGCGCGCGCACTTCCTCAAGCGCCGCGGGGTCGACCTGGCGGCCCTTGGGCGTACGCGGCGGCCGGCGGCGGCCACCGGGTTTGTTGTCCGGCGATTGGGTCTTGAGAGCCATGAACGTCTTTAGCCGGAACTCTGTCAGGCCACCTTTACTGTCATATGCCGGAACATGGCATTGCGCGCTTCGTCGTCGAACTCAGTCTTGAACTTGTGCTTGGTCCTGAGCTCATTGGCCCGCGCAGCCGCCGGCCGCGCGGAGATTTCGTCGACCAGACGCTTCAGGTTCGGGAATTTGGCCCAGTATTCTTCGCCCAGCGCATTCGGAATGAGCCGCGCCCAGCCCCAGACCGCCATGTCGACGATCGAGAAGCTGTCGCCGACCATGTACTTCTGCTTGGCGAGGCGCGCGTCGAGAATCCCGAAATGACGCTGCGCCTCGTACATATAGCGGTTGATGGCATAGGCGATCTTTTCCGGCGCGTACTGGCGGAAGTGTACCGATTGCCCTGAGAACGGCCCGACGCCGGAAGCAACGAACATCAGCCACGACAACAGTTCGCCGCGCAGCTTCGGCGTACTGGCGGGCAGGAATTTTTCGGTCTTCTCGGCGAGATAAAGCAGGATGGCGTTGCTGTCGAACACGGCGGCATCACCATCAATGATCGCCGGCACCTTGGCGTTCGGATTGATGGCAAGAAATTCCGCCGTGTGCTGCTCGCCCTTGCGGGTGTCGACTGGCACCGGCTCATAGGGCAGCCCGGTTTCCTCGAGCATGAGCGCGACCTTCATCGGATTGGGCGCGCCGCTATAGTAGAATTTGATCATCTGTCGTCCTCGTTCGCTGGCGGCTCGCCGCGTAGCGCGGCAAGGGACTTAGAACAACCCGACGATCTGCCCGTCAGCGCCGATGTCGATCGAGTCGGCGGCAGGCACCTTGGGCAGGCCGGGCATCGTCATTATCTCGCCGCAGATCGCCACCACGAACTCGGCGCCGGCGGACAACCGCACCTCGCGCACATTGATGATGTGATCGTTGGGCGCGCCTTTCGAATCCGCGTTGGTGGAGAAGCTGTATTGGGTCTTGGCGACGCAGATCGGCAGCTTGCCGTAACCCATCTCCTCCCAGGACTTGAGCTGGTCCTTGACCCCCTTGTCGGCGGTGACCGCCTTGGCGCGATAGATTTCCTTCGCAATGGTTTCGATTTTCGTAAACAGCGGCATCTCGTCGGGATAGAGCAGCTTAAGTTTGCTCGCCCCGCTGTCGCAGATCTTCACCACAGCCCTGGCGACGTCGGTCGCGCCCTCGCCACCCATCGCCCAGTGATCGGCCATGATTGCTTCGACGCCGAGCTTGGCGCAGGCGCGCTTAACCAGATCGATTTCCGCCGCCGTATCGGCGGAAAAGCGATTGATCGAAACCACCGGCTGGATACCGAATTTTTTCACGTTCTCGACGTGACGCTGCAGGTTGGCCATACCGGCTTCCAGCGCCTTGAGGTCCTCCTTCTTGAGATCGGCCTTCTGCACCCCGCCATGCATCTTGAGCGCGCGGATGGTGGCGACTAGCACCACGCAATCGGGAGTGAGGCCGGCCTTGCGGCACTTGATGTCGATGAATTTCTCGCCGCCGAGATCGGCGCCGAAGCCGGCTTCGGTAACGACATAGTCGGTGAGCTTGAGCGCGGTGGTGGTCGCCGTCACCGAGTTGCAGCCATGCGCGATGTTGGCGAACGGCCCGCCATGGATGAAGGCGGGCGTGCCTTCCAGCGTCTGCACCAGGTTCGGCGCGATCGCTTCCTTGAGCAGCGCCGCCATGGCGCCATGGGCCTTGAGGTCCTTGGCAAGCACCGGCTTACGGTCGCGGGTATAGGCGACGATGATCTTGCCGAGGCGGGTCTTGAGGTCGTCGAGGTCCTTGGCCAAACAGAAGATTGCCATCACTTCGGACGCGACCGTGATATCGAAACCGGCCTCACGCGGATAGCCGTTGGCGACGCCGCCGAGCGAGCAGACGATCTCGCGTAACGCGCGGTCGTTCATGTCAATGACGCGGCGCCAGGCGACGCGGCGTGAGTCGATGGCGAGCGCGTTGCCCCAATAGATGTGATTGTCGATCAGCGCCGACAGCAGATTGTGCGCCGAGGTGATGGCGTGGAAGTCGCCGGTGAAATGCAGGTTGATGTCTTCCATCGGCACCACTTGCGCGTAGCCGCCGCCGGCGGCGCCGCCCTTCATGCCGAACGAGGGACCGAGCGACGGCTCGCGCAGGCAGAGCATCGCCTTCTTGCCGATGTGATTGAGCGCGTCGGTGAGCCCCACAGTCGTGGTGGTCTTGCCCTCGCCCGCCGGAGTCGGGGTAATCGCGGTCACCAGGATCAGCTTGCCGTTCTTCTTGTCTTTGAGCGAATTCACGTAATCCATCGACACCTTGGCCTTGTAGTGGCCATAGGGCTCGAGATTTTCGGCGGCGATGCCGAGCTTCTCCTTGGCGAGCTCTATGATCGGCCGTTTCTTGGCGTTCTGCGAAATTTCGATGTCGGATTTCGGTGACTGATGCTGTGAGGAGGGCATGGATGTTTCCGTTTAATGCAAGGGCGGGGAACCGGCGATTTAGGATTTTGACGGCAGAGAAATCAGGCAAACCTTGCCCCCATAGCGAGCTTGGCAGTCGTGATGAATTCGGATGCGTCGATCTTCTTGCCGCCTTCGGGCTGAATGCGGGTGACCTTGAAGCGGCCGTCCGCGCAGACAACATTGAAGCTGTCGGCCTCGACCGCGACGATCTCGCCGAGCTTGCCGGCGATGCCCTTCGGATCCTTGGCCGGCAGCGGCTTGGCGTCGAAAATCTTGACGGTCTTGCCGTCGAGTGTGCACCAGGCGCCCGGCGCGGGATTGCAGCCGCGGATCAGGCGGTCGATCTGCTCCCACGGCTTGCCCCAATCGATCTTGGCGTTGCCGGGGCCGCAGCGGCCTTCATAGGTGGCCTTCGATTCGTCCTGCTTGATACGCGGTGCCTTGCCCGCTTTCACCAGGTCGACCGACTCCATCATGGCGTCAACGCCCATCGGGAACAGGCGGTCGAAATAGACCGTGCCGAGTGTGTCGGTGGCGCTGATCGGCGTCTTCTTCTGCAGCAGGACGTCCCCGGTATCGAGGCCGTTATCTGGCCAGAAGATCGAGAGACCGGTTTCCTTTTCGCCCTTGATGATCGGCCAGTTGATGGCGCTGGCGCCGCGATAGGCCGGCAGCAGCGAGGGATGATACTGGATCGAGCCGTGGGTCGGGATGTTCAGGAAATCCTCGGGCACGAACAGCGTGACGAAAGCCATCACTTGCAAATCGGGCTTGAGCGCCTTGAACTCGTCCCACACTTTTGAGTCTTTGTAGGTCGCCGGCTGGTAGACCGGGAGCTTGGCGGCGAGCGCGGCTTCCTTCAGCGGGTCGGCCTTGGCGCCTTCCTTCTCAGGCGCGACATAGACGGCGACTACGTTCTCACCGCGCTTGAGCAGCGCTTCAAGCACGGCCTTGCCGAAGGCCTGCTGGCCGTGGACTACGATACGCATTGGAATGATCTCCTACGCTTTCTTTTCTTATCCTCTCGCCGCTTGCGAGGAGAGGTCGACTTCCGAACGTCAGCGAGGAAGTCGGGTGATGGGGCGTCGCTGTCGTGCAATGCGGTGAGGCCCCCTCACCCGCCTCGCGCCTGCCGGCGCTCGGCACCCTCTCCCCGCAAGCGGGGAGAGAGGGTTCACGCCGCTGCTTTCGACTTGTCCGGCGCCGTGATCGCGCCCGAAGCCTTGATCTCGGCGACCTGCGACGCGCTATAGCCGAGCACTTTGGAAAGGATTTCTTCGGTGTGCTCGCCGAGCAACGGCGAGCGGCGCACATCGGCGGGCGAATCCGACAGCTTGATCGGATTGCCGACGGTCAGGTACTTGCCGCGGGTCGGATGGTCGACCTCGACGACGGTGCCGGTCGCGCGAAGCGATTGCTCCTCGGCGATCTCCTTCATCGACAGGATCGGCCCACACGGGATGTCGTGCTTGTTGAACAGGTCCATGGCGTCGAACTTGGTCATGGTCATGGTAAATTGCTCGATGCGGGCGAAGATTTGCTTGAGCCGGGGCAAGCGCGCCTTCGGCGTTGCGTAGTCCGGATCCGTTTTCCAGGTGGGCTCGCCGATTACGTCGCAGATTTCGTTCCACACCGGCGCCTGAGTGATGAAATAGAGATAGGCGTCCGGATCGTTCTCCCAGCCCTTGCACTTGACGATCCAGCCGGGCTGACCGCCGCCGGAGTCGTTGCCGGCGCGCGGCACTGCCACGCCGAATGGAACGCCCTCGCCGTACTGGCTGTACTCGGTGAGTGGGCCATGCGCGAGGCGCTGCTGATCGCGCAGCTTGACGCGGGCAAGATTGAGCACGCCGTCCTGCATCGCGCACAGCACGCGCTGGCCGCGGCCGGTACGGATGCGCTGGTAGAGCGCCGAGACGATACCGAGCGCCGAGGTGCAGGCCTGTGCCGCTATCGCCGATCTGCGCGCCAGTGACCAGCGGCGGACCTTCGCGGAAGCCGGTTGTGGAGGCGGCGCCGCCCGCACATTGCGCGACGTTCTCATAGACCTTGCAGTCCTCGTACGGCCCGGGGCCGAAGCCCTTGACTGAGGCGACGATCATGCGCGGGTTGGTCTTGTGCACATACTCCCAAGTCAGGCCCATGCGGTCGAGCGCGCCGGGCGCGAAGTTCTCGACCAGTACGTCGCAGGTCTTGATCAACCGGTTGAGGATTTCCATGCCCTTGGGATGCTTGGAGTTGATGGTGATCGACCGCTTGCTGCCGTTGAGCATGGTGAAATACAGGCTGTCGGCATTGGGCACGTCGCGCAACTGGCCGCGCGTGATGTCGCCGGCGCCGGGGCGCTCGACCTTGATCACGTCGGCGCCCATGTAGGCGAGAAGCTGGGTGCAGGTGGGCCCCGACTGCACGTGCGTGAAGTCGAGAATGCGCACGCCTTGCAGGGCCAGGCCGGCCTGCCCGTAGGGCTTGTTGCTCGGCTTCGGAAGTCCGTTGCCGTTTGCTTTTTCGCCGGCTTTTTCGCGCTGGCGAGCTTCACCACTTTGCGGGCGGGCTTCCTGGCCGCGGCGCGGCTCTTCGGTTTTGTACGTTTCGTCTTGGTCGCCATTTGCATTTCCTCCACTTACTCGATCGGTGTGCGGTACGCAGGCGGCGCGAACGCCGCCCGCATGTGAATTACTTCTTGCGCAGTGCACTTTGCGGATTGAGATTGCCGATGCGACCGCTTTCGCTGCCGGCTGCGGGATCGATCACCGCGTTGATGAGTGTCGGCTTGCCGGAATCCATCGCTTCGTTCACGGCACGCTTGAGCTCGTCGGGTGAAGTCGCATTGACGCCGACGCCGCCGAAAGCCTCAATCATCCTGTCGTAGCGCGCGCCTTTGACGAAAACGGTGGTGGCAGGATCCGAACCGCCGCCGCGATTGACGTCGGTTCCGCGATAGATGCCATCGTTATTGAAGATGACGACGCAGACCGGCAGCTTGTACCGGCAGATCGTCTCGACTTCCATGCCGGAAAAGCCGAAGGCGCTGTCGCCTTCGACCGCGAGCACCGGCTTGCCGGTCTCGATCGCGGCGGCGATGGCGTAGCCCATGCCGACGCCCATCACACCCCAGGTGCCGACGTCGAGCCGCTTGCGTGGCTGATGCATATCGATGACGCCGCGCGCGAGATCGAGCGTATTGGCGCCCTCGTTGACGAAGATGGCATCCGGCCGCTCCTTCACGATGGTGCGCAGCACGCCAAGCGCGCCGTGGTAGTCCATCGGCGAATTGTTGTTCATCAGCCGCGGCGCCATCTTTGCGACGTTCTCTTCGCGCTTCTTGCTGACGGCGTTGACCCAGTCGGCCGGCGCGGCCGGCCACTTGTCGCCCATTGCCCCAAGCAGCGCGGATATGCAGGAGCCGATGTCACCGACCACAGGCGCCGCGATCTCGACGTTTGAGTCCATTTCCTTGGGCTCGATGTCGATCTGAATGAATTTCTTCGGCGCCTCACCCCAGGTCTTGCCCTTGCCGTGCGACAGCAGCCAGTTAAGGCGCGCGCCGATCAGCATCACGACGTCGCTGTCCTTCAGCACCGTCGAGCGCGCCGCGCCCGCGCACTGCGGATGCGTGTCGGGCAATAGGCCCTTGGCCATGCTCATCGGCAGGAACGGAACGCCGCTCTTTTCGACGAAGCTGCGGATTGCGTCGTCAGCCTGCGCGTAAGCTGCACCCTTGCCGAGGATGATCAGGGGGCGCTTGGCGCCCTTGAGCACATCGAGCGCGCGCTTGACCGCGGCCGGCGCTGGAATCTGCGCCGGGGCTGGGTCGATGACCTTGACGAGCGACTTCTGCCCAGCCTCGGCGTCCATCACCTGACCGAAAAGCTTGGCCGGGAAGTCGAGGTAGATACCGCCCGGTCGGCCGGACACCGCCGCGCGGATCGCGCGCGCGAGGCCGATGCCAATGTCCGCGGCATGCAGCACGCGGAAAGCCGCCTTGCAAAGCGGCTTGGCGATCGCAAGCTGGTCCATCTCCTCGTAGTCGCCCTGCTGCAAGTCGACGACTTCGCGCTCGGACGAGCCCGAGATGAGGATCATCGGGAAGCAGTTGGTCGTGGCATGGGCCAGCGCGGTCAGACCGTTGAGAAAGCCGGGCGCCGACACCGTCAGGCAGATGCCGGGCTTTTGGGTCAGATAGCCGGCAATGGCTGCTGCGTTGCCGGCGTTCTGCTCGTGCCGGAACGAGATGACGCGGATGCCCGCGGCCTGCGCCATACGGCCGAAGTCGGTGATCGGGATGCCGGGCACACCATAGATCGTCTTGACGCCGTTGAGCTTCAACGCATCGATGATGAGATGAAAGCCGTCCGTCAGCTCACGTTCTGCTTCGGGTGCCGCGGCCGCCGGCTTCTTTTCTTGTACTGCTGCATCAGCCATAGGAATCCTCCCTAAAGTCTCGTTATCGGGTCTTCAATCCAGATAGTCGGCATAGCGCGACACGTGATCAGCGAGGCCGAGCGCGTGGTCGCGCACCAGTTCTTCGGCGCGATCGGTTGCGCGCGCTTCCAAAGCTTCGATGATGCTGACATGATCGCGAATTGAGCGGTCGGCGCGATCCTTCTCGCTGATCGTCTTGCGACGGATCATGCGCATATGCATGAACAGGTTTTCCGCCAGATCGATCAGCACGCGGTTGCGGCTGAGTTGGATGATGCTCTGGTGGAATTCGATATTGGCGTCGGAATATTCGTCGAGATGGGCGCGCAGCTTGCCGTTCTCGAACGTGGCGAACAGGTGGCGCAGCCCCGCGATTTCGTCGTCGCTGGCGGTCTGCGTGATCAGCCGCGCCGCCATGCTTTCGAGCGCCGCCCAGGCGGTGATCATCTCGATCACTTCGCGCTTGGTCTTGCGCATTACATAAATACCGCGGCGCGGCACCGAGCGCACGAAGCCTTCGCTCTCGAGCTGCGCCATCGCTTCGCGCACCGGCGTGCGGCTGATGCCGAAATCCTGCGCCAGCTTGCGCTCGTCGAGCCGGATATCGTCGCGGCTGCGATAGATATCCATCGCCATAATGGCGTTTTTCAAGGCGATATAGGCCTTGTTCTTGAAGCTGGGGCTGGTCTCGATGGGGGCAAACGCGGGGTGCGCTGGGAGCGGGCCACGGACGGCTGCGGTCTCGCGAACGCTGACTTTACGAATGCTACGATTGCGGCTACTCATGACTGGTATACAATATGCCACGTGCGCATGTGCGCGCAATACAATTCTCGACGCGAGCAAATCGGAAAAGATTTGTCCCCGTCCGTTGGATACGGACGGGGACGTCATCAGTTAGCTGCTGCGGTTGCTCTCGGCCATGACGCTGGCGACGCATCGGCTTAAGGACGAACAGCGCCAAAGCCACCACGACGATGTTCATCAGGGCGGTGACCACGAATACCGCGTGCCAACTGCCGTAATGCGTCTTCATCACATTGGCGATCGGCACGAGGAATGCTGAGGTACCCTTCGCCGTATAGAGCAGGCTGAGATTCACCGTCGCGAATTTCGTTCCAAAGGTATCGGTACAGGTGGAGGGAAACAGACTGAAAATCTCACCCCAAGTCAGGAAGATCAGCGCGGCAAAGAGCACGAAAAACCAAGGCGTGGCGCCGAGCGTGCCCAGCAACCAATAGGCACAAGCACCCAAGCCGAACGCGATGGCCATCGTGTATTCACGGCCAATGTTGTCGGAGACCCAGCCAAACAGGGGACGTGCCCCACCGTTGCACACGCCATCGACAATAAGCGCGACGGTCAGCGTAGAAGCCGCGCCGAACAGGATCACGTTTCCAACATTGAAGTCCTTCGCGATCGGAGCAATCTGCGCAGTTGCCATCAAGCCGCTGGCCGAGACCATAACGAACATGATGTAGAGCAGCCAGAAAACCGGCGACAGCAGCACTTCCTTCGGCGAGTAGCTACGCTTCGACACGGTCACCTTTGCCGCGGGTGCTGATGCTAACTCTCCCGGTTCGGGCGCGCGGATCAACCACGCCAGAACGAAGACGACGGCACCTTGGATAATACCGAACCAGAGGAACGCCGCCTCGTAGCCGTACGTGTCGATGACGTAGCGGATCGGAATGACGGTCAGCACAGCGCCGGCACCATAACCCGCAGCGGTAAGGCCGACCGCAAGTCCGCGCCGGTCAGGGAACCATTTCACCGCCTGCCCGACGGCGGTCGCGTAGACCGCGCCGCCGCCGGTGCCGCCGACGACCGCGCCGAGATAAAGCAGTTCCAGCGAAGTTGCGTATGCGTTGATCACCCAGCCGATGCCAACCATGATGCCGCCGAACGCGATCACGATCTTCGGTCCGATCACGTCGGCGATCCAGCCTTCGATCGGCGTGAGCCACGTTTCAAGAGCGATGAAGACAGCGAAGGCCACCTGAATCGATGCGATCGACCAGCCGTGCGCCTTGTTGATCGGATTGACGAAGAGTGTCCAGCCATATTGCAGGTTGGCGATCATCACCATGCAGATGATGCAGAAAATGAGGTTGGTCCAGCGCGTCGATCCCGAGACGCGCGAAGCCGCGACTGATCCCGCTGCCATAGCCATTTGAATCCTCCCATGTTTTTTGGCCGAAAACCGATTGATTTTTCAGCCTCGCCTCATTTCAGAATGAGGCCTGCCTGTCGTTGCTCCGACAAACGCATTTTAAAGCAAATATGGACTAAGTTTGTCGAGTAATCATATCAAAGTTTGAACCTTCGGAAAAAAGTAAATTCGTCCAATTGCTTATACTGTGCAATGCAGCAAATCGGGGTCACCACCACCGTCCCAGGCGAATTTGAATTTTGGATAACGCGGCCTCCCGCAAATACGTTCCGTGATCAGCTAATCGTCACGCCTGACAATGACGCCGCAAATGCGGTATGCGCTGACGCTGCCTCCCGACGAGATACGCCGATGGCAATACTGGTCCAAACGGAATTCACCGACGCGATCTCCAGTTTAGCCGCCCCGATGACGCGCTATCCTATGCATCATGTCTGACGCAGTCGAAGCTCTCCCGCCGGACACGAACGAGCGCCACCGCGCGCGTCCGGCCGCGTTTCTGGATCGCGACGGTGTGCTCAATGTCGATCACGGCTACACCTTCAAGCCCGACGATCTCAAATTGATGCCCACCGCTGCCGCAGCGGTGCGACTGTTGAACGAAGCGAGATATTACGTGTTCGTCGTATCCAACCAGTCAGGGGTCGCACGCGGATTCTTCACCGAGGCCGCGGTGAAATCGTTCAACGTACACATGCGGGACGCCTTGCTCGCCGACGGCGCGCGCATCGATGCCTTTTACTATTGCCCGCATCACCCGAATGGGGTGATCAAGGAATTGGCAATCCAATGCCGCTGCAGAAAACCGCAACCCGGCATGCTCGAACAGGCGGCACGCGACTGGCCAATCGACCTCAGTCGCAGTTTCCTTATTGGCGATAAGGACGACGACATGGCTGCCGCTCGCGCATTCCACATTCGCGGCGTTAAATTCGATGCGCAAACCAGTACGCTGGAGAATTTGGTCCGCAAAGAATTGGCCCCAGGCGCGGACCGATAATCTCGGCAGCAAATGGTGCCCCTGGCCGGACTCGAACCAGCACGATGTTTCCACCACCTGATTTTGAGTCAGGCGCGTCTACCAATTCCGCCACAGGGGCATTATTGCGGCGCAAGCGGCGCGGATCATAGCGGCGCAATGCCAAGGGTCAACGGCAACCGACAACGGGCTTTCAAAGCCTGGATCTGAGCGCTTTCAGAGCCGCCGCGGCGCGCCTATGATCTGCGCCAACCAACCGTTCGCAAGGAGACCGCGATGAACGAAGAAGCCCTTAACATGTCGCTGCGCAAGTTTCTTAAAGTGGTGGGCGTGACCTCTCAGCAGGAGATCGAAAAGGCCATCCGCGCGGCGGTGGCCGACGGCCGGCTCAAGGGCAGCAAAAGCGTCGAAGCGCAGATGGTGCTGACCATCGGCAAGGTCGGCCTCAGTCACAAGGTCGACGGCACCATCGAGCTGGAATAAGCGCCGGCGCGCCAATTATGTTACCGCCTCGGCCGCTACATTCTGCCGGCCGAAGGCCGCCTCCATTTCGCGCCGCACTTTCACCGCAGCGTCGTTCGGATCGTAGGCGACGTCCGCCCATTTGAGCGCGCCGCCGTCCGGGATATTGCGCTTGAGCTTAACGTTGTGGGCTAAGCCCAGCGGCAGCAATTCGTCGCGAAGCGATACGTCGGCCGGCGTCTGCTTGCCCCAGACGCAGAAACCGCCCTCGCCATCGAGCATTTCGCCGGCTTTCAAGCGACGCTTGGCGGTCGCCACCACGTCGGAGCGAAAGCCGGTCGGTGCGCCGGTCGGCTCGTGACGCAACGCGCAGCTTGCCACCGAAATGCCGAGCTCGAGCCCGATCATGTGAATCGGCCGGTACAGCGCGGCGTATTTGCCGCTTTTGTCCGGCAACATGGCGTATTCCTTGAAGCAGCGGCGCGCATAGTCGGTCTCGCCCTCGAATACCACGTAAGTGCCGAGCGCGAGGTGATGCGGCACGTCGCGTCCGTCGCGATAGACCGATGAGGTGACTTCGGTGACGCCGGGCTTTTCCAGCACGCCGCCGTCACTTTTCGGCTTGCAGATATCGGCAAGCTCGAAGCGCGTCGCGGGCGGAAAGTGCAGGCCGTCCGACTGCGGCATCAGGCCGGTGGCGTTGCACACCGCAGTCATCTCGATGCCGGACTTGGTGCCATCGACGAACGAGTTGAACATTTTCGGGTTGATCGACTTGCGGTCGGAAATGTTCAGGTACTTGTCGAGAATGTCCCAGACATTGTCAGGATTCGATTTATGGTAGTGCGGCTCGTAGCGCGTGCCCTTGCCAGCGCAGATCACCTTGAAGCCGGCGGCGCGCGCCCAATCGACGTGCTCGCAGATCAGCGCTGGCTGGTCGCCCCAGGCGAGCGAATAGACTACACCGGCCGCCTTGGCGCGGCGCGCCAGCAGCGGACCAGCGACCGCGTCGGCTTCCACGTTGACCATGACGATGTGCTTGCCGCTGGCGATGGATTGCAGCGCGTGATGAATGCCGGCGCCGGGCACCCCGGTCGCCTCCACGATCACCTCGATGCGCGCATCGGCGATTAGCGCCTCGGCGCTGTCGGTCACCACGGTCGTGCGTGCCTTGTGCGCGTCGCCGAGCAATTTGGCGGCGTAGGCGCCCTCCGGCCATCCGGCGGTCTTGAGCTGCCTGCGGGCGCGCGCCACGTCGAGATCGGCGATGCCCGCGACATGCATGCCGCGCGTCAGCCGCGCCTGCGATAGGAACATGGTACCGAACTTGCCAGCTCCGATCAGGCCGACGGTGACTGGCCGGCCAGTGGCTTCGCGCTCAAGCAACTTGGAATGCAGGTTCACGCGATACCCTCCGCCTTTTGCTTGCGCATGATCTTTGCCGAAAACCGGTTCTCACTTTTCGGGATCATGCGCTAAGCGCGCGACGCAAACATAAGCGGCGCGGCGGCACAAGCCGCCGCCGGCACCTGCAGGCACTGGCTTTAAAACTCTATTGGCAGAGAGCGCGGGAGACGAAGGTGTCGGAGTGGCAGTCCGGGCCGCTAGTGCGGCCGGCCATATAGACCTGCGCCGGACAAATCTCGGCAGTCGTCATGTCGACGCTCTTGCCGGATGCAAAGCCCTTGGTCTTGCAGATGGCATTGGCCGCGACTACGCAGTCGGGCGCGCCGTTCGGCGCGGTAGCGCATTTCTCGTGACCGGTGACCACGCGGGTGGCGGGGAGCCGGGTGACTGCGCCGGCAGCGTCCTTCGCGCCTTCAACGGTCGTCTTGGCGGCAATACCGGCCTCGTAACCGAAATTTTCGACCCCCGAGCGGGCGCCCCTGAAATAGGAGTCGAGCTTGGATGCCTGTTCGTCGAACCAGCCCGTGATATTGCCGAACAGACCGCGCTCCTTGGCCGCCCCGCGCGCACTGCTATCGGCGCCGTCCTGCGCGAGCGCCAGCGCGACGGTGAGCAGGATCGCGCCAGCGGCAACGCACGCCAGCAGCAAGGAAGCCGCCGTTCGCCCGTTGAAACATTTCGAAATTTGATGGGTGCCCATGGCCGGTCAAATTGACTTCAGGGCAGCCGGCTTGCGGCGTTGCCCAACGGCATTTGCGCCAACAAACGTTTTTCAGACCGACAGATGGCGAAAATGAGGAAGCTCGATTTGCTTAGATCAGATATAGCGCGACCACGATGCCGCCGACGAGCACGACGGCGAACAGCAAGGTCCACAAGGCCAGCCGTTTCTCGATGATGTGGCGCGCCAGTTCCCCGTAGCGGTGAAGCAGAAAAGCCAGCAGGAAAAACCGCATTCCACGCGTGACAACCGACAACACGACAAACAAACCGAAGTTGTATCCGGCAAATCCGGACGTAATCGTCACAATCTTATAGGGGATCGGCGTCAAGCCCTTGATCAGGATGATCCAGGCGCCCCATTGCGCGTAAGCGGCGCGGAAGGCCTCGACCTTATCGCCGTAGCCATAGAGATGGATCAGCCAGGCGCCCACCGAGTCATATAGCAGCGCCCCGATACCGTAGCCAACGATGCCGCCGGCGACCGAGGCAGCCGTGCACCAGGCCGCGAGCAGGAACGCCCGGTCGGGCCGCGCCAGCGACATCGGCACCAGCATCACGTCGGGCGGGATCGGAAAGAAGGAACTTTCGGCAAACGCCACCGCGGTCAATATCCCAAGGGCATGCCGTTTACCGGCGGCAGCGACGCACCAGTCATAAAGACGACGAAGCAAAGAACGCGGCTCGGCTGCCTCAGCTATCATTGGAACACTTCAGGTTAGGGAAAGGATGGATCAGCGGCGCTTGCGGACGCGCCGGCTCTCCAGCGCCACGACCTTACGCCGCGCCGAGGCTTGTACTAAATCTTTTGGCACTTTTTCGGCAATGCCGAACATTTGCTCGCGCCGGCGCATCTCGGTCCAGACATCGTCGGGATGGACCCCGGAGTGAACCCAGAGCACCACTAGATTGTAGAGCAAATCGGCGCTTTCGCGGACCACCGCTTCGGGCTGGCCGTGCATGGCGTCGATCACCACCTCGACCGCCTCTTCCGCCAGCTTTTTGGCCATTTTGGCGCGCCCGGCGCGCAAAAGTCGGGCGGTCCGCGACTTCGCGGGGTCGGAACCCCGGGCGGCGATCACGGCGTAATAAAGCCGAGCGACCGAATCAGTCATGCGCGCACATTACCCGATCTGCGCGCCAAACCGGTTAACGACCGCTATATATGGTGGCGGAACTGGCAGCCCTTCCTGCCAGGTAGCGGCGGGGTTAGCCGCTACTCTTCCTCGTCCGCCAGCAGCGTCGCATTGCCACCGGCGGCCGCGGTGTTCACCGTCACCACCTGCTCGAGCGCGAAGCGGTGCAGGTAATTCAGCCCGCCAGCTTTCGGTCCGGTGCCGGAAAGGCCACTGCCGCCAAAGGGTTGGCTGCCGACCACCGCGCCGATCATGTTGCGGTTGACGTAGACATTGCCGTTCGTCAGCCGCGCCGCGATGCGCTCGACGGTGGCATCGATGCGCGAATGAATGCCGAGCGTGAGCGCGCTGCCGTTACCGGCGAGATCGGCGAGCAGACGTTCAAACTCGTCTGTTTGCCAGCGTACCACGTGCAGTACTGGCCCGAACACTTCTTCTTTTAATTCTTCTGCGCGATCGAGCTCTATGATCGCCGGCGCGACAAAAGTACCGGCGGGCGGCAGTACACCTCCCCAGCGGAAGCGCAGCGCACCGTGCATGTCGGCGATCCAGCGCTCGAGCTTGTCCTTGGCTTGTGGCTCGATCACGGGGCCGACGTGCGTTGCCGGATCGCGCGGATCACCGACTTTAAGTTCGCGCGCCGCGCCTTCGACCATATCGAGCACGCGCTCGGCCACGTCGTCTTGCACGCACAGCAGGCGCAAGGCCGAGCAGCGCTGGCCGGCGGAGCGGAAGGCGGACGCGATGACGTCGTCGGTCACCTGCTCAGGCAGCGCGGTGGCGTCGACGATCATGGCATTGATGCCGCCGGTCTCGGCGATCAGCACCGGGATCGGACCGTCCTTGGCCGCCAGCGTGCGGTTGATCATACGGGCGACTTCCGTGGAGCCGGTGAAGGCGACGCCGGCGACACCGGCGTGGCCGGTGAGCATGCCGCCGACCGCGCCGTCGCCCGGAACCAGATGCAGCGCGCTCGCCGGCACGCCGGCCAAGTGCAGCAGCTTCACGGCTTCAGTGGCGATCAGCGGTGTCTGCTCGGCGGGCTTCGCCACCACCGTATTGCCGGCGGCAAGCGCCGCCGTCACCTGGCCCGTGAAAATCGCCAGCGGAAAATTCCACGGGCTGATGCAGACGAACACGCCGCGGCCGCGGTATCGCAGCTCGTTGCTTTCGCCAGTCGGGCCTGGCAATGGCTGCGGCGCCAAAGTGCGGCGCGCTTGGCTTGCGTAATAGCGGCAGTAATCGGTGGCCTCGCGCACTTCCGAAACGCAATCGTCGAGCGTCTTGCCGGCCTCGCTTTGCAGCAGCGCGATCAGCCGGCCGCGATTGCGCTCGATGAGATCGCCGGCGCGCTCCAGCGCGGCGGCGCGTTCGGCGACCGGCGTTGCGCTCCACGGCGGAAAGCCGGCTTGCGCCGCCGCCATGGCCGCCGCGATGATCGCCTCGTCGCCTTCATGCACGGAGCCGATGCTCTCACCGTCGATCGGTGAGCGAACGCTTCGTTTGCGGCCGGCGATCGCGACACCGTCGATGAGGGGCGCGGCGCTCGCACTTTGCGGCGCGGCGCGGATTTCAGCCAGCAGCTTTGCGAGCGCGGCTGAATCGCCGAACTCGACGCCGGTCGAATTCCGCCGCTCTGGCGAGAACAGATCGCGCGGCAACGGAATATGCGGATGGCGCGCGTTGGCGGCGTTGGCGATCCAGCGCTGCGGTCGCCGCAGCACAGTTTCGACCGGCACCAACGGATCGGCCGCCACCGACACGAAGGAGGAATTGGCGCCGTTCTCCAAGAGTTGTCGCACCAGATAAGCGAGTAGATCGGCATAGCCGCCGACCGGTGCGTAGACGCGGCAGATTAGCTCCGGCAAATCCGCCAGCAGCGCGTGATAGAGCACCTCGCCCATGCCGTGCAGGCGTTGAAATTCGTAGTCGTGCGTGCCGCCGGCGTCCTCGATCACGCTGGCGACCGTGAGCGCGTTGTGGGTGGCGAACTGCGGATAGAGCCGCGGCCGCGCCTTGAGCAGCCTGCGCGCGCAGTCGAGATAGCAGAGATCGGTCATCGCCTTGCGGGTGAACACCGGATAGTCGGCGAGGCCGCGCTCCTGCGCGCGCTTGATCTCGGTGTCCCAGTAGGCCCCCTTGACCAGCCGCACCATCAGGCGGCGGTCGAGCGCGGCGGCCATGTCCGTGATCCAGTCGATTACCGCGCCGGCGCGCTTCTGATAGGTTTGTACCGCAAGGCCAAAACCGTCCCAGCGTTGCAACGAGTCATCGCGCAACACCGCGCCGATCACGTCGAGTGACAATTCCAATCGGTCGGCTTCCTCCGCATCGATGGTGAAATTGAGCTCATGGCCTTTTGCCATGCGCGCTAGTTCGAGCACTTTCGGCGTCAGCTCCTTGAGCACGCGGTCGCGCGACAGCGGCTCGTAGCGCGGATGGAACGCCGACAGCTTCACCGAAATGCCCGGCCGCCGCGGCAACGCGGGATTGCCGGCGCTCTTGGTTGCAGATTTGCCGATGGCGTCGATTGCATTCGCATAAGAAGCAAAATAACGCTCGGCATCGGCAGCGGTACGGGCGCCCTCGCCCAGCATGTCGTAGGAATAGAGGAACTCACGGCCGGTGTCGGCGCGCGCCAGCGCCTCACGAATTGTTTGCCCGAGCACGAAATGGGACCCGAGCAGCCGCATCGCCTGGCGCGTGGCGGCGCGCACCGCCGGCAGGCCGAGCCGCTTCACCAGCGCCTCGACGATGCCCTCCGGCGTCTCGCCCGGGTGAATGACGCGGGCGGCGATGCCAAGCGTCCAGGCCGAGGCCGATACCAGCAGCCCGGTCGAGCGGGCATCGTGGTGCACCCAGTCGCCGGCCTTGAGTTTGTCCTCGATCAGGCGGTCGGCGGTGCCGGCATCGGGCACCCGCAGCAGCGCCTCGGCCAGCACCATCAGCGCCAGGCCCTCCTTGGTGGTGAGTGCATAAGCGTGCAGAAAATCTTCCACCGCGCCGAGCCCACCGACGCGGTCGCGGATCGCCGTCACCAGCCGTGTCGCGCGCTCATCGATGCGCGCCTCGGAATCGTCTGAACGGCCGGCACCCGCCAGCAACGCAGAGGCCAAACCTTCATCCGCCGGCGCATAGGGTGCCCGGAACAACGGAAAGTCGCGGATCGCGGCGGCTGGCGTTGCCGACGGCATGGATCAGCCTCCAAGCTGGGCCCTGAGATTATCCTAACCGCGCGATTCTCGTGGGCCCGCGTGCTTTAGCGGAGAGGTCCCGGACTTGATCGCGGGGGAATCAGGCCGCGGCGTTCGCCTTCCGCGTCGCGGCGGTGGCAGCACCTAATTCCGGCAGGCTTTCTGCCGGTTCATAGAAGACCGCGGCGATGTCGTCGGCCAACTGCTCATAGATGGCGCGGGCGCCGCCCTCACGGACATAGATCCCGCTGTAGAGGTCGGGCAGTTTCGGCAACGGGGGGTTTTCCCAAACCAGCATGCCGACTTTAGCCGCCCGCCTGCGGGTGATCGCCATGACGCCGAGCCCGGCGTTGACCGCGCCGCTGAGACTGGCAACGCTCGGACCGGTGAATACGTCTTCCCAATCGAAGCCGACCGATTGCAATGCCTGCACCGCGAGCCGGTGATACACGCAAAGCTCGCCATAGGATACCAGCGGCACGGGCCGATCACGGTCGATGCGCGTCGCGGGGCTGTGCACCCAGACCACCTCTTGCGCACGGCTGTGGCGGGCATCATGCGGCGGCGTCATCGACAATCCGATCATAAGATCGATGTCGCCGCTGCGCAGTTCCCGCACCAGTGGATCGTAGAAATCGGTCCGTACGTTGAAACGTACGTCCGGCCAGCGCGCTCGGAACTGTGCCAAGAAGCCAGGCATGATCGACGCGATGTATTCACTCGGCGTCCCGACACGGATCACCAGATCGGGCCGTAGACCGCTGGCGCTGATATTCACGATCTGATCGTTGATCGACAGCAGGCGGCGCGCATAGCTGACCACCAATTCTCCTTGCGGCGTCAGGCTGACGCCCTGGACGTTGCGATCGAATAGGTCGCCGCCGAGCAGGAATTGCAGCCGCTTGATTTGCGCGCTCACCGCCGGCTGGGTCACCCCGAGTTTGGCTGCGGCCTTGGTGAAGCTGCGCAAGTCGACGACGGCGACGAGCGTCCGCAGCAGGTCGGTTGGGATATTGGTCATCGGCCGTGCCGCCTCCGCCCAAGGTCAGATTCTATGCACACTAACGAATATGAAACAACGTGCAGAACAGTAACACGTCCAAACACGTTCCAACTGTCAATCAATTTTCCAGTTTAGAGAACCGCCGCCTTGCGTTTTATCAATTGTGCTGACGATTTTTCGCAGCCGCTCCTCGCCACCATCGCGGGGATTATGCCCGGCTGCGAGCGCCGTTCGCTACTTGATGCGCTCAAGAATACTCACGTAATTCGCCACTGCAGTGCCGCCCATGTTGAAGATGCCGCCGAGGCGGGCGTCCTTCACCTGCAGGTCGCCGGCCGTGCCGGTAAGCTGCATCGCAGTGAGCGCGTGCATCGACACGCCGGTAGCGCCGATCGGATGGCCTTTCGCCTTCAAGCCGCCAGATGGGTTGACCGGCAACTTCCCGTCTTTTTGCGTCCAGCCTTCCTTGATAGCGCGGGCGCCCTGGCCTTCGGCGGTCAGACCCATGGCCTCATATTCGATCAGCTCGGCGACAGTGAAGCAGTCATGCGTCTCGACGAAAGACAAATCGCCGAGCTTTAGGCGCGCCTGCCCGAGTGCGCCGTGCCAGGCATGGGCGCAGCCTTCGAACTTCAAAATGTCGCGCTTGGCCATCGGCAGGAAATCCTGCACGTGCTCGGCCGCGCGGAAGGCGACCGCCTTGCCGAGCGTGAGCGCGGTTTCCACGTCGGCGAGCACGACCGCCGCGGCGCCGTCCGAGACCAGCGAGCAGTCGGTGCGCTTGAGCGGGCCGGCGACGAACGGATTTTTCTCGCTCTCGGTGCGGCAAAAATCGTAGCCAAGATCCTTGCGCATCTGCGCGTAAGGATTGCCGACGCCGTTCTTGTGATTCTTGGCGGCGATCATCGCCAGCGCGTCGGATTGATCGCCCCATTTCTGAAAATAGAGTCCGGCGATCTGGCCGAAGATGCCGGCGAAGCCGCCGTCGATCTCGGCTTCTTCGCACACGTAAGATGCTTTCAGCAGGTTGCGTCCGATCTCGGGCGCCGGCGTCGTCGTCATCTGCTCGACGCCGACCGCCAACACGATGCGCGCCGCGCGCGCCTCGATCGCCTTGATCCCCTGATGCACGGCGGCAGAACCCGTTGCGCAGGCGTTCTCGACCCGGGTCGCGCGCTTGAAGCGCAGATCGGGCGAGGTCTGCAGCACCAGCGCGGCGGTGAAATCCTGCGGCGAAAAGCCGGCGTTGAAATGCCCGAGTACGATCTCGTCCACGTCCGCGGCCGGCACGCCGGCATCGGCCAGCGCCTCGCCGGCGACCCGCACGATCAGGCTTTCAACGGTCTCACCGCTGAGCTTCCCAAAGGGCGTATGAGCCCAGCCGACGATACAGGCGGTCATCGAACTCTCCTTTGCCGAACTTTGGTCGCATTGGTCGGCGATGTATGGCGAGTCACCATAAGTCAAACCGGGGGTGGGGCGGACTTTGCCTCCCGTCCAAAGCTTAGATAGCCTAGCGGCCCCGCCCATGGAACCCATGCATCTTCTTGGGTCTTTCCTTTGGCCTCAAACCGGATCGCAACCATTGCCACATTGCGCTAGCCCCCATTCCCTGATGTTTGGTCTTGCCGTGGCGGCAGCGGTGGCACTTGCCGGCACAACGAATGCCCGGGCCGAAGCGCAATTATTGATCGAGGCCTCCACTGGCAAGGTGCTGCACGCGGAAAACGCCACCTATCCGTGGTACCCGGCCTCCGTCACCAAATTGATGACCGCCTACACCACGCTGCGCGCCATCAAGGAAGGCCGCATCGGCTTCGATACCTTGTTGACCGTATCGCGCAACGCGGCGGCGCAGCAGCCGACCAAGATGGGCTTCAAAGTCGGCACCCGCCTCACCGTCGACAACGCCCTGAAGATGTTGATGGTAAAATCTGCCAACGACATGGCGGTGGCGATCGCCGAAGGCGTCGGCGACTCGATCGAGGGCTTCGCTGACATGATGAACGCCAACGCCCGCCGGCTCGGCATGACCGAGTTGCATTTCGTCAATCCGAACGGGCTGCCGGCAGAAAACCATGTTACCTCAGCGCGCGACCTCGGCATCCTCGCCCTCGCGCTGATCAAAGAATTTCCGGAAGACGATCCCTACTGGCATATCCATGCAATCCAGTACGGCAATCGCGTGATGCGCAATTATAATTCGCTGCTCGATCGCTATCCGGGCGCCGACGGCATGAAGACCGGCTTCATCTGCTCCTCCGGCTATAATGTGGTGGCGTCGGCGACCCGCAACGGCCGGCGCCTGATCGCCATCGTGCTCGGCGCCTATTCCGGCGCGGTGCGCGCGCAGAAGGCAGCGGCACTGCTCGAGCGCGGCTTCAACAGCGGCGGTCTCACCTGGCTCACGCCGTCGCTCGGCACCGTCGACGCCTTGGCGCCGATCGATGCGCAGCCGCCCGATCTGCGCGAGGAAATGTGCGGCGGTCATCGCCGCAAGCCGCCGGCGGAAGACAATAACGAAGAACAACAAGACGCCGCCATGACCGCCGCCAGCGGCGACAGCTCCTCGGCGCAAGGCTTCATGCTGTCCAGCCTGCGGCCGCCGAACGGCAAGTTCGTGCTCGGGCCGCCGGTCGAGACCGAGGCGCCGATCAAGGTCTTCACCGGCCCGCCCGACAATCCCGACGCGGTGCAGACCGCCGAACCCCGGTCGAAGAAGAAAAAACAAGTCGCCAAGAAAGACACCGGAGACAAAAAGGCAGCCGCACCTCAGAAAGACGCCGGCGCCAAAAGCGCGACCGCACCCAAGCGCGCCAAACATCCGGCGAAGCCGAAGGTCAGTTCGGCGAAGTAATGCCCGAAGCCGGCCATAGCGCAGATCGGCGCCGGCCGCCGGAGCCGCTGCCGCTCAACGTGCTCACCGGCTTTCTCGGCGCTGGCAAGACCACACTGCTCAACTGCCTGCTCAAGGATAAGGCGCTGGCCGATACCGCCGTCATCATCAACGAATTCGGCGAAGTCGCGCTCGATCATCTGCTGGTGGAATATATCGGCGATAATATGGTGCTGCTGCAAAGCGGCTGCCTGTGCTGCACCATGCGCGGCGATCTGGTCGATGCGCTGGAGACTCTGCTGCGCGATCTCGACAACAGACGCTGCACGTTCCGCCGCGTGCTGTTGGAAACCACCGGCCTCGCCGATCCAGCGCCGGTGCTACACACCGCCATGGCGCATCCTTATCTCGTGCAGCGCTACCGGCTCGACGGCGTGGTGACGGTGGTCGATTGTGTCAATGGCGAGGCCACGCTCGACGCGCATGCCGAAGCGGTAAAGCAGGCGGCGGTGGCCGACCGCATCGTGCTGAGCAAGACGGACCTGGCGACCCCCGAGCAGCGCGAGCGCATCGTGGCGCGCCTGCGCGCGCTCAACCCTGCGGCGCCGATCCTCGACGCTACCCAGGGCGAGGCGACCGCCGAGCGGCTGCTGAACTGCGGGCTCTACGATCCCGGCCGCAAGATTCCCGACGTGAAGAGTTGGCTCGCCGCCGAAGCTTATGCCGACGCGCACGCGCATCATCACAATCATCACCATCACGACGTGAACCGGCATGACGAGCACATCGGCAGCTTCGTGCTGACCAGCGACGCCGCGATCCCCGCCAACACGCTCGAGATGTTCCTCGAACTGCTGCGCGCGACCCATGGCGACAAGCTATTGCGTCTCAAGGGCATCGTGAAGCTGGCCGAAATGCCCGACACGCCGGTGGTGGTGCACGGCGTGCAGCACGTGTTCCACCCCACCGCGCGGCTCGAGCGCTGGCCGGACGACGATCACCGTACTAGGCTGGTGTTTATCACCCGCGACTTGCCGGAGCGCACCGTCCGCGAGCTGTTCGAGGCCTTTCTCGGCGCCGCCGCCGTCGACCGGCCGGACCGCGCGGCCTTGACCGACAATCCGCTGGTCCCCTTCGGCGGGGTTGATCGGTAACCGTTGCTCTTGCGCGGACTCCCGACTCGAATGATGCTGATCGGCGTCCGCCGGCCATACCGGAAAAGAGCCCGGCGGCGATGGGAAAAACGCCATGGAACGGCCCTGGCTGCGATATTATCCGCCGGGCGTGCCCGCCGACATCGACCCGACGTGCTATCCGTCGCTGGTCGCGATGTTCGAGGAAAGCTTCCAGACGCACGCCACGGCGGACGCCTGTGTGTGCATGGGCAAGACCTTGACCTATGCGGAGCTCGACCAGGCCTCGCGCGCCTTCGCCGCCTGGCTGCTAAGCAAGGGCCTGCAACGCGGCGCCCGCGTCGCCATCATGATGCCGAACGTGCTGCAATATCCAGTGGCGATCGCCGGCATCCTGCGCGCCGGATTGACCGGCGTGAACGTCAATCCGCTATATAAACCGCGCGAGCTGGAATTCCAGCTCAAGGATTGCGGCGCCGAAGCCATCATCGTGCTGGAGAATTTCGCCGCGGTGCTACAGGAGGCGTTGCCGCACACCGATGTTAACCACGTTGTGGTCGCCAGCATGGGCGACATGCTCGGCACGCTGAAAGGCACACTGGTCAACGCGGTGGTGCGGTATGCCAAGAAGATGGTGCCGGCGTACACGCTGCCGGGCGCGACCAAATTCAACGACGCGATCGCCGCCGGCGGCCAGCTGCCGTTCACGTGCGTTGCGGTCGGACCCGACGATATCGCCTTCCTGCAATACACCGGCGGCACCACCGGCGTCGCCAAGGGCGCGATACTGCTGCATCGGAACCTGGTTGCCAATGTGCTGCAGGTGGTCGCCTGGAACGAACCGATGGTGGCGCTGCCGCCCGTAATCGACCGGATTATCGTCGTCACCGCGCTGCCGCTTTATCACATCTTTGCACTGACCGCGTGCTTCCTGTTGAGCGTGCGCACCGGCGGCATGTGCATTTTGATTCCGAACCCGCGCGACATCGGCGGCCTCATCAAGGAATTAAGCCATTACAAAGTGAACCTGTTTCCCGCCGTGAACACGCTCTACAACGCGCTGCTCAATCATCCCGATTTCGGCAAGCTCGACTTGAGCATGCTGAAATCAGCGGTCGCTGGCGGCATGGCGGTGCAGAAACCGGTGGCGGAAGCCTGGATGAAGGCGACCGGAAAGCCGATCATTGAGGGCTACGGGCTGTCGGAAACCTCGCCGGTGCTCACCTGCAATCGCGGAGACATCGCCGAATGGACCGGCACAATCGGGTTGCCGGTTTCGTCGACTGAAATCTCGATCCGCGACGAGAGCGGCCATGAACTACCGGTCGGCGACCAGGGCGAGATTTGCGCGCGCGGGCCGCAGGTCATGCCCGGCTACTGGCGGCGTCCCGACGAAACCGCCAAGGTGATGACCGAGGATGGTTTCTTCCGCACCGGCGATATCGGCGTGATGGACGCGGCCGGCCGCATCAAGATCATCGACCGCAAGAAGGACATGATTTCGGTGTCCGGCTTCAAGGTGTACCCCAACGAGGTCGAGGACGTGGCGATGATGCAGGGCGGCGTGCTGGAATGCGCCGCGGTCGGCGTGCCGGACCCCCATTCCGGCGAAGCCGTCAAGTTGTTCGCAGTGAAGAAATCGCCGGACCTGAACGAGCAGGAACTGCGCCACTACATGCACAGCCAGCTCGCCGGCTACAAGGTGCCGAAACAGATCGAGTTCCGCGGCGCATTGCCGAAGACCAATGTGGGCAAGATCCTGCGCCGCGCGCTGCGGGACGACGCATGAGCGAAGCGCCCGCTCTGCCTTCGCCCGCCGACGTGATCGCGTTCTGGCGTGAGGCCGGTCCGGAACGCTGGTTCGAGAAGGACGCCAGTTTCGACGACGACATCCGCCGGCGGTTTCTCAAGCTGCACGAGGCCGCTGCCGCCGGAAAGCTGACCGATTGGGAAGGAAATGCCGAGGGCGCGCTGGCGCTACTCATCCTGCTCGATCAATTCCCGCGCAATATGTTTCGCGGGCAGGCGCGCGCCTTCGCCAGCGACCCGCTGGCGCTTGCCATCGCCAGCCGCGCTATCCTCAACGGCTTCGACGGCGCGTTCTCCGACCTGCGCGGCTTTTTCTATCTGCCATTCGAACATTCGGAAGATCCCGCCGACCAGGAACGGGCGATCGCGTTCTACCGTGCGCGCAATGACGCTGACGGCCTGAAATGGGCGGAGCTGCACGCCGATATCATTCACCGCTTCGGCCGCTTCCCGCACCGCAACGCGGTGCTCGGCCGCATCAGCACGCCGGAGGAACAAGCGTTCCTCGACGACGGCGGCTTCGCGGGGTGAGCGTATGACCGACTTCCACGGCGTCTTTCCCTATCTGGTCTCGCCGATCGACGCGCAGGGCCGCATCCTCACCGACGTGCTGGGACGGCTCGTGTCCGATCTTATCCAGGCCGGCGTGCATGGATTGACCCCGCTCGGCTCCACCGGCGAATTCGCTTATTTGTCGCGCGAGCAGCGCGCGGCGGTCGTGCAGGCGACCATCGAGTCCGCGGCCAGGCGCGTACCGGTGGTCGCGGGCGTGGCCTCCACGTCCACCGCGGACGCGGTTGCACAGGCCAAACACTACCAAACGCTCGGCGCCGACGGCATCCTCGCTATTCTCGAAGCCTATTTCCCGCTCAAGGATGCGCAGATCGAGTCTTACTTACGCGCCATCGCCGACGCGGTTGATATTCCGGTGGTGCTCTACACCAATCCGCAATTCCAGCGCAGCGATCTCACCCTCGACGTGATCGCGCGGCTGTCAAGCCATCCGCGCATCCAATACATTAAGGACGCCTCTACCAATACCGGACGGCTGCTCTCGATCATGAACCGCTGCCCGGCGATGAAAGTGTTCTCCGCTTCGGCGCATATTCCGGCGGCGGTGATGCTAATCGGCGGCGTCGGCTGGATGGCGGGCCCGGCCTGCATCGTGCCGCGCGAGAGCGTGAAGCTTTACGAACTGTGCCGCGCCGGAAAATGGCCGCAGGCCATGACGCTGCAACGGGAATTCTGGCGCATCAACGAGGCCTTCGCGCGCTTCAATCTTGCCGCCTGCATCAAGGCCGGCTTGCAGATCCAGGGCTATCCGGTCGGCAATCCGGTACCGCCACAGGCCGCGCTGACACCCGAGGAGCACAAGGCGATCGAGGGCATTTTGGCCGATGTGGCAAAGTTCGAAATGCCTTGATTCATCAACATAAACAGCCCATCCGAACCGACGAGGTGGCGGTCTATTATGCCGGCGCACGGCTACTGCCGATGGTCGCCTTCGTCTACTTCGCCATCGCCGGCGCCACGACGCATAAGTTCACTGAATATCACGTGGCCGGCGACAACGAACGCTTCGCCTCGTTCTTCGCCGAAACCATCAAGTGGACTTTCTGGCCCTCGCTCGCACTCTGCGCGTTGATCCTCACCTTCGGCCGGCCGCTGTTCGCGTTATTCGGCGCCAGCTTCGAACGCGGCTATGGCCGTGATGTTCATCCTGGCGGTCGGCATGCTGGCGCGCGCCGCGGTCGGCCGCGTCGAACGGCTACTCAATATGCCGGGCGAGCGCAAGCAATGCGCGTTCATCATCTATGCCGCCGCCATCGCCATCAATCTGGCCCTGTGCTTGCTGTGCTTGGTCTCATTCCGCGCATCGGCATTGAGGGCGCGGGCATCGCGACATCGAGCGCGCTGGTGGTGGAATCGATCATGCTCTAGCTCGTCGCCAAGCGGCGGCTGGTGTTCATCATGGGCGGCGCGCAGACGCCTTAAGTCATGCCCGCTCGCGTAATAGCCGCCTGATCACCTTGCCCGTCGTGGTCATCGGCATGTCGTCGATGAAGGCGACCTCGCGCGGATACTCGTGTCCCGACAGCCGAGTCTTGACGAAGTTCTGGATCTCGGCGGCGAGCGCGTCCGATGGCGCGTAGCTTTTCTTGAGCACGATGAAGGCCTTGACGATCTCGGTGCGCAGCGGATCGGGCTTGCCGACCACGGCGGCGAGCGCCACCGCCGGATGGCGGATCAGGCAGTCCTCGATCTCGCCCGGCCCGATCCGGAATCCAGACGAGGTGATGACATCGTCGTCGCGCCCGACGAAGCTGAAATAGCCCGCCTCGTCTATCACGCCCTGGTCGCCGGTGGTCATCCAGTCGCCGATGAACTTGTCACGCGTGGCCTGAGCATTGTTCCAGTATTCCAGGAACATTACCGGATCGGGACGCTTGACCGCGATCTGCCCCACCTCGCCGGGTTTGAGTGGATGGCCGTCGCGGCCGATCACCGCCACTGTGTGACCGGGAATCGGCTTGCCGATCGCGCCTGGCCGCAGCACGCCAAGCGCCGCGCATGAGCCAAGCACCAGATTGCATTCGGTCTGGCCATAAAACTCGTTAATCGCCAGGCCAAACGCAGACTTGCCCCATTCCAGCGCCTCCACGCCGAGCGACTCGCCGCCTGAGGCAACGCTGCGCAATTTGAAATTGTAACGCCCGCGCGGGCTGGGCGCTGCGCGCATCATGCGCAGCGCCGTCGGCGGGATGAAGGCGTTGCGCACCCCGGCCTTCTCCATCAGCGCGAACGCTTCGTCGGGTGCGAATTTGTCGAACTTGCGCGCGACCACCGGCACGCCGTAGTGCAGGCTGGGTAGCAGCATGTCGAGCAGGCCGCCGGCCCACGCCCAATCGGCAGGCGTCCAGTAGCGGTCGCCGGCTTGCGGGAATTCAAAGTGCGGCAGCTCGATGCCGGGAAGGTGACCGATCAAAACGCGATGGGCGTGCAGCGCGCCCTTGGGCTGGCCGGTGGTGCCCGAGGTGTAAATCATCATCGCCGGATCGTCGGCGGCCGTATCGACCGGGGCGAATTCCGCGGAGGCCCGCGCCAGCAGGTCGGAAAACCTGCCGGCACCATCCCCTACGCCGTCGACCGACAGCACGCAGCTGAGCTCCGGCGCCTGCTCGCGAATGCCGTCGAGCTTCGCAAGCCCCTGCGCGTTGGTCAGCAGCGCCTTGGCGCCGGAATTCTGCAGCCGGTAGGACAGCGCATCCGGCCCGAACAAGACCGCGATCGGCAGGGCGACCGCGCCGAGCTTGTAGATCGCGACATGAGCAGCGGCGACTTCCGGCGCCTGCGGCAACAGGATGCCGACGCGGTCGCCGCGCGCGACGCCGTGCGCGCGCAGCACATTGGCGAGCCGGTTCGACGTCTCACGCAGCCAACTGTAGGTAATGGCGTCTTCGCCGCCGTCCGGCCGCGCATGCAGGATGGCGAGCCGGTCGGGCTCGCGCGCCGCCCAACGGTCGCAGACATCGACGCCGATATTGTAGCGCGCCGGCACTTGCCAGCGAAACTGGCGATAGATGTCGTCGTAGTTGTCGAGACGCGGCAGCACCGGCATGGCGGCAGACGTTATTCAGTCAATGCCGCGCGGTCCAGCTGGGCGCCCTACCCCTTCTTATCGTCCGGCTCCGCTAGGATCAGCGCCCAGTACACTTTGTATTTCGAGCTCGGCGTGTAGATCGCGGCAATGCCGATACGGGTCGCGCCCGTAAGCAGCATGTTGGCGCGGTGCGGCGCCGAATCGCGCCAGCCGGAGAACGCCTCGGCCAGCGTATGATAGCCGGCGCCGATATTCTCGGCCGCCCGCTTAGCGTCGTAGCCCGAGGCTTTCAGCCGCGCCACGAACGGCTTGCCGGCGTTGTGGTCTAGCCTGTCACGCTTGGCCATGTTCGCGGCCTGCGCCTCGGCCAGCCGCGTAAGCTCGGGATCGAGCGTCACCGCCGGCAGTCCGTTATTGGTTCGGTAGCCGGAAATCATCGAGGCGGCAGCGGTGGCGTCGAGCTGCGCGCCCGGCTGCGCCAGGTTGCGATAGAAACTCGGCTCGGCTTTCGGCACATAGTCGGCGGCGCAGCCGGCAAGCGCCAGCAGCGCCAGGATCACGACGAGCGGACGAAGCATCGGCGGCGGTCTCCGAATCGATTAGTGGCGGGCGCAGGCTGGCGGCCGGGCGAGGCCGAACGGTGTTGAACTTTTGTTCCGCATGGCGATACAGGGCCTCGCGTCTACTGGCGCGGTTAGTGCGGGTCAACTAACATCGGCACAACAACAAGCCGTTAATCGCCATTTCCGGGAGTAAAGTACGATGTCCGCTCAGCCAGCCCCGCGCACGCCGGGCGCCACGCGCGCCGCTCCGGGCGAATACGTGTTCGACCTCGCCAGCCTGCAGAAGATCATGGGTGGACCGGCCTATTCCAGCGCGCACGGGCCGTGCGTGGAGGGCGACCGCTTGATCGTCGGCCTGATGCGCATGAAGGCCGGCACCGGTGCCGAACCGCATTCGCATCCGAACGAACAGTGGGTCTACATCCTGGAAGGCACCTTCCGCGCCAAGATTGGCGGCAAGGAATTCGATGTGAAGCCGGGCTCGGTGGTCTATATCCCAGCCAACACGATTCATTCCGGCGGGGCGACGCCGGACGGCGACGTCTTGTTCTTCACCTGCAAGGACGGCTCGCACAGCCTGCACGGCATCAAAGCAATCTGAACTTCACGAGCGCCCGGGGGCGGTAGAACCCAAGCCGTAAACCAGCATCAGCACGGAGGATTTGCATGAAACGTCTGACCGCAATCCTGCTGTCCGCCGCCTGCCTTATGCTCGGCATGGCGGGCGCCTCAGCGCAGGACAAATACCCGAACCGGCCGATCAAGGTGCTGGTGCCTTATGCGCCGGGCGGCGCGACCGACATCACCGCGCGTATTATCGGCGACGCAATCCAGAAGATCACCGGCCAGAGCTTCCTGGTGATCAACAAGCCCGGCGCCTTCGGCATGCTGGCGATCGACGAAATGGCGAAAGCGGCGCCCGACGGCTACACGCTGATGATTGGCAACGTCTCGACCAACGCCATCACGCCGATCATCTATAAAGATAAACTCAACTTCGACTACAAACAGCGCGTGACCGCGGTGACCAATCTGGTCGACGTGCCGGCGTTCCTGCTGGTGACGACCGCCAATGATTTCCCGGTCAAGTCGGTGCCCGAGTTGATCGACTACGCCAAGAAGAACCCGGGCAAGATCCACTACGGCACGGTCGGCAACGGATCCTATCCGCATTACGACATGGCCTATTTCGCCAAGCGCGCGGGCGATCTCGACATGTCCGCGCTGCCGAACAAAAACGGCGCTTCCGGCGTCATTCAAGACATGTTGCGCGGCGACGTGCAGGCCGCCTTCCTCAACACCGGCAGCGCCGCCGGCATGGTGCAATCGGGTAAATTCCGCGCGCTCGCCATGGTCAATCACACGCGCTTGCCCGACTATCCCGATATTCCGACTATGAAGGAAGTCGGCTTCCCGGACGTCGGCACCATCGCCTGGAACGGCCTGTTCGCGCCAGCGGGCACACCCAAGCCGGTGCTTGACGCGCTTTATGCCATCGTGGCGAAAGCGATCGCCTCGCCCGAGACGCAGGAAAAATTCAAAAAGCAGAATTACAACATCGTGCCAAGCAAGTCGGTTGCCGACGCGCAGAGCTGGCTCGCCGCTGAAATGAAGCATTGGGAAACCGTCACCAGCGTGGTGAAGATCGACGTCGGGCAGTGACTTAATTTCCCTCTCCCCGTTTGCGGGGAGAGGGAAAAGCTGCTCGCTTCAGGTTGCATGCTGCAACGTCCGCCAAATGCGCTCCGGCGTCGCTGGCATGTCGAGCTGCGCGCCTAAAGGCAATGCGTCGAGGATGGCATTGATCACCGCCGGCGGCGCGGCGGTGGTGCCGGCCTCGCCGGTGCCCTTCACTCCGAGCGGATTGGTGCGGCAGGCGACGGCGCGGTGCTCGACCGTCATATCCGGCATCAGATCAGCGCGCGGCATGGCGTAGTCCATGAACGAGCCGCTGACGAGCTGGCCGGCGGCGTCGTAGATCGTGTTCTCGGTCAGTGCCTGGCCGAAACCCTGCGCCACGCCGCCGTGGATCTGGCCTTCGACAATCGTCTCGTCCAGCACGTTGCCGCAATCGCCGACTGCTACATAGGACACGATTGAAACCGTGCCGGTTGCGGGATCGATCTCGACCTCGGCAACGTGGCAGCCGTTTGGGAATGAGGGCGGCGTCTTGACGTTCGCTTGCGTGTCGAGGCTCTCCGGGATCACGCCAGTCCGCGTCAGTTCGGCGGCGCGCTCGGCGACTTCGAACAGGGAAACTTCGCGCCCTGAGCCACGCACGCTGAATTTTCCGTCGCGAAAATCCACGTCGCCTTCCGCCGCCTGCAACAGCAGGGCGGCGACGCGCTTGCCCTTCTCGATTACTTTGTCGGCGGTGACGGCGATAGCACCACCGACGTACATGGCCGAGCGCGAGGCGACGGCGCCGAAGCCGGGCACGTCGCGCACGGAATCGCCCGATGTCAGCGTCACCGCCTTGGGTGCGACGCCGAGCCGGCGCGCCGCCACGTTGCCGAACACCGTTTGATGTCCCTGCCCGCTGGCGCCGGCGCCGATGCTGACATTGACCGCCTTGCCGCCGGGAAACGTGATACGCGCGGCTTCTTCCGGAAACGCGCCGGCGATTTCCAGGTAGCAGCCGATGCCGATGCCGCGCAGCTTGCCGGCCTTTTTTGCCACTTTCTTGCGCGCAGCAAAGCCAGCGTAATCGGCAACCGCGAGCGCGCGCTCGAATGCCCCCGGAAAGTCGCCGCTGTCGTAGGTATTGCCGAAAGCGGTGGTGTAAGGGATTTTATCGGGCGCGATCAAATTGCGCCGTCGCAATTCGGCGGCGTCGATCCCTGTCTGGTCGGCGGCGGTATCGATCAGCCGCTCCATCAGATAGCTCGCCTCCGGACGGCCGGCGCCGCGATAGGGCCCGGTCGGCAGGGTATTGGTGAGCACGCAGCGCGTGTTCACCTGCGCATGCGGGATGTCATAGACCGTCGGCAGGCAGCCGGAGATGTGCGTGGTGAACACGAAATGCGCGACGCCGGTGATGTAGGCGCCGACATTGCCGAGACAGTCGACACGCAAAGCGAGAAAGCGGCCGCGCTTGTTGAGCGCAAGCTCCGCGCTCCAGAACGAGTCGCGTCCCTGGTTGTCGCTGACGAAAGCCTCCGCCCGGGTCGAGACCCAGTGGATCGGCTTTTGCAGCATGCGCGCGGCGTGCAGCATGGGCACGTATTCCGGATAGCACCAGCCCTTCATGCCGAAGGCGCCGCCGAGATCGTCGGTGAGGATGCGCAGCTGCTCCGGCTTGAGGCCCATGACGTCCGCGATCTGGCCGCGCACGGCGGCGACCCCTTGCGTACCGCAGCGCAGTGTGAACTGCTGTTTGCCGACGTCGTAGCTCGCGGTCGCCGTGCGCGGCTCGAGCGAGGCGACCACCAGGCGCTGGTTGACGAGCTCGACGCGCACAACATGGGCGGCGTCTTTGAAGGCGCGCTCGAGCGCTGCTTGCTTCTTGCCGTCGGGATCGGCGGGTGCGCTCCAGTCGAAACCGATATTGCCGGGCGCTTCCGGCCAGAGCTGCGGCGCACTGGGCAGCAATGGCCGCGCGCACATCGGTCACGGCGGGAAGCGACTGGTAATCGACCGCGACTTTTTCCGCTGCGTCCTGTGCCGCCTGCGCGCTCAGCGCGACCACGATCGCCACCGGCTCGCCCACGTGCAATACGCGCTTTTCCGCCAGCGATGGCCGGTGCGGCGCGACCGCCACCTTGCCGCCGCGGCCGGGAATCGGATGCGGATGCGAGATCGAGTGGTAGTGCGCCTCGACCAGATCGGCGGCGGTCAGCACCGCCACCACGCCGGTCGCGCGCTTGGCGGCCGTAACGTCGATGTGCTCGATAGTGGCGAAAGCATGCGGCGAGCGCACGAAATAGGCGGCCAACGCGCCCTCGGGCCTGGCGTCATCGCCGAAGCGCCCGGCCCCGCGCAGCAGCGCGTCGTCTTCGATGCGCCCAGCCCATGCGGCTAAGTCGGCTTTGCGTGCGGCAGTCGATTCCATGACGATGCTCCGGCGGCAGGAAAATTCGAAAGCGTGCGGTCGGTGATGCCGGCCTTGGCGTAAAGCTCGTTGATATGCACCTTCACGCTCGGCTTTGGCTCGTCGCTCTCCCGGCTTTGCGCCCAGCCGACCTTGGCGCGGGCATATTGCGCCAGGTGTCGGTGCTCGGCAATGTTACCGGCGCCGCCAGCGAAACGCGCCAGTCGGCCGAAAGCGTGCTCACGACCTCGCAGGCGGTCGAAGCCGCTGCCGCCGACCTTCGCCATGGGTCGAGGGCTTCCTCGCTCTCGTCGCGGCCTGATCAGCTGACCAAGCCCGAAAGCCAGTAGAACAGCGCTGCAAGCAGGCCGGACGCGGGAATCGTAATGATCCAGGCGGTAACGATTTCCTGCGCCACCACCCAACGCACCGCCGACAGTTTTTTCGCTGCGCCCACACCGATGATCGAGCCGGTGATCGTGTGTGTGGTGGAAACCGGGATACCGAGATAGGTCGCCGTAAACAGCATGACGGAGCCAGCGGTTTCCGCGCAAGAGCCCTGCATCGGCGTGAGCCGCGTGATCTTCGAACCCATGGTTTTGACGATGCGCCAGCCGCCGGCCATCGTCCCGGCAGCCATCGCGATCTGACACGCGATCACCACCCAGAATGGGACGTAGAATTTCGCTCCCAGGCTGCCTTGCGAATACAGCAGCACGGCGATGATCCCCATGGTCTTCTGTGCATCGTTACCGCCGTGACCGAGCGCATAACACGATGCTGATACAAACTGAATGCGGCGGAAAAGATTATCAACGCCATACGGCGCCGACCGGACGAAAATCCACGACACCATCAGCATGAGCAGCAACGCGAGCAGCAAGCCCAGCCCCGGCGACAGAAAGATAGCGGCGACGGTCTTGCCGACGCCGGACCAAACCACTGCGTGAATCCCCCCCTTCGCGATACCGGCTCCGACCAGGCCGCCGATGAGCGCGTGCGAGCTCGACGATGGAATTCCCAGCCGCTGTGTGAGGATCTGCCAGACGATCGCGCCGGCAAGCGCGCCGAGGATCACGTGTGAATTGACGACATCCGCCTCGACAATACCGCGACCGACCGTTTCGGCGACATGTAGCCCAAAGAACAGGAAGGCGATGAAATTGAAAAATGCGGCCCAGGCGACCGCGTATTGCGGGCGCAGTACGCGCGTCGATACAATTGTCGCGATCGAATTCGCGGCATCGTTCATGCCGTTGAGGAAGTCGAATGCCAGCGCGACGGCGATTAGCGCGAACAGGAATGGCAGAGTGAGCGCGGCGGCGTCCATCGTCGTTTGGCCTCGGAGCGCTTAGTTAAACATGCTCGATGACAATGCCGTGCATGATATTGGCCACGTCGTCGAAACGGTCCACGACCTTTTCTAGATGATCGTAGACCTCGTTGCCGACGAAAAAGGCCATTGGATTTGAATTCACGTGGGTCTTATAGAGAGTCGTGAGGCCGATATCGTGCAGCTCGTCGGCGTGACCTTCGAGCTGTGAAATCCGTTCGGTCAACGTGCTGATATGCACGGCCTCTGAGCTGATCGAGCGCAGCAGCGGCACCGCCTCCTGCACCAGGCGCGCACATTTCACGATCGCGTCCGCCATCTCCTTCATCTGCGGCGTGAATTCGGTCACGTCAAAGAGGATGATGCCCTTGGCGGTCTTCTGCATCTGGTCGATAGCGTTGTCCATCGAGGTGATCAAGTCGCGAATGTTGCCGCGGTCGAACGGCGTGATGAAGGTGCGGCGCACCGCGATCAGCACCTCGCGCGTCACGTCGTCGGCGTCCTGCTCGCGGTCCATGACGGCCTGATAGTTGCGCTGTATCTCCGGGCCGCCCTCCAGCATGGCGCGCAGCGCTTCGGCGCCAGCCAGCACGGCCTGCGAATGGCGCGCAAACAGGTCGAAGAAACGCTCCTCCTTCGGCATCAAGGCATGAAACCAGCGCATCATTGGCGAACTCCGTCAGTCCCGAATCGGCAACCCCAGAGCGCACCCTAGTCGTTTGCCGGGCCGTTGCCGAACGGGTGCAAACGCCTTGTGGGTACAATGGGTATAACTTGAACCGGCCGCCTCAGCCGCGGCGGTCATCACTAGGTAAGCCTATTTTCGCCATTTCAAAATTGATCTTTGTCATAGGGGCCTGCACGGCAAGTCGCGCCCGAACGTCTGATGCATCGGCGCGCCAGCTCGGCTAGCTTGCCGTCAACACGTCGGGTTCAAGCCGGAGAGAACAATGCGGTTGGGCTACTTCACCATGCCGGTACACCCCATGGGCCGCGACTGGTCGCAGACGCTGCGCGAGGACCGCGAGGCGATCATCCTCGCCGATACGCTCGGCTTCTACGACGCCTTCGTCGGCGAGCACCTGACCGACGCGTGCGAAAACATCACCAACAGCATGCTGTTCCACGCCACGCTGATCCACGACACCAAAACCATCAAGCTCGCGACCGGCACCTGCAATCTGTCACAGATGCATCCGGTGGTGATCGCGGTGAACGCGGCGATGTTCGACCATCTGGCGCAAGGCCGCTTCATCCTCGGCGTTTCCGCCGGCGCGCTCGGTTCGGACGCCGAATCGCTCGGGCTGCTCGACGTCGATCGAAACAAGATCTTCGCCGAGGCGATCGACGTGATCCTCGCGATCTGGGAACGCGATCCGCCCTACGACATCGATTTCGCGGACAACCGCTTCAAAGTGGCGATCAACCGCGCCGCCGCGCTGCATCTCGGCGTCGGCATCATGGCCAAGCCGTTCCAGAAGCCGCGGCCCGAGATCGTCGGCACCGTGGTGGCGCCGTTCTCGCCTGGCGTAGTGCTGATGGGCAAACGCGACTTCCATCCGCTGTCGGCGAACTTCCTGCTATCAAAGCATCTCAAGTCGCACTGGACCAACTACGTCAAGGGCAAGGCCGAAGCCGGCGCCAAGGCCGAGGTCGCCGACTGGCGCGTCGCGCGTACCATTTTCGTCGCCGACGATGACAAGATCGCGTTGCGTTACGCCCGCGAGGACACCAAGAGTCCGTACCGGTTCTATTTCGGGCAGATGCGCGCCAAGTTGCAGCGTGCCAACCGGATTTATGTATTCAAGAGCCACAAGGAGCAGGCGGACGACGAGATCACCGATGATTTCGTCATGGATAATTGCGTGACCTTCGGCAGCGTGAACAAAGTGGTCGACGAAATCTTGAAGTTGCGTGACGAGATCGGCGATTTCGGCGAGCTGGTTTATGCCGGCATGGACTGGGTCGATCCGGCGCTCGCTAAGCGCTCGATGCAATTGCTGGCCGAGCAAGTGATGCCGCGCGTGAACGCGGCGATCGGCCAGCAGGCAAGCGCCGCGGCGGAGTAGTTTTGGCCCGGAGCGTTAGCGGTCAGCCGTGCACCATGTGCCATACGATTCCGGCAAGCGCGCCGATCAGCAGCGCGCCTGATGCCAGCGTCTGCACCAGGAAACCTTGGTGCCGCTTTTCGGCCGCTGCCGAATAACCGACGATGTAGGCGACGCGTCCGCCGATCCAGACCAGCCCCAAAACGGCAGCGGCCCAATCGCTGACATAAAGCGCGAACAGCCACAGCACCGGCAGGAAGATCGGCATCCACTCCAACGTATTCATCTGCACGCGGAAGACGCGGTCGAAATCCGGATGCCCGGCCATTGCGGGCGCAAGGACATTGAATTTCTGCCGCGCACGCGCAACCAGAAGTCCAGTACAAAAATACATGAGAACGGCCAGCAATGTGACTAGCGCGGTAAAGTGCGGCATGTTCGAAGGGTCTCCGCAGTGACGGACGATTCGAGCCGCCCTTTATCGCGCACGATCTTGTCCGAAAACGGATAGCCACCCCGGGAATGGGCCCGAAGGCGGATTTTCCTGGGGATGACGCGGCTAGGCCGATAGTGGTTCGGTACCGAGTTCCGCGTAGAGCCCGTGCTTGGCGCCTTCGCTGAACGAGACGCCTTGGCCAAGCTCGATCGCCACTGAGCGCACGCGCTGCGGCTTCGCAGAACTCGTCGATCAGGCCGAACCGGCCTTTGCTATCGCGGAAGGCGCTCGGCGCCCATCAGCTTGATCCGCACCGGCGGACAGTCCGGCTCGGCGATTTCTTCCGCCAGCAGGAACGGCGCCCAACAGCGGTGCAACAATTTGCCCATCAGCGTGCCCCGCGCCGACGCGGCTCAACTGATCGTTTGTTCACGCGACATCATGGTGATGTTTTTTCGAAATTTGTTATGCTTCCGCCGGCCATTATAGGCAGCCGAGCAGCGTAAGGAAGCTAACCGCCATGTCCCTGCCGCGCATCGCCATTGCTACCGGAGACCCGGCCGGGATCGGCCCGGAAATCGCGCTCAAGGCCGCACTCGATGCGCGCGTGAGGGCGCTATGCCGGCCCTTGCTGGTGGGCGACCCAGCGGCGGTTGAACTGCATGCGAAAGCCGCCGGTCTCATGCCGCGGCTCAAGGTCGTCGCGAAAGCCGGCGATGCCGACTGGTCGAACGGCGCGGTCAACCTGCTCGACCCCGGCGATGGAACCAATACGCTCGTGACTTTCGGTAAGGTCGATGCCGCTTATGGCCGCGCCTCGCTTAGCAGTGCCCGCCGCGCAATAAAGGCCGCGCTCGCCGGGGACGTCGAGGCGGTGGTGGCGGCGCCCCAGACCGAACGCTCGATTGCGGCAGCCGGCATCGCCTTCGACGGCTATCCCTCGTTCGTCGCGCGCGAAACGGGAACGCCGGTCAGCGACGTCTATTTGATGATCTGCTTCGACGACGTGCGCATTGCTCACGCCACTTTGCACGTCAGCGTGCGCGAGGCGGTCGCGCTGATCACACCGGAGCGGGTCGAGCGCGTGATTCGCGTCACCGACGCGGCGCTCAAGACGCTTGGCATCGGGCGGCCGAAGATTTTCGTGAGCGGCCTCAATCCGCACGCCGGCGAAGAGGGCATGTTCGGCACCGAAGAGATCGAGATGATCATCCCGGCCATCGCGCGCGCGGCCAAGGACGGCATCGAGGCGTCCGGCCCGTTCGGCGCCGACACCATGTTCCGCAAGAAAGGCTGCGATGCATATATTGTTATGCTGCACGATCAGGGCCACATCGCCGCCAAGTTGCAGGCCTTCAACCGCACCGCCGGCCTATCGATCGGCTCGCCGATCCTATTCTCCTCGGTCGCGCATGGCAGCGCGCACGATATCGCCGGCAAGGGCGTCGCCGACCCCGGCGCGGTAATCGAGGCGGTCACCAGGCTCGCGCGCGTCAACGCGCAGGGCCGCGATCGCACCGCTACCTGAGCAGCGGAATGCCGTTCACGTCCGGCGGCTTGGGTACCGACTGCAGATAGGCGTAGATGTCGGCGAGATCGCCGTCGGAGAGGATTTTCTCGCTATAGGGCGGCATCGCGCGATTTGTCGAGCGCACGGATCCGGAAAACGCTTCCCACGGCAGCGGGTTGGGCGCGAGCCTTTTTCCCCCGCTGGTCGCGATCGACCCCTGCCCCATGGTGCCATGACACTGCCAGCAGCCGTGCTGAATGAACATTGCCTTGCCGTGCTCGGCGGAGGCCGCGAATGCGCCGCCCGGCGCAAGGGCAATCAGCGCCATCGTCATCGCGCAGGCATGAACTTTTCGCACGGCGGTTACCTCAGCGCGGCTGCGTTATGACGTCGACCAGCGCGGGCTCGCCGGCCTTGACGGCCTGCACCGCCTTCTTCAGCGCGGGCGCCAACTCGCTCGGATCCGTGATCGGGCCGACCGACCATAGACCGAGTGAGCTCGCGAGCTTGCCGTAGTCGATGGTGGGATTTTCGATGCGGGTGCCGAGCGGAGCCAAATCCTTACCGAGAAAAGCGACGCGGTTGCGCCGATTCGACATGCGTTGCACGTGCATCACTTCCTGATGGTAGCCGCGGTTGTTGTGCATCACCGACAATAGCGGAATCTTGTGGCGTGCCGCGGTCCACAGCACCCCCGGGGAAAACATCAAGTCGCCGTCGGGTTGGAAGCTGACCGAGAAGCGTCCGGCGTCGCGATTGGCGAGTGCGGCGCCGACCGCGGCCGGCGCGCCATAGCCGATACCGTAGCCACCTGGCCCGCCGATATGGTGGTAGTGCTTGTCCATCGGCCATAGCCGGGTCGGCCAGCTCGAGAGCTGGCGGTCGCCGCCGACCGAGGACCAGTCGAGATCTTTGATCTGCGCGTAGACTTCCATCGCCATGCGTGCGGTGCTTATCGGGCTGGCGTCCCAGGCGTAGGACGCCGCCTGGCGGGTACGATCGCGCGCCTCGCTCCAGGCCTTCTTCATGCCGGCGCCGCGCGCTTCAATCGCCGCCTTACGGCCGGCTGGCAGCGCCTGCTTCACCGCCTCGATCAGCGCCGGCAAGGTCGCCTCCGCGTCGCCCGCCATGTCCACGTCAACCACCTGGAAACGCTGGAAGTCCTGGTAGTTCGACTTGGTGTTGAGCGCGATCGAACTGATGCTGATCAGCTTGGCGTTCGGCTTGATGTGGGATTCCTGCACGCCGGCGCCGTCATTCTCGCCGTTATCAATGAACCCGTTTACTGTGCCCCAATAATCCGACAGTTCGAGGCCGATGATCACGTCGGCCTGTCCAATCAGCGCGCGGCCGCGCGGATTCTGCGAAAGGTAGTGGGTGTTGGGGAAATTCATCCGGCCTTTCTGGTCGATCACCGGCGCCTGCAAGGCTTCGGCGAGATGCACCAGCAGCTTTACGCCGTCTGCCGTGCGCGCGCATTTGTCGGCGACGATCACCGGACGCTCGGCATTCGCCAACAGCCGCGCCGCCTCATACACCGCGTTCATGTCGCCCTGCGGCGCCGCTGTGGGCACGTAGCGCGGGATCGCCAGCTTGCCGCGGTCATGCGTGGTCTCCTCCTGCAGGCCGGCATCGAGCGCAATCATCACCGGCTCGTGCGGCGGCGTCATCGCCAGCTTGTAGGCGCGCACGAAGGACTGCGCGAAATGCGGCAGCGACACCGGCTGGTCGTCCCATTTGGTGAAATCGCGCACCAGGGCATTGATGTCCTGCGCCGAATGGAAGGTCGGTACGCCGGGCGGGCGCTTCGAGGCGTCAAGATCATTGCCGCCGATCACGATCACCGGAATGCGGTCGCACCAGGCATTGTAGATTGCCATCGCCGCGTGCTGCAGGCCGACGGTGCCGTGGCAGAGCACCAGCAGTGGCTTGCCGGCGATCTTGAAATAGCCATGCGCCATCGCCACCGAGGCTTCCTCATGCGTGCAGGTGAGGAATTCGGGTTTTTTGTTGCCGCCGTAATTGATCAGGGATTCGTGCAAGCCGCGGATGCTGTCCGCCGGATTGCACGGCACGTAGTCGATATCGAGCGATTTGATGACATCGACCATAAAGTCGGAGGCGGGCGTGCCTTCGGCCTTCACCGCTACGCTTGGCGTTCCGGTTTCGGCCGCGGCGACCGCGGCGGACGGCCGTAGCGCTGACGGGCGAGGCGCCGCGCTCGGGACCAGCGTTGAGGTCGCGGCTTTGGCGACGTCCGGCGCAGGTGCCGCACCGGCCGCGCCAGCTATCGCTACTCCTGCCAAGAATTTGCGTCGGTTGACCTTGGTCCGCGATTTTGCGCGCGCCACGCCAGCCTCCCATCGCTCGCGTTTCCTAAACGCCGCTTCTGTCCGATTGAGCTTCGGCGAACGGCTTGGCGCGATGTTAGTTCAGAGGCAGATCGGGTGCCACCGGGGCACGCACGATTTTATCCGCTTAGCGTGCCGGCGGCAGCGGGGAAGCCGAAACTGGCGTGCCGCTGCGCCGCGGCGGCGCCATCGGGTTTGCCGGTTCCGCGTTCGGCGGCGCGCCGGTATTGGCCACCGTCTCCGGCGCCTTGCCGGGAAGCACGACGACGCGCGTGCCGACCTGAACGCGGCTGTACAGGTCCTCAATGTCCTCATTAAGCAGCCGGATGCAGCCGGACGACACGAAGGTGCCGATGGTCGAGGGCTGGTTGGTACCGTGGATGCGGTAGAGCGTGTTGCCGAGATAAAGCGCGCGCGCGCCGAGCGGGTTGCCCGGTCCGCCCGCCATCATGCGCGGCAGGTAAGGCTGACGCTCGATCATCTCCGCCGGCGGGAACCAGTCCGGCCAATCCTTCATCCTGGAAATGCGCTCCGTGCCCGACCAAGTGAAGCCCTCGCGGCCGACGCCGATGCCGTAGCGCATTGCCTTGCCGCCGCCGAGCACCAGATAGAGATAGGTGTTCGGCGTATCGATGATGATGGTGCCGGCCGGCTCCTTGGTGGAGAGCGTCACCAGTTGCTTTTTCAGATTGGACGCCAGTTCCTTGGGCTGGCCTTGCTCGGGCTGATCCTCCGGCGGCAGCGCGGCGATGCCGGCCGGCGGCGCCGGCTGCGGCGCGCCCGGTACAGCGCTTGGCACTGAACCGATCGCTCCCGGCGGACGGACCTCATCGGGATCGCGGGTAGCGGCCGGCGCTTGCTGGTCGAGCTGCTGTCCATAAGGAGAACGACCCACAGGCGGGGCAAAGCCGGGAGGCGGTGGCGGCGCTTCGGCCTCGTCCGGATAGGGCAGGATACGGCCGGGAGCGCCAGGCTGGCTTTGCGGCGGAACCTGGTCCATGCGGGGTGAGCGATACGGCCGGCGCACCGGCTGATCGTCGTCATCATCTTCGCTCCAGAAGGCGGGCGGCGAGCGGTCTTCATAAGCGCCTGGCGGCGGACCATTCCGATAGTATCCGGGTGGCGGCGACGAATAATACTGCGCGACCGCGGGCGCGGCCGAAAAAAACGCCACCGCGACCGGCAGCGTCAACACGAAAAGCCCGTAGCGTCGCATCATCATCGTCCACCTGAGAGTTCTGTTCTGCGCAGGCTGAACCCGCGCCTTGCCCGCAGCAAAGCCGCAGGCCCCTCCGCGGCATGGATTGCCCCGGGATGAAGGCACATTCAAGACAAGATTACGGCTATCTCAATAACGTGATTCTGCCATGACCGGTCGCGTTTTCTTTATGTTTTCTTGGCTTCCGCCGCCAAAACCTGCTTGGCCACGCGGTGGCAGTCGACCGCAGCCGGGAAGCCGCAATAGATGGCGACCTGTCGAAGAATCGCTGACAGTTCCTTGGGCGTAAGCCCATTGCGCAACGCGCCACGGAAATGCGCCTCGAACTCGTGCATGCGCCCGAGGCAGGCGATCATGCCGAGATTGAGCAGGCTGCGGTCGCGCGGCTTGAGGTCCTCGTCGGTCCACACCGCGCCCCAGCAAAATTCGTTGAGCAGATCCTGGAATTTGCGATTGAAATCGTCGGTATTGGCGACCGCCCGGTCGACATATTCGTCGCCGAGGACCTTGCGGCGCATCGCCATGCCCTTGTCGTAGAGTGCCTTGTCCATGGTGTTATTCCTCCCTCGTGACCGGTGAATTCCGGCGGTGTTCCTCAAGTTGACAGCAATTGGCCGATTTCGTCCATTTCCCGGCATGCCGGTCCCATGACCCTCGACATCGCGCGCACGGCACCCCCGAAACGGATCAAACCCACGGATAGCGGAGCCTTGCTAAAGCCTGATAGTTCAATAGGTTAGACCGGCGCTTGGGTAAACTTACTCCCGCTTTCCGCGCTCTGCGTTCCCCACAGGTTTCCGCGCCCCTGCGCGTTTAATGGACAGGCCAAGGACTACAATGGACGGGAATTCCCGATGGCGGTCGCCCCACTGCGATGGATGACAGCGACGAAGCGCTCATGGCTCGGGTCGCGCGCGGCGACGAGCGGGCGTTCCGCGCGCTCGCCAGCCGCCATCTGCCGGCCATGCTCGGGCTCGCCCGCCGCATTCTCGGCAACGCCGCCGATGCCGAGGACGTGGCGCAGGAAGCCATGCTACGGGTCTGGACCCACGCGCCGCGCTGGCAACCGCTGGCGCTGTTCCGCACCTGGCTCACGCGCATCGTCGTCAATCTCTGTCTCGACCGCAAGCGGCGCGCGCCCTGGGTCTCGTTGGAGGCCGCCGGCGAGATCGTCGATCCGGCACCCGGCGCTGGCGAAAAAACGGAACGCGACGAGCGCGAGCGGATGGTGGCGGATGCAATCGCCGAACTGCCCGCGCGCCAGCGCGCGGCGATCGTGCTCACTTACGGTAACGGCATGAGCAATGCGCAGGTGGCGGAAATTCTCGACACTTCGGTGTCGGCGGTGGAGACATTACTGGTGCGCGGCAAGCAGAACCTGCGCCGCGCGCTCGACAGCGTGATCGATGAGGACGGGTAAAATGAAGAAAGAGCAGTTGCCGGAATTTCTCGAGACCGCGCTCAAGCGCCACACGCAGGCGCCGCCGGCGAACGACGCGGCGGTAGAGCGCGTGCTCAATCGCCTGAGCGGTCCGCTGCCGCGGCAGAAGATGTCGCTGTGGCGCCTGCCGGGCGTGCTGCTCGACTGGCAATTCGCGCCGGCCTGGCCGCGGGTCGCGGCGCTCGCCTGCTGCGCCGCGCTCGGCTTCGTCATCGGCATCGCCGGGGTTGACCGGCGCTTCGATGGCGGTTCGTCGTTCGCCGTCGCCAGCCGCACCGATATCGGCTCGATCGTGTTCGAGCCCGAAGCATTGACGGGAGCGCGCCCATGACCATCGCCCAATACGCTCCCGCGATCACGCGCGGCTCGTCACGCTGGCTGTTGCTCGGCTCGCTCGCTCTCAATCTGTTCTTCGTCGGCGTTGCAGTGGCGATGGCGATCCGCGCCCCGGCCGCGCCGGCCTGGGACCGCAATGTGTTCGTGCGCGTCGAACACATCGCCGATACGCTGCCGCCGGCCGATGCCGACCTACTGCGCGGCCAGATTAACGCCAACCGCCAGCTGATCGACGACGCGCAGCGGCAATATCACTCCGCGCAGGACCAAATCCACGCGACACTGCGGCACGAGCCGTTCGACATCGAGGCGATGCGCGCCGCCATGGCGAAGACTCGCGCGGCGCGGCAGGCCTTCGATCAGGTCATCCAGGGCGTGTTCGCGTTCTCGGCGTCTCAGATGTCACCGGCCGGCCGCAGCGCGCTGGCCGACTGGCCGCCCGGCCGCAAAACAGCGAGCAATCGGCAATAAAACAGGCTAATTTCCCGTCCGACTCGCGTTTTGAGCAGCATTTGAAAGTCGTTGGCATGCGGCGCGGTAGCCAGGCTGTGGGACCGGGAACATTACGGCGCACGCGTCCGTTTGTAACCATGCTGCAAGGAATCTGCCTGATGCTGCCTCTCGGCGGCTGCCTGAGCACCGATAAGCCCGAACCCGGGCTCGATATCCCGCTGGCCTACGCGCTCGGCCCGAAAAATCCGACGCTGGCGGCAGCGGCGCTGCCGACGCTCGACTGGTGGCGCGGTTTCCGCTCGAAGGAATTGACCGAGATCATTGAAGAAGCCCGCGCGGCCAATCTCGACATCGCCGTGGCAGTCGCCCAAATCGTACAGGCCGACGCGCAGTCGCGAGTGGCTGGCGCGCCGCTCTTGCCCCTTGTCACCTTGGACGGTAGCGCATCGCGTTTGCGCAGCTCGCAGGCTACCTCGCTTGGCCCCGCGACAGGGCTTGGCGGCTCCGAGCGTGACCTCCTGTCGACCTCGCTCACCGCGAGCTACGAAATCGACTTCTGGGGCAAAAACCGCTCGGCCCTGCGCGCCGCCGAGGAGAGTGCGGTCGCCAGCCGCTATAACAGCGAGGTGGTCGGCCTGACGGTCGTCGTGAGTGTCGCCAACACGTATTTTCAGGTGCTGGCGGCGCAGGATCGTCTGCGCATCGCGCGCGAAAACGTGGCAAGCGCGACCCGCATTCTCAATCTGATCCGGCAGCAATTTTCCGCAGGCACCGCCTCCGATCTCAACGTCGCGCAGCAGGAAAGCTTGGTGGATACCCAGCGCGCATCTATACCGCCGCTCGTGCAAACGCTTCGGCAGAGCGAGGCCGCACTTGCGCTGTTGATTGCGCGACCGCCCGAGCGCGTCGTCATCCGTGGCGGTAGCATGCGCGGTATCGCTATTCCGCGCATCACACCCGGCTTGCCGTCGGAATTACTCGCGCAACGGCCGGACATCCGCCAAGCGGAGGCCAATCTCGCGGCCGCCAATGCCAATGTGCAGAATGCACGCGCGCAGATGCTGCCGAGCATCACGCTCACCGGCGTAGGCGGCTACCAGAGCGCGGTCCTCGCGACCCTGCTGCGGCCGGAGTCGGCCTTCTACACCGCCACCGCCGGCCTGACTCAACCGATCTTTGACGGCGCGCGGCTGCAGGGGAATCTCGATCTGCAGAAAGGCATCCAGGATCAGCTTTTACAGAGCTACCGTAAGGCAGTAATTTCTGCCTTCACCGACGTCGACAAAGCGCTGATCGCCGTCCGCGAGACGGCATTGGCAGAACGTCTGCAGGGCGACGTGGTACGCAGTTCACGCCGGGCATTCGATCTTTCCGATCAGCAGCTGCGCGCGGGCACGGTTAACCTCATCACTCTGTTGCAGGTTGAGCAGACGCTGTTCCAAGCCGAGGATGCGCTGGCACAGGCGCGCCTCGCACGGCTGCAGGCGATCGTCAGTCTCTATCAAGCGTTGGGCGGCGGCTGGCTGCCGAAGCCGTTGGAGACCACCGATGCACGGTGAACTGCCGAAGCAGATTGGGGCGAAGACCAAATCCCGCAGCCGCCGCAACCTGGCGATCCTGCTGATAGTCATCGCGGTCGCCGCGGCACTGGTCTACGTCTTCACCAAATCGCCGCCGCAGCAGCGTCGCAGCCCGTTCGGCGCCGAAGGCGGCCCGGTGCCGGTGCTGGTAGCCGCCGCGGCCACGGCCGACGTGCCGGTCTATCTCGATGCCGTCGGCACCATCAAGGCGCTCAACACCGTAACGGTGCGCCCGCAGGTCGACGGCAAGCTGCTCAGCGTCGGCTTCAAGGAAGGCGACGACGTCAAGAAGGGCGACGTGCTGGCACGCATCGATCCCACCACCTACCAGGCGCAGCTCGACCAGGCCATCGCCAAGAAGGCACAAGACTCAGCGCAACTCGCCAACGCCAAGGTCGACCTTGACCGCTACGAGAAACTGGCGGCCACCAACGCCATCAACCGCCAGCAGGCCGACACCCAAAGGGCGCTGGTCGCGCAAAATGCTGCGTTGGTGCAATCCGACCAAGCGGCGATCGAGAACACGCAGGCGACGCTCGGCTATACCACCATCGTCGCCCCGATAGACGGCCGCACCGGCATCCGCATGGTCGACGAAGGCAATATTGTGCACGCCTCCGACGTCAATTCCGCGATCGTGGTGATCACGCAGATCAAGCCAATCTCGGTGCTGTTCAACCTGCCGCAGCAGGATCTCGGCCAGGTCAACGACGCCTTCGCCAAGGGACCGCTCCCGGTCGAGGCACAGCGCCCTGACAGCGATGCGGTGATCGACCGTGGCGTCCTGCGCGTGGTGGACAACCAGGTCGATCAGACCACTGGCACCGTAAAGCTCAAGGCCGAGTTTCCCAACGTCAACCTGCAACTCTGGCCGGGGCAATTCGTCAATGTGCGGCTGTTGATCGACACGCTGAAAGGCGTGGTGACGATCCCGACCGGCGCGGTGCAGCGCGGCCCGAACGGCGCCTTCGTTTACGTGGTCAAAGACGACAACACGGTGGCGATGCGTCCGATCGAGGTGCAGAAGCAGGATGAGACGCAGACCGTGGTCAAAAGCGGCCTGACCCCGCCCGAACGCGTGGTCATCACCGGCTTCGTCCGGCTCAATGACGGCAGCAAGGTCACGATCGGCAGTGCCAATGGCGCGCCGGCAGCAAGCCCGCAAGGCACGCGGCAACGCAGCGGCCAGCGCCTCGGCGGCGGGAGGCCGAACCCGCAGCAATGAGCGTTTCCTCCCCATTCATCCACCGGCCGATCGCCACCTCACTGCTTGGCATCGCGGTGATGCTGGGTGGCGCGCTCGGTTATTGGTGGCTGCCGGTTTCCGCGCTGCCGCAGGTGGATTTCCCCACCATCCAGGTCACCACCCAGCTGCCTGGCGCCAGCCCCGACACCATCGCCTCGCTGGTGACCGCGCCGTTGGAGCGCCAGTTCGGCCAGATCCCGGCGCTACAGACGATGACCTCGGCGAGTTCGTTCGGCATCAGCCAGGTGACGCTGCAATTCGATCTCAACCGCGACATCGACGCCGCCGCGCAGGACGTGCAGTCGGCGATCAATGCCGCCGGTTCGACGCTGCCGCGCAACCTGCCCTACCCGCCGCTCTATTCGAAGGTGAACCCGGCCGATGCGCCGATCATCACGCTGGCGCTCACCTCGCAAACCATCGACCTGCGCACGCTGAGCGACATGGCCGACACCATCATGGCGCCGCGGCTGTCGGAGGTGACCGGCGTTGGCCACGTCTCGGTGCAGGGCGGCATCCGCCCGGCGATCCGCATCCAGGCGGATCTATCGCGGCTTGCGGCCTATGGCCTCGCGCTGGAGGATCTGCGCACCGCCATCGTCAGCGCCAACGTCGCCGGCGCCAAGGGCTCGCTCGACGGCGCGCACCAGTCATACACCATCGCCGCCAACGACCAGATCACCGCCGCCGCGACCTACAAATCGGTGGTGGTGGCGTTCCGCAACGGCGCGCCGGTCAAGATCAGCGACGTCGCCGAAGTCATCGATGGGCTGGAGAACACCAAGGTCGGAGCCTCTTACAAGGGCACGCCGGCGATCGTGGTGGACGTGCAGCGCCAGCCCGGCGCCAACGTGATCGAGACCGTCGAGCGCGTGCGCGCGGAACTGCCGCGGCTGCGGCGCGCGATGCCGGCCGGCGCCAAGCTCACCATCGTAAACGACCGCACCACCACCATCCGCGCCTCGATCCACGACGTGCAGTTCACGCTGATGCTCAGCGTGGTGCTGGTCGTGCTAGTGGTGTTGATATTCTTGCGCACGGTGCGCGCCACCATCATCGCCGGCGTGGCGCTGCCGCTGTCCCTGATCGCGACCTTCGGCGTGATGTGGTTTGCTGGCTCCTCGCTCGACAATCTGTCGCTGATGGCGCTGACTATCGGCACCGGCTTCGTGGTCGACGACGCCATCGTGATGATCGAGAACATCGTCCGCCACATGGAGAGCGGCGAAAAGCCGCTCGACGCGGCATTGCGCGGCGCCAGTGAAATCGGTTTCACGGTGATCTCGCTAACGCTGTCGCTGATCGCGGTGTTCATCCCGCTGCTGTTCATGACCGGGCTGGTCGGCCGCATGTTTCGCGAATTCGCGCTCACGCTCACCATCGCGGTGGTAGCTTCTGCAATCGTCTCGCTGACGCTGACGCCGATGATGTGCGGCCGCCTGCTGCGCCACAGCAGCGGCGGCGACAACGCGCTCTCGCGGCGCTTTTCCGGCCTGATCGAGCGCACCGTCGCGGCCTATCATCAAAGCCTGCTTTGGGTGCTGCGCCGCCAGCGCGAGACGCTGATCGTGACGCTGGTGACGCTGGCCGCCACCATTTTCCTCTACGTCGTCATGCCCAAGGGCTTCCTGCCGTTGCAGGACACCGGCTTGATCACTGCGGTGACCGAAGCCGGCACCGATGTCTCCTTCAACGAAATGCAGCACCGCCAAAACGAAATCGAAGCCATCATCCGCACCGATCCGGACGTGACTGGCGTGGTGTCGGTGATCGGCGTCTCCCCGCTAAATGCCACCCCCAATGCCGGCCGGCTCGCCATCACCCTGAAGCCGCGCGATATGCGCAGTTCGCGCGTCGACGCGATCATCACACGCCTGAAAGACGCGGTCGCCGGCATTCCCGGCATGAATGTGTATTTCCAGGCGACGCAAGACATCCAAATCTCCACCCGGGTGAGCCGCGCGCAGTACCAGTACACACTGGTCGGCAGCGATTCCGCCGAGGTGCTGGAATGGGCCGACAAGCTCGCGCGCAAGCTGCGCGGCAATCCGGCACTGAGCGAGGTCGCTTCGGAGGCGCAGGAAGGCGGCCCGCGGGTGAACGTCGACGTCGACCGCGAGCAGGCCGGGCGGCTTGGCGTCTCCATGCAGAGCATCACCGACACCCTCAACGACGCCTTCGGCCAGCGGCAGATTTCGACCATCTACGGCCAAGCTAACCAGTATCGCGTCATCCTTGAGGCGCAGCCACGTTATCAGCAGGACCCCGGCTCGCTCTCCAAGCTCTACGTCACCGGCGCCAGCACCTCGACGGGAACGGCGGCGACCGCCGGTAATACTGCGACCAGCAGCACCAATACAAACATCACCGCCACACCCAACACGGTCACCAGCAGCAACCAGGTACCGCTCGCCGCCTTCGCCCGCTTCGTGAACAGCTCGGCGCCGCTGGTGATCGCGCACCAGGAGCAGTTCCCCTCCGTCACCATCAGCTTCGATCTGAGCGACGGCTACGCGCTCTCCGATGCGGTCAAGGCCATCAGCGCGGCGCAGCAGCAGATCGGCATGCCGTCATCGGTGACCGGCAGCTATTCCGGCGATGCAGCGGAATTCGCCAGGTCGCTCACCGGCGAGCCCTGGCTGATCCTCGCCGCGGCCATCGTGATCTACATCGTGCTCGGCGTGCTGTACGAAAGCTTCATCCACCCGCTCACGATCCTCTCCACATTGCCCTCGGCCGGCGTCGGCGCGCTGCTGGCGCTGATGCTGTTTGGCTATGACCTGTCGGTGATCGCGTTGATCGGCATCGTGCTGCTGATGGGCATCGTGAAGAAGAACGCGATTCTGATGATCGACTTCGCGATCGAGGCCGAGCGTCACCAGGGCCTGTCGCCCGAAGAATCGATCGTGCAGGCGGCCTTGCTGCGCTTCCGCCCGATCATGATGACGACGCTGGCCGCGCTGTTCGGCGCGTTGCCGCTGGCGCTCGAAAGCGGCACCGGTTCCGAGCTGCGCAATCCGCTCGGCATCACTATCGTCGGCGGTTTGCTGCTGAGCCAGTTGCTCACGCTCTACACCACGCCGGTGATCTACCTCTACATGGAGCGGCTGCGCGCGCGGCTAACCGCGCCCGGCGAGGCCCGGCCGCATCCGGCGGAGTAGCGCATGAACTTCTCCTACCCGTTCATCCGGCGGCCGATCGGCACCACGCTGATGGCGATCGGGCTGTTCCTGGCCGGCGCCGTGGCCTACAGCTTCTTGCCGGTCGCCAGTCTGCCGACCGTGGATTTCCCGACCATTTTCGTGACCGCCAACCGGCCCGGCGCCGATCCGAACATCATGGCTGCCACCGTCGCCGCCCCGCTTGAGCGGCGGCTGGGCGAGATTTCCGGCGTCACTGAATTGACCTCGGTCAGTTCGCTCGGCCTGTCGCGCATCACGGTGCAGTTCGACTTGAGCCGCAGCATCGAGGGCGCGGCCCGCGATGTGCAGGCCGCGCTCAATGCCGCGCTCAGCGATCTGCCGAGCGACCTGCCGACGCTGCCGACCTTCCGCAAGGCCAATCCGGCGGCGGCGCCAATTCTAATCCTGGCGCTGACCTCCAAGACAATGCAGCCGGCCGAGGTTTATGACGCCGCCGATAGCATAATCGCTCAGCGGCTAAGCCAAGTGGGCGGCGTCGGCGACGTTACCGTGGCCGGTTCCGAGCAGCCGGCCATTCGCGTGCGCGTCGATCCAGCGCGCATCGCTGCCATGGGCGTGAGCATGGAGGATGTGCGCACCGCGATCGCCAATTCCAACGCGGTCGGGCCGCTCGGCACCTTCGACGGGACCAAGCGCGGCGTCACCATTGGCATCAACAGCCAATTGCGCACGCCGATCGAATACAATCCGCTGGTGGTGAAAACCGTCGACGGCACCGTGATCCGCCTGTCCACGATAGCCTCGATCGAGCCGAGCGTGCGCAACAGCCGTTCCGCCGGCTGGTTCAACAAAGACCCTTCCGTGCTGCTGATCGTCACCAAACAAGCAAACGCAAATGTCATCGACACGGTGGATGGCATCTACGATCTGCTGCCCGAACTGCGGCAATGGGTGCCGGCCGGTCTCGATATTTCTGTGCTGGCCGACCGCACCCAGACCATCCGCGCGAGCGTGCACGACATGCAGCTCACGCTCGGCGCCACCGTCATCCTGGTGATGCTGGTGGTGGCGCTGTTCCTGCGCCGCACGGCGCCGACACTGGCCGCCGGCGTCACCGTGCCGCTGTCGCTGGCCGGCACCTGCGCGGCGATGTGGGCGGCCGGTTTCTCGATCGACAATCTGTCGCTGATGGCGCTCGCCGTCTGCATCGGCTTCGTGGTCGACGACGCCATCGTGATGATCGAGAACATGTTCCGCTATCTGGAAAAAGGCGATTCCCCGTTTCGTGCCACGCTGAAGGGTGCCAAGCAGATCGGCTTCACCGTAGTGTCGATCAGCGTATCGTTGATCGCCGCGTTCATTCCGCTGTTGTTTATGGGTGGCATTGTCGGACGGTTGTTCCGCGAATTTTCGGTGACGCTGGCCTTTGCGATCGTAGTGTCCACGGTGGTGTCGCTGTCGGTGACGCCGATGATCTGCGCCTATTTCGTGCGTTCACCGCCCAGCCAAGACGCCACCTGGCTCGACCGCATGGTCGAGGGCGCACTCTCGCGCACGATACGTTTCTACGACCGGACGCTATCCTTTGTGCTCGAGCACAATGCGCTGGCGCTGATCGTGTTCGTCGCCACCATCGCGCTCACAATCGGGCTCTATATCAAAACGCCGAAAGGCTATTTCCCGCAGGACGACACCGGGCTGATCTTCGGCGGCACGCAGGCCTCGACCGATGTATCGTTCGAGGCCATGGAGCAATTGCAGCAAAAGGCGATGGACGTCGTGCTGACCGACTCAGCGGTGGCAGGCCTGGGCTCCTCGGTCGGCGCCTCCGGCTTCAACGCCTCGGTCAATCGCGGCCGCATGTTCATCAGTTTGAAGCCGCTGGCCGAGCGCCAAAATGTGAGCACGCTGCAGGTGGTGGCGCGGCTCCGCGCCAAACTCAATCGCATCCCAGGCATTCGCGTTTTCATGGTGCCAGCGCAAGACCTGCGCGTCGGCGGCCGGCAAAGCGATTCGCAATATCAGTTCACGCTGTGGAGCGCCGATATCGACGCGCTGCAAAGCTGGGTCCCCAAGGTCATGGATCAGGTAAAGCAGGTCGCGGGCGTGACCGACGTCACCACCGACCGGGAGCAAGGTGGTCTGCAGGCCAATGTCAGCATCGACCGCGCGGCGGCCTCCCGGCTCGGCGTGCGCATCCAAGACATCGACAACGCCCTCAATGACGCGTTTTCGCAGCGGCAAATTTCGACCATTTACAGGCAGCGCAACCAGTATCGCGTGATTCTCGAAGTGGGCCGCAAATATCAGCGCGACCCCAGCGACCTCACCCACGTCTATGTCGCGGGTAACGGCAATACCCAGGTCCCATTATCGGAGGTGGCGCATGTGGAGCGCTCGATCGCGCCGCTGGTGGTGAACCACCAGGGCCAGTTCCCGTCGGTCACCATTACTTATAACATCCAGCCCAATTTTCCGATCGAGGACGTCACCGCGGGTATCGAACAGGCGGTGGCGCAGATGCACATCCCCGACACGATCCATGCCGAATTCGCCGGCGACGTGCAGGCCTTTAAGCAGTCGGTCGGCGCGCAGCCGCTGCTGCTGCTGGCCGCGTTGGTCGCGGTCTATATCGTACTCGGGGTGCTGTACGAGAGCCTGGCACACCCGCTCACGATCATCTCGACGCTGCCGTCGGCGGGCCTGGGCGCGCTGCTCGCTTTGCAGCTGTTCAATACCGAACTCACCGTGATCGCCTTCATCGGGATCATCTTGCTGATCGGCATCGTGAAGAAGAACGGGATCATGATGGTGGACTTCGCGCTCGACGGCGAACGCCGGCGCGGCTTGCCGCCGCAGCAGGCCATTCACGAAGCCTGCCTGGCACGTTTCCGGCCGATCCTGATGACCACCATGGCGGCGGCGCTCGGCGCCTTGCCGCTGGTGATCGCGACCGGCCCGGGCTCCGAGCTGCGCCGGCCGCTCGGCATCACCATCATCGGCGGACTTTTGGTGTCGCAGGCGCTCACGCTCTACACCACGCCGGTGATCTATCTGCTGCTCGATCGGCTGCACCGCAAGCTCGGCGGCGCCAGCTTCACCTTCATCAAACGCGGCCCCGGCATCCAGCCAGCGGAGTAACTGTTCGTTGTCGTCCCGGGCGAGCGAAGCGAGACCCGGGACCTACACCGCAGCCGATCGATAGGCACGGCGATGGTCCCCGCTTTCGCGAGGACGACGGCAGAAAGACTAAACCCCAAGATATCTACGCTGCACGTCTGGCGCAGCGGCGAGTTCGCGCGAAGCGCCGCTCCACACCACACGGCCGCGCTCGATCAGGAAGTGGCGGTCGGCGACACGGATCAGCGCGCCGACATTCTTATCGATCACCAGGATGGCGAGCCCCAGTTCCTTCAGGCGGGCGAGGCAGCGCCAAATCTCGGCGCGGATCAGCGGCGCCAAGCCTTCGGTCGCTTCGTCCAGAATCAGCAGGCGCGGATTGGTCATCAGCGCGCGGCCGATCGCCAGCATCTGCTGTTCGCCGCCGGAGAGCTGGTTGCCCATGCTCGCCTCACGCGCGGAGAGCCGCGGGAACAGCGCATAGACCTTGTCCAGCGTCCAGCCGTCACCATCGCGGGCGACCGCCGTCGCCACCAGATTCTCGCGCACGCTGAGATTGGGGAAAATCTGCCGGCCTTCCGGCACCAGGCCGATGCCGAGCTTGGCGACCTTGTAGGATGGCAGGCCGCGGATCTCCCGGCCGGCGAAGCGAATCGCGCCAGCGCGCGCGGGGGTTAGCCCCAGGATCGAACGCACGGTGGTGGTCTTGCCCATGCCGTTGCGCCCCATCAGCGTCACCATCTCGCCGGGCGCGATCGACAGCGACATGCCGAACAGCACCTGGCTCAGGCCATAGCAGGTCTCGATTCCGGCGACGTCGAGCACGTTGTCAGCCATTGTCCGCGCCCTCCGCCTCGGCCTCGCCCAGATAGGCATCACGTACGGCGGCGTTGCTGCGGATGTCGGCGGGCGCGCCAGTGGCGATCACCCGGCCATAGACCAACACCGTGATGCGGTCGGCGAGCGCGAACACCGCTTCCATGTCGTGCTCGACCAAGAGGATGGTGAGCTCCTTCTTCAAGGCGCGCAGCATCTCCACCATGCGCGCGGATTCCTCCGGCCCCAGGCCCGCCATCGGCTCGTCGAGCAGCAACATGCGCGGCGAGCCGGCGAGTGCCATGGCGAGCTCGATCAGGCGATGCTCGCCATGACTGAGCGTGGAGGCCTGCAAATCGGCGCGCGCGCTCAAGCCGACGCGCGCGAGCGCCGCGCGTGCCGGTTCGCGCAACTCCGCTTCCAAGCGAGCATTGCGCCAGAATCGAAAAGAGTGCCCGGCATGCGCCTGCACCGCCAGCGCCACGTTGTCGAGCACACTGAGATCGAGAAACAAGGACGTGATCTGGAACGAGCGGGCGAGGCCAAGCCGGCTGCGCCGATACATCGGCAGTGCGGTGACGTCGCTGCCGGCAAAGCGGATGCGGCCGGAATTGGGCGCCAGCTGGCCGCCGAGCTGGGAGATCAACGTGGTCTTGCCGGCGCCGTTCGGCCCGATGATCGCATGCAGCTCGCCAGCCGCGACATTGAGCGCGAGATTGTCGGTGGCGACGATGCCGTCGAAGCGCTTGGCCAGATTGTCCACCTGCAACAGCAGCTCGCTCATGGGCTGACCTTTGCACGCATTTTCGACAGTAGCCCGTCGATGCCACCGCGCGCGAACAGCACGACCAGCAGCAATAGCGGCCCGAGGATGATCTGCCAATATTCGGTGATTCCGGACAGCACCTCCTCCAGCAACAGCAGCGCCGCCGCGCCAATCAGCGGCCCGATGACCGAACCCAGGCCACCGAGCACCACCATGATGATGAGATCACCCGAGCGCGTCCAATACATCATCGCGGGGCTGACGAAATCGGTGTGGTTGGCGAGCAGCGCGCCGGAGAGCCCGCAAAGCGTGCCGGCGATGACGAAGGCGACCAGCCGGTAGCGATAGGTCGGGAAGCCGATCGCCCGCATGCGAAGGTCGTTGGAGCGCGAGCCCTGGATCACCATGCCGAAGCGTGAATTCACCAGCCGATAAACCAGGTAGATCGCGCCGAACAGCAGCGCTAGGCATACGTAATAGAATTGCACTTTGTCCGACAGATTGATCGGGCTGAAGAACTGGCTGCGCTTGTAGATGGTGAGCCCGTCGTCGCCGCCGTAGCGCGCCAGCCCGGCGATGACGTAATAGGCCATCTGCGCGAACGCCAAGGTGATCATGATGAAATAGACGCCGCGCGTGCGCAGCGACAAGGCGCCGATCACCAGCGCGAACAGCGCCGAGGCTGCGAGCGCCACTGGCCACTGCAGGAATCCGGAGTAAATTCCCTCATGCGCCAGGATGCCGACGGCATAGCCGCCGATGCCGAGATAGGCGGCATGGCCGAAGCTCATCATCCCGCCATAACCGAGGATGAGATTGAGGCTGACGGCAGCCAGACCCAGGATGACAATACGCGTGAACAGCGTGAGCGCGAACATGCTGCCGCCGAACCCGACATAGACCGGCAGCAGCACCAGCGCGGCCAGCAGCACGAACACCACGATATTGCGGATCGTCAGCGCGCCGCTCATTTTCGGACCGCCGGAAACAATCCTTCGGGACGCACCACCAGCACGATCGCCATCACCAGATAGATCAGCATGGAGGAGAGCGCCGGCGCCGCGGTCGAAGCCGCATTCGGACTCAGCACCAGCCGAAGCAGGTCGGGGAAGAAGGCGCGGCCGAGCGTATCGACGAAGCCGACCAAAATCGCTGCGATGAATGCGCCGCGGATCGAGCCGATGCCTCCGATCACGGTAATCACGAAGGCGATGATGAGGATGTTTTCACCCATGCCGATCTGCACGGTGAGGATCGGCGCCTGCATCAAGCCGGCGAGCCCCGCCAGCGCGGCGCCGAGCCCGAATACCAACGTGTAGAGCAGCTTGATGTTGACGCCGAGCGCGCCGACCATCTCGCGATTGGAGGCGCCAGCGCGAATCAGCATGCCGATGCGGGTGCGCATCACCAGGAAATATAAAAAGCCGGCGACCGTCAGCGAGACGACAATGATCGAGAGCCGGTAGGCGGAATACTGGACGCCGGGAAAAATCTGTACCGAGGCGTTGAGCCAGGACGGCAGCGGCAGGCTGAGCCCCTCTGGCCCCCAGATCAGCCGCACCGCCTCGTCGAAGAACAGGATCAGGCCGAAGGTGCCGAGCACGTGATCGAGATGATCGCGGCCGTAGAGCCTGCGCATGGCGATCACTTCCACTGCCATGCCGACCACGAGCGTGCCGATGAGGCCGAGCAACGCGCCTAACACGAAGCTGCCGGTCCAGGCCGCCAAGGTGGCGGCGAAATACGCGCCGATCATGTACAGCGAGCCGTGCGCCAGATTGACCAGATCCATGATGCCGAACACCAGCGTCAGTCCCGCCGCCAGCAGGAACAGCAGCAGGCCAAACTGCAACCCGTTCAGGCATTGCTCGATGAATAGCGTCATGCTGCGCTGATTGTGGAAATAGGAAGTGCCCCGATATGCAAGCGGCGGCAGCGCGGATGCGCCGCCGCCGTCCTGTCGTGGCCGTAAATCACTTCATCGGACACTTGCTGTGGAAGCTGTCCTGGTTCTCCTTGACGATAGTGGCGACGGTCTTGAGCACGAAGTCGCCCTTGGCGTCCTGCACCACATCCTGCAAATAGAAGGCCTCGATCGGGAAGTGGTTGTTGCCGAACTTGAAATCACCGCGCACCGATTTGAAATCGGCCTTCTCCAATGCCTTCTGCACCGCGGCTTTGTCACTCAGGTTGCCCTTGGTGTCGACCACCGCCGAGTTGATGAGATTGACGGCATCGTACGACTGCGCGCCGTAAAACGATGGCCGGTGGCCCGGATATTTCTTAATATAATCGGCGACGAACTTCTTATTCGCATCGTTGGGCAGATCGTTCACCCATTCCTGCGTGCCGGGCACACCGAGCGCGAGTTCCTTCTGCAGCGGCAGGGATAATTCGTCGATGGTATAAACGGTGTAGAGCGGAATCTTGCCCTTCAGGCCCGCCTGCGCGTACTGACTCAGGAACTGCACGCCGGCCTTCCCGGGATAGAACACGTAGATCGCATCCGGATTGGCGGCCTTCGCCTTTGACAGCTCTGCGGAGAAGTCGAGTTGTGCCGGCCAGGTGGTGTATTCCTCGCCGACGACCTTGCCCTTGAAGGTTGCAACCAAACCGGCCAGCATGTCCTTACCGGCGGCATAGTTCGGGCCAATCAGGAATACCGACTTCACGCCTTTCTGGTTCATGTAGTGACCCATCGCCTGCGGCGTCTGGTCGTTCTGCCACGAGGTCGAGAAAAAATAGGGCGAGCACAATTCGCCGGCGATCTGCGAGGGGCCGGCATTGGCGCTGATGATGAAGGTCTTGGAATCGACCGCCGGCTTGACCGAAGCCAGTAGCACGTTCGACCAGATGTAGCCGACCACGAAATCCACCTTGTCAGATTCGATCAGCTTCTGGGTCTTCTGCTTGCCCACATCCGGCTTCTGCTGGTCGTCCTCGTAGATCACTTCGACCGGCAATCCGCCCATCTTGCGGCCGAGATGGTCGAGCGCGAGCTCGAAGCTGTTGCGCATGTCGTTGCCGATCACCGCAGTTGGACCGCTAAAGGTGCTGATGAACCCGATCTTGACCGATTTTTGCTGGGCCATGACTGGGCCCGTTGCGAGCATCAGAGCGGCGCCCGCGGCCAATAGAGTCTTACGCATTTGATATCCTCCCCCGGGTCCTTTTTGGCCCGTTCAATCGAGATACTAATCATTGGCGCCAAAAGGTCCACCGCGGTCACGGTAGCGGGCTGCTGCCGTTCGTGAAATGGTCAGCAATTTGAGGTTATTGGCCATGCCCTGGCGACCATTTTGCCAGGTACTCCGGCAGTGTCGACGGCGCCGGCCGAGGAGTGCGCCGAATTCATGACAGGGGGCTTTCGCCCATTGTCCTACGCGCGGGAGTTGCTACCGCAGAAGGCGGGGCGTGTGCCCAAATATGCGCAAGGCAAAAAGACTTTACGCGGCTTGCGGGGACGCTTGCATGCGGCGCATCTCGCGGAACGAGATCAACTTCTCGCGGCTCTCATCCCATAACACCAAGCGGACGCATTTGATGCTTTGCCACAAAGTGAGCCGGCCGATGTCGCCGAGTTCGGGGTATTCGCGCAGAACCCGCGGCAATCGATAATAGGGAATCCGGCTGCACAAGTGATGCACATGGTGCACGCCGATATTGGCGGTGAACCAGCGCAAGATTCCGGGCAGCACATAATACGAGCTGCCGTGCAGCGCGACTTCGTGCAGGTTCCAGGTTTCGTTGTGGGCCCACAAAGTTTGCTCGAATTGATGCTGCACGTAGAACAGCCACACACCCATCGCGGCTGCCAGCAGCATGATCGGCCCATGCACCAGCAGGAACGGTCCGATGCCGATCAGCCACATCAGCGTGGCGACAACGATTGCGATGGCGAAGTTGGTGCCCATCGTGCTGAACCAAGGCTGCCAGCCGCTGCGCATCAAGCCGAACGGAAGCCGATGCCGTAGGATGAAAAGATAGGCCGGCCCCAGACCAAACATCACCGCCGGATGGCGGTAGAACCGATACATCAGGCGGCGCCAGCGCGACAGCGCCAGATATTCGCGCACGGTCAAGGTATCGACATCGCCGATACCACGGCGTTCCAGATTGCCCGACGTCGCATGATGAATGGCGTGCGTTCGCCGCCAGAAATCATAGGGCGTCAAGGTGAGCACGCCCAGCGCGCGGCCGATCCAATCGTTGGCGAGGCGATGGCGGAAGAATGCGCCGTGCCCGCAATCGTGCTGGATCATGAACAGCCGCACCAAAAATCCCGAGGCCGGAACGGCGAGCAACAATATGAGCCACCAAAAGCCCAAGTAATAGGAAGCCCACATCAGCGCCCAGAGCAGCACGAGGGGTCCGAAGGTGATGCCGAGCTCGATCAGGCTGCGTGCTGCGCTGGGTTCGCGGTAGCGCATGAGAATCTGGGTCCAGGCGCGCGCGTCGATCGCTTGTCCCGCGCCGGCGGGACCTTGTCTATTGCCCAAGCTGTTGCCCTTTGTGAGTATAAATGTAGCGCAGGTCGACCAGCCGCAGGGCCGTCACACTCACGTACGTTCGTATTTCATGCAAACATTACATTGACAGATTACCAAGGTTTTTGTGTGTCGGCTACCAGACAAAGTAGTATCTGGGGACAGCCAGGTAATTGGACCACGGGAGACAACGCATGACCCCCATCGTCGCCATCATCGCTCCCGGCAACATGGGCGCCGCGGTGGGCCGGTGCCTGACCGAAAACAAGGTGAACGTGCTCACATCGCTCGCCGGCCGCAGCGCAGCGAGCGCGGCCCGCGCGCGCACGGCAGGTTTGACCGCGGTGGCCGATGCGCAACTGATGGAAAGCAATTTCCTGCTCTCGATCGTGCCGCCGGGAGACGCACTGGCCCTGGCGAAACGCCTTGCCGGCGTGCTCACCACCGCCAACAAGAAGCCTGTTTACGTCGAATGCAACGCGGTCAGCCCGCGCACCATGCTCGAAATCGCCGACGTGGTCGGTTCAACCGGCTGTCCTTTCGTCGGCGCTGGCATCATCGGTCCGCCGCCTAAACCTGGCACTACGAACACAAAATTCTACGCCGCCGGCCCGGCCGCCGGCCTGTTCGCCAAGCTCAACGATTACGGGCTAATCGTGCGCGTGCTGGACGGCCCGCTCACCGCCGCCTCGGCGCTAAAGATGTCCTATGCCGGCATCACTAAGGGCTTCACGGCGCTCGGCGCCGCCATGATGCTGGCCGCCACACGCGGCGGCTCGGCCGGAGCGCTGAAAGCAGAGCTCGCCGAAAGCCAGCCCGATTTGCTCGGCTATCTGACAAAACAGGTGCCGGCGATGTATCCGAAAGCCTATCGCTGGGTGGCGGAGCTTGAGGAGATTTCCGATTTCGTCGGCAAGGACCACCCCGAGCACGTCATGCTCACCGCCGCGGCGCGGCTCTACGAGCGCATCGCCGAGGACGTCGACGGGGAGAAAAAGGAAGTCGGCGAGATGGATAAATTCTTAAAGTCATGAGCGAGCAATCCATCCTCGTCGAGCGGCGCGACGGCTACCGCGTCCTCACCCTCAACCGGCCGGAGCGGCTCAATGCCTTCAACGAGGCAATGCTTGTGGCGCTGCGCGTCGCGATCGACGAGGCCGAAACCGACGCGAGCTGCCGCGCGCTCCTGATTACCGGAGCCGGCCGCGGCTTCTGCGCGGGCCAAGACCTCGCCGACCGGCTGGCCAAGCCGGACGAGACCGTCGTGCTCGGCGCCGCGCAGGAGACGCATTACAATCCGCTGGTGCGCAAATTACGCGCCCTGCCCTTTCCCGTGGTCGTCGCGGTGAACGGCGTCGCCGCCGGCGCCGGCTGCAGCATCGCGCTCGCATGCGACATCGTGCTCGCCGGCCGCTCGGCGAGCTTTGTGCAGGCTTTCGTCCGCGTCGGGCTGATCCCCGATTCGGGCGGCAGCTGGTTCCTACCGCGGCTGATCGGTGATGCTCGCGCCCGCGCTTTGGCGCTGCTGGCCGAACCGCTGCTGGCGGAAAAAGCCGAAGACTGGGGTCTGATCTGGAAGTGCATCGACGACACTTCTCTCGTTGCCGAGGCGCAGAAATTGTGTGAGCACTTCGCCTCAGCGCCGACGCAGGGGCTGGCGCTGATCAAGCGCGCGCTCAACGCGTCCGCCACCAACACGCTTGATGCCCAGCTCGATCTCGAGCGCGACCTGCAACGCGCGGCCAGCCTCACCCCCGACTATGCCGAGGGCGTGCGCGCCTTCGTCGAAAAACGAAAGCCGAACTTCACCGGGCGCAAGGGGAGAAGCTGATGGACGCCGCCATGCTCGCGCGCGCCTGCGCCGACGCCATGTGGGCGGACGACGCCACCAGCCGCGAACTCGAGATGCAACTGATCTCGGTTGAACCCGGCCACGCGGTGCTTGCCATGGCGGTGACCGCGACCATGGTCAACTGGCACAACACCTGCCACGGCGGATTCATCTATCTGCTCGCCGACACCGCCTTCGGCTACGCCTGCAATTCGCGCAATCAGCGCATGGTGGCGCAGCATTGCAGCATCAGTTACGTGAAAGCGGCGCAGCGCGGCGACCGGCTCACCGCGCACGCGGTCGAGCGCCAGCGCACCGGGCGCTCCGGCATCTACGACGTGGCGGTGAAGCGCGAGGCTGGCACGGTGATCGCCGAATTCCGCGGACATGCTCGCGCCATCGAGGGCACGATTGTGCCGGATGCCAAGGCGTAAAATGAGCAAGGCCCAGATCCGCGCGTTGCGCAGCGTCGATCTCGCATTTTCCGACCTCGACAAGGCGTTGCGCTTTTTCACCGAAGTGTGGAATCTCACCTATGCGGGCGAGAGCGGCGGCGTGCACTATCTGCGGGCGACATGCGCCTTCCATCACATCCTGACCATCCGCCAGATGCCGCAGCCGGCGCTGATCCGGATGGTGCTCGACGCCGCCGACCGCGCCACGGTCAACGCGCTGCACGCGCAAGTGCTCGCACATGGGCTCAAGACTATCGACCCGCCTGCCAACCTGAGCCAACCGCACGGCGACTACGGTTTCGGCTTCAAGGATCCGGAAGGCCGCAACATCGCAATCGTTTGCGGCGTTGAGGATCACGCCGACGACGCCGATAAGCCCGACCGGCCACGCAAGCTTTCCCACGTCAACGTCAATGCCGGCGACAGCGACGCCACGCTCGCCTGTTATCGCGACGCGCTCGGCTTTAAGCTCACCGACACCACGGCGCGGCTGCGTTTCCTATCCTGCAATGCCGATCATCATAGCATGGTGCTCGGCTTCACCGGCGGGGCGACGCTCAACCACATTGCGTTCGAAGCACCCGATCTCGAATCGGTGATGCGCGGCGCCGGCCGCATGCGCGACGATGGCCGCGCCATCGAATGGGGCCCCGGCCGCCACGGGCCCGGCAACAACGTGTTCTGCTATTTCCTCGGACCCGAGGACATGCCGGTGGAATTGACCGCTGAGATGAAGCAAATAGACAAGAGCCACCGCGCCAACACGCCGGAGCAATGGACTTGGGCCCCCGGCCGGCTCGATTATTGGGGCATCAGCGGCGGCCCAAGCGAACGTATGGACGCCGCCGGCTTGCGCTATCGTTTTACCGATAACGGCTACTGCCTGGACGAGTGGAAATAATGACCAGAAAACCACCTTTACGCGTTGGACTAGCCGGTCTCGGCGCGGTCGGGTTGGAGGTGGCGCGGCGGCTGATCGCCGGCGTGCCGGGCTTGACGCTTGCCGCGGTCGCCGTCCGCGATGCCGACAAAGCGTGTCGCGCACTGCCGCAGCTCGGCACGATCGCGATCAAGCCCGCGACCGCGCTCGCCGACGACTGCGACGTGGTGGTGGAGTGCCTGCCGCCTCCGTTGTTCCGCGAGGTCGCGATCTCGGCCATCGACAAAGGCCGCATCTTCATGCCGCTCTCGGTCGCGCAACTGTTGGACAACTGGGACCTGGTCGAACGCGCCAAGCAGAAAGGCGCGCGCATATTGCCGCCGACCGGCGCGCTGATCGGCCTCGACGCCGTGCGCGCCGCCGCCGAAGGCACGATCCACTCAATCAAGATGATCACCCGCAAGCCGCCTGCCGGGCTGGAAGGCGCGCCCTATCTGGTCGAGCGCAAAATCTCGGTCGCCGGTCTGACACAGCCGCAGAAGGTATTCGACGGCTCGGCGCGCGAAGGCGCGCGCGGCTTTCCCGCCAACGTCAACGTCGCGGCCGCGCTCAGCCTCGCCGGCATTGGCCCCGACCGGACGCAACTAGAAATCTGGGCCGACCCCACGCTCACGCGCAACACCCATCGCATCGAGGTCGACGCCGACACCGCGCGCTTTTCCATGACCATCGAGGGCATTCCGTCGCAGAACCCACGCACCGGCCGCATTGTGCCGCTGTCCACCGTCGCCGCGCTACGCGCGCTAGTGTCGGAGCTGAAAGTGGGAACGTGAAGAGGTGTTATTTTGAGTGCGATCACACTCGCAAGAAAATCTTACGGCGATAGAAGAAACCGGCGAGCGCGATCGCGAAGGTCAGCCCCAACAGATGGGCCAGGAAAAGTCCGGTTCCCCGCGTCGTAAAATGATCGATCAGCGCGCTGAGATCGCCGCCCACGAAACGCAGCGCAAACGGTTCGAAACCAAATAAATTGTTCAAGAAATAAAGCATGACGGCGTTGACGCCGAGCCATACGAAGATCGTCGACCAGCGGCGCAGGCCCCAGACGTCGATGATCTGGTGCAATACGCCGAGCAGGATCAAACTATATCCGCCGGCGACCAGCACGAATGACGAGGTCCAGATCGCCTTGATCACGGGGAACTGCAGGCCCCAGAGATGGCCAGCGGCGACCAGCGCGATGCCGGCGCCGATCAGCCACAGCGATTTGGATTGCGCCGCGAGCCGCTCGTCCTTCAGCAGCAAGCCGGCAAATACGCCAAGCAGACAAGTGCCGATCGCCGGCAATGTGCTGAGCATCCCCTCCGGATCGCGCGTCTTATCCCACAATCGGCCCGGCAGATAACGCGCGTCGAGCCAGTTGGCGAGATTGGCATCCGGGGCAAACGAGCCGGCGCCGACCCCGGGCACCGGCACGAATGTCATCAGCGCCCAGTAGCCGAGCAGCAGCGACACGTACGCGACCATCATGCCGCGCAGGTTGAAATTCAGGAAAAACAGCGACGCGAACAGATAACAGAGCGCGATGCGCTGCAGCACGCCGACATAGCGGATGTCAGCCCAATGATGACTGATCCCGCCGTAATAGATCAGCCCCAGGCCGTACAGCAGCAGCGACCGCCGCAGCACGCGGACATGCGCCTGCCATAGCCCTTCCCGTTCGGCCAAGCGCGAAAGCGAGAACACGATCGCGACGCCGGTGACGAATATGAACAGCGGAAAGATGAAGTCGTAGAAGTGGAAGCCCTCCCACGCAACGTGATGGAGCTGCAGCCCAAGAAAACGGCCGATGCCGCTCACCACCGGTCCCTTACCGGAACTCATGTCGGTCAGTGCCCAGATGGCGCCATCGCCGCCGATAAGCCAGAAGATACTGAACCCGCGCAGCGCGTCGACCGACGCAATTCGCCGCGCCGGCGCAACGGGCACGGCCTCGATGAAATTCTTTGGCGCCAATTGCAGTTGCATGCGCGCGGATCGTTCGAAAGGCTGATCGAAGCCGCCGCGCCACGATTTGTCGCCGCGCGGCTCGCGCCCCATTGGACCGGCCGAACGATGCCGGACAAACCGCGGTTGTGCGTTGACCTACATCAACCCCGGGCCGCGTCAGTGCCGGGCCGCGGCGACCTCGGTTTTACCGGCATCGCAGCTGCCGGCGCCCTCCTGCACGCGGAAGTAATTGCGGCCGACAAAGGACTCATCGTAATGGTGCCAGGAGGTTCGGTGATCGAAGGCCAGCACGCCGGCCAACGTGACGGCGTACACCGAGCTTTCCATGTCGCGCTGCTGCGCATCGAGATTTTCCGGCAGCTGTGAGCTGGCATAGTCCACGTAAGAGACGCGCCGCACGCAAGCGAGGCCCTGCACGGCATCGAGCGCGGCCTTAGCCGTCATCAGGTGATCGGAGTGGTCGTACGGATTGATGCGGGCGTCGAGCTCCGCGACATTGAGTTGAACAGCGCCCGCGCGACCGCGTTCGAAATCCACGATTTTGCGTACCGTCGACACCAGATCGGTCCAGCCGTGATAGACCGTCGAACCGTCGATTGCCGCCAACGTATCGTTGGCGCCGTCCGCCAAGCGCTTGAGCGATTGGAAGCCGGTATGTTCATAGCCGGTCCCCTGCGGACTGCCGTCCGGCACGCGCAAGAAATAGCTCACGGTGTTTCGATAGCTCACGCGGTAGATCGAATGCCCGTTGAATGACCTGTGCCCTGCGATGCGCTCGGCGGGAATACCGTCGGCGTCGGCCATGAACCGGATCGCGGTCTCCGCGCCATTTTCCCGCGCCAGATAGAACGGATGCTTGCGGCCGCCCCGGCCGATGCCGAGGCCCGCATCACCGGCGGTCATATGGACGAAGACGGTCTTGGCCGCACCGTTGATCACGTCCTGAAATGCGGACGGGTTCATGAACAGTTGCCAGTCGTCCTCGTGCGCGGCGAAATAGAACGAGACTTTGTCGGGCGGCGGTCTGTCGTCGGACCGCGCCCATGGCACGGGCAGCATAGCGAGGACAAGGCACGCCTGCATGATCGATCGCAATGTCGGCATTTTTCGGCTCCGGCATGGGCAATGGTATTCGGAAATTTTTATATGATATTCGCCGCCATCGAATCCATCAGAAAGGATGCCGGCCGCGCGAATTATAATGCCGGATTGCTGGCCGGTGCGTTAACGAAGGCCGCCCGCGCTTTCGCGGGCGGTCCATAGGTTCGCGAAGACGTCCTAGTTCTTCTTGGTCTCGGCCGGCGCGGCCTGCGGGTTGGCTTTCAATCCTTATAGGTCTGGCAGTTCTTGGTCAGGAGGCGCACGGGCCGGGCTGCACGATGCCGGTCTCGACGGCGCGCACCACGTAACCAACCGGGCGCACGAAGATCTGGCAATGCCAGCGGACGAAGTGGCGGTGCTCGTGGAAGCGCCAATCCCAGTGCCCACGGGATAGCCGATCGGACGGATCGGACGGACGATCGGGTGACCGCCACCGCCGACGCGGCGGATCACGGCATCGGCGTTATTCGACGTGAGGACCGCGCCAGCAAGCGTGGCGACGGCGGCAAGGCTCAGGATGATCTTGCGGGACATGGCTCTCTCCTGGGTAAAAGGTTGCGATAGCCATTGGTCGGCGGCTGCCGGAAAAGTTTCACGCGCGGCAACGGCGTCGCCGTCGGTTTGACAATCCGGGGCCGCAGTTTATCGTTTGCATACAAATATTTAGCCTTCGCACGCCGGGCCATCTGCCGCATGAAGCCAGCGCCGTTCATCCGCCATGTGCCGCGCACGCTCGACGAAGCGCTGAAGATATTGGCGGAAGTCGCGCCGCAGGACGGCCGCGTGCTGGCGGGCGGCCAAAGTCTCGTTCCGATCATGGCATTCCGGCTGGCGAAGCCGGCCCATCTCGTCGACATCAACGAGGTCGCAGGGCTCGATCGTGTCGCCAGCGACGGAACGTTTTTGTCGATCAGCGCCTGCGTACGCCACGCCGCGTTCCACAAATCCGTCGTCGATAATCCGCTCGGCAAGCTCCTGACAAATGTCGCGCGGCACATCGCGCATTATCCGATCCGCATGCGCGGCACCTTCTGCGGCAGCCTGGCGCACGCCGATCCGGCCTCGGAATGGTGCCTCACCGCTGCCACGCTCGATGCCACGATGGTGGCAAAAAGTACGCGCGGCGAGCGGCTGATCGCGGCCAAGGATTTTTTTGCAGGCATCATGACGACGGCGTTGGCCGAGGATGAATTGCTCACCGAGGTCCGGCTGCCGCTACTGGCAAGCGACGCCAAATTCGGCTTCAACGAATTCAACCGCCGCGCCGGCGACTTCGCGCTGGCGGCTTCGCTGGTCACTTATCGTGTGCAGGGCGGCACGATTATCGAAGCCCACGTCGGCGTCGGCGGTGCCGAGGCGCATCCGCGCCGCCTCAAAGAAGCCGAGGCCACACTCAACGGCGAAGCGCCGAGCGATGCCACGTTCCGCGCCGCAGCGGAGTTTGCCGCCAATGCGGTCGATCCGCTCGAGGACCACCAGACCAGCGCCGATTATCGGCGCGACCTGGTGCGCGCCGTGGTGCGCCGCGCTTTGGAGTACTCCACACGATGACCTCGCACACCAAAGGGTCCGGCATGACCTGGGTCGGCCGCGCCATCCGGCGCGTCGAAGACCCCGCGCTGATCGCCGGACAAGGTCGCTTCACCGCCGATCTTCCCGCCTCACATTGGGTGCGTTTCGTGCGCAGCCCAGTGGCGGCCGGCACGATCATAAAGATCGATGCGCCTAAAAACGCATTCGTTCTCAGCGCCGCCGACCTAAAAGGCGTGAAGAAGATCACGCCCATGCTGCACAAGTTCAACTATAAGCCGGTCGGCCAGCCGATCCTGGCGGACGGCGTAGTACGCTTCGTCGGCGAGCCGGTAGCCGCGGTGGTGGCAGCGAACCAGGATGAAGCGGAGGACATCGCCGAGCTGGTCGATCTCGTGATCGAGAAAACCATGCCCGTGATCGATGCGCTGGCGGCGCTAGCGCCCGACACGCCGCAGGTTCACGCCGAAGCGCCCGGCAACGTCATCGTCGAAGGCAAGTTTAAGACGCTCGAGTTCGATGCGGTCTGGAACGACGCGGCCAAGATCGTCAAAGTCAAGGCACGCTCGCGCCGGCAGAATGCGACGCCGATGGAGGCACGTGCCGGCCACGCGGACTACGACGCTTCCACCAGTCGGGTGACGCTGACCTGCACGACACAGATGCCACATCTGACGCGCACCGCCATCGCCGACGTGCTTGGCATGCCAGAAGCCGATCTGCGCGTGGTCGCGCCCGACGTCGGCGGCGGTTTCGGCCAGAAGATGTCGCTCGCGCCCGAATATGTCGTACTGGTGTGGCTTGCGCGCAAACTCAAGAGCTCGGTGGCCTGGACCGAGGACCGGCGCGAGAACCTGATCGCTTCGTTCCATAGCCGCGATCTATACATCACGCTGGAAGGCGCCTTCGACGAGGACGCGAAGCTGATCGCGCTGCGCGCCGACGTCCTCTCCAACGTCGGCGCCTATTCCTGCTTCCCGACCACCTGTGGTGTGGAACCGCTGATGGCCATGGCCGAGATGCCGGGGCCCTACGATTTCCGCGCTTATGAATGCCGAGCGCGCGGCGTCCTCACCAACACTTGCACCATGGCTCCCTATCGCGGCGTGTCGCGGCCGGTGATCACTTTCGCGCTAGAGCGCCTGATCGACAAGGCAGCAGCCGCCTTCGCGATCGACCCGGTCGACATCCGCCGCCGCAACTTGATCGACAAGTTCCCCTACACCTCGGCGATGGGGCTGGTTTACGACGAGGCGAGCTACAAGCAGACATTAGAGATGGCGGTCGCAGCCATCGACGTGCCGGCGTTCCGCGCTCGTCAGGAACAGGCGCGCGCCAAAGGCCGCCACCTCGGCATCGGCTTTGCGACCTTCTCCGAACGCACCGGCTACGGCAGCCCGGCTTTTGCCGCGCGCGGCATGGAGATCACGCCCGGCTGGGAAACCGTCATTCTCGCCGTCGACCCTTCAGGCTTTGTCGAAGCGCGCATCGGCTCTTCGCCGCACGGGCAAGGCCTGCGCACTACTCTGGCGCAGATCATCGCCGACGAGATTGGCGTCACACCCGACGTCATTAAGGTCGTGCACGGCGACACCGACCGCGCGCCTTACGGCTGGGGCACGTTCGCCAGCCGGTCTTTGGTGATTTCCGGCGGCGCCACATTGATCGCCGCGCAAAAGGTGCGCGCCAAGCTGATCAAGATCGCCAGCCATTTGCTGGAAGCGGCGCCCGGCGACATCGTGCTGGCGGACGGCGCGGCCAAGGTCGCCGGCACTGACCGCTCAGTCTCAATCGCCAAACTGGCACGCGAGGCCTACACGCAGACCCATCGTTTCAACGGCGAGATCGAGCCGGGGCTGACCGAGACCGGCACTTACGATCCGCCCGGCACTTTCTCCAACGCCTGCCACGTCGTTATCGTCGAATTGGACGTTGAGACCGGCCGCGTCACGGTCGAGAAATATCTGGTGGCGGAGGACGCGGGCCGCATCATCAATCCGATGATCGCCGAGGGCCAGGTGCATGGCGGCATCGCGCAGGGCATCGGCAATGCATTGCTCGAGGAAATCATCTACGACGAGAGCGGCGGCATTTTAACAGCCAATCTCGCCGACTACATGCCGCCGACCGCGCGCGAGATTCCGTCGATCGAGCTACATCATAGGGAGACGCCGAGTACGACCTCGATCACCAAGGCCAAGGGCCTCGGCGAAGGCGGCACCATCGGCGCGCCGGCTGCGGTGATCAACGCCATCAATGACGCGCTCGCGCCTTACGGCATTGCGATTGATGAGATTCCGGCGACGCCGCAGCGCATCCGTGCGGCCTTGCGCGCAGCGGGGAAAGCCGCATGACCGCGAAGTCCGATCTAACGCTGACCATCAATGGCCGCGAGCACGCGATCAAGGTCGAGCCGCGGCGCACTTTGGCGGATGCGATCCGCGAAGATTGCGGGCAGACTGGCACCCATATCGGCTGCGAGCATGGCATCTGCGGCGCCTGCACCGTGATCGTCGACGGCGAGCCGGTGCGCTCGTGCCTGATGTTCGCCGTGCAGGCGGCGGATAAACAGATCCGCACCGTGGAAGGCCTCGCCAATGGCGACACGCTGCATCCGATGCAGCAGGCCTTCATGGACAATCACGGCCTGCAATGCGGTTTCTGCACGCCGGGCTTCCTGATGCTGGCGGTAGGCGTGCTCGAACGCGAACCGGATATTTCCGACGACGATCTGCTCGACGTGCTGTCGTCCAACCTTTGCCGCTGCACCGGCTATCAGAACATCATCAAGGCCGTACGTGCGGCGGCGAAAACGATGCGCGGAAAATGACGGCCCCGGCCAAATTCGTCGGCCGCTCCGTTCTCCGTCTGGAAGACCGGCCGCTGCTGTTGGGACAAGGCCGCTTCGCCGCCGACATTTCGTTTCCCGGCCAATGGCACATGCGCGTGGTGCGCTCGAGCGCTGCGCACGGAAAAATAAAATCGATCGACGCGACGGCAGCACTCAAGCTGCCCGGCGTGCACGCGGTGTGGGCCTCAGCCGACGTGGCGCATCTTCCGCCGATCCCGTTCCGGCTGACCGGCCTCAAAACGCTAGAACCCTACCGCCAGCCGGTGCTGGCGAAGGATGTCGTGCGCTACGTCGGCGAACCGGTTGCGGTGATTTTCGCGGACGAAGAATATCTGGCGGAAGACGCCGCAGAACTTGTCGACATACGAATTGCTCCCCTGCGACCAACGCTTGTTTGCGTTGGCCAACCGGACTTCTTCGACCACGTCTTGAGTTCTGAGCCGGGTGTCATCCGCAAGGGTTATGGCGACGTGGATGCCGCATTCCGCGACGCGCACGCCGTTGTTTCGCTTGAGTTATCAATCGGTCGCCACTCCGGCGTGCCATTGGAAACGCGCGGCGCCGTCGCGCGCTACGACCAGACGCGCGACATTTTGGAATTGCACGGCGCCGCCAAAGTGCCGCATTGGAATCGCGATACGCTGGCGCAAATGCTTGGACGGGAAAGGGAATCCGTTCAGCTTTATGAGGGCCATGTCGGCGGCGGCTTCGGCATTCGCGGCGAAATCTATCCCGAGGATGTGCTGGTCTGCGCCGCCGCGCTCAAATTCCGTAAGCCGATCAAATGGATCGAGGACCGGCGCGAGCACCTGATCGCGGCCAATCATTCGCGCGAGCAGCAACACAACGTCCGCGCCGCCATTGATAAAGACGGTCACATCCTTGCAATCGATGACGAGTTTTTCCACGACAACGGCGCCTACATGCGCACGCACGCCGCCACCGTGCCCGATCTCGCCGCCGCCATGTTGCCGGGGCCCTATGTCGTGCCGGCTTATCGCGCCGTCGGCCACATCCGCCTCACCAACAAGACGCCCTGCGGCACCTATCGCGCGCCCGGCCGTTACGAATCCTCCTTTGTGCGCGAGCGGTTACTCGATGCGATCGCCGCGAAGGTCGGCGTGGATAGAATCGAAATCCGCCGGCGCAATATGATCGGCAAGAGCGCCATGCCCTATGCGCTCGGGCTCGATACGTTGGGCACTAATATCATCTACGACTCCGGGGATTATTCGGCGCTGCTCGACAAGGCGCTGCGTCTTGCGAATTGGGAAAATCTTCAAGAGCAACTTCGGCAACGCCGAGAAAACGGCGAGAAAGTAGGCGCCGGCCTCGCAATGTTCGTGGAAAAGAGCGGACTGGGGCCATTCGACACGGTGCGCATCGAAGTTATCCCCGATGGCACGGTCGAAGTTATCACCGGGGTTGCCTCGCTCGGCCAAGGGGTTGAAACGGCGATCGCGCAAATCTGTGCCGATGCGCTCGGAATCGATTACGCCAAAATCCGCGTCGTGCACGGCCAGACCGACCGCATCGACAAGGGGCTAGGTGCTTTTGCCTCGCGTGTCACCGTGATGTGCGGGGAAGCCACGCGTCTGGCCGCCACCAAACTGCGCACAGATGTGCTAGAGCTTGCCGCAGAATTGATGCAGACGAACCCAGATGCGCTCGACATCATCGACGGACAAATTGTTCGTCGCGACCAATTTTCTGGACCGTCGATGCCGCTCGCCGAACTCGCGCGCCAGCATCCCGCTAGGCTCAGCGCCGAGGATACCTTCGAATTGGCGCACATGGTCTACCCCTACGGCGTTCATATTGTGGCGGTGCGCATCGATGCCGACACCGGCGCAGTAAAAATTGAACGCTACGTCATCGCTTACGACATCGGCAGAGCGGTGAATCCGAAACTGGTGGAAGGCCAGATCGCCGGCGGCCTAGCACAAGGCATCGGCGGCGCATTATTCGAGGAATTTATCTACGACGACAGCGGCGAGCCGCTCTCGGTCAGTTTCGCCGACTACCTGATGCCGACCGCGCGTGAAATACCTGAGCTTTCCATCCTCGTCGCCGAGGATGCGCCGAGCCCGCTCAATCCGCTCGGCTTGAAGGGCGCCGGCGAAGGTGGCGCCAATCCGGTCGGCGCGGCCATAGCGTCCGCCATCGACGATGCCCTGGAAAAGTCCGGCGCGGTGACGCGCTTGCCAGTCTCGCCGCAGCGGCTGAAGGCGTTGATGGCGCAGACTTAAGGCTTGAAGTCCGGCCGATAGCCGTCCGCGGTCTTTTCGATGCGGCCGGCGAACGGCAGACCGACATGGCCGGGCATCACCAGCGCGCCGCTCGCCGCGCAATAGTCGAGCACCATGCGCCGGCTGACGCGCGCCTGCGCCGCGTCGGAGTTCTTCGGGAAATTCCAGTCGGGATAATAGACCTGCAGCAGATGGTGCCACACGTCGCCAATGAAGGCGGCGCGCTGGCCCTTGCTTTCGAGCTTGAAGAACACGTGACCGGGCGAATGGCCGGGCGCCGAGTTGATCTCGATGAATTCGTTGAGCCGGTGGGGTCCACCGCTGACCAAGTCGGCCTTGCCGTGCTCCAGGATGGGCACCACGCATTCGCGGAACGTGCCCAGCTCCGCCGGCCCTTCCTTCGGATCGGCGTCGACCTTGGAGAAATAGTCGATATCGGGCTTGGAGAAGACATAGTGCGCATTGGGAAATGTCGGCACCCATTTGCCGTCGCGCTGTTGCGTGTTCCAGCCGACGTGGTCGTGATGCAGGTGGGTGCACATCACCAGGTCGATGTCCTCCGGCCGCGCGCCGGCGGCGGCCAGCCGTTCCAGATAAGGCTCGTTGAGCATGTGCCAGAACGGCCGGCCGGGCTTGTCCTTGTTGTTGCCGCAGCAGGAGTTGATGAGGATCGTTTTGCCGCCGACTTTCAACAGCCAGCTATGGACGGAGAGCTTGATGCGGCCGCTCTCGGCCTCATAGTGATGCGGCGCCAGCCAATGCTTGTGCTGGTCGAATTGCGCATCGGTCATCTCGGTGAAGACATCGCGCAGCTTGTAACTGGGAACGTTCGTCTCCTCGACGCGCGTAATGGTGGCCTCGCCCACTTTGAACACCGGCACCTCCCTGCAACGCGCGTTGCAACCTGCGTCTTGTTACCTTGCTGATGCGATCGATACTCTATGGTGACGCTAAAAGCGTCAAGCCGAGGAGGAGGAAGCGATGGATCGTTTTGCCGGCGGCGTCACAACATTAAATTTTTTCGCGACGCATCGCTGGTCCATTTTTTCTACAACCGCGCGTAACCGGACTCCCGCCCAATGAGAAAGCATGACCGGGATTGCGTCATGGCGAACGGCCTAATCCTAGCCCCTGAAAAGACAGGGGCTCCGATTCCAGCTGTCTTACATCGTCAAATAGGCTCTTTGCACGTCCTGATTGGTGTCGAGTTGCGCCATCGTTCCCTGCCAGCGGATCTGGCCCTTCTCGAGCACATAGATCCGGTCGGCCACCAGCCGCGCGAAGTGGACGTTCTGTTCCGAGAGCATGATCGACAGCCCGTCTTTCTTGAGTTCGACGATGGTGTTGGCCATCTGCTCCACGATCAGCGGCGCCACGCCCTCCGAGGGCTCGTCGAGCATCACCAGCAGCGGATTGCCCATCAGCGTGCGCGCCACCGTCAGCATCTGCTGCTCGCCGCCGCTCATGCGGTCGCCCAGGCGGTTCGGCATTTCGGCGAGGTTGGGGAACAGCGCGAACAGTTTTTCCGCCGTCCATCCCGGCGCCAGCGTGCCATCCGCGAAGTGACGCGGCGGCTGGCGGCCGATGTCGAGATTTTCCATGACCGTCAAATCGGAAAAGATGCGGCGGTCCTCGGGGGTGTAGCCTAAGCCGCGCCGCGCGATCTCGAACGGCTTCAAGACGGAAATATCGCCGCCATTGAAATACACCGCACCCTGCCGCTCGGCGATGAGGCCCATGATCGCTTTCAGCGTGGTGGACTTCCCGGCGCCGTTGCGTCCCATCAGCGCCACCACTTCGCCGCGGCCGACCTCGAAGCTCAAGTCGTAAAGAATGCGCGCCGCGCCATACCAGGCGCTCAAGGACTCGACCGCGAGCATGGCGTGGCTCATGACGCGGCTCCTCGCGAAGTGCCGTGGGCAAATGTCTTGCCGGTGCCGAAATAGACCTCGCGCACCTGCGCATTGTCGCGGATCGCGGCGGCGGCGCCGTCGGCGATCAGCCGACCGCGCGCCAGCACGATGATGCGGTCGGCGAAGGCGAACACTACGTCCATCGAATGTTCGGTGAAAAGCACCGAGATTTTGCGCTCGACCACCAGTCGCTTGACCAGTTCGATGAGGTCGTGGCGCTCGCGCGCGCCCATACCGGCGGTCGGCTCGTCCATCAGCAGCAGACGCGGCTCGTTGGCGAGCGCGATCGCGAGCTCGACGCGCTTGACGTCGCCATAGGCGAGTTCGCGGCTCGACCGGTCGGCGGCCTCGCGCATGCCGACTTGGCCTAGCAAATCGAGCGCGCGCTCACGGTGCATCGACGCGACTGGCGTCCATAGCCGGTGGATTTCGCCCGCGTGCGAGATCAGCGCCATCTGCACGTTCTCAGCGACCGTCATCGAATGGAAGGTGGCGGCGACTTGAAACGTGCGGCCGACACCGAGCCGCCAGATGTCGCGCGGGGCGAGCCCGGCGATGTTCTTGCCTGCCAACAAAATCTCACCGGAATCCGGCGCTAGCTGGCCGTTGATGATATTGAAACAGGTGGTCTTGCCGGCACCGTTCGGCCCGATCATGGCGAGGAACTCGCCCGGCGCGACTTTGAAGCCGACCTCGCTGACCGCGCGCACGCCGCCGAAGGCTTTGGACAGTGAACGGACTTCGAGCCCGCTCATGATGCGCCCCTGCCCTTGCGCCAGAGCGCCGCGAGGCCGCCGACGATGCCCTGCGGGAACGCCAGCACCAGCAGCAGGATGATGGCGCCCAGCAGTGCGCGCCAATATTCGGTCTGCCGCATCACGGTATCCTGCAACGTGGCGAACACTGATGCGCCGACAATCGGTCCCGTCAGCGTCTGGATTCCGCCGAGCAGCACCATCACCAGGCCGTCGATGGAGCGGCCAACGTGGATGGTCTCCGGCGAGATCGAACCTTTGGCAAAGGCAAACAACCCGCCGGCTACGCCGCAAACCGCGCCGGCAATGGCGAAGCCGAGCCAATGCACGCGCTTGACGTCGATGCCGATGGCCTCGGCGCGCAGCGCGGAATTGCGGCCGGCGCGCATGGCGTAACCGAACGGCGCGAACAGAAAGCGCCGCAACAGCAGCACGGCGATCACCGCCAGCGTCAGCGTGAGCAGAAAATAGACCCAGCCCTTGTCGAATGGCGGCGGCGGCCAAACGCCGATCACGCCGTTGGAGCCGCCAGTCAGATTTTCCCACTGGAACACGCCCGCCCACACGATCTGCGCAAACGCCAGTGTCAGCATGGCGAGATAAACGCCGGAAAGCCGCACCGCGAACCAGCCAAACAAGAGTGCGCCGGCGAGCGCCGCCAGCGGCGCGGCGCTGAGCGCGAGACCCATGGGGATGCTCAGCCATTTCACCAGGAGCGCGGCGCCATAGGCGCCAAGCCCGAAATAGGCGGCGTGACCGAACGAATGCATGCCGCCCGGGCCCATGATGAAATGCAGCGAGGTCGCGAAGATCACCGCGATCAGCACGTCGATGCCGAGGATCAAGAGATAGGGCGAACTCTGCGCCAACAGCGGCAGGCACAGCAGCAGCACCAGCACCGCCAGCCCAAGCGCCTTCAGCGCCGGCGTGGCCGGACGGATCGGATATTCCGGCTCGGCGACCGAGCGCACCACCGCTTGCGCGCGGCCGAGCAGGCCATAAGGGCGCGCGATCAGCACCACCGCCATCACCAGGAATTCGGCGACCAGCGTCAGCTTGGAGAAGTTCACGCTGATAAAGCCGAAATCCACCACGCCGATGCCGATGCAGATGGCTTTAACCTCGGCGATGATGACAGCGGCGAGGAATGCCCCGCTGATCGAGCCCATGCCGCCGACCACCACCACCACGAAGGCGTCGCTGATCACCGTGAGATCGGTGGCGAGATTGGCGGGTTCGCGCGCGACTTGCAGCGCGCCGCCGAAGCCGGCCAGCGCCGCGCCGAGCGCGAACACAGCGGTGAACAGCATCGCCTGATTGACGCCGAGCGCGCCGACCATCTCGCGGTCCTGCGTCGCCGCCCGCACCAGCCGGCCGAAGCGCGTGCGCGCCAGCGCAAAATGCACGACCAGCAGCACCGCGGGGCCGATAAAAATCAGGAACAGGTCGTAGCTCGGCAACTGGCGGCCGAGCACTTCGATCGCACCGCGCAGGCCGGGCGCGCGCGGGCCGAGCAGATCCTCCGGGCCCCATAGCCAGAGTGTGGCGTCGTTGATCACGAGCACCAAAGCGAATGTGGCGAGTAGCTGGAACAATTCGGGGGCGCGGTAGATCCGCCGCAACAGCACGATCTCGATCAGCGCGCCGATGACGCCGACCACGATCGCGGTTAAGACGATGCCGCCCCAGAAGCCAAGCGCTCCGCCGATCCTGGTCGCGAATGAATAGGCGATATAGGTCCCCAGCATATAGAGGGACCCGTGCGCGATATTGACGACGCGGGTGACGCCGAAGATCAGCGACAGGCCCGCGGCGACAAAAAATAAGCCGGATGCGGTGGAAAGCCCATTGAGCGCCTGGAACAGGAATGCGCTGAAGGTCATTTTACCTCTCCCCGCAGGCGGGGAGAGGTCGACTTCCGAGCGGCAGCGAGGAAGTCGGGTGAAGGGGCATTGCGATAGGATATCACCTTCGAGGCCCTCTCACCCGGCTCGCAGCTTACGCTGCTCGCCACGGAAAGAGAGACGAACCCTGCGTCAATCCCCCGCCGGCCTCAGCTTCTTGACCTCGGCGTCGGACGGCAGCACCGCGGCGCCGTCGACATAGTTAAAGTCGGCCATGGTGCCCTTGCCGCCTTCGAGCGCGATTTTGCCGACATAGGCTCCCATGGTGGCCTGGTGATCGCTCGCGCGGTAGCTGAACGGGCCGAAGGGGCTGTCGACTTTCAGGCCGCTGAACGCCGCCACCAGCTTCTCGGTGTCGGTGGACTTGGCCTTGGCGATGCCGGCGGCAATCGACTTGATCGTCACATAGCCGACAACCGAGCCGAGGCGTGGATAGTCGTTAAATTTCTTCTGATAGGCGTCGAGGAACGCCTTGTGCGCCGGGGTCTTGATCTTGTCCCAAGGATAGCCGGTGACGACCCAGCCGACCGGGGCCTCGTCCTTGAGCGGATCGAGATATTCCGGCTCGCCGGACAACAGGCTCACCACCGTGCGGTTCTTGAACACGCCGCGGGTGTTGCCCTCGCGCACGAACTTGGCGAGATCGCCGCCGAACAGCACGTTGAAGATGGCATCGGGCTTGGCATCGTCGATCGCCTGTGCCACCGCGCCGGCGTCGATCTTGCCAAGCGGCGGGGCCTGCTCGGTGACGAATTCCACGTCGGGCTGCGCCTTCTTCATCAGCGCCTTGAAATTTTCTGCCGCCGACTGGCCATATTCGAAGTTCGGATAGACCAGCGCCCATTTCTTTTTCTTGGCCGCGGTCGCCGCCGGCATCAGCATCGCCACCTGCATGTAGGTCGTAGCGCGCAAGCGGAAGGTATATTTGTTGCCGTTCTGCCAGGTGATCTTGTCGGTGAGCGGCTCGGCGGCGAGGAAGAACACTTTCTTCTGGCCGGCGAAATTGGTGACCGCCAAACCGATATGGGAGAGGAATGTGCCGGCGATCATGGAGACACCCTCGCGGGTGACCAGTTCCTCGGCCACGCGCACCGCTTCGCCGGGATTGGCGCCGTCGTCGCGCGAGATCAATTCCAGTTTCTTGCCGAGCACGCCGCCCTTGGCGTTGATCTCCTCAAGCGCCAATTCCATGCCCTTCTTGTAGGGGTCGAGGAAGGCCGGCTGCGACTTGTAGCTGTTGAGTTCGCCGATCTTGATGGTGTTCTGCGCCGATGCCGGTACGACGAGGACAAGGTTGGCTGCGAGCGCGAGATACGCGAACAAACGCATGTTCATGACGTGGCTCCCGATTGAGGTTGCGCGAATAGTCCGACCGCGGCCTTCGGCTTGTCAATCGCGCTGGACCGGCGGTAATGCGCCGCTGCCATGCGTTGTCACCCATTTGGCCGGTCGCGGAAACGGTCCATCAGCGGCTTGTCCTGACCGCCGTCGATCTCGATCATGGTACCGTTGGCCATCGTCATCAAGGGCGACGCCAGCATGACGACGAGATTGGCCACTTCCTCCACCTCGGCGATACGGCCCATGGGGATCGAGGCGGGTGCCAGCTTATCGGCCTGTTCGCGCGGGATTTTCATGTCGCGCGCCATGGCGTCCACCAGCCCGGCCCAGCGTTCGGTGCGCACCGGCCCGGGATTGACCGCGACGAAGCTGATGCCGTCCTTGCCGTATTGTCCGGCGAGAGAGAGCGTGAGGTTCTGCCCGGCGGCGTTGGCGGCGCCCGGGCAGATCTCCCAATAGGACGGCTTGACGCCGTCATTGCCGATCAGGTTCACCACGCGGCCGCCGCCCTGCTTGACCATGATGGGGAGCACGTAGCGAAGGCAGCGCACGTAACCCATGAATTTGAGCTGCAGCCCCTTCTCCCAGTCGTCCTCGGTCAGATGCTCGATCACGCCGCCCGCGGCCGAGCCGGCATTGTTGACCATGATATCAACGCGGCCGAGCGCCTTATGACCCTGCTCGATGAAATTCCTGGCGTCGGCGTCTTTCCGGAGGTCGGCGGGAATGGCGACGATCTTGCGGCTGGTTGCCTTGGCAATTTCATTCGCCGCTTTTTCGAGCGGCTCCCTGCGGCGCGCGCAGATGGCAACGTCGACCCCTTCGTTGGCCAGCGCCAGCGCAATACCTTTGCCGATGCCTTCGCTGCCACCGGTCACCAGCGCGGTCTTGCCCTTGAGCTTGAGGTCCATCGCGATCCTCCCTCTACATTTTTTTATGCGCGAGCCAGCGCCCGGCTTCCGCCGAAGTAAATAGATCAGCGAGCGCGGCGTTGAATGCGGCCGGCTCTTCGGACTGAACGTTGTGGCCGGAGCGCGGGATCATCAGCAAGCCGGCGGTCGGCGCGGTGCGCTTGAGGAACACGCTGCCGTCGATGCAAGGCTCGTCCTCGTCGCCGACGATCACCAAAAGCGGCACTGCGAAGTGTTTGAGGCCGTCCTCCATCTCCCACAGCGTCGGACGCTTTAGCTGAAGATTGAACATGGTCTGCGCATGGCCGAGCGCGGAATGCTCGGCCAGCAGGCGGGCGAATTCAGCGTAGCCGCGCGGATCCTTGTTTTTCAGCGCCTGCCGCATCGGTGCGTCGGCATATTTCGCCGAAGCCGCCGCGATGCCCTCCTCGGCGAACATCTTGCCGGTCTCCGCGGCCAGCGCTTTCATTTCTTCGCGCTTCTTGGCGTCGGGCGTCGAGCCCCAGCCACAGCCGGCGGCGACCACCGAAATGCAGCGCGCCGGCGCCTGCATGCCGACATGCAATGCTGTGTAGGCGCCCATCGAGTGCCCGACCACATGCGCCTTGTCGATCTTGAGCGCGTCCATCAGCGCGATTACGTCGTCGCGCGCGATGTCCTGGCCGTAGCGCGCCGCCTGTTCCGGCACGTCGGAGGGCGGATAGCCGCGCTGGCTATAAGTGACGCAGCGGTGCGCGCGCGAGAAGTACCGCATCTGCGCTTCCCAGCTACGGTGGTCGCCGGCATATTCATGCACGAAGACGACGGCTGAGCCGCTGCCGGCCTCTTCGTAATACAACCGAACGCCGTCGCGCGCTGAAATATGCGGCATCGCATTCCCCGCTTAAGACCGCCAATTATTTGCACGCGAATGAAAGCGGAGTAAAGTCTCGCCGCCGCTGATCGGCGGGCCGACGATCTTCAGAAGCTCTATCAGGAAGGCGTCGGCAGCTTCACGTTTCGTTGGCGATCTTGTCGGCGTCGGCCGTGTTCGATTGCATGTAGCTGGCCACGTCCTGCAAGGCGTTCCGGCGGCATGCGCCAGCGCGTGGCGATCGCGCGCGCCTTCTCGGTGCAACCCGATATTCTGCTGGCCGACGAAGCGTTCGGCCACCTCGACGAGGTGACAGCGGCGGAATTGCGCGAGACGTTCCTGGCGCTGGCGCGCGAATGCGGCTCGACCGCCATCCTGATCACCCATCAGCTGGAAGAAGCCATCAGCGTGGGGGACCGCATCGTGGTGTTCGGCAAATCGGCCAAGCTGCTCGCCGATATTCACGTCGCGCAGTGGCCGAAGTCGAAACACAGGCTGCTGCGCGAGGCGATCCAGTGGACTTTGCAGAGCAACAAGCCCGATCCACGGCTCAAGGACCCGGCATCGAAGCCGAGCCGTAAAAAGAAAGCTAGCTCCGTATAATCGCTTTCGCCGCGTCGCCCACGGCTTCGACCGACATGTCGGTATCGAGGAAGCAGACGATTCGGCACGGGCAGCCTTCCAGGCCCTCGTAGCGCCAGGGAAACGCGCCGATCAGGCAGCGCTGGCCCAGCACGATCTCAATGTCGCCACCGAGATTCTCCGCGTGCAGTAGGCCCTCCTGGAATGCCCAGCTATGAAACGGGAATACGTCCTGGGTAACGCGGCGGCCGGATTTCTTGTGGGTGAATTCGAAAGTGCCGAAAAACTCTTCCGGCGTCTTGCCGTGCTGCCTCGTGAACTGCGCGGTGAGATCGGGCCGCATGCTGCGGATCGAAGTGTTCATGGCGTGGTCGCAGGAGCCAGTGTCCATGCCCCACCATTTGATCTTCTTCTTCAGCATCCAGTGCAGCGTGTCGAGATCGGGGCCGGGGTGGTAGCAGAAGTATTTCACCAGGTCCTGCTGCGGCTGGCCCTCGTAATGGCGGTGCCAGCCGGTGTGCAGGATGAGGATGTCACCCTCGCGGATATCGGCGCCGGCGGATTCGATGATTTCGGGCGTGATCACCGCCCAGTCCTTCATGTGCTTCGAGATATCGACGATGACGCCGCGATTGACCAGATAATCGAGCGGCAGATGCGCCATATCGCCGTTGCGGTTATCGGTCGCGTGCATGGCACCGTCGAAATGGGTGCCGACATGCAAAGCGGTGTCGATACGCTGCGCCACGATCATCTGGGTCTGCAGATTTTGCGAGTAATACATTTTGTTGCCAGCATAGCCGACCCAGCCGGGCGTGTGCACGTTCATGACGTGGGAGAGATCGACGATTTTCATCACCAAGGTTCCGATGGCTGATGACGTTAGTGTTCTTAGACGATCACAGTACGCCGCGCAGCGCCAGATGTACGCCGAGGGCGAGCAATCCGAGGAAGAACCATAGCCGGAACGTCGCCTCCCGTACCTGGCGGCGCAGCAATTTCCCGAGCCACATGCTGGCCAACGCCATGCCGAGCGCCTGCCAAATATTGGTGACCAGCGACGGCACCACCGGGATCGCGGCCGCCTCAGCCGGCGCCATCAGCAGTCCGAGCAGGCCGATCGCCACCTCGGCAGGCCGAGGCCGATCACGCCCTTGATGAGACCCGCCAGCAGAAAAGCGCCCGCGGTGGCGGCAAGCATTGGTAATGAATCCACGGGCGCTCCTACCGCTGGGGCCGGCGCGGGGCGCCTCCACATTGCGGCAGTTTGCAACCCAGCCTCCATTTTTCGCGAAGCACACTCCACTGTCGTTCCGGGCGACCGAGCAATGCGAGGGAGGCCCGGAACCCATATTCCGCAGTCTCTCGATAGGCTGCGGCGTACGGGTCCGCGCTTTCGCAGGGCGACAGCGACGAGGTTTCGTTGCCGCAGCAGGCGGTTCGGTGCCATACTTTCAAGGCTATTGCCGCGGTCGGGGCGCGGCGAAGGGAGGACAACGTGCGCGCACTTCTGGCTTTGATGTCGGCGGTCATGCTGTACGCGTCCGGCGCATGGGCGCAGGACGCCGCCGCCAACTATCCCAACAGGCCGATCAGGATCATCGTCTGCGTTCCGGCCGGCGGCGGCGTCGATACCGTCACGCGCATCGTCGCCAATGGCTTGCAGCAGCGCCTGGGCCAGCCGGTGGTAGTGGAAAATCGCGCGGGCGCCGCCGGCAATATCGGCGCGGAGGCCGTGTTCACGTCCGATCCGGACGGCTATACGCTGCTCGCCGCGCAACCGTCCCCGCTCACGGTCAATCCGCTGCTCTACAAGCACATCGCCTTCGACCCGACCCAGTTCCAGCCGGTGGCGATCATGACAACGGTCCCCAATGTGCTGATGGTGCGGCCGGACTTTCCCGCCAAGACCGCGCAGGAGTTCATCGCCTACGCCAAGGCCAATCCCGGCAAGATCAACTATGCCTCGCAAGGCATCGGCACCACGTCGCACCTGACCGCGGCGCTGTTCGAGAAGGTGACCGGCACCAAGCTCGTGCACGTGCCTTACAAGGGCACCGCACCGGCACTCAACGATCTCATCGCCAGCCACGTCGATATGATCTTCATGGAGCTCGCCTCGGCCAAAAAACTGCACCAAGCCGGCAAGGCGCATATCCTGGCGGTGGCGACGGCTCAGCGCATTGGCGACCTGCCCGACGTTCCGACCCTCAACGAGGCCGGCGTGAAGGGATTCGAGTCCGGCACCTGGAATGCCATCGCCGCGCCACCGAAGACCCCGCCTGCGATCGTCGCCAAGCTCAACAAGGCGATCGAGGAGGTGCTCAAGAGTCCGGACGTTCAGGATAAATTCGCGAAGCTAACGCTGCACGCCGCCGGCGGCACGCCTGCCGAAGCGCGGGCGTTCATCACCAAGGAAACGCAGGTTTGGGGCGAGGTGATCAAAGAAGCGCATGTCCCGGCACACTAAGCCGGCGGCACCGTCCCGCCGAGTACGGCAAGAAAAATCAAAACCACAATCTTGCTTCGAATCACTTAGGGAGAACGATAGATGCCGAAATTCCTGATCGAACCGCATTTTCGCCTGCAGGAATGGGTGGCGGAGGAGAAGGACTATTTCCGCCAGGAAAATCTCGATTATGAATTCCGCGAGCTGGTGCGCGCGACCGACGGCAAGATCCACGACAAGGGCAGCAAGGGCGCCTTCCAGTCGCTTGAAGAAGGCCGCAAGGCGAACGTGAGCTGCGCTTGCCACTGGACCGTCAACGTCGCGGCTTCGAATGGCCACGGCAAAATGTACACCGACGTCTATTCGGTATCGCCAGCGGGCATTTTCGTTCCGCCCGATTCGAAGGTGAAGACTCCGGCCGATCTTGCCGGGGTGCCGATCTCGGTCGGCTTCCAGTCCGGCAGTCATTACTCGGCCGTGCAGGCGCTGGAAATCTATCTCAAGCCCGAGCAGATCAACCTGCACTACGCCGACGGCATGTTGTTCAAGCGTATGGAACTGCTGCTCGAGGGCAAATCGCCGGCGTGCAGCCTGTTCGGAGGCCCGTACTACTTCGCCGAGCAGCTCGGCTTCCGCAAGGTGATCGACACCACCTTCATGATCGGCACCATGATCCACGGCGATCCGGATCCGGAGGACCTGCGCAAATTCTTCCGCGCCCTGCGCAAGGCGCAGCGCGATATCGACCTGCGGCCCGAACTTTATACTCACTATTACAAGAACGAATTCCCCGACCGCTTCCATCCGATGATGGATACGCGGCGCTGGGGACCGGGCGAGCGGCTGGTGTTCGAGCCCTATACCAAGGAGACTTACGAGCAAGTCTTCGAGTGGATCGCGGCCCACGGCATCTTCCCGGACGGCAAGATGGGAAGCGGGAAATACGAGCAGGCCACGCTGTCTTTGGCCTAAGATTCTCCTGGGCTGGCTTTAGCCAACTTGCCACGCTGCATCCTCTTGAAAAGGGGAGGTCGGTTTGCGAAGCACTCCGGGTGGGGATCGCTTCTGACCCCCACCCCGATACTCCCTCTTCGGGGAGAGGGAATCCCCCGCGAGGTAGGTCATGGCCGGTCCGATGATCCCCAAAGAACGCAGCGACTATTCGGCGATCGTCGATCGCCCACCGCTTAAGCTGCCGGGCAAAGCCCGGATCGTGTTCTGGACCATCGTCAATTACGAGGTCTGGGACATCGGCAAGCCGATGGCGCGCCAACTGCTCCCGGCCCCGACCGGCGTGCCGCTGATGCCCGATGTGGTACATTGGGCGTTCCATGAATACGGCATGCGGGTCGGCTGCTGGCGGTTCTTCGAGCTGTTCAAGCGGCTTGGGATCAAGCCGACGCTCGCGGCCAACGCACGCATCTGCGAAGACTACCCGCGCGTCGCCAAACAAGCGCGCAACGATGGCTGGGAGTTCATGGGCCACGCCTATGAGCAGGGCCCGATCCACAAAGAGGCCGACCAGGCCGGCATGATCAACCGCACCATGGACATCATGCAGAAGTTCACCGGCAAGCGGCCGGTCGGCTGGCTCGGCCCCGGCCTGACCCAGACGCTCGAAACGCCGGAATATCTCGCCGCAGCGGGCGTGAAATATATTGGCGACTGGGTCTATGACGACGAGCCGACGGTGATCCGCACCGCCAAGGGCCCGCTGGTCACTCTGCCCTATACGATCGAGCTCAACGACATCCCGATGATGCTGGTTCAGCATCACCAGAGCGATTACCTCCTCAAGCGGACCATCGACCAGTTCGACCGGCTCTATGCCGAGAGCGAAAGCAGGGCGAAATTCGTGGCGCTTGCCATCCACCCCTATATCAGCGGCCAGCCGCACCGCGTCAAATACCTCGAGCAGATCTACGACTACGTGAACAAGCACGAGGGCGTGCTGCACTGGAATGGCGAGCAAATTCTTGACTGGTATCGGAGCGTTGCCAAAATCGAACCCGCTGCCTAGCATCGGCACAGGCGCCTAAATCAAAACCAATCGACCGCCGCGTTGAGAGGAAACACCATGCGTTTCAAGGGGATTTTGTACGTCATCGCCAGTGCCGCCGCGATGCATTGCCTGCTATCGCCGGCGGCGGCCGAGATTCCGGAAATCCGGCTGGCCCAGCAATTTTCCATAGGCTACTTGCAACTCAACGTGATGGAGCATCAACAGCTCATCGAAAAGCACGCCAAGCTGCTCGGCATTCCTGAGGTGAAAGTCTCCTGGCAGAAATTCAACGGACCGGCGGCGGTCAACGATGCCTTGTTATCGGGAAATCTCGATATCGCTTCGGGCGGCGTACCGGGCCTGTTGGTGCTGTGGGCGAAAACCAACGGAACGCCGCAGGAGGTGCGCGGCATTTCGGCGTTGAGCTCGCAACCCTTCCTGCTCAACAGCCGCGACCCGGACGTCAAGACCATCAAGGATTTCAAGCCGAGCGACCACATCGCCGTGCCGGCGGTGAAAGTTTCCGTGCAGGCCATCATGTTGCAGATGGCCGCCGCCAAGGCTTACGGCGAGAAGGAATTCGCCAAACTGGACGCCCAGACCGTATCGATGTCGCCGCCCGATGCCACGATTGCGTTGTTGGGCGGGAAATCGGAGGTCACCGCCGCGTTCAGCGTGCCGCCGTTCCAGTATCAGCAGTTGGAGCAGGCCGGCATTCACACCGTCGTGAATTCGTTCGACGTCATGGGCGGCTCGCATTCTTTCACCGTAGCTTGGACCTCGGCTAAATTCCGCGACAAAAATCCGGTGCTCTATAAGGCGCTGATCGCGGCGCTCGATGAGGCGACCGATATCGTCAACAAGGACAAGCGTGCCGCCAGCGCGCTCTGGATCGAGGATTCGAAATCGAAGTTGCCGCTCGACATGGTGACCAAGATCGTCGACGGCCCGCAGGTGCAGTGGACGATGACGCCCGAAAGCACGATCAAGTTTGCGGATTTCATGGCCAATGTCGGCACCTTGAAGGTAAAGGCGGCGTCCTGGAAGGATTACTTTTTCCCGGAGATTTACGACCGGAAGGGAAGCTAATTGCCATGAACTTCCCCAAGCCCGCCGTCGGCATGCTGCCGAACGACCGACTCGATTATTCCGCGATTCCCCAGCGCAAGCCGCTCAAGCTGCCGAGGGGTGCGCGCATGGTGGTGTGGACCGTCACCAATGTGGAGGAATGGGACCCGACGCAGACCATGCCGCGCACGGTGCTGACGCCGCCGGCCGGCGGCTCGCCGATGCCCGACATTCCGAACTGGTGCTGGCACGAATACGGCAACCGCGTCGGCTTCTGGCGGCTGTTGCAGGTTTATGACGAGTTCAAGATTCCGGGCGTGATGAATATCAACGGCGTGGCCGTCGAGGCCTTTCCTGACATCGTCAAGGCTTGCGTCGAACGCAACTGGGAATTTCTCGGTCACGGCTACACCCAGCGCAACATGCAGAAGGTGGAGAACGAGCGTGCCGACGTACACAAATGCATCGAGGTGCTGGAGCGCGTGACCGGCAAGCGGCCGCGCGGCTGGCTCGGACCGGGCCTGACCGAAACCTGGGAGACGCCGGATATCTTGGCCGAAGAAGGCTACGACTATGTGGCCGACTGGGTGCTCGACGACCAGCCGGTGTGGATGAAGACGCGCGGCAAACCGATGCTCAACATCCCCTATACCCAGGAATGCAACGACGTCGCCATGATGCTGATCCAGCATCACAAGGCCTCGGAATTCTACGAGCGGGCGATCGACCAGTTCGAGCAGATCTATAAGGACGCCAAGGGCTCCGCCCGGGTGATGGCGATTTCGGTGCACCCCTACATCATGGGCGCGCCGCACCGGACAAAATATTTCAGGAAAATCTTCGAGAAGATCAGGAAGAAAAAGGACGTCCTGTTCTGGACCGGCGCGCAGATCGCCGACTGGTACGTCAAGACCGGTCCGAAGGCGCCGTAATTGTCGTCATTCCGGGGCGCGAGCGGAGCGAGCAAACCCGGAATGACCGGGGTAGAACGCCATGTCAGCTCTTGGTTTCGCCCGCGCCCTGGATTATCCGTTAGGTTATGAACGCCCACTTCCTCGACAAAAAAACCATCGCCGAGCTGACGGCGCGCATGTATCTCGACACTGGCGCCGTCCGGTTCATGCAAGACAAACCGTTCATCTTCACCTCGGGCTGGGCCAGCCCGGTCTATAACGACTCGCGCTGGCTGATCTCATTCCCGGACGTGCGCTCGACGCTGATGGATTTTGCGATCCACACCATCACGCGCGATATCGGCCGCGACCAGATCGACGCGGTGGCAGGCGGCGAAACCGCCGGCATTCCGTTCGCTGCCTGGGTGGCGGACCGGCTCAACGTGCCGATGCAATACGTGCGCAAGAAGCCGAAAGGCTTCGGCCGCGGCGCGCAGATCGAAGGGCAATTGATCCCGGGGCAGCGCGTGCTGCTGGTCGAGGATCTCGCCACCGACGGCAAGAGCAAGGTCAATTTCATCAAGGCGCTGCGCGACGCCGACGGCAAGTGCGACCACTGCTTCGTGCTGTTCTTTTACGACATCTATCCGCAGGGCAAGAAAATTCTCGGCGACCTCGGCGTCACTTTGCACGCGCTTACCACTTGGCGCGACGTGCTCAATGTCGCCAAGGCGAGCGGACAATTCGAGCCCAAGATGCTGGCCGAGGTCGAGAAATTCATCGGCGATCCGGCCGGCTGGTCGAAGGCGCACGGCGGGGTGGCCGAAGCCGCCGAGTAGTTGCACGGTCGGCGTTAGAGCAACTTCCGCTGTATTCGCGTCACCGCCAGATCGAGCGCCGACAGAAAACGTGAGATATCCTGGTGCGTCAAAGGCGGCGGCCCGCGCGTGGTCGCGCCGGCGCTGCGCAAATCCGTCAGCAGGTCGCGCGTCGCCAGCGCCATGCCGATGGAATTGTCGTCGAACGGCTTGCCGGTCGGACCGATTACCGTCGCCTTATTACGCACACAGCGCCCAGCCAGCGGAATATCTGCGGTGATGACGATGTCGCCGGCCCCGGCGCGCTCGGCGATCCAGTTGTCGGCGATATCGGGCCCTTCATTAACGACCACGCGCTCAATCGTATTGCTGCGCGGAACTGCCATGAAGGCGTTGGCCACCACATAGACCTTGAGCCCGTAGCGCTCCGCCACCCGATAGACCTCGGGCTTCACCGGACAGGCATCGGCATCGACAAAGATGCGAATGGCCGGAGGCGCTTTGGGGTCTTCCATGGGGTCGGTCATCGTGATCCAATTAGAAAAACGAGGGAGGCATCAATGGCCAAGGCACGCAAGAAAGTCCAGGCGCGGCGCAAACCTGCCGGCCGGAAAGCATCGGCGCGGCGTACAGCGAAAGCAAAAGGCAAAACGCGAACCAAGGCGCCGCCGAAACATAAATTCACCGTCAGCCATTACCGCGAACAGGATTTCAACCAGGGCCTGCGAACTTACGCCAAATACCGCGACCTCGGCATCGCGCCAGCGACCGGCGGCATGGTGCAGGCGCACGTCATCAAATTCATCCCGCCGTTCAAGGCGGAGGACGTGTCGACGCCGCATTATCACGACGTCGACTTCCAGATGATTTACGTACTCAAAGGCTGGATCAAAAGCGAATTCGAGGGCGAAGGCGTGCACACATTCCATGCCGGCTCCTGCTGGATCCAGCCGCCGCGCATCAAGCACACCGTGCTCGGCTACTCCGACGATTGCGAGGTGCTCGAGATCGTGCTGCCAGCGAATTTCGAAACGGTGACGTTGGCTTAAGCGAGCCGCATCAGCAGGAGGCCGCCGGTCAGGATTGCGAAGATGACGGCGCTGGAACCGAGCACGGTGGTGATATGCCGCCAGCCGAGCCCGACGATGGTCTTGACCGAGGTGCCCAAGCCGAGCGCGCCGATCGCCAGCAGCAGCCCCCAGGTCGAGGCTTCCGACAGCATGCTTTTGACCGGCGCATAGGCCGGCAGCAGCGACGGCAGCAGCGGCACGACGCTGTTCAAGACGCACAGGACCAAGAACACGATGCCAAACACCGGCAGCGGCACCCGCGCCTCGCCGTGCTTGAGCCCCATGCGGGTGAAATGCCAACCCACGCCGAGCACTACCGGCAGCAGCAAAAATACTCGGAACAGCTTGACGATCACCGCCGTGTTGCCGACCGGCACCGAGACCGCGTAGCCGGCGCCGACCACCTGGGCGACGTCGTGGATGGTGCCGCCCAGCATCACGCCGGTGCTCTGCGCATCGAAGCCGAGCAGAATGCAGAGCGGCGGATAGACCAGCATGGCAATGGTGGCGAGCGCATTGACCGCCACCACGACGAAGGCGATGTCCGCTTGCTTGCCGGGATAGTCCGGCACCACCGTCGAAGCCGCCAGAGTCGCCGAAGCGCCGCAAACCGCCGTGCCGACGCCGACCAGCGCGCCGAAGCCCGGCCCGCGCCCATACCAGCGCGCGAAAATGAAACCGGACACCAGCGTCGCCAGCATCGAAGCCATGATCAAGACGCCCGTCCCCAGCCCGAGCGCCGCGATATCGGCAAGCCCGAACTCGTAGCCCCAAGAGCGCCACGGCCCAGCGCAGCACCGTGCGAACGCAGAACGCCATGCCGGGCTGCATGACCGGCCGCGCGGCGATCGGATTGAGCGCGATACCGACCACCAGCGCGATCACCATGTTGGGGATCGGCACCACATGCGCGACGAAAGGTGCGGCGAGATAGCCAATGCCAGCGACGAGGGCCGACAAGGCCAAGCCCGGTGCGTATTCGGCGGCCAGGGCCGTGGAAGGCCGCGCGGTTTGCGAATTCTCGGCGGTCACTCGATGTGCTTAATGCCGCTCTTGCCGTTGTCAATCCATGCACTACTGAAAAATTGTGGCGACCGGCTAATCCTCGATATCGTCGTCCGAGAGCACGCGCAGCGCGGCGCCTTCGACGTCGCTGTATTGCCCGTTACGCAGGGCCCACAGGAACCCGAACAGGCCGATCAGGCCCAAACCCAACGCCATCGGCACGAGATAGACCAGCACGTTCATGACCGGACAGCCTTTCCACCCCTGGCCCGCAGCGCATTGAGCGTGACCATGATTGACGAGCTCGACATCGCCAGCGCGGCGATCAGCGGCGTGACCGCACCAGCAATAGCGACCGGTACCGCGATAGCATTATAGATCGCGGCGAACACGAGATTTTCCTTCATCAACGCGCGCGCGCGGCGGGCGATCGCGACGGCGTCCAGCACCGGCGCCAGCCGTTCGCCGAGGAAGACCGCGTCGGCCTGCGCCTGCGTGACGTCGGCAGCGGCGATCGGCGACAGCGACACATGCGCGGCGGCAAGCGCCGGCGCATCGTTCAAGCCGTCGCCGACCATCAGAACTCGGCGGCCTTGCGCCTTCAGCGTTTCGATGCGCGCGATCTTTTCCGCCGGCTTCAATTCACCGAGCCACTGTGCAATGCCGAGCGCCTCGGCAACCGGTCGCACCGCGTCCGCGCGATCGCCGGACAAAATGTGCACATCGAGTCCGAGACGGCTCAGCGCCTTCACCACTTCGACGGCGTCGGGACGCAGCTTCTGGCTGATCGCAATGGTCGCCGAACGCGCGCCGTGGACAAAATACATGATCGACACGCCGGGCTCAGCGCAGGCTATTGGTGGCACGCCGCGGAACTCGGCACTGCCGAGCCACGCTTCGATGCCGTCGATCATGGTGCGCACGCCCTGCCCCGGCTCTTCGGTTGCGCCGTCGAACGGCGTGCGCGCCACCGCGTCGCGCGCCAGCGCGACCGCCAACGGATGCCGGCTCGACAGCGCCAGCCGCGCCGCCATTTGCAACAGATCCGGATCGATCGCGGCGGCGTTGGCGACACGCGGCTCCGGCAGCGTTAGCGTGCCGGTCTTGTCGAAGACGACCGTGTCGGCTTCGCCCAGCCGCTCGATGGCGTCGCCGGCATTCAAAATGACGCTCGCGCGGAATAAGGCGCCGGACGCCACCACCTGCACGGCCGGGATCGCCAAGGCCAGGGCACACGGGCACGTGATGATGAGCACGGCGATGGCCGTCACCACCGCGTCGTGCAGCGACGCGCCGGCGAACCACCAGCCAATGAAGGTAAGCGCGGCGGTTAAATGTACCGCCGGCGCATAGAAACGCGAGACGCGGTCAGCCAGCCGCATGGTGCGCGACTTCGCGCTCGCTGCCTTCTCCAGCAAGCGCTCGATCTCGTCCAGCAGCGTGGCGCGATCAGCCGCGGTCACGCGCAAAGTGAGCGCGCCGGAATAATTCATGCTGCCGGCGTAAATGGTGGCGCCGGCGTCGATCTTGCGGCGCGCGGTTTCGCCGGTAATCAGGCTCTCGTCGAGGTCGGACGTGCCGCTGAGCACGCTGCCGTCGGCCGGCACCCGCTCGCCTGGTTTAACCAGCAGACGGTCGCCGGCATGCAGCGCCGCCACCGGCACGCTGACCAATTCGTCACCCATGAATTGGTGCGCAGTTTCGGCTTTCAACGCCGCCAGGTTACTGGCGACCGCCCGCGTCTTGCGGCGCATGGCGTGATCGAGCGCGCGCCCGACCAACAGGAAGAACAGCAGCATAATGGCGGAATCGAAATAGGCGTCTTTGGCATGATGCGCGGTTTCGACCACCGACATTCCGAGCGCCAGGATCACGCCGAGCGAGATCGGCACATCCATGTTGAGCGCAGCCGTGCGCAAAGCTCGCCATGCGCTCGAGAAGAACGGCCGCCCGGCATAGGCCGCCGCCGGCAGCGCGATCAGCGCCGAGGCCCAATGGAAGAAGTCGCGCGTCTCGGGCGTAATGTCGGTGTCATTGCCCGACCACACCGACACCGACAGCAGCATGATGTTCATAGCGGCGAAGCCGGCGACCGCAAGACACCGCGTGAGGCGGCGCGCCTCGGCGGCCTCCTCCTGCTCGGCGTGTAAGGGAGCGAACGGATAGCCGCGATAGCCGGCATCTTCCAGCGTTTGCAGAATCTGCGCCGGAACGACGGCGCCGTCAGTCCAAGCCACGTGCAAACGCCGATTGGTGAAATTGAGCCGCGCCTCGGTCACCCCGGGCAGGCGCTTCACCGCGCCCTCGATGCGGGCGATGCAGGCGCCGCAGGCAATGCCTTCGACCGCGAGATCCATGCCGAGCGTGCCGTCACCGGACGGCCTGGCAAAGAGCGAGAGATCGAGGGCTTCGCTCATGGCTTCCTTTTGGCACTATTTGCCGCGCTAGCGTAACGAAACGCGGCTACGCGACTGGAATACCCGCTGATCGCCGCGATAAAGATCGACGATCAATTCCCATTGCCCCGGCTGCGCCTGCGCCGCTCCATGAAAGACCCCGGCAGCGAGCGGGCGAATCTCCATAACGCGATCGAGCCGGTCATCGGCCGGGTGCGCCAGCCGCGCATCGGCGGTAAGGCCTGCGAGCGGCTCACCCTTCGCATCGCGCGCGGTCATGTCGAGCACCGCGACCCCTGCGCTATCGCGGGTAAGCGTGCCGCTCACCTGCCAATGCAGGGCGTCTTGCCGCTCCACCAGGCCCACTTCCTGTTCGAATTGCAGACCGGCTTTGTAAGAGCTCAGCGTTTCGACGCCGCCGAAAGTCGAAATCGCAGCGCGAACCATGACGCCATTCACGACGAAGACAACGCCGAAAAACGCCACCAGCCAAACTAGAACCTTGCCGCCGGTCATCTCGCGCGGCTGTCTTAGCTTTTGGTCGGAAGTGGTTTTCATTTTTCCCCTCCGTTCATGGCCCGAAAAAGTGGTCGCGCGCCTCGGCCTGTTCGCCGGTCGCCACATCGGTCAGGCGGAAGATGATGCGGGTCGAGGCCGGCGGCGTATCGCCGTAGTCGGTCACCAGCACGCGAACTTCGCGAGTCTGGTCGGGACCGACGTCGATCAGCAACTGCCCGTCATCGCGCGGCGGTACGCCGACGAAATCGATCAGGCTGGCTGGCAATCCGTTGAAGGCCAGGATGAAATCGCGCTTGCGCAACTGCTTGTTGACGATGCGGATGGTGTAGCCGTTGCGCACCGCCCCGTCGGAAAGTCGCACGAACATCGGATTACGGTCGTGGATGCTGCTGATGCCCTCGCTGTCGCGCGTCGCCAGCGTAAAGATCATGATGCCGCCGGCGATAGCAATGATCGCGGCATAGAGGACCGTGCGCAGTCGCACCAATTTGACGAAAGCGGGCTTGCCCTCCATCCGGCGCTTGATGTTGATGTCGGTGTCGTAGGCGATAAGCCCCGGGGCGCGGCCGAGCTTCTTCATCATCGCGTTGCAGGCGTCGATGCACAGCCCGCACTGGATGCAGCCAAGATCGGCGCCGTTGCGGATATCGACGCCGGTTGGACAGACACGCACACATTGCTTGCAGTTGACGCAGTCGCCGGCGGGCTCGCCTCGCGCGCGCAACTGTTGCGCCATCGCCGCCGCGCCGCGTGGCTCTCCCCGATCGTAGCGATAAGTGACGTTGAGCGCGTATTCGTCGGTGAGCGCGGCCTGAATGCGCGGCCATGGGCACATATAAAGACAGACCTGCTCGCGCAGGTGGCCGGCGAGCGTATAGGTGGTGAAGGTCAGGATGCCGATGAAGGCATAGGCAATGAACGCCGCCTGGCCGGTGGCCAGGTCTTTCACTAGCGTGGGCGCGTCGGCGAAATAGAGCACCCAGGCGCCGCCGGTCCACCAGGCCACCATCAGCCATAGAAAGTGCTTCACGCCCTTGCGGGCATAGGTCTCCAGCGTCCATTTTTTGCGGTCGCGCTGCATGTGGTCGCGCCGGTCGCCTTCGACCAGACGCTCGATGGCGAAAAACAGATCGGTCCACGCCGTTTGTGGGCACAGATAACCGCACCACACCCGGCCGGCGACCGCGTTCATCAGGAACAGGACGATCGACGCCAGGATCAGCAGGCCGGTGAGGTAGTAGACTTCCTGCGGCCAGATCTCGATGAAGAAAAAATAGAAACGGCTACTCGGGAAATCGATCAGCACCGCCTGGTGCGGTGCATTCGGCCCGCGATCCCAGCGTACGAACGGCAGCAAATAATAGACGCCGAGGGTGACGATCAGCACCGCCCATTTGATTCTGCGGAACGTGCCGTGCACGCTTTGCGGATAGATATTCCGCCGCGGCGCATAGAGCGGGATGTCGTCGTTGGGCGGCGGGGCGCCGACGTCGGCCGCCGCTACCAGTCGCGCCAAGCGCAGCGCCGTCGGCGCCTGGTCGAGCGATAAGGTACGGACGGCTTGCACAATCACTTCTCTCCACCGCCGAAGCTATAGACGTAGACGACCAGCGCCTTGATGATCGGCTCGCTCAGACGGCCCTGCCAGGCCGGCATCACGCCGCCGCGGCCATTTTGCAGGCCCTGCACGATCGTTTCCTTGTCGGACCCATAGAGCCAAATCTTGTCGGTCAGATTGGGCGCCCCAAGTTCGCGGTTGCCTTTGCCTTCCGGCCCATGACAAGTGACGCAGTTGTCGGCGAACACCTTCTTGCCGAGCGCGAGATCGGCGCCCTTCTCCACGGGAAGCGCGGACAGCGAGCGGACAAAATCGGCCACCGCCGAAATCTCGTTGGCCTTGAGCATGCCGTCGCGCCCGAACGCCGGCATATTGCCTTCGTGGTCGTCCTTGTCGCCCGAGCGGGCGCCGTGACGGACGGTCTGCTCGATTTCGGTGAGCTTGCCGCCCCACAGCCAAGCGTCAGCATTGAGATTCGGATAGCCCTTGGCGCCGCCTCCGCCGGCGCCGTGACAAGGCGCACAATTATCGGCGAATGCCACACGCCCTTGCGCGCGGGCGAAGTCGAGCAGTTGCGGATCTTTCGCGATGTCCGCGACAGACGCGTTGGTCAGCTTGTCCATCATCGGCCCGCGCAGCAGCTTGAGCTGCTCGACGTCGGCGACGACCGCGCTGCGCGAATGCCAGCCGAACGTGCCCTGCGTCGCCGATGTCAGCAGCGGCCAGGCCGGGTAGACGATCCAATAGCCGATCGCCCAAATGATGGTCAGGTAGAACGTCCATAGCCACCAGCGCGGCAACGGCGTGTTAAGTTCGTGGATGCCGTCCCAATCATGGCCGGTCGTCGCTGTGCCCGTGACTGGATCGATCTCTTTATGTTCGTCGGCCACCGGTCAGTCCTCCCGCAGCGGAATGCGTGCCGCCTCGTCGAATTGCTGCTTGCGCGACGGCCACAGTGCGTAGAGCAGCACCAGCGCGAAGATGCCAACGAAGTAGACGAGGCCCCAGGTCTGCGCGAATTCGGAAACGGCTTTGTAGGTCGGATCCATCGGGGTCACCGGATGTTGGCTTTGTCGTCGTAGAGCTTGAAATCCACCTGCGTGCCGAGCATCTGCAGATAGGCGATCAACGCATCGGCTTCGGTGACGCGGGCCGGATTGCCGTCGAAGTCGCGCGCTTGCGCCTTCGGATAGCGCGTTACCAGATCGCCAGCATCGGGGCTGTCGGTGGTCGCTTGCGTCACCACGTCGGCGGTGGCATGGGCGATCATATCCGCCGTATAGGGCACGCCGACCAGCGCCTGCGCGCTCAGATTATCGGCGACATGTGCGTAGTCGAGATCGGTTTCCGCCAGCCAGGAATAGCTCGGCATCACCGAGCCGGGCACCACCGAGCGCGGATCGCGCAGGTGGTCGCGGTGCCAGGCGTCGGAATACTTGCCGCCGACGCGAGCGAGGTCGGGGCCGGTGCGCTTCGAGCCCCACTGGAACGGATGATCGTACATGCTCTCGACGGCGAGCGAATAGTGGCCGTAGCGCTCGACCTCGTCGCGCAATGGGCGGATCATCTGCGAATGGCAGAGATAGCAGCCTTCGCGCACATAGATATCGCGGCCGGCGAGTTCGAGCGGCGTATAGGGACGCACGCCGTCGACCTTTTCGATCGTGTTCTTCAGGTAGAACAGCGGTACGATCTCGACCAGGCCGCCGATGGCGATGACGATCAGAATGCCGATCACCAGAATGATCGAGTTCTTTTCGAGGATGGCGTGTTTTTGCCAAAGCGACATTGTGTTCGTCCCCGCCTTATTCCGCCGGCGCCAGCGCGACGCCGGCTGCCTCGACCGATTCCGCCGAATTCACTGTTTTCCAGAGGTTCCACACCATGACCAGCGCGCCGATCAGAAACAGCAGGCCGCCGAGCGCGCGGATCACATAGAAGGGGTGCATCGCCTCAACGGTCTCGACGAAGGAATATTCGAGGAAGCCGAGATTGGTGTAGGCGCGCCACATCAGGCCTTGCAGGATTCCCGATACCCACATCGCAGTGATGTAGAGCACGATGCCGATGGTCGAGATCCAGAAGTGCCAGTTGACAAGCTTGAGCGAATAGAGCGGCCGATTCCACAGCCACGGCACCAGGCAGTAGATCGCGCCAAACGAGATATAGGCCACCCAACCGAGTGCGCCGGAATGCACGTGCCCGATGGTCCAGTCGGTGTAGTGCGACAGCGAATTGACGATCTTCACCGACATCATCGGCCCCTCGAAGGTCGACATGCCGTAGAAGGCGACCGATACCACCATCATGCGCAGCACCGGATCGGTGCGCAGCTTGTCCCACGCGCCCGACAGCGTCATGATTCCGTTGATCATGCCGCCCCATGACGGCATCCACAGCATGATCGAGAAGGTCATGCCGAGCGTCTGCGCCCAGTCGGGCAGCGCGGTGTAGTGCAAGTGATGCGGGCCGGCCCAGATGTAGAGGAAGATCAGCGCCCAGAAATGGATGATCGACAGCCGGTAGCTATAGACCGGCCGGTTGCACTGCTTCGGGATGAAGTAATACATGATGGCGAGGAAGCCGGCGGTGAGGAAGAAGCCCACCGCGTTGTGGCCATACCACCACTGCACCATGGCGTCCTGCACGCCCGACCAGACGATGTAGGACTTCGACGAGAACAGCGATACCGGAACCGCCGCGTTGTTGCCGAGGTGCAGCACCGCAATAGTCAGGATGAAGGCGAGATAAAACCAGTTGGCGACATAAATGTGCGGCTCGGTGCGGCGAATGATGGTGCCGAGGAAGACCAGGAAATAGGTCACCCACACAATCGTTAGCCAGAGATCGGCGTACCATTCCGGCTCGGCATATTCCTTCGACTGCGTGATGCCGAGCAGATAGCCGGTGCCGGCAATAAGAATGAAGAAATTGTAGCCGAGCACAACGAACCAGGGTGCCAGATCGCCAGCGAGCCGCGCCCGGCAGGTGCGCTGCACGACATAGAACGAAGTTCCGATCAGCACGTTGCCGCCGAAGGCGAAGATCACCGCCGAGGTGTGCAGCGGACGCAAGCGGCCGAAGGTGATGTATGCGAGGTCGAGATTGAGGGACGGAAACGCCAGCTCGCTGGCGATGTAAAGACCCACAGTGAAGCCGGCGATGCCCCAGAACATGGCGGCGACGGTCGCAAATTTGACCGGCGCCATGTTGTAATTCGGCTTGCCGTCGATGGTCAGCGGTGCCTGCGCGGCTGGCCGCTCGTAATAGCGATTAATGATGGCGAACACCGCGGCGATGCTGGCGGCTGTGAACAAATAGGCATGGAACGCGTATTCCGGCGTGTAGGCCTTGGCTGCCACCACGATCGACAGGAGCGCCAATACCGCCATGGCCAGCGCTAGTCCTCCCTCGCCGAGAGCCATGGTTTTCTGAGGAGCGAGCGCGTTCGCCATACTGTTATCCCGTTGTCTGGTCGGCCTGAAAAACGAAGGGGGGCGCAACAATAAATATCCGCCAAGACCGCGGTATACTCTTTGACGCAGGTCAAATAGGCCGGTTTTGCTTGCTCAAGACCGCGAGTCGGGCGGAGTGCACTGCCCAGCCGGCCGCCGGATCCTGCGTGATCAGGCCTTAGAAGGCGGCATGAGCGACCGCGTGAGCAGAATGGCGGTCATCGGTTTCCGTCACGTCCACATTTGGCAGCAACTCGGCGGCGCCGCCGGTAGAAAGCACGGGGAACCCGCGGGGAAAGTCGTCGGCCAGCCGGTCGATCTCACGTTGCAGCGACATAAACGGATTATCGCTGCGCGCGACAATGCGATCGCGGCCGATCGGCATGAGTGATCTCATGGGAAACCTCCGCATTATGCGGCGCCATCTTCTTGTCGCGTCAGACTTCCATACACAAATGCAAGGAAGGCGCTTTGCGTCAGATTCAAAACGGGCAAAATAAAGCCGCGCCCGCGCAAGCGGGACGCGGCGAATGTTCTTGTGCTGCTAATGCGTTAGCGTGGTATCGGAGGGTTCGATGGTCAACCCGGTGGTCGGCTCGATCCAGACCAGGTGATCCTTCACCGCCTTGACGCCCGGAACGTTTTCGGCGGCGACTTTAAGCGCTTCGCGCTGACGTTCGTCGACGATTACGCCCCACAGCTCGACCACGCCATCGTGCACCACAACATTGGTGGTCGCCGCCGGCGCCCATTGCTCTTTTTGTATCTCCGCCAGCAGATGCTCCCGGATGGCGGCATCGCCCTTGTCCGCGGGCTGCGCCACGCGCGCCAGGCTGACCATGGCGTGCATGAGATTGGAACGGGTGATAATTCCAATTACCTGACCGCCGCATACGACCGGCACCCGTTTGATGCGGCGGCGCTCCATCAGTTCCACGATGTCTTCGAGCGGCGTGACTTCATCGACGGTCTGCACGTCGGGAGTCATCACTTCGGAAACCTTGCTGCCGTGCGAATGGCTGTACTCGGCGGCGACGCGGCCAGGGCCCATCAGGAATTCGAGCCAGCGCGAGCGCCGTCGTTCGGTCTTGGTTTCGCGACGGCGCAGGAAGTCACCTTCCGACAGCACGCCGACCAGATTGCCGTCTTTGTCAATCACCGGCAGACCGCTGATGTGATGCTGGAGCATCAGCCGCGCGGCTTGCAACACCGTCGCATCTGGATCGATCGAGATCACCTCGCGCGTCATCACCTCTTCGGCTTTCATGGCAGCCTCCATTACTTACTCGGGGCCCATACCACGAAAGTCGTTTGGCGCCGTTGATTTAGGTCAATCGGCGTATGGATCAGTGCTTCCATTCGGGCGGAGGCACGGGCATCCATGTGCGCTTGAGCCACAAATCGTCGGCAATGACATTGGCCGCGATATAGCCGGGCGCCCCGTTGACGCCGCTGTCATTGCCCAACGACGAGCCGCAGAGATAAAGCCCTTCGACCGGCGTGCGCGAGCCGGGCAGCAGCGAGTGCGGCCGGTTGATGCCGAGCTGGTTGGGCACGTAGGCGCCCATGCGCATCACCCCCTGCCGCATATTGATATTGAGGCACGCTCGACATCGAGCGGCGTGAACAGATGAATGCCCAGCCCCCGGCAGACGCTGGCGAGATCCCGCCTATATAAGAAGAACCCACTATGCCAGCAGCAACGCGACAACAGACCGATGATATCGCCTGCGTGTTGGCGCGCCCAAAGAAAAATGCCCCGGCGAGGGGTGCCGGGGCAGTAAAGCCGAACATTAGTCAGGGAGAACGACGTTCGGCAGTTAAAAGTCTACGCGTACTAAGCATTCAACCGGTTGAGCGCCGCGCGATTGCGCAACACGATGCGGCGGGAACTCGGCACTGCGATCGCGGCGGTATTTTCAAGTTGAGTCAGTGTGCGCGACACGGTTTCAATGGTGAGGCCGAGATAGTCGGCGATATCTTGACGCGACATCGGCAGATCAATCTCATTACCCATGGGGACGCGCGCCGCCATTTCCAGCAGGAACCCGGCCACCCGCTCCTGCGCGGTCTTGATCAGCAGCAGGATATGGGCCTGCACGCGCTGCAATTCGCCGGCCGTCATGGTCCAGAGCTTGCGGGCAGTCTCGTTGTCGCGCCCCGCCAGGCTGACCAGGGCACTGCGCTTGATAACCAATACCTTTGAGTTGACGATCGCTTCGGCGGAAAACGTGTGCTCGTCGCCGACTTCGAGGCCGAACACGTCGCCGGGCAGATAGAAGGCGCCGATCTGACGGCGGCCATCGTTGAGCACCTTATACGTGCGCACACTGCCGCTTACTACTTTATAGAGATATTCCGCCGGCTCGTTTTCGCCGTAGATTTCGGCGTTGCGCGCGAACGGCATCGGAGCGCCCATTAGCTCGATCGAGGCGCCGAGTGCGTGTGGATGCACCACCGGAACCGGGTGTGCAACATGGCCTGCCGGGTGCCGCGAATGACTGCGGTGGATCATCGTCTGGGTGAGCATGGCGCTGGGTCCTCGATGAATTCGATGGTGATCGATACCTCTGGAGCCGAGCGCCCGAAATTCAGATAATCTCCATAGGGGGTTTACCGGAGGCGATCGGGGGCCTCCGCCGGGGGCAGGACCGTTAATAGATCAACCGGGTTAAATGTCTGAAATCATTGCCAAATCTGAAACACCATCGGCAGCCGAGCGCGGCAGGATCTTGCGCTATGGCATCGCCCCGACTGCCGTCGCGTTGGCCCTTGCGGCGCGGGCATTGCTCGCGCCGATTCTGCACGACGATACGGTATTTCTTTATTTCGTACCGTCAGTCTTGATTGCGGCGAGCATCGGCGGTTTTGGGCCTGGTTTGCTGGCGACCGCGCTAAGCTTGGTGGCCGCGTTTTTTTTGCTCGCGGGCGCATCGGTAATTTCAAACTCGGCCTTGGGCAATGGCGCCGCGTTCACCATTATCGGTATCGGCGTGTCCTGGGGCGGCGAGCTGCTGCACCGTAGCCGCCGGCGCGCAAACTTCATGACGCGCGACGCGCTGGCGCGCGAGGCGCACCTGCAATCGATTCTTGACACCGTACCGGAAGCCATGATCGTCATCGATGAGCGCGGCATCATGCAGTCGTTCAGCAGCGCCGCCGAGCGGCTGTTCGGCTGTCGCGCCGCCGAGGCCATCGGACGGAACGTCAGCACCCTGATGCCTTCGCCGTATCGCGAAAACCATGACGGTTACCTGCACCGGTACATGACCACGGGTGAGCGCCGCATCATCGGCATCGGCCGCGTGGTGGTCGGCCAGCGCAAGGACGGCTCAACTTTCCCCATGGAGCTTGCAGTCGGCGAAATGAAATCGGGTGACCAGCGATATTTCACCGGCTTTATCCGCGACCTGACCGAGCGCCAGCAAACCGAAGCACGCTTGCAAGAGTTGCAATCTGAGTTGGTCCACATTTCCCGGCTGACGGCGATGGGCGAGATGGCATCGACGCTGGCGCACGAACTCAATCAGCCGCTTTCGGCGATCGCCAACTACCTGAAAGGCTCACGGCGGCTGCTGGAGGGTGCCGCCGACGAAAAGTCAGCGGCCATGCGCGACGCTTTGGATAAAGCGGGCGACCAAGCCATGCGCGCCGGGCACATTATCCGGCGGCTGCGGGATTTCGTGGCGCGCGGTGAAACCGAACGGCGCGTGGAAAGCATCACTAAGCTGGTCGAAGAGGCCAGCGCTTTGGCGCTGGTCGGCGTGAAGGATCTCGGCATACGCGTGCAGTTCCAATTCAACCCGGAAATCGATCTGGTGATCGCCGACCGCGTACAAGTGCAGCAGGTCCTGCTCAATCTGATCCGCAATGCGATGGATGCGATGGAAACGTCGCAGACGCGCGACCTCGTGGTCGCCATCGCGCCGGCGGACGGCGGTCACGTCAGAATCAGCGTGACCGACAGCGGTTCGGGAATCTCACCCGAGATCGCCGAGCAATTATTTCAGCCTTTCATTACAACCAAGCGTCACGGCATGGGTGTCGGCTTGTCGATTTCGCGCGCCATCGTCGAGGCGCATAACGGCCGAATCTGGGCGGAACCCAATCCTACCGGCGGAACAACATTCCATTTCACGATTGCGGTCGTAAACGAAGGGGACGTCGACGATGCAGCCTGAGCCGATCATTTACGTGATCGACGACGATGATGCCGTCCGGCAATCGCTCGAATTTCTGCTGCGAACCGCCGGGCACACGGTGCGTGGATTCGAAGTCGGCCAAGGCCTTTCTCGAAATCCTGCCCGAGCTGCGGTCCGGCTGCATCATCACCGACGTGCGCATGCCAGACATTAGCGGCATCGATCTGCTGCGCCGCGTTAAGGAACTCGACACCGACATTCCGGTGATCATGATCACCGGTCACGGCGACATTTCTCTCGCGGTCGAGGCCATGAAACTCGGCGCTGTCGACTTCCTGGAAAAGCCATTCGATGACGACAAATTGATCGCCGCACTCAAATCCACGCTCAGCCGGGATGCCGACCTGGCCGAACGCAAAGCCGAGCTCTCGGAGATCAACGACAAGCTGGCGGCGCTGTCGAACCGCGAACGCCAGGTGCTCGACGGCTTGGTGGCCGGTAACGCCAACAAGACCATAGCGTTCGATCTCGGTATCAGCCCGCGCACGGTCGAAATCTACCGTGCCAATTTGATGACCAAGATGGCAGCTAACAGCCTGTCCGATCTGGTGCGCATGGCGATGATTGCGGGCATCCTGGAAAGTTCCGGCAAACACGCGCGCTGAACCGCGCGATCGAGCAGCTTTGCCCCGACTATTGGGAGCGCTTGACGCCGAGCCCCTGCATGAAGCGCGCGCGAATCTGCACCGGATCGCGATCGGTAGTGCCGACTCCGGGTTTGCTGTCGGTACGCACGGCGATCAAGCTCGGTCCGCCGTTATGAATGGCGACCGCGAACAGTCGATCGAAATCATCCTCATCCGCGGCCCATGCGCTATTGGCGATCCCTGCGCCGCGCGCGATGGCGACCAGATCGGCAGCCGACGCGCTCGCCGTCGACTGACCGCCGGTGATCTGATAGACGCCATTGTCCCACACTACCATCGTGAGGTTCTTCGGCGCCTGCATGGCGACGGTGGCGAGGCAGCCGAGCTGCATCAGCAGCGAGCCGTCGCCTTCCAGCGCGACCACATGCCGCTGCGGCTGTGCGATCGCGACGCCAAACGCGATGGGAATCGCGAGGCCCATGCTGCCGAGCATGTAGAAGTTCTGCGGCCGCTTGCCGCTCGCCCATAGATCGAAGTTGGCATTGCCGATGCCACCGACCACGGCTTCATCGAGCTTGAGCTGGCCGACCAGCCGCTTGGTCAAGTCGAAACGGTTCATCACCTTGGCGTTATGCGCGCCCACGGCTCCGGTTTGCTTGGCGGTCATGGAGCTCAAGCCTCGAACACTTTGCCGCCGGTCAGCAGCGGCGATAGGATGAAGGTGACCGGCGCTTGCGTCGCCACCGCCTGCTTGATCGAACGGTCGATGATGAAGGCAAGTTCGTCCTGGCGCGTGATCGTGTGATATTCGACGCCGAGCGAATTGAGCACGGGGCGCATGGTCTTGCACACCATGGCCTGGCCGAGATTGAACTCGCCGAGCGTGCCGCGTTCGGAGACGAAGATCAGCGCCGGGATCTGGCTCGGCACCACCAGCGAGGCGAGCGCGTTCGGAATGGTGCCGAAACCACTGGTCTGCATCAGCACCGCGCCGCGCACCCCCCCCATCCAGGCGCCGGTCACGATGCCAATAGCCTCTTCCTCGCGCGTCGCGGCAAAAGTGGTGAAAAACGGATCGGCGTGCAACGCCTTGATCAAGGGCGTGAACACCTTGTCAGGGACATAAACGACCAGCTTGACGTTGTTGCTCTTGAGGGTCGCCAGCACGATCTCGTGCCAGGCGGCGGTTCGCGTTTGGGTGTCGGTCATGGATCAAGCGATCCGCATGAGGCGTCGTGTGAATAGCATGGGATTTGTGTGCTTCGACTGGGGGGCGCCGCCGGCCGCGGCACCACCGCCTCCGACGCCATTGCTCCAATCTTCGCAGAAGCTTACCGTAATATCGATACCGGCGCTAACGAGAAAATGTTGCCGGACAGTAAGGGGAGGACCATGAAGAAAGCACAAGGAAATTCGGCGCCGTCGCGGCGGCAAATCATCAAGGGCGCCGGCGTGCTCGCGGCGGGCGTCGCAGCACCCTCGATCCTGAGCATTCGCTCGGCCTGTGCCGCCTATCCGGAACGTCCGGTCAAGATTGTGGTAGCTAATACGCCCGGCGGCCCGTCCGACATCGTCGGCCGCATCATAGCAGCCGCGCTCGAGCAGGCATCCGGCAACACCTTCATCATCGAGAATCGCGGTGGCGCCGGCGGCAATATCGGCATGGGTTATGCCGCGCATTCCGAGCCGGACGGCTATACGCTCCTGCTAGCGACCAATGCCTATTCGATCAACGCGACGCTCTACACTAAGACCCCATACGATCCCTACAAGGACTTCGTGGGCGTCAGCGAACTGGCGACCTCGCCCAATACCTTCGTGGTAAAGTCCGAGCTGCCGGCGAAGACGGTGAAGGAATTCGTCGCGCTTGCGCGGGCTAACCCGGAAAAATACAACTGCGCGACGCCGCCGATCGGCACGACGCCTCAGATCCAGCTCGAGGTCCTCAAACTGCGCGAGAATCTACCCAAACTGGAGGATGTCGTATTCAAAGGCGGCGGCGACGCCATTCAAGCTTTGCTCAGCGGCACCGCACAGCTGAGCTCCGGCTCACTGCCGCCGGCTGCCCCGCACATCAAGGCCGGCTCGCTGCGCTGCCTTGCCGTCACCGGCGATAGCCGCTGGCCGGATTTGCCCAACGTGCCAACCATGGTGGAGGCGGGTTACAAGGATTTCATATTCGCGACCGACACCGTGCTGCTGGCGCCGGCCAAAACGCCGCCCGAGAACGTCAAGTGGCTGGAGCAAGAAACGCTCAAGGTCCTCTCCACGCCGGAAATGAAAGAGAAGCTGTTCAAAGCCGGCTTCCAGGTGCGGCCGAAGGGCGCTGCGGACGCTTGGGCGCGCGTCAGTAAGGAAATCGGTATGTTCAAAGACATTATCGAGAAGTCTGGCATGAAAAAACTCTAGCGACGGATCAGCCGTGCGCATTCGGACCATCGAGCCAATCGCGGTCAGCCTGCCCATGCTCAAGCCCGTCATCATGGCGGGCGAAGAGGTGCGCCGCGCGGACAACGTGCTAGTGCGCATCGAAGACGACAATGGCCTCGTCGGCTGGGGCGAAGCCGCCTCGGCGCCGGTGATGACCGGCGAGACGCTGGAGAGCATCGTATCCGCGGTTCATTATCTCGATCCTGCCCTGCGCGGGCGCGAACTCGCCGATATCGCCGGCGCGCTCGCCGCCATGGACGGCCGCATGTACGGCAACCATGGCGCCAAGGCGGCGATTGAGATCGCGCTGCACGATCTGGCTGGCCGCGCCGCCGGGAAGGCTGTGCACGCGCTGCTGGGCGAGAAAAAACGTAGCCGCCTGCCGCTGCTAGCTGTCGTCGGCAGCGGCGATCTCGATGGCGACCTGCGCGATGCGGAAAAAAAGAAATCGGCGGGCTTCACAGCCTACAAGATCAAGGTCGGCATCGACAGCGCCGCCAATGACGCCGCCCGCACGCGCACGATCTGCAAGCTGCTCGGCCCGGGCCTACTGATTTCCGCCGACGCCAATCAGGGCTACACGACCGAGCAGGCTATCGACTATGTGCACGCGGTCAAAGGCTGCGGCCTCGATTTTTTCGAACAACCGGTAGTGGCACACGATCTTGCCGGCATGGCGGCCGTCGCAGCGGCCGCGCCCGAACTCGCCATCGGCGCCGACGAAGGAATCCATTCGCTCGCCGACATCGCCCGTCATCACGAACGCAAGGCCGCGCGCGGGGTAAGCCTGAAGGCGATCAAGCTCGGCGGCATTCGGGCAGTGGCCGAAGCCGCCCGGCTTTGCGACAGCCTCGGGATGAGCGTCAACATCTCCTGCAAGACCGGTGAATTGAGCATCGCCTGCGCGGCGGCGCTGCACGTCGCCTGCGTCATCCCCAATGTCGCCTGGGGGCTAACGCTAACGCATATCGGGCTCGCCGAGGACGTAACCGCGCAGCCGGTCCGCAATGCGCGGGGCCATGTCGAGGGCATCGATCGCCCGGGCCTCGGCATCGACGTCGACGAGGATCGCGTGCAGCGGCACCGCGTGCAGATCGCCACGCGGAACGTGGCCTGATGCCAAATTCGGCACTGTCGTCGCGCTCGCGATTCATATGACGCTGGGGCTGCGCTTGCTGGCGATCGAGTTTTTCAATTTCCGCGAGAAAACGCTTGCCGCGCTATCGGTCTGCCTCGCAGCCCTATGCGCAGCCGGCGTCGTCTTCATGCTTAAGCTGGGCTGACCGGATAGTGTTTGGACTTACGTACGACACGCTCGCCATCCTCTGGCTCGGGGCGCTGGTCGGCGGGATTGCCGCCGGCGGCAGCGGCTTTGCCTTTGCGCTCGCCGCCTCGTCGATCTGGCTACACCGCATCGACCCGTTGCATTCCGCCATCATGTGCACCGGTTGCGGCGTGTTACTGCATATGACGACGATCTGGCCGCAGCGCCGCCACATCGAGCCGGCACGATTGTGGCCCTTCCTCTTCGGGGGGCTTGCCGGCGTCCCGATCGGCGTACAGTTGCTGGCGTTTACCGACGGCGGCATTCTGAAGGTAACGCTTGGTTTGTTCCTGCTCGCGTTCGGAACCTATGCTTTCATCGCCCCGCGTCTGCACACCATCTCCGTGGGTGGCCGACGCGCCGACGCGGCGGTCGGCTTCGTGGGCGGCATTCTGGGCGGGATCGGCGGTTATTCGGGCGTTTTGCCGACGATCTGGACGCAGCTTAGAGGCTGGCCCAAAGAAGTCGCGCGCGGCGTCTACCAGCCATACATAATTATCATACAGGGCGTGACTTTAGCGGGTATAATTTTGGTCACATTCGATCGGACGGGCCTGTTCCTGATGATCGTCGTTCTGCCACCACTCTTGCTTGGAACCTGGATCGGCTGGCGGCTTTACGGCAAACTTAATGAGCGGCGTTTTCGTCAGATGCTCGCGTTGCTGCTGATCGGGTCAGGCATAACCCTGGCATTCTAGGGCAACGCCATGCAGCTCGATATCAAGGACGTCGAGGAGCTCAGCAAGACGCTCGATGATTAAGCCTGTGAAGAACTTATTGTCACTTCGCAATAGGCGCTAGTGAAGTGATTGCCTCCGATAATCCCGCTTATCGGAACCAAAACCAGTGGGCCACCGTGGATCAAATCCGTGCGCAATGTCCCTCCTATTTAGATTGCACACCACTTCTGGATCAGTTGCGAATAGAGTTGGGTTGCTTGTTCGATACGCGAAACGAAACAGTACTCATCCGTCTGATGGGCCAAAGCCAATTCGCCGGGTCCAAAGATCACGGTTGGCGGAAAACCAAGGACCGATGTCAGCACGGAGGCATCGGTGAAATAAGGCGCCGTGGCGATCTCGCCGCCGAAGCCCTCAACATCGCGGGCGACCTGGAAAATTTCTCTGATCCAAGGATCGTGCGGGTCGGTCCAGACACTCGCGGCATCGAGTAGCGTTTTCAACGCAATATCTCCACCAAGATAGCCTGCGAGCTGCTCGCGGATATGCGCGTGGTTTTGTGCCGGTATTGTGCGGATGTCGATGCCGATCACGGCCCGGTCAGGAACTGAATTGATGTTGAAGCCGCCGTGGATGGTGCCGACATTGAGAGTGGGAGCGCCGAGCGTATCGTGACGCGCCACGTTGAAGTCGAATTCTTGCAGTGCTGTAACGGCACGCGCCGCCTTGTAGACGGCGTTGACACCCTTCTCTGGCATAGAGCCGTGCGCCGTGATACCCCGGGTTTCCGCCTCCAGCCAGAACGCACCCTTGTGGCCTACCAGCGGCCTGTTGCTAGTGGGTTCAGCCACCACCAGCGCACCGATCCGGCCGAGCCTGCCGTCTGCTGCGGCCAGCGCCGCCGCGCCGGTGCAACCAGTTTCCTCGCCGGCGGTGATCACCAGAATTACGCCGGGTGTACCAGCGAACCGGTCGGCGTGCGCAATGCAAGCGGCGACGAATGCGGCGACGCCGGCCTTCATGTCGGACGAGCCGCGGCCGTAAAGCTTCCCGTCCGCAATCTCGGCTGCAAACGGATCGACTGACCAAGGCTGCGCGCCGAGCGGCACGGTATCGAGATGGCCGGTGAAGCCGAGCGGCGGGCGTTCCGCCTTACCGCCGATGCGCGCAAGCAGCTGCGCCCGCTTTTCACCGAAGGGGACGAGCTCGACCGCAAAACCCGCCGTTTCTAACAGGCTTGCTAGATGCTCCGCGCAGGCGCGCTCGGCGCCCGGAGGATTGACCGTGTTGAACCGAACCAGTTCCTGCGTGAGCGCTACTGGGGACCGCATTATTGCAATCTAGCCGAAATAGGCATCGCGTACCTCCTGCCGGCCAGTGAGCTCGGTCGGGGTGCCGCTGGTCGCCACCTGGCCTTTCGACAGTACGAAGCCAAAATGTGAGATGGCCAACGTTTGATGCACATTCTGCTCGACCAGTAACACGGTGATACCGCGCGCATTGATCTCTCGGATTATCCTGAAATTTTCCTTCACTAGCAGCGGGGCGAGGCCGAGCGACGGCTCGTCGACGAGCAACAGCCTGGGCGCGCACATCAGTCCGCGCCCAATCGATATCATGGCCTGCTCGCCGCCCGACATAGTGCCTGCGAGCTGGGTGCGGCGTTCGGCGAGCCGCGGAAAGATCTCGAAGATGTCGGTCATGCGCGCCCGGGTGACCGCGTCGGAGCGTTCGTGATAGGCGCCGACGCGCAGATTCTCATCGACCGTGAGCTTGGGAAAAACCTTGCGCCCTTCCGGGATGCAGGCGATGCCGGTAGCGATGATCCTGTGGGTCGGTAAGCGCGTGATATCGGTGCCGTCGAATACGATGCGGCCCGCCCGCGCCGGCGTAAGGCCTAGGATCGATCGCACCAGGGTAGTCTTGCCGGAGCCGTTAGAGCCGAGTAGGCAGGTGATGCGGCCAGCATCAACTGCGAGCGAGACGCCTTGCAGCACGTCAGCTTTGTCGTAGGCTGTATAGACGTCATCGACCTCGAGCAAGCCGGCCATCATGACGCTCCAAGATAGGCTTCTTGCACCTGAGAGTCGGCAGCGACTGCACGATATGGACCCTCGGCGATTTTGCGGCCGAAATTGAGCACCACGCAGCGATCGGTAATACGCTCAATCACACCCATCTCGTGCTCAACAATAATGATGGTCAGGTTCTTGTTGCGCTCGCGAACGAGGAGGATATCTTTCATAAGTTCTGCCGTCTCGTCATGCGTCATGCCGGCAGACGGCTCATCAAGCAGCAGCAACTTTGGCTCACTAATCAGCGCCCGACAAATCTCGATGCGACGACGGTCAATCATCGGCAGGCCTGCAACCGGCTCGAATATGCGGTCGGCTAGTTCTGGCTCGAAGACTTCGACAAGCGCATGGGCGGCTTGGTAGCCCGTCTCGAATTCCCTCTTGAATTCGTCGCGCCGGACGAGATTGAACCAAAGCCCCTGATTGAGGCGCTTATGGTTGCCAATCATAATGTTATCGAAAATCGACAAGGGCAGCGACAAGCGCGAACGCTGGAAAGTGCGCGAAATTCCCGCCTGATAGACCCTGCGCGGGGTGGCGTTCGTAATGTCAGCGCCGTTAAAAGCCACGCGCCCGACGTCGGCGTCGTAGATGCCCGTGATCACATTGAAAAACGTCGTCTTGCCCGAGCCGTTCGGGCCGATCAGGCCAACGATTTCGTTCGGCGCGACGCTAAGGTCGAGGCCGTCGAGGGCAAGCACGCCGCCAAACCGCTTGGATAGGCCACACGCCTCCAGCAGCGCCATCATGGCCGCCACCCCGGGAAATAGCGGCGTACCGGGCGAGGCAACAGACCTTCCGGCCGGAACAGCAGCACGGCAATTACCAGCAGAGCATAGAGCAGGAAGCGATATTCCTGGATCGTCTGCAACTTTTCGGGAACGACTACGACGATTACGGTTGCGACGATAAGCCCCCAGGGATTGCCAATGCCGCCGAGGAGCAGAATCGAGACAAGGAGGAGCGAGTCGGCGAAGGTGTAGTTGTTCGGCGCGACGAAACTCCCGACCATGCCGAACAGCGCACCGGCAATGCCGATGATAAAATTTCCGATCAGAAACGCCGTGATCTTCCAGCGCACTATATCGAGACCAAAACAGCCCGCGGCGGTCTCGTCGAGCCGCAGCGCATCGAGATTAAGCCCGATCCAGGATCGATCAAGCCGCCGCACGACCACAAACACACCGATCAGCAACAGCAGGCTGACCACGTAATAGTTCATATAGAACGACAGCGAGATCTTCCCGATCTGGATATTGTCGTTGAACGCCCAGCCGAGGATTTTCATGCCCGGCACCTGCATTCCCTGCGGCCCGCCGAGGACGTCGTTGACCTCGAGAAATGTTCTGAATAGCAGCGCAAAGCCTATCGTGACGACGGCGGCGTAATGTCCGCGCGTGCGCAACACCGGCAACAGGAGCAACGATCCAATTAATGCCGCAAGCAGGCCGCCGGTCACAAGAACTATAAGATGTGGCAACGCCGTATGCGCGTTGAGCACGGCCGATGTATAGGCGCCGATGCCGAAAAAGGACGCGCCGGCGAAATTCAGCACACCGGCATAGCCGAACTGAATGTTCAGGCCGAGCGTTGCCACCGTGTAGAGCAGGACGGTGATGACCAGCAGCAGGACGAAATGGTCCTCGTGAAAGAACGCTGCGACCGCAAGCGCTGCCAGAATCGCGAAGCCGCCAAGCGCATCCTCATAATCCACGAACGATCGGCTCACGCCATCCAAGAGGCGCAACCATGCAGCGGCAAATACGGCGGCTATGCCGGCCCCGAGCAGAGAAATGATAAGCGCCTGATTTTCTGCGGCGAGTAGCGCAATAAAATAGACGGTCGCGGCCGAAATCGCGATTAGACCGGGCCACAATGTTACGCGCGTCTTGTCCGCCTCCCCTGCCATCGACTACACCCGCTCACTGATTTTTTCCTGGATCAGCCCGGTTGGGCGCCAGGCCATGATCGCGATGACGACAGCGAATGCAAAGACGTCTTTATAGGCGCTCGCGAAGGGCAAGAGCACGGTGCCGATGGTCTGCAGCCCGGCGAACAGGAAGCCACCGAGGATTGCTCCATAGATGCTACCGAGACCGCCAATGATCGCAGCGGAAAAGCCGACCACGCCGAGATAGAGGCCGATGCCGAAATTGATCTCGTTGTAATAGAGGCCGTTCATCACCCCGGCGAACGCTGCAAGGCCTGAGCCGATCGCGAAGGTTATAAGCACGATGGCAGTGAAATTGACGCCCATCGTGCGCGCCGTCTCCTCGTCCTGCGCGACAGCGCGGATAGCAAGCCCAAGCTTCGTACGGTTGAGCAGGAATTGTAGACCAACGATCACCACGACGCCGGCAGTGAGCATGAGCACGTTGTCGAGCCGTAGATTAAAGCTGCCGATGTCAATTGAACTTTGCGGTAGTAGGGCGGGGAATGGTTTCGGATTAGCGCCCTGCGGATAGAAAAGCCGAACGGATTCGCGCAGCACCGTGCCGAGCATCAAGGTGATCAGGAGGGTGTTGAGCGCCGGCGCCGAGCGCAGCGGCATTACGAGATAACGAGCGATCAACATACCGAGCGCGGCCATTGCCAGCGTCGCAATGGCGAGCATGACGACGAGATTGAGCCACTGGGAGTTAAACCCAAGCGCATGCAGGCCACCGAAGGTCGCGAGCGCCGTGAATGCACCGACGGTGAGAACATCGCCGTGCGAAAACTTAATGATGTCGAGGACGCCGAAGAATAACGTGAAACCGACAGCGACTAGCGCATACATCATGCCGAGCATTAGCCCGTTCATGACGTATTGAGCGAACAGCCCCACATTCATGATGATATCTTGACTATTCTATCGAGCGACATAGCGAGGCGAGGCCGCAGGAAGCCTCGCCTCGATCGTCATACTATTTCTGGCCGGGCAGCTTGCGTTTGCCGTTAGCGTATTCGCTGGCGTCCCATTCGACGAACTTACCATCCTGAATCACGTACTTGGTGATCACGGGCACGGTGTTTTGCCCGTGGTCGTCGAAAGTGATCTTGCCGACGATCGAATCGCGGTCCTTCACGTCGCCGAGCGCGTCGATCACTTTTTTACGATCTGGCCCAACCTTTTCGATGGTGTCGAGGATCATGTCCATCGCCGCGTAGGCAAAGGCGCCATAGGCCTCCGGCGGATTATCGTATTTCTGGGCATTGTATTTTTCCATGAAAAATTTTCCGCCCGGTAGCTTTTCGGTCGGTGCGCCTTCCCGGAAGGCGAGCGTGCCTTCGGCCAGCGGCCCAAGGCCTTGAATATAGGCGTCAGATACGATGCCCGAAGTGCCGTCGAACACAGCCTTGATCCCAAGTTTGTCCATCTGCGAGCGTATGCGGACGCCGATGGGCGTCAGTCCGCCAAAATAAATTACATCGGGATTGAGCGCCTTGATCTGCGTGAGTTCAGCGGTGAAGTCCTGCTGTTCGGCGGTGACACCGAATGTGCCGACAATTTTCGCTTTGCCGATCTTAGCCAGCGCCTTGCTGAAATATTCGTTATGCCCTTTGCCGTAATCGGTGGTGTCGTGGATCACCGCGACGGTCTTATAGCCGAGCTTCGAGATCAGCTCCGCATTGGCATCGTTCTGGTTTATCATCGTTCCGTTGACGCGGTGAACTTCCGCGTACTTGTTTCGATAGGTGATGTCTGGCAGCACGGCGCCCCACACGATCACCGGGAATCCAAACTTGTGATAGGTGTCGACGGTCGCGATTGCGGTCGCTGAACAATAATGAGTGGCGGCGGCGATAATATCCTTGTCGGCCGCCATCTTAGTGGCGACCTGGACCGCCACGTTCGGCTTGCACTCGTCGTCGAGCACCACCAGTTCGTATTCATATTTTGCCTTTGCATCGGCATTGCGCAACTTCACGGCGAGATCCGCCGAATTGCGTCCCCCGATGCCGTTGACCGAGACGCCGCCTGTCAGCGGGCCGATGAAGCCAACTTTCACCTTGTCCTTGGCGATCGCGACTCCCGCCGCAAACACGAGCGTCGCAGCCATGAGCCCTGCAATGATTATCTTGCCGGTCCTGACCATTAATCCCTCCGCACGTTTGGTTTGAAATGAAAGAGACGGCAAACTTGTTACCACGCTCATCGGTAAATTGTGCGTCCAGACACTAATACCTTGCACTTGCAATTTCCTCCACCCTAACTAACGGCCGCCTCCGGCGTGCGGCTCGCTTGGCTTGGCCGCCTCGATCACGAGATCAGCCAACAATCGCCCGATGCAATCATGAACCCGCTCGGCGGTATCAAGTTTTTTCGTGTCCGAGTACAAATCGAATGTCCCAAGATCAGCCCAGAGCTTCATGATGCTGAATCGGTCGAAAAGCGGCACTTCTTGCTGCAGAGCAACCCAACGAATGTTTTCAGCATATATACTAAGGGCGATCATCGATTCCGTGCGAGGGCTATATTGCGCGTTGACTAACACAACATCAGCGCCTGCGGAACGAGCGACGTTTATACCCTTGTTGAGGGCCCGGCTGAATTGGTCTGGATCAATCGCATGTATGGCGTCCACGGTTCCAATGCCCCAGACCACAAGGGCGGGCTTGGTCGCCGCGAGCGCTGGCGTCAGCTCCTTCACCGTTTCAACGGCATCGCGATGCGCCTTCACGTCGGTCACGACCTTGACCTCGACGCCGGGCAGCATTTCGGTGAGCGCGTGTTGCAGCCGCGCCGGATAGGCGTTGGTGCCGCCGTTTGCTCCGGGCAACAGCGTGGAGCCGGCGCCGACGACCAGAATGGTGAGCCGCTTGGCGGCAACTGCGCGCGCGACCTGCGCTAGGGGAAAATTAGACTCAAGTAGATTCTCGGCCACGCGGCATTCGGCCGGGTGCTCGGCAAAAGTCGGCCCGGCCAGCAGCAGCAGTACCAGCAATACCAGCAGGAACGGTAAACGCCCCGTCATGCGTCACCCTCCGCAGAGCCCGGCTTGGTTGAGGGCAGCTGCGGTGCCTCTCCTTAATCTTTCTATAATTTTATACCACGAAATCAATGCCGCCGCGCGCATCATAATGATGGCCCAACAGGCTAATGGAGATTTGCGTAAGCAGGCTGTTGGAAGCCTCGGTGAGCAGGAGTTGGGCGGCGAACGCCAGGAACACCTCGAGCAGAAAATTTTCGGCGAATGCTGCCTTCATACGATCGCCGGCCATAACACCCGCAATCTCAATCTGGGCCCGCCACGCGGCAGAACCACCCGTGATCACGGCTAGCACCCAATGAAATCGCCCCCTGACACCAACCTGGTGCTTCGGATCGACCGCGAGGATTCCCATTCCACGGACAGGTCAGCTTCGCTAGTATTGCCTACACGAACGTTTCAACTGCCGTTCGGTGGTGAATGCGCGCTCACGATGAAGTTGATGGGAGGCAATGATGAGCATGAAGACAATCTTGGTTCCGACGGAAAACCATGACGCCATGCAATCAGCGCTGGAAACCGCGCTGCTCTTAGCGCGGCGATGCGGCAGTTACATAGAGGGGTTTGCGCTGCGCTGGAGTATCAACCAAATTGCTGGAGGCGATATAGCGGGCGGTCTTCCTATTGCAACATTCAACGAGGACATCGCAGAAGAGGCAGAGCAAGCACGCCAATTATTTGCCTCGTTCATGCAGGCGCACAATGTCCCGCGCTCGACAAAGACGACAGGGGCGCTGTCATTCGGCTGGCTTGACGAGGCGCCAGACGGTGAAAGCTTCGTTGGCAGCTACGGCCGCGTTTTCGATGTTATCGTGATGCATCGTTCCGATGAAAAATCGATCGGCCTATACGACAGAGCGATAGAATCTGGCCTATTTGAGAGCGGGCGGCCAATCCTACTATCTCCACCGTCGCCGCCCCATCAAATTGCGACCAACGTGTTGATCGCATGGAACTGCAGCACGGAGCAGTCACGAGCCACGGCTCTTGCGATGCCGCTTCTTCAGAAAGCCGATCGCGTTACGGTCCTGACGGTCACTGGCGGAACCGCCGTGCCGGGGCCTTCCGCTGAACAACTGATCCGATACCTTGAGCGCAATGACATTGCGGCAAAGCCGCTCACAGTCGAGCTTGACGGCAGAAATACCGGTGAGGCCATCTTGGCGACAGCACAATCATTGAGCTGTGACCTTCTGATCAAGGGTGCCTACACGCAGAGTTGATTGAGACAGATGATATTCGGCGGGGCAACCCAACACGTATTGGCAAATGCGGCCTTGCCCGTCTTGCTGGCGAATTGACCCAGCGCCCAACCAATGTTCCTGATGGGTCATAAGCGGACATGGCAGCATGTCCGGGGCATGTCCGCGCTTACCGTGAAAGCGGACATTCGGCGGATTGGCTGGCATGTCGGCTAAGTGTTGTAAGGCGACAACGACAGCGTCCCGCTATGAATGAAAGAGGCCGCCAACGGAGACGGCCTCAATAGATTCCAAGTCGCCCCCGGACTTCGCCAAAAACGGAACGCTTCTTCATCAAATGGCCTTAAACATTCTTGACGCTGATATAAATGCACCTTGCCGATGTATTTGGCTTTTTAGGAGGCTACTTCATGTGGAAGAAAACATTCGTCTGCGCGGCCGCGCTTATAATCGCGGGATCGATGATTGTATATGCGCAGCAAGGTCCGGGAGAGCCTAATGCTAGCGGAGAGGATAAGGGTGCGTCTACCAACAGCAATGCGGACATTTCGGCACTGCACTGGGCACCCAAGTTCAATATGGAGGACATGGCAGCGTTTGCCGACGCTCGCATTGCGGCCCTGCATGCCGGACTCAAACTCAACGCGGATCAAGAAAAGATCTGGGCCCCCTTCGAGCAGTCATTGCGTGATCTTATCAAGATGCGGACGGACGGGTTCGCCGCTACGCGCGAACAGCAACCGTCCTCTGATCCGATTCTGCGACTGCAACGCTTGGCGGATGCCTTGAGTACACGTGGTGCCATTTTGAAACGTCTCGCAGATACGCTGGCGCCTCTTTATCAAAGCTTCGATGACGGACAAAAACGCCGATTTACCATACTAGCGCGGTTCATGCGACGACATACACAGGATTTTGGCATGTGGCATGGCGATACCGCTCGTCACGGCAGAATGCGTGGCGGCGATAATTTCCATGGCGGTCCGTACCGCTTCGGTGACGGTGAGGCCACGCCGGATTAGCAAATTTGACGTCAGAATTGACCGCGTCTTGCTCGCTCCTAAAATAGAGAGACCGCCTCGCGACGGTCTCTCCGAAATCCGGGCGGCTTCGCGCGAGCTATGGTTTACTTCGACTTGGTTGTCGATTTCGTTGTCATGTCGTCCTTGTCGTTTTGGGTCTTCGAACCGGTAGTGGTGCTGTGACCGGGCGCATAGCCCGCGGCGCCTTCGGGTTTGGTCCCCTTTAAAGAACCCTTCTTCTGCATCTCATGGCCAGGGGAATAGCCGGATGCGCCCGGGCTACCCTTGAGTGAGCTTTTGTCCTGCATCTGGTCGCCCGGAGTTTTTTCAGAGACGCCTGCGGCGTTTGCCAAGGTGGTGCCAGCGAACAAGGCACCAACGACAAGCATGGTGGCAGCGATTTTCATAAACAGCTCCTTGGTTGCCCTAGAATTGAACGCAACAGCCTTCGTAATTGTTCCAGCGGCCTTCGCATGATAAAAACCAGAAATCAGTCTGGCCGCATCCATTTCCCCGGCCGGTTCATTGATCGGTGGAACCGCTATCCGCACTAAAAAAAGAAAGTAATCAAATCAAAGATATGAATAGTGGTCCGCGGACGTGGACTGTCAGATCGAGATTGATTGCATGTTCAAACGGCTCCGTGCAGCGCGATGAAAATTAAAAGCAGAATACGGTTGTACGCTGCATTCCCGCTGATCGCTGCGTCGCTTGCGTCGCCGCCCGCTTCGGCCGGCGAGGTGCCATCGACAGCGTCGCTCATCGCCGAGGTGCGCCGCGCGTTCACGATCAACGGCAAGCCGATCCCGCCCGAGATTTTTCGTGATTTCGGGGACGGCAACTTAGCCGATTCCGGACCCATCTGGGTGACGGTCGACATCAAGGCCGCGACCGGCAGCAACCTCTATTTCGACGACATCAAGAAAAATGGCCATTGGATCAGCCAAAAGAAAACGAACACAAAGGCGGGCGCCGAGGAAGAAACGGGCTATTCCTATTACGGCACGACCGAGAACGGCCTTCTCATCGCCCTCGCCTCCTACAGCGGCGGCGGCTCGGGCGATTTCATTACGCTGCACATCCTCGATATCGCCGCCGCTTCCGCCTTCGATCTCGATGGCAAGATCTACGAGCGTATCAACCTCACGAATATTCGCAGCATCGCTCTTGGCGACCGCTGGGACGGCGAGATTCGAATCGAAAAAGACGCTATCCGCGTAGTCACCGTGCGCAAGGGGCCGGCGGACGACAGCGGCAAGCACAAGACGATAACGATCGAGGCTAGACGGCCGTGAGTGCGGCCGCCGACCGATGCCTCGCGCTAACGCTTTAAAGCCGTGATCGTCGCCCAATAACGCTTGGCGAGTATGGCGACCTGCCGCTTGTCCAGGTCATCGAGAAGCGCGTGCAGCCGCTCCCACGCTTTCGCGACGGTTAGCGCATCCCGGTAGGCATCGGCGGTCAGCGCAAAGCCGTTGGGAACACGCAGCCCTGTTTGGAAAGGGTCGAGTAAAGCTCGCCCAATGACGCGTTCTTGCCGCCGACTAGCGCCACATCGCCGACGCGAATGTCGGAAAACCAGCGAACATAGTCGTTGATCGACATTCCGAGCCCTCTGGTAGAAACAATAATGGAAACCAATCCACAATCGCGGGCATTGATTTCCATCAAAACGAAAAGGCGTAAAGTGCTGCGCGATAAGATAAATTTGGTGTGATATTGCTCGCACCAGCTGGAACTCTTTAAAACGTGAGCCATGACAAACGGCGTGCGCCTTATGATACTGGCGAGCAAACTCAGGGCGGCCTGGCTCAGCATTGCATGCCGCAGTTTTGATTACAGAGCAGCTACACGTGCTTGACTTGCAGTCTTTTACCTTTTCCACTCGCATGGTTTAGTAGTTGGGTCATCTAAATAGGCGCGGACGAAATGCCAGAACAACGAGACGTGCAAAGGAGGAAGACATGGCTGAAACCGTTTACAAAGTCATTGAGTTAGTCGGCACTAGTGCGGAATCGTGGGAGAAGGCCGCGAAAGCTGCGGTTGACAGGGCCGGGAAATCTTTGAGGGACCTTCGGGTCGCAGAGGTCGTGCAGTTAGACATGCAGCTTAAGAATGGAAAAGTTGAAGCGTATCGCGCGAAGGTGAAAGTCTCGTTCAAATTTGAGGGCAAGGCTTAGCTCCTGCGAGCGCACCCGAGTCGCACGCAACCTGTTCGCGGGTGGGTACTGGCCCCTTTCGAGCCTCTCCCGGCGAGTGTGGTCCTGGTCCCTTTTAAAATCGAGAGTCCGGTTGGAGCATCTAATTACTCCTAACCGGTGGAATGACCCATCTGGGACATTAGCCGCGCCCTCGGCAGTACTCTCGATGCAGGTTTCAACCCCTATCAAAGTACTCGTTTGAGCCGCTAAGATGCCGTCTCCTGAGCCTTAAGGTCGGACATGAAGCGGCGCGAGTTCATCAGGCTGGTCGGCGGTGCGGCGGCTTGGCCGGTCGCCGCACATGCACAGCCGAAAATTCCCCGTGTCGGCTTCATGGGCAACTCCACCGCGGCACTCGAAGCCAATCTCGTCGGGTCGTTCCGCGACGGTCTGCGCGAGCTTGGCTATGAGGAAGGCCGCAACATCGTCATTGAATACCGCTGGGCAGACGGAAAGTATGAGCGGTTTCCGACGCTCATCGCCGAACTCATCGTGGCGAAGGTGAACGTGATTGTCACTGCCGGTACGCCCGCGGCGCTCGCGGTGAAGAAAGCGACGACAACTGTGCCGCTCGTCATGGTCGCGGTCGGCGATCCAGTCGGCACCGGTCTCGTACCAAGCCTGGCGCGGCCAGGGGGCAATCTCACGGGCCTAAGCTCGATCGCGCCGGACCTTGAGGGCAAGCGGCTGGATATTCTGCGCGAAGTCGTGCCGACGCTTTCGCATGTCGCTATGTTCTTTAATTCGCTCAATCCCTTCCATGTCGCATCGATGCGGCAGGCACACGCCGCTGCCCAGGCAATGGGAATAAAGCTGCAAGAGCATGATATACGCAAATCCGAAGACCTCGACGGTGCCTTCGCTGCAATCCGCAAGGAGCGACCGGACGCGCTGCTGATCTTGGCGGACCGCGTGTTCCTACATAACCGCCAACGCATGATGGACTTCACTGAGGAGCAGCGCCTGCCGAATGTGAATGCGTACAAGGAACTGGTCGAAGCCGGAGGCCTTATGTCCTATGGACCGAGCTACGAGGACATGCACAAGCGCGCTGCCATCTATGTCGATAAGATCATCAAGGGCGCCAAGCCGGCCGACCTGCCGATCGAGCAACCGAGTAAATTTACGTTCGTTGTCAACCTCAAAGCTGCCAAAGCGCTCGGCGTCACCATACCGCCGTCACTGCTCACGCTCGCCGACGAAGTGATCGAATAGAGAGGCGGTCTTTCTGTTTTTGGAGCGGGCAAGACGCGCCTGCTCATCGGGTGCCAGCCCCTGCCTTGCGGGCCGCTTCAATGGAGGCGCGCGTTGGCTGTCGGTGCCCCACTGGGGCCTGCGGCATGCAAAATCCGCCCACGCCCGAGACCGTCGCGCGGCACTGGTCTAACGTGGTGAACCCGCAATTAACGGACCCTTCTTGCATGATCGAGCACCAGAGGTACTCAGCCCTCGCGGTCTCGGCAAGCGATCCGAAGGCGGCGAGAAGCAGGGCTGCAAAGACGGTGCGCATGGGATATCATCTTATCGCAACATGGCTGCACGACAGTCTAGCCTAATCAGGCCTCGCCTCGATAGCCCACTTAACCGTTATCGGATCTGACGCGAGGCGGTCTTTCTGTTTGCGCTGACGGTCGCTAATGGTACAAAGTGGACATTCGCTGCGCCGCAAATTTTGTCCGCTTTCGGACAACAGCAGACAACAGTGGATTTTTTGGCCCGCGATGGTTTGTCCGCGAAAGACCCAAAGCGGACATTGGCCGGCTCAAACTCCCCCCTTCAAATAGATAATTTGAGCCGGTACATTGGGGCGGCAACGAGACGGCAACACACTCTGATGAGATTGCTATGAGAAAAGGGTGGCTCCAACGCTTGGAAAATTATCTACCATATTTATCTCAATGGCATCTGATGTCGACAGCGCCGTACAACCGAGAGCTCGAATTGCGCATTACTGACAATGGAGAGACTGTAACTCTTGAATTCCCGTGTCTGCGGACGAACGAAGAGGCTTGGATCAACGTAGACCTCGGCACTGAGATCAAAGTTCAGCCCGTTGAATGGCGCGTCTGGCGGGGCGGTAAATCGCCGGAACCTCATCACTCAAAGATTAGGCTCGCTGCCAGACGGGCGCTAAACCACCTCTATCTCCGGCACGTCAAGCGGCGGGATAACGATGACATAGATTTTGCGCCATGATGCCGAATACAGCTTGTATAACGTCATAGCGCACTCGTCTTGCGTGAGACCACGTACCTCTACGGGCAACTCGCAAGGATAGATGTCCGCTGTTGGTACAAATGTCCGCTTTCCGGGACGATTTATGAGTACATGACCTAAGGCGCTGAATGTCGGATCAAATGTTAGGGATCCCACCGCGCCCACTGGATCGACCATTTTTTCTCATCGAGGCTCGCTAATATGACTGGCGCTTCTTCCTGATTGCGTTGGAACGATACCAATGAAGGGTTTTGTTGTGATGTTTGTCATGCTGCTCGTTGGTTGTACGCGGCCACCCGTCGTCACCCTTGACGACGCGAGGGACCAGTTCGAGCAGTCGGCGGCAGCTTACCGAGCATGTATGAACGCAATCGGCGGCGACCATACCTGCATACCAGAGCAGCTGATCATGGAGGCCAACCAGAAAGCATATGCCGACGCGATGAGTAGCGGTTTGAGCAACCAGAGTCGTTAGTTTTCGCTGCGCCAAATCCACCTGGGCAACGTCATTTCGTGAATGTCTGCTTTTGGCACTTCGCGTCATTTCGCTGCGCCGTAAAATTCGGTCGCTATCGGCGTAACAGCGGACATTGTTCAGCACTGGCGCTGAATAGGTCGATCGCGAATGACCCATATGCGACATCGCCTTGCATCTTGCCTTAGGCGCTACGCTAAGGCTTGATGGGCGGAATGAGCTGGATGCCTGACACGATCGTTGTCGCTGCGTGGTTGATCTTCCTTGCAACCTACGCAGTCGTGGCCCTCGGCAAGATACCCGTATACAGGATTGACCGAGCTGGGGCGGCACTGCTTGGCGGCAGTTTGATGGTCGCCACCGGCGTATTGTCACCCGATGAAGCGTATCGAGCGGTCGACTTCGATACGATCGTGCTGCTGCTTGGCATGATGATTGTGGTCGCCAATCTCCGACTTTCAGGATTTTTTCGCATCATCACACACTGGATCGCAGGGCACGTTAGGCAGCCAATCATGCTGCTTGGAATGGTCATCCTTTCCTCTGGAGTTCTTTCAGCGTTCTTGGTCAACGACACGGTCTGCCTCGTGATGACCCCCCTCGTGCTCGAACTTGTGATAAAGCTCAAGCGAAATCCCATTTCTTATCTTTTGGCGATAGCGACCGCGTCTAACATCGGCAGCGTCGCGACCATCACTGGAAATCCCCAAAATATTGTCATTGGAAGCCTTTCCCGTATTCCTTATGGCGAATTTGCTGCGGCGCTTGTGCCGATCGCTGTCGTTGGGCTCATGATCTGCGCTGTTGTGATCGCATTATCCTATCGGGGCGAATTCTTTACGCATGATCATTTTGAGAAGATCAACGTATCAACCCGCTACCATGGACCGCTATTGGCGAAGTCCATTGTTGTTATGGCGGTTATGATCGTGTTGTTCTTCCTCGGCCAACCAGTCGCCAAGGTAGCTATCGTCGGTGGTGCTTATCTTTTGCTCACGCGGCGCGTGAAACCTGAAAAGGTTTATATCGAGATTGACTGGCCGCTGCTTGTGATGTTCGTCGGGTTGTTCGTTGTCATCGGTGGGCTCGAGAAGGTAGTGATTACGCCGGATGTCAGCGCGGCAATCGGGCGTCAGCACCTCGACAATTCGGCGATTCTGGCCGCCGTCACGGCGGTGCTGTCGAACGTCGTCAGCAACGTTCCGGCTGTGCTTTTACTCAAGTCGTTCGTCCCGAGTTTACAGGACCCGCAACACGTTTGGCTTGTGGTCGCTATGGCGGCGACGCTAGCCGGAAATTTCACACTGGTCGGTTCCGTTGCCAATCTCATTGTGGCTCAGAGGGCGAAGGCGCGAGGCGTAGAATTCGATTTTTGGACCTATTTCAAGGTAGGTGCACCAATCACGGTCCTGACTATTACCTTTGGGCTTTTCTGGCTTTGAGGCGGGCCGCAGAAAAAGTCTGATGTCCGCTCTTGACTGCCAGCTCAACCGGTCGACGCAACACTTTATCGCAGGGGGAAAAATAGAGAGTGTAGGACGATTGGTCAGTGACGTCGTAGTGGTATGGGAGCGGCAGAGAAATTGGTGTTGTGGGATAGCTGGTTGCGAGGGGAGTCGCCGAAAGCGATTGGGCGAACGTTTTGGCAAGCCGTCATCGTTATTTATTGCCAACTAACCCCCGGGTGTTGCGTCGACCGGTTGAGCTGGCAACAAAGCGGACATTCAGGGGAAGCAGCCGGCCAGTTGCATGAGTTGGCGTACGCCGGCGGCGTCGAGATCGTCGATGCGCCGGGCGAGCCCGATGACGCGTTCGGCCGCAGCCGGCTCAAATCGTGTCGCCAGACAGTCGCGAATCTTGACGAGATGCTCCGCCTCGCTGATCGGCGGCGTGCCCCACTTGCCGCGCGGACCATCGCAGCGCGTCTCGAGGACGCGTCCGCCGTCGAGCTCGACCCGCAGCAGCACATACATCTCTTCGAAACGGCCGGGGATCTTGGGGTCGAGGCGGAGCTCGAACTTGCCGAGCAGCTCCTGCATGTCGGCCTTGGCGAGCCGCGCATCCGTGAAGGTGCGAATTACCACCTTGCCATCGAGCAGCGCGCTGGCCGCGGTGTATTGCAGCGAGAACTTGCCCGAGAGACCGGTCTTGGGCCGCGGCCGGTTGACGTAGTTCATCACCGGCGCGGCCAAGGTCACGCGGCGGATCGCGGCCGGGGACGGAATATTCGGGTGCAACTCGAGCCCGGCGGTGATGCCGAAATGGGTTCCGAACTGGCTCGGGAACATCTTGATTGCATAGCCGGGCTCGACGACGCGTAACGGTGCGCGGCCGAAGCCGAGCATCTCGTCGACCTTGAAGCCATCGTCGTAGAGCGCCGGCACATAGCCTTGCGCGGCTTCGAACACTTCGACATTGGCGGTGAAGCCGCGCAAGGCGAAAAGCGCCGACTCGAGCCCGAGCGCCGAGGCATGGCCGCAATGCGTCGATTTGGTCATGGTGCCGGCATTGGCCAGCAGGCTGCCCGCCCGCGACGCCGCAATGCCGATGGCGTGCGCGAGCCGGTCGGGGTCTAACTTCAGGATATGTCCGGCCGCGACTGCCGCGCCGAGCGGACCTACGGCGCCGGGCGGATGAAATCGCGACGTGCTTGCCTCGAACTGTCCCGACGCCTGGCGTATCCAGCCTTGCATCTCCACGCCCTTGACCAGCGCGGTCAGAACGTCGCGCCCCGTTGCGCCGCGCGCTTCCGCCAGCGCCAGCACGCCTGCGAGCGTGGTCGAAAGCGCATGGTTGGCCGGACTCCACATCGGTTCGAAGTCGAGCACGTGCATGGCGGCGCCGTTGAGAGCCGCCGCCGACACCGTATTGAGACGGAAACCATTGCCGATCGCGGTCGCTTGGGCGGCACCACCTTGCTCTTTGTGGTGCGCCGCAAGGATGTGGATTGCTTCCTCCTCGGTCCCGGCGATCGCAATGGCGATGCCGTCGAGCACCAGCCGTCGCGCGGCCTCGATCGCTGGCACGCCGAGATTTTCATAGTCGGTGCCGGCAATCCGTTCGCATAACTGGGATGTGACGGTCATGCTTTAGCTGCGGCTGACCGCGATGAGTTAAGAACGTCCGGATTGACGACGTTGATCGGATGGCCGCTGCAATAGGCGGTGATCTGATCGAAAATGTCCGTGAACTGAATCTCGTATTCCTCGTACGTAACGTAACCGATGTGCGGCGTGCATACGACGTTGGACAAATTCAGCAGCGGATGTCCAGTGTCGAGCACCGGCTCACCTTCATAGACGTCGACCGCGGCCATCCCGGGACGCCCCGCCTTGAGCGCCGCAACCAGCGCGCCGGGTTCGATCAGCGGTGCGCGGCTTGTGTTTACGATCAGTGCCGTCGGTTTCATCCGGGCCAGATCGGCAGCGGTGACGATGCCGCGAGTTGCGTCAACCAGACGCATGTGCAACGTGATCACATCGGATTGCTCGAAAAACGCGTGTTTGCTGGTGGCCGTCGCAAAGCCATCAGCGCGCGCTTGCACCATGGTGGCCTCACGCGCCCAGAAGAGCGTCTGCATGCCGAAGGCTCTGCCGTAGTCGGCAACCGCGCGGCCGATCCGGCCGTAACCGAAGATTCCAAGCATCTTGCCGCGCAGCGTCGAACCCACGCCGATCTGCCAGGTCCCGGCCTTGAGCGAGGCCATCTGCTGCGGAATTTGCCGCACGGCGGCGAGGATCAGTCCCCAGGTCAGTTCCGCGGCAGCGTAGCATGGCGTACCCAGATGCTGGCTGGAAGACACAACGACGCCGAGACTTGTACAAGTGTCGATATCGATGTGCGGATAGACGCTGCGCTGGCTGATCAGTTTGAGCTTGGGCAGCCGTTCGAGCAGCGGCTTATGGATTTTTGTCCGCTCGCGCATGAGCACCAGGATGTCGGTGTCCTTGAGCCGGTCCGCCAGGGCGTCGACATCCTGAACGTGGTCGTTCCAGATTTTGACGTCATAGCCATCGAGCTTGCGAAAGCAATCGAGGGTGCGGATGGTGTCGAAGTAGTCGTCGAGAATTGAAACCTTCATAGGCCGTATCAATTCACTTTGAGGCCCGCGAACTTCACCACCTTGCCCCACTTCTCGGTTTCATCGGCGATGAACTTGCCGAACTCGGCAGGCGTCACCGACATGGGAACGCCGCCCAGATCGATCAGCCGCGCGCTGAGCTTTGGATCGGCGAGGCCGGCGTTGATCTCACTGTTGAGCTTGTCGACGATTTCCTTCGGCGTATTTTTCGGCGCACCAATCCCGAACCATGCATTCCCCTCATAGCCCGGCACGAATTCACCGACGGTCGGAACATCCGGCAGCACCGCTTGACGCGTCGCGCTGGTCACCGCCAGGGCGCGCAACTTGCCGGTGTTTATGAAGTTGAGCGACGACGGCAGCGGATTAAACGTGATCTGCACCTGTCCGCTGAGCAGATCGGGGAACTGGCTGCCCTTATAGGGAATGTGAACGAGTTTGACGCCGGTCATCATCTGGAACAGCTCGCCGAGCACATGGTTGGCGCTTCCGATTCCCGGCGACGACATGTTGATCTTGTCCGGATTGGCCTTGGCATAGGCGATGAATTCCGGGACGGTCTTGGCCGGCACCGATGGATTGATCATCATCACGGTCGGAACGCGAATGACGCCTGCGACGGGTGCGATGTCCCGGATGAAGTTGAAGTTGAGCGATTCGTAGAGCGTCGCATTGATGGCGTTGGTCTGCGTGACCCAAAGCAGCGAGTAGCCGTCCGGCGACGCCTGCACGACTGCCTCGGCGGCGATATTGGTGCCGGCGCCCGTCCGATTTTCGACGAGAACTTGCTGGCCGAGCCGCTGCGACAGCCATTCAGCGATCAATCGGGCGGTAATGTCGGACGACGTGCCGGGGGGAAAGCCGACGACGATGCGCACTGGGCGCGTTGGATAGGCTTGCGCCCATGCGATGCGCGAAAGACCCGGCAGCGCGACGGCGCCTGCAGCGAGATGCAGGAATTGGCGGCGTGAAAATATCACGGTGATATCCCCTCAGCGATCTTGCCAAACGCCTAAACTATACAAACGTCCATGCGCACGGAAGGGCTATGTCCACTTCTGATGCTGTGGACGGCTCCTCCACCGGCACGTGAGTGCCATGAATGTGGGTGCTGTTAAGGCCCCCACGATTCAGAGGAGCCAAGCAGCAAACGGTCACGACTATCGGTCTCGATATTACCAAGTCGGTGCTCCACGCCGCTATAACGGAACCGCTGTTTCGACCGGTCGCCAGCTCCAATGACGGACTTCAATTATCAGACTGTCTCGGCGCGCTGCCGTTTTCGATGGAGAGCCAGAGCGGCTCAGGATAAGGTGATGTTCGCATGACCCAGTCATACGAGCGATCGACATTTAAGCGCGACGTCGCATTCGCCGCATTCGCCGTAGGTGCCGTTGCCGCGACCTCAATCCTCGGTCAGATCGCGACCTATCCAAATCTTTCGCCGTGGTATGCTGGCCTCGCCAAGCCCTCTTTCAATCCGCCGAACTGGGTATTCGCTCCGGTCTGGACCACACTCTACGCTCTGATGGCCTTCGCGCTGTGGCGCATTTTGCGTGTCTACGGGCCTTCCGGCACACGCCGCTCAGCGATTGCTCTGTTTCTCATTTTGCTCACATCCAACGCCGCGTGGTCGTGGATGTTTTTCTGGGCGCATAGTCCACTACTGGGCCTGGTAAACATCGTTCCACAATTGGCTGTGATTGTGGCAACCATCGTTGTCTTTGCACAGCTTGATGGCCTAGCAGCGATTTGTCTAGTGCCGCTCGCGGCCTGGGTTGCCTTTGCGAGTGCTCTAAACATCGCAATCTGGCAGTTGAACGGCTGAAGCGCTACGGGGCCATATCGAGGAAGAAGCGTCCTGCTTCCGGAATTGTTCGATGAAAAGAAAAACCAAGAAATCAACAAGGCAGAAAGGCAAGTTCGTCACAGTGAATGACAGCATGCAGAACGGATACTGCTATGCACTCTCGGCGCGCATGGGCCGCGACTTCGATGCAGAGTTCAAACCGGAGTTGACGCCGCAAAAAATGCTCGCTCTCGGTGTGTTCTGCGGCAAGTACATGACGGACACGCGGAAAGAGTTTCCGAAAAGCTGGTTCAAGCGCGCGAAGCTTTCACCATCCGGTCGCGATTGTTCGCTCAACTATTTCGGTGTTGATGCCAGCCAACCGCTCTCAGAGTGGCGAAACAAAGGATGGATTAACCCGGACGATCCGCGCGGCTGGTTCCAATGGTATTGCCGTTACTACATAGGTCGCCGGATGCCGGATGAAGACAGGCGCCAAATCAAGCGCTGGAAGGCCTTTCGGCGCCACATTGCTCAAGTGCGAATGAATTGTGAGCCGGGCGATTTTTTTTGCCGCCCTCGGCAACGGCAGGCTCTATTACATTGGGCGTACGATAGTCGAAAACTCTGAGGTAGATGCGCACGAACAGCTTAATGGCGTTGGGCGCCTATCGCTTCTTCATCAGTACCGCGTCGAGCGAGAAACGCCCTGCTGCGCAAATGCACAGAAACAAAGCCCCGCCGATAATTGCGAGGTTCTTGTAGAATTGACCCTGCTGTAGGCGTCTTGCCGGTTCAGCAAATTCCCAATAGCGGTGTGAAATCGCCGTCGCAATGATCACGAAGATAACGATTAGAGCCGCCGCATAGCGGGTGCCTAGGCCGAGAATGATCAGAGTACCGCCGATGAATTCGCTGATCGCGCCGACTGGTCCCCAGAAACCGGGAAACGGCACCCCGCGACTGCCCAGACTCCCGCTGAACGCACCAAGCGCCGCAAGCTTTGCTAAACCGCTCTGAAAGAAGATAATCCCCATCGCGAGCCGCCCGACTATCAGCACTGTGTCGCTTGCGCGCGCTGCAAGGGAATCGGCGTACCCGAGAATGGTTGCCACGAGCCCAGAACGGTCCTTTGTTTCGGTTCGAGCCATCGTTGGTTTTTTTAGGATCTAAACTCCATTGGCAGCATATTTGTGCTGGCACGAGCAGATATTGATCTGGCTCAATGTCGGGCCGCGACAATGCGCCTTCTCTCCTGACCCCGTGCTGGATTGAGAAGCTACGATGCCGTCTCCTGAGACCGGACGCGGTGACGCTCGCAAAAGATAACGATGGCTGCGCGTGCCATTGTAGCGGGCTTGTCGCTTTGGGGGTGCTCAGGTGAAGCGGATAAACTTCAGCTATCCACAAGATCGCCGGCCGATTACCCCATCTTTTGACCAGAAGCGTACATTAAGCGGCATCATCGCATCGGCGCGCCTCGATTTGCCATTCGGATGACCTGCTTGCATCTGGGGGTTCCAACCAGTGTCGAAAACCCCTACCATTCAACAATAATCCCAGTGTCATCCTAGACACACAAGACATCGGAAGCATCGCCGGGGAGGGTTTCGATGAAACGTTCTTACTATCGACTACGCTGGATCATCGTGGTAGTCGCGCTCGTGCTGTTCGCGCCACCGCGGGCTCGCGCTGCAAATATTATTGACGAATGGGCATCGGTGAAGACACCACCGGCACCTGCGCTCCATGCGGTGACGGTCGACCCGAAAACGACCGCGCTGCTAATGCTCGATGTCTTACATCAGACGTGCAACGAAAAGCGACGCCCGCGCTGCGTGGCCGCGCTACCGACGATAAAAAAGTTCCTTGCGCAAGCGCGCAGCAATAAAATGCTGGTGGTCTACACCGACGTTCCACACACAAGTGCGGCGGACATTTGGCCGGAAGTCGCTCCAACAGCGGACGAGCCCGTCGTCCTGGGCATACTCGATAAATTCATAAATCCCGATCTCGACAAGATCCTCAAGGCCAAGGGGATCCAAACGGTCATTACGGTTGGCGCCGCCTCGAACGGTGCAGTTCTCCATACGGCCGCCGGCGCCGTACAGCGTGGATTTAAAGTTATCGTGCCAGTCGATGCCGTGGCGGCGGATAATAGTTACATTGAGCAATACATCACGTGGGATTTGGTCAACGCGCCGGTGATGGCTGACAAAACCACGCTGACGACGACGGACATGATCAAGTTCTGAGTCGTCGTTGCTGCCGATGTCCGCTTTGGGTCAGTCGCGACCGAGCCGTTCTACGCCAGTTCGGGCCAATGTCCGCTGGTACTCCAATAGCGGACAACCGCGGGTGCGACTGCGATGTCCGCTAAGTGCCATGTGTGGACGGCTCCGAGTTGGCAAGTGCTTTCTTCACGTTTGCAGCATTGGTCGGTGCAGCCATGTGTTCGGCCTTTAAGCGCGGCACACGTGGCCGCTGGCCATAATGCCCTCCGCGGATCAGGTCCCGGTCAATAGCGCGCATTCGACCTTAACAGCACCCACTTTCATGGCACTCCCGTGCCGGTGGAGGAGCCGTCCACAGCATCAATAGCGGACATTCACGGGTTCTTGAACACCTGTTCAACGCTTCGGCAGCGGAAATCCATGCGGTTCCTGATTACCAGCCCCGAATACAATTATTGCTGAACTTCTGCTGCACGTGGCAGGCTTCATTTGAACCGATGAAATGCACTTTGGAGAAGTACCGATGAAAACGCTTGCGACCGTTTCTGCTTTCGGCGCGGTAATGCTCTTTGGCATCTCCGTGGCTGTCGCGCAGACCACGACGCCATCGGATGGTTCCGTGTTGCCGTTTCCGACTCCTCCGTCGAAGAGCATCGCCGGGCCGACGCTGCAGGATTCCAATCTCGTTCCATTCCCGAATGTGAGCCACCTTCCCAAGGACGCGCCCAACATCCTGATCATCCTGCTCGACGATGTCGGGTTCGGCCTGCCTGATACGTTCGGCGGCCCGATTCATACGCCGACGCTTACACGCCTCGCCAATGAAGGGACCAGCTACAACACCTTCCATACGACGTCGATCTGCTCGCCGACACGCGCGTCGCTACTCACCGGCCGAAACCATCAGCGCGTAGGCTCCGGAACGATCGCCGAACGCGCCGTCAATTGGGATGGATATACCGGGGTGATTCCGCGCACCTCTGCGACAATCGCCAAGGTGCTCAGTAATTACGGGTACAAAACTGCCGCATTCGGAAAATGGCACAATACGCCAGCGACCGAAACGACGGCGATGGGGCCTTTCACCTTATGGCCGACCGGCGATGGGATCGGCTTCGATTATTTCTACGGCTTCCTCGCCGGAGAAACCTCACAATGGGAGCCGCGGCTGGTGGAAAATTTCAATACTATAGAGCCACCACATGATCCTAAATACCATCTGAGCGCAGATTTGGCCGACAAGGCGATTGCTTGGCTCGATAAACACGAGGCGTATGCGCCCGACAAACCGTTCTTTATGTATTGGGCCACCGGCGCCTCGCATGGTCCCCACCACATCTTCAAGGAATGGGCGGACAAATATAAGGGCAAGTTCAACGAAGGATGGGACATACTGCGCCAACGCACGTTCGAGCATCAAAAAGCAACAGGCTGGATTCCTGCGAATGCCACGCTGACGCCGCGTGACAAGACGATGGAAAGCTGGGACAGCATCCCCGCGTCTGAACGGGCATTTCAGACACGGCTAATGGAGATTTTTGCCGGCTTTACCGAGCATGCGGATATACAGGCCGGACGAGTTATCGACGAATTGGATCGCCTCGGACTCCGCAAGAATACGATCATATTTTACATCTTTGGCGACAACGGCTCGAGCGCCGAGGGCCAGCGAGGCACGATCAGTGAACTGCTCGCGCAGAATGGAATCCCAAGCACGATTGAACAGCATCTCGAAGCGCTGAAGGGCCTGGGCGGTCTGGATGCGCTTGGGGGACCGAAGACCGATAACATGTACCATGCAGGCTGGGCCTGGGCCGGCGATACGCCGTTCAAGGGCACCAAGCTGCTGGGCGCCTATTTTGGCGGCACCCGCAACCCGCTGGTGATCGACTGGCCCAGCCGCATCAAACACTACACAACGCCGCGCGCCCAGTTTCACCATGTCAACGACATCGCGCCCACGATCTACGACATTCTCCACATCAAGCCCCCGAAGGTGGTCGATGGCTTCAAGCAGGATCCGATTGACGGCATCAGCATGGTCTACACCTTCGCCGACGCCAACGCGCCGGGCGAAAAGCACACCCAGTATTTTGACAACAACGGAAGCCGCGGCATCTATCACGACGGTTGGTTCGCCGACACGTTCGGCCCGTTCATTCCCTGGGAGGCAGCCGCTTCGAGCGCAAAGATCAAAGATTGGGACGCGAACAAGGACGAGTGGGAACTCTACGATCTGCGCAATGACTTTTCGCAGGCGGACAATCTCGCAAGTAAATACCCCGATAAGCTCGCGGCGATGAAGAAGCTATTCTTGAAAGTCGCTAAGGAGAACAAGGCGTTCCCCATTGGCGCCGGAAACTGGCTGCGAATCCATCCGGAAGATCGTGTAAAAACGCCCTACACGAGCTGGAAATTTGACGCCTCGACTACACGCATGCCGGAGTTCACGGCGCCGGGGCTTGGGCGGGAGAGCAACCACGTCACCGTCGACGCCGATGTCGGCGAGAATGCAAACGGCGTGCTCTATGCGCTGGGCGGTTTCTCGGGCGGGCTGACGCTATTCATGGACAAGGGCGAGCTCGTCTACGAGTACAACATGATGGAGATCGAGCGATATACGGCCCGATCCGCGGATAAGATCACGGCCGGCAAACACAGGATCGAGGTCGATACGACCATTGCGAAACCAGGCGGCGCGGCCGACGTGGTGCTGACCGTTGATGGCAAGGAAGTCGGCCGTATGACCGTGAAGCGCACGGTCCCTGCCGCATTTACCGCAAGCGAATCGTTGGATGTCGGCATCGATCTCGGCTCGCCGGTATCGCTCGATTATTTCGACCGTCGGCCGTTCAAGTTCGATGGCAAGATTGAGGGGGTCGAGGTCAAGCTGAAATGACGCCTTTTCCGCTTTGGGTCATTCGCACCCGAGGCGGCCGGCCCGCAGTGCGGATCAATGTCCGCTGTTGCTCCAATAGCGGACATTCGCGGGCGCGGCTGGAATGTCCGCTATGTGCTAACAGCAGATATTGTCTAGGTAATGTCCGCATATTTCGCGGGTCGGATGGCGGAGGAGCGACCTCAAGTCGCTTTTCCCTAACCTGTCACGAAAAAACCATGACTCCGAAGCTATGCTCTAGCCAATGAGAACATTGTTATAAGTGGAGTGAATACCGATGCTTCTGCTCCGTCTCTGCTTCTGCATCCAGATCGCTCTGCTCACGTCGCTGGTTATGGCGCCGCCAGCCTTGGCGCAGAGCCAACATGGGGATGACCAGCCAGGTTACATCCCTAATCCGGTAGACGAACAGGTCGATCCGAAGTTTCAGAGGACGATGGTGTTGTACCGCACCACCGAGGCACCCGGCACAATCATCGTCCACACCAGCGAGCGATATCTCTTTGTCGTGCAGCCGGGCGGGCGCGCATTGCGCTACGGCATTGGCGTCGGTCGCGATGGCTTCCAGTGGCAAGGCCTTGTGAAGATCACGCGCAAACTGGAATGGCCAGACTGGACGCCGCCACCCGAAATGATCGAGCGCCAGCCCTATCTGCCTCGTTTTATGGCCGGCGGCCCGGGTAATCCATTGGGTGCGCGGGCGCTCTATCTCGGCACCACGGTCTATCGCATCCATGGCACCAACCAGCCACAGACCATTGGCACTGCCGTCTCATCCGGCTGCTTCCGCCTGACCAATCCCGACGTGACTGATCTCTACGATCGAATTCCGGTCGGCACCAAGGTGATCATCCGGCAGCAGCCTGAAATCTGAACGGGCGGCGGCGGGGGGCAATGAGGAAAAGGGACTGTGGTGAGCCACGTCTGGCTTCCAAGCAAGCCGGAAAAACGCCATATTCTCCCTTCCGGGGGGTACCGCCTTTGACCCGACCCTTTGTCCGCGCCCTGCTCGCGTCGGCGGCCATTGTCGCGACGATAGCCCTTGCCGGCTGCGACCCCGACAGCATTACTCCGACCGGCCGCTCGCAGGCTCCGATTTCCGAGAAGACGCTCGCCGAAATCGAGGCGAAGCAGATGGATAAGGATTCTCCGATCCTCGCCCGCATCTTCAAGGAAGAGGCGGAGATGGAGATCTGGAAGAAAACCCGCGACGGCGAATTCGCCCTGTTGAAGACTTATCCGATCTGCCGCTGGTCGGGCGATCTCGGCCCGAAGAAAAAGCAAGGCGACCGCCAGGCACCCGAGGGCTTCTACACCATCACGCCCGGACAGATGAATCCGAATTCCAATTACTACCTCGCTTTCAACACCGGCTTCCCGAACGCCTACGACCGCGCCTGGGGCTACACCGGCTCCGAATTAATGGTGCATGGCGACTGCTCGTCGCGCGGCTGCTACGCGATGACCGACGAGCAGATCCAGGAAATCTACGCGCTGGCGCGCGAATCGTTCTTCGGCGGGCAGAAGAACTTCCAGCTCGAGGCCTTTCCGTTCCGCATGACTGCGCTGAACATGGCCAAGCACCGCAATAATCCGAACTTCGCGTTCTGGAAGATGCTGAAGGAAGGCTACGACGATTTCGAGGCCACCCATCAGGAACCGAAGGTCGCCGTGTGCGAGAAACGCTACGTATTCGACGCGGTGGCGCCCGAAAATGCATCGAAGCCGCTCGCGTTCGATGCCCGCGGCACATGCCCGGTGTTCCAGCTCGACCCGACTATCGCTGACGCGGTGCTCGATCATCGGCGGCAAGAGCAGATTCAGATGGCTAATTACATCGCGCGCGACATCGCCGTGGTGCCGTCGCGCAACGGAATCGATGGCGGCATGAACCCAGCGTTCGCGGCTAAGCTTACCATCGAGAAGAACGGCCAAGTCTATCTTGTCGCTGGCAACACGATGGTGCCCGGCGCGTTGCCGCGTACGCCCAATCGGGGACTCATGACCATCGAGACGGCGCAGCCGGCGCGGGCCAGCCAGCCAGTAGTGATGGCGAGCGTGCCGCAGTCGGCGCCGCATCCGAAGATCAAGCCTGATGCGGTGGCGAACAATGCCCCCGCGCCAGCGCCGGCGCCGCCCCAGCAGCAAGCCCGCGACGATCAAAAGACCCCCGCGCCGGAAATGCGCACCGCCTATTCAGCGCCGCCGGCGAGCAACAGCGTTCTGCTGACGGGCGCGCAGCCGGTGGTTCCCGCTAGTTCATTCGAAAGCCGCTGGGGTGCACTGCGTTGACGAGCACGATGAATTGACGTGATGGAAATCCGTACTTGTTAGCACATTTTCCCAGACGGGAAGGCTAAGGCCACTGGACGCGTATCGGTTAGCAATGGTTAGCAGTGCTGACTCATGTCCGCTTTGGGTCAAATTCGGCGTCCGGCAGCCGCTCACCGTCACACCCGGCTTTACGGCGGGGCCGTCCTCTGCATTGAAGGAAGGTCAGATATGGATCGCATCCAGCTAGCGAGCTGCGGGCGGCCGTCGGTGAGACCACCGAGGCCGCACTTGCGCGCTCTCTCGAGAGTCACTGCGAGGATTAAGTGTGCCATGCGGGGTGCCCCCTGCATCAGCGGATCGGCCACACGGCCTTCAAAAACGTCGGCCATGCGCTGGCTGCGGGCCACCTCATGGGCAAGGACGGTGGGCGAACGCTCACTCGCGGGCCGAACCATTTCGCGCGTCCAAACCGAGATACCGTCGCACATGCTGCGCGCCATGAACTCGAGCCGGAGGTAGGCCCAATCTGGTTCACGTAGCGAGTCGTGGAACCGAGGCTTCCCGTCGAGGCTGTCGAGATAGCCGCAGATGAGCTGGCTGTCCTCCATGCCGACGCCGGCATCGTCGACGAGATAGGGCACGCGGCCAGAGGGATTGATCTGATAGTAAGGGCTCCCTGGGGTGCGCGTTTTCGCCTCGATGATCTCGACGCGATCCTCGAGCGCCTTCTCTATGACGAGGATGCGCGCCAGCCTCGCGTACGGTGAGGTATACGTGACGTACAGCTTCATCGAAGCCTCCACGCCCGGGTGAGGGTCAAGTTGGCAAGGTAACACCGAACGCGCGTGAGAGAGTTTTTACCTTCTCACCCGTTTTACTTAGCTGGGGCGACCCGTAGTTGATAAACCCAACCATTGGCATCACCAGCTGCTGTCCATGCGCCATGAGCGGCCAAGTGGCCGCCGCTCCGCCGATAAGCGTGATGAACTCGCGCCGCTGCATGTCTGACCGCAAGCTCAGGAGACAGCATTGTATCGGCCCAAACGAGTACTTTGATAGGGGCTAAAACCGGCATCAGAACCATTCCCGCAGCGCACAGCCGATGTCGCTGTTGGGTCGTAAGCGGACAAACCATCGCGGGCCAAAATCCACCTTTGTCCGCCGTTGCCGCTCTAGCCGATTAACCCAAACCGTTACATATTGGCGGTATGGACCGGCTTATCCTTCCTATTCTTGTGCTCATAACAGCCGTTATGGCCGCGGTCTTTTTGATTATTGTTGGACATTTCGGCTTAGGCATCGCCCGCAGCACTATCCGCACAGACGCACTTGCTGGCATCATTTTTGTCGGGATCGCCTTGGTCGGCAGCACCTTACTAAAACGGAATAAGTAGACGTTAGACCACCGCAAACGACGCTTGGGGTTGACACCGTCCAAATATCAATCAGGCGAGATCAACCGAACCGGCGCGATATCAAAGTGCGGGGACGAGATGATGCGGGTGATGCTCTACGAAGCGGCCCAGGTCATGCTGACCCGCATATTAGAGAAGCAGACTCGTGCACTGCAGCAAACAGCATCTCTATATTCAATCAACTCATCAGCGCTCGCTACTGCGGCACCACCTCGCCGCGCCCGACATTGACGCGGTTGGCCTCAAGCGAGCCGTCCGGCTTTTTCAACGCGCGTATGATGGCGACATGGGCGCCGGGTTTAAGCTCGCTCGCGTCGCCGAGCGCATAAGCGCGGATGACGGCGTCGGGCGGCACCACGATCTTCTGCTCACCACCTTTGTATTTCACGATCATCGTGCGCCCGTCGACGCTCTCTACCGTCTGATCGACGGAGCCATTGGTCATGGTGCTGTTTGGCCGCGCATCCCACGGACGGTGGCCCTCGCTCAGTCCGCGCTGCGACTCGGCCATCACCGTCACCTGGATGGCACGCTGACTGCCGTCCGGCTGCGGCATAGCGCCAACGCCGACATAGGAGCCAGGCTTGACGTCGGCAATCGTCGCCTTGGCCACGCCGAATACCGTCGCGTTACCGACGAGGTTGACCTTCACCTCGCCGAGCTTCGCCGATTTGATCGTCAACACGTGACCGTCGAAGCTTTCGACCGTGCCGGAAACACGCACGGTCTGCGGCTGCTGCGCGCGCGCCGCAAGCGGCCACGCAGCCGCACCGCCGATCAGCGTGATGAACTCGCGCCGTCTCACTCGATCACCCGTGACCAGCAAGAACGACTTTCGAATCGAGAGGCCAGCTCTTGGCCGTTTAAGATTGACCACGAGTTCGATCTTGATCGGAGAAATCCGAGCTTCATATTTGCCCCCATGCTATGGCAGTCGCGTAAAATGGTTACTTGCTCATCCTCAAATGCCCCCACCCGAATAATGTTTCCTCTGTCAGCCAGGTCAATGGGTGCGGAATAGGACTTTACACGCTCAGTTTGACATTCATTGCCAATTTTAGAATTGATCAGATTTAATTTTAGTAATGGTGCTTTTCGCATGTGCGCAATTCGGGCACACGAAAGAGTGCATTTCGTAGCCCGGCTTTTCAGCCTCGATACGGGCAAGTTGCATCTTCGTGCCGCATTTGGGACAGGGCGGCCGAAAGATTGAATCCGAATGAAAAGTGGTTGGCCGATAAAGTGTCATGCGACACTCCGTCTAGCGCGCTAAGGCGAAGCTCGATCCAGCCGGACGAAACAAGAGAACCCCGGCGCCGGCCGAGGTTCTGTCTTGATCGCGATTACCAGACAAATTCCCACGCGAGAGCCATCACCACGATAACCACCACAAGCAGCAAGATCGTCTGTCCTCCTGCGGTGTGGATGAAACCTTGGTCATGATGATCGCTTTGCATTGTCATGGGACATCTCCACAAGCGGTTTTGCCTGCGGGAGGCCGACAGCTCAGGGGCCGGATTGCCTCCAATTTCAGGGGTCTCACCGTCCGCAGACTCGCGTATTAGACTTTAGTCTAAGTACCTAAACGGATTCAAGCCACCCGGCCTATTGGCTGACTACATTCCTATTTAAAATTACGTCTTGAGTTTGCAGAGGACAAACGCCGACGCGGCGCAGCCCCGTGCCCGCCGGACCGCCAGATCGGCTTCGCTTCAACTGCCCATTAGCGCTGCCAAGGCAGCCAGCGCTGAGACGAGACCGATCGTTTTCCGGACCGTGATGCGCTCGTTCAGAATAAAAATCCCGAGCAGCGCGGCAATAATGAAGCCCATCTGTGCGATCGGCACCAGCACGCTCGCCTGGCCGCCGGCAACGCCGCGCAGCAGAAGGATGATGGCGGCAAGCAGCACGATCGCGGCAGCGGCACCATATTTAAAGGTCGCCGGCGGCGGTAAAAACCTGCGGTCCGCGAAATACACGACGAAAGTCGCGAGCGGCATGAACGCGGCCGCCTGAGCGACTACAAGGGTTTCCGGAACCGCACCGTGCCGCAGCCCGACAGTGTGGAAGAAATTTGACGCGCCGAACGCAATCGTCGCAACGGCGACCTCTGCGAGCGCACGGCGCCGCCTATTGCTGGGAATGTGATCGTCGGCATGTTTCGCGCCGACCAGAAGCCACGTCGCAACCATCGCGAAAGCAAGTCCGGTGATCTTGGCCGGCGTCATCGGCTCGCCGAGCAAAACGATCACAAGCAGGGCCGTGACAATAAAGTTCATGCGGAAGATCGGCGCGTTAGTGCTGACCGAGCCGGCCGCAAGGCTGCGGACGAAATAATAGAAGCCAGTGAAGGCGAATATGCCGGCGACCGAGCCCCACAACGCCGCCGGATCGGGAATGAGCGTGCCGGTCGCGAGCGCATAGAGAATAACGAGCGGCAAGAAAAACCATCCCTGCGCCATCAGGAAATGGTCGGCCTGTGTGCCTGCGGCGGCAGCCTGCTTATAGATGAAGTCCCCTAGGCCATAGCAGACCATTGCAGCGACGGCATAGGCGACTGAATGGCTCATGAAGGCCCATGGGCTTGGATGAACGAATAGACGTGGTAGTCAGGTTTTCACCAAAACACCGTCTGTTGTCCGCCCAAGTTACCCATGCGACTGGAGTGGGCAGGTTCATTTGGTTTGACGCTACTTCGCTTATTCAATCGGTGGGAATAATCTTTTTCTATAACATCGGTCATTCCCGACATTTCGGCCATATCCCATTGCGCTCTTGCCCCTCGGTCCCTTCATTCCGAACAGCCGTTGGAATATCCGCTAAGTGCCATGTATGGACGGCGCCCGCGGTGCAAGGGAAAAATCGGGCATTTCAGCGAAGCGTTCGGGTGCAGCCATGTATTCGGCCTTTGAATGCGGCCGCTTTGGCCGCTGGCCCTGATGTAATCCGCTGATCGGGTCCCAAACAATCGCACGCGTTCTTTCCTCGCGTGGCACTTAACGGGTTTTCCCGATCGACGGTCTCGACCGTTTCGCATCAATGTCATCATCACCCCTGCAGTTTTTGAACGCACGGACGCAACCTCATCCTCTCAACCTCATCCTCTTATTTCCGCGCTCCTTGTCAGGCCGCCGTTAGTCGAGGCGCCCGGTAGGTGCCTCCCTTGGCCAGCAACGCCCAGGCGACCCGCGCCATCTTGTTGGCAAGCGCAACCGCAACGACCTTGAACGGTCGCCGGGCGAGAAGCTGTATGAGCCAGGGATACTTCTCCGGCTGCTGGCGCGCACGCCGCAAGACGGAACAGGCTCCAACGACCAGGATGCGACGCAAGTAGCGATCGCCCTGTTTCGAGATCGGCCCAAGCTTCTGCTTGCCGCCAGTTGAATCTTCCCGCGGCACGAGCCCGATCCAGGCCGCAAAATCACGCCCCGATCGAAAAACCTTCGGATCTGGACAACCGCTGCGATCGCGGTGGCCCCGATAACGCCGATCCCGGGGATGCTCTCCAGTCGCTTGCTCTCTTCGTTCGAGCGATGCTGCCCAACGACCCGTTTCTCGATCGATCCGATCATCGTCTGCACCGCCTGAAGCTGCGCCGCCAGCACGATCAGGCTGGCGTGGGCATCAACGGGCAAGCGCGAACCTCCATCCTGGGCAACGATCGCCAGCAACTCCTTGATCCCTTCGCGCCCTTGCGCAGCCGCTATGCCGAGTTCGGCCAAATGTGCCCGCAAGGCATTGATCAACTGGGTACGTTGGCGCATCAGCAGATCGCGCACTCGATGCTGCATCAACCGGCCCTGTTGCTCAGCCGACTTGACCGCGACGAACCGCATGGTCGGGCGCCTGACCGCTTCGCAGATCGCCTCGGCGTCGGCGGAATCGTTCTTGTTGCGCTTGACGTAGGCCTTCACGTCCTTCGCCGGCATCAGCCGAACCCGATGCCCGAGCTTCGTCAGCTCACGCGCCCAATAATGTGCCGTGGCGCAGGCTTCCATGCCGATAAGGCACGGCGCCAGCGCTTCGAAGAACTTTATCAACTGGCCGCGACGAAGTTGCTTTCTGACAACGACCTTCTCGGTCGCATCAATGCCGTGAACCTGGAACACGTTCTTGGCGATATCCAAACCAATCGTGGTAACTTGCATGTGGACGGCTCCTTCATGTGATTTCGTCTCCGACGAACCACCCTATGGCACTCGATGCCGGGAGCGGGCTCCGTCCACCACATCAAAAGCAGACATCGAGCCGTGATAGCCTTCGGCCTAGGAAGAGCTACATACGACACAATTCTTCCCGAATCATTCTTCCCGGATCAACCCGACGGCGCATTTTCACGTCGCGTCAGCGTGCCTGCGCCCCGTATGTCCGCTTTGGGTCAATAAAGGTGTTATGGCTAATCGGCTAGGGATGCCGTATTTAAACTGACCGGCTACCCACTACTCGGTTTTGACCACGCGAGCTGGCAAGAACCTGGATGTTGACTGCTGCATCCTTCAGCTCCAGAACGGCCGGGTTACGGACGGCAGAGAGTATATTTACAACCTCTACGCTTGGGACGTGTTCTGGTCGTAGCCCCGCCTGCTTGGATGTGACGGAACGGACCGGGGGCTATTTAAATTGAGGCCGACTCAGTTGGCGGCCTGTCGCCTATTGACACATAGGGTCGTCTCGCTGCGCCGCAATATTCGGTCGCTATTGGAGTAACAGCGGACATTAATCGGCACCGGCGCTGAATGGCTCGGTCGCGAATGACCCAAAAGCGACATTCAATCCCAGAGACATCAAACCAAAATCAGTGTAACGTCCGTACACGGTCAAGCGCAGTGCTTGTCTGAGAGCTGCCCAGAAAACGGCAACCTACCGAAGTCGCCGGTTCTAATAATTGGCAGCCCAGTGCCGTCGGCGCCGTTCCAGAGCTCTTCTGGGAAATGTTGGTTAATGCAATGTTGGTCGCGAAACCGATTATGGCACCGCGAGCGTGCAATATTCTGCTGGTCTATCCGCGTTTTGCCGCGGAGACGTTCTGGAATTTTGCGGCCACGTGCAAAATTTTTGGGGCGCGATGCCCTGCGCCTCCGCTCGGTCTGATCACAGTAGCCGCGCTACTGCCGTCGTCATGGACAGTGCGATTGGTGGACCGGAATGCCGAGGAACTGACCGAAGATCAACTTGAATGGGCCGACCTCGTGATGACCGGCGGCATGCTGCCCCAACAGCATGACCTGCTGGACGTTATCGATCTCTGCCATGCGCAGGGGAAGCTTGTTGCCGTCGGTGGACCTGCTGTCACATCAACACCGCAAATCTACGCCGCCGCTGATTTTCGCGTTCTCGGCGAAGCGGAAGGCGTCATCGACGAATTCATCACGGCGTGGCAAGGCGGAGCGAAAGCGGGATATTTTGAGGCCGAGAAGTTCACCGTCGATGTGACGAAAAGTCCGATCCCCCGCTTCGACCTGCTAAATTTCGACTATTATCTGCACATTGGCGTGCAATTCTCGCGTGGTTGCCCATTCACATGCGAATTTTGCGACATAATTGAGCTTTACGGCCGAGTACCGCGCGCCAAGACTAATTCCCAGATGCTGGCCGAGCTCGACGAACTCTATCGGCTCGGCTATCGCGGTCACGTTGATTTTGTCGACGACAATCTCATCGGTAATAAGAAGGCTGTTCGGACATTGATGCCGGAGTTGCGTGCCTGGCTCGAACGAAATGACTACCCATTTGAGTTCACCACCGAGGCCTCGGTCAATTTAGCGGACGATGACGATTTCCTGAAAGCCATGAGCGAGGCCAACTTTGTCGGGGTATTTATTGGGATTGAAAGTCCTGACACCGATACTCTCATGGCGATGAGGAAGAAGCAGAATACCCGTCGCAGTCTGGTCGAGAGCATTCATAAAATATATGCGGCCGGCATATTTGTTACTGCAGGATTTATTGTCGGCTTCGATAGTGAAAAAGGCTCGATCGCGGACGGCATGATTGAATTGATAGAGGAGGCTGCGATTCCAGTTTGTATGGTCGGCCTACTGTACGCCCTGCCCAATACGCAGCTCACGCGCCGGCTCGAGAAGGAAGGCCGCTTGCACGCAACGCCGGATTCGTATCCGCCGGGCGGCGGCGATCAATGCACGCAGGGCTTGAATTTCGACACCATGCGGCCGCGACAAGAGGTGTTGCTCGACTACAAGCGCATTCTTGAGAAAGTTTACGATCCTGCGGCTTATGCCGGGCGTCTGGAACGCTTGTCGAATTTGCTCGACAACTCGAATAGAAAGCGCCGGACCCGCGCCAGCGACTCCCGGCACAGATTTAACGGATCAGATATGCTTCACCGGATCGTCAACAACTTGCCGGAACCACGCGAGATATTTTGGCCGGCCTTTAAAAGATGCGTGTCGAATAATCCGCAATCAGCGCGATGGATCGTCGCGCTGACGGCGCTTTACCTGCACATGGGGCCTTTTTCACGACACGTGATTGGTCAAATCGAACAGAAAATTGAAGGTCTTTCGGCCGGTTCCCTCGATACGCGCTCGATGGACAATTCTGGGCAGGTCAAACCGGCGGCGCTTCAGCTCGCCCACGTGGTGATTGAGTGATCGTGTGGCTGAGCGTGCCCTTTGGGCCAGTCATGGAGCCGCGCAAGCCTCAATTCCGTCAACGTCAGTGAGGCAATATTTGGTCTTGTGCACCTAAGTGCAATATCATTATTGGGCCGTAAGATCTATCCGGTCTGGCAACTCATTAGCTGCCGCCATACATTTGGTTTGATGGAGCGGCCAAATGGCATTTTTTCAACGCTTGATTGCCGACCTCGAACGGAAGCGGGATACGCAGCCGCTGAGTATTGATCATTTCGCATTCCGGCGAGAATCAGGAGTCACCACTCAAGAAACGATCAATGTACCCAAAGAGGTACTTCAATTTGCACCGAAGGAAATACGACGTCAGCATCAAACCGCCGAAGATCGGATCGGCCAACTCGAGACTGAAATTGAACAGTGGCAGGATCGCGCTGGCCGGGCCGAAACACGGCTCCGATTCATTGAAAAATCGATTCAACAAATCGCAACGGGACTCGTCCGCTCCGCACCAAGGAAATAGGTCGGCTTCCGGTTCACTTTTTGGCTGATTTTGTTTCGGATGTCATTGACCGAAAACCTATCGATAATTTTTGCTTATGCGGTACGCCAATCTATTCTGCATGCCGTATAGAACTGAATTTCAGGAGGCAAATGTCCTACGAGCTCGACGCCCAGCGTAGTCAGAATCTACGTGATGACAATGCCCAATTCGACTTCACCCTTGGCCACCAGCTCGGACGAGATGTCGGTCTTTGGCACATGTCGGCGACGAACATTCCGAGTGCAGGGCTATCTGAACTTCAAAGGATATTGGGAGTTTGATGCCAAAAACCGTCCCGAGGGATGGAACACTTGGCTTACGTTTCCAATCTCTCCAGCAGCGAAACCGGCGCCTTCAAGTACGCGCACGTACATGGTGACGAAATTGCGATTTTCCGGTAGGAGGATGTGATGCCGTCGGTTGATCAACTCATCGTTTGGATCGTTGTCGGCTTGTTGGGCGGAAGCCTCGCCGGCTTGCTCATCACCTGGGAGCGTGAGGGGTTTGGCCTTCTGCGAAATCTGGGCGTGGGCCTCGTCGGCGCGCTTGTCGGCGGCCTCTTGTTCCGCGCGTTTGGGATTTTACCCGGTCTCGACAAGATTGCGATATCGCTGCGCGATGTTGTGGCCGCCCTTGTCGGCTCGCTACTGGTGCTCGCGGCTCTCTGGCTTTGGCGGAAATCTAGGACATCGCAGTGAATTTGCTGAGAAGCCGGTAATTGCTCCTGGCGTCGAACCTTCATTCGCGCTGAATGGATCGGTAGCGATTGACCCAAAGCGGACATACGCCTGAGTTTGCCAGCATAGACTTTACTATTGCTATTGTGGTGAGGGCAGATAAGGCGCAAGATGGATAATATTCACAAACGCCCTACGAGCTGCCGAGCCGCGCGGCCCAAGGCTTCGAGGAGACCTCCAACATGAGAATTTCTCACCTATTTCGTGCAGGTCTTATTGCTCTGATGGCCTTGGCAGGGGCGAGCGTTTCGTCCGCGGCCTATGCCGACAGTGGCACCATTCAGATCAAAGTGGTTAAGGCTGGCTGGTTCATTGGTGGATCCGGCGGCGGCGGCACGCTGACATTCCACGGAAGAAATTATGCACTGTCGGTCGGCGGTCTGAGCGCGGGCCTCGTATTTGGCGCGTCAGAGACGAACCTGGTCGGCACGGTGAGCAACATTCACAGGCCGTCGGACGTCGCGGGCGTCTACGGGGCTGTCGGCGCCGGCGCCGCGATTGGCGTGGGCGCGCGTGTGATCACGCTGCGTAACGAGAAGGGCGCCGTTTTGAGGATGTCGGGACGGCAGGTCGGATTGATGGCCAATGTCGACCTTAGCGGGCTGGCAATTTCGCTGCGATAATGATGACCAGCACATCGCTTGCGACACGCTGAGGCAATCCGGCGAGCTTTCAATAAAAATAAATCGCAATTCGAGGCCGCCTCAATTGGCGGCCTCTTTTATTTCAAGCCAAGCACCTACCATATGCTGACATAAGCGAGTACGTTCCAAACACCGTCATACGGAGGAAACGATGAAGCGTATCATCCTCGCTGCTCTAATTACCTGTTTCGCTGTTGGTTCCGCGATGGCCCAGTCTTGCGAAAGCAAGGCGGTGAGCAAAGACGGCAAGCCACTTGCTGGCGCTGCCAAGACAAGCTTCTTAAAGAAGTGCAAGCTGGATGCGTGCGAAGGCAAAGCCGTTGGCAAAGACGGAAAGCCACTTGCTGGCGCTGCCAAAAATAGCTTCATGACGAAATGCGAGAAGGACGCCTAAGCGTTTCAACCATTGTCAGTCGGGAGTTGAAAATGCGTAACATCGCCGTCATTTGCTCAGTACTCGTTGGAGCCTTAATCCTGTCTTTTCCTGCTGTAGCTCAACAAAAGACGGTAAAGGCATGCCAGGAAGAATGGCAAGCCAACAAGGCCGCTAATCAAGCCAAGGGAATTACGGAAAAGGCCTACGTGACGCAGTGCAGAGCCGGCGGCAGCGCAGCGCAGCCTGCTCCTGCGGCTTCGACATCTTCCAAGCCCAAAACAACAACAGCTCCCGCTCCAACTCCAGCTCCGGCGGCCGCCCCTGCTAGGTCATCTGCTCAGCCGGCACCTGCCGCCATGGCTCCGACTGGCGCTAATCAATATTCGACTGAGGCGCAAGCCAAGGCGCGGTGTGGGTCAGGCACAGTCGTTTGGGCCAATCTAAACTCGAAAATTTATCACTTCGCAGGACACAAAGACTACGGCAACACAAAATCCGGCGCGTATATGTGTGAGCGGGACGCCACAGGCCAAGGTATCCGCGCCGCTAAAAATGAGAAGCATCCCTAAATCTGTGCGGGTGGCTGCGAGGCTGCAGACTAAATTTCTGCCAACCATGTCAAACGCTGTGGAGGCTTAAATGGGACTTTTAGATCAGTTCGGTGGGCTGAAGGGCGTCCTGTGGCTTGTCTGAGAGTTGCCCAAATACGGCGACGCATTGAAGTTTCCGCTTGCACTAAGTGACAGTCTTAGTGCCCGTCGGGCGGCACGACTTGCATCTAGAAATCGAAGTCTTGTTTGTATCGCGGAGACCGCCGGCATCCGCAGACTGCACACGTCAGCGCACACTTCGGGTGCAGCATTGAATGCTAAACGTCAAAATATATACACCGGAAAGAGGACTCTCATGGAAAACCTTTCACCGCGGCACGTCGAAAAAAATGAATCAAACCGCCTCGGGGTTCAGTCAGGCTGGTACGGCACGAAAGTGAGCGGAACATTTGTAACCGGCCCCCACGCCACCGAAACGGATTGCCGTCGGAAAATCGCAGAACTTGTTGCCCCAACCACAGAAGAGTAACGCTGAAAGCAGCCTTATCTGTTCTTTAGAAGGGGTAAACGTTTTGATATGGCGCGTGATCGGATTGAAGAATGTCATAATTTTTTGACCTCAAACGCAACGCAATGAAAGCCCCAGCGCGTTCTGGGGACCAGGACACGCCGGGGCTTCCGTCTTCGGAATGGCTACACAACAAAACACTTACGCTGCAAGCCATCCCAGCTACGGTCTATTTCGGCTACGACTTAGGCTGCGGCAGCGAAGCGGACGTTAGGTAAACCGACGACGCCGCTCTTCTGCATTGTCGCCTTCATGTCATCTGAGCTTAACCAGGAGCGCGCCTTTGATTGCGCCTTAGTTGGCGGCCTCTGTCGATATTTCACAAGCTTTGGCCGTCGTTCTGTGCAACATGACGAATGTCAGCACATGGACGGTTCTTGATCGGCGCAGGTGTAGTGGCCGCGCTAATGGCCATAACGCTGAATGGATCGGTCGCGAATGACCCAAATCGGACATTGGCCTTGATCAATGTCCGCGGATGCAAGCAATCGAATGAAAGATGTGTTTGGGAAACTTGTCGCCCATCGCGCCTCACGGATTTCGTCATCACTCTTGCTAACAAGGTCATTGGCTGCGGCAAAACCCTTAAGATCGGGCACCGTTTCGAGATCCCACACGAAGGCATGGGTTGGCATGGTTCCCACCTTATATTGCATAGCGATAGCAGGATTATTTTATCCCGTCAGCTCAAGCGCAAATGATCAGTGGCGGCATCAAATAGACTCAATGATGTTGCGAGTGGGGTCACCATGATGGTTATAGCGTCCACACGCCGCCCCGACTACGGAATGACCTGCGCTCAATGCGGCGATGCGCTGATCGCTCCTGAATGGTCGAAATATGTAGATGAGCATCATGTCGTGAATCTTTGGTCCTGCACGGAATGTGCCTGTCTGTTCGAAGCCACGGCATATGTCCCTGGCAATACCAAATTTATGAATGATAATATTACGATAAAACCGTTCTTTCCGTCGTTGTTGGTTGCGTAAGTTGGCTGCGTAAGATTGCTGCATCAGTTGGTTGTGTAAATCGTAAGGATTGTCGGAGTTTTGGGGGAGCGACGACGACTCAAGCCGTCGCTCCCTCCTCGAGATGCTTTCTCAAGCCGCCTTGCTTCGAGATCGCGACAGCGGCTCGCTTCAGTGGCGATTGCCAGTACCCTTCGATTGCCAAGGTGCTGTTCGGCCGTATTAGGAGACACCATGGAATCCGTAATCTAAAGGCACGAGACGCGAGGGTGGCGGCGCGGCCGCCCTTGCCCTGATGTTCACGGCGACCGCTTTTGCGCAGCAGCCGGCCCACATCCGCGGCCAGATCGAGAAAGCCGACGGCGCCATGCTCGCGCTCTCGGAGGCGTAGGAACACGCTCCGAATGGACCCTAGTCTAAAGGCGGCCCTAAAAATAAAGTTTTTCATAGATTCAAGGCATTAGCAGCATTATGACGACCTGCCTGATAGCGAATTAGCAGTCCCACTTGAAGAGTGCTAAATGCACACCAATTGAATAAGCAGAGGCTGCTTTAATCTTGCGATCCATATTGAGCCTCTGCTTTCCCGTCCGAAAAAGTAACAGCAACAAACACTTAGGAGGATTGATATGAAGTTTCGCCCGCTTCACGACCGCGTCGTGGTTACGCGCATCGAAGTCGAGGACAAGACTGCAGGTGGAATTATCATTCCGGATACCGCCAAAGAGAAGCCTTCTGAGGGAGAGGTGATCGCCGTCGGTCCAGGTGGCCGCGACGAAGCCGGCAAGCTCATCCCGATCGACCTGAAGAAGGGCGACCGCGTGCTGTTCGGCAAATGGTCGGGCACTGAGGTCAAGATCGACGGCGTCGAATATCTGATCATGAAAGAGAGCGACATCATGGGCGTGATCGAACAGACCATCGCCCGCAAGAAGGCTGCCTAACGACTGGCGCGTCAAACATAACGGAGAACAAAAATGGCTGCGAAAGACGTAAGATTTTCAGTGGATGCCCGCGATCGCATGCTGCGTGGCGTCGACATTCTCGCCAATGCGGTGAAGGTGACGCTCGGCCCGAAGGGCCGTAACGTCTTACTCGACAAGTCGTACGGCGCGCCGCGCATCACCAAGGACGGTGTGACGGTGGCGAAGGAAATCGAGCTCGAGGACAAGTTCGAGAACATGGGCGCGCAGATGGTGCGCGAAGTCGCGTCCAAGACCTCGGACGTCGCTGGTGACGGCACTACCACGGCGACCGTGCTCGCCGCCGCAATTGTGCGCGAAGGCTCCAAGGCGGTCGCCGCGGGCATGAACCCGATGGACTTGAAGCGCGGCGTCGATCTCGCCGTCGAGGCCATCGTCGAGGACCTGAAGAAGAACTCCAAGAAGGTCACCTCCAACGAGGAGATCGCCCAGGTCGGCACCATCTCCGCCAACGGCGACGCCGAGATCGGCAAGTTCCTCGCCGACGCCATGAAGAAAGTTGGCAACGAAGGCGTCATCACGGTCGAAGAGGCCAAGTCGCTCGAGACCGAGCTCGATGTGGTCGAGGGCATGCAATTCGACCGCGGCTACATCTCACCCTACTTCATCACCAACGCGGACAAAATGCGCGTCGAGATGGAAGACGCCTATCTCCTGATCTACGAAAAGAAGCTCTCGGGCCTGCAGGAATTGTTACCGCTGCTTGAGGCGGTAGTGCAGACTTCGAAGCCGCTCGTAATCATCGCCGAGGATGTTGAAGGCGAGGCGCTTGCTACACTCGTCGTGAACAAGCTGCGCGGCGGCCTGAAAGTGGCGGCGGTGAAGGCGCCGGGCTTCGGAGATCGCCGCAAGGCGATGCTCGAAGACATTGCGATCCTCACCGGCGCTCAGGCGATCAGCGATGATCTCGGCATCAAACTTGACAAGGTTACTCTGAACATGCTCGGGCGCGCCAAGAAGGTGATGATCGAGAAGGAGAACACCACGATCGTCAGCGGCGCCGGCAAGAAGGCCGACATCGAAGCGCGTATCTCTCAGATCAAGGTGCAGATCGAGGAGACGACATCTGACTATGACAAGGAGAAGCTGCAGGAGCGGCTGGCGAAGCTCGCCGGCGGCGTTGCGGTGATCCGTGTGGGCGGTGCCACCGAAATCGAGGTGAAGGAACGCAAAGATCGCGTCGATGATGCGATGCATGCGACCCGCGCCGCGGTCGAGGAAGGCATCCTGCCGGGAGGTGGCGTCGCCCTGCTCCGCGCGGTCGAGGCGCTCAAACGCGTCAAGATTGACAACGAGGATCAGAAGCACGGCGTCGAGATCGTCCGCAAGGCCCTCTCCTGGCCGGCGCGTCAGATCGCGATCAATGCCGGCGAAGACGGCTCGGTCGTGGTCGGCAAGATCCTGGAGAAGGACCAGTACAACTTCGGCTACGACGCCCAGTCCGGCGACTACGTCAACATGATGAGCAAGGGCATCATCGACCCGACCAAGGTCGTGCGTTGCGCCCTGCAGGACGCGGCCTCTGTTGCCAGCCTGCTGATCACTACGGAAGCGATGGTCGCCGAAAGGCCGAAGAAGGACAGTGGGGCCCCGGCCATGCCTGGCGGTGGCATGGGCGGCATGGGCGGCATGGACTATTAAGCCCACCCTCAACCGAAATGACAAAGGCCCGGGATTTCTTCCGGGCCTTTTTTCTTGTGCCGAAGCCGCGGCCGATTATCTGTCGCGCTAGTTGCCCACCAATATTCAGTTTGCCGAGCGGCCGGACGTACGCTCGATGAGATCGTTGCGGCTCGGCGCAAACGGCTATCGTTTCTTCTTCTTTTTCGCGAAGATCGCGTTCCAGTTATCCTTATAAGCTTTAGATACCGGTTTTTGGCCCTCGCCCCTGCTATACGCGGAGGGTGAGGCGCCAGCTGTCTCGCCGCTCTCAGCCTTGGATGCGCCTTCACCTGAAGTGCTCTTGCCCTTCTCCTTCGGAGAGGCCTCATTTTTTGGCGCGGGATTGGTTTTGCTTTTCTTGTCGTCGCTGGTCATCATATTCCCTAACGCTGATTTTTCTGATCAAGTTGACCTGACACTGAATTTTCATCCAGCGGTAATGTGATTCTGTATGTAGTGACCCACAAGAGACATAACGCCGAGCCTCCCATTTACGGAGTACGCTTTCCACGGCCAATTGAACGCACATCGAAATGTGGCAACCATGTTGTTGATGCTTATATATTAAAAATGTATTTGTGAGGACATGCTGTATGAACGTTCTCTCGGCCATCTCGCCTGGGCTAAAAGTGCTGTTTGAGCGCGTGGGCAAGCCTGAGATCATCAACCTGCCCGAGTTGTTTCGGTCCGGCGGGGTGGGGGCGGTCATCGCCTGCAATCACGTCGGCTGGGCGGACAGCCTATGGATGGCCTATTCCGTATACCCAAGACAGCTACGCTATATGTCAAAAGAGGAACTGTTCAATTCAACGCTATCGCGTTGGGTCTTGAGGCACGGCGGTTCCCTTCCAATTGACCGCGCGGACCCGTCGCCAAGTTCGATCAAGACCGCGGTCGACATGCTACAGCATGGCGAAATCATCCTAATTTTTCCGAGCGGCACGCGAAGCGAGGAAAATATCGCCTTCAAGCGCGGCGCCGCGACCATCGCGCTTCACGCCCGAGTTCCACTTGTGCCCGCCTTCTTTCAAGGCCCGAAGCAGATGCAAGTCGCGCATCTCCTGCATCGACCTCCCATCCGGGTGACATTCGGGTCACCGATCCCAACAGCGGATCTGCCTTTTGGGAAGGCAACGACGATTGACCTCACGCGTCAGCTCCAAGAAGCAATCGGCGAATTACGATCGATCGCGGACACTAGGCTGTTCGCCGCCTAGCCTTAGGCACCAAGTCTGCTTCTCTAATCGGCCATTTGGGGTCAAGCGCTTTCAGACTATCCAGCTCTGCAGTGTCGATGTCGCCCGCAGGCTCGTGCTTCTCTTCGGAATCGGCACTCGGGCGAGAAATTTCCAAGCTTCGCGTTCAGTTTCAAATCGCTTTACGCGACCGTTTTCATACGCGATCTGCCCGTGCCAGAAACTCACCATTTGCTGAGCGATCTATTCTATTAGTTTGGGTGTTATTTTCGCTGATCATGACCGCGCCTACCTGTCTCCTCAGACTTAGGCTCACATTGCGGCAAAGAGTTCTGAATGAGTTCCTGACGAGGAAAAGATGATTCTACTCGCGACGTTCTTATCTGTATTTATTAGCCGAATTTAATCAGGCTTTCGGTACACACAGACACTGTATTGTCTGCGGTTTCTTCGGGCCCCGCATTGATGGAACTATTGACCGGCGGAAATCCTAACTTGCCCGCCTAGCAGCGTGATCGGCAAAGACGAAGCCAATTCGTCCGCCGTTGCAGCGCCATTATTCGCGCCTATGCCCTGCGCGAGAACAGCGCGCAGCTCCGGCGCAACCGTAGCCAGTTGAACAAATTTGTCGTGGTTGGTCGGATCGTCACCTTTGACATCCGACAAATCGATCACCGTGGCGCCCAGCGCCTCTAATTCCGCAATGTTGCTGGCAGCGCCTACTCGACTCTCTCCGCCGGCGATGAATTTTGAGAACCCCAGCGCCTTATCATCGTTTGAAAGGACGATATAGAACGGCTTGCGAGGTTTTCCAAAGGCGCGCATCTCCGATTTGAAGACATCAACATCTATATCGGGCGCCGCGAGGAAGATATCTCCAAATTTGCTTGCGTACTGAAGGTTGCCGGAGATCTTGATCTGCCGCAGCGCCTCAACCGTAACCCAATTTCCCATCGAATGCGCAAGGATGTTGACCTGATCGGCGTTGCTCGCCAAGAGAAGACGGAGCGTGTGCTCTAGATCGTCGCGCGCGGCTGTCGCACTGTTGTTGTCGTAGACATAGGCCGCTAGCTTCCCGCGCGAGGCCCAGGTAAACAGCACGGGAACGCCCGTCGCCTTTGAATCGTGAACAACCTGGGCGAAAGCGATAGAGCCCTTCGGCGAAGAGCGTATTATAACCGTGAATGAACACGAACACCTTGCGGCTTCCCTTCGGGTGCATCGCAAGTTGGGCATTCAACGCCTGCACGAAGGCTTTGTCGTCATCGAGATACGCTTCGTCGCGCACAACGAAATTGGTGGCTGGATTGCCGGGCGGCGTTGACGCCCATTCAATTTTGCCCGGGATATGCGTTGGCGGGATCGAGACCGTTAGCGTTGCGTAGTGAAGGGATCTTCCTCTCTCGCCATTGAAAAGCGTGCCAGGCCGCGCATCTCGCTCACGTGTCGTCGCAACGAGCAATGTATGATTGCTTGCACCTATCGCATTATCTGCGACGGGGCTTAGAAAGCCGCTCTCCGGTCTGGTAGCACACGCTGCCAAAGGCACCGCAACAACCAGTACTGCGAGTATTGAAGGTACCTGTTTCACGGCAACAGCGACATTTGAATCAAATATAGTGAAGTGTTTCGAAGCATGATTTAATTTACCCAATCATTTCGAGGTAATGGCTGCTAGACCGTACATCTGAGTTTGCGCTGCTGCAAGATCCAGAGGACGGACGCACAGATCTGCTGGCGTGCGTTTTTCGGCGAAGAGCTCCAGTCACAACAAAAAAACCTTAGTCCTTCGCCTCGGATGTCTCGATACGCAGTTAACCATAAGAAACAACTACGAATACAATATGACCATGCATAGTCCGGTCCTCGGCCTCACCGCGCGGGTCTAATGCGCCTGGCGGCGTAATAACGCAGCCGGTCACGCGACGAATTCAGACACGAATATCGAAAAAACCCCGGGCTATTCGCCCGGGGCTTCGAATTCGGTAGTTTGCCTGATCGATCAGACTGGCGATTGCCGCCTAGAAGAAACGATAGTTCACACCAACCATGACAGTACCCTCGGTCGTTTGGTGCTGAAGGAACAGCCGACCACGCCACAGGCACCGCCGATTGGGCCGACTGTGGTCCCTGAGTGTTCGAGCCGAAGTCCATGTAATTGCCTTCGAGAAACGCAGACCAGTGCGGCACGAACATGTATTCAACGCCACCACCAACCGTCCAGCCGGTTCTGGTGTTGGAGGTCTGGCCAATTTGAAAACCAGTGAAATCGGTGACGTTTGTACTTGTATGACCCCAAGCGGCGCCGCCCTGAAAGTAGACCAACCAGTTGGGCACCACTGCATAGCCGATGCGGGCCGTCAGGGTGTCGAACCATTGATTATTGAAGTTGGCCACGTCACCTGCGAGTGGACCATTTGCGAATGTTCCGCTTTTCTTGTTGCTTGTCCAATCAAACATATCGCGGAAGCCGATCACCCATCCGCCGGCGAATTGATAATCGCAGCCAACCTGACCGCCACCGGCAAAGCCAGAACCGTTTGAAGAGACTTCTCCGCCGAAGGGACCACTAACACTGGCGTGGCCAAATGCTCCGCCGATGTTGCCGCCGACGTAGCAGCCGGTCCAGGTGGGCGGGGGAGGCACCATCGCCGGTGGGGCTTTGTATACGGGCCTCTGCGGCAAGTCGGCGGCCAAAGCGCTGGCCGAACCAAGAGCCGCCAAAGCGAGGGTCGCCAATAGGATACGTTTCATTTGTGTTCTCCACTCCACCGGTTGTTCGACTAAGCGCAATCAAGACACTTAGCCAGTGATTTAGGTATGCTTGCTTTGATACTCAGCTTTGCGTGCCCACGCTGGTCAACTTCCTCCGAAACAGATCACCCCCCACGCGCGGCCTGTTACAAACCGCCAAAGCGATAGTTCAACCGCTCTTATCTCACTATGTGAGAATGTCGAGTGAAGCTGCCGTGATATAAGATATTCAAGCTTCGCACTCACATTTGGGGTGATCCCATATTCAACACCTGCCCCAAGGGCTGCTCCAAGCTGCTTGTTTGTGCCTGAACAATTGACAGCGTGTAACTACCGCAGTATCCCACGCTGGTGAACGGCTGCGCCCAAAATGCGAGCCCTCCGGTCGCGTAGAAGAGCCAATTTTCCTGAGCGTATCCGAGCGCACCCTCGCAGTGATTCCCAATCAATTTTGGTGTCCGCACTAAGCGCAGGGTTAGCGGGATTAAGGGCGCCCCCCAACGCTCGGAACAATTGTGCCGGAACCTTTCATACCGGCCCAATCGAGGTCGGCTTCAAAGCCTATGAGACATGGCCCGATTGTATTTGTGCCCCAGCCGTTCCACCAAACACTCCACCAGTAAAACCTATCGAGTTGCCATCGAAACGGTTCGGATCAGGTTAAGCGGATCCGGTTCCCCCACCGTAACCGCCATTCAAACCGACATAAACCGGTCCAATTTAACCGGCGTGGGAGCCAGTAAGGGCGGAGCGGGCCTCTGCGGCAATCGCCGCCAACGCGCTGGCCGAACCAAGCGCCGCCCGCACCTCGTCACGAACCGAGCATGGCCCCTAACCGTCTAATAAAATTCGCCAAACAGGATACGTTTAGCTCCTCCACATTTTTAAGATCTCTATATGCAATCCACAAAAATGGCGAATGGTTTAGGGGCATCGCTGCATCTTTTCGCGGCTAATGTGGTAATTTCAACACGGTGTAACATATTGGTAATGTTAACGATTTGAGAATGCATAGCGTTTGAGCTCTGATCGGAGAGCGAGCATCAATCACAGACGCGTGTTCGTTCCTTATCGATCTTGAATTTCGTTGTGCTGAGGGGCTGCTATAAACCGCTGCACGGGGGCCGCATCCTGTGTCGTGCGCCTCTAATGTACTCGAATACCACCTAACTGGAGAGACGAAAGCGCAAGCTCCTAATGCTCGACGTCAAGCACTGACTTGCGCCCAGATGGCAGGAACCTTTCCAAGCGCAAATGGAGGCGAACACGAACTCCTTTTGTCCTGCAAGGCACATCCTGAAATTCGAATCATCCAAGCGATCGCCGTGTTTTTAAAGGACGAGAGAATACTAAAAGGCGTTGAATGAAACAGTTAGGGGGCGCGGATGCGTAAGCGCGCAACGAAAACGGTCAGTCTGCGCAGTCCGCTAATGGAACTCGGCGGTTTTAAAAAAGAAGATTGGCCTATTTCGAAATGTGGTCAGATTTGACCATCGAAGGAGCACATTCGTGAAGATAGTAGGAGGTCTTTAGCTGCAACCGAGGAACGATCATGGTTCGCATCATCGATTGGCGCTGGCCGCACTGGTAGTGCTCGCCGGAGCATACATGAGTATCGGGCCGGCCAACGCGGTTGTCTATTGCAGGACTGTCGGAGTGCCAAAGGGCTGCGTCGTGCGCCCCGTTGCGCGCCCCGTCGTCTATTGCAAGAGCGTGGGTGTGCCAAAAGGCTGCGTCATGCGCCGATAAGATAGCGGCGGCGAATGATGGAAAGAATCCCGCTCATGATGTCTCGAGTATCGCCAGAAATGACACCCGTTTCAGTTCACATAGTGGAGGAATAGATGGCTCTACCCTCATCGTTACGGCGAAGCGCGTCTGCAATAGTCTGGTGCGCGTCCGCAATGGCCATGGCGTTGGCGATCTTCCTGTCGGTTACGCCAAGCGCGCAGGCCCAGGACCAGGATGCAGCCAAAATCCTGAAGGCGATGACCGACTATGTGGCAGGCCAAAAGGTCATATCGGCCACCTACGATACCGATATTGAGGTCCTCACCAACGATCTGCAAAAGATCCAGTTCGCAGCCTCCGGTCAAATGCTGCTGAGCCGACCAGACAAGGCCCGCGCCAGCCGGAAGGGTGGCTATGCTGATGTCGAGCTCATCTACGACGGCAAGACACTCAGCGTCTTGGGCAAGAATGTTAATGCTTACGCGCAGACAGACTTCACCGGTTCGTTTGATCAGCTTGTTGTTGAGCTACGAAACCATTTTGGCGTGGCTATCCCTGGCGCCGACTTGCTGATGTCCGGTGCGTATAACGAGCTTATGAAGGACGTGCTCGATGCCAAGCACATCGGTCGCGGCGTGATTGATGGCATCGAATGCGACCACCTTGCATTCCGCAATCCAGACGTCGATTGGCAACTATGGGTCGAAGTCGGCAGCCGTCCGATCCCGCTCAAGTACGTCATCACCAGCAAAGCCGTGACCGGCGGACCGCAATACACGCTTCGCATTAAGGATTGGAAAACAGATGTGCAAATCCCCGCCGACGCCTTCGCATTCAAACCGCCGGCGGATGTCAAGAAAGTAGATTTCGGTGCCCTATCGGGCATCGATGAAGTCCCACCCGGCGTAGCACCAGGAGAAAAGAAATGACCATCACGAAAGTCGCGCTTTTGCGCACCGCTTTGGCAACCATCGTGGGAGTTGGATGTCTTTTCGTAAGTGAAAAAGCATCGCTAATGAAACCCGGATCTCTGGTCACAGAGGCTCATGCGATCATCGGGCGCCCCCTCACGCCAATGAGCTATGCCGGCGTGGCGCGGCGCACGACAGCGCGGGCTGTGACCTACGGCGCCTATGGTGCCGCAGTCGCACATCCAGTCTACGCAGCTCCGGTCTATGCGGCGCCGGTATGTAGTCAAGTTGTAAATGCCTACGGGCAAATTGTAACTGTATGCCCGTGAGCTCGCTGGAGAGCCGCCAACTAACGCAATGGCATCGAACTACCATCCATTCGATCGATAGCCATTGCGCCGCTTCCCGACAGAGTCTGCCGAGCACGTGTTGCCCAGCATCGTCAACAAAGCTGGCTCGAGAAAGTGACGTTGATGTTATGAATCCTGGTGCCGCCAAGCAGCAGGCCGAGGACAAAACCGGCGCCAAATACAAACTGAAGAGGGCCCCGCTCCGACTAGTGGCGCTCTAGATATTTTCGGGAAACCAGCCGCGTCTTTGGCATCCCGCCCGAGCAAGTCGTAGGCAGTGCGGGCGGAGTGACCTTCGGCGCGGGCGGCTTCGCCCGTCCGTGTTCGCGTGAATAGCCGGTTCGCAGCCGTACACTGGAGGCCCCAAAATCCATAGTTCGCGACAAGCTACACAAAATAGATGACGTTCAGGAAATCTTCGGCGTAGCGGGATTCGCGTCAATCGTGATGCTCGCAACGCCTGCGGACATCCAGGCGCTGCCCTCCTGTTAGGGAGCAAGGGGTGCAAGCGCGTCGCGCAGCGGCTCACTGGAAATCTGCAATACCCCCGCAAAAGGCTGATCCATTTCCAAGATCAGGAAAATTGCACCTGAGACTGACAGCGCACCGACGAGAAACGTGATTATCACGATTGGACCGACCCGTACAAACAGGCCAAAGCTTGCAAAAATAACTGTGAGCCAAAAAATGAGGATTGCAACAAATGGCATTGGAATAGAATCATGCGCCTGAGCGAACAGCGACAAACGCGACTGCGCTAAATCAGCGACAGCACTAAGCACTTTCGCTTGGAGAGTGCGTTTTGCTTCGTTGTTCGGGTTGAGCTCCTGGACTTTATTGACAAATGCCTGAGCTTCGGCGGTCGCTACAAATGGTGCCGACTTACCATTATCGCGTTCGTTCCAGATCCGATCGACCAATGGACCGATCGCGCCGCGCAATACAACGCGTAAGTTATGCGCGTCTGGCCCATATTGCCCAAGCAGGCTATCGAGAAGGATAATGTTGGCAGTGATCTGCTTGATCTGGGTATTCCTGGCATCGAAGGAGCTCTTGGCCGAAGCGATCAGCAACCCCAAGACAAGGGCTGCTATCGTTCCGATGAGACCTGTACTAAGCCTTATGACGTCTTTTACGTCTTCCCGGAGATGGTGCTCCGGTAGGGCGTTGCGCACGTACATGCCGAGTAATGCGCCACCGAAAACAAGCGCAAACGCGATTAGTGAGATTTCGAACGCACTCATGACCAATCCCCCTGGCCGACGGCCCAGATAATTTGACGCCTACGCTTTTGTCACGCAAAGAACAATGCAGGTCAATTCTCTCCGCTCTGCTCCATTATATTGTCGTATTCGGGCGCGTACTCATAAATCCGGTTTCGGCAAGGGCAGCTTGCTGAATGCCCGCTTTGCTCTGAAAGCGTGGTCGTCACCAGAAACTTGCTCTTGGTGTAGAGACGGCCTGGCGAGACACTCAGTCGCTGATCCGTCAGCGATCGAAACTGCCCAGACTGACAGCGGTTTCTATGCGTCTTCAGCCCGCTAGCGAATAGCCCCAACTTGTGAAATCGAAAGTGAGAGGGGACGCCGGTTTCCGCTCTTACCTATAACTCTTCAATTCGCAAAAGGCGCAATGTCCGTGGATGCGCCGCACTCATGTGCCAGTATCGTTATTTTGGCCAATCGGAAATACGACTTCAAAACTGGAACCACGAGGACCTGTCTTGGTGAGCAGTAATTTGCCACCATGGTCCTCGACGATCGTTCGACAGATCGAGAGCCCTAGTCCCATACCGGTAGGTTTCGTTGTAAAAAACGGATCGAATATGCGATCTCGGTCCTTCGGCGGCTATTCCAGACCCGGAGTTTTGAATATACAGCGAAACAGTTGTTAAATCTTCGTCGAAGCCGGTGATCAACCGCAATTGTCTTTTGTTAGGTGAATTGCGACGCATTGCGTCAATCGCATTTCTGACCAAGTTCAAAATTACTTGCTGTATCTGTGTATGATCGGCATGTATTTGCGGGAGATTCTCATGATAGTCGGCAATGATGGATATTTTGCCGCCTTGCAGGTCGTGTTCTAACAAGCTCAGTACCTCACGAGTAACATCGTTGACTTGAATTATTGTCCGTTCGTTGGGCGACCTGCTTAAAGAGCTCACGGATGCTGGCAATTATCTCTCCCGCGCGATGGCTAGTGCCTACTATGGAATTTAGGCAAGCGCCTGTCTCTTCCAGATCGGGCGGCGTTCTTTTGAGCCACCTTCAAGCCCGCGTCTACCATGTGCGGCGATTGCAGCTAGCGGCTGTCCCAGTTCATGTGCCATTGCGGCAGTGGCTGCCTGCACGCTCAGGAGCCTGTCAGCACGCTCGCGCCGCACTAAAAGGCTAGCCTTGGCAAGGCGTGCATAGAGCAACATACTTTCCGCAAGCAGTACGAACAGCAGGGTAGAACTGGCAACCAGCGTAAAGCAGCGCGCGGCATACCAGCCAATGCTAAATCGAACGACGGTCATAAAAATCGCGACTACAAAGTTTGGCCACCACGCTAACACAACAACGATCAGCCATAAATCGAGAATCGTGCGTCTGCGAACGAACAACAGCAGCAAAGCGGCGCTGCTCAATAACCACAGATAGATGTTCACATGATTCGCGAGCGGGGTCTGTCGGGTCGCATCTACGTAAAGACTTGGCAGATACCCAACGCCTGCCGTCGTCAGCCACGTCAGCCCGGCCGTCGCTGCGAGTATGCATGTGAGGGTGATGGCAATGGTGACTGTGGTGGATCTGCCGGACAGGCTGGCAGGTTCGTTGGCGTTTGACAGCGCATAGATTATGACCGCCGCTGGAAACGCGGTATGCCAGACCACAAATATCCACGCTGCACTATTTAATCCATCGCCGATTAGGCCGGGTGCGGAATACGCGCCAGGAAAAGCAAGAGTTTGTATAAACGCGAACACTCCGCTGAATATATATCCGCTTGTTAACGCCAAAAGGCCACACCCAGGGAGAATCGAATATTGTGCAAACAAAAGACCCGCCGTAATGAGGTCGATGACGCACATGACGGATTGAACAACCGGAACGAAAGCGTCAACGTGGGCAGCCTTTATCCTCGCAAACGGTGCCGCTATCGCCAGAACGATCAATAGGAAGATGATGAAGCTGAGCGCAATTCTGCGCTGTTGCTTGGTTATCGGCATAGCCGCGATCACCATCGGGACATCTCGATGTGAATCAGCGGCTAACTCTTGAATGGCTTTCTTCCACATGAGGCCTTATCCCTTTTGCGATACGACCTTGCAGACAACATCATAGCCAAACAACGTAGTCCGCATAAAGGCTATGCTGTGCGGCTCCCCAATCAAATAACGCAGCTTTCAGGAAACAGGCGATCGTCCGAGACGACCTTAATGACCGTTATGGTTCATTCACGACTGGCCCGAACCGCGGCGGGTTCGGCCATGTCCGTTGTGTCCCCGAAGGCGGCAGTAAAATAAGGGCAATGGCGTGCGCCGGGATGGGCCTACGCGGATTGATGGTACCGCCCAATACGTAATTCAAGCTCCCGAACCGGAGCCTCAAATCATGCGCTGCGAACTCACCGATTATGAATGGGCCGCGATCAAGCCGATGCTGCCGAACAAGCCGCGCGGCGTTCCGCGCGTAAATGACCGTCGCGTACTCAACGGCATCTTTTGGGTCCTGCGTTCGGGTGCGCCATGGCGCGATCTGCCGGAGATCTATAGCCCGTACACCACCTGCTACAATCGCTTCGTTCGCTGGCGCAGGGCTGGCGTATAGGACCGGATCATTAATGGCCTAACGGTCGCTCACGATGCGGCCGTGCAGATGATCGATACCTCCATTGTGCGCGTGCATCAGCACGCCGCTGCTGGCAGTCCATGGGCCGGTCGCGTGGCGGGCTGACCAGCAAGATTCATGCGGTGGTCGATAGCAACGGATTGCCGGTCCGTCTCGGACTTACAGCAGGCGAAGCGCACGATAACCGGCTTGCCCTGAAGCTCTTGCCCCGCCTGAAGTCAGGAGCAATGTTATTGGCTGATCGTGGATATGACGCTGACTGGATTTGGTCAACGCTTCTTCAACAAGATCAAGCAATGTCCGCGGGCGCGACACGCTATGACAAGCTCGCAGCAAACTACCTCGCGTTCATCCAGCTTGCGTCAATCAGGCTATGGCTGCGTGTTAATCAGTCCACGCCCTAGGCGTTGCGCAGGAGTTGATCCGATTTCTCATCCGAGTTGACGAAAAATCGAGTTGTACCGGACATATCGTGGACATGACAAAATCGACCAAAATTAACCCAAAAGCGGCATAAAATGGATGTGCCGCACTGATATAAACGCGGAACTACGCGTCCGTGTAGCCGATGCATTAAATGGGAGAGCGACATGAGTAGAAACAAGATTGCTTTTATACTTAGCTTTCTTCTTTTTCCCGTCTTTTCATTCGCCGCGCAGGCGCAGAGCGCCATCACCGAACAGGAGGTGCACGCCATTGGCGTCGATGCCTACCTCTATTTCTATCCGCTTATCTCAATGGACATCACGCGGAAGCAATCCACGAACATCGAAGCCGGGAAAGAGTTCGGCAAAGGCCCGATGAATATGTTCGTGAACGTCCCGGCATTTCCGCCTGCCGATATGAAAGTAGTCGTGCGGGTCAACTTCGATACGCTCTATTCCATTGCGTGGCTCAATCTGACCAAGGAACCGCAGGTTATCTCCGCGCCGGACACCGACGGACGGTTTTACCTCCTGCCGATGCTCGATATGTGGACGGATGTCTTCGCATCGCCGGGCTCGCGGACGACTGGCACCCAAGCTGGCAATTTCCTTCTAACGCCGTTCGGCTGGAGCGGAGCGGTTCCGAAGGGATTTACGCGTATCAACGCGCCGACCCCCTATGTCTGGATCATCGGCCGCACGAAAACGGACGGCCCGGCCGATTATGACGCGGTGCATAAAATTCAGGCGGGCTTCAAGGTCACGCCACTTTCGCGTTGGGGCAAAGCCCCGCAGCCGGTGACTATGAAGATCGACCCGGGCGTCGATATGAAAACGCCGCCAAAGGTACAGGTCGATACCATGCCAGCCGCTAAATACTTCACCTACGCGGCCGAACTCCTCAAGCTGCACCCGCCCCACATAACGGATGAGCCAATCATCGCGCAGATGAAGCGGATCGGCATCGAGCCCGGCAAGAGCCTCGACTTCGACAAACTCGACCCCGCCGTAAAGAAGGCGCTGGAAAGCGCCCCCGAGGACGCCCAGCAACTTATGAAGTGGAAAATACCCACGCTTGCCCGAGTCGTGAACGGATGGTCCATGAACACCGACACGATGGGCGTATATGGCAATTACTACCTAAAGCGTGCCATCGTGGCGCAGGTCGGCCTCGGTGCCAACCTGCCTGAAGACGCCATCTATCCGTTAAATCTCGGTGACGAAACCGGCAAGCCGCTCGACGGCGCGAACAAATACACGATCCACTTCGACAAGGGAGCCACGCCACCCGTAAATGCCTTTTGGTCGCTGACGCTCTACGACTCAGAAGGCTTCCAGGTTGCAAACCCTCTCAACCGTTTCGCAGTCAGCAGCTGGATGCCGTTCAAATACAACGCGGACGGCTCGCTCGATCTCTATTTCCAGAACGAGAGCCCAGGCAAGGACAAAGAGGCTAATTGGCTCCCTGCGCCGAAGGGAGCATTCAACCTGACCATGCGTCTCTATGGCCCGAAGTCCGAAGCCCTTACGGGCAAATGGAACCCGCCGCCGATCAAAGTAATGACTCAGTGGAGAATCAAGGCGGGCACCGACGCTCACACGTCCGTGTTCGTATTACGCCGAGTGTACCCTTTTTGGCACTATTCGGACTCGGCTCAATTTCTGACTTAAGTCCGGTAACCGGATATTGACCAACCGTGCTGACCAACCATTATTTTTGAGTACGCGCCCTAGTTTGTCTGCAATTTGGAGTAAAGCGGACCCGGCATCGTCTATAACGCTAAATGGTTTTGAGATAGAGCATTATCCGTATTAAAAGATAACGTAACATACTTGCCAAAATGGAGAGTTAACTTTGGGATTTGAGCGAAAGTTCCGGAGGCCCGTGTCCGTGAACCGTCGATTACAAGTACTGGCAATAATGGCCGCCTGCCTTTCGCTCACGGCTTGCGTCGGAATTTCCGCTTCTGAGCTGAACAGCATCGGTTCAAAACTCACGCCGGTGGACCTCAATTTCGCAGAACTTGATGACCTATGCTGAGAGATCACGGGCCGCCTACGGCGCTAAATCAGTGATAAAGACGAAGTATCCAAAAACAATCCGCATCAGCTCACCCGGTGACACGGACGTCCGCTATTTCCTGGAACAGGACGACAAAGCGAAAACCCAAATCATCACGGTGCGGGGAACCGCCGACCAGAAGAATTTCTCGGAAGACCTTAATATTACCGTGCGGACCGACCGGCAGGCCGATATCCCCGTTCATGCTGGGTTCGATCGAGCAGCGCGGGCCGTCTACAACGATGTGAAATCTTACCTTAAGCGCAACTATAAGACCTATGTGACAGGGCACTCTCTCGGCGGCGCTGTCGCAGCACTTGTCACAATCTACGCTATTGAGGATGGTTTCATGGTCGAGCGCGTGATCACTTTTGGTCAGCCAAGATTTACTACCGCCGCAGGCGTTCAGCGGCTACGGCTTCCCCTCATCCGGGTGATCGACGAGAACGACATGGTCCCAATGCTACCGCCTGCGACGGCAACGGACCCCAAGTTCGGCCCTTATGAACATCTGGGACCGGAAGTAATCCTGCTGCAGGGGCAGTACTATGTGTACCTCCCAGCCCATGACGCCACTCGCATCGACGTTGGAGAGTTTTGGCGTACAATTGGCATTGCAGACTTGCCAGATCATAAAATTGACCATTACGTGAACAGGATTGCCGACAAGATCAACGGCGCGGTGGAAGTGACTTATAATCAGCGCGAACAATACGTCGGCCCGCAAACCGACAAGTTGCAGCCGGCACTGAACTGACGCCATGCAGCGATAACTTACCCACTCATGACCTCCTCGCCGATCAACCACCACGCTGATAGGGCGCGTTACAAAATCGACGCCTCCGTAGGAACGCGAACACTAATCCTCGCATTCGTTTCGGTTTTCATTCTGGTTATCGGCGGCGCGCCGCCGGCAGTTGCTAAAGACCCCGACGCATGGCTGGTCAAAGGCAGGCTCCTCGGCAAGGACGGCAAGAAATCAACCGATATAAGCGGGATAGCCTGCTCAACGGCAGAAGGCTTTCCTCGCTCCTGTCTAATAATCGATGACAATCTTCAGAGCGCGCAGTTTGTGGTCGTTCATAATCGAAAGCTTATTGCCGGTGATTTGGTCCGGCTTATTTCCAATAAGTATAAAGGCAAACGTCTTGATTTGGATGGTGAGGGCGTCGCCTATGCCGACGGGTATTATTATGTGATGGGCTCGCATGGTTACCCCCGTGACAGGGACGGCAAGCTCAATCCAATTAAAGATGCGGACAAAATTAGAGCCAGAATTGCTGCGAGCAGTCAGATCGTCCGCGTTACAGCAGACACGGGTGCGCCCGCAATAATGGCTACGGGAAAACTGCGAGCAATCATCGCCGCCAACCCTGTGCTCAGCCCCTTTCTTGATCGCCGGCTCGAAATGAATGGCATCACCATCGAAGGCGTTGCGGTCAAAGGCGGGCGCTTGTTTGCGGGATTCCGCGCGCCGTCTCTTGATAACGGGCGCGCCGCCGTATTATCGGTGCGGCTGGGTGCGCTGTTCGGTATGGACCCTGCAGATGCGAAACTCTACCGGTTGCCGCTAGGCGACGGTCAGGGCGTGCGCGACCTTTCGGCTTATGCAAATGGCTTTCTTGTGCTCGCCGGACCTGCTGCGGACGGCGGCGGCGCCTACTCGGTCTATTGGTGGGACGGGGAAAGTGAAAACACGCGCCACCTCAGGGATCTTGCCGATGTGATCGGCAAGAATGGAAAGCGCAAGGCCGAAGCTTTGCTTCCCCTTGATGAAAGCCCGTCCGGCTTGCGGGCGCTCATTCTGTTCGACGGCGAGAAGAATGGCGCTCCGGTCGCAATCGAAATGCCCCGGCCGTAACTTTGGGCAACGTGCCCGCCGACGGCGGTGGATCCGCAACAGATTGAACGCGCCTTGATAGGCTTGTGTCCGGTTCGGCGCGTTCTGCGATCAGCAATTTACTTTCGCGAGGTCAACATTAACTTTGCATTTCTGTACAATCGAATGAACCGCGCGCGTGAAATCTGGGTCGCGCACAAGGTCCTGATAGCTCATCCCAGCAACGGCTGCCCTGGCTGGCAGAGACAAGTTGAGAACCAAGCTACCTACATTCAATGCAGTCAGCAAACACGAGAGAACGATTAATGCAGCCATGAACTTTCGCGACATGTCTAAGCTCCCTTACAAGTCAACCGTGCGAGATGGCGTGAATTATAGATAGGAAACAGATCGCCGAGCAATCAGTCCTCGACGGCAAATGGATCATGGGTCAGTTACCCAGCACAGGAAAGCGCGCCGCGGTCAATGTCCGTTTTACCCCCGAAAGCAGACATTGGCCGGCAGCACTCCCATGTCCGCTATCGTATTGGCAGCATGCCGCCGTTCATCAGTTTTTGTTATTTTATCGGCGTGATCTTGGATGTTGGATCGTAAGCTGCCGCGTCTGAAATGGCACATCGCGTCATTTCGCAGCACCGCAATATTTGGTCGCTATTGGAGCAACAGCGGACATTAATCGGCACAGGCGCTGAATTGCTCGGTCGCTGATAATCCAAAACGGACGGGACCTTAGCGAACCGTACAGCCCTCGACCCGCAATATTGAATCATGAGTGCGCCCGCCGGGGAGTATTCGACGGCGGGCGCAGCATCCGGAGGGGGAAATAATATTTCTCCGGACCAAGCCGATGGACCGGCCTGACTTACCTATCATTATTCCAACCTTGATAAATCTAAGCTGTTCAAAAGTGATCAAAATAGAAAATAATTGGATTGGCCTGGTTTGATTTGACCAGCCGTATTTCGGCCACAAAAATCACCAAACGAGCTTACCTGTGGCGGCGAGCGCACTTCCGTCGTTGAATTACTATTGTAAAATGGCCCCTCAACACTTCAAACGTGTCCCTAGGAGGAAAGGGCCTATGAAGCGTACGAAAAAGGAACTCCCGTTCGACCCCAAAGTGTTTCTCTCAAAAGTGAACGGGGGACAAACCAAACCCAAATACAAGAGAGGTCAAATTGTTTATCGACAGGGCGATCCTGCAGATTCGGTTTTTTACATTCAGTCAGGCAAGGTCAAGAAAACACTTCTCTCCGAACAGGGCAGGGAAGCCGTGGTCGCAGTTTTTGGGACTGGCGATTTCTTCGGCGAAAGGTGTTTGGCCGGGCAGGCGCGCCGTTTTGCGACAGTATCGGCTATAACAGAATGTACGATTACGCGAATACCGAAGGCAAAGATTATCGAAGTGATCTACAAAGAGCCGGCGTTTGCTGAGTTGTTTATCTCGCACCTCCTGGCTCGCACCAGTCGTATCGAGGCGGATCTGGTCGATCAATTGTTTAATTCGAGCGAGAAGCGCCTGGCGCGCACCCTTCTGCTTCTTGCTAATTTTGGCAAGGAAGGTGAGCCAGAGCCGGTCCTCGCAAAAATTAGCCAACAGACGCTCGCGGAGATGGTCGGCACGACGCGATCTCGGGTCAGTGTTTTCATGAACAAGTTTCGCCAATTGGGTCTTATTGATTACAACGGCACTATTGAAGTGCACCGCTCGTTGTTGAATGTGGTTCTAAATGAGAAGCCGGGGATCAAATCCTAGTTGTACCAGTCTGTTTTGGGCCCTGGTCGCAAGCTTTGATTTATTTGTTCGACTGGTCAAAAGCGAACAGACATCCGAGCCCCAGAGTCGCAGCCTGCAATTGGTCGCTCATGGGTGTCACATGTTGATTCCTCTTGGGGCCCATAGCGACTGCCAACATCTACTCTAGGTCGCCCCGATAGGGGCGACCTTTTTTGTACGGACCTTATTTGGCCATTCGTGGCCGCTTTTGGAGCCGGCATTGAAATATTTTGAATGGTGATCAATTTTGCACAGACACGAAAAAGACATAGGCGCGTACTGGTGGTCGTTACTCTGATGCAAATGGGGAGGGCTCGAATGGCACCACCGGGTATATTTGCCGCGCTGACCGCTTATGCACCCGTTCGGGCAGGAGCGTAGCGGCTACACGCGAACGACACGCTGGGAGCGGCCTATGGGCTGCAGCAGTCAGGCATAGCCCAACCTGGCCCCCTCCCAGCGCGGTGTCTGTTTGCGTGACCTATGGAGGCGCTCGTATGAAACGTTTCATCCACCGTGAAAATTTGAGGATTCTTCGCGAGCAGCTAAAACGGACGGGTGACGAGAAAAAGTGCCAGCAGATCGTGAGACTGATTGAAGAGGAGGAATTGAAGGATTTTGCGTCGGAAGACGGCCCTGCGCGTAACCGGTTTGTGCCGAAAGACGCGCATCGGTAACAACGCAGACAATCAGCAAAATCGACAGTAAAAAGGGTTTATAGAGAAGGTAAAGGTAATTTTTCCCATCGTGCCAGAGACGGCAGCCTCCAGCGCCTCGTCAGAGACTTCGTCGGTGAACGTCTCATCTTCAGTCTGCTTAACTTCGATGGTACTTTCATTCATGACGTTGATCCTTTCGCTCGCTTCGGATGCATCGCGGACATTGTTCGATGCTGGCCCTGAATGCGTCGGCAGCGAATGACCCAAAGCGACATGGCGCGACTATTAAGGTTCACTACCCTTCAGAAAGATCCTTGATGAGTGCCATGCTGTATTCTCTCCAAGAATCGGAAGCTGATGACACAGGCGCTGCCGGGCTTTCGGGGAATAGCAATCATTAGTGCATTTTGGCGCGAGATGGATCGGTCGCGAATGACCCGCCCTGACCGAAAAATCGGCTGCTCCTTTATCTCGCGTCAGTGGCGAGCCAAGCGCGACCGAGAAGGATTGACAGAACTACGTGAAGCGCAACCGCCGGCCATAGAAAGACGCCAGTCAACCCACCTACGGAACCGAGGTAAGCAAGATACAGCGTGACCGATGCGCTGTAGATCAACATGCCGACCAGCGGCGGGCCGGGCCAGCAGGCGATCCCTAAAGCAATCAGGGCGATGCCGGCCACGCGCGCAACCGGTATGGCGACGCCCGTAAGTTCCTCACCCAACAACAACTGCCCGACGAGCGAGGGAACAATCAGTAACGCTAACCCGGTAGCAGCCTCGGCGACAGCGGCAAAAATCAACACCCATTTCATATCAGGGCCCCAGACAGATCGCGCCGCGCTGCGCGATGAAGTTCAAGCACTACTGCCGACATTCCGCTCTTCCAACTATCGCAGTGACCAGCCGAGTAGCAGGAGGCCAGTGGCCGTAGTCCAGCTGCCAAGCACGCGAAACGCGATCTTCGCGGGCGGCCATGTAAAGGCGATCGGGGCGGCGGCAGCGAGTGCGACTACGACGAAAACAGTTGCGGTGATCCCGACGAGCGAGACCAGGCCCGACCCGGCGTAGCTCATTGCCGATCCGTTGATGAATCCCTTGAATAGACCGAGTAGGGCAGCGATGGCCATGACCGCTGCGCCAGGTGGCCTGAGATGTGTAGCCACCAGGCCGCCGAGCAGTATGAAGATCAGCCATGTCAGGTCGGGGGGCGGGGCGACAGCCGCTGAAAGCCCCGCGAGACCGCCCATAAGCCAGGCTGCGGGGAGCACGAACAGCACCCGCCGAGCGGCTTCGGGCCCGCACTGCCCGGCGAGCAGCGCCAACACGAAGGCGGGAACGAGATCTTCGGGAGACATCAGAAAGTGCGAGACGCCGTCGTAGACCGGCCCGAGGCCGGTCGTGATCATATGCGCGTCGGCAGGCGAGCCCAACAGCATGAGCGCAAAGGGCACAAGCCACGGAGCGCGAGATCGGAAGGCCCTAATGCGCGCTGCGGTCATGCTGGGTTCCAGATGAAAAAGACGCCGGCAAGGCTGACAGCGGATCCTGCCAGCCGCAGCACTCCCTTCCCCCATGACCAGCGATGAATCACTCCGATCGTGATGCCGACCAGGTGCAGGAGACCTGTCGCCAGTACAAAGCCGAGGCTGTAAAGGAGTGCGCTCTCACCCTGGGGGAGCTCCGTACCGTGAGCGTAACCGTGGAAGATCGCAAAGAATGCGACGATCGCCATGACGACTGGGAGCGGCGGACGCGCCTCGAGCATCACCGCGCCGCCGAGAACCACCATCGACAGCGCGATGCCGAGCTCCGTCCCCGGCAACGGAACACCAAGAAAGCCCATGAGGCCGCCGAAGGCCATCATAATCGGGAATGTCACGGGCAGAATCCAGATCGCCGGCTGTCCGAGCTGAGCTCCCCATACGCCGACGGAGACCATCGCGAGCACATGATCGAGCCCTGAAATGGGATGAAGCACGCCGGAGAAGAATCCGGCTGCCTCGCCAGGGAGGATATGAGCTTGGGCGCTTTGCGCCAAGGTGACGAGGTAGGCGCTGAGGAAACCAGTCCGGGCGCCGACAGTCTTTTTCATGTCGCACCGCCCAGCATGACGATCAGCCGGTCGATGGTCCAGAACGCGCCAAGGCCTCCAACCGCATAGGCCGGGAAAAGCTCGATGGCGCGGGGCCAGCGAACCTCGAGAACCTTGAAGGACTTCTCGAGAAGGAGCACGAGGGCGACGAATCCGAGCTGGCCAAGTTCGACGCCGATGTTGAACGAGAAAAGAGCCAGCGGAATGTCATTCTGCGGCAGTCCCATCTGAGTGAGCCCGCTCGCGAAACCGAAGCCGTGAAGGAGGCCGAAGGCAAAGGCGACGATCCACGGTTGGCGGATGGTGAGGCTCGTCTCGCCGCGCCATGCACGGATGATCTCGGGGCCGAGAAACAGGATTGAGAGCGCGATCGCCACATTGAGCGGCGGCACGGGAATGCTGGCATAGCCGAAAGTGGCGAGGGCGAGCGTGATGCTGTGGGCGACTGTAAAGGCGGTGATCGTCTTGATGAGCATCCAGCGATTATTGACGAGAAGCACCAGCCCGAGCACGAAGAGGAGGTGGTCGACGCCGAGCAGGATGTGCTTGACGCCCTGCGTGAGGAACACGCCAGCGGTGGCCAGCATGCCGCGCGGGGTTGTGATCTCGATCCACGGGCGCGAAGGATGGACCAGCTCGGTCGAATGCGTGCCGTCGAGCATCTGCACCCGCACCAGCACGTCTGTGATCGTCAATTGCAGGCCCGCGAACTCGATGCGCTCTCCCGCCAATCCCTTCGGCCTCGCGTCGACCCAGCGACGTTCGACGAGCGAGTCCGCGAGCTCGGCTCACAACGGGGTCCTTCAGGTTCTTCACACGGTCCGGAAGCTTGAGGACGATCGGCAGCCGCATGCCAGCGAGCACCGGGGTGCGCCACAGGACGCTGAACTGGTCGGGTGCTGTCTCTGTGACCGCGAGATAGGCCGGGCGCGACTCGTGCGCCGACGCCGCAAGCGGCACGAGTAGCAACGCGAGCAGCTGCCCGGCGAGCAGCCACCCGAAGCCGTGCTGCCACCGTTTCACGAGCCGCCCTCGCCTGATAGGGCGGGACTCTGCTTACTGCGCGACGTGTCGCCGCTTGCCGATGCGCTCTCAGCCGGCGCGGGCAGCAGCACCGTGTACTTCGCGCGCATGTCCTGGTACGCCTTCTGCCACGCCTGCGCCTTCTGCTCGGCGAGCCAAGCATTCTTCACGTCGGCCTCGACTTCCTCGAACGCGGGCACGCGGCCGGGGATCAGCGTGTCGACGAACACGAGATGCCAACCGAACCCGGACTCGACCGGTCCTTGCCACGACCCCGGCGACAACTTCGCGACGGCAAGCGCGAAATTGGGACCGAACTCCTTCCCCAGGAACTCCGGTGCGCGGTCGCGGTAGTACTCCTGGAACATGAACGTATCGGCGAGGGTCGCGGCAAGGTTCGAGTCCTCAGGCTGCCCGGCGAGCTTCGTCAGTGCGGCCGCCGCATCGTCATGCGCGCGCGCCCCGCGGCGATCGGGCGAGAAATAGAGATGGCGGAAACTGACGCGCGGCGGGAACGCGAACTGGTCGCGGTTCGCCTCGTACCATGTCCCGAGTTCCTCGAGCGTAGGCTCGCGCGCGGCGGCAACGTCCTCAGCGAGGAACTGCATCTTCTGCGCCATACGGCGCTTGACGATCGTGTCGTCCTTGTCGATTCCGAGCGCGAGCGCTTCGCGAAAGAGAACCTCTTCCTGCACCTTTTCTTCGACTAGCTGTCGCAACTCCTCCGGCGTCGGGTCGCGCCGCCATTGCGACCGGAACACCAGGACCAGCTGCGAAAGGTCGTCGATCGTCAGCCGAATCTGTTTTGACTGCTCGACACCGCCGTGATCCCGCTCCGCGTAGGCGTACACGCCGAACAGGATGGCACCCAGCAACAAGAAATGGACGAGCGGCTCGCGTAAAAGGCGTTTCATGGCAGGAGAGATTCAATACGATCGGCCATTGTCAGTGCGCCAACACGGGAATCGCAGGACGTTCCGCGCTTGTCGGCTGATCCGGGGCACCGACCTCTGACACGTCTGAATCGATCAGGTTTCCGAACGGGCTTTGCCCCAAATAAGCGACGATCGCGACGCGCGATGCGAAATTTTGCCGAACATTCGATTTGATCAGCGCCCGGTATAGGGGCACCGCACCCCAGTATTGCCAGGCCGCAAGATCCCACGCGACGAACCCGGCAAGCTCCTGGTGCTCCTGCATGAACAGGCGATAGGACTGGATCACCCGCTCGCGCGAGATTGCGCCATTCGCGTTCCCGAGCACGCTGAGCGCCAGGAGCGCCCCTTCCAGCTCCCGCGTAGAACGCAGGCGATCACCCATATATTTCGCGTCGACCCACGCCATGCGCGACGGCCCGCGCAGTTGCAGATCGGCGGCGATCATCGACCCCAGATTCGTCGCGTCGCGCGCCATCCGCAACGCCTCGAGTCGCCGCTCGAGAGCCGTGGCATCCCCTGCGTCGCCGACGATGCCGAGCAAAAGCAGGTACAGAGGTTGTCTTGCCGCGAGCTCTGGATCGGCGAGCCAGCGCCTTACCGCAGGCGCGGGGAGGCGCGGTTTCGCCGCCAACAGCGCAGCGTAAGGCGCGGCCGCAAGCTCGCCGTAAGCTATCTCGGCGACAAGCGGCTCGCGGTGCTCGAGATATGGCACCACCAGCGCGACGCGGGCTCGCCACTCGTCCGCATTCATGTCCGACGAGCGCTTTCCGGCGGCAATCTGGCGGAGCCAGCTGGCATGATCGACAGCAACGGCGCCGACGCCGACCCACATCGACCACGCGTCGTCGCGAACGAGGAGCAACGTCGCGGTCGCGGCCACGACGTCATCCAGCTGGATCGCCTCCGCCGCGATGATCCCGCCCGCCGGCCGCTCGCCCTTGATCACGGCGACGACCCGGTAGCTGCGTCCATCCGCGGACGGCTGCGCCAGCACCGCGTGCGGCAAGTTGACGAGCTGCTGCGCCACCGACGACCGAAACGCCCCCAGGCAAAGCGGGCACGCGCTCGCGACGGAGCTCGCGCACAACAACAACAGCGCGGCGAAAAGCCACCGCGTCATCGCCCACTTTCCACGTCTTTCCCGCTGCTCGGGCATTACTTGACGCTCTTGTCCGTGAACCACGACTCCACTTCAGTTTCGACCTTGCCCGCCATTCCCTCGATGAACCGCCTGCGCAGCTGTTCGCGCAGCGCCTGGAACTTCTGCTGCTGCTCTGGGTTGACCAGCGGCTTCAACCTCTCGTCGAAGGAATTAGCGATCTCTCGCAGCCGCTCGACCTTGCGCACCGCGCTCAAAGTGGCGTCCTTCTTCAACGCCTCCAACTGCTTGAGCTCCTGCTCCAGGATCGGGACGACCTGCTGCCGCTGCTGCTCGGTGAGCCCCAGGGTGATCGAGAATTGGTTGGCCACCTCGGTGAGCGGATTGATCGCGAACTTCGGCTCTGGAACGATCTCGTAGTTGGCGTACCCGAACTCGTTGCTGCGCGCGGCGTAGTAGGTGTTGCCGAGCTTGTAGAACGTGAACGCGTACGGGTCTTGAGAGACAAAGGTGACGAGCTTGCCGCCCTCGATCTTGTAGGGGCTCGTTGTGCCTTGGTAGCCGTCACGCTCGACGTTGCCGTAACCGCTCGGCACGGAAGCTTCCGTTCCGATGCGGAACAAGGTCGTCTGACCCTCGGCCGTGAAGCTCTGCCAGAACTGCTCTCCCGTCACGTTGTTCCGCAGCCAGTGGGCCTTGCCGACGATGAGGGCCTTCAGCTGCGCATCATTCAGGGCAGCGGCACCCTTCTTCTTCAGGTCGGCGACGGTCGTGCCCGCCTGAGCGTTCTTGCGGGCCTCCGCCGACGGCGTGTACCAGATGGGCGAGGTCCAGGCGCGTTCCTGACCGGTGAGGGGCACCACGTCAGGCGGGGGCAGTCCGGATTTCACGGCCTGGATGAGCGTCCAGCGCGGCGTCGGAATCTCCAGCACGCGCACGTAGTAAAACGCGTGCAGGCTCGCATCGAACTCCGGATCGGTCCACACCGCCTTCAGTTCCGTCGAGCCGACGCTGTTCGTGTAAGTCGCCTTCTCGATATCCACGGTGCTCTGGATCGCCGGCACCCGGCGCGTCCACTTGTCGGGCTGGCGGTCGCCGGACCAGGCCACATCGTAAATCTTCTCGAAGCTCTGGCCGTTCTGCGTCCAGCCCTTGATGATCTGGATGCGGTCGAGATTGGCCGAGGTCGGGTCCTTGACCGACCACACGACGAAGCTCGGCGCCGTGCCCTTTCCGCCCGACGGCATGGGCGGCAGGTCGGCGCCCATCGGCACGCCGCCCGCGTAGGATTGCTTCACCCAGTCGTCGGCGTTCACGATATCTTTGTTGAAGCCCCACCCGCCGAAGAAGCGCACTTTGATGTGCGGGCCGCTGACGCCGAAGGTCTCCTTGCGGTACATCGCGTCCCAGAGCGAGGCGCGCGTGTTCTCCTCCGCCCACACACCGGTCAGCCCGCCGGGGTTTTCCAGGCGCACGTCCATGGTGCCGCCGATGAGTACGCCGGCAAAGCGCCGTTCGACCGAACCATCGGCATCGGCGTGAAGGCCGAAGAAGTTGTCCTGGCGGTAGGGGCTGCCGGTGTTGTGCGAGTCGGAGCCGCCGGCCATGCCGAACTTGTACGGGTTGTAACCGCGCACATCCTGCATGGCGATGCCGTCCTTCAACGCCTGGCGCCCGAAGCTGCCCGTGATGTGGTCGATGCGGCCGACGTTGGCTGGGAGGCCGAGGATGGCCTGATACAGCTCGTAGCTGGCGAACTCGTCGTTGGGCGAGAGCAGCGGGTGCGTCTCCGACTGCCCCTTGCCCTGCTTGATCTCGATCAGGCGCTCGTTGCGGTCGCGCGCGGCCGCCCATGCGGCGTCGATCGGCCGTCCGGTGGTGTTGTCGACATCGACCGGGTACATCCAGCCGTCGCTGACGTTGGCGTTGTGCGAGATGGCGAGTAGCTCGTTGCCTGCCTTGCGCTGCGCGTCCATCCAGTCCCAGAGGTCCGTGGGGCGCTTGGAGTCGAGCGCGCTGAACGGATAGTCCGGCACCTTGTCGCAAGCCCGGAAGAAGACGTTACGGTGGAGATTGCGATTACCGGGCATCGACGTCCACTCGTACGAGCAGAACGCGGTGAACTTGCCGGGATGGTTGTTCTCGTCGGCGATCCTGACGTTTTCCTTCCACACCGTGGAAGTGACCTTCGGGTTCATGAACGCCTTCACTGGCGGGCTCGCAGCAAGCTTGAGCAGGTACGAGAAGACCTGGTTTTGCTCGGCCTGAGCTGTTCGGATCCTTCATGATCATGGGCTGCGCCTCGGGCAGCTTGCTCACGTAGGACCCGGGGGTGTTGGCCTCCCTGGTGACGCCGACATACTCCGAGTGATCGGTCACGCCCATGAAGTCGAGCGGCGTGTCGATTTTGATGTCGTAGCCCATCGGGTGCTTGATGGTCTGGCCCTGGGCGTACTTCAAGGCGTCGTCGGGGCCGGTGATGCGGTTGCCCATCACCCACGCGTCGACCGACCAGCTGGTGTGAATGTGGGTCTCGCCGAAATAGGCGTTGCGCTCGGGATTCCTCTCCTGAGCCAGGGCCGGCGCGACCGCCACGCAACCAAGGGCTAGAACACCGGCAACCGAAATAAGGAGGTGACTGGTTTTCATGACCGAAACTCCAACGAGTTGTCGTGCTTCGCTTCAGTAACAAGGCGGATAGGGGTAGTAGCCGCAGGCCGGGCGGGGCGGGGATAGTAGCCATAAGGGTGATAATACGCGCGCGCTGCGGCCGCAGCTCCAGCCGCAGCCGCGCCCGCATACATGGCGCCGCGAAATGCCGTGCGGCGCGCGACACCGGCGAATGACAGTGGCGTGAACGGCCTGCCGATGATGTCAATGAACACGGCGGCAGGGCCGTCTGCTCCATTCAGGTTCCCTTCGAGTACTTGCACGTCAAAAGTCAGCCTGTCGCCGTCGAGCTTGGGCGACTTCAGAACAACCACCGCATCGCGGTTCGTCGAGGCATCCTTGCTGAGCGCCGACACCGTTGCATTCGGCGGATCCTTGCCAAAGCTGTCGCCGGATTTCCATTCATCGAGCAAGTCTGTGGTAAGCGCATGCCCGGCTGCGCGCACCGGGCGATCGGCGAACACAATGGAGTTGGGTGACACTCCGGTGAGCGTGAGCTTGTCGCCCTGCAGCGTTGCGCCGCGCGAGTTCATGACAATCAGCGACGGAACGATCTCCGGCTTGGCCGAAGAGGGCACGCCAATCGTCTTTAGTGCCGGCTGGGCCCGGAAGCCGGGGTTGGCGCCGTCTGCGCAACGCCGCGGCTGATGCGA